>NZ_JBFBLP010000001.1:0-1124157 GCF_040686775.1 Streptomyces sp. NPDC079141 | reverse complement strand
TACTCACAACCCACGTACGACACGCCGAAGATCAACCCGATCGAGTGTGTACATGAGCCCGTACCTGCCTCTGTGCATCAGCTTGTACGCGGACACCTGTGCCCTGATGCGTGCAGCTCGGTCGAGCGGATGCTCGTCCTGAGAGTCCTGGGCAACAGCTTCCGGCACCTTGGGTGCGGACTGGACGTGTCCGTTGGTGGTGGGATCAGGCTCTGCTGTGGCAACACGCTGGATCATCGGGCGCTCATCAGGAAAGGCGCCTCGCATGCGCTCCAGGCCGTCGCCGACCTTCTCGGGAGGCTTGGGGCCAGCGACCACGACGGACGGTGCCTCAGGCTCCGAAGGCTCGGCCGGTGTCTTCACGGCCTCGTGGTTGGTGATGATCTGCGCGGTGTCCTCAACATCCTCGGGGAGACCTGGGACGGAGAGGGGGCCAGTGTCGACCTGGTACCCCAGTGTCAGCGCGCCATCAGGGTGGAGAGCAACTGTTGAGTGCTCGTGGTCCTGGTCCTTCTGCATGAAGACGATGCCCTCGTCCTCAACAGCCGGAAGCATCCCACCGAACAGCTCGATCCTCGCACCCTTAGTCGTGATGCGAGAGACGCCGGCCGCTGGGAACGTGTCGAGACTCAGGAATGCCTTGTCCGAGCGAACTTGGAAGTGCTGCCCATCGCCATAGGCGGGATCAGTAACCTCTTGGGCCTTCGTCCCTAACGCCTTGGCGACTGCCTGTCCGTCGAATGTTGGTCTTGCTCGTTCTGTCATATGAGGACGGATTATACGAGGTCAGAACGAGGAAAGATGTAAGACGGATTACAAGTGGTTAATCTTCACTAGGGTTATAAATAATGATAAACTCGCCCGGACCTCCAAGACCTCGAAAACCTGGAGATTCATTCCAGGAAAAATTCTTCTTCCACTCCTCATACTCTTGAAGTTTCTGGTCCATCTCCTCCTTGGGGCGCGCAGGCCCAAAGAGTCTCTCATTGGAAAATGGATCTGACGGCTTCTCTGTGGTCACGGGTGGGGCCCTTCGTGGAGCATCGTAAGTACGGGGAGCGACCTTGGGACAAAATAACTCCCTCAGGATCAGTCTGAATGATTTTCGATAACGCCACCCCTTCTCCATTGGTATCAGTATAACATAGGCGATAAAAATCACAATTAGGGAAAATGGGGCATCCACTTCTCGGCAAAGGCGTCGTCTACCGTCACGAATCCAGCTGGTGTAGTAAAGAAGCCCTATGAAGATCGAGGGACTGGACCTTCGGGGAAACGAGAGAATCTGCCTACGATTGATGAGTGACCCCGCTAAGTGGCGTGCACGCTCCGTCGAGCGTATTGACTATTCCAGCGCCCTATGGGTGGAACGAAAACGAATCATGCACGTAGAGCCACTGAGAGAGGTGCTGGGTGATCTGGTGCCTCATCGTTGCAAGAGCGCTTGGATTAAGCTCCCCGTGGGAAACTTCCCTCGAAAACTGCTCTTTGGATTCGATCTCACAGTAGGAAGCCGATCAGCATTCCGGCTGCCGCTATGGGAGAGTGCTGGGCTCCATGCCAGTCATCTTGTTTCGCTGGGAAATGACCTGGTTACCCTTCTTGGCGACGACAAAAACGGCCCGCTTAAGGACCTACTTGCCGAGAAAGAACTTCACACCTATCTAAGAGCCATTTGTGGATTTGAAAGTGGGCCATGGCGAAAGGCTCAAGAGGGGGTAGGCAAAAATCAAGCCCTGGCAAAATATCTCTTCAAAGGTCTATGTGATCCAAAAGCCGCCAAGGAAGAAAGAGAGGCCTTCGTTCAGTCCTTGAAGGACTGGCAACGAACCCTGTTGCCCATTCGCACCGATATGCAACTGCGGAAGCTTAGTGACAGTCCAGTAGCGAACCCCCTACTTGCTTTGCCGATCCTCAAGGCGAACAAGGAGCTCAGCTCCCTCGATGAAGTAGATAAATGGATTGACGCGCTTGTCTCATTCTACGAAATCGTGAGGGTTAGCTCCGGGCAAACTGGAAATAGTGAGATCAAAGCAACGGCAACTACGATTCTAGACACATACCGCTTCTATGGCAGCTACTGGACAGCCATCGCAGAGTGCCTCGTGCCGCTCGATGAACCATTTCTCGTAAATGTCTCAGAGACAAGAGAAGTAACCTCAGAAAAGAGGGGAAACTTCAGTCAAAAAGTAGCGTCAGCACTTGCCATGCAACGAGATGATCTAGGGCAAGTGGCAACTTTCGGGGACGCGTATTCAAATCACGTAAGCCTTCGTGTCTCAGATGCAAGCGTCGAATTTGATCCAAAGTCGGTTCGGGTTGCTGCGAGCGAGAAATGGGGCAATAATCCCTCCGCAAAACGAAATTTGGTCGAAACTAGACATGAGTTGATCCTTGTCTACTCGCCACCTAGTACGGCACTCCGCCCCCACGCAATCAAAATCGACTGCAGACTAAGGCCATTGCTTCCGATTAGAATGATCCACTGGGTCGTAACTGGCATCGCGCTCGTTACATTTCTAGCAATTACGTCTGGTGGAGCCTACTTTGTGGGAGAACTAACCGCTCCACACGTAGCCCTGCTGCTCACGCCTTCTACATTCGCCACAGCAGTCCTGTTGGCTAGAGAATCAACCTCGCTAAGTGCTGCTCTTCTGAAGCCAATTCGCGTCATTCTGGCCATTGTTCTTGCGGTACTCTGGCTCCTTGCTATTTGTCAATACCTAGCTGGAAACATCCATCTTTCAGTCGAGGAATCGAAGTCTGCTATCGCTATCACTCCTCTTCCCTTTCGGGATCCCGAATCTCCATAACGGCAAGGATGAAGAGGATTACGGTCAGTACCAGTAGTCCGACAAGCCCGATGTTATTTACGTTGCTGGTGAATGTGGCAAATATGGCCGCTGTAAGACTCGCCAACCCGGCTATAACAGCGGTCACGCGAAACGCAATGATCCAGCGCTGAAGTGGATCATTTTGCCCGTTCCCCCGCCCCTGATTGGGCTTGGGTGTGGAATCAATCGACATTTCTTTTCCCGCCAGGAAACTGCTGATTGGCAGCGTCATTCTCCTGAGATGGTTTCATCGTAGCGGCTACAGCAGATTGAGCTGTGTTCGTTGCAGCTCGAACACCGAAGTAGGCTGTCGAAATCGCAGTTATAGCAGTAAAGGCGCTAGTAAGAATGGCGACGGCCTCGGAACGGCCGACGTCTATCGCCACCAGTATCGCGGCTAGCGCAATGCCGATATCGCTGATGATCACTACAATAAGGCCAGTCCACGCCCGAGTCGTTTGAACCTTCTTGATGTCCTTGCTCAGCATGGGTCCTCCCGCGCCGCACAAGAAGCAGCCGCATACTGCTCGGGCTTAGACCGCCCTAGAGTTGGGCGCCTCATGTCTCTAGCGTTGCACAGAGTGACCCAAGTCACATCCTGAGGTCTATGTGTCAAATGTTGAACGACTGCCATCAGCGCTTTCGAAGCAAAAGGTCTGATGATTCCTGGTCGGCATGGTGCGAGCTCACAGCTCGCACAAACCGAACAGGGAAAATCTCGTAGCGGCGTCAACTCGCTCCCCGCCATGATGCGGCTCATGACAGAACCGAACCCTGGTGAAGCCCTCATCCGCCTTGAGAACTTGATCTCGGGCGACCTGTACAAGCACGTCGACCCGACCAACCGCGCCAGCGTGATCGGATGGGGACTCTTCTTCAACGTAGCCGAGCAGGTGCGCGCGATCCTCACACTGCACCAGGGCGGCGCCTGCGGCGCTGCGTCCCCCAATCGTCGGAGTGCTTTGGAGTACGCGATCACCTTGCGGTGGTGCGTCGACCAGGGGGACCGGATAGGCGACATCTACAGCCGCAAGCTCGGAAACGATCAGATCCAGCTGGCGAAGGCCCTGAAGGCGGACGGCACGAAGGACCGCTACAAGGACGCCTACGAGGTCATGGTCAAGACTGTGGAGACGGCGAAGGCCATCGCAGCTGATCCCAACGAGCGGCTGGCCAAGATCGAGCACCTGATGAGGGGCTATGGCCTCACCAAGGAGCGGACGTTCTACCAAGTAGATTCCTGGTTCGCGCACCCCACGCTCACCGGCGCACAGATGTTCTTCAAGGATGATGGCCAAGACTTCCACGTCAGCCAGACACCGATCCACGAAGAGCTCGTGGCGTGCCAACTCTTCTGCCTGTGGATCTTCCACATCGCAATGCTCGCCTTCAATGAAGTGCTCACCGACAAGCCATGGACCACCGAGCTTGAGCAGGTGGCCAAGGAGTTCGGGTTCGCAACGGCGCTCCCGCAGTGGCAGGAGCCGGGCAACCCCAAGAAGTAGGTAGGAGCTGTGGGAGACCGTGGCCTCCGCCGCGTCGTGTAGATCCAGTAGAGAGGCGTTTCGCGCCTGGCGGATCAAAGAATCGGCAGTCGAGCTGCCGTCCGTCCACGAGCCTCTGATGACGCGACAGAGCTACGTTCGGGAGGGCGTCACGTCTCACACATCTCTCACAGACCTGGGCACACAAGCTGGTGCCTCGGATCTCTGACCTGGACCCTTGCCCGCTCCCCTGGACTGTCCGGACGTCCTGGACTGGGTGTCAGCTTCTGGGGGTCAAGGGGTCGCAGGTTCAAATCCTGTCGTCCCGACTTTGCGAAGTCGCAGGTCAGGGGCCGCTTCAGAGGAGATCTGAAGCGGCCCCTTGATCATTCTTGGGGGCCGACCGCCTGGGGACCAGCGCACGTGACGGGCTGATGCAGGACGCCCGCGGAGAGTACTGAGCGCGGTTGCGAAAGGCAGACGGATCGGCTGCCGGCACCGTGGCTGAGCAGATCGCCGCGGGCGTCGGTCATCGTGCCGGCGTAGAGGCATGCCGACGAGGGCCTCGTTTCTCCCGCGCACGTCAGGCTGGTACCGAGGCGCCCCGTTCAGCTCCCCTGGGTACCGGGCGCCGGCTGTTCGCCCGAGCCCCGCACGATCAGTCGGGTGGGCACGGTGATGGTGCGGGCACGCGAGCGGTCGCCGTCGAGGCGGGTCAGGGCGGTCGTCGCCGCCGTTCTGCCGATTTCCTCGGGGTCCTGGGCGACGACGGTCAGGGCCGGCTCAAGTGCCTCGGCCAGTGACACGTCGTCGAAGGCGACGACGGCTACGTGCTTGCGCTTGCTGCGGGCCAGTTCGGCGACTATGCCCAGCGCGACGATGTTGTTGCCGGCGAACAGTGCTGTGGGGGGATCGGCCAGATCGAGCAGCTGGGAGGTCGCGGCCTCGGCCCCTTGCTGGTCGTGGGCGTTGGTGACGAGCGAGCGGTCGTAGGCGATGTCGGCTTCCTGCAGCGCCGAGCGATAGCCGGCCAGACGTTCACGACGGGTGTACAGCTTCAGCGGCAGGTCACCGACGAAGCCGATGCGCCGGTGACCGTGGGCGATGAGGTGGGCGACGCCGTCGTGGGCTCCCGCACGGTTGGAGCTGACGATGCTGTCCGTGGCGAGGCCGACTCCGGGGCGGTCGAGGAAGATCACGGGCAGTCCCGCCGTGCGGTGGGACTTGAGGTGGGCGTGGTCGGCGCCCACGGACGGCACGACGAACAGGATGCTGACGCGCCGGGCGAGGAACTTGTCCGTCAGGGCGCGTTCGCGGTCGGGGTCGTCGGCGGAGGAGCCCATGAGCAGCGTCAGTCCGCGTTCTCGTACGGTGTCCTCGATCGCTCGCGCCACGGCTCCGAAGAACGGGTTGGCGAGGTCGGGGATGACCAGCCCGATGGTGGTGTCGGGTCCGCCGACGCGGATGTTGCGTGCCATGAGGTTCGGCTGGAAGCCGAGCTTGGCCACCGCGGCGAGCACGTGCTCCCGGGTTTGTGCCGAGACGGGGCCGTCCTCGTTGAGGACGCGGGAGACCGTCTTGGCGCTGACGCCCACCTCTCGGGCGACATCGGCCAGGGTGGGGCGGCGGCTGGCTGCCATGGAGGAAACCATCTCCTGTGGGCCCTCGGTTCCGGCCGCGGCCTCGGCCGGAAACTGTGAGAGCTGGATCGTGCTGTCAGGTGGCCTGTACTCCGGCGGCCTTCGCAGCCTCCGAGTCCGCTACGACAGTATCTCCGGCCGCATCGACGGTGAGCGCACCGGTCATGATGGCGACGACCTCCGCCATGGAGTAGTCGGACGGCTTGATCACGGCGGCGCGCTTGCCGAGGCGGTGGACGTGGATCCGGTCGGCGATCTCGAAGACGTGCGGCATGTTGTGACTGATCAGGACGACCGGCATGCCCTTGTCCCGGACGCGGCGGATGAGATCCAGGACCTGCCCGGACTCCTTGACGCCGAGAGCGGCGGTGGGCTCGTCCATGACGACGACGCTGCGCGCCCAGGCCACGGAACGGGCGACCGCGACCGCCTGGCGCTGGCCGCCGGAGAGCGTCTCGACCGCCTGCGTCAGCGAGCGCAGGCCGATCTTCAGGTCGGCCATGTGCTCGGCGGCCTCCTGGCGCATGCGCTTCTTGTCCAGCATGCGGAAGACGCTGCCGAGGACGCCGGGGCGGCGCAGTTCGCGCCCGAGGAACATGTTCGAGGCGATGTCCATGGAGGCGGCCACCGCGAGGTCCTGATAGACCGTCTCGATGCCGTGGGCGCGTGCGCTCTGAGGACCGGAGAAGGTGATGGGCTTCCCGTTGAGTCGTATCTCGCCCGCATCGGGGACCACCGCGCCGGTGAGCGCCTTGATCAGGCTGGTCTTCCCGGCGCCGTTGTCGCCGATGACCGCGAGGACCTCACCGGGCATCAGATCGAAGTCGGCGCCGTCGATGGCGGTGACATGGCCGTACCGCTTGACCAGGCCGCGCGCCTGCAGCACGGGCGCGGGGGACGAGATGGTGCTCATCGGGCCTTCTTCCGGGAGATCTGGTCGACGGTCACCGCGAGGATCACGAGAACACCGGTGATCAGGGTCTGGTAGATGGAGGCGACGCCCATCAACTGGAGCCCGTTGCGGAAGACACCGACGATGAGGACACCGATGAAGGTGCCCAGGACCGATCCGCGTCCGCCGAAGAGGCTGGTGCCGCCGAGGACCACGGCCGTGATGCTGTCGAGGTTGTCGGTCTGCCCGGCCTGCGGGTCGCCGACTCCGGTGCGGGAGATCAGCAGCAGGGCCGCGATGCCGTAGAGCACGCCGGCCACGGTGTAGATGCCGATGGTGAGCCGACCCGTGCGGATGCCGTTCAGCCGCGCCGCTTCCTGACTGTTGCCCAGCGCATAGACGTGCCGGCCCCAGCCGGTGTTGCTCAGCGCGTAGGCGAGGAGGAGGAACAGGGCGATGGTGACCAGCGAGCCGTATGTGATGTCGGTGTTGCCCAGCGGGAAGGTCTCCCCGAGCGCTGTCAGCGGGCCCGGCAGGTTGGTGACCGTCTGCTCCTCGGAGTAGATGTGGGTCAGCGCGAACGCCACGTTGAGCATGCCGAGGGTGACGATGAAGGGCGGCAGCGGGATCTTCTGTACCAGCAGCCCGTTGAGCAGGCCGAAGCCGCCGCAGACCACCAGGCCCAGGGCGATGGCGGCGAGCGGGGGCAATGAGCCCTCGGCGGCCATCTTGGCGATCATGATGCTGCCGAAGGCCATGACGGCACCGCACGACAGGTCGATGCCCGCCGTCAGGATGATCAGGGTCTGGCCGATGGCGAGGGTGCCGACGACCATGACCTGCTGCACGATCAGCGAGAAGTTGCCGCCCGTGAGGAACTGCTCGGTCGAGAAGGAGAAGAAGGCGCAGGCCAGGAGGAGGGCGGCCAGCGGGCCGGTGGTTGGCGCCGTGAGCAGTCTGCGGGCCGTGGTCGGCGCTTTGAGCCCGGCGTACGGCGAGGACGTGCTCGGAGGCGTGGACGTGGCGGTCATGCGAAGTCCTTGTCGAAAGACAGAGTCCCTGTCCGTCCCTGTCCGTCCTCGTGGGAGGAACCGGCGGAACTGGAGGAATCGAAGAAGGCGGAGGACAGGGGAACGAGGGGGCGGCCGTCCCCGCGGTCGGGGAGGAGGGGCCGGCCGCCCCGTTCAAGGGGGAGGCGGCGTCGTACGGTCGTTGGGGGCGGCTCAGCCCCAGCAGTTCTCCAGGCCGTAAGCGGTGTCCTTGGACGTGACCCGGTCCTGCGCCTTGTCGGTGATCAGCGTGACGCCCGTGTCGGTGTAACCGGACGCCTTCTTGCCGTCCTTTGCGTACGCCACGACGGCCTTGACACCTTCGGCGGCCATCTTCAGCGGGTACTGCTGGGACGTCGCGGCGATCTTGCCGTCCTTGACCGCCTGCGTTCCGGTGCAGCCGCCGTCGACGGAGACGATCAGTACGTCCTTCTCCCGGCCCTTGGCCTTGAGCGCGGTGTACGCGCCCAGGGCGGCGGGCTCGTTGATGGTGTAGACGACGTTGATGTCCGGCTCCTTCTGGAGACAGTTCTCCATCGCCGTCTGGCCCTTGGCCTGGTCGCCGCCGGTGTCCTGGGCGCAGGCGACGTCCTTGTCGGTGGCGCCGAAGCCCTTCAGGAAGCCCTCGTGCCGCTGGACGCCGACGGAGACGCCCGGTGCCAGGTCGAGGGCGGCTATCTTCGCCGTCTTGCCCTTCATGGCGGCCTTGGCGTACTCGCCGATCAGCTCACCGGCCTTGACGTTGTCGGTGGCGAAGAGGGCGTCGACCGCGCTCTCCGGCTCGGTCGGGGTGTCCAGGGCGATGACCAGGACGCCCTTGGCCTTGGCCTTTTCGATCGCGGGCACGATGGCCTTGGAGTCGCTCGGGGTGATCAGGATGCCCTTCACGCCGGAGGCGACCATGTTCTCGATGGCGGTGACCTGACCGGCGTTGTCGCCGTCGAACTTGCCTGCGGCGGTGACCAGTTCGGCGCCGTTCTCCTTGGCGGCCTTCTCCGCGCCCTCCTTCATCTTCACGAAGAACGGGTTGGTGTCGGTCTTGGTGATCAGACCGACCTTGACGTCGCCCGATCCGGCGCTGGACGAGCCCGATCCGGAGCCGGATCCGCAGGCCGTCAGGGTGAGGGTCGCGACGCCCGTGACAGCGGCGACTCTGAGGAGGGAGGAGGACAGGCGAGTGGTACGGGACATGATCGACTCCTGTGAGATCGCGAGCGGCACGGGGTTCGGTTCAGAGCACGCCGCCCGGAGTGTCATCGTTGACTTATGTCATCGTTGACACTGCATGGCCAGGATGATGGACTCCGCCTCCCGGCAACGTCAATGCCTTGCGCGGGACACAAGTCCGTAACGCCTCCGGCGGCCGCCCGATCCGTGCCCGATTTCGCCTCGTCGTCCGCAGAGAAGAGCAGCCCATGAACGCGCGTCAGATCATCGTCCTGGGGGAGTGCGTCGCGGACGCCTTCGCCGGGCCCGCAAGCGCCACGAACGAACTCGCCCTGCGTGTACTGCCGGGCGGCGGACCTGCGAACACGGCAGTGTCCCTGGCCCGACTCGGCACCCCGGCCCGCTTCCTCGCGCGACTGTCCGGTGACGTGTTCGGGCGCCTGTTCCGGGCCCACCTGGAGGCGTCCGGGGTGGACCTGTCGTACGCCGTCGCGGCCGCGGAGCCCAGCACCCTGGCCGTGGCGGAGCTGGACGACCAGGGGCAGGCCGCGTTCTCCTTTCACGCGCAGAACACGGCCGACTGGCAGTGGACGGCCGAGGAACTCGCGCGGGTCGATCTCTCCGGGACCGCCTGTGTGCACACCGGATCCCTGGCCCTGGTCCGGGAGCCCGGCGCGGCGGTGGTGGAGGACTTCCTGGCGGCGGCCGCTCCCCGGGCGACCATCAGCATCGACCCCAATGTCCGGCCGCTGCTGGTGGATCCCGACGTCTATCGCGCCCGTCTGGCGCGCTGGTGCTCCCTCGCCGATGTGCTGCGGCTGAGCGAGGACGACCTGGAACTGCTGCTGCCGGGCACGTCGCCCGAGCGGGCATGCGACATCTGGCATGCGGCCGGGGCGCGGCTCGTCGTGATTACGCGCGGTGCCGACGGCGCCCTCGCCTCGCTCGACGGCGCACAGGTCCAGGTGCCCGCCGTGGCGACGAGCGTCGCCGACACGGTCGGTGCGGGGGACTCCTTCACCGCCGGGCTGCTGCACCACCTCGGTGCTCGTGGGCTGCTGGGCGGCCGGCTGACGGAACTCCGCCTGGACGACGTCGAGGAAGCCTGCCGCTTCGGCGCCCGCGTAGCGGCCCTGACCTGCTCGGTCGCCGGCCCCAACCCGCCGTGGCAGCACCAGCTGGGGCAGCTCGCCGCGGCCGACCGCGTCTGACGGGCGAACAGACTGCCCAACAGGACGTCGCGGCCGAACCGTTGACGCACTGGCCGGATTTCCCCCATCATCGGGCCACTCGATGTCATCGATGACACAAGTCAACGATGACACTCCTCGCCGACACCGTGGACGACGGCGTCGGCAAGGCGCCGCTTCAGCGGCCGTCCGCGCCGGGCAGCAGGCTTCGCTGCGCGGACGGCCGCAACAGAGGAGACACCATGAGCTCTGGACGTGTATCCCGGCATGCCCGCACACGGATGATCGCGGCGGTGGCGACGGTCTGCGCCCTGTCCGCAGCCCCGCTCGCCCCCCAGGCCGTGGCCGCCGACTCCCCGCCGCACTCGGAGACCTACCGGCCCCAGTTCCACTTCACCCCGGAGAAGAACTGGATGAACGACCCCAACGGCCTCGTGTACTACAAGGGCGAGTACCACCTCTTCTACCAGTACAACCCGGGCGGCAACTCGTGGGGCGACATGTCCTGGGGGCACGCGGTGAGCAAGGACCTCGTGCACTGGGAGGAGCTGCCGCTCGCCCTGTCGCACGACGACGAGGAGATGGTGTTCTCCGGCAGCGCGGTCGTCGACTGGGACAACACCACCGGCTTCGGCACCAGGAAGAACCCGCCCATGGTGGCGATCTACACCAGCTATGACAAGGCAGCCGGCACACAGGCCCAGTCGCTCGCCTACAGCACCGACCGCGGCCGCACCTGGACCAAGTATCAGGGCAACCCCGTCATCGACATCGGCTCCAAGGAGTTTCGCGACCCCAAGGTCCAGTGGTACGCGCCGACCAGGAGCTGGGTGATGACGGTGTCGCTGTCCACCGAGCACAAGGTGCGGTTCTACACGTCCAAGAACCTCAAGGACTGGGAGCTGCAGAGCGAGTTCGGGCCGCAGGGCGCGACGGGCGGCGTGTGGGAGTGCCCCGACCTGTTCCCCCTCGCGGTCGACGGGGACGAGAACAACATCAAGTGGGTCCTGGTCGTCAGCATGAACCCCGGCGGTATCGCGGGCGGTTCGGGCTCCCAGTACTTCATCGGGGACTTCGACGGCAAGAAGTTCACCGCCCAGGCCAAGGGCACCTACACCCCGCCCACCGGCACGGTGGTGCAGGATTTCGAGGGCGCCGACTTCGGTACGTGGACGACCACCGGCACCGCGTTCGGCGACGGGCCCACGGCCGGTGCCCTGGCCGGGCAGGGAACGGTTGCCGGCTACGACGGCACGGGCCTCGCCAACAGCTTCCACAGCGGTGACGGCACCACCGGCACCCTCACCTCGCCCGAGTTCACCGTCGACAGCTCCTACCTGAACTTCAGGGTCGGCGGTGGACGGCATCCGCACGAGTCCGGAACCGTCATGGAGCAGCAAGAGCCGCCCGCGGGCACGGTCCTCGCCGACTTCGAGGGCGGCAGCTACGGCGACTGGACGACGGCCGGGGACGCCTTCGGCTCGGCCCCGGCCACCGGCACCCTCCCCAACCAACAGGAGGTCTCCGGATTCCGGGGCAGCGGCCTGGTCAACACCTACCTGAACGGCGACTCGACCACCGGCACCCTCACCTCGCCCGAGTTCACCATCGACAAGAAGCACATCAACTTCCTCATCGGCGGCGGCAACCACCCGTCGGGCTCCGCCGACCCCACTGCCCTCGAACTCGTCGTCGACGGGGAAGTGGTGCGCAGCGCGACCGGAAAGGACGCCGAGGCGCTCAACTGGGCTTCGTGGGACGTCAGCGACCTCGCGGGCAAGAAGGCGCGGCTCAGGATCGTCGACGACAACACCGGCGGCTGGGGTCACCTCAACGTCGACCACATCATGCTGTCCGACGCCGTGGCCCGGCCCGTCTCCCAGGAGACGTCGGTCAACCTGATCGTCGACGGCCAGGTCGTGCGCAGCGCCACCGGCTCCAACAGCGAGAGCCTGGACTGGGCCTCCTTCGACCTGCGTCCCTACGCGGGCAAGAAGGCACAGATCCAGATCGTTGACATGAACGACGCCGGCTGGGGTCACATCCTGGCCGACCAGTTCACCGAGGCCGACAAGCCCGCCAAGTCCGTTGTGCAGCGCGCCGACTGGGCCGACTACGGCAAGGACTACTACGCGGCCGTGTCCTGGGAGAACGCACCTGGCGGCAAGCGGTACATGGTCGGCTGGATGAACAACTGGGACTACAGCGGCGCCATCCCCACCTCCCCGTGGCGCGGCGCGCAGAGCGCTCCCCGGGAGATGGCCCTGCGCACGATCGACGGGCAGATCAGGCTGACGAGCAAGCCGGTGGGCAGCCTGGAGTCCCTGCGGCAGAGCAGCCCGGCCACGGCGGCCGGTGTCACGGTCAGGAACACCTCGAAGACCCTGATCGGCCGTGCGGCCCAGGGCAAGGCACTCGACATCGAGGCGACCTTCTCCCTCAACGACGCCGAACGCTTCGGCCTGAAGGTGCGTACCGGCGCAGACGGCGAGGAGACCGTCATCGGCTACGACGCCACGACGCAGGAGCTGTACGTCGACCGCACCCGCTCCGGCGCCGTGGACTTCAACAGCACCTTCCCCGGTGTCCAGAGCGCACCGCTGAAGGCCGAGAACGGCAAGGTCAAGCTGCGGATCCTCGTCGACTGGTCGTCCGTCGAGGTCTTCGGCGGCAGCGGCGAGGCCGTGATCACCGACCAGATCTTCCCCGACCCCGCCAGCCAGGGGGTGGAGATCTTCGCCGAGAACGGCTCGGTGAAGCTGGACCAGGCTCGCGTCTGGCACCTCGACTCCTACCGCGACTGAACCCGACCGAAGGACACAGCCCGTGAAGAAGACCCTGCTCGCCGAGTTCACCGCCCGTGAGGGAGCGGAGGACGAGGTCGCCCGCCTGATCCTGGAGTACGCCGAGAAGGTGCGCGAGGAAGAGGGCAACCTCGTCTTCGACGTCTACACCAAGGCGTCCCACCCGCGCGCCTACTGGATCTTCGAGGTGTACCGGGACGAGGACGCCTTCCAGGCGCACCTGAAGGCTCCGTACGGTGGCCCGTTCAACGCTGCCCTCGCCCCGCTGATCGAGGAGGACGCCTCGGTGCTGACCTTCCTGAATCCGGTCACCTGACGCCTCCCCGTCCCGGGGCCTGATGACAGCCGGGGCAGGGGTGCCTCGCGGGGGCACAACCGCTCGCACTGGACAGCTCCTTGCCGGGGGTCCGGCCGCTGAAGGCCCAGGTCCTGGCCGTGAGTCCGGCGCCCAGGTCGACCTTGGACCGTGCTGCGGTCAGGGTCGGTTCGTGCGTCCTGCCGCTCTTGGTGCGCTTCTTGTCGGCGGCGGCGACGGCCGGGCCGGAGGGGCTGATCAGGGCAGGCGTGCGGCTGGAGCCGCTGCAGGCGGCGAGCGCGCCCGCGCCCGCGACGCTGAGGCCGGCCAGCAGGACGGAGCGGCGGTTCATGCTGTTCACAGGGGTGTCCTCTGCTCGACAGGGCTTCTGTTCGGTCGCGTGCGGGCTCGGCTGAGCGCACGCGTGAACGCGCGCAGCCGAGGGCGCGGCCTACAGCAGCAATTGAGAGAGAAGGGAATGATCGTCGGCTGTCGTCATGGCTTCCGTCCGTGTGGCTACAGACGCACTGCGCGGCGCAAGGTGTCGCTCAGCTCTGCGAACTTCTCCTCGGCCTGGGCCGGGTCGGTACGGGCGGCGTCGGTGACGCAGCCGCGGACGTGGTCGTCGAGGAGAGCAAGGGCGACTTC
This sequence comes from Streptomyces sp. NPDC079141, assembly GCF_040686775.1. NCBI lineage: Bacteria > Bacillati > Actinomycetota > Actinomycetes > Kitasatosporales > Streptomycetaceae > Streptomyces > Streptomyces sp. NPDC079141. Next base: position 1,110,154 of record NZ_JBFBLP010000001.1, on the reverse strand, counting down.
CTGGAGGGCCCGGCTGGCGGCTGTGATCTGGGTGAGGACGTCGATGCAGTAGCGGTCGTCGGTGACCATGCGGGAGATGCCGCGTATCTGGCCCTCGATCTTGCTCAGGCGGGCCAGGTGGTCGGCCTTGTGGTCGGCGTAACCGGGTGCCTGGGTGTGCTGTTCGGGGGAGTGGCGAGGGGCGGTTGGAGCGGTGGTCATCGAGGTTCACCTCCCTTGCGCGGGCTGTCGGTCGTGGGGGCGGTGTAGCGGTCCGGGTCGGCGTCGAACGCGGCGGCGCAGTGAGCGGAGCAGAAGTAGTACGTGCCGTGCTCGGTCTGCCGGTGTTCGGCAGCGGTGGTCCTGTCCACCTGCATGCCGCACACCGGGTCCGCGACCACGGTGCCCTCGCCTTGGGCGGCGGGGTGGTGGTGCCCATGCCCCGCCGCGGCCATGCTGTCGGCCTGGGCCGGGTCGGCGGCGGACTCGACCCGGGGCTGGACGCGGGCGGGCTGGGCCTCGGGCAGTGGCTGGGTGCGCCAACGGCGCAGCCGGGAGGCGTTGGTGACGACCGACAGCGAACTGAGCGCCATGGCGGCGGCGGCGATGATCGGGCTGAGCCGGATGCCCCACAGCGGGTAGAGGGCGCCTGCGGCGAGAGGGACACCGACGGCGTTGTAGATCAGGGCGAAGAACAGGTTCTGGCGGATGTTGCGCATGGTGGCCCGCGACAGGCGGATCGCGGTGACGACTCCGCTCAGCGAGCCGGAGATCAGGGTGATGTCGGCGGCCTCGATGGCCACGTCGGTGCCGGTGCCGATGGCCAGGCCGACATCGGCGGCGGCCAGGGCGGGGGCGTCGTTGATGCCGTCGCCGACCATGCCGACGATGCGGCCTTCGCCCTGCAGGCGGCGGATCTCGTCGGCCTTGTGCTCGGGCAGCACCTCGGCCAGCACCCGGTCCACGCCCACCTGCGCGGCGATGGCCGCGGCGGTGCGGGCGTTGTCGCCGGTGATGATGACGACCTCGATGCCGAGGCGCTGAAGGGCGGCGATGGCGGAGACGGAGTCGTCCTTGACGGTGTCGGCGACGGCGAGGACGCCTGCGGGGCGTCCGTCGACGGCCGCGAGTACGGGGGTCTTGCCCTCGGCCGACAGGTTGGCCGCGACGGCGGTCAGAGCGGTGGTGTCGATGCCGACGTCGCCCAGCAGCCGGGCGGTGCCGACCAGGACGGCGCGTCCGTCGACGGTGGCCTGGACGCCCTTGCCGGTGACCGAGTCGAAGCCGGTCGCGGCGGGCGGGCGAATGCCGCGGTCATGGACGCCGGTGACGATGGCGTGGGCGAGGGGGTGTTCGCTGTCGGCCTCGGCCGCAGCCACCAGCCGCAGTAGTGCGGGTTCGCCGAAGCCGTCGGCTGTGTGGACGTCGGTCAGGACGGGCTTGCCCTCGGTGACGGTGCCGGTCTTGTCCAGGACCACCGTGTCCAGCTTGTGGGCGGTTTCCAGGGCCTCGGCGGAGCGGATCAGGATGCCGGCCTGGGCACCCTTGCCCGTGCCGACCATCACCGACAGCGGAGTCGCCAGTCCGAGCGCGCACGGGCAGGCGATGATCAGCACCGCCACCGCCGACACCAGCGCCAACGTCAGGGCGGGCGACGGGCCAACGGTGAACCAGACGGCGAAGGTGCCGATCGCGATCGCGATGACCGCGGGCACGAAGTACGCCGACACGGCGTCCGCGAGCCGCTGGATGGGGGCCTTGGACGCCTGGGCCTGCTGCACCAGGCGGATGATCTGGGCCAGCATCGTGTCCGCGCCGACCTTGGCCGCGCGTACCCGCAGGGAACCGGTGCCGTTGACGGTGGCCCCGATGACCGTGTCCCCGGCGCGCTTGGTGACCGGCATCGGCTCGCCGGTGACCATGGACTCGTCCACCGCGGAGGAGCCGGAGAGGACCTCGGAGTCGACAGGGATCTTCTCTCCGGGCCGGATGACGATCTCGTCCCCGACCACGACGTCCTCGATCGGGATCTCGGTCTCGGTGCCGTCGCGCACCACCCGTGCGGTGCGGGCCTGCAATCCCAGCAGCGCACGGATGGCCTCGCCGGTGCCGGCCTTCGCACGGGCCTCCAGGAGCCGTCCGAGAAGGATCAGGGTCAGGATCACGCCGACAGCCTCGTAGTAGACCTCCCGCAAGTCCTCCGGCAACAGGCCGGGGGCGAGAGTGACCAGCAGGCTGTAGCCGTAGGCGGCACTGGTGCCGAGGGTGATCAGGGAGTTCATGTCGGCGGCCCGGTGCCGCAGGGTCAGCCAGCCCGTCACGTGGATCGGCCACCCGGTGTAGAACATCACCGGCGTGATCAGCGCCAGCTGCAGCCAGTGGTTCAGCATCCAGCCGGGCACCCAGTCGGCGCCGAAGAGTTCGTGCGCCATCACGGCGAACAGCACCGGGGCGGTGAGCGTCGCGCCCGTCAGTACCCTGCGGGTGAGGTCCTTGATCTCCGCCTGCCGCTCGGCGGCGTCCGCGGCCTCCGCCTCGGCTGCGGTCCTTTCCTCACCCGCCGGGGGTGCGCCGGCCGAAGCGGCAGGGGCAGGCGGGGATGTGGCCGTGGCATCGGCGCCGTCCCTGGTGGGCGGTGCGGAGCCCGCCGCGGGCTCGACCAGCAGAGTGCCGTGGATCATGTTCATGCCGCAGGCGAAGCCGAAGGAACCCGGCCGGTCCGGGCTCAGCCGCACGGTCGTGCGGGTGTGGGCGGGCAGGCCCGCGCCGACCTTGAGATCGGGGAAGACCACGCGGGAGGTGCACTCGCCGGCCTCCTGCCGGTCGAAGACCAACTCCACCGGCGTGCCCTGGCGGACCTTGATCACGTCGGGGCTGTAGCCGCCCCGAACCGTCACCTCCACCCGCTGTACGCCGCCCTCCAGCCGGGCGGCACCGGCCCGGCGCGGCCCGAAAAAGTACCAGACCAGAACGGCGACCAGCACGGCAGAGGCCAGAACCACAACGATGTCGACGGCACCCATGAGCTTGCTCGCCTCCCACTTCGGTCCACCTCCAGCCTGCGCTCGGGTACCCCTGCCAGGTAGGGGCTGAACGGCCCACCGGTCCTGGACCGTCCGGCCCCAGACCGCCACACCGGGCAGAGGGACGATGCAGGTGAAGGCAGGAAGTCCCTGGGGAGCCCGTCCGGCCCCCGGTCGCCGACAAGCCGAAGCAGGTGAGTGGCGATGATGTTCTGGTACGACCATGACGTCAGCGGATGGGGCTGGTTCGCGATGTCCGCCGGCATGATCCTGTTCTGGGCACTGATCATCACGGTCGTCGTGCTGCTCTTCCGCGCCCTCAACAGCCCCCACGAGCACACCCACACCCCCCTCGCGCCCACGCCCGAGGACATCCTTCGTGAGCGGCTGGCCCGCGGGGAGATCGACGAGGAGGAGTACCGGCGCCGCCTGGACGCGCTGCACGCCGGCCCTCTCACCAAAACCTGAAAACACGGCCGCCCTGGTTGCGGCCCACGGCCCTCCGCCGAAGGAGGCCAGTCATGAACCAGCGCAACTACGGTATGTACGCCCTCGCCGCCGCGATCGTCGTGGTCGGCGCCCTGATCGTCGGCGCGTCCCTGGAGAGCCTCGTCTGGCTCGCCCTCGTCGCCGCCTGCCCGCTGATGATGTTCTTCATGATGCGCAGCATGCACGGCCAGGACATGCACGGCGGACGCGATCAACACCGCGACGACCGGGACGAGGACCCGCTGCACAAGCACGACCACCGCACCGGGCCCGGACGGGCCTGACCGCCCCGGCCCGGGGAGGGGGTGAGTGCCATGGCCGCCGTGATCGCCGCACTGCTCGGGGCGCTGATCCTGGCGGGCATCGCCTACGACATCGCCCGCCTGATCACCCCCGACGAGCCCCGCCGCCCGCCGCTGGCCCGCCTGCGCGGACGGCGCGCCGCGCCGGCCGAAGCGGAACGGTGGCTGGTGGGCCTGCGGCTTCACGGCCGCATCGACGCGGCCACCTACCGGCGCCGCATGAGTGCCCTCGCCCGCGGGCAGCGCCGCATCCCCACCGGACCGACCGACACGGTGGGAGGGCGTCATGGCTGACGCGGCCTACGGCCTGTGGCCTCTCGTGGTCCTCAACACCCTGCTCTTCGTGGTGTTCGCCGCCGGCTTCTTCCACCCCAGGACGAAGCGGGACTGGCGGGCGATGGGCGCCTACGGCGCGTTCCTGGTGGCGCTGTTCACCGAGATGTACGGCACCCCGCTGACCATCTATCTGCTGGGCAGCTGGCTCGGCAACCAGTTCCCGCTGCTGAAGGACACCCACGCCGGCGGGCACCTGTGGAACGACCTGACCAACTGGCAGGGCGACCCGCATCTGAGCCCCTTCCACCTGGTCAGCTACGTCGCGATCGGTACCGGATTCTGGCTGATCGCCGCCGCCTGGAAGCGCCTGCACGCCGCCGCCCAGCACGACGAACTCGCCACTACCGGCCCGTACGCGTGGGTGCGCCACCCGCAGTACGACGGCTTCCTGCTCATCATGATCGGCTTCCTGCTGCAGTGGCCGACCATTCCCACCCTGATCATGTTCCCGGTCCTGGTGTACGTGTACGTACGCCTCGCCCGCAGCGAGGAACGCGAGGTCGCCAAAGAATTCGGCGAGCAGTGGGACGCCTACGCCGCCCGTACCCCGGCGTTCTTGCCACGCCACCGCCCTGTTCGCGGCACCACGCTCCCGCCAGGTCCTCACGCCGCATCCGGGCATCAGCCGCGGCCGTCGCGCACGGCCGTCTCCCACCACTCCCACACCGGGAGGAGCCGATCAACCCGGTCCGAGGAGGTGGCACATGGCAGCGGTCGACGCCCGTCGTGATGACGGACCACCTGGCGACCGGGCGGTGCTGACGGCCGCCGGGATAGAGAAGACCTACCGGCGCGGTGTGTGGCCCGCCCCGCGGCGGGTGCGGGTGCTGAAAGGCGTCGACCTCGCGCTCGCCCCTGGCGAGGTGGTCGGCCTGGTCGGCGAGAACGGGTCCGGCAAAAGCACCCTGATGAAGATCCTGGTCGGGGCCCTGGCCGCCGACGCAGGCACGGTGACCCGTAGCGGGCGGCTCGGCTACTGCCCGCAGGAGCCCGTTGTCTACGAACGCCTCACCTGCGACGAGCACTTCGAACTCTTCGGCCGCGCCTACGGATTGACCGACCAGGCCGAGCGCCGTGCCCGCCGGGCCCTGTACGAGGCGCTGGGGTTCGAGAGGTATGCGGCCATGCGCACCGACCACCTCTCCGGCGGCACCCTCTCCAAGCTCAACCTGGGCCTGGCGCTGCTGGCCGACCCCGACGTGCTGCTGCTGGACGAGCCCTACGCCGGGTTCGACTTCGACACCTACCTGAAATTCTGGGAGCTGGTCGGCGAACACCGCCAGGCGGGACGCTCGGTGCTGATCATCAGTCACTTCGTGACCGACGAAGAACGCTTCGACCGCATCATCGAGCTGCGGGACGGACGGGCGGTGCCCCGATGAGGACCACGCTGTTCGCACGGCGCTTCCTGGCCGAGGCCGCCCGCACCCCGGTGAACCTGCTGGTGCTCATCCTGGTGCCGGTGGTGTTCGTGGTGGTGGCCGCACGCCCGCTGGCGGACTCGGCCGAACTGCTCGGCGGCCCCGGTGGCCCGGCGGTGCAGACCGCCACCGCCGGGTGGGCCGCGGGGTTCATCGCCGCGATCGCCATGTACTTCCAGATGCGCGCCGCCCGCGCCGCCGACCGCCGCCTGGTCCTGGCCGGGCTCGCCCCCTCACGCTTGGTGGCGGCCCGCTTGGCCACCGGCCTGGCCCTGGCGCTGATCGCCACGGCGGCGGCTCTGCTGGCCCTGACGGCGCGGACGGGTATCGGTGACGACCCGGGGCGGGTGCTGGCCGGAACGCTGATGTACGCGGTGATCTACCTAGCGATCGGGGCGCTGATCGGCACCCTGGTCACCAGTCCGGTCAACGCTTCGACGCCAGCCGATGGGACCTGTACATCGCCGCCAGCGTCCTGATCGCGCTCACCTACGCCCTCGTCGGCGTCCTGCTCGGCCCGCTCTTCGGCCGGGTCGGCGGCGTACTCATCGCCTTCCTGCTGCCCTTCATCGATCTCGGCATCGAACAGAGCCCCATGCTCCGCCCCGCCCCGCCCGACTGGGCCCACGCCCTGCCCGGCTACGGTGCCGACCGCGTCCTGATCGACGCCGCCCTCACCCCCACCTTCGACGAAACCGGCCCCTTGCTGATCGCCCTCGCCTGGCTGGCCGCCCTCACCACCGCAGCGGCCGTCATGTTCCGCCGCACAGCCGTCGCACCCCGATGACACTGCGCACCGACGGCGGCTTCGCGTCGTCCTTCCGATGAACCGGCGAGGCGGATGGCGGTACCGCCATGGCGAACACCCCCGGCCAGGACGAACGTGAGTACCCCAGTCGGCCTCCGGCCGCGGCCTACCCCGCAGCACCCTCGCCAGAAAGGCCCACCCGCATGTCACTCACCGCTCCGCACCGGGCCCGCACCGCACTCGCCATGGGAAGCGCCTGCGCCCTGCTCACCCTGCTCGGCTGCTCGAACGGCGACAGCACCAGCCCCGCCACCACCAGCGCCTCACCCACCGCGACCAGCGCCAGCCCGGTCGGGACAAGGATTGTGATCGAGAACTTCACCTTCAGCCCGGCGAACCTGCAGGTGCGCCCCGGAACGAAGGTCACCGTCGTGAACCGGGACTCGGAAGCGCACACCGTGACCGCCACCGGGGACAAGGTCTTCGACACCGGCAACATCACGGGCGGAGCGACCACCACGTTCACCGCCCCGTCCACGCCGGGCAGCTACTCCTACCTCTGCACCCTCCACCCGAGCATGAAAGGCACCCTCACCGTGACCTGACACCTCGGCCCCAGCGGACGGCGAAGGGGGGACGACCGTGCCTTACCCCGGACCGCGATCACCGGCTCGAACCTGCGCCTGGTCCGGCCGCTCGTCGGTGGGCTGCTGCCGGGTGCTCGGTGAACAGCGCGCCCCACTCGGCGATCCGCAGGGGCTGCTCCTCGGTGGGCAGAGTGACCCCGTTGCCACCCTCCTGCTGGGCGGCCGATGATGACGCGGGTACCCGCCTCGGCGCACGCACTCGGACGGATGTGGGCTGCGAGCTCTGTCCGGAGTCCCGCAGGGTGAGGACCGAGCGGATCTCGGCCAGGGTGAGCCCGGCGGACTGGGCGTCGCGGATGAAGGCCGGCCGATTCGTGGCCTCGGGCGGGTGGTCGCGGTGGCCGCCGCCCGTGCGTGCCGGTACGGGTAGCAGGTCGGCCTGCTCGTAGAAGCGGAGGGTCTTGGCCGTCACTCCGCAGGCGGCGGCCAGTTCGCCGATGCGCATACCTGTGGCGTACGACTTGACCTGCCACCGCGCTGGACGGCCGCGACGCCGATGCGGCGCTGGTCGAGGTCGCCGACGAGTAGCAGGCGGTGCGGCTGGGGGTGAACGCCTCGCCCACCGTCCTCATCGACGGTGTGGATCCCTTCGCGGTGCCGGGTACCAAGGCGTCAGTCTCCTGCGGCCTGTTCCGGGGACCAAACGGCACGATCGACGCGCTCGGCATCCCGGACATGCTCGGCACCGACGCCGTGATCACGTCCGCCGATCCGGTCACCGGTCCGACAGGCCCGGCGGGGTGCGCAGGCGGTCGAGGAGTGCCGCCTCGGCCGCTTCGGAGTGCGGGTCGTGCCAGAGACCGAGCGGGACGGGGCGCAGGTGGCGGCCCTGCGGGTCCAGGAGGTGGCCGCCCAGTTTCATCTGCCAGAGTGTCAGCGCCCGGTCCGATACGGCGAGTTCGGGGAAGCGTTCGACGAGCTGGGACTCGAAGGAGGCGATGTCGTCGACCGAGCGCAGCCAGGCGGCGAGCAGCAGGTTGTACGGGCCGGAGAGGGAGGCGCAGAGGCGGATCTCGCGCAGCGCGCTGATGCGTTCGGCGAGCCGGGTGGCCTGACTCTGCGGGACGGCGGCCCACAGGGAGACCGAGACGGGCCAGCCGGAGAGCGCCCGGGCGACCTCGCAGCGGTAGACGAGGGCGTGCTCGGCGTCGAGCCGGTCGAGGCGGCGGCGGACTGTGGTGGGGCTGAGGCCGGTGCGTTCGGCGAGCTGGGCGGCGGGCTGCCGGGGATTCTCGCTGAGTGCTTGCACGAGTTCCAGATCGCGCCCCTGGAGCATCCTGCCGCCCTGCGGCCGGGCCCCGGCGGTGGCCGCGGGTGCGAGTCGTCGGCGCTGCTCCTCGGTGAGGCGGTCGAGGCGCCAGCGACTGCCCTCGGTGTGGAGGGTGGTGGCGATCTGGGTGCGGGAGGCGGCCACGCCGTCGAGGGCGCCGAGCCGGAAGCCGACGTAGCGGGCGAGTTCGGCCTGGTCGGTGAAGACGGCGGTGACGAGCAGGTCCCGGCCGCCGCTGGCGTGCTCAAGGTTGAAGACATGTGGGTCCCCGGCGATCTCGGCGGCGACCTCGTGGAGCCGGCCGGCCGAGCAGTCGACCTCGATGAAGGCGACGACGGAGGGTGCGTGCGCGTGCGCCCTCGGGTGGACGCTGATCCAGGCGTGCCCGGCCCGCGTCAGGCGGGCCCAGCGGCGTGCGGCGGTCGACGCGTCGAGACCGAGGACGTCGCCGATCGTCTGCCAGTCGGCGCGGGGGGCGACCTGGAGCGCGGTGACGAGCAGATAGTCGAGTTCGTCGAGCACGGGGCTGCGCCTCACGTTCCATGATGTGGCCGGTTCCTGCAAACGATCACCGGCCAATGGTGGATTCCTGCATGTGAACGGCGGCGATCAGGAGGATCGGCACTATACCTGCCATGTTCAAGCACAGTGATGCCCTCGTCCTCGAAGACTCCCTCGTCCGGCTGCGACACGACCTGCACCGGGAACCCGAGCTGGGGCTCGACCTGCCGCTCACCCAGCGCAAGGTCCTCGACGCGCTCGCCGGTCTGCCGCTGGAGATCACGCCGGGGAAGCAGCTCAGCTCGGTGACCGCGGTGCTGCGCGGTGGCCGGCCGGGACCCGCGGTCCTGCTGCGCGGGGACATGGACGCCCTGCCCGTCCAGGAGGACACGGGTGTCCCGTACGCCTCCGAGATCCCCGGCCGGATGCACGCGTGCGGGCACGATCTGCACACCGCGGGCCTCGTGGGTGCGGCGCGGCTGCTCGCCGCCCGGCGCGACGAGCTTGCGGGCGATGTCGTCTTCATGTTCCAGCCGGGCGAGGAAGGCATGCGAGGGGCCGCCCTGATGATCGAGGAAGGGGTCCTCGACGCCGCCGGGAGCCGGGTGGTGGCGGCGTACGCGCTGCACGTGACCTCGACGCTGCTGCCCACCGGTTTCGCGGCCCTCCGTCCGGGGCCGATGCTGGCGGCCTCCGACGCGGTCACGGTCCGGGTCGACGGCTCGGGCGGCCACGGCTCGTCGCCGCACTCCGCGAAGGACCCGGTACCGGCCGTGTGCGAGATGGTCACGGCCCTGCAGACGATGGTCACCCGCACCGTGGACGTCTTCGACCCGGCGGTGGTGACGGTCGGTTCGCTGCACGCCGGCTCCGCGGGCAACGTGATTCCCGAGTCCGCCGAGTTCCAGGCGACCGTGCGGTCCTTCTCCCCGGAGACGCAAGGCGCGGTCAGGGCCGGGATCGAGCGGACGGTACGGGGCATCGGCGCCGCACACGGCCTGGACGTCGCGATCGACTACCAGGAGAACTACCCGGTCACGGTCAACGACCCCGCCGAGGCCGCGTTCGCGCTGCGCACCGCGCGGGAACTCCTCGGCGCGGACCACGTCTTCGAGGCGCCGCGCCCGCTCTCCGGGTCGGAGGACTTCTCCTTCGTACTGCGCGAGGTCCCGGGCGCCTACGTCGGCATCGGCGCCTGCCCGCCGGACCGCGACCCGGCCACCGCCCCCTACAACCACTCGCCCCGGGCGGTCTTCGACGACCGCGCCGTCCTCGACGCCGCCGTCCTGCTCGCCGAACTCGCCGCCCGCCGCCTTCAGGAAACCGCCGAGGAGTGCTCGTGAGCCAGACCGTCGCCCAGGCGCCGGAACGACCCGCGTCCGTGGGAGCCGTCGTCGGCCTGCTGGTTCTCTTCGAGCTGACGAGCGGGTTCCTCCAGGGCGGGATCACGCCGCTGCTGCCGGAGATCGGGCGTGAGCTCGCCATCCCCGACGCCGAGCTGACCTGGGTGATCTCCGCGCAACTGCTCGCCGCCGCCGTGTCCGTACCGGTGCTCGGCCGGCTCGGCGACCTGTACGGCCACCGGCGGGTGCTGCGCGTCGCGCTCGTCTGCGTCGCCGCCGGCACCCTGCTCATGGCGTTCGCCCAGTCCCTGCCGATGCTGTTCGCGGGCAGGGTGCTGATGGGCCCGCTGGCCGCCCTGCTGCCCCTGGAGATCGCCCTGGTCCGCGACCGGTTGCCGGTGGACCTGGCCCGTTCAGCGATCGCACGGCTCGTCGGGGCACTCGCCCTCGGCACCCTGCTCGGCGGGGTCGTCATGGGCGCGGTCCATCAGGTCACGGGAGACGTACGGACCACACTCCTCGTCCCGGCCGTGCTCGCCGCGGTGTGCGTCCCCGTCTCCTTCCTGGTCATCCCGGAGTCGGCGCGCACCGCAGGGGGCCGGCTCGACTGGCCGGGCGCGGTGCTCCTGAGCGGGACCATGGTGCTGCTCCTGTCCGGGGTCTCCGCCGCGAAGGACGACGGCTGGCTCTCCGCGGCGGTGCTCGGCCAGCTGCTCCTCGCGGTGCTCCTCGGACTGGCCTGGACGGTGGTCGAACTGCGCACGGCGGATCCGCTGGTGGACGTGCGGGCGCTTGCCGATCGCCGGGTCGCACCGTTCTTCCTGTGCGCCCTCGCCTTCGGCGTCGTGTACTTCGGCAGCCTGTCGCCCGATGCCACGTTCCTGGCCGCCGACCCGGACCGTACCGGGTACGGCTTCGGGCTCTCGGCCCTGCAGATCTCCCTGGTGATCCTGCCGGCGGGGGTGACGGCGGTCGTCACCTCCTCGCTCACGGCGCGCATCGCGGGACGTCTCGGCTACGTCCCGGCGCTGGCCCTCGCGTTCGCCCTGATCGGCGCGAGCTTCCTGGTCACGGCTGCCCTGCACGCCGAGGTCTGGCAGTTGGTGGCGGCGAAGGTACTCGCGGGACTTGGGGTCGGGGTGGCGCTCGGCGCACTGCCCACCGTGATCGCGGAGGGCAGCGATCCCTCCCGTACCGGTGTGACCACCGCCTTGTACAACAACGCCAAGACGCTCGGCGGCGCGATCGCGGGCGGTGTGATCGTCACCCTGCTGGCCGCCTCGGCGGGACAGGGCCCGGGCGACGGGACGCCGGCGGAGTCGGGGTACGTGACGGTCTGGCTGCTCTGCGCGGTCCTCGCCTTCGGCGCGGCGGCGGTGACGGCGGTGGCCCGGCGGACGGGACGCGACTAGTAACGGGACCGGACGGGACGCGACTGACGTAACGGGACTGGACGGGACGCGGCCCTACTCGCGGCGGAGTTCTTCCGCCGCCGTGCGAAGGCGAGCCGCGAGCCGGGAGCCGAGGGCTTCGGCGGGGCTGGGTGCGCCGGCGTACTGCCGACGCAGGTCGGCGGCCTCGGCCCGGGCCCGCTCCCGTACCTCGGCGTCGTCGGACACCGCCCGGGCCGCCAGGCCGGCCGCCTCACGGACGGCTTGCGCCAGCGTGGCGAGCGCCTCCGCCGGCGACGCGGCCGGCTCGCGGGGATCCTTGCCGGTGCGTGCCGCGAGCCATGTCCTGCCGGGGCCCGGTGTGTCGTTCATCGAATGCCTGCCTTCGCCGCCCGGAATGCCGCCACGATCTGCCGTTCGAAGCGCTCCTGCACCTCGGCCTGCACCTGTGCCACGGTCAGGTCGGGGGCGTACAGGCCCGACGGCATGGCGAAGAAGACACCGATGGGCTGGTTCAGCAGTTCGGCCGGGAGGGGAGTGTTCGAACCCGTCCACATGATCGTCGGCAGATGGGCCAGCAGGGCGTCCACCCACGCGGCCGGGTCCATCGACCGGTTCTTCCGGAAGAAATCCCGAAGCGCGTCGTGGAACTGGCCCGTGCCCACCGTGAGGCCGTCCTGGACCAGGGTGAACCGGTCTCGGGACAGCGCTGCGACATGGCCGTGGGGGTCGAGGACCCGACCCTGCTGCGGCTTCTCGCCGGGTACGACCACCGGGTCGCGCACGATCTGCCACAGCACTCCGTTGGTGGGGCTGCGCAGGGTCTGCAGGAGCGAGATCCAGCCGAGGCCCTTCTTGAGATCCTCCCGCCCGGTCTCGAACGCGTGCTGCAGCACTTCGTCGGCGATCGACACCGGCAGCCACTCGTGCTGTCCGGTCTCGATGTTGCGGATCGCATTGCCCAGGTAGGAGCGTCCCTTCGCGTCGCGCCGCACCTCGACGAGGAACTCGCTCAGGTCGACGCCTCCGACCTTGCCACCGGCGACGAAGGTGCGAAGCGCCACCATCACGCCGTCCGGGACGATCACCTTGGGCAGCAGGACCGAGACCGGGCTGTCGAACGGGGGGACGAAGGAGCCGTAATCGGAGCCGGACGGCTTGTAGGTGATGCTCCGTACCTTGGCCAGCAGGTCGCTGTCTTCAGGGCCGATGCGCGCGACGGCCTCAGTGCGCAGTCTTGCCGCCACACGTGAGCCCAGTGAGCGGAAGAAGTGCGCACGAACGTCGTGACCGGGCTCAGTCCTGACCAGCGCGTAGTCATGGAACGCCGTGGTCTCCGCACCACCCCTGCGCTCCTTGTCCTCGAAGTACTTCAGCAGCTTGACGTGCTGCGTGCCCGAGTCGAGGACCTCCGACGGCACGAGGTCCGCGGGCTGGAACGACGAGACGAACCAGACCTTCCCCCGAGATCCGTCGAGCGGTTTCGCCTCCGGTGGATCGATGTACTCCTCCTTCCAGGAGTCCAGGACCTTCTCGGTGCGCGCCAGGCCATGAGGCGGCAGTGCCGTCCGCACGGCCTTCAGGTTCTCCTTGCGCTCGTCCTCGCCGAAGAGCTCGAAGAGTGCGTCGAGGGTGTCCGCGACGGAGCGCTGACTGGCTTCCAGGGTGCTGTCGTCGGGAGGCTCGGTGGTGTCCTTGGGGTCACGTGCCGCCTTATCGAACAGCTCCACCAACCTGGTCGCTTCCGCGTCGGCGGTTGCCGACGCACCCTTGAGGACCTCGATCAGCGCGGCTGCCCTCACGCGCTTCTCCTCGTCGCCGGGCTGCTTCTGCTTGAGTTTCTCCTCCCAGTCCGTGATCAGGACGGAGATCGTCGTCGGCTGCGAGGCGACCACGAGTTCGGCCCGTTTGCCGTCACTGCGTACGAACAGTCGATGGCTCTCGTCGGCGGCGGTGAACCGCACGGTGGTGCCGAGTTCGTCGTCCGCGCCGTGCTTGCCGTCCTTGTCGCCGCCGATCCCCAACCGCTTGAGCAGCGCGATCGCCTTGGCGGCCAGATAGCCGATCACGCGGTCCATCGCGGCGTACACGATCTCCTGGAGGCGGGTGATGACCTGAGCCACCTCGCCCGGCAGCTCGCCGAGGTGCAGCAGGCCGGCGAGGAAGTCGATCACCGGTGGGATCAGTGAGGCCAGCGCCTTCTCCACGGAGGCGGCCAGGCCGGCGATGTTGCCCGCGACGACGTCGGCCATGCCGTTGACCACCGCCTCGACGAAACGGAAGATCCGGGCGGCGTTGCGGAAGATCCACGCGCACACCTGGTAGATCAGGTCGATCGCCTGGGCGATGGCTCCCACGGGGTTGAGGAGGCCGACGACCCGCACGACCACCTGCTCGATCAGCGTCTCGACCAGGTAGTCGACCGCCGCGTCGAGGATCATGCCGACGATGTTCTCCGGGGCCAGCTGCTCCTTGACGAGCTCGACCAGCCCGTCCGGGCCGCGCTCGATCAGCACGGAGACGAGCTGCCAGGCCGCCTCGACGACCTCCACCGCGGTGGGACCGACGTGCCGTACGAGGATCTCCCGCACCCGCGGCCAGGTGATGCCCATGAGCTGGAGTGCGAAGGTGAACAGGGACTTGGCCGAAAGGTCGCGCGGCATCGGGACCGGCGTCTTCAGTCCTGAGAACAGCCAGTCCCAGAAGCCGTGCAGGACGTGCGTGCCGAAGTTGTCGAAGAACTGCTCGAAGCCCTGTTTGACGCCGGCCACGAGGTTGTTGACGAAGTTCTCCGGGTCGTCGGCGATGTCCGAGATGACCTGCTCGATCTTGGCGACCAGGGCCCAGAACGCGGCGGGCGGGATGCCGACCAGGCGCAGCAGGCCGTTGATGATGGCCCGCACCGGGTCGTCGATGAACTCCTCGATCGCCGCGACCACACGCCCGATCAGCCCGCCGGCCTCCTCGCGCAGCGCCTGGGCCTCCGCGTGCACCTGGTTGACGGCCGTGACCGCACGCTGGGAGACATCGCGGACGAACCCGCTCTGCGCCTCGCCGACCCGGCTGTCCAGACCGTCCAGCATCCCGCCGAACCGGGCGCGCTCCTGCGCCGCCCACTCGGGAAACTCCGCCTCCATCGCCTGGAAGGCGCCGTCGATGTCGGTGCGGGCGTGCCGGATGACGGCCCGCGCCGCCGCGATGACCCCGTTCACATCGCTGGAGATGCTCGTCAGCAGCTCGCAGACGCCGTCGCCGAAGGCGCGCTCGGCGCGGTTGTACTCGTCGGTGACCCAGTCCGGCAGCCCGCTGATGTAGTCACCGATCGCGAGGAGGGTGCCGCCGACGCCGGAGTGCCGCTCGTCGATCCAGCGCTTGACCCGGTCGAGGGAGTCGTGGAACTCCTGCGACAGCCGGGCCAGGCCCGCCTCCCAGCGCGCGATCGCCGTGCGGCTCAGCGGCTGGAGCAGCGCGTCGACCTGTTTCTGGGCGTCGTCGTAGATCTGCTGGGCGCGGCGCGCGACCGACTCCCGCGTCTGCTCCTCCGAGGTGACGGCAGCGGTCTGGCCGCCGCCGACCGCCTTGACCGTCCCCGAGCGGGCGCCGCGCAGGGCCGCGACGGCCTGCTGCTGGAGCTGGGCCATGTCGGCCTGGGCCGAGTCGATGGCCTGCTGCTGCTCGGCCTGGATCTGCTGCGGAGTGCGCTCGGCGACCTCGCCGAGCCCCGCACGGGCCTCCCGCGCCGCGGCGAACGGGCCGTCCGGGATCTCCCGCGTCACCCGGGTGTCGATACCGGAGTCGGCGATCTTCTGATCGGTCGCGGCGACGTCCGCGTCGAGCGTGGTGTTCTCCGGCGGGATCGGGTCCGGGGCCGCCGAGCCGGCCTCGACGCCCATGCCCGGGGAGGTGGGCGACGGCTTCTGGAGTGGATCCGGAGTCAGGGCGGGCGTCCCGGGCGGCGGCGAGGCCATGGCGTCGTAGCTGCTGCCGACCTGCTGCACCTGGCCCTCGACCGAACCGGTGACGGTGGATCCGGCCTGCTGCGCCTCCTTCGTCGGATCGGACTCCAGGAGCTCGTCCTCGTCCTCCGGCCGGTTCGAGCGGATCGCCGTGCGGATGCGTTCGCAGAGCTCGACGATCTCCGGGCTCGGCGCGGGCCGGGCGCCCAGTTCGGCGGCCAGCTCCTCACGGGCTCGCGCCGCGGTCTCGGCGGCCGGCTCGGTGACGGCCGCCCGGGAGTCGGCGACCGTGGCCTCCGCGGTGGGCAGATCGCGGGCGGCCCGCGCGGCTCGGCCGGCGCTGCCCTTCACCGCCTGGCCCCGGGCCGCCGCCGCCGGCGTCAGATCGGTGGGCGGCTCCGGCATGATCAGCTGGACGACGGGGGGCGCCTCGGCCGCCTCGGCGGAGGGCTCTTCCGGTACGGCCTCGGCCTCAGCGCCTTCCACGGCGGGAGCTGTCTCCGGCGAGGCCGCCGCCTCAACCTGCGCGGGACCTGCCGGGCCCTCCGGTACGGACGCCGGGACGACGGTCGAGGCCGCCGCGGGCGCCTCCGTCCCCGCCGGTGCGGGCGGCACCACCGACGCCGGTTCCCCGCCGACCGCGCCGAGCAGACCGGTCAACGCGGCCCGGACCGCGGCGTCCAGGATCCGCAGCGTCTCCGGGCTGTCCACGCCGTGGATCCCCGGCGCGAGAAACAGGTTCTCGTCGGTGACGAAGGCCGGGGCTCCGCCGACCTGGATGTCCGGGTGCACCCGCAGGTGCGAGACGTCGAGGCCGAGACCGCGGTAGACCTCCGCCAGGCGAGGGCTCAGGGGCAGCCCCGGCGGCATGGCCTCGCCGGGCAGGTGCACGACGACCCGGTCGCCGTGGCGGGGGGCGTCGATGCCGCCCGGGGCCGTCCAGGTCGCGCCCCGCGGCAGCGGTCCCAGGTCCACGGCGAGGGTGCTGCCGCGCAGGGTGATCGCGGGTGTGGCCAGCGGTGCCTCGGGACTCCAGTCGTGGACCGTCCACGCCACCTCGCCCAGGTCGAGGCCCAGGAATCCGACCCGGGTGCGCATGCGGACGACGCCGTCGAGCGAGCCGTCGGCGCGGAACCCCGCCCTGCCGCTGACGTCCGCGAACGGGACCCCGCCGGTGAGCACCACCACCCCGCCGTCCACACCCCACTCGGCCTGAAGCGCCGTCAGCCCGCCCGCGACCAGCGGTTCGAGAGCGACCACGGTCGCCTTGCCCTGCGGCCTGGGAACCTTCGTGAGGGACGGGTTCGCCTCGCCGACGGCCGGCGACGACGCCGGGGCCGTCCGCTCGGGCCGGGCCCGCTCGGCAACCCGACTCACCCCGGCACCGACCTTCCGGACTTCTCGTACTGGCGGCGGATCCCGGTCAGGAGATGCTCGTCGGTGACGACCTTGCCGTCGGCGGCGGCGAGATAGGCGGCCTCCAGGGTCGCCTCGCGGATCTGCGCGCCGGTCAGCGGAAAGCGGTGCGCGAGGGCGACCAGGTCGACATCGCCGTCCACCGGCAGCCGGGGCGGGGCGACCGTGGACCACAGCCGTACGCGCTCGCCCGGCCCAGGTTCGGGGAACTCCACCAGTACATGGATCCGGCGCTGGAACGCCGTGTCGATGTTGGCCACGAGATTGGTCGTCAGGATGACGATCCCGGGATGCTGTTCGATACGCGACAGGAGGTAGGACACCTCCTGGTTGGCGTACCGGTCGTGGGCGTCGTCGATCTCCGTACGGGCGCCGAAGACCGCGTCGGCCTCGTCGAACACGAGGATGCAGCGCTCCCGGGCGGCCCGGTCGAAGACCTTGGCCAGCGACTTCTCGGTCTCGCCGATGTACTTCGAGACCAGCGCCGACAGGTCCACCAGGTAGGCGGGGACCCCGGCCGTCCGGGCGATCGCGGCCGCGGTCATCGTCTTGCCGGTGCCGGGCGGGCCGTGGAAGAGCGCGATCAGACCGGCGGCGTTGTCGTGGTGCGCCCCGAAGCCCCACTGCTCCACGACGACGTCCCGGTGGGCGATCCGTCCCGTCAGGTCGTCGATGCGGTCGCGGGCGGTCGCGGGCAGGACGACGTCGTCGAGGGTGTGCACCGTGGTCAGCGGCCGGGCAGGGAAGTCGGCGGTCGCGACGCCCGGACTCGACGGCAGCCCCAGCATCCAGGCGAGCACCTGCGGGTCCGGCCGTACCACCCCTGACAGGTCGCCCGGCGGGTCCAGCGACAGCAGGCCGTGCGTCTGGAGCCGCCCGTGGGGCGACAGCAGGACCGTCGCGTCCAGGCGGCCCCGGAAGGAGCGCGCGACCAGCGTCCGGGCCACCTCCCCGGTCAGGGCCGTGACGCCGGGGCGGTCGGTGAGCATGCCGTACAGCGCGTCGAAACGTTCGTCGACGCAGGGGGCGACGGCTGCCGTGAGGACGACGGCCTCGGCCGCCGTCAGGCCCGCGGCGGTGACGATCTCCGCGAGCGGGCCGGTGCCGGCGAAGCGCTGGACGTCGGGCAGGCCCTCCGTGTCCTCGTCGATGCTCAGCCGCCGCCCGCCGGGCCCCCCGCGGCGCTCCTCCAGCCGTACCTGGATCAGCGCGTCGAGCATCTCCAGCGCGGCGCGCAGCTCGGCGACGGGCGTGGGGAGCGCGTTCATGGCCGGAACCGCACGGTGAAGGGCGGCGACCACGGCAGCTTGATCAGGCCCACGGGGTAGGGGAGTTGCGTCAGAACGACGTCGAGCGGGCGGGTGGCCGCGGTGAGCAGTACCGGATCCCGGTCGTGGTCGAGGATGCCCAGGCGGGCGATCCAGCAGTCGCGGACGTAGGCCGGCGAGGAGCGCTCGAACCCAGGGAGCAGGGCGGCGAACGAGGCCAGCACCTGTACGGCCGACTCGGCCACCTCGTCCTGCCGGGGCAACGGCACACGCGGCACGGCCGGTTCGGGCGTTGTGCGCCCGGCCAGCAGACGCACGAACGGGTCGTCGGCGAGGGCGGGATCGCCCGGGTCGACGATCGCGGCCAGGGCGGCCTCCCGGACCGACAGGCCGTCCAGGCCCGGATGGAGGTCCTCGGCCCGGCGGCAGTGCTCGGCCAGCCACGGATACAGCAGAACCAGACCGGCGCCCCGGGTCACGGCCGCGGTCTCCACGGCCGCCGTCCGCTCGTCCACCAGCTGTGCCAGTACGTCGAGGACGTCGAGGATGTCGCCCGGACCGAAGGGGAGTTCCGATCCCGCCGAGGCGGCTTCGGCCTCGCCGGCCGGGCACTTGCCCGCATCGGCCGCCTCGGACACGGCGGGCAGGCGCGGGGGCGCAGTGCCCTCCGCCGGTGCAGCCGAGCCGGTTGCCGGTGCCGTGCCCCGGCCCGGCACCGGAAGCCGTAGCGCGTGGGAGAGTCCGCGCAGCAGGGACGCCCACGCGTCGGCGCCCAGCTCGTCGGCGACGGCTCGCGCGGTCCCGGGGTCGCCGAGCCTCAGGACCGCCCGGGGAATCGGCGTGCTCGGTTCCGCGTCGTCCGTCGTGCGCAGTGCGTGCACTGCGGTGAGTACGTTCCGGGGCCCGGGAACGTGCCCGCGCGGCGGACCGTCGGCCGACGACCGACGGACGTCCGCTGCGAACTCCCCCCGCACTGCGATCAGTTGCGCGCGTACCGCGTCGGCCCACAGGATCGCGAGGGTCTCGTCGTCGTAGGCCGTCACATCCAGGTCGAGCCGCACCACGAGCTCGTCCACCCGGACGTCGCCGACGTCCGCCAGGGCGCGTTCGAGTGCGGCGGGCAGCGCGCGTGCGGCGACGCGTGCCAGGCGCCGCGCGTGCGGTCCGCGCAGGCGTACGGTGTCCACCGCGACGTCGGTCACGTGATCAGCCCGCCCAGGTCCCGCAGCTGAGCGTCGAGTGCGCGGCCGTGTTCCGCGGAGACCCCGGAGGCCTTGACCATCGTGCGGACGCTGCCCAGCACGGCGAGCGCGGCCTCGGTGATGCGTGCGGGGTCGCCCGCCTCGATCGCGGCATCCAGGTCGACGCGGGCCCGATCCGCGGCGGCGGTGTAGCGCTGGAAGTTGGGGTTCTGCACATCCGGCAGCGACTGCATCGCGGCAACAGTGGCCTGGGTGAATTCGGAGATGCCCTTGCCGAGACTCCTGTCGAGGGTCCGCTCCTTGGGCACCTTCGACAGGACGTCCACCTTGCCCTCCACCAGGGAGATACGGCGCTGGACCTCCTCGAAGTGCTTCAACTGCGCCTCGGCGGTGGCGATTCGGACGCCGAAACCGCTGGAGTCGAAGGCGCCGCCCTTGTAGGACTGGAAGTCGCCCTGGAGCGAGGTGAATTCACGCTTGAGGCCGGAGAAGTTCGCCTCGGCCGTGTCGATGCGGGCCTTCACCGACGTGGTGAGGCCGCGCACTTCGGTGGCGGCGGACTTGGCGGTGTCGGCGGCGGCCACCGCCTCGGCCAGCTGGTTGCCGACCCTGCGCGTGTTGCGTACGGCGGGTACGCGGCCGGCCGCGATGACCTTACCGGCGGCGTTCTTGGTGAGCACGATCGTGTCGGACGGACTGAAGCCGCCCGACGGCAGATAGCCCTTCATGGTGTCGACGGCACCGATGTCGACCACCTGGACGTCCGCCACGCCGCCCTTCTCCACGATGAACTTCTGCAACTCGCTTTTGACGGCGTCGGCCTCGTGCCCCAGATAGTCCGTGGCGCCGATGACCCCGTCGTCGAAGAAGTCCCAGCCGTCGGTCTCGTAGACCTTCCACGGCTGTTTCCACTTCGGCTCGAAGGGCGGGTACCAGATCGGGTCGAGCGGGTTGAGTTTCCAGGAGTCGGTCCACTTGTCGGGCAGCTTCACGGGAGGGAAGAAGACGTTGACGCACTTGCCGCGGATGAGGATCGAGCCCTTCGGGCAGAACACCGGGGGCTTGACGCCGCCCGAGGGGGCCGGATCCGGTGGTGCGAACCCCGCGAGCAGTGCCTCCAGTTCGTCCTGGAACACGGACACCGGGTTGCTGCACGCCCCGCCGAAGAACGCTTCGGCCAGGCCCCTCGGCGGCTCCCAGGCGTGCCGGTAGGCGCACTCGAACTGCCAGTCGGAGCCGACCTGGTGGACCCAGCCGAGCACCACGCCGGGGCGTGTGGTTGTCCGGTCGCAGCCGAGGCGCAGCAGGGCCCGGGCCCGGAGCAGGTCGAGGGTGGCGAACAGCACCATGTTCAGCCAGCCGCTCTTGTAGCCCTTGACGCCGGGCGCGTCCGCGTCCGCGACGGACGTCGCCCTCAGCTTGGCGATCAGGGCGGGGTCGACCAGCGGCTCGGTGCCGTTGGTGAGCCGCTTCGCGACCGCTTCGCGCAGGTTGGTGTAGGAGTTGACGGGCGTCGAGTCCAGGGCCAGCCGGATCGGCTCGGCCTTCAGCAGCTCGTCCTCGACGAAGTCCATGCGGGTGCCGGTGACCCGGCCGGCGACGGTCCGCAGTTCGACGCCGACGGTGTGCAGCGTGGCATGCCCGGCACAGTCGCTCTCACCGCAGTCCGGGGCGGCCTGCCCGACGTCCGTCGCCTCCAGCACGACGCTGAAGCCGCCGGGAGCGGCGTCGATGAAGTCGTACGACGGTGTCATCGCCGCAGGCGCGAGGGTGATCGGCTGTGCGGCGGGCAGCACGAGCGGTTCGCCCTGCTGGTCCACGGCCAGCCCCGGCTGAATCGTCAACGTGGTGCCCGAGACGCTGCCGCCGAGGCCGCAGTTCACGCCGAAGCCGGTCATCCGCCCGACCAGGCGGTCGCGGGCGTGCTGGAACTCCCGGACCATGTTGAGGTCGGCCGCGGTCAGGGTCTGACCGCTCTCGAAGAACGGGTACTGGTTGGCGGTCATGCGATTCTCTCCTTGACTGCCTGCGGGCCGTCACGACTTGGGCAGGCGTCCGACGCCGAGCCGGTCTTGGGGGCGGCCCTCGTCGATGCATGCGTGGATGTGGATGCCGTTCTGGTGGCTGATCTTCGACACCGTCGAGCACAGCAGCGCGTTGAGCTTCTGCTGGTGCTCGGTGACCGCGGTGGCGTAGGCGTCCAGCTCCGCCTGGGTCGGTGTGTCGGGCAGCACCGGCGGGTTGCCGAGGGGCGGTTGCGTGAACAGGGCGGGATCCACGAAGCAGACCCGCATGCTCACATGGGCCGGCGCATAGCGGTGCACGAAGTCGACCGCCTCCTCCCGCCTGGCCCATTCGGTGAAGGGCGGGTCGGGGACGAAGAGCGTCGCCGTGTACGGCGCGAACGTCGCGACGGTGCCGGGCGCCTTGTAGTGCTCCAGCAGATAGGGCAGTTGCTGCTCCTTGGTCAGCCCGAAGTACAGGGCGAACCAGCTGAGGAAGCCGCGGGGTGTGCCCCGGCGGCGCCACAGCCGCGCCGACCGCGCGAGGAACTGGCGGCGCCGGGCCAGCCCGGCCTCGGTCCTCGGCCAGCTCTCCGGGAACACGAAGCCGGCCCAGGCCGCCACCTCGTCGAAGGTCGCCAGGTAGGAGCGCAGCAGGGCGTCGGCCCCGGCGTCCAGCGGAACGTCGGCGGGCCAGCGCAGCACGGCGTCCGGGCCGAGGCCGGTCAGCAGGTCCTCCAGCCGCTCGACGATCGCCCGGTTCAGTTCGTCGGCCAGTCCGAGGTAGGCGTCCACCTGGGCGAAGGAGGCCGCGTCCTGCTGGTAGACGGCGGGCAGTTGGGCGGCGAGCCGGGTGTAGTCGGGGCTACGCATCTCCGCACTCCGTGACCAGGGCGAACCGCACCCGCAGGCAGTCCGCGGCCGCCAGCTTCGGCACGGCGTTGGCGGGCAGTTCGAGGCTGCCGTGGGCCAGGGTGAGGAACTCGGGCCCGCCTTCGAGCTTCATCCCCAGGTCCTCGACACCCTGGACGGCGGTGTCGGCCATGATCGCCTCGACGACCTCGGTGAACCGGATCGCGGCGCCGGGAGTCCAGCCCTCCGGCTGGTCGTTCCACGGCCACGGACCCTCCACGGCCCGCTCGGCTGCGGGCGCCCGCGTTTCCGGCCGGCCCGCGGCGAAGAACGCGGAGATCCGCGCCCGTACGGCATCGACCAGCGCCGCCCGGTCGATCCCGATGCCCGTGACAAGCGTGCCCCTGACCAGGACGCGCCGCTCCTCCAGCAGCCCCGCACCGACCTCGTCGCAGATGACGCGGCGGGGGCCGACCGTGTTCACCGCCGTGCGCCAGTCGGGGAAGGGCACGCCCGCTTCGGGGCCGATCGCCGTGCGGAGCACGGCGCGCAGGAACGCGGCGGCGTCGGCCGGTTGCGCGTCCTTGGGCTCCACCACCAGCGTGATCGCCGGGGCGTTCGGGTCCACGGGGAGGGCCGGCGGAGCCCCGACGGGCAGCCCGTGCCAGGCGATGCCCTTGAGCCTGCCGGGAACGGCCCAGGCGCGGCGGACCCCGCGATGCGTGCGGGCCCGCCGCGCGTAGTCCTCCGCGGTCACCGGTTCGCAGGTCAGGGTCTGGACCGGGTGCTGCGGCCAGACCTGTGTGCGGCCCGCGGAGTCCTCCAGGTCCTCCGGCAGCAGGCCCGGCGGCTGAGGTCCGGCGGCCATCGCGACCCGCACCTCGGCCGGGCCGAGACCGTCCCGGGCGAGCGCGTCCCGGATCGCGGGGGCGGTGGTCGCCGTGGCCGCGCGGACCTCGGTCAGCCGGGCGACGAGCGCCTCCTGGGTCAGCCGGCGCCGCTCCCGGCGTACCAGGGCGACGATCTCCTCGTCCCACAAGGGCAGCATGCCGACGAGTTCGGCCGCGGCCCGCGCGTCCCGCACGGCCACCGGATCGGCCGTGACCCGCTGTGCGGCGACGGCCTCGGCTACGACATGGGCCTGCTCCTGAGCCACCTGGCGGACCAGCCGGGCCCGCATCAGCGCGATCACGGCCGGGCGCCGGCTCACGGCGAACGCCGCGCTCCACGGCGGCGTCGCCATCAGGGCGTTCGCGTCCGCCGCCGTCTGACAGGCGCGGATCCTGGGTTCGAGTACGGCGGCCGAGGTGGGCCGGGACGAGGCCAGGGCGTCCGCGATCGCCCGCAGCGAGCCCTGCGGGAGCGTCGCGTGCCAGGAGCGGTCGGCGTCGGGTTCCCAGCCCCGTACCTCCAACGGCCAGGCGTCGAAGTGCCGTTCGGCGACCCGGTAGTGCAGGTCGGCCAGCCCGAACGCGGCCGCTTCCGCCAGGGTCACGCCCGGATCCACCGGGTTGTGGTCGCTCCACGCCTCTGGGACGGCACGCGCGAGCCCGTCCATCACGCGGGCCCGGACCGTCTCCCAGTCGGCGTCCGGCTCGACCGGGACGAACGGCACGAGCGGTGTCGTCTGCTGCGGGGTCACAGTTGCTCCTCACACATCAGCACATGGGCCCCGGACGAGCAGTACAGTCCGCGGCACCGGTCCACCTCGACCACCTCGACCGGAGTCCCCCCGGCGTCGCGCAGCTGGAACGAGGTGACGACGTCGACCTCCGGCCGGCGCTCCAGGAACGCGATCAGCGTCGACGCGTACAGGGACTGCCCCCACCGGACGGGGACCGTGCTCGCCGGATGCAGCAGCGCCTCCAGCGCCGCCGTGATCGACTCCTTGCCGGTCAGGGCGTCGACGCCGCGGCGCAGGCTGATCGTCGCGACGACGGTGACCGGGGCGTAGTCCGGGCAGAGCACCGCCACCTCGGCGCCGAGCGGCCGGGCCGGGGCGACGGCCTCCACGATGTCCGCGGCCAGGCTCACCGAGGGGCGCGGTGCCGGGTCCAGCGGCCGGTCCGGCAGGACGACCAGCGCGACCTTCCCGCCCTCACGGGCGCCTTCGCGGTTGGTGTGCGGCAGGCACCGCACGGCGACGACCTCGGGGAAGGCCTGCGCCACCTGCTGCTCGTAGTCCCAGGGCAGCACGGCCCGGTCGCGGTGCCGGGTGCGGGCCGACGCCCTGGCGCGGTAGGCCGCGTCGGGCTCCGGGCCGCGGCCGCGCAGCGAGGCCAGATCGGTCACCTTCCTGACCCCGCGCACCGGCGAGAGCGTGCCCTTGATCGTCCCCGGTGGCAGTGCGTCGGCCGAACTCGGGTCGGTGGCCGGATCAGGGGCCCGCGAGACGAACTCGGCCACCACGGCGTCCACATGCACGCCGTGGATCGTGCCGAGCCGCTCGGGCGCGGTCGTCACCAGACGGAACCAGCGGCCCGTCTTCGCGCCCAGGTCGGCGCAGCCCACCGCCGAGCCGGCCGGGACGACGAAACGCAGCAGGCCGGACTCGCGCAGCTGCCGCGATCCGTCCGCGACGGGGAGAGCCTGCCAGCTCGTGCCGTCCCACCACTCCCACCGCGCGGCCACCGGGTCGGCGGCGCCGCACGGCGCGGCCGAGTCGACGTGGAAGTACACCGAGACACTGGACCCCGCGGCCGAGTCGGGCAGGTCGAGGCCGACCGCCACCATGCCGGTGGCCCCCGCGTCCGAGACCGCGCGGCGGAACGGCCGGAACACACCGGCGCCCTGCTGGACCGCGTGCCGCCACCCGCTGCGGGCCTCCACCCGGGTGGCCGCCACGGGCACGGTCGTGTAGGAGATCGTCACGCCGGAGGCGATCGGCGGCACGGGCGGCGGCCGCAACGTGGGCTTGGGTGTCGTACCGGCCACCGCCTGAGTGGCGAACGCGGCGACGTCCTCCTGGTAGGCCGTCCACCCGAAGTCGCCCGCGGACAGGAAGGCCCGCACGTAGTGACCCGGCTGTCCCGCGACGGCGAACGCCTCGGACCCGACCGCGCCGGACACGTCGGCGCTGACCGAACCGAACCGGTCGCGGGCGTCACCGATCTGCCGCCACCGCCCTTCCACCCGCCGCTGCCACACCACCCTGGCGTCGCCCCGGTCCTTGAGGAAGTCGAAGATGTCGAGGAAGTGCTTGGTGTGGGCCGCGCCCACCTCGGCCTGAACCGTCGTCAGCCGGTCCTTGAGGAAGTTCGCCGTGACCGCCGGGATGCCGCTGCCGCCCGCCGAGGCCGAGAGGATCCCATGGGCCGGCTGCATCAGGGAGACGGTGACGGTCAGCTGCCCCAGGGCCTTGGCGAACGCCTCGTCGGAGCGCAGATAGAAGGCGTCCCCGCGCTTGGCCACCGCGCCGAACGGCTGGAACTCCTTGGTGACGTCCACAGCGCCGTCGTTGTGGAAGGCGGCCTGCGGCACGAACGGCGTGCGCCCGGCCACCGCGACCTCCACCGTCGCGAACGCCAGCTCCTCCGGCACCGGCGCCGTGGCCGGGACGACGCACTCGATCCACGGAGTCCGCCCCTCCGGAGCCCCGCACCCGCCCGACAGCGTGACGGTGACCGTGGCGCCGGAGACCGTCCCCGTCGTGGTCGGACCCACCTCGCCGTCCGCCGTGGAGCATCGCCACACGGCGGGGGCCAGCAGATCCACACCGGTGGCGTCGCCGAAGGTCAGCGCGGCGATGAGGTCGCCGCCCTCGAAGGCCAGCGCCGGCGAGTACACCCGCAGCGTGTGGACGGCGTCCGCACCGGCAACGGGCACGAGCGGAAACTCCGGCGCCTCGTTCGCGATGCCCGGCAGCCCGGGTTCGGTCCCGCCGGGGTACAGGGTGCGCACGGCGATCAGGGGAGCGCCGTGGGCGGTGAGCGGGTCGAGGGTGGCGTAGTGCCGTTCGTTGCCGAAGGCGTCCTTGCCGCCGCGCAACAGGGTGCCGCGCGGGACGACGGCCGGCGCGAGCTTGGGGTCGACGTCGGCCTGGGCGATCACACGGTCGGGCAGGGCCGGCAGCCGGGGGATGCCGAGGAGCTGTTCCAGCCAGGCCACATGGGTCCGCTCCGACAGGGTGGCGGCGTGCCGGTCGAGGGCGGTGTACTCGCGGGCCAGCACCGAGAGCAGGGCCTGGTCCGGCTGCTCGGGCCGCGCGAGTACGTCCGTCTCCTCGCCTCCCGGGCGCGTGAACAGGACGTCGTACCAGGTGGTCTCCTCGTGGAAGCTGGTGAGCCGGGCTACGGCCGCCATTGCCTCGACGATGCGTTCCGGGGGCCGGGTCATCGCGCACCTGCCAGGTAGAACGGGACGACGAGGTTGTTCGGGCGTCGATGACGGTCGATGCGGTAGGAGACGATGACATCGACCCGGTCGTCCGCCTCCTCGGACGGCACCGCCTGGACGGAGTCGACGATGACCCGGGGTTCGCCGAGCAGGAGCGCCCGGCGCACGTCGTCCGCGAGCCGGTGGCAGGCGTCGGAGGTGCGGGGCTCGAAGACGTACCGGTCCACGCCGGCGCCGAAGTCGGGCCGCATGACGCGGCTGCCCGGCATGGTGTGGAGCAGTACGCGCAGGGCGTCGGCCAGGTGCGCCTGGCCCTCCTCCGTCACCAGGGACACCGGCCCGGAATCCGGGCGGACCCACCTCGGCGGGAAGTCCCAACCCCGGCCCACATGGGGGTAGTCGCCGTTCATCCGATCACCACCGTCGGGTTGCCGACGGCCACCGACGCCCCGCAGGCGCAGGCGTCGCCCGCCCGCAGCGCGGGCCGGCCCTGGATGAGCACCGTGGCCGAACCGGCCAGGAACGGCGTGGACGGAGGGTGCGGCGGGGGTGAGGGGATCACGCAGACGTGCATGTCTCCCACCACCGCCGCGGGCATCCCGCCGACCAGTACGGTGGCGACCCCCGGTCCGACGACCGTGCCACCGTGCACCGTGGTGTCTCCGACCCGAGCGGCCGCAGGCATGGTGATCTCCCCAGTTGCTAGTTGATGGTGACTAGTGAGCCGTTGAGCGCGAGCGACCCCGACGCCTTGAGACCGAAGGTCGCGGAGGTCTCGATGGTGGACGGCCCCGAGGCCTTGGCCTGGAGCCGGAGTGATTCGAGCGTGATGCTCCCCGCCGCCGACGACAGCTTGATGTCGCCCTGCGCCGCGACGAGTTCGATGCCCTT
Organism: Streptomyces sp. NPDC079141; assembly: GCF_040686775.1. Taxonomy (NCBI): domain Bacteria; kingdom Bacillati; phylum Actinomycetota; class Actinomycetes; order Kitasatosporales; family Streptomycetaceae; genus Streptomyces; species Streptomyces sp. NPDC079141. Next base: position 1,082,781 of record NZ_JBFBLP010000001.1, on the reverse strand, counting down.
CCCGGACAGCCGGACGGCGTTGCCCGAGTCGGAGTGCGTGAGGACGACGGCGGAGCCCTGGTCGTCGAGCACGAGGCTGTGGCCCTTGCCGGACGTCAGGCTTGCCGCTGCCGACTCGCCGTCCTCCAGGCGCAGGGCGTGGCCGTCGGGTGTCATCAGGGCCCGGACGGCGTTGGTGTCGGCGTCCACCAGGACCGGCGGCCGCTGCGTGCCGTTGTAGAGGGAGCCGAGCACGACCGGCGTGGCCGGATCGCCGTCGACGAACCCGACGAGGACCTCCTGCCCCACGTTCGGGACGACGACAGCGCCGTAGCCGTCGCCCGCGTCGAGGCCCGCCGTCCGGGCCCAGACCCCGTCTCCGCCGTCCGCCCGCCACGGCAGCCGGACCCGCACCCGGTTCAGCGACTCCGGGTCGTCGAGCGCTTCCACGACGCCCAGGACGAGACCGCGGTCGCCGGTCGCGGGCGGTGGGAGCAGGGCGGGCGGCGACCCCACCTGAAACTCCGTCAGATATCTGCCCGCGGTGAAGCGATGCCGGGCCGCGGTGACGTAGTGCGGTCCGGACATCCGGGTGCCGACACCAGTGATCGACACCCAGCCGTCGCACCGCAGCGCCGGGTCGCCGTGCACGGCACCGGAGCCGAAGCAGTGCGCCAGTGCGGCCCTGCGCTGTACGGCGACGGCGCGGGCGTCGGCCTCGTCCGACCCGGTGACCGCCGGGGAGGCGCACCGCTCGTCCCGCGCCGGCCAGCCGGAGTCGGCCGCGGCGTCGTCGTGCGCGGGGCGCTCGCCGACGTCGATGCCCGCGGCGGCGGCGCTCTGCTCGGACTCGGCGGCCTCCAGCGAGGCCAGATCCCAGGCCACGCCGACGGCCGAACCGATGGCGCGCGTCAGATCCTGCGTCAGGTGCAGCTCGACCAGATCGCGGGTGTAGTCCAGCGCGATCGGCTGCCGCTTCGGCGCGGGCGGACGCAGGACGAGCGTGTCGCCGCGGACGTAGGTGACCCAGCCCAGCTCGGCCGCGCGGCGCTTGAGCAGCTCCCAGTCGCCGGTCCGGTCGCTGACCACGAAGGGACGGCGGACGCCGTCCGCGGCGTCCGTGGTCAGCCCGTAGTCGGCGGCGACGGCCGAGGCGACATCCGCGTCGGAGACATCGGCCAACTGGCGGGAGCGGGGCGGATGTTCCAGCAGGATGGACCGGCTGCGCCCCTCGACGCGCAGCACGGGGCGGCCGCCGCGCGGGAAGTGCGTGGTCAGGGACGCGATGACGCCGTCGAACACGGTGGTCAGCCGGGAGTGGTAGCCGAGCGAGACCGCGATCGCCGCCCCGGGTTCGAACGGGCCGTCGTCGCTGTGCCGCACGCTGCGGCTGTCCGCGTCCCAGTTCTGCACGATCAGGGTCAGACGGCCGTGCCGGTTCACCTCCTCGGAGACGTCCAGTTCGACGATGTCCGCGGCCACCAGCGGTTGCAGCGCCGTGCCGGCCACGCGCACCTCGAAGGCGGGCCGGTCCCGCTCCGCCGGGCTCACCGGCCGGCCGCCAGCGGCGGGAGGACGAGCAGCTGGCCGGTGCGCAGACCGCGAGGGTTGGCCAGCCGGTTCGCCGCGGCCAGCGGACGCCAGTACGCCGGGTCCCCGTACACCCGGGCGGCGATGGCGTCGAGGGTCTCGCCGTCCTCGACCAGCCAGGTCTGGCGCAGGTCGGGGGAGGACGGCCGGTCCTTCGCGACCGTCTCCTGGACCGAGAGCGCCTCCTTCAGCGACAGCTTGACCGTGGCCCGCAGCGGTTCGCCCGCCCGGTCGAACAGCTTGTACGTGACATCGGCCTGGGTGAGGATCCCGCGGAACCCGAACCGCCCCCAGTGGGCGTGCACGTAGTACGGCTGGTGGGTGTCGCCCTGGAACCGGGTCAGTTCCAGCAGGGCGTCGAGCAGCGGGCCGATGGTCCCGGGCTCGCCGACCACTCCGGTGCCGTCCAGCAGCAGGTCGATCTGGACCTGGTCGGGCTCGCCGCCGGTGAACGACTGCTGCGGGGCTGACGTTCCCGCGGACTGCGTGGCCTGGTACAGGTTCTTGCGGGAGAAGGACAGCTCGGTCGGGTTGAGCAGGGCCTGCCAGCGGATTCCGGTGGGCTGCTGGAACTTGATGTCCGCGTAGGCGTCGATGGTCAGCTTGGCGAGCTGGGTCGCGGTCAGGTTCACAGGTCCCACTCCCGGCGGAGGATCTCCAGCACCCGCTCGGCGGCCCGGCGCACGATCACGTCCATGTCCGCCTCGCCCCGGGGTTCGCCGGGCGGCGGGACCTCGGACGGGGCGGGCGCGAGCACTGTCTCGGTGACGATCTGTCCGATCACGACGGCCATGTCAGTGCACCTTCTTCAGGGAGAGTCCGTGGTGGGCGATCTCGATGACGTCGATCGCCGCGGCGGACGACTGCGCGTCCAGGTCGGGGCCGGTCAGCTTGGCGGGCCAGCCCCTCGTGAACGCCCACACCCGGACCGGCTCGACCGCCCCCTCGACCGAGCTCATCAGGATGACGCTGCCGTCCCGCGGCGCGACCAGCCCGCTGACATGGAACTCGGCGAACCAGTCCCACAACTCCTGCGCCGGTCCGGCGCCCTGGCTCAGCACCAGGTTCGGGAACGAGGCCCGGCTGGGAAAGCGGTGGGCGAACCGGTTCTCACCGCCCTCCTGGTACTCCTCCACGCCGACCTCGGCGGCCAGCCCGGTGCACTTGGCGAAGTTCACCGACGCCAGGCCGTCGATGGCCAGGACGAAGTGGGCCGTGGTGAACGGCCTGACGAGGGGCGAGGCCAGCGGCAGCATCGGGTCACCGGGTCTCGATCAGGATGCCTTCGCAGGCGAACTCGACCGATTCGATGGCGACATCGGTGCCGGTGGACTTCAGGCCCGGGCCTTCGAGCTTGACCGGCCAGGCCTCCCTGATCTTCCAGGTCATCACCGGGTCCCGCTCCTCGTTGAGGAGGCTGATCGTGACGTCACGGCGGTCCACGGAGCCGATGGTGATCGAGTTGTACCACTCGAAGAGCCCGTTGCCGGCCTCGGCCGGGGCGATGCCCCGCTTCATGGTGACGTTGGAGAACTTGCGCAGCCCCGGCTGCTTGCGCGTGGAGAACTGCGGGTCGGCACCCCCGCGGTACTCGATGACCTCGGCCTCCATCGTCAGACCGCTCACCTCGGAGAAGCTGGAGGTCTGCTGTGTGTCCCCCCAGCTCACCGCGAAGTGCAGGGTGGTCATGGGATACATGCGGCAACTCCTACTCGGACAGTCGCTTGTGGCTGAAGCGGACGACGACGAACTCGGCGGGTTTGGCGGGGGCGATGGCGACCTCGGTGATCACGAGACCCACGTCGATGTCGGCCTCGGTCATGGTTTCGCCGAGCCCGACCCGGACCCGGTAGGCCTGCTCGGGCTTGGTCCCGGCGAGGGCGCCGGCCCGCCACTGCTGGTCGAGGAAGTTCTCCACCGAGACCTTGATGCGGATCCAGGTCTGGGCGGTGTTGGGCTCGAAGACGACCCACTGCAGGGCCCGGTCGACCGAGGTCTCGATCATGTTGAACAGCCGGCGGACATTGACATAGCGCCAGGTCGTGTCGTCCGTGGCGTTGCGGGCGCCCCACAGCCGCGTGCCGCGGCCGGGGAAGGCGCGGATGAGGTTGACGCCCCGCGGGTTGAGCAGGTCCTGCCGGCGCTGGGTGTAGGTCTGGGTCAGCCCGATGGCGCCGGTCACGGTCTCGTTGCCCGGGGCCTTGTGGACACCGCGCAGCCGGTCGGTCCGCGCGATGACACCGGCCACGAAGCCCGACGGCGGCACGGTGGTGAACCGGTCCTGGGAGTCGGGATCGATGGTCACGATCCGCAGATGCGGCGCGTAGGCCGCCGCGTAGGTGGACGACAGTGTGGTGTCGCGCCACGTGGCCAGGTCCGTGTCGGCCCTCGGCCCCGGTGCGCCGGCCAGGTCCGGGGTGTCGATCACGGCGAACCGGCGGAAGTTCTCGCAGTGGGTGACGACCTGACCCACGAGATTGGCCTGCAGCCCCGGATCCTCCACCGTGACCAGGTCCGGGCAGATCACCATCGCGGGCTCGTCCACCTCCTCCAGCCGGACCAGGCCCTCACGGAAGTCGTCGTTGGTCGCGGGCCTGTCCGCGCCGATGTTGCCCGCGGTGACATAGAACGGTGCGGAGTCCGGTGCCACGGCGGGGGCCGCGGTGTCCCGATGAGCGACGGTGACGAGCTCCGAAGCGCCGTTCACCACGCCGTCCTTGGCGAAGTACGCGGGGTGCTCGGGGCTCAGCGACAGTCCGCGGAAGGTCTCGGCGACGGTGCCGTCCACCGAGACGGACAGCGCGAACCGCTCGGCCGTCACCGTGGCGCTCTCCACCGCGAACAGCCCGAACCGGGTCTGGCCCGTGTTCCCGATCGTCGTTCCGGCGGCGAAGCTCAGCACGTAGACGTCGGTGCCGTGGCGGGCGACATCGGTGATCGGCGCGAAGGCCGTGTCGATCGCGAGCCGGTCCCCGACGCGTGGCGCGACGGCGCAGCGGACGGCGATGCCGGTGTTCGCGTTGGCCTGCAGGGTGAAGGCGGCCTCGGTGTAGGTGTGTGCGGTGTTGGGCTGCGGTGCCAGGTCGAAACCGGAGTCCGTGCGGGTGGCGACGACCGTGGGTACGCCGGTGCCGCCCTGGTAGGTGACCTTCGCGCCCTTGGGCAGGAACCCGTACGCGGCCGAGACGTCGGCCGGGGCGAGATGGGTGATGCTCAGCCCCGTGTCGGCCAGGAGCACCGCGGATACGGGGGCGTTCACCGTGACAGGCCCGCTCGGCGGCGGTGTGGCGCCCCCCACCTCGAAGCGGTTGCCGCCCTTCCACTCCCCGGTGCGCCCGTCCGCCATCGTGATCCGGGCGACGGCGCTCTGCGGCCCGGAGGGCGACAGATCGCCGGCGACGGGTGCGGTGAGGGGCCGCTCGAAGCTCAGGGCCGACAAGGGCACGTTGGTCGTGGGCGGCGTGCCCGACGGTGTGCCGGTGGTCGCGCGCGCCGGGAAGTCCGCCCGGCGCAGCACGAACGCGGCCCCGGCAGCAGCGCCCGGTGCGGTGGCCAGAGTGAGCGTGACGGAGGTCCGGGCGGCGACGACGTCCGTCACCAGGGCGCCGGTGCGGGCGCCGTTCGGTGCCGTCACCACGACCACGTCTCCCTTGTGGAACCCCTTGCCCGAGGGAAGGAACAACGTGGTGCTGTTGTTCGCCAGCGCACCGGCGACGACCGAGCCGGGCGCCATCGTCACCGCGCCGCTCGCCGTCAGCGCGACGGTGTTCGACGTCACCGAGTCGACGGTCGCGGTCACCGGCGCGGCCACGGTTCCCGAGGCCGGGACCGGTACGAGCACGATGGCGTCGCCGGGCCGCAGCCCGGCCGTTGACGGCACCTGCAGGGTGGCGGGGGTGCCCGATGTCACCGAGACCGTGCTGCCCGTCGTCTCCGCCCGGTAGAAGGCCCCGGAGGCTCCGCCGGTGTCGGGCTGGACGCCGATGCCCAGCGAGGCCGCCCAGGCTCCCGGCGAAGCGGCGGTCACGGCGAAGCTCTTCCTCGCCGACGCGTCGAAGACCTGCCACGATGCGGCCGTCGAGGGGTCCACCCGGATCACCCAGGCGGCCGGCCCGCCGTTCTCGAAGTAGCCGAAGACGGACTCGCCGGTGAAGCCGCGCGAGGTGGGGGCGCCGAACGTCCGGACGTAGTCGCCCCAGCCGGTGACGCGGGTCGGCTCCAGCAGCGGCCCCTTACGCGTCGTGCCGAGGATCGCCACCACGCTGGTCGGTGCGGCGGCGATCGGCTGCGGCCCGGACGGGACCTCCTCGATGTACACGCCGGGCGATAGATACGTCACGGGTCCTCCTCAGCTCTTGGTTCATGTCGTGTCGACCAGTCGGATCCGGGTCGCCACGGACAACCCGTTCACGGAGACGGTGCGCAGCAGGGCTCCGCCGACCAGTAGTTCCGCCGGGGTGAATGCGGCCGTCCACACGGCCGGGGCCGAGGTGTAGACGCCGGGTGAGACCTCGGGCAAGGCGATCTCGGGCTTCGGGCCCGGACCCTTCGTGGCCCGGGCCACGACCGTCCGCCCGGTACGCGGAGCGCCCGTGGACGGCGTCACGAGCGTCACGCTCAGCGTCATCGGCACGGGATCCAGCCGCCGTACGATCTCGGGCGCGGTCAGCGCGACCAGCAGGGTGTACGGCGGCCAGTCCGGCGCCGGCGGGAAGGTGAGCAGCTCGGCCAGGGCGCCGTCGGTGACGGTGACGGCGAGGTGCGGGGGAGTGGACGGGGCGGCGACGTCGGTGCGGGCGGTGACGACGGCTCCGTCGGGGACCGTCCGGACGGCCCAGCCGTGCCGTGCCGTGGTGAGCCGGGCGGTGAGCGGGCCGATGGGCGCGCCGGTGGCGGCATGCAGCAGGCGTACACGGTGCCGCAGTTGGGTGGTGCTCGTCGCGATGCTCACGGCGACCTCACATACTCGACGCGGTGCTCGACCACGCGGCCCGCGCCGTCCTGCTGGAGCACGGGGACGGGCGCGACGTCCACCTCGTAGAACAGGGCGAGCCGACCGGGACGGCCGAGTGCGCCCCAGATCTGGTTGCGCTGGTCGTGGGTGGGGCCGACCAGCCGGATCGTGAGGGTCTCGACCTCGTCGGCCAAGGGGGGCTTGAGCAGGTGCCGGCGCAGGACCGGTGTGGTGTGGAAGGCCTGGACGATGCGGGCCAGCCGGCGCTGTGCCTCGTCGTGGTCGCCCATGAAGGTGGCCAGATAGTGCAGTTTCAGGGCCAGCGGTGCGCGCACGAGTCCGGCCGCGCCGTCGGTGAGGGGGCGGTTGCGCAGATGGTCGTGCTCCTCGACGGCGAGGAGCGCGAGGACGCCCTTGGCGTCGGGCAGCGGCGACTTGTCGGCCTGGGAGAGGGAGTGCAGGACCATCCAGCTCCCGTGGTCGGGCGTGGCCTGGTGGATGACGTCGCACAGGGCTTCGCTGACCTCGGTGATCACGAGCGCCCCCTTCTCTCGTGGGCTCAGCGTGGACTTGCGCGCTCACGGGAGAACCACGGGTGAATCACGGGCCCGTCACCGTGTCGTCAGGTCCGGTGGTCCCACGGACGACCAGCGGATTCCTCAAGACTCACGGACCCGCCGCGCGAACAGGGCGCCGCAACGGCCCACTGTTCGATGTCTCCTTCGATCGGGTGAGGGAGACGGTTCGACTGGGCGAAGAAGAGTCATACGAACGCCACTTGGCGATTTCACGCCTCGCCGGCAGCGCGGACTCGGGCTCAGGACATGCCGCGGAGTTGGTCGAGCGCGCGGTCCATGGCAGCGGCCAGCCGCCCGACGTCCCGCCGGGCGCGCTCGAACTCCGTGATCAGCGCGGCCACGGCCCCTGACCGGCCGCTGCCCGCGGTGTGCAGCCGCGCGTAGGTGGCGACCGTCTCGGGCATGGGGTCGACGCCCAGTTCTTCGAGCAGGACGGCGCGGCACCGTTCGAACTGCCGCTCTGCCAGGTCCATTCGGCCGGCGGTGCCGAACGCCCGGATCAGATGCCGGTGCAAGTCCTCGCGGAGCGGCTCCAGTTCCAGGGCGCGCTCGCCGTACGCGGTGATCGCCGGAACGTCACGACGGGCGCCGTAGTACTGGATCAGGTGGTCGAGGGCGGCAAGGTAGAGGCTGTCGATCCGGCACCGGGCGGCCAGGACCCAGTGGTCCTCGCAGGTTTCGACCAGTCGGCCCCGGCGCAGGGAGACCGCGTTGTGCAGCCGGGCGACGTCCGCCTCGTCCAGGTCGGTGGGCGGCACCCGGAGGACCAGCTCGACCAGCCTCTGGAACCTGGCGGCGTCCGTGGTGACGTCGACATCGGGATTCAGGGCCACCGTTCGCCAGCTGTCGCAGGCCACGATCTCCAGGCCGGTGGCGGCCCGGACTTCGCACCTGAGGCGCCACAGCGCGGTGTTGAGACGCCGGCGGGCCACGCGCTCGGAGCAGTCCTCGAAGAGATGGGCGGCGGTGACGGACCGCGACCGGCCCTCCGACGGTGCGAGGGCGAGATAGGCGCACAGGGTGGTCGCCCCCGGCGACAGCCGGACGGGCTCGCCGTCGAAGGAGACCCCGGGCGGTCCGAGGAGCGTGAGACTCAGCGTGTGCGACGGGGGGAGTTGCGCGGCGGGCAGCAGGAGCGCCCCTTGGTACGGGCCGGTGTGGTTGGGCGTCGCTGGTCCTTCAGGCGTCATCCATGGCCTCCCCCTGGCCGGTGGGCGCAACCGCAAGATACTCCGAATTCGTGCGTGGGGGGACCTAATTGGTGGAAACACGACAGGGCGCAGCCGGCGGGTCCGCCTCGTCGGGCAGACCCGCCGGCCGCATGGTGCAACGCCCTTACTCCCGGGCGACCAGACCGTCGTAGGCCGCGTCGAGTCGCCGCGCCAGCTGCTCGACCCCGATGGCGTCGAGACCCCGCTGCCCGTCCACGGCCGTCCTCGCCGCCGAGTGCGCGACCTCGAAGAGGGTCCAGGAGTCAGCCGTGTAGTCGGCCTCCGTCGGAGTTCCGATCCCGGCCAGGCTGTTTCGGATCGGTGTGGTGTCCACCGGCCCGTCCACGTCGCCGGAGATCGCCATGAACGCGTCGAGGACGATCTTTCCGGACTTCAGGACGAACGTCGCCCGGTGCCTGCCCTGGGGCAGACCGCGCAGCGAGTACGTCGCCTGGCGCTTGTCGGTGGCGTTGGTCCGCACGTTCCGGGCGACGGGCCTGCCATCGACGTGGACGTCGAACACGGCGCTGCCGTCGTTGCCGCCGATGACGTCGATGCCGGTACCGGTGAACGGAACGGTGACCGAGGCTCCGGCGGTCGTGCTCGTGGACGTCGACCGGTGCCAGTCCATCGCGTCACCCAGTGAGGCCTTCCGGCTCCAGGTGCCCTCGTGGGCGACGGAGCCGTCCATGCTGTCGAGCAGTGCGGTGGCGTAGGGGGTGTAGCCGTCGACCTTCTCGACCTTCAGGTTGTCGAACGCCGTCCGGTAGAAGTCGGTGCCGAGCTTGACGCGGCCCGCGGTGGCGGGCGTCGGGTCCTGGTACGTGGCGACGGCCTGCCCGTCGACGAAGGCGGTGACCGTCGCTCCCTTGGCCTCGACGGCCAGGCGGTAGTGGTCGGACGCGGCGACCGTGCCCTGTTGGATGACGGTGCCGTACTCGTAGAACGCCCAGGCTCCGTCGGGCGCGATGCGGACGTGGTACGCGGCGTCGCTCACCGCCATGCCCTTCTGCTGGCGCACGCCGAGGACGGCGAGGCCGCCGGCCGGGTCGGGGAAGGAGACGTCGACCGAGGCCCGGTAGTTCTGCCAGCGGAAGTCGCCGACCGTGGTGTTGGGGGTGTGCCGGTTCCAGGCGGCGGTGTCCTTCATGGACTGGTCCATGTACTGGTAGAGGACGTTGTCGCCGGACGCGTCCTTGCCGACCTCCCACGCACCGGTGTTGTCGACCAGGTAACGGGGCTGGTTGCCGCGGGACTTCAGATAGGGCTGGGAGGTCCGGCGCGCGCCGTTGTCCGTGCCGACCTGGACCCGGCCCTCCTCCGCGTAGCCGAAGTCGTCGGCGTACAGGACGCGGTCGCGGGTGTCGGGCGCCTTGCCGGTCGCGTCGGTGTCGAGCACCGTGCGCTGTCCGGAGGCGGGCAGACGGCGGCCGGTCGCTTCGTCGTCGCTGCGGTCGAGGGTCGTCAGCGTCGCGATCGAGCGCGGCCGGACCGTGTACGTGTAGTACCCGTCGGCGCCGGGACGCAGTTCGTCGGCGAGGTGCATGAAGTTCGCGTCGTAGGCCTCCCCGGGGTCCGCCGCTCGGGTCTCCCAGACCTCCATGGTCGGATCGGAGCCGAGTCGCATGTTCTCGGCCTTGATCCGGTAGGTCTTCGGCTGGTCGCTGTCGTTGACGGCGATCGTCGAGAAGTTCTTCTTCCCGGGGTCCGCGAGCGTCATGTAACTCGGCGCGCCGTTCGAGCCGTCGACGTTCTCGGTGCCGCTCACTTCGCTGCGGCTCGCCTCGGGCACGGTCCGCCAGATGCCCGCCGTGTTGGTGTCGTTCTCCCAGCCGGTTCTGGCGAACCGGGTGAAGTGCTGCATCACGTACACGGCGGCGTCGTAGCGGATGTGGCCCGACCACGGGTCGCGGGCGCTGACGAGCTCCTTGTGGCTGTACTGCGCGCCCTCGTAGAAGGAACCGATGGCCGGCTGGAAGATGTAGTGCGTCCGCTTGGAGTTCGCGTAACTCTTGACGGAGCGGTTGGCGAGGTCGAGGGCGCTCTGGACGCCGCCGATGCCGGTGCTCGCGCCGTTCGGGCCGTCGGTGTTGTGGACGCGGTACTCGGTGGAGCCGAACGAGGCGGTTCCCTCGCTGTACCAGACCTCCTTGTCCTGCCCCGACGGGGTGTTGCCGGTCGCGAGCTTCGTGTACGGCAGGTGGGTGGCGCTGTCGGGGGTGCCGTCGAGGCGGTCGTCGGTGTTGTAGTGGTAGCCCACGGCGTCGACCATGCCGAAGAGCTCCGCGTCCGTGAGGAGGGCGGGCCCGATGTTCTTCGTGGTGTTCTCGTCGGAGGCGATGATCTTGATGCGCTGGTAGGCCCGCGCGGCCTCCGCCTGCTTCTCCGCCGGCAGGCCGTACCGCGGGTCGGCGAAGTCGGTGTCGTTCACCAGCGCGTTCTTGTACCACTTGATGAACGGGATGTCCGGGTTCCGCGTCTCGTTGGTGTCCGGATCGACGTAGTCGACCATGTACCCGTACTTCTCGTACGCGTCGAGGATCGTCTCCTTGTACCACCGGTACATCTCGTCGCGGCCGGTGCCCTTGTTCCACTCCGTCTGCACCCAGCGGGGCATGACCCAGCGCAGGATCGAGACCTTCAGGCCGGGGTTCACCGTCTTGGCGTCGGCGGCCAGTTGGAAGCCGGGGGAGCGGGAGGCGTCGGCGAGCTCGTCCGAGGTGCGCATGGTCGCGGGATCGGAGCCGGTGGAGGTGTTGGTGTCCGAGCCCATCTCCACCTTGACGTGGTTGATCAGCGGGTTCCTGCCGCCGAACAGGACCCGGATCAACTCCCAGTACCGGTCGGGGTGTTCCGCCTTGTAGTCCATCAGCAGATTGCTCGTGCTGTTGCAGCTGAGCAGTCCGAGGCCCTTGTACGTCAGCCCGTTCATGTTGTCGGCGCGCACGTCGTCGCCGTTCACCACGACCTCCACGGCGTCTTCCGCGGTGTGGGCGGCCGGGGCGGTGATCACTCCGGCCGCCAGCGCCATGGTCGTGGCCGCGGCGAGCGCCGCCCATCCCAGTCTTCGCTGCATGTGCAACCCGCTTCGCCCCTTCCAGGGGTTCGACATTTCGAAAGGTGTCCGCGATTCCGGAGGGGACCGTAGGTGGTAAGCGTTTTCTACGTCAATCCCCTTGCAGCCCCTGTGAATTGGCGGGGCCGCACTGCCCGCCAGCCGGAAAACGCTTGGACTCCACGGCCGCCGGCGCGGGACACTGCCGTGCACCCCGGGGGGAGTTGGGATGGAATCACCTGAATTACGCAAGGCCACACCGAGCAAGGGCTCGGTGATCCTCGCGCTTCGTTACTACGGACGGGAGTTGACCCGTCTGCGCCGGCTGACGCTGCCCACGATGCTGCTCACCGCGCTCGGCAACATCGGCCTCAACTACATTGCGCCGCTCATCGTCGCGAAGCTCGTCGCGAGCATCGCGGACGACTCCGCCATCGCCGTCGACTCGACACTGCCGTACGTCCTCGGCTTCGCCGGCGTCCTGCTGTTCTCGGAGGCGCTCTGGCGTGTCGCCCTGCACTGTCTGAACCGCCTCGACGCGCTCGGTATCGAGCACCTGTATGTGATCGGCATGGACGAGCTGTTCGCCAAGGACGCCGCGTTCTTCCACAACAACTACGCCGGATCGCTCACCAAGCGCGTGCTGAGCTTCGCCTCCCGCTTCGAGGCCTTCGTCGACACGCTGACCTTCCAGATCGTGGGCAGCCTCGTGCCGCTGACCTTCGGGTCGGTGGTGCTGTGGCGCTACGAACCGCTGCTCGTCGTAGGGCTGTTGGTGATGATCACGATCACGGCGGTGTGCGTGGTGCCCCTCATCCGCCGTCGCCAGGCGCTCGTCGCCCAGCGCGAGGAGGCGATCGCCCGGGTGTCCGGGCATGTCGCCGACAGCCTGATGAACATGGACACGGTCCGGGCGTTCGCCGCCGAGGAACGCGAGGCCGCCGAGCACCGCTCGCGCGTCGCGACCTCCCGCCGGCTCACCCTGCGCTCGTGGGACTACGGCAATCTGCGCATCGACACCCTCGTCGCGCCGATGTCCGTGCTGACCAACGCCCTGGGCCTGCTGCTCGCGGTCGCCCTGGGCGCAGGGCAGCACGGCGTGGAGGCGGTCGTCGTCGCCTTCGCGTACTACAGCAACGCGACCCGGATCATGTTCGAGTTCAACCAGATCTACCGGCGCATGGAGAACTCGATGACGGAGGCCGCGCAGTTCACCGAGCTGCTGCTGACGCCGCCGACCGTGCTCGACCCGCCGGCACCGGAGCCGCTGCTGTCCGGTGCCGCCGACGTCCGCTTCGAGCGGGTCACCTTCGCCCACGCCGGTGGCCGGCCCCTCTTCGACGGCCTCGACCTCACGGTGCCCAGCGGGACCAGGATCGGCCTCGTGGGCCGCTCCGGCGGCGGCAAGACCACGCTCACCCGGCTGCTGCTGCGGATGACGGACATCGACGGCGGCCGGATCCTGATCGGCGGCCAGGACGTCACCCGGCTGCGCCAGGCCGACCTGCGCAGCCTGATCGCGTACGTGCCGCAGGACCCGGCGATGTTCCACCGCACGCTGCGGGAGAACATCGCGTTCGCCCGGCCGGACGCCACCGAGGCGGAGATCCGCCGCGCGGCCGAGGCGGCGCATGTCACGGAGTTCGCCGACGGGCTGCGGGACGGCTTCGACACCATGGTCGGCGAGCGCGGCATCAAGCTCTCCGGCGGCCAACGCCAGCGGGTCGCCCTCGCCCGGGCCATCCTGCGCGACGCGCCGATCCTGCTGCTCGACGAGGCGACCAGCGCCCTGGACTCCGAGAGCGAGATCCTCGTCCAGGAGGCGCTGTGGCGGCTCATGGAAGGGCGTACGGCGCTCGTGGTGGCGCACCGGCTGAGCACGGTCGCCGGCATGGACCGGCTGGTCGTCCTGGACCGCGGACGGATCGTCGAGCAGGGCACCCACCAGGAACTCCTCGCCCAGGAGGGTGCCTACGCCAAGCTGTGGCAGCACCAGTCGGGCGGCTTCCTCGACGACGCGGCCGTGGACGAGCCGGAGGGCACGCCGGCGGACGCGAGGGCGGCTTCCTGAGCCGGCGCCTTCCCGCCCCCGGGGGTGTATCGATGCCCCGCCCCCGGGGTACGCGGACCCCGCGGTGTGGGAAGGACGTGACGACCATGACGCTGTTCCGTGACCGCAGGCAGGCCGGGCAGGAGCTGGCCGGGGAGCTGCGGAGCCGACAGGCGAAGGGCGAGCTGACGGACCCCGTCGTCCTGGCCCTGCCCCGAGGGGGCGTGACCGTGGCCCAGGAGGTGGCCCGGGCACTGGACGCCCCGCTGGACGTGCTCGTCGCACGCAAGATCGGCGCCCCCTTCCAGGAGGAACTCGGGGTCGGCGCGATCGCCGGGGACGACCCCCCGGTCTTCGACGACCGCACCCTCGGCCTGCTCGGCCTGAGCGCCGCGGAGCTGGCCCCGGTCGTCGACCGCGAGCGCGCGGAGCTGCACCGCCGTGAACAGCTCTACCGGCGCGGCCGCCCCGCCCTCGACCTGCGCGGACGCACCGTCGTCGTGGTCGACGACGGCCTGGCGACGGGAGCCACGGCGCGTGCCGCGCTGCGCTGGGTGCGCGGGCAGTCGCCGGCGAGCGTCCTGCTGGCCGTGCCGGTCTGCTCGCCCGAGGGCGCCGACCTGATGGGCCCGGAGGCCGACGCCGTCGTCTGTCTGCACCGGCCGCCCGACTTCATGGCCGTAGGCCTGTGGTACGACGACTTCGGACAGCTCACGGACAACGACGTCCTCGCGGCACTGCACTCGACCGCCGAGGGCTGACCCGCCCGCGGTGGTGAAAGCGGTTCCGACCCGCCCGTGATGGTAAAAGCAGGCATGACCATTTCTGCTGGGGCCGGTCCCCGATGACCGCCGGAATCGACACCCCCGACCGCCGCGGCCGCACCGGACTCGACCGGACCGGCCTGGACCTGACCGGCAACCCGCGCGTGAAGGTGCGGGACGTGAGACTGCTGTCCAGCCACTGGTACGTCGAGCGGACCACCACCTTCGACTTCCGGCACGCCGACGGCACCTGGAGCACCCAGGAGCGCGAGACCCACGACCGCGGCAACGGCGCCACGATGCTCCTGTACGACGCCGAGCGCGAAACGGTGCTGCTCACCCGCCAGTTCCGCTTCCCGATCTATGTCAACGGCCACCCCGACGGGATGCTCGTCGAGACCCCGGGAGGCCTCCTCGACGACGATGACGAGCACCCCGAGATCGCCGTACGCCGCGAGGTGGTGGAGGAGACCGGGCACACCATCGGCGAGGTCCGCCATGTCTTCGACGTCTATATGAGCCCCGGCTCGGTCACCGAGCGCGTGAGCTTCTACGCGGCCGAGTACGGTCCGTCCACCCACACCCACGAGGGCGGCGGTCTTGACGAGGAGGGCGAGGACATCGAGATCCTCGAACTGCCCTTCCGCAGCGCCCTGCAGATGATCCGCGCCGGGGAGATCGCCGACGCCAAGACCATCATGCTGCTCCAATGGGCGGCGCTGGAGGGGCCGTTCGCCAAGTAACCGGCCCGGCACTTGACTTGGAGAGCGCTTCAAGCTGAAGACTCCTTCTCGCACACCACGAACGGGAGGATCCGGCATGAAGTACCGCACGATCGGCACCGATCCGAAGGCCCGGCGCGAGGTCAGCGTCCTCGCGCTCGGCGCGATGCTGTTCGGCTCGCGCACGGACGAGGAGACGTCCTTCGCCGTACTCGACCGCTATGTCGAGGCCGGCGGGAACTTCGTCGACACGTCCGACAACTACGCCTTCTGGGAGGACGGCGGCCAGGGCGGCCAGAGCGAGGAACTGCTCGGCCGGTGGCGGCGCAGCCGGGGCATCGGCGACGAGATCGTCATCGCCACCAAGCTCGGCGCCCGCCCCCTGGCCCCGGGCACGGGCTATGTCGACAACCCGGAGGGACTGTCGGCGAAGGTGATCCGCGAGGCCGCCGAACGCAGCCGGGAACGGCTCGGCGTGGAGCGGATCGACCTGCTCTACGCGCACATCGAGGACCAGCGGGTGCCCCTGCGGGAGACGGTCGAGGGGTTCGCCGAGCTGGTCGCCGAGGGCACGGTCGGTCTGCTGGGCGTCAGCAACCACGCCATGTGGCGGGTGGAACGGGCCCGCGCCTTGGCCGCCGCGGCCGGACTGCCCGGCTACGAGGTCCTCCAGTACCAGCACAGCCATCTGCGCCCCCGCTTCGACATGCCGAGCGACCTCTTCCCCGACGGCAGCCTCGGCCACGCGGGCGCGGAACTGCTCGGCTATCTGCGCGAGGAGCCCGGCCTCACCCTGGTCGCCTACTCCCCGCTCCTCGCGGGCGCCTACACCCGGCAGGACAAGCCGCTGCCCCCGGACTACGACCACCCGGGCACCCCGGCCCGGCTGAAGGTGCTGCGGGAGGTCGCGCAGGAGGCCGACGCGACCGTCAACCAGGTCGTCCTGGCCTGGCAGATCGGGGGCGAGCTCCCGATCGTCCCGCTGGCCGGGGCGTCGTCGGTGGCGCAGCTGGAGGAGAACCTGGCCGCGGTGGATCTGGAGCTGACGGCAGAGCAGCGGGCGCGGCTGGACGCGGCGCACTGAGCGGGGCGTGCGCCCGTTTCCGCAGGTAGGGAGTAGCGCGCCGATGGCTTGACGGCCCGGGAATATCGTCGCAATATCGACATATACGGCGTAAGTATACGAGCTACGTGTGGAGGATCCGGAGGGCCGAGATGTCCCTGATGGCAAGCCGCAGGACTGTGCCCCGGACCGGGCGGCCGCATCCCTCGCACGGTTCCGGAATGGTGATCCTGGCCGTCTTGATGGGCGATGCGGTTGCCGCGGGGATCGTCTCCGTCGCTTTGGGCCCGCTAGGGGACGAGTGGGCGCTGGCGGCGGTGCTGCCCGGTGTCTGGCTCCTGTGCCTCGGTGCATGCGGTGCGTACGAGCCGCACCGCGTGCGCACCGGCACCGAGGAGTTCGGCCGGGTGTGGCGGGCCGCGGGGACGGCCGCCGCGGGGTCCGGCGCGGTGTGGTGGGCCGTCCAGGACGACGAGATGCTGCGCGATGCGTTGGTGGCGCTGCCGGTCACCGCCGCGCTGACACTCGCCCTGCGCTCGGGGGAGCGGCACTGGACACCTGTCGGGAGGGACCCGCGGTGGGTCCTCGTGGTGGGGCCCGCCCGGCGGGCCGTCGAGCTCATCTCGGTACTGCGTCGCAAGAGCGCGACGAACCTCCGGATCGTCGGCGCCTGCCTGACGGATCCCGCCCGTTCCGACGCGGTGACCGTGCTGGGCGTCCAGGTCTACGGGGGCCTGGACGCGTTGATGGACACAGTGCGGCGGACCCGCTGCGACGCGGTCGTCGTCGTACCGGGTCCCGAGGTCGGTGCCGCCGAAGTGCGGGAGCTGTCCTGGCAGTTGCGACGGGAGCGCGTGGCCCTGGTCCTGGCGCCGGTGCTCGCCGACGTGGTGCCCTCGCGGCTGGCGGTCTGGCCGGTCAACGGAGTACCGCTGCTGCACGTGCGCGGACCCACGCTCTCCAGAGCCCGGCGGATCCCCAAAGAGCTGACCGACCGGCTGCTCGCCGCACTTCTGCTCGTCCTGCTGTCCCCGTTGATGCTGGCCGTCGCGCTGACGATCCGGATCGACAGCCCCGGCCCCGCACTCTTCTGCCACCGTCGCATCGGGCTTGGCGGCCGTCCGTTCACCGTGCTGAAGTTCCGCACGATGTACCAGGACGCGGAGCGCCGCAAGGCCGAACTCGTCAGTCTCAACCAGTACGGCGACGGCCCGTTCTTCAAGATGACCGACGACCCGCGCGTCACCAGGGTGGGCACGGTCCTGCGGCGCTGCTCGCTGGACGAACTGCCCCAGCTGTTCAATGTCGTCGCGGGCCGGATGTCACTGGTGGGCCCGCGCCCGCTGCTGGCCGAGGAGATCATGGCACTCGGCACCGAAGGCCGCCGCCGGCTCCTGGTCAAGCCCGGGCTGAGCGGGCTGTGGCAGGTGAGCGGACGGTCCCGGCTGTCCGCCGAGGACCGGGCCCGGCTCGACATGAGCTACGTCGAGAACTGGACGCCCGCACTCGATGCCAAGATCCTCCTGCGGACACCGCCCGCAGTCGTGCGCGGATCCGGTGCTTACTGATGCCGCCCGCGACCGGTGCCCCCAGCACGGCCCGCGACGGACGCACGGTGCTGCACATCGCGCAGTCCAGCGAGGGCGGGGTGGCGAGTTTCGTGGCCGCGCTGTCCGCCGGGCAGCGGGCGAGGGGCGATCGCGTGGTCGTCGCCTGCCGGCCCGCCAGCCGGCTGTCACGGACGGCAGTGGCGAACGGAGCCGAGACGATCGCCTGGGAGGCGTCCGCGGCACCCGGCCCCGCCGTCGCGCGGGAGGTGGCGGCGGTGCGCCGCATCGTCGGCTCGGTCGGCCCGGACCTGGTGCATCTGCACAGCTCCAAGGCGGGTCTCGCCGGACGGCTCGCGCTGCGCGGATCGCTTCCCACGGTCTTCCAGCCGCACGCGTGGTCCTTCGACGCGGTCTCCGGAGCCCTGCGCTGGGCCACGGTGGAATGGGAGCGGCTCGGGAGCCGATGGGCCCACCAGCTGGTCTGCGTCAGCGAGGGCGAGCGGGCCGAGGGGCGGGCCGCCGGAGTCACGGCCCGCTACACGGTCGTACCGAACGGAGTCGATCTCGATCACTTCGCTGCGGCGGAGGCCTCCGCGCAGAGCCGGGCACGGACCCGGCTGGGTGTCGCGCCTGCCGCGCCGGTGGCCGTGTGTGTGGGCCGCCTGTGCCGACAGAAGGCGCAGGACGTGCTGCTGGAGGCGTGGCCGAGGATCACGGAGCGGGTGCCCGGGGCCCTGCTGGTGCTCGTGGGGGAGGGGCCCGACCGCACGGCGCTCGCGGCGGGGGCGCCCGCGACCGTCCGGTTCACCGGAGACGTCGACGATCCGCTCGACTGGTATCTCGCCGCGGACCTGCTGGTGCTGCCCTCACGCTGGGAGGGCATGGCCCTCGCCCCCCTCGAAGCCATGGCGTGCTCCTGCCCCGTCGTCGTCACCGACGTGCCGGGAGCGGCGGAATCCCTGCCCGCGCAGCAGCGGTCGGACGCCCTGGTGCCCCCGGAGAACCCGGGAGCGCTCGCGGAGTCCGTGGCCCGTCTCCTGGCGGACCGGGCCCGCTGCCGGGACCGGGGCGAGCAGGCCCATGACCATGTCTGCCGCCACCACAGCGTGCACCAGGTCGTCGAGCGCATGAGCGATGTGTACGACAGGGCCCGCGCCGCGTGGGCCGCGCAGGAGGGCGGTTGAGCGCCATGGAGCGGCGCAACGACCACCCCCGGCGCGTCCTCGTCATCGGCGAGCTGGACGGCTATGCCAACAGCCTGAAGCCGGTCGCGATCGAGCACTTCCTGCGCGAACGGGGACACGAAGTCCGGCTCGTCGACACCTACTCACTGAGCCGGGCGTCCAGCACGACAGGTTCCCTCCGGCGCAAACTGCCCGCCCCGCGCCCCAGGAAACTGGTCCTCTACGCGGTGGAGGCGGCGACGAAGGCGCTGACCGGGCGGTGGGGGTTCGGGCGGCGACGGCTCTCGTACCCCCTGCTGCTCGCCAACCACCGGATGCGACGCGCCATCCTCAAGTCGTCCCTGCCTCTCGACGACTTCGACCTCGTCATCTGCGAAACGCCCCACGACGCCGACGTGCTGACCGCCGGCACCACCGCCGAGACACTCTACGACTGCCCCACCCCCTGGGCGGACGAGTTGTTCTACGAGGAGCGGCTCACCGAGCGCCAGCACGCGAAGCTGAGGCGGCGGGAGAAGACGCTCTTCGAGCGGGTCGACCATCTCAGCTTCCACTGGGAGTCGTACGCCCGCTACGCCCGCGAGCGCTACGGCCTCGCCGGCGACAACGTGATGGTCATGAACTTCGGCTGTGCTCTCCCGGCCGAGCGGGCCCGATTCCGCACACCACCGCGAGTGGTCTATCTCGGCTCCCTGGGATCCCGGTTCATCGACCTCCCGCTGCTCGCCCGGCTGGCCCGCGTATACCCGTACATCGACGTCTACGGCGGACCGGCGCCGGATCCCGAACTGGGCCTGAACTACCTCGGCCACACCTCGCCGGACATCCTGAGCCGGTACCAACTGGGGCTGATCACCTGCACCGACGACCCGCTGCGGCGCTCGGGTTTCTCCGCGAAGCACCTGGACTACCTGGCCGCCGGACTTCCCGTCCTGGTGCCCGCGTGGCGTCGCCATCTGGAGAACCTGCGCGGATCCGTCGTCTACACCGAGCGGACCTTCGGCTCGGTGATCGCCACGCTGACCGACGAGCGGCGGTGGCGAGCACTCAGCGACGAGGCGTATGCCCAGGCGAGGCAGCTCACCTGGGACATCGCGCTTCGCCCGCTGGAAGACCTCCTCGAAGACATCCCGGTGCATCGACAAGCGTGGTGAAGGAGCGACATGGACCTCAGAGCGTATTTCCAGCTGTTCCTCCGGCACTGGGTCGCCCTTGTACTGCTGGCCGCTCTCGGCGCGGCGGGCGGCGCGGCCGTCGCCTGGCTGAAGGATCCGTCGTACGCGGCCAAGACCGAGATGATCGTGACGGTCGACAACCCGGGTACCGATCTCACCCAGGCCTACCAGGGGGCGCTGCTCGCCGAGGAGCGTGCCCAGTCCTACTCGACCCTGCTCACCAGTGAGCAGGTGCTCGAAGCGCTCATCGACGAGTTGGGCCTGCCCTACTCGGTCGAGACCCTCCGGTCGCAGATCACCGCGTCCAATCCGGCGAGCACGGCGATCATCAAGGTCACCGTCGAGGACGGGTCGGCTCAGCGGGCGACTGCGATCGCCGAGTCCATCGGGCCGGTGTTCGCCGATGTCGTGGTCGCCGCCGGCGGCACCGACAGCGCGACGGCCGGCGGCACCGAGGTCGGGGTCGAGGCGCTCCAGCCGGAGCGGGCACCGGCCCAACTGGTGCCGCAGCACAGGGCCCTGGACATCGTGCTGGGACTGGTCGTGGGCCTTGTCCTGGGCATCGCCTGGGCGGTGCTCCGTGAGATCACCGACCGGCGGGTGCACGACGCCGAGGACGTGGCCAGGGCGACGGACATCCCGGTGCTCGGCGTCGTTCCCCGTGCCGGAGACCTTCGCGAGCAGGCCCCGCCGCCGGACGCGCGGGCCTCGCTGCCGGTGGTCGAGGACTACAGGCTGGCCGCCGTCAGCCTTCGGTCGGCCGGCTTCGGCGGGGTCTACGCGGTGACGGCGCCGAGGGACGGCGAGGACATGGCCGCCACCGCCGTGGGCATCGCGATCGCCGTCGCGCAGGGCGGGGACTCGGTGATCCTGGTCGACGCCGATCTCCACGCGCCGCGCCTCGCCAGGGCGTTGGGGCTCCCGGGAGCGATGGGGCTCAAGGATGTGCTGAACGGCCGAGTCGCGCTCGACCGCGCCCTCCAATGCTGGCGCGAGGACCTGCCGCTGCGCGTACTCGCCGACGGCGGAGCGGACGACGGGGCCCCTGAAGCGGTGGTGCTTCAGGAACGGGCGCTCGACGATCTGTGCGAGGAGCTCGGACACCGTGCGGACGTCGTGATCCTCGCCGCGCCTCCCGTGCTGACGCGGGCCGATGCCGCCGTCGTCGCGCGCGTGGCCGGGCAGGCCGTGATCGTGGTCAGGGCGAAGGCGACCCGCGGCGACGAACTCGACGCGTCCGTCCAGGGTTTGCGGACGCACGGCGTCACCGTCGTGGGCGCGGTCCTCAGCGATCCCGCCCGCCGAAGCGGCCCCGACTGGTCCGCTCACCGGGAGCGCACACGCACCGATGCCCAGGACGGCCGGCAGACCGCGCCGCTGGTCACGCCGCTCGGCGCAGACCGTTCACCCGCCGAACCACGGGATGGAAGACACGGTGACCATCTGGCTTCGCCAACTCGGCGGTGATGGTGGCCGGTTCGATGGGCGGCCCGCCCAGGTTGAAGAACGGGTCGAGGTCCGGGTCGTTCCGGCGCCAGAACCCGGTGTCCGTCACCGGGTGGCCCAACAGCTGCGCGAACAGCGGCATCCGCAGCTCCTCGATGCACAGGTCCGGGGGGTCGGCGGCGGCGTAGTCCTCAAGAAAGGCCCTCGGGAAACACACGGCGCCGCCGATACAGGCGTGCGGGACGCCGTCGTAGTCAAAGCGGTCGCGCGCATACGCGAGCAACTCCGCCCACTGGCGTGCCTCCTCCGGTTCGCTGATCCAACGCCAGTCGTCGTCGACCTCGGAGAGCGGAACGGGGGCGGTGAGTCCCAGCGACTCCGGCGGCACGGACGCGTAGAGGCGGTCGAGCGGCTCGGTGAGCAGCAGATCCCACTGGACGACATGGGCGACGTCGAAGGTCTCGTACCGACCGACCTCGCGGAACCAGTCCAGAACGACCAGATCGCAGTTCTTCCAATTCCAGTACCCGGAATGGCGGGACGTGTACAGACTGTCGAACCCCACGAGCCGTTCACTCGTCAGCCGCAGCGCCCTTTGGCGGAGACCGGCAGGCGCGCCGAGAATTCCATGGACGGCGACTTTGGGGTTGAGCCGGCGCAGCATCTCGACGTTGGCTCTGCAAACCAGCGGACTGTGATGGAACTGGAAAACAACCACCCGCTCGATTGCCATGGCACCAGGCTAGCCCGAAGCGACAAGGGCCGCGACACGCATTACCATGGCTGGAAGAAAGGGGCGGACGATGGATGTCCCTATCGCGCCGAAGACGGATGTTCCTGTCGCGCCGAAATCGGGCACCGCATTCTACTCCGTCTCCGATCGGAGATTCTTTCCCGGCCTGGTCGCGCTGCTGAACTCACTGCGCCTCGTGGGCCACGACGAGCCGCTCTTCGTGGTGGATGCCGGCCTCACCCCCGGTCAGCGAGAACTCCTCGCCGACCACGTCGAGTTGCTCCCCGCCCCCGCCTCGGAACAGCACCCGGTCTTCCTCGCCCCGGCGGGCCCGGTGCAGCGCCCGGCCGAAGTCGCGATCCTGATCGACGCGGACATCATCGTCACCGGACATCTCTCCGAACTCGTCGAAGCGGCACGCGCGGGCCGGGTCGTGGGTTTCGTGAACGATCCGCCCAACGACGTCCGCTTCTATCCCGAGTGGGCTTCCGTTCTCGGCCTCGGACCGATGCGCCGACAGCCCTATCTCAACGCGGGTTTCGTCGCGTTCCCCGATGCGCTGAGCAGCCGGCTGCTGCCCGAATGGACCGAGGGACAGAACGCAATCGGCGTGGAAGGCACACGATACGGCCGGGGGTCTTTGGACGACCCCTTCTATTTCGCCGACCAGGACGTGCTCAACGCGCTGCTCGCCGCCCGGTTCGAATCCGCCGAACTGCTCTTCCTGGAGCACCGACTTGCCCCGCATCCGCCGTTTCCGGGGGTGAACCTCGTCGATGAACGGACCCTCGCCTGCCGATACGGCGACGGCGCCGAGCCGTACCTGCTGCACCACGTACTCGCGAAGCCCTGGCTGAAGGCGACGCCCAACACGGTGTACTCGGCACTGCTGAGCCGGCTGCTTCTGGCCCCGGATGTGACGCTCCGTCTGGATCCCGGGCAGCTGCCGCTCCGGCTGCGGCAGGGGTGGGCCGCCGCCGCCGACCGGCGCCGCGCGGGTACGACCGCCTTCGTCCGCGACAACGGCAGACGTCAACTGGGCAGATTCCGGATCCGTTCGCGTCTCGCCCGCCTGGGCATGCGGCATGCCGCACCATGAGGCAAGGCCGGACACCGACAACGGGCTCCAGGAGCAAGCCGACCTCACACGAGCCGAACTGGAGGACCGCGCGACGGCCGGTGTGATCGTCGTCGCCACCCGAGGCGCACTCATCATGCTCCTCGCGCTCGCAGGCAACATCGTCGTCGCCCGGCTGCTCGACCCACGGGACTTCGGCGTGGTCGCGATCGGCATGTCGTTCGTGCTCTTCGCCTCGATGCTGTCCCAGGGCGGCCTCGGGATCGGCCTCATCCGCCGGGCCGAGCCGCCGAGCGACGCCGAACTGGGCGCGCTGACCGCCCTGCAGACCACCGTGACGGGTGTGATGGTCGTGGCCGCCCTCGCCGTCGCGCCGGCCTTCGGCCGGGTCGGCTGGGTCACCGCGGTCATGATGACCTCGCTGCCGTTCGCCGCGCTTCAACTGCCGGGCCGGATCCTGCTGGAGCGGGCCCTGCTCTTTCGCCGCCTGGTGGTCGTGGAAGTGGCGGAAGTGGCCTTCTACCAGGCCTGGGCGGTCGGCACCGTGGTCGCCGGCTTCGGTGTCTGGGGGCTGGCCACCGCGACCGTCGTACGGGCCCTGGCCGGCGGGATCGCCATGGCCTGGGCCTGCCCCGAGGGCCTGGTACGGCCCCGGCCGTCCTTCCGTCTGATCAAGCCCCTGCTGGGGTTCGGCCTGCGCTTCCAAGCGGTCGACGCCACCCTGCTGGTGCGCGGCCAGGCGCTCAACGCCTCCGTCGCGGCGATCAGCGGCCTTTCGACGCTCGGGCTCTGGGTCCTCGCCCACCGGCTGATACAGGTCCCCGACCTGATCTTTCAGGCACTGTGGCGGGTCTCGTTCCCCACCATGTCCCGGCTGGTCTCGCAGAAGGAGAACGTGGTTCCCCTGGTGGAACGGGCCCTGGGCATCGCGGCGGTGGGCACGGGCTTCGTCCTCACCGGCCTCACCGCTGCCGCTCCCGGGCTGGTGCCCGGGGTGTTCGGGGAGCAGTGGACGGAGGCGACCACGATCATCCCGGGGGCGTGTCTCGCGCTGGCGATCGGCGGCTGCGTGTCGGTGGCCACGCAGGGGTACCTCTACGCGGTCGGGGATGCCACGGCAGTGCTGCGCGCGACCCTCGTGCAGACCGTCCTCTGGTTCGCGGTGACGCTGCCGCTGCTTCCCGTGATCGGCCCGGTTTCCATCGGGATCGGCTGGGGCGCGTCCGCGGTGGTGGAGGCGGTGGTCCTGGGCAGGGCGGCGACTCGGCGCATCCATGTGCGCCTGGTCCGCCCCCTGCTCGTCCCCGTCAGCGTGGGGATCTGCTCGGC
The DNA here is from genome assembly GCF_040686775.1 of Streptomyces sp. NPDC079141. Taxonomy (NCBI): domain Bacteria; kingdom Bacillati; phylum Actinomycetota; class Actinomycetes; order Kitasatosporales; family Streptomycetaceae; genus Streptomyces; species Streptomyces sp. NPDC079141. Next base: position 1,058,320 of record NZ_JBFBLP010000001.1, on the reverse strand, counting down.
CGCGGTGGGCTGGGTGATCGCGCTCCGGGAAGGTGCCGACCTGTGGTCGGGGCTCCTGGGCGGCGGATGCGCCGTGTTCCTGTTCGTCGTCGGCATGGCCGCGCTGGACCGGCAACTGCTCCTGGAAACATGGCGTTTCGCCGCCGCCTCGGCGCGCGCCGCCGCCCGACGTCAGCACCGCAGGTGAGGTTCCTCCGCGTCACAGGCGCGGGCCAGCGCGGTGACCAGTCCGATCGACAGGTAGAAGATCAGCCGCAGGTCGGTGCCCTCGAAGCTCGATTCGGTGACGAAGATCAGCAGTTGGGCGAGCAGGGCGAAACCGATGGCCCGGTTGATTCCCCCGAGCTGCCACCGGGAGAAGAAGAAGAGCGCCACGCCCACCAGCGACAGGGAGACCAGCAACCCCAGTGGCAGGCCGAAATACACCACCTGCTGGAGATAGGTGTTGTGGACGCCTATGGCCAGATAGGGATCGTGGTCGGGTGTCACACCGCCGCCGTAGCCGAGGAGGGGGCGCTCGGCGACCTTTGCCATCGCCTTCTCCGCGAGTTCCGAGCGGATGAAAATGTTGGATCCGCTGAACCTGTCGCCGAAGAACTCACGTGTATAGGGATTGAACCGCTGGAGCAGCGCCACGCCCGCGACGGCGACCGCCAGCGCCGTGACCGTCTTGCCCAGCGTCCGGCTTTCGATGCGGTGATTGCGGACGACATTCCCCAGTGCCGCAAGCAGCGCCATGACGAGCAGGGCGAGCGTGACGCCCCGCGACAGAGTGAGCGTCACGGCGATGAGCGTGATGAATCCCGCCCTGGTGAAGCGGCGGTCGTGGTGCTTGTGTCCCCAGTAGAGAAGTACGGGAACGAAGAACGCCAGCACGGTTGCCAGATTGTTCGACCTGCCGAGTACCGGATGCGAGAGGCGGCTGTAGTAGGACAGGTAGTCGCCCGACGTGGGGTCGAGACCCGGTTGTGCCGGAGCGAATCCGGGGGTGTGCAGCAGCAGGAGCACCGCCGGGACGATGACCAGATAGCTGTACCGCTTGATATAGGTCATCACCCGGCTCGGCGACACCCCGTCCAGCTCCCGCAGCACGAAGAGATAGGCGACGATCCCCTCCAGGTAGACGAGCGTGGCGCGCAGCGTGGCTGCCGTGTCCTGGGACCACATCAGCGACAGGCAGCACACCAGCAGGGGAACGCACAGCAGGGCGAACAGCCGCGGGTAGCCGATGTTCAACGGCCGTACGGCGCAGTCGAGGGCGAGCGTCACCGCCGCGACGAGGAGAAGGAGATCCAGTACGGACAGCGAGCGAATGACGGAGTTGGGGCTTATGGCGCGGATCGGCATCGCGGCGGCGAGCAGCACCAGCATGAGAATGATGCGGTGCCTGCCGGCCGTGAGCCTCGGCTTCAGCGGCGTTCGCGGCGGCGCGACGGCGGCTCGTTCCCTGCGTCCAACCGGCCGGAGTCCGGGCCGGGCTTGAGGCCGGGCGGTCATGACGATCCGGCTCTCGACGAGGTCCGGGCACGGCGCTGCCGGGGCCTGCGGGTCTGCGCGCCTCGGTAGTACGCGACGATTTCCTCGGGCGACATGTCACGGTCCCTCTTGCGGCCCAGGAAGTAGAACGCCGACGCATTGTCGGCCTGTTGGCGCGGCGGGACGAGCGTGTCCAGAAGGCGCAGCCAGAAGAACGCGGCGCGGGCCAGCCGGCCGGCGGTCGTGGAGCGAGTCAGCCCTCGGACGAGGTAGTCGACGCTCCAGAGCAGTTGGGTACCGGGCCCCGCGACCGATCCGGCGTCGAGCTCCTCGAACCGCCGGAAGAGATAGCGGTGGCCGCTCGCCGTGAAACGGAGGAAGTCGTAGGCCCCGGCGTGCACTTGCTGCAGGAACGGGGTCTCGGCGTAGACGAGTCCGCCGTCCTTGAGTACGCGGTGGATCTCCGCGACGACCCGGCCGGGGTCGAGCACATGCTCCAGGACCGCCTGGACCAGCACGGCGTCCGCGCTTTTGTCGGCCAGCGGGATCTGGTGGGCGTCCGCCACGAACTGGGTGTGCGGGCTGCCGACGATGTCGAAGCCGACCACCTGTACGCGCGGATCGGCGTACGCGGAGGTCACGCCGTTGCCGATGGTCCCGCCGCCCACGACGAGCAGCAGGGGGGAGCGGCCCGGCAGCAGCCCCAGCAGCCGGTCGACATTGCGCGCCGCCACCCGGTTGAGCGGTCTCCACACCCCGCGCAGTGCGGTCGGCAGCCGTTCTATCGCGGGAGCGGGAATGTCGCCGCGCAGCACGGTACCGGCGCGCTCCGTCGCCAGGACCAGTTCGTCACGGCGCAGGATGCTGCGCTCGAAGTCGACGAGCAGGGGCCAGCTCCCCACCACGGGAAAGGCGTCAGGGGAGTGGCACGGACAGGCGAGAGACGCGCATCGCAGCATGCCGGCCTCGTTCGCCAGAGGTGATCGACAACGCGGACATCTCAGAAACGGGCTGATGCGATCCAAAGTCGCCAGGGCCATTTCGCGCTCCCGGGGTGACTGCTTGTGCCGCAGTGCCGTCGCGGTGCCGACTTGCCTTCGGTCCCACGATCGACGACGCTGTCAGTATACGTCGTAAACATGGTTCGCACTCCTGTGGAGCGAGTCCCATGAGCCGCTACCTGGACCGCTGCGCCGTCACCCCCTACGGCCGGATCTGCGGGAGCTCGCGCGCCCGTGTCTTCGAATGGCTGGACCGCACGGGCATGACCTTCACCGTCAGCAGCTATCTCTCGCTCCACGACGCCAGGCCCTCGCGGCTGGCCCGGCGCCCGGTGTCCCTCCTGTGCGCGGAGCTGCGCCTGCGGGAGATCGCGGCGGGCCGGTCGCGACGGCTGCTGCTGCACCGCGAGGCATCACCGCTCAGCCGGGGGTGGTGGGAGCGGGAACTGCTCACCCGATCCGAGTTCGCCGTCTACGACTTCGACGACGCCCTGCAGTGGGATCACGGCGCCGGAGGGTGGGTGCGGCGGCTGGCACCGAAGGCGGAGAAGGTGCGGATCGCCATGCGCTACGCGGACCGGGTGATCGCCGGGAACGCCGTCCTGGCGGACTGGGCCTCCCAGCACCACCGCGACGTCGTCGTGATCCCGAGCTGCGTCGAACCGGACGACTACACCCTGAAGCCCTCGTACACCCTGCACGACCCGCCTCGGCTGGGCTGGGTCGGTACACCGAACAACGAGGTGTATCTGCTCCTGATCGCCGACGCGTTGACCGAGGTGCACCGTCGGACCGGCGCCCGGCTGACGCTCGTCGGCACCAGTGATCCCCGCCTCGGCCCCCTGGAGACCATCATCGACCGGGTCGCGTGGACGCCCGAGCGCCAGCGGACCGCTCTCGCCGGCATCGACATCGGACTCATGCCGCTGCCGGACGCCTCCTACAGTCTCGGCAAGTGCGGCTACAAGCTCCTGCAGTACGGCGCCGCGGGCGCACCGGCCGTGGCCAGTCCGCTCGGGGTGAACGCCGAGATCCTGTCGCTGTTCGGGATGCCCGCGGCGCGCACCACGGCCGACTGGGTCGAGGCGATCACCGGCCTGCTGGACGGCTCGGCGGCCAGCCGCGAGCGGCTCGGGCGCCGGGCCCGTGAAGCGGTGTGCCGGCGGTACTCCTACGACGCGTGGCTCTCCCGGTGGGAGGCGGCGGTCGAACCCGGGCCGGTGGCGCGATGACCGGGTACGGTCGGCGGCCACCGGCGGTCGACATCGTCATCGTCAACTGGAACACCGGCGACTATCTGCGCGAGTGCCTGCGCTCGATCGCCCGCACCGACCGGTCCGGGCTGTCCGTCGGCCAGGTCGTGGTCGTGGACAACGCCTCCCACGACGACTCCGCCCGCGCCCTGGACCTTCCCGGACTCCGGCTACGAGTGATCAGGAACGGCCGCAACCGGGGCTTCGCCGCCGCCTGCAACCAAGGCGCGCTGCTCTGCGACGCGGACTACCTCCTCTTCCTCAACCCGGACACCAGGCTGTACCCGGACACCCTGAGCGCTGCCGGCGAATTCCTGCGGACCGAGGCGGCACGGAGGGCCGGTATCTGCGGCGCCCGGATCGTGGACGCCGAGGGCCGTACCGCCATCTCCTGCTCGCGGTTCCCCACCCTGCGCGTCGTCGTCGGCGGCATGACCGGCCTCTACCGGCACTTCCCCGCCCTGTTCCCGCCCCACCACCTGCGAGCCGAGGACATCTCCTCCACCAGATCCGTCGACCAGGTCATAGGCGCCTTCTATCTCGTGCGCCTGCCGTTGTTCGTCGAGCTCGGGGGCTTCGACGAGCGCTTCTTCCTTTACTTCGAAGAAGTGGACTTCGCCCTGCGGGCCGGTCGGCGCGGCTGGGCGTCGTACTTTCTCGCGGATGCGCGCGTCTACCACGCCGAACATGTCAGCTCCGACAAAACGGGCGGCCGGGGCCTCGGCCACCTGCTGTGCAGTCGGACCCTCTACGCGTTCCGGTACTGGCCGCGGCGCGACGCCCGGCTCCTCGTGGCCCTGACTTTCCTGATCGAGCTGCCCGGCCGACTCGCCAGGGGAGGGCTGCGCCGCAGACGGTCGGAGATCAGGGAGACGGCGGTGGCGTACCGGGAGTTCGTCCGCTGGCTGCTGCGCGATCTGCATCGTATGCTTACGATGTAAACGTGCAGGGCGACCCCCATGAAGACGTGGAGGGCAATCCCCATGAAGGCTCTCGTCACCGGCGGCGCGGGTTTCATCGGTTCGCATCTCGTCGACCACCTGCTGGGCCTCGGGCACGAGGTGGTCGTGCTCGACGACTTCAGCACCGGCTCGATGGCGAACCTCGCGCGGTCCGCGGCCGCCGTGACCGCGATCCGGGGTTCGATCCTCGACGAGGCCGCCGTGGAGGCGGCGACGGACGGCTGTGACACCGTCTTCCACCTGGCCGCCGCGGTCGGCGTCCGCACCGTCGTGGACCGGCCGCTGGAGTCCCTGCACAAGAACCTGCGGGGCACCGAGACCGTTCTCGACGCCGCGTCGCGCCAGGGGGCGCGGCTGCTGCTCGCATCCTCGTCCGAGGTGTACGGCAAGAACACCAAGGACCGCCTCGGCGAGGACGACGACCGGGTCCTCGGCTCGCCCCTCAAGAGCCGCTGGTCCTACGCCGCCGCCAAGGGACTCGACGAGCTGATGGCCTACTGCTACTGGCAGCGGCACGGCCTGCGTGCCGTCATCGTGCGGCCGTTCAACATCGTCGGCCCCCGCCAGACCGGCCACTACGGCATGGTCGTACCCACCTTCGTGGAGCAGGCACTCACCGGCCGCCCGCTCACCGTCCACGGCGACGGCACCCAGCGCCGGTGCTTCTGCGCGGTCGACGACATCGTCCCCGCCCTGGTGGCGCTGGCCGCGGACGTACGCGCCCACGGCCGGGTGTTCAACCTGGGCAGCACGGAGGAGGTCACCGTCCGGGAGCTCGCCGAGCGGGTCCTGCGGGTCACCGGTTCGCGGGCTCCGATCGTGCACGTTCCCTACGCGCAGGCCTACGGGCCCGGTTTCGAGGACATGGAGCGGCGGATGCCCGACACGACCAGGGCCCGCGAGCTGATCGGGTTCCGGCCCCGGACGAGCCTCGACGAGGTGATCGCGGCCGTCGCGGCCGACCGGCTCGCGAGGCTCCGGGAGGCCGTGACCGGCCGGAACGGCAGACGTCGGGCCCACGTCAGGTAGCAGCCACGGCAGGTATCAGGGAGTCCAGATGAGGGACCTTTCCGTGATCGGGCTCGGTTACACCGGCCTCCCGCTGGCCCGTGAGGCAACCAGGTCCGGGCTGTGCGTGGCGGGATACGACGAGAACCCCCTGGTCGTGGCCGGCCTCAACGCGGGCCGGTCCCACGTGGACGACGTGCCCGACGCCGACGTCCGGAGCATGCTCGCCGCCGGCTTCACCGCCACGGACGAGCCGTCCGTGCTCGCCGGTGCGCACACCGTGGTCATCTGTGTGCCCACCCCCCTGCTCGCCGACGGCACCCCCGACCTCGCCCCGGTCCGCCGGGCCGCCACCGCGCTCGCCCCGCACGTCGATCCGGGCATGCTGGTGGTGCTGGAGTCGACGACCTACCCGGGCACGACCGAGGAGGTGGTCCGCCCGCTCCTGGAGCGGACCGCGGGAATCACCGCCGGGGCCGATTTCCACCTGGCCTTCTCACCGGAGCGCATCGACCCGGGCAACAGGGGATTCGGCCTGCGCAACACCCCCAAGGTCGTCGGCGGACTCACCCCCGGCTGCACCCAGGCCGCCGCGGCCTTCTACGGCAAGATCTGCGACACGGTGGTGGTGGCCAGGGGGACCCGCGAGGCGGAGATGGCCAAGCTGCTGGAGAACACCTATCGGAACGTCAACATCGCGTTGGTGAACGAACTCGCCGTCGTGGCCCACGACCTGGGCGTCGACCTCTGGGACGCGATCGCGTGCGCGGCCACCAAGCCGTTCGGCTTCCAGTCCTTCCGCCCCGGGCCCGGCGTCGGCGGGCACTGCATCCCGGTCGACCCGGACTATCTCGTCCACCGGGCGCGGGCCGCCGGCAGCAGGGTGCGGCTGGTGGAACTGGCGCAGGAGATCAACCGGGGCATGCCCGAGTACGTGGTCCGGCGCGCCGCCGACGTGCTCGCCGGCGCCGGCCGGTCGCTGCGCGGCGCCGCGGTCCTGCTGGCCGGCGTGACGTACAAGGAGAACATCTCCGACCTGCGCGAGACGCCGGCCTGCCCGATCGTCCGTCGGCTGCGGGCCGAGGCGGCGGACGTCGTGTACCACGACCCCTACGTGCCCCGTTTCGCCGTGGACGGCGAGCCCGTCGCCCGGGCGACGGACATCGCGCGGGCCGCGGCGGCATCCGACCTCACCATCCTGCTCCAGCCCCACGCGGCGTACGACCTGGACGCCATCGTCGCCGCCGCGCCGCTCACCCTGGACACCCGGGGCTGCACCCGCTCGCGCGCGGCACTGCTGTGAAGCCGCGGATCGCCTCGCCGTGCTACTCGCCGAATGCCGCGAGGAGAGCGTCAAGACCGGCCGCCAGACCCTCCGGACCGCCCGGCTCGGCCAGTGCGGGAGCGGTCTCGCGGAGCGTGGGCAGCTCCCGGGACGACAGACGGTGCAGACCGAGTCGGAAGGCCGGATCGGACTCGTCGGGGTTGTCCACCATGGGCCGCAGCTCCACGGTCACATATCCGAGCAGCCAGGCGGTGAAGGCCCGGAAGACGGCCGCCGCGCGGGCGCTGTCCAGTCCGGCACGGCTCAGCGACGCCAGGACGCGCTCGTGATGGCGCAGTACGGCGGCCGGCTGCTGCGCCAGCGGAACCGCCAGCATGCGGGTGGCGAGCAGGGGCACCGCCTGCGGGTGGGCGAGACAGACGTCGTAGGTCGTCCGCGCGACGCGGCGCAGCTCCTCCTGCCACGCGGGCGGAGGGGCCTCGGCGGCCAGGCGCTCCTCCAGTTCGAGGTACAGGGCCTCGACCAGGCCGTCCAGGAGGGCGTCCTTGCTCGCCGCGTACCGGTAGAGCGCCATCGCCTCCACCCCGAGCTCGGCGCCGAGCCGGCGCATGCTCAGCGCGGACAGCCCCTCCCGGTCCACCAGTTCCAGCGCGCTGGCCAGCACGCGCTCACGGCTCAGCCGGCCGTACCGGCCCCGGTCGCTGGCGCGTCGCGCCGGACCGGGTTGCTCGGCCTGTTCCTTGGCCACGAGTCGCCTCCAGGCGGTTCCGCGCTTGTGTTGACTCTAGGGCAACAGGGGCGCATCGTGTACGTATACGGCGTAAATATACGCTATTGGAGTGGGGGTAAGGGATGTCTCCCCGCCGCGTATGGACAGGATGGGAGCCGCGCCAGCCCCGTAAGGCCGGTGGGCGACCGCGCCGCCGCTGGCTGCGCCGGCTGCTGATCTTCGGAGCGGTCGCCGTGCTCGCCGTGGCCGGGCTGGCCGCGGGGGGCGTGTGGTGGGCCACCGACCACTACGGTGACCAGGTCCAGCGGATACCGAACTCCTTCCCGGACGGCCCGCGTCCCGAGCCCGCCGAAGGAACCACGTTCCTGCTGGCAGGCCTCGACAGCCGCTCCGAGAAGCCGACGACGGGCAACGACGCCGAAGCCGCTCTGTGGAAGTACGGAGCGCAGCGCGGCGACACCCTGATGCTGGTGCACCTCGATCCCGACGCGGACCGGGCCTACACCGTCTCGATCCCGAGGGACAGTTGGGTCCCCGTTCCCGGCCATGGCTCCGCGAAGATCAACGCGGCGTACTCCTGGGGCGGACCGGCTCTCCTCGTCCAGACGGTCGAGCAGCTCACCGGCGTCAGGGTCGATCACTTCGGGATCATCGACTGGCACGGTTTCCGGTCCCTGACCGACGCGGTCGGCGGTGTGCCGATCACGATCGAGGAGGACTCCTACGACTCCGCGCAGCGTCGGCACTTCAAGGCGGGCACCTACACGATGAACGGTGAGGAAGCGCTCGTCTACGTGCGTCAGCGGCACGGTCTGCCCCGCGGTGACCTGGACCGGATCGAACGGCAGCAGCAGTATCTGCGCAGCCTCGTCGGGGAGATCCGGGGCGATGTGAGTGTGACCCGCCCCTGGGACATCGACAGCACGCTCGACGCGCTCACCGACACCGTGAGCGTCGACGACCAGCTGTCCAACGCCGACCTGCGCGACCTCGTGCTCGAACTGCGCCATCTGAACTCCGACGACGCCTGGTTCACCACCGCGCCGGTGGTGCGCTCGGACATGATCGACAGCCAGTCCGTGCTCATTCTCGACCGTGCCGGGCTGCGGAGTCTGTGCCATGACATCGAGTCGGGGCACCCGCCGGACACCGGAAAGTGAGCGAACCCCCATGAGGGTGCGGAGCGCACCCATCGAGGACTACGCGCTCGTCAGCGACCTGGAGACCGCCGCCATGGTCGGCAGGGACGGCTCCGTCGACTGGCTGTGTCTGCCCCGCTTCGACTCACCCGCCTGCCTGGCCGCCCTGCTGGGCACACCCGACAACGGGTTCTGGCGTATCGCGCCCACGGGCCGCGGCCCCTGCACCCGCCGCGCGTACCGGCCCGACACGCTCGTCCTGGACTCGTACTGGGAGACCGTGACGGGGACGGTGCGCGTCACGGACTTCATGCCGCCGCGCGCCCAACTGCCGTGCATCGTCCGGGTCGTCGAGGGACTGTCCGGCGCGGTGCCGATGCGCAGCGAACTGTGTCTGCGCTTCCACCAGGGCCGTATCGTGCCCTGGGTGCGCGCCGCCGGCGGCTGTACGGTCGCCGTCGCCGGCCCCGACGCCGTATGGCTGAGCGCCGACGGACCGGTGCGGGCCCTCGGTGACGACCCCTCCACGGTGGCCGAGTTCACCGTCACGGCCGGGCGGCGCCTCGCGCTCACCCTGGTGTGGGCACCCTCGCATCTGCCCGAGCCGCCCGCGCCGCTGTCCGTGCCGGCCGAGACCGTGCTGAAGGAGACCGCCGACTTCTGGCGCCGCTGGGCCGCCCGCTGCCGCTACGACGGACCGTGGCGGGACGCCGTGGTGCGCTCCCTGATCACCCTGAAGGCGCTCACCTACGCGCCCACCGGCGGCATCGTCGCCGCACCGACCACCTCGCTGCCCGGCTGCCTCGGCGGCGAGCGCAACTGGGACCACCGCCACTGCTGGCTGCGCGACTCCACCCTGGCCCTGTCCTGCCTGCTGCGCAGCGGCTACCGGGAGGAGGCGACGGCCTGGCTGGACTGGCTGGTGCGGGCCATCGCGGGCGACCCGGCCGACCTGCAGACCGTGTACGGCGTCGGCGGCCAGCGCCTGCTGCCGGAGACCGAGGCCCCCTGGCTGCCCGGCTACGAGGACTCGGCTCCCGTCCGGTTCGGCAGCTCGGCGGTCGGCCAGTTCCAACTGGACGTCTACGGCGAGGTCCTGGACGCGCTGTGCCTGTCGCTGCTGGCCGGGATCCCCATGCCCGCCCATGTGTGGACCCTGGTCGAGGAGATGATGGGCTTCGTGCAGCGGCACTGGCGCGAACCGGACCAGGGGCTGTGGCAGACCCGCGGACCGCGCCGGCAGTTCGTGCACTCCAAGGTGATGACGTGGGTGGCCGCCGACCGGGCCCTGCGCATGGCCGAACTCCTCGGCCGCAACGGCTCCTCGGACCGGTGGCTGGCCCTGCGCGACCAGGTGCACCGCCAGGTCTGCCGGAACGGCTGGGACGACCGGCAGCGCTCCTTCGTGCAGGCCTACCGCTCCCCGGCCCTGGACGCCTCCGCCCTGCTGCTGCCCAAGGTCGGCTTCCTGCCCGCCCGCGATCCGCGGGTGCGGGGAACCGTGCGGGCGATGAGCGGCCTGGAGGAGGGCGGGTTCCTGCGGCGTTACGCCCCGGGCGGCGCCGGTGTGCACGAGGTGGACGGACTGCGCGGCCGCGAGGGCACGTTCGTGGCGTGCTCCCTGTGGTACGCCGACGCGCTCGCCGCGACCGGCCGCACCACCGAGGCCCGCGAGGCCTTCACCAGGGTCCTCGGCATCCGCAACGACGTCGGGCTGCTGGCGGAGCAGTGGGACCCGCAGGCCGGCCGTCAACTGGGCAACGCCCCGCAGGCGTTCAGCCATATCGCCCTGGTGGAGAGCGCCTTCGCGCTCGCGGGGATTCAGGGGTCCTGCGTCTTCGGCCGGCGCGCGGAGTCCGCGTAGCCGCTGGGGTTGAGCTGCTGGAAGCGCCAGCTGTCCCGGCACATGTCGGCGAGGTCCCGGGTGGGCCGCCAGCCCCAGGCGCGGGCCACCGCGCTCGCGTCGGCGACCAGTTCGGCCACGTCGCCGGGGCGGCGCGGCGCCACCTCGTAGGGGACGGGTCTGCCGCAGGCCCGGGAGTAGGCGTCGACGACGTCGAGGACGGAACGCCCCGCGCCCAGACCGAGGTTGAACACGCGCATGCCCGGCTGGTCGGCGAGGTGGTCGAGCGCGATGCGGTGGGCCTCGACGGTGTCCATGACGTGGAGGTAATCGCGGACCGCGGTGCCGTCCGGGGTCGGATAGTCGGTGCCGAACACCCGCAGGCGCGGGTGGCGGCCGACGGCGACCTGGGCGACGTAGGGCATGAGGTGGTCGGGTGTGCCCCGCGGGTCCTCGCCGAGCAGGCCGCTGGGGTGGGCGCCGGCCGGGTTGAAGTAGCGCAGGCACAGCACGGTGTACTCGGGGCAGTGCCGGCACACGTCGTCGAGGATCCGCTCGCACAGCCACTTGGAGGCCGCGTACGGGTTGGTGGGGCGGGCGGGCGTGGTCTCGGGGAGCGGGCCGTGGCCGGCCTCGCCGTAGACCGCGCCGGACGAGGAGAACACGAGCTGGTGCACGCCGTGCTCGTGCATGGCCCGCAGCAGGGCCGTGGTGCCGCCGACGTTGGTGTCGTAGTACGCGACGGGCGTCCGGGCCGAGGCGGGAACCGACTTCAGCGCGGCGAAGTGCAGTACGGCGTCCACCGTGTGCCGGTCGAAGACGGCCGACAGGGCGTGCCGGTCGCGGATGTCGAGGTCGTACACGGCGCCGACGAAACGGCCGGCGATCCGTTCCACGCGCGCGAAGACCTGCGGCGTGCTGTTGCAGTAGTTGTCGACCACGATCACCTCGTAACCGTGGTCGAGCAGCTCCACGCACGCGTGGCTGCCGATGAAACCGCCCCCGCCGGTCACGAGGACGGTCGACGGTGCGCTCATGGGTCCGGCTCCGCTTCTCACTGACCGGAAGACACCGTATGTTTACTCCGTATATTCGACTGTGCTCTCCCGGGTGCCCCAAGTCAAGGGGTCAGCCCCTGACCAGCAGCTGGAAGTCGAACGCGTACCGGGAGGCGCGGTAGACGTGCGTGCCGTACTCGACCGGCCGGCCGGTGTCGTCGTACGCCGTGCGCTGCATGGTGAGCAGGGCGGCGCCCTTCGTCTCGCCCAGGAGGGCCGCCTCCTCGGCGGTGGCGCAGCGGGCGCCGATGGTCTGCCGGGCGCTGTGCAGGGTGATGCCCGCGGCCCGCATCATCCGGTACAGGCCCGTGGCCTCCAGCCGGGGGGTGGCGAGGTCCAGGAGTGCGGCGGGCAGGTAGTTGCACAGGAACGCCACCGGCTGGCCGTGGGTGCAGCGCAGCCGCTCCAGGAGCGTCACCTCGGCGCCCTCCGCGACGCCGAGGGCGGCCGCGACGTCCGCCGTCGCCGGGACGCTCTCGTTGCGCACCACCTGCGTCGTCGGCCCCTGTCCGGCGGTCTCCAGGTCGTCGTAGAGGCTGCTCAGTTCCAGCGGGCGCTTGACCTGGCTGTGCACGACCTGGGTGCCCACGCCGCGGCGGCGGACCAGCAGCCCCTTGTCGACGAGGGACTGGATGGCCTGGCGGACCGTGGGGCGGGACAGGCCGAGGCGGGTGGACAGGTCGATCTCGTTGCCCAGCAGGTTGCCGGGGGCGAGCACGCCCTGCTCGATCGCCGCCTCCAGCTGCTGGGCGAGCTGGTAGTACAGCGGGACCGGACTGTTCCGGTCCAGGGCGAAGTGCAGGGCGTCGAGCGCCATGGATTGCCTCCCGCTGGGTAGAGATCGACTCCGGTGCCGCGGTCTCCCAGGTGTAGATCCCGGAGGCCCGGCCTGTCAATACTTTGTCCTTACATCCGGACCTGCTCGTGAAATGATGTCTTAACAAAGTATTGACAGGGGACCCTGCAAGGGATTGGATCCGGTCCCAACGCACCAGCCGCGTTCCGCGGTGCTCGACCCGTGGTTCCCCTCGTCGCACAGTGAGGTGCAGCAAAGATGGACCGCTCTTCGCACTCCCGTTCCCGCAGGATGGCCCCCCTGGTGGCCGTGGCCGCCGCGGCAGCGCTGACCCTCGCAGGCTGTTCCAGCGGCTCCGGCGGCAAGAAGGCCGAGGAGAGCGCGGACGACGCCTCCGCGGGCAAGGCCACTACTCCCCGGATGACGATCGCCCTGGTCACACACCAGTCGCCCGGTGACACGTTCTGGGACATCGTCCGCAAGGGCGCCGAGGCCGCCGCGGCGAAGGACAACGTCAAGCTGATCTACTCGGCCGATCCGAACGCCGGCAAGCAGGCCGGCCTGGTCCAGAACGCCATCGACCAGAAGGTCGACGGCATCGCGATCACCCTCGCCAAGCCGGACGCCCTCAAGGACGTCGTGAGCCAGGCGGAGGCGGCCGGCATACCCGTGGTCGGCCTCAACTCCGGTGTCAGCGAATGGCAGAAGCTCGGCCTGATGGAGTTCTTCGGCCAGGACGAGACGGTGGCCGGCGAGGCCCTCGGCAAGCGGCTGAACGAGGCCGGCGCCAAGAAGGCCGTCTGCGTCATCCAGGAGCAGGGCAACATCGGCCTCACCCAGCGCTGCGACGGCGTCGCCAAGACCTTCTCCGGCTCGGTCGAGACGCTGAACGTCAACGGCACCGACATGCCGTCCGTGAAGTCGACCATCACCGCCAAGCTCGCCGAGGACAAGGCGATCGACTACGTCGTCGCGCTCGGCGCCCCGTTCGCGCTGACCGCCGCGCAGTCGGTGGACGAGTCCAGCAGCAAGGCCAAGGTCGCCACCTTCGACCTCAACAAGGAACTGACCGGAGCCATCAGCGAGGGCACCATCGAGTTCGCCGTCGACCAGCAGCCCTACCTCCAGGGCTACCTGGCGATCGACTCGCTGTGGCTCTACAAGAACAACGGCAACTACATGGGCGGCGGTGAGCAGCCGGTGCTGACCGGCCCGGCGTTCGTCGACAAGTCCAACGTCGACGCGGTCGCGGGCTTCGCCGCGAAGGGCACCCGGTGATCGGTATGACCCAACAGGCTGAGCCGGCGGTGACCGCACCGCCGGCCCCCGGCCCCGGCAAGCAGACGGACGGGCGGACCGCCCAGCGCCCCCTGGCGCTCAGGCTGCTCGCCCGCCCCGAAGTGGGCGTCTTCCTCGGTGCCGTCGCGGTGTTCGTGTTCTTCCTGATCGCCGCGCCGCCGGTGCGCGACGGCAGCTCGATGGCGAACATCCTGTACCAGTCGTCGACGATCGGGATCATGGCACTGCCGGTGGCGCTGCTGATGATCGGCGGCGAGTTCGACCTGTCGTCCGGTGTCGCCGTCGTCACCTCGGCACTGACCGCCAGCATGATCAGCTACCAACTGACCATGAACGTCTGGGTCGGTGTGATCGCCGCGCTCGTCGTGTCGCTAGCCGTCGGCCTGTTCAACGGCTGGATGCTGGTGAAGACCGGCCTGCCCAGCTTCCTGGTCACGCTCGGCACGTTCCTGATCCTCCAGGGCGCGAACCTGGCGATCACCAAGCTGGTCACCGACAACGTGGCGACCGACGACATCAGCGACATGGACGGCTTCGACCAGGCCAAGGCGGTCTTCGCCTCGTCCTTCGACATCGGCGGCGTCGAGGTGAAGATCACCGTGGTGTGGTGGCTGGTCTTCGCGGCCCTCGCCACCTGGGTGCTGCTGCGCACCAAGTACGGCAACTGGGTGTTCGCCGTCGGCGGCAACAAGGAGAGCGCGCGGGCCGTCGGTGTGCCGGTGACGTTCACCAAGATCTCGCTGTTCATGCTGGTCGGCTTCGGCGCCTGGTTCGTCGGCATGCACCAGCTGTTCTCCTTCAACACCGTGCAGTCCGGCGAGGGCGTCGGCCAGGAGCTGATCTACATCGCCGCGGCCGTCATCGGCGGCTGTCTGCTGACCGGCGGCTACGGCTCGGCGATCGGCCCCGTCTTCGGCGCGTTCATGTTCGGCATGGTCCAGCAGGGCATCGTCTACGCCGGCTGGAACCCCGACTGGTTCAAGGCGTTCCTCGGCGTGATGCTGCTCGGCGCCACCCTGATCAATTTGTGGGTCCGTCAGACGGCGACCCGGAGGTGACCGCAATGACAGGCAACGAATCCGGCACCCACGGCGCCGTCCTGGCGGACACCGCGCCCGAGACCGACGGCGCGGTGGTCGAGCTCAGGTCGGCGGGCAAGTCCTACGGCAACATCCGCGCCCTGCACGGGGTGAGCCTGAAGGTCCACCCCGGCAAGGTGACGTGCGTGCTCGGCGACAACGGCGCCGGCAAGTCCACCCTCATCAAGATCATCTCCGGGCTGCACCAGCACACCGAGGGCGAGTTCCTCGTCGACGGCACCCCGGTACGCTTCGGCACCCCGCGCGAGGCCCTCGACCGCGGCATCGCCACGGTGTACCAGGACCTGGCGACCGTGCCGCTGATGCCGGTGTGGCGCAACTTCTTCCTCGGCTCGGAGATGACCAAGGGCCCCTGGCCCTTCCGCCGGCTCGACATCGAGAAGATGAAGCAGACGGCCGACGAAGAGCTGCGCAACATGGGCATCGTCCTGGACGACCTGGAACAGCCCATCGGCACCCTCTCCGGCGGCCAGCGCCAGTGCGTGGCCATCGCCCGCGCCGTCTACTTCGGCGCCCGCGTGCTGATCCTCGACGAGCCCACCGCCGCCCTCGGCGTCAAGCAGTCCGGTGTGGTGCTGAAGTACATCGCCGCCGCCCGCGACCGCGGCCTGGGCGTCATCTTCATCACCCACAACCCGCACCACGCCTATATGGTCGGCGACCACTTCAGCGTGCTCCGCCTGGGCACCCTCGAACTGTCCGCCGACCGCAGCGAGGTCGGCCTGGAGGAGCTGACCAACCACATGGCCGGCGGCGCCGAACTCGCCGCACTCAAGCACGAGCTGTCCCAGGTCCGCGGCGTCGACGTCGAGGAACTCCCCGAGGAGGAGGACCTCACCGCACCCGTGGCGGCGACCAAGGAAGAGCGAGGGGAATGACCGCACCGCTGGGAGTGGCCGTCATCGGAACCGGCCGCATGGGCGCCGACCATGTCCGGCGTATCCAGGAGGTCATCAGCGGGGCGCGGGTCACGGCCGTGGTGGACGTCGACGCGGAGCGGGCCAAGGCCGTGGCCGCCCGCGTCGACGGCTGCGCTGTGCACACCGACCCGGCCGCGGCGATGGCCTCCGCCGAGGTCGACGCCGTCCTCGTCGCCTCCCCGGGCCCGGCCCACGAGGCCGCGCTGCTGGCCGCCTTCGCGCATGACCTTCCGGTCCTGTGCGAGAAGCCGCTCACCCCCGACGCCGCCTCCGCGCTGCGCCTCGTCGAGGCCGAGCGTGCCCTCGGCAGGCGCCGCGTCCAGGTCGGTTTCATGCGCCGCTACGACGCCGAGTACACCCGGCTCAAGGCGCTGCTGGAGACCGGGCAGCTGGGCCGCCCGCTGCTGCTGCACCAGCGGCACCGCAACGCGGCGAGCCCGTCCTTCTTCACCTCCGACATGCTGATCACCGACTCGGTCGCCCACGAGGTGGACGTGACCCGCTGGCTGACCGGCCAGGAGATCACGGCCGTCACGGTGCTGCGTCCGGCATCGTCCGCCGGTGCCCCCGAGGGGCTGATCGACCCGCAGTTCGTGGTCCTGGAGACCGCCGGCGGAGCCCTGGCGGACGTGGAGATCTTCGTCAACTGCGGTTTCGGCTACCAGGTGCAGGCCGAGGTGGTCTGCGAACGCGGCACCGCCCGCATCGGAGACGGCCATGCCCTGGTCACCGCCATGGCGGGCCGCTGGGGCGGCAGCATCGCCCAGGACTGGACCGAGCGGTTCGCCGACGCCTACGACCGGGAGATCCAGGCCTGGGTCGACGCCACCCGGCGCGGTGAGGTCACCGGTCCGGGCATCTGGGACGGGTACGCGGCGGCCGCCGTCTGCGAGGCCGGAGTGCGGTCCCTGCGCGAGGGCAGCCGGGTCGAGGTGGAGCTGGCCGCACGGCCGGCGTTCTACGGCTGAGCGCTCGACAGGCCGTTGTCAGTGCCCCGCGTTAGCGTGCACAGCAGTGACCGTTCCCGCACCGGGAGGCTTTTCATGGCTTCGCGACTCAACCCCTACCTCACCTTCGCCGGTGACGCCCGCCAGGCGATGGAGTTCTACCAGGAGGTCTTCGGCGGCACCCTCGCGCTGAACTCGTACGGCGACTTCGGGCAGAAGGACACCCCGATGGCCGACAAGATCATGCACGGCCTGTTGGAGACCCCGAGCGGCTTCACCCTGATGGGTGCCGACAACCCGCCCGGGGAAGAACAGAAGCCCGTGAACTCCGCGGTGAGCGTCAGCGGCGACGACGACGCCGAGCTGCGCGGCTACTGGGAGAAGCTGTCCGCGGGCAGCGAGGTGTCGGTGCCGCTGGACAAGCAGATGTGGGGCGACGTCTTCGGCATGTGCAAGGACCGGTTCGGGGTCACCTGGATGGTCAACATCAGCGAGAAGGCGGGCTGACCGCCGTGCGCGGCCGGGGCTCGAACCCGGCCGCCCGGTAGCTCGCGTCGATCAGCCGCATCGTCGCCAGGGCGTCGTCCGCGTCCAGCGGCAGCGGCACCCCCTCACGCACCCGCGCCGCGAACGCCTCCAGCTGGTAGGTGTACGACGAGCGGGTGCCCAGGTGCTCGGTGCGCTCGCCGTCGGCCGTGCGGATCACGACCCGGTCGTCCAGGTGCGGCAGCACGAAGTTCGGCGCGAACGCCTCACCCAGGGTGCCGACGATCCGCCAGCTCATCTCCAGGCCGTCGTACGCCATGTGACAGCGGGCGGCGGCGGTGGCGCCGTTCGGGAACTCCAGCTCGGCGTCGAGCCATTCGTCGACGCCCGGCGCGCCCGCCCGCTCGCCGCCCCGGGCTGCGGTGAGGCGCGGCGCGCCGCCGCCCCAGGGCGCCAGCGACCGTACGGCGTGCAGGCTGTAGCAGCCCAGGTCCATCAGGGCGCCGCCCGCCAGCGGCAGCGACCAGCGCGGGTCGGCGGCGTCCGGGGCGGGGATCGCCACCAGCGCCTCCACCCGGCGCAGCTCGCCCAGCTCGCCTGCGGCCAGCAGCTCGTGCAGGCGCCGGGTGACGGGGTGGAACAGGTAGTGGAAGCCCTCCATGAACACGGTGCCGGCCTTGGCGGCGGCCTCCCGCACCTCGGCGGCCTCCTCGGCATTGCTCGCCGAGGGCTTCTCCGACAGCACATGCTTGCCCGCCGCGAGCGCGGCCAGGTTCCACGGCCCGTGCAGACCGTTGGCGAGCGGGTTGTAGACGACCTCGACGTCGGGGTCGGCCAGCAGGCCGGCGTAGGAGTCCGCCACCCCCTCCACGCCGTGCGCCGCGGCGAAGGCCTCGGCGCGGGAGCGGTCGCGGGCGGCCACCGACACCAGCCGGTGGCCGGTCGCCCGGGCCGGGTCCACGAGGGCACGTTCGGTGATGCGTGCCGCGCCCAGTACTCCGATGCGCAGCGGTTCCCGGCCCGGATCGCTCATGCCTGCCGTACCTCCTCGATCGTGACGGGACGGTGCTCGCCCAGCGACAGTGTGCACGCCTCGGCGATCCAGCCCGCCTCCAGGGCGTCCGCGACCGTGCACGGGGAGGTCCGGGTGCCGGCCACGACCTCGGTGAACGCGGTGAGTTCGGCGCGGTAGGCCGCGGTGAAGCGGTCCATGAAGAAGTCGTGCGGGGTGCCCGCCGGGAAGGTCGTGCCGGGCTCGACCGAGCGCAGCGGCAGCTTGTCCTCCAGGCCGACGGCGATGGAGTCCGTGAAGCCGTGGATCTCCATGCGCACGTCGTAACCGCGGGCGTTGTGGCGGGAGTTGGAGACCACCGCGATCGTGCCGTCGTCCAGGGTGAGGATCGCGCCGGTGGTGTCGGCGTCGCCCGCCTCCCGGATGTAGTCGGCACCCCGGTTGCCGCCGACCGCGTACACCTCGGTCACCTCACGGCCCGTCACCCAGCGGATGATGTCGAAGTCGTGCACCGAGCAGTCCCGGAAGATGCCCCCGGAGGCGGCGATGTACGCGGCGGGCGGCGGCGCCGGGTCGAGGGTGGTCGACCGTACGGTGTGCAGCTTGCCGAGCTCGCCGGCCTGCACGGCGGTGCGGGCGGCGACGAAACCGGCGTCGAAGCGGCGGTTGTAGCCGATCTGGATCGGCACGCCGGTGTCCTGGACCGCCTTGAGCACCTCGACGCCCTCGCGCATGGTCCTGGCGACGGGCTTCTCGCAGAAGACGGGGATGCCGGCCTCGACGCCGGCCCGGATCAGCGCGGGGTGGGCGTCCGTCGCCGCCGCCACGACGATGCCGTCCACGCCGGCGGACAGCAGGGCCTCGGGCGAGTCCACGACCTCGCCGCCGAACCGCTCGGCGGCGGTCTTGGCCGCGTCCGCGAACGGGTCGGTCAGGACGAGGGAGTCGACCGCGTCGAGTCCGGAGAGGGTCTCGGCGTGGAAGGCGCCGATGCGGCCGAGGCCGAGGATTCCAATACGCATGGGGGTGCAGCTCCTAGAAGAGGGGGTTAGTCGAGGCCGCCGAGGACGTTCTGGTCCCAGTCGATCACCGAGCCGGTGACCACGCCGGACCGCT
This sequence comes from Streptomyces sp. NPDC079141, assembly GCF_040686775.1. NCBI lineage: Bacteria > Bacillati > Actinomycetota > Actinomycetes > Kitasatosporales > Streptomycetaceae > Streptomyces > Streptomyces sp. NPDC079141. The sequence goes on along the minus strand of NZ_JBFBLP010000001.1, from coordinate 1,038,889 downwards.
CCGACAGCAGGAACACCACGAAGTCGGCTATTTCGTCCGGCTGGCCCAGCTTGCCCATCGGCAGCCGGGCGGCCGCCCGTTCGCGCCAGTCGTCCCCCGCGCCGTGGAAGGTCCGCTGGGTGGCGTCCTCGCCCTCGGTCTCGGTCCAGCCGATGTTCAGGCCGTTGATCCGGATCCGGTCCCAGCGGTGCGCGTGGGCGGCGTTGCGGGTCAGCCCGATCAGCCCGGCCTTGGCGGAGACGTACGGCGCCAGGAACGGCTGTCCGCCGTGTGCCGAGGAGGTGATGACGTTGACGATCGTGCCGGGCGCCTCGCGGGCCACCATGTCCGCGACCGCGGCCTGCATCGCGAAGAACGGGGCCTTGAGGTTGATGGCGATGTGCTGGTCGAACAGCTCGGGCGTGGTGTCCAGCAGGGTTCCGCGGGAGGTCAGGCCCGCGGCGTTCACCAGGCAGTCGATCCGCCCGTATGCCGCCACGACCTGTGCCACGGCCGCCTTCGTCCGCTCGGCGTCCGCCAGGTCGGCGGGCACGAACAGCGCCTTGCCGCCGGCCGCGGTCAGCTCCGCCACCAGCGCCTCACCCGGTTCGGGGCGGCGCCCGGTGACGGCCACGACCGCCCCCTCGCGCGCGGCGGCCCGGGCTACGGCGGCACCGACGCCCTGGGTGCCGCCGTTGACGAGGACGACCTTGTCGTCGAGAAGTCCCATGTCGCTCAAGGGTCCTTTCAGCTCTGGCGCCGCGTGGCGCCGGCCCTCAGCTCGGCCCGCAGAGCCTCGGGAGTCCAGGCCTCGCGCAGCGCCCGCCGTGCGACGTCCGCCTGCGAGGGCGGGGCGAGTCCGTCGACGGGCGGGTCGTTGTCGAGGTTGGTGGGGAAGGGGTAGCCGTCGGCGCTCGCGGCGATCACGTTGTGCAGCCCGGCCTCGTCCGCGCCCGCGGCCCGGCGCTCCAGCAGCACGGGGTAGACGGTGTTCACCACCGCCCTGCGGTCCACGGTCTCCATCGCCCGCCCGAACGCGGAGGACACCTGGAGCAGGTTGGCCATGCGCCGGATGCCCGTGGAGCGGTTGGTTCCGGCGGCGTGGAACAGCGCCGGGTTGAAGAAGGCCGCGTCGCCCTTGGCCAGCGGCAGCTGGACGTGACGGTCGTCGAAGTACTCCTGGAACTCCGGCCGCCGCCAGGCCAGATAGCCCGGCTCGTAGGTCTGCGAGTACGGCAGGTACAGCGTCGGCCCGGACTCCACGGGCATGTCGCAGTGCGCGACCGCGCCCTGGAGGGTGAGCACGGGGGAGAGGCGGTGCACATGGGCCGGGTAGGCGGCGGCCGCCGCGTCGGACAGGAAGCCGAGGTGGTAGTCGCGGTGCGCGGTCTGCGCGGCGCCGCCCGGATTGACGACGTTGACCTGCGAGGTCACCTGGTAGCCGGGGCCGAGCCAGGCCTCCGAGACGAGCGCGAGGATGTCGTTGGCGTAGTAGTCGGCGAACGCCTCCGGGTCGTGCAGGGCCGCCTTCTCCAGCGCGTTCCACACCCGGTCGTTGGCGCCGGGCCGGGCGAAGTGGTCCCCGGCCCTCGCGCCCTCGGCGCGCTGCTCGGCGATCAGCGCCTCGAACACCCCGGTCATCCGGTCGACGACGGCCAGGTCGGGAAAGGCGCCCCGGAACACCACCACACCGGGCCCGTCGGTGAGGGCGCGGACCAGCTCGGCACGCGGCGCGGTCCCCTCGTAGACGGGCACGCCCTGCTCCACGGCGGTGGCGTGCGGGTAGTCGGCCGGGTCGGTGGTCCGCTCGACGAGGGTCCGGAAGGCGTCGAGGGAGCAGTCCTGTACGGACAGTGAGGTGGTCAAGGACATCGGTGTCCTCTCGGTGACAGAAGCGGCTCGGCGCTGTCATTCTTGTCAGGACAAAGACATCGAACAACCAGCAGGCGACCATCAAAAACCCCTCAAGGAGCCGCGGTATGGGCCACCCGTTCCCGATCCGGGAGATCGCACGTCAGGCAGGCCTGAGCGAGGCCACCGTGGACCGGGTGCTCAACGGCAGGGGAGGGGTGCGCGAGAGCACCGCGGGCGAGGTGCACCGGGCCATCGCCGACCTGGACCGGCAGCGCACCCAGGTCCGGCTCGTCGGCCGCAGCTTCATGGTCGACATCGTGATGCAGGCGCCGGAGCGGTTCAGCACCGCCGTACGCGCCGCCCTGGAGGCGGAACTGCCGTCCCTGCACCCGGCGGTGGTGCGCTCGCGCTTCCACTTCCGCGAGACCGGACCGGTGCAGGAGCTCACCCGGACGCTGGACCGGATCGCCCGGCGCGGCTCGCAGGGCGTGATCCTCAAGGCGCCGGACGTCCCCGAGGTCACGGCGGCCGTCGGCCGGCTGACGGAGGCCGGGATCCCGGTGGTGACCCTGGTGACCGATCTGCCCGCCACCGTGCGCGTGGCGTATGTCGGAAGCGACAACCGGGCCGCCGGGGCGACCGCCGCGTACCTCATGGGCCAGTGGCTCGGCGACCGCCCCGGCAATGTGCTCACCAGCCTGAGCAGCGGCTTCTTCCGCAACGAGGAGGAGCGCGAGATGGGCTTCCGCAGCGCCATGCGCGCCCGCCACCCCGAGCGCACCCTGGTCGAGATCGCCGAGGGCCAGGGACTGGACGCCACCCAGTACGACCTCGTCCGCGCCGCCCTCGAACGCGACCCGGAGATCCGCGCCGTCTACTCCATCGGCGGCGGCAACATCGCCACCCTCCGGGCCTTCGAGGACCTCGGCCGCGAGTGCGCGGTGTTCGTCGCCCACGACCTCGACCACGACAACACCCGCCTGCTGCGCGAGCACCGCCTGTCCGCCGTCCTCCACCACGACCTGCGCCACGACCTGCGCGAGGCCTGCCACCACGTGATGCGGGCCCACGGGGCGCTGCCGCCCGCGGGCGCGGCACTGCCGTCCGCGATCCAGGTCGTCACGCCCTACAACATGCCTGCGCCGTAGCGGTGTCCCGCATGTCTAGGACACCGGCACGTCGACCCACGCGCCGCTCTGCGCGGAGCGCGCCATCGCGTCCAGTACGGCGGCGCTGCGCACGGCGTCCGAGAGCGTGGCGCCGTACGCGGTGCCCTCGGCGACCGAGCGCAGGAAGCGGTAGGCCTCGATCACCTTGAGGTCGTCGTAGCCCATGGCGTTCGCGGCGCCCGGCTGGAACGCGCCGAACTCGCCGTCGCCCGGGCCGACGTAGACCGTGCTGACGGGCTGGTCCTGGTAGGTGGTGCCGCGGCTGACGCCGAGCTCGTTCATGCGGCGGAAGTCCCAGAAGACGGCGCCCTTGGTGCCGTGCACCTCGAAGCCGTAGTTGTTCTGCTCGCCGACCGAGACCCGGCAGGCCTCCAGCACACCGCGCGCGCCGGAGGTGAAGCGCAGCAGACAGGACACGTAGTCCTCGTTCTCCACGGGGCCGAGTTCGCCGCCGGCGGCGCGGCTGTGACCGGCCGTGGCGGCGGTGGGCCGGGCCCGCTGAGGGAGGAAGACGGCGGTGTCGGCGGTCAGGGAGGCGATGTCGCCGAGCAGGTACCGGGCCAGGTCCGCGCCGTGCGAGGCGAGGTCGCCCAGGACGCCGCTGCCCCCGCGCTCGCGCTCGTAGCGCCAGGTCAGCGCGCCCTCGGGATGGGCCGCGTAGTCGCTGAACAGCCGCACGCGCGTGTGTGTGACCGTGCCGAGCTCCCCGGACGCGATCAGCTCCCGTGCGGCCTCCACCGCGGGCGCGTTGCGGTAGTTGAAGCCGACCGCGCCCTGGACACCCGCCTTGGACACCGCGTCGGCCACCGCGCGGGCGTCCTCCGCGGTCAGGCCGACCGGCTTCTCGATCCAGATGTGCTTGCCCGCCCCGGCCATGGCGACGCCGATCTCGCGGTGCAGGAAGTTGGGCGCGGTGATGCTGACCGCCCGCACCCGCGGGTCGGCGGCCACCTCGCGCCAGTCGCGGGTCGTGGCGGCGAACCCGTACTGCGCGGCGGCCTCCTCGGCCCGGCCGGGCACCTCCTCGGCCACGGTCACCAGCTCCGGACGCACGGCGAGCCGCGGATAGTGGTGGCGGACACGGGCGTAGGCCTGGGTGTGCACCCGCCCCATCCAGCCGAACCCGACGACGGCGACACCGAGCGCATCCACCATGACAGCCCCTCTTCGCAACCTCTTTGGACCGGTCCAGAACTTGTCCAGGCCACCCTGAGCGCGATTCGCGCCCGAAGTCAACCCTTTGACAAGCCCGAACGGCTCATGGAACGGTCCATCCCATGAGGCAGCCGACCATCCGTGACGTGGCCGAACAGGCCGGCGTCTCCAAGTCGCTGGTCTCGCTGGTGCTGCGCGGCTCCGACCAGGTGCGGCCCGAGAAGCGGGAGGCGGTGCTGCGGGCCGTGCGCGAACTCGGCTACCGCCCGAACGCCGCCGCGCGCAGCCTCAGCGAGCGGCGCACCCGCACGGTCGGGGTCCTCCTGAACGACCTGCGCAACCCGTGGTTCGTCGATCTGCTCGACGGGCTGAACTCCCTGCTGCACGACAACGGTCTGCGGATGCTGCTCGCCGACGCCCGCCTCAACCGGCGCACCGGCCAGGACCCGGCCGAACCCCTCCTCGACCTGCGCGTCGACGGTCTGGTCGTGGTCGGCACGCTGCCCGACGCGGCCGCGCTGGGGGCGGTCGCCGAGCGGATCCCGGTGGTCGTGGCGGGCGCCCGTGAGGCGGTGCCGCCCCGCGTGGACGTCGTCGCCAACGACGACGAGCGTGGCGCCCGGCTGGTCACCGAGCACCTCATCGGCCTCGGGCACCGTCGGATCGCGCACATCGCGGGCTACGGCGCGGTCGGCGAGCTGCGCCGGCGCAGCTTCGAGGCGACGATGCGCGAGCACGGCCTCGCGGACCGGGCGGTGGTCGAGGCCGGCGACCTGACCGAGGAGGGCGGCTACCGGGCCACGGTCCGGCTGCTCGGCCGGGCCGAGCGCCCCACCGCCGTGTTCGCCGTCAACGACATCACCTCGGTCGGCGCGCTGTCGGCGGCCGAGGAGCTGGGCCTGTCCGTCCCGCGCGATCTGTCCGTCGTCGGCTACGACAACACGAGCATCTCCCGGCTGCGCCACCTGTGGCTGACCACCGTGGACGGCGCCGGGCACGACGTCGGCCGGCGCGTCGCCCGCTGCCTCCTGGACCGCTTCGACCGGCCCGGGGCGACGGGCCGCGTCCAGCTGACCGCCCCCGTCCTGGAGATCCGGGGCACCACGGCCCCGCCGCTCACAGATTGATCGCGTACGCCTTGCGCAGCGTCTCGTGCACCGTCCACGTCGTCCGGTCGCCCTCGCGCAGCACCGCCATGTCCCCAGGGCCCACCTTCAGGGTCGGCCCGCCCGCCACCTCGACGGTGGCCGATCCGCTGATCACGACGAACAGCTCGTCCGCCTCGGTGTCCGTGACGACGCCGGGGGTGATCTGCCAGATCCCGCGCACCTGACGCCCGTCCGCCGATTCCCAGACGACCTTCCCGGTCACCTCGGGCGTTCCGGAGACGATCTGCTCGGGCGCGAGCGGCTCGGGTTCGAGCTCGGCGTCGGGGATGTGGAGTACGAAGCTGTGGTCCATGGGGGCGACCCTAGCGAGATCGTCTCCCGTCCGGTGAAGACAGTCTGTCGGGCATCGCACCAGGTGAGCGGACACTTCGTCGGGTCCGCCACCACATCCTGCGCGCAATACGGCAGACAAAATTGTTGACAATCTTGTTTGGCTAGATTTAGGTTCGACAGGCACTCACTCAGGGAGGGCAACGATGCCGAAAGAAGCCCGTCCGAGCACCGGAGAGCAGGCCAAACAGCATGCGTTCGCGCAGCTGAGGCAGGCGATCCTGCACGGCGAGATGGCACCGGCACAGCGGCTGGTGGAGAACGAACTCGCCGAGCAGTTCGGTGTGACACGGGCGAGCATCCGCGCGGCACTCATCGATCTGGAGGCCCAGGGCCTCGTCGAGCGGATCCGCAACCGCGGCTCGCGGGTGCGGGTGGTGACCGTGGAGGAAGCGGTCGCCATCACCGAGTGCCGCATGGTCCTCGAAGGGCTGTGCGCTGCGAAGGCGGCCGTCGCGGCCAGTGACGAGCAGCTCGCCGAGCTGACCGAGCTGGGTACGGCGATGACCAAGGCCGTGGCCGACGGTGAGCCGGTGACCTACTCCGACCTCAACCACCAACTGCACACCAGGATCCGGGAGTTCTCCGGCCAGCAGACCGCACTGGAGCTGCTGGAGCGGCTCAATGCCCAACTGGTGCGCCACCGTTTTCAGTTGGCGTTGAGGCCGGGGCGTCCGCAGCAGTCCCTGAACGAGCATCTGGCGATGATCGAGGCGATCAGGGCCAGGGACCCGCAGGCGGCCGAGGCGGCCGTCCGTGCCCACCTCAGCAGCGTGATCGAGGCGCTGCGCGACTGACGATCGCGCGAGGCGGGCGCCCACCTGTCCACAAGGAGTTTCGAACGATGACTCAGGCCAACGCGCCCGCCCACCGACGATCCACACTCGTTGTCACCGCGCACGCGGGGGACTTCGTGTGGCGGGCGGGCGGCGCCATCGCCCTGGCCGCCTCCCGCGGGGAGAAGGTGACCATCGCCTGTCTCACCTTCGGTGAGCGCGGGGAGTCCGCCAAGGCCTGGCGCGAGGGGAAGAAGCTGGCGGAGATCAAGGCGATACGCCGGGACGAGGCCGAGCGCGCCGCGGCCACCCTCGGCGCCGAGGTCCGCTTCTTCGACGCCGGTGACTACCCGCTGATCGCCACCGCCGAGCTGACCGACAAGCTCGTCGAGGTCTACCGGGAGACCCAGCCGGACGTCGTCCTTACCCACCCCACCGAGGACCCCTACAACGGCGACCACCCGGCCGCCAACCGGATGGCCCTGGAAGCCCGGGTGCTCGCCCAGGCCATCGGCTACCCGGGCCCCGGCGAGATCATCGGCGCCCCGCCGGTCTTCTTCTTCGAGCCGCACCAGCCGGAGATGAGCGGCTTCAGGCCCGAGGTCCTGCTCGACATCACCGAGGTCTGGGAGACCAAGCGCAAGGCGATGGAGTGCCTCGGCGCCCAGCAGCATCTGTGGGACTACTACACCGACCTCGCCGTCCGCCGCGGCGTCCAGCTCAAGCGCAACGCCGGCCCGAACCTGGGCCTGGCCCACAAGACGATGGCCGAGGCGTACATGCGCCCCTACCCGCAGATCGCGAAGGAGCTGGCATGAGCGGCGTCATCGTCACCAACCCGCCGAAGGCGGAGCTGAAGGACGTCGACGCCCTGGCCGGCTACGGCGTGGCCACCGTCAGCGAGGCCATGGGCCGAACCGGCCTGCTGGGCCCGGACATCCGCCCCGTCCAGCAGGGCGTCCGGGTCGCCGGCACCGCCGTCACCGTCCTGAGCTGGCCCGGCGACAACCTCATGATCCACGCCGCCGTGGAGCAGTGCGGCGAGGGCGACATCCTGGTCGTCACCACCACCTCGCCCTGCACGGACGGCCTGTTCGGCGAGCTGTTCGCGACCGCGCTGCAACAGCGGGGCGTGCGCGGCGTCGTCACCGCCACGGGCATCCGGGACACCCAGGAACTGCGGGACATGGGCTTCGCCGCCTGGTCCCGGGCGGTCTCCTCGCAGGGCACGGTCAAGGCCACCGGCGGTTCGGTCAACGTGCCGATCGCCATCGACGGCCAGGTGATCCGCCCCGGCGACGTGATCCTCGCCGACGACGACGGCGTCGTGGTCGTACCGCGCGAGCGCGCCCGCGAGACGGCCGGGCGGGCCGAGGCCCGCGAGGCCAAGGAGGCCGCCACCCGCGCCGCCTTCCTCGACGGCCAACTCGGCCTGGACCGCTACGGGTTGCGCGAGACGCTCGTCCGGCTGGGGGTGACGTACCGGTCCCACGACGAGTACGTCCGGGACGGAGAGCGGTCGTGACCGGGCCCGCGGAGGTGCCCTGTCTGCTGATGCGCGGCGGCACCTCCAAGGGCGCCTACTTCCTGGCCGAGGACCTGCCCGCCGACCCGGCCGCCCGCGACGACCTGCTGCTGAGGATCATGGGCAGCCCGGACGAGCGACAGATCGACGGCCTGGGCGGCGCCCATCCGCTCACCAGCAAGGTCGCCGTGATCTCGCCGTCCGCCGATCCGAGGGCCGACGTCGACTACCTCTTCCTCCAAGTCGTCGTCGACCGGCCCGAGGTGAGTGACCGTCAGAACTGCGGCAACATCCTTGCCGGGGTCGGCCCGTTCGCCGTCGAGCGCGGACTGGTGGCGGCGGGGGAGCGGCAGACCGCCGTGCGGATCCGCATGGTCAACACCGGCGACCGGGCGACGGCCACCTTCCCGACGCCCGACGGCCGGGTCGACTACACCGGGGACGCCGAGATCTCGGGCGTGCCGGGCACGGCCGCGCCCGTGGTGATCGAGTTCCCGCCGGGCGAGAACCCCCTGCTGCCCACCGGCAGTGCCCGCGACGACATCGACGGCGTGCCCGTGACCTGCGTGGACAACGGGATGCCGACCGTCCTCGTCGAGGCCACCGCCCTCAAGGTCACCGGCTACGAGTCGCCCCGGGACCTGGAGGAGGACGTGGCGCTGGCCGACAGGCTGCACGCCCTCCGCCTCAAGGCGGGCCGGCTGATGGGCCTGGGGGACGTCTCCGACACCACTGTGCCCAAGGTCACGCTGCTCGCGCCGCCCCGCGAGGGCGGCGCGGTCACCACCCGCACCTTCATTCCTGTGCGCTGCCACACCTCGATCGGGGTGCTCGGCGCGGCCAGTGTTGCCGCCGGCCTGCGGATCGAAGGCGGCGTGGGGGCCGACCTTGCGGTGGTCGATCCCGGTAGTGACCGAATTCGCATAGAACATCCCACCGGATTCCTGGACATCGAAAGTAGCCTCGGGACCACCTCGGACGGCCTGCCCCGCGCGCGCCGTACCGCCGTGGTCCGAACGGCCCGCAAGATCTTCGACGGCACCGTGTTCCCCAGGGCCGCCGCACCATCCACAGGAGGTCAACGATGACTCCGCCGCTCGGCGACATCGCTCATATCGGCCATGCCCAGCTGTTCACCCCCGACCTGGACGCCAGTGTCGCCTTCTTCACCGACTATCTGGGGCTCACCGTCATCGGGCAGGACGGCGACACGGTCTACCTGAGGACCTTCGACGACTACGAGCACCACAGCCTGGTGCTCACCGCCCGCGAACGGCCCGGCCTCGGCCGGCTCGCCCTGCGCACCTCCAGCGAGGAGGCACTCGAACGCCGGGTGAAGGCGGTCGAGGAGGCGGGCGGCACGGGCAAGTGGGTCGAGGACGAACCCGGCCTCGGCAGGCTGTACGTCACCACCGACCCCGACGGCCACGAACACGCCCTCTACTGGGAGAGCGAACACTACGTGGCCCCCGAGGAGTTGCGGCCCGCGTTGAAGAACCAGCCGCAGGCCAAGCCCAACCGGGGCGTGGGCGTGCGGCGTCTGGACCACATCAACTTCCTTGCTGCGGACGTCCTGTCCAACGCCGAGTTCCAGCAGAACGTGCTGGGCGCGCGGCCGACCGAGCAGATCCGGCTCGACAGCGGGAGGATCGCGGCGCGCTGGCTGACGTACACGAACAAGTCGTACGACGTCGTCTACACCTCGGACTGGACCGGATCGGCGGGCCGGCTGCACCACATCGCCTTCGCGACCGACACCCGCGAGGACATCCTGCGCGCCGCCGATCTCGCCATCGACAGCGGGGTGTTCATCGAGACGGGACCGCACAAGCACGCCATCCAGCAGACGTTCTTCCTCTACGTCTACGAGCCGGGCGGCAACCGCATCGAGCTGTGCAACCCGCTCACGCGGCTCGTGCTGGCCCCGGACTGGCCGCTGATCACCTGGACCGAGGAGGAGCGGAAGAAGGGGCAGGCCTGGGGACTGAAGACGATCGAGTCGTTCCACACCCACGGAACGCCGCCGGTCGCCTGAGCGAAAACACCACCGGGGGGTGGGCCGCGCACGCCCGTGCGCGCCCACCCTTCCGTCGTATCCGGATCGTTGATGAGATTGTTGACAAAAGCGTTGACACTCTCGGGGACGGGTCCTTAGCGTCTAGCGCACCCCGCACGAGAGGAAGAACAAAGATGTCCCCCCTCGCTCCATCCGCCCGCGGCAGCAGACTGGCCCTCCTGGCCGTCGGACTGTGCTGGCTGGCCGTGCTCTTCGACGGCCTCGACATGTTCATCTACGGCTCGGTCCTGCCGCACCTGCTGGAGACGAAGACCTTCGGCCTCACCCCCGACCAGGCCGGTGACCTGGGCAGCTACGCCACCTTCGGCATGCTGGTCGGCGCCCTGACGGCCGGCACCGTCGCGGACCGGATCGGCCGCAAGAAGCTGATGGTCTCCTGCGTGGTCCTCTTCTCGCTGGCCTCCGGCGTCTGCGCGATGGCCGACAGCGTCGCCGTCTTCGGCCTCGGCCGCACCCTGGCGGGCATCGGCCTCGGCGGTCTGCTGCCGACCGCGATCAGCATGGTCTCCGACTACGCCCCCCGCGGCCGTACGGCGATCACCATCGGCCTGCTGATGACCGCCCACCACGCGGGCGGCATCCTCTCCGCCTACGTCGCCAAGTGGCTCATCGAGCCGGCCGGCTGGCGCGCCGCCTTCTGGGTCTGCGTGCTCCCGCTGCTCTTCGCCCCGGTCCTCGCCAAGTTCCTGCCCGAGTCGCTGAGCTTCCTGGTCGCCAAGGGCCGCACCGAGGAGGCCCGCACGCTGGCCGCCCGCTACGACGTCGAACTGCCCGCCGCCAAGACCGACAAGCCGGGCGCCGCCGACCGCTGGACCAACCTCGTCAACCTCTTCCGCGGCGGCGAGTGGATCCAGACCCTGCTGTACTGGCTGGCCTCCTTCGGCGGACTGCTCCTCGTCTACGGCGTCGCCACCTGGCTGCCCACCCTGATGCGCGCCGAGGGCTACGAGCTGGGCTCCGCCCTGACCTTCGTCGTCGTCTTCAACCTCGGCGGCATCGTGGGCATGCTGCTGGCCGGCCGTGCCGCCGACCGCTTCGGCGCCCCGCGCATCTCGGCGATCTGGTTCGCGCTGACCGCCGCCGGTGTCTTCCTGCTCAGCGTCCACATGCCGCTCGGGGTGACCATGACGGTCGTCTTCCTCACCGGCGTGTTCCTCAACAGCGCCCAGACGATGATCTACGCGACCGTCTCGATCCGCTCCAACCCCGAGAACCGCGCCACCACCGTCGGCTGGACCTCCGGCATGGGCCGCTTCGGCGCCGTCTTCGGACCGTGGCTCGGCGGCCAGCTGCTCGCCGCGAACAACGGCGACTGGGGCTTCACCGCCTTCGCGCTCGCGGGTGTGTCGTCCATGGTCTTCATCGGCATCGCCGCGCTGCGCGGCGGGCGCAGGACCCCCTCCGAAAGCACGCCGCAGGAGCTGGTCGCCAGCCACTGACCGGGGTGAACACCGGACGCCGGCACCGCGGGGGGACGCGGGGCCGGCCTCTGCCGTAGACGGGGAGAGACGTAAGGTGCTCGCTCATGGACGACAGCAGGAACCGGCGGGTGCGGCGCGCCGCGCTGACCGGTGCCGGTGCGCTGCTCGGCGGCGGGATCGCGCTGGGGGGTCTCCTCAAGCTCCACGCGCCCTGGTGGGTGCTGACGGCCGGGGTGCTCGTGTTCGTGGGGCTCGGCGCCTGGACCGGGACGAGCATCGGACGTCGGCGCGGCCTGCGCGACGCGGAGCTGGAGCCGGGGGAGACGGTGCTCGGCACCTACACGGTCCGGCCCCCGTACACCGAGCACCTGCCGCCCGACCTGCACAGCGGCCCGCAGTACCAGGTGCGGGTGACCACGCTCGGCATCCAGCTCTGGGAGCGCTCGGTACTGCTGTGGCGCCACCCCTGGCCGGAACTGCGGGTGGTCGTCGACGGTCCGCGGCTGCGGCTGCACCGGGACGGGCAGGAGGCCGGGACCCTGCTGCTGGAGCCGCCGGGCGGCGCGCGCGAAGTGCTCGCCGCCGCCCGGCGCCACGGGGCCGCCTGACCCTCGGCCCCGCCCGCTCAGCCCATCTGGTCCTCGTCCGACAGGTGCTCCACCGTGCGGCCCGTCTCGGTGAACGTACGGGTCACATGGCCCGAGGAGTACACCCACAGGATGCGCAGCGGGCGATCGCCGATGTTCCGGAACAGATGGGGGATCGGCGACGGGACGTAGGTGGTGTCGAACTGCTCCAGCTTCGTCACCTCGCCGTCCACCACCACCTCCGCCTCGCCCTCCAGGATCGTCACGTGCTCGTCGCAGTTGTGCGAGTGCAGCGGGGCGCCGGAGCCGACCGGATACACGCTCATCCCGCTGGTGATCCTGTTCTCGCCGCCCGCCGAGGGCGTGGTGACAAGCGGTGTCGTCACGACCGATCCGCCTCGGTCGAGGAGCGGCACCGACGCGACCTTGATGATCGTGGTCATCCGGGATTTCCTTCCGGTTCGTGGCTCTGCGTCGAACGACGTTAGGTCGCGCGCCGCCCCCCGGGGTGCCCTCCGGCGTGCAGTTTTACCTTGCACTCCGAGAAGGGTGAGCTTTCCGGACCCGGCTGTACCGTCGGCTGGCATCGCACGGCTCGACGATCCGTGCCTGTAACGCGCCGGAAAGAAAAGGCAGGTATCGGCCACATGAGGCTCCCCGTTCTCAGCGATGAGGAAATGGACCCGCGGCAGCAGGAGCTGGCCGCCCGGATCGCCGGCCGTCGCGGCGCCGTCCGCGGCCCGTTCCGGGTCTGGCTGCACAGCCCGGAGATGTGCGAACGGGCCGAATCCCTCGGCGCGTTCGCCCGCTTCGACTGCTCGCTCCCCAAGCATCTGCGCGAACTGGCCCTGCTGATGGCCGCCCGCAACTGGGACGCGCAGTACTCCTGGAACGCCCATGTGCACCAGGCGATCGAGGCCGGCATACCCGAGGCCGCCGTCAAGGCCGTCGCCGAGAAGCGCGAGGCCGTCTTCGACGACGAGGCCGACCAGGCCTTCTACCGGTTCTGCCGCGAAGTCCTCGAAGACCACTTCGTCACCGACGAGACCTTCGCCCGCGCCCTGGACCACTTCGGCCCCAAGGGCCTGGTCGACACCATCGGCGCACTCGGCAACTTCACCATGCTCGGCATGTGCCTGAACACCTTCCAGGTGGACCTCCAGGCCGACAAGGAACCCCCCTTCCCGGACATCCGCGGCTACGGCCGTATCGCCGCCGACGACGACCGGGCCGCGTCATGACACCCGTGCTCCGCGTCCGTGGTGTCACCAAGAGCTTCGGCGGCGCGGCCGCACTCAAAGAGGTCGACCTGGAGCTGCACCCCGGGGAGATCCACGCCCTGATGGGCATGAACGGCGCCGGCAAGTCGACCCTCGTGCACGTCCTCGCCGGCGTCCACCAGCCCGACGGGGGCACCGTCGAGATCGACAGCCACGCCCACGGCTCGCTGACCATGAGGCAGGCCCGGCGCCTGGGCATCTCCTTCGTGCCGCAGCGCCGCGAACTCGTCATGGGACTCACCGTCGCCGAGAACATCCTGCTCGGCGTCCTGCCCGTCCGGCGCGGCCGGGTCAGCTGGTCCACGGTGAAGGCCGAGGCCCGCAAGGCCCTCGACGGCCTCGGCATCCAGCTCGACGTGGAGCAGCCGGCCGGGTCCCTGACCGTGGCCGAGCAGACCATGGTCGAGGTGGCCCGCGAAGTGCGCCGCGGCGGCCGGGTCCTCATCCTCGACGAACCCACCGCCTGTCTGGGCGCCCACGCCTCCCAGCAGGTCAAGACGCTGGTGCGCAGACTGCGGGACGAGGGCATCGCCATCGTCTACATCTCGCACTACATCGACGAGGTGCTGGAGGTCGCCGACCGGGTCACGGTCATGCGCGACGGACGCGTCGTGCACACCGCCCCCGCCGCCGAACTCGACGGGCCGGGCCTGGTCAAGCACATGGTCGGCCGGGACGTGGTGTCGCGGCGCCCCACCCGGCCGGCACCCAAGGACGAGATCGGGATCGAGGTCCGCGGACTGAGCCGCGGCCGCTTCATCCGGGACTTCGCCGTCCAGGTGCACAAGGGCGAGGTCGTCGGCGTACTGGGAGCCGCGGGCGACGCGCAGTCGTACCTCTTCGACCTGCTCTCCGGCCGCGCCCGCCCGGACGCCGGGGACATGCTCGTCGACGGCCGCCCGGTCCCGCTGGGCAAGGTGCGGCACTCGCTGCGCAGCGGACTGCGGTGCGTGACCGGGGACCGCCGCAACCTCGGCATCATCCCCGCACTGACCGTCGACGAGAACCTCATGCTCGCCACCGACCGGTTCGCGGGCCGCCAACTGCACCGCGAGTCCGAGCAGTCCCGCCGCGCGGCCCCCCGCCGCGACACCTACGGCGTGGTCACCCTCTCGCGCAATCCCGCCGTCAGCACGCTCTCGGGCGGCAACCAGCAGAAGGTCCTCCTCGCCAAGTGGCTGGAGACCGCGCCCACCGCCGTCTTCCTGGAGGACCCCACCAACGGCGTCGACGTGGCGGCCATGGCCGACATCCACACGATCATCGACGACCTCGCCGGCCGGGGCGTGGCGGTCCTGCTCGCCTCCTCCTCCGCGGAGGAGGTCATGCGCCTGGCCGACCGAGCGGTGGTCGTGCGCTCCGGCCGCGTCGTGGCCGAACACGACATCGCCCGCATCACCCGTGACGAACTCGTCGCGACCGCCCTGGGAGGGAACGACTCATGAGCCTGAAGACCACGGCCCCCGACGTGGAGCAGCCTGCCCCGCGCCAGGAGAGCGCGAAGGGCGGCCTCCTGACGGCCGTGCAGCGGATCCCGCACCTCGGCCTGCTGCTCGTGCTGATCCTGGTCGCGGGCTTCACCGCCACCCAGAGCGACGCCTTCTTGACCCAGGACAACCTGATCAACGTCCTGCGCCAGGTGAGCATCACCGCCGTCATCGCGGCAGCCCTGACCCTGGTGATGACCGCGGGCGGCATGGACTTCTCCATGGGCAGCAATGTCTACGTCGTCGCCGCCTTCGCCGCCCAACTCCTGCACGGCGGCACCTCGGTGGCCGTCACGATCCTCGCCTCCGTCGCCCTCGCCATGGCGATCGGCCTGGTCAACGGCCTGGTCGTCACCTACACCAAGGTGGCGCCGTTCGTGGTGACCCTGGCCACCGCCACCATCCTGGACGGCGTCCAGCTCGTCATCCTCGACGGCAAGACCGTCTCCGGCGGCGACGCGCTGTCCGACCTCGGCGCCGGCTACTTCGTCGGACTGCCCAACCTGACCTGGCTCGCGCTGATCGTCCTCGCGCTGACCGCACTGGTCATGAAGTACACGACATACGGCCGCGATCTGTTCGCCATCGGCGGCAACGAGCACGTCGCCCGGCTCAGCGGCATCGGCGTCAACCGCAACAAGCTGCTGCTGTACGCGGGCGCCGGCGCTCTGTCCGGTCTGGCCGGCGTCATGCTGCTGTCCCGTCTGGTGGCGAGCAGCCCCAGCCCGGGCGGCGGACTGATGCTCCAGCTCAGCGCCGTGGCGGCGGTCGTCATCGGCGGTACGGCGCTGGAGGGCGGCCGGGGCACGGTCGTCGGCACGATCCTCGGGGTCGTCCTGCTCGGCGTGGTCGCCAACTCGCTGAACCTGCTCCAGATCTCCTCCTTCTACCAGCCGGTGTCGGTCGGCACGGTCCTGGTGATCGCCGCGATCGCCAACCAGTTCCAGAAGTCCCGCCACTCGGCCCACTGAACCGCACGTCCGACACGAAAGGCACCGCACGATGAGAATCACCTCCCGGTACCGCACCGCCGTCGTCGCCACCGCCGTGGGCGCGGGGCTGCTGCTCAGCGGCTGCTCCAAGGACGAGGACACGGTCAGCTCCGCCGCCGGTGACGGCGACTACACGATCGGCTTCGTGAACGGCAACAACACCGAGTTCCACACCTGTCTCCAGGGGTCGATCGAGGCGAAGGCCGAGGAACTGGGCGTCGAGCTCTACACCGCCAACTCCACCCAGGACCCGGGCAAGGAGCTGTCCAACATCGAGGACATGATCTCCCGCGGGGTCGACGCGGTGATCGTCCAGACGGTCAACGTGGACGCCCTGGAGGCGGACATAGCCAAGGCCGAGGCGGCCAACGTGCCGATCTTCCTGACCTCGGTGCTCCTGGAGGACATGAAGGACGTACTCGGCGCCTCCGTCGTGCCGCTCGCCGAAGTCGGCAAGATGGACGCCGAGTTGGTAGCCAAGGACGCCGGCGGCAAGAAGGTGCAGGTCGGCGTTATCGCGGGCGCTCCGGGCGCGGCCTCCGACGTCCTGGTGGGCGGCTTCACCGACAACCTCCCGGACACCGCGAAGGTGGTGGCCAACCAGCCGGGCATGTTCAGCCCCGCCAAGGCGCAGGAGGTCGCGGAGAACATGATCCAGGCGCACCCCGACCTGGACTATGTCTTCGTCGCCAACGAGGAGATGGCCTTCGGCGCCCTCAACGCCTTCAAGGCCGCCAAGGCCGACGTCAGGATCGTCACGAACAACGGCACCGAACGCGGCGTCGAGGCCGTCAAGGACGGCACCTTCCTCGGCACGGTCTCCAACCCGGCCCAGCTCACCGGCGCCAACGCCCTGGACAGCACCGTGAAGCTGCTCGACAAGGACAAGGGCGCCGAGAAGGTCACCCGGACCCCGCTGACCCTCGTGACGAAGGACAACGCCGACCAGGCGCCGGCCTACTGCGCCGAGTGACCGTAGAAAAGGGCAGGTCACGCCACTTCTGAAACAGGATCGTTTCACTTAGGGTGCCCTTACTTCGCCCAGCCCCGGAGGAACCGAGGAACCATGGACCGTCTGCTTCTGATGCACAGCTTCGTCACCGTCGCACAGGTCGGCAGCTTCAGCGGCGCCGCCAAGAAGCTGGGCTCCTCGGGCTCCCTGGTCTCCCGTCATGTGGCGGAGCTGGAGCGGCAGGTCGGCGTCCGGCTCGTCAACCGCACGGCCCGTTCGGTGAGCCTCACCGAACCGGGCCGGCGGTACGCCGAATTCTCCGCCCGCATTCTTGACGAGATCGAGGCCGAGGACGCCGGCATCGCGGAGTCGCACGATCGTGCCGAGGGCACGCTGAGCATTATCTGTCCCAAATGGATAGGCAGTCTGGATCTCGGGGACGCGATTGCCGCTTTCTCCGCCGCCCACCCGAAGATCCAGGTCCGCTTCGAACTCGGCGGAATGTCCGACCGGACCTACGACTTCCTGGACAGCGGATTCGACGTCGCCTTCCACACCCGGGATCTGCGCGATTCGAGCGTCCGCCTGAAGAAGATCTCCTCGCTGCCGTTCGTGCTGTGCGCGTCCGAGGAGTACATCGAGCGGCACGGATCGCTCGCCCACCCGAACGACCTCGCGCACCACGACTGCCTGGTCCATGTGAACGACCCGGTCTGGCGCATCGGCCACGGTCACGCGAGCACGCTGCACAAGATCCGCAACATCGCCTTCTCGTCCAACTCCTACATCGCGTTGCAGAAGGCCGCCGTCCACGGCCGCGGCCTCGCCCTGCTCCCGCAGCGTTCGGCCTACGACGACCTCGTCTCCGGCGCCCTCCAGGTGCTGCTGCCCGACCTCGCCGTACCCGACCGCCCGCTGTACGCGATCTACGGCCCCGGGCAGGACACCCCGCGCAAGGTCAGCGTTTTCCTGGACTTCCTCGCCGCCTGGTTCTCCGAGAACCCGATTCCGGCGATCCGGCCCGCAACTCGGCCTTAGCCGCAAGAAACGTTTGCGCAGCTGGTAGAGCTCGGGGCGTTGAGGCCGCCATACCCCGAAACCTACGCTCACGAGGCGACCCGGAAACGAGGAGTCCATGGGAATCCAGAGAATCGAATCGGTCACCTACAGCATCGCCGACCTCGACGAATGCGTCCGGTTCTACGACGACTTCGGGCTGTTCCTGGTGGAGCGGACCGAGGAGCACGCGGTGTTCGAGACCCTCACCGGGCAGACGCTCCACCTGGACACCGAGCCCGGCCCCCGGCTGCCGGCCCCGGTGGAGGACGGCCCCACCCTGCGCGAGGTGGTGTGGGGCGTCGACACCCCGCAGGAGCTGGAGCGGCTGGTGGCCGCGGTGGGCAAGGAGCGCGAGGTCCGGTTGAGCGCCGACGGCGTCCACCACACCGTCGACGAGTCGGGCTTCGGCGTCGGCCTCACCCTGGCCCGGCCCCGGCCCGCCCCCGTGGAGCCGCGCCCCGCCAACGCGCTGGGCAGCGTCAACCGCTGGAACACCGCACTGGAGCCGATCGAGCGGGTCCGTCCCCTGAGGATGTGTCACGTGGCCCTGAACATCCGCAAGGAGGGCCGGGAGGAGGCCGTCGCCTTCTACACCGACCGCCTCGGCTTCCGGCCCACCGACGTCGTCGAGCCGATGGGCGTGTTCATGCAGGCCCCCGGCGACGACGACCAGCACACCATGCTGCTGTGCCACCGCCCCGACCGGGCCGGCGTCAACCACATCGCCTACGAGGTGCCGGGCTTCGACGACGTCGTCGAGGGCGGCAACTACATGATCGAGCACGGCTGGCGCGAGGCCCGCAGGCTCGGCCGGCACACCATCGGCTCCAACGTCTTCCGCTTCCTGCACGCCCCGAGCGGCGGCCGCGTCGAGTACGCCGCCGACATGGACCGGGTCGACGACTCCTACGAGACCCGCGTCCACGAGACGACTCCGCCGCACCACATCTGGGCCCTGCGCACCAACCGCGACAACGAAGCCTCTTGAGAGGGCAGCCACGCATGACCACCGACCACGGCTATCCGGCCGTCCGCATGTACATAGCGGGCGAGTGGTGCCAGGGCGCCACCGGACAGACCGCCCCGATCCTCAACCCGGCCACGGAAGAGGCGATCGGCGCCGTCCCGCTCGCCACCCCCGCGGACCTCGACCGCGCCCTTCAGGCCGCCGAGGAGGGCTTTCGCACCTGGCGCGACACACCCGTCGCCGAGCGCTCCGCGATCCTGCACGCCGCCGCCGACCTGCTCACCGAGCGGGCCGCCGAGGTGGGCCGGATCATGACCCTGGAGCAGGGCAAGCCGCTGAAGGAGGCGGCCGGCGAGGCCCGCCGGGTCGCCGACACCCTGCGCTGGCACATCGAGGACGCCCGCCGCGCCTACGGCCGTGTCATCCCGGCCGCCCCCGGCACCCTGCTGACCGTGCGCCGGACGCCCGTCGGGCCCGTCGCCGCGTTCGTGCCGTGGAACTTCCCCGCGGGCGGCCCGATGCGGAAGATCTCCTCCGCCCTGACCGCGGGCTGCTCGATCGTCATCAAGGCCTCCGAGGAGACCCCGGCCACCGCCGCCGCGCTCGTCGCCTGCTTCGCCGACGCGGGCCTCCCGGCCGGCGTCCTGAACCTCGTCTTCGGCGAGCCCGACGAGGTCTCCGCCCACCTGATCGCCTCGCCGGTCACCCGGCTGATCGCCTTCACCGGCTCGGTCCCGGTCGGCAAGCTCCTCGCCGCCGAGGCCGGCAAGGTCATGAAGCCCTCGCTGATGGAGCTGGGCGGCCACGCCCCGGTGATCGTCTGCGCGGACGCGGATCCGGTCAGGGCCGCCCGCAAGGCCGCGCAGGCGAAGTTCGTCAACGCCGGTCAGGTCTGCACCTCGCCGAGCCGCTTCCTGGTCCACGAGAGCATCGTCGACGCCTTCACCGCCGAGTTCGTGAAGGCGGCGGAGGCCGTGGTCGTCGGCGACGGTCTCGCCGAGGGCACCACCATGGGCCCGCTGGCCAACGAGCGGCGGCTGGAGGCGATGATCCGCCTGACCGCCGACGCCGTCAGCCGCGGCGCCAAGGTGCTCACCGGAGGTGAACGCCTGGACCGCCCCGGGTACTTCTTCGCGCCGACCGTCCTGACCGACGTACCGGCGGACGCGGAGCTGCTGCACGAGGAGCCGTTCGGCCCGCTCGCGCCCATCGTGCCCTTCTCCCGCCTCGACGAGGCCCTGCGCACCGCCAACGAGCTGCCGTACGGCCTGGCCGCCTACGGCTTCACCGACTCCGCCGCCACCGCCGAACGCCTCGCGGGCGAGCTGGAGGCCGGCATCCTCTCCATCAACCACTGCGGCGGCTCGGTCCACGAGGCACCGTCCGGCGGGGTGAAGGAGAGCGGCTACGGCCGTGAAGGCGGGCCCGAGGCGCTCGACGCCTACCTGGTCACCAAGCGCGTCTCCCATCTGCTGGTGCCATGAGGTACGCGCGAGTCTCGGTCGGTGGCCGGGCGGTATGGGGGAGGGTGGGGGAGAAGGACGTAGAGCTGCTGTCCGACTCCCCGATCGAGGGCCGGCCCGACGTCATCGGCACCGTGCCGACGGCAACAGCCGTATGGCTGCCGCCCGTTGTGCCGCCGGTGTTCTACGCGGTCGGCTACAACTACCCGCGGCACATCGCCCACGCCGGCGCCACGACCCCCGAACGCCCGGAGATCGGTTACCGGGCGAACAACGCCCTGACCGGGCACCTGTCACCGATCGTCAGACCGGCCGAGGTGGAGGGCCGGTTCGAGGCCGAGCCCGAACTCGTCGCCGTCATCGGCCGCACGCTGCGCAACGCCACCCACGCCGAGGCGCGCAAGTCCGTCTTCGGTTGGACGATCGGCAACGACATCAGCGCCCGCGCGTGGCAGCACGCGGACCGCACGTTCTGGCGCAGCAAGAACAGCGACACGTTCAAGCCGATGGGGCCCTGGATCGAGACCGATGTCGACGCGCTCGCCCAGACGACGACCTTGCGCGTCAACGGCGAGGTCCGCTCCACGTTCCCCACCGGCGACATGGTGTTCGACCCCTTCGACTACCTGGTCGAGATGACTCGGCACATCACCGTTCATCCCGGCGACGTGCTCTGGATGGGCGCCGAGTCCACCTGTCAGCTGGAGCCGGGCGACACCGTGGACGTCGAGATCAGCGGCATCGGCGTGCTGTCCAACCCCGTACACCTCGAAGGGAATCGAGCATGAGCAAGGAACCCCGCTACATCCACCACGTCAACTTCCCCACCACCGACCCCGACCGGACCGCCGAGTGGTACGCCAAGGTCTTCGGGATGAAGCGGATCATGCCCAAGTCCAACACCCGCGTGGTGCTGATGACCCGCGGCAACTTCGATCTGCACTTCACCCCGGTGGAGGAGATGGAGCGCATGGCGCCCTATCACTTCGCCGTCGAGGTCGACGACTGGGACGAGTTCCTGGAACACCTCAAGGAGCTGGGCATTCGCCACACCCGGCCGATCCAGCGCCCGGAGAACCAGTCGAAGTTCTGCTACATCCACGACCCCGACCACACCATGATCGAGCTGGTCTACCACGCCAAGCGCCCCAACTAACCCTGTACGCACGGGAGTTCATCTCATGCCCATAGCCGACTCCGACGGCACCTCCATCTACTACGAGCGCCACGGCAGCGGTCCGGCGATCCTGTTCGTGCACGGCAGCGGCGGCCACCATGCCGCCTGGTGGCAGCAAGTCGCGGCCCTGCGCGAGGAGTTCACGGTCGTCACGCTGGACCTGCGCGGCTTCGGCAAGTCCGACTCGTCCGACTTCGACGGCCAGGACTTCCCCGGCGATGTGGCCGCGGTGCTGGACGCCGAAGACCTCACCGACGTCATGCTGGTCGGCCAGTCCATCGGCTCCGTCGCCGCCCTGCGGGCCGGCCTCATGCGGCCCGAGCGGGTCTCCTCCGTCGTCCTCGGCCACTCCCTCGGCGGCATCAGTCACCCCGAGCTCAGGGAACTGGCCGCCGCCGACCGTGCCGAAGCCGTCAAACTCCCGGTCATCGACCGCCTGTTGACCAAGCTGTTCCAGCAGGAGCGCGCCGACCTCACTTTCCTCTTCCGGCAGATGGGCACCTTCAACGTCGCCCGGATGCAGGACCTGCGCAACCTCGACACCAACGGGCCCTCGCTGGAGGAGATCCAAGCCTCCGGCGTCAAGGTCGCCTTCCTGGCCGGTGAGAAGGACGCGGTGCTCAGCGTGAAGACCGTCACCCGCGCCCATGAACTGCTGCCCGGGTCGCACCTGGAGATCGTCCCCGGCGCCCCGCACTCCATGTACTGGGAGACGCCCGGGCCGTACAACACGGCGATCGCCCGGCTGCGCCGCACCCTCACCGCACAGAAGGAAGCCGTATGAGCACCCTCACCCTGGCCGCCGCCGAGGAGATCATCGACGCCGCCCACAAGCGCGCCCAGGCCATCGGGAAGGCGGTGAGCGTCGCCGTAGTGGACGCGGGCGGATTTCCGATCGCCATCCGGCGCCCCGACGGAGCGCGCCCGCTCACCCCCGACATCGCGCGCGCCAAGGCGTACACCGCGGCGATCATGCAGCGCCCCGGCACCATGCTGAAGAAGTGGCAGGAGAGCCAGCCCGTCTTCTTCTCCCAGCTCTCCCAGCTCCCCGGCGCCGCCATGCCGATCATGGCCACCGAGGGCAGCCTCACCATCAAGAAGGACGGCGAGATCATCGGCGGCCTCGGCATCGCCGGCGGCACCGCGGTCGAGGACCAGCGCATCGCCGAGGAGGTCCTCGGATCCCTCGGCTACGAGCTGGAGTTCGCCGCCTGGGGCGTCGCGGGCAAGCCGGCCGAGTCCGGAAAGGACGCGTGACCCATGGCGGATACGTTCAACTACCGCATCGACCACCACGGCAGCCTGGTCCGCCCGGGCGACCTCGCCGCGATCGGCGTACAGCAGGCGGTCGAGGACGCGGTGGTCTTCCAGCGCAAGCTGCGCTCGACGGTCGTGACGGACGGCGACTTCCCGCGTGAGGACTTCCGCAGCGCGGTTCTTGAGGGAGTGTCAGGATTCCGGCGTACGGATGAGGCGGGCCCTGACGGGCTCGTCCGCTGGGTCGCCGAGTCCCTGCCCAAGGCCAACGGCCCGCTGGTCGCGGACTGGGCGGAGAAGCTGTCCGGGCTGACGGTGATCGCACCGAAGGTCTCGCTGCCGTCGCCGGCGTACCTCGCGGCCACCACCTTCCAGGCCGGGCTCGGTGTCGCCTCCGCGCGTGAGCTGGGCGAGGCCCTCGCCGAGCTCATCCAGGCGGAGATCGCGCTGCTGGTGCAGAAGGGCGTGCGCCTCATCCAGCTCAACAACCCGCTCCTGCTCGCGGGCGACCTGGGCGCGTTGTCCTTCGAGGACGCGCTCGCCGTCGACGCGCTCGCGGTAGGGCTCGACGAGCGCCCCGAAGGCGTCCGCATCGGCATCTGCCCCGGCTGGGAGGCCCCGGCCGAGGTGGACCGCGCGGCGGCCGAGCACATGTACGGCGAGATCCCGGCGGACCGCTGGATCCTGCCGCTCCTCCAGGGCAGCGCGGCCGAGCTGGAGCTGGTCAAGGCGCTCCCGGAGGACCGGGACGTGTGCCTGGGCGTGGTCGACGCGACCGTGCCCGACCTGGAAGACATCGACACGGTCCTGGCCAGGATCGACGCCGTCGGCGAGATCAAGGACCTGGAGGACGCGGCCGTGTCCCCGTCCCGAGGCTTCGCCGACGTGGCGGACCGTCCGCTGCTGACCACCGAGGAACAGCGCAGGAAGCTGGTCCTGGTGGAGACACTCGCCCGGTACGTCTGGGGCAACGAGTTCTGACACAGCGAGAGGGGCCGGGATTCCCGGCCCCTCATCGGCTCAGAGTACTTCCGCGAAGGTCACCGTCCGGTCGGTGAGCAACGGCCACACGGTCTCCACGATCAACTCCTTGAAGTGCGCGGCAGACTTGTGCGCTTCGAAGCCGGCCTCGTCGGTGTACTGCTCGTACAACACGAAACTGCCCGGCGCGTCCGCCTCCGCGTGCACCTCGTACGCGAGGTTCGCGGGCTCCGCGCGCGTGTGCTCGCGGACCTTCAGCAGCGCGGCTCGCACCGTGGCCTCGTCCGAGGGGTCGCAGTGGTAGCGGGCGATGACTGCGTAGGCCATCTGTTCCTCCTGGTGGCTGGTTCTGCCCGCCGATTCCAGCACGGATCATGCGCCCGCCGACTCGCGCGCGGCGCAACCATTGCCTGCCGCCACGGGGCTGGTGACAGTGCCACGACATGGTGTGTCGTCACAGTCCGCACCCCTGTGGCCGTCAAAGAAAGTGACCTCCCATGCGAACCCTTGAAACCCTCGTGGGCGGGGAGTGGGTGACGACCGGCGAGTGGATCGACGTCCACGACCCGGCCGACGTCCGGACTCCGGTCGCCCGCATCCCCGCCCTCGCCGCCAAGGACGTCACCCGCGCCTACGACCACGCCGAGCGCGCCTTCGCCGTCTGGAAGCGCACCAGCCCCTTCGAGCGGGCGCAGATCTTCACCGACGCGGCCCGGCTGATCCGCGAGCGTGTCGACGAGATCGCCGCCGACGTGACCGCCGAGAACGGCAAGACCCGGGCCGAGGCCCGCGGTGAGACGCTGAAGGCCGCCGACTTCCTCGACTACTACGCGGGCCTCGCCCGCCAGGGCTACGGCAGCCTCCTGCACGACGTACGCCCGAACCACCGTACGCACACCCAGCGCGAGCCCATCGGCGTCATCCTGGTCATCAGCCCCTGGAACGACCCGCTGATCACCCCGGCCCGCAAGCTCGCCCCCCTGCTCGCGGCCGGCAACGCGGCCGTGTTCAAGCCGGCCACCGAAACCCCGGTCTCCGGGCTGCACTTCGCACGCGCCCTGCACGACGCGGGCCTGCCGGCCGGTGTGCTGAACGTGATCACGGGCCGTACGGGCGAGTTGGAGGAGGCCCTGCTCGACGACCCCCGGATCGTCGGGATCACCTTCACCGGCTCCAACGCCGTCGGCAACCGCATCCGCCGCCGCCTCGCCGACCGCAACGTCCGCTTCCAGGGCGAACTCGGCGGCAAGAACGCGTCCGTGGTGCTGAAGGACGCCGATCTCCCGGCCGCCGCCAAGGCCGTGGTCGCCGCCTCCTTCGGCCAGGCCGGCCAGCGCTGCACCGCCACCAGCCGGGTCATCGTCGAGCAGCCGGTGTACGAGGAGTTCACCCGTCTGCTGGTCGCCGAGGTCGAGGCACTCACGGTGGGCCCGGGCACCGACCCGGCGACCACGCTGTGCCCCCTGTCCAGCCCGAGGCAGCGGGACTCCGTCCTCGCCGACATCGCCAAGGCGCTCGCGCAGGGCGCCGCCGTCCTCACCGGCGGCACGGCCGACACCGAGGGCGAGCGGGAGCACGGCTGCTACGTCCGTCCGACCGTCCTCGCCGACGTCACCCCCGAGACGGCGATCTGGCGCGAGGAGGTCTTCGGCCCGGTCCTCGTCGTCCGCGCGGTCGACGGCTTCGCCGCGGCCGTGGAGGCCGTGAACGATTCCGACTTCGGGCTCGCCGCGGCCGTCTTCACCCGCGACCTGGGCGACGCGTACCGCTTCGCCGACGAGGTGGAGTGCGGCCAGGTCGCCGTCAACTCGACCACCACCGGTTGGGACGTCCACCTGCCCTTCGGGGGCTTCCGCGACTCCGGGACGGCGTACAAGGAGCAGGGGGACGAGGTGCTGCGCTTCTCGACCCGGGTGAAGACCGTTGCCGTCCATCTCGGGGAGCCGGCCCGTGGCTGACGAGACGATCGGCGTCGTCGGGGCCGGCATCGTGGGTCTTGCCACGGCCCGTGAGATCGCCCTGCGCCGCCCCGGCACCCGGGTCGTGGTCTTCGAGAAGGAGCAGGAGGTCTCGCTCCACCAGACCGGCCACAACTCGGGCGTCGTCCACGCGGGTATCTACTACAAGCCCGGCAGCCTCAAGGCCGACCTGACGGTGCGCGGAGTGTCCCTGCTCCGCGAGTACTGCCAGGACCGCGAACTGCCGTACCGGGAGATCGGCAAGCTGGTCGTGGCCGTCCGCGCGGACGAACTCGGCCGGATGAACGACCTCTATGAGCGGGCCAGGAACAACCACGTGCCCGACCTGAGAAGGATCTCCCGGGAGGAGATCCGCGAGATCGAGCCCCACGCCGGCGGCGTTGCTGCCCTGCACTCCCCGCGCACCGCGATCACCGACTACCCGGCGATCGCCCGGGCCTTCGCCAAGGACGTCATCGACTCCGGCGGCGAGGTCAGGCTGGGCTTCCCGGTCACGGGCCTCACCAACGTGCCCGGGGGCATCGAGGTGGCCTCGGGCCAGGAGAGGGTCCGGGTCGACCGGCTCATCCTGTGCGCGGGCCTTCACTCCGACGTCGTGGCGGGGCTCGCGCAGGACAAGAGGGAGCCGCGGATCGTCCCCTTCCGGGGCGAGTACATGCTGCTCAAGCCCGAGCGGACGAGCCTGGTGCGCGGCCTGATCTATCCCGTGCCGGACCCGCGCTATCCCTTCCTCGGCGTGCACTTCACGCCCCGCGTGGACGGCTCCGTCGAGGTCGGCCCCAACGCCGTCCTCGCGCTCGCCCGCGAGGGCTACGACCGGACCAAGGTCTCGCCGAAGGACCTGCTGGGTCTTGCCGCCTACCCCGGCGCCTGGAAGATGGCTGCCCAGCACTGGCGTACCGGGATCAAGGAGTACCGCGGCTCCTTCTCCGCGCCGTCCTTCATGAAGGACGCCAAGCTGTACGTCCCGGGCGTCGGCGTCAAGGACGTCGTCCGCGGCGGAGCCGGCGTGCGCGCCCAGGCGCTGGACCGGGACGGCACCCTCGTCGACGACTTCCGCATCCACGAGGTCGGCCGCGTCACCGCCGTACGCAACGCGCCCTCGCCCGCCGCCACGGCCTCGATGGCGATCGCCGAGCACATCGTCGACGCCGTCCTCGCATCCCGGGCAACCTGAAATCCCGCTGCTCAGACGGCCCTTACGTGCAACAACTGCTTGCGCTCCCAGGGGCTCCGCAAGGCCTGTGGGCCCGCCTAGCGTTCCACTCGCACCACCCCCCTCCTTCGAAGAGAGGGAAGGGAACTCCTCCGCAGAGAAAGAGCCCGACGATGTTCGTTGTCGACACGCAGATCCACATCTGGCTGGAAGAGTCCGCCGACCGCCCCTGGGTGCCCGGCGCGCGCGAGCGCATCCGCCTCAACGGCCACCGTGAGGACCCCTTCTCCTACGAGGAGGCCCTGGAGCTGATGGACGAGGCCGGCGTCAACCGGGCGCTGATCCTGCCGCCCTCCTGGGAGGGCGACCGCATCGACTACGCCCTGGAAGCCTGCGAGGCCCACCCCGACCGCTTCGGCATCATGGCCCGCGTCCCGCAGAACAAGCCCGAAGAGGGCAAGGCCATGCTGGCGGACTTCGCGCAGAACCCGCACGTGAAGGGCACCCGCCTCACCTTCCACCGGCCGCAGGACCGCAACTGGATGATCGACGGCACCAACGACTGGTACTGGCCGATCGCCGAGGAGCTCGGCATCCCCACGATGGTCCACGCCCCGATCTGGAAGCGCGAGCTGGGCGAGATCGCCGCCAAGCACCCCGAACTGAAGATCATCATCGACCACATGGGCATCATGGCCCGCTGCGTCGACGACGCGATCGGCTACTGGGTCGCGGAGACCGCCGACCTGGCCGCGCACCCCAACATCTACGTCAAGGTCTCGGCGCTGCCGGGCTACTCGACGCAGCCCTTCCCGAACAACAACATCCAGAAGTACGTGCGCGAGATGGTCGACAAGATGGGCCCGCAGCGCTGCTTCTACGGCACCGACATCACCCGCCTGCTCGGCCACGGCATCACCTACACCGACACGATCGAGCAGTTCACCAAGCACTGGGACTTCACGCCCGAGGAGCTTGAATGGATCATGGGCCGCGGTATCTCCGAGGTCCTGAACTGGCCGATCGAGGGCTGAGGAAGCACGAGAGATGACTGACCAGACCAACACCCCGGGCGCCGACGGCGGCGACGCTCTCGTAACCGCCTTCAACGCCGTCGGCGCCGACTACATCTTCTGCTCGTCCGGATCCGAGTGGGCCCCGGTGTGGGAGTCGCTGGCCCGCCGTCACCGGGACGGGCTGCCCTGCCCCGAGTACCTGGACCTGACCCACGAGACCGTCGCCGCCGGCATGGCCACCGGCTACGGCCTGGTCAAGCGCCGCCCCCAGGGCGTGCTGCTGCACGCCGCGCCAGGGCTGCTGCAGGGCTCGATGGCCGTGCACGGCGCGCTCCTCGCGGGCGTCCCGATGGTGGTGAGCTCGTCCGAGTCGACCACGTACGGCGACGGCCCCGGCCAGGATCCCGGCGGCCAGTGGTACCGCAACCTGTCCATCGTCGGCGGCCCGCACGGCGTGGCCCAGCCCTTCACCAAGTGGTCCACCGAAGCCGCCAGCGTCCACACCCTGCCCACGATGATCACCAGGGCGGCGGAACTGGCCTGGCGGGCCCCCGCCGGACCGGCGTACCTGAACATCCCGCTGGAGATCCTCCTGGAGGAGTGGGACGGCCGTGAGGCCAAGCCCGTCGTGGCGCCCGGCTCCACGCACAGCTCCCCGGAAGAGGTCGACCCCGTCGCCCAGCTGATCCGCGAGGCCGTGAACCCCGTGATCGTCACCGAGACGGCTGGCCGCGAGGCGGGCGGCTTCGAGGCCCTGGTGGCCTTCGCCGAGGCATGGAACATCCCGGTCGTCGAGCCCGACTCGGCGGTCTGCGGCAACTTCCCGCGCACCCACCCCCTCCACGCGGGCAGCGACATCGGCCCGTGGATGGACGAGGCGGACCTGATCCTCCTGGTCAACTGCCGCGCTCCCTTCTACCCGCCCTCGCGCCGGCCCGCCAAGGCGCAGGTCGTCGTCATCGACGAGGTGCCGCAGCGCCCCCACGTCGTCTACCAAGTCCTGTTCGCCGACCGGTACTTGGAGGGCAACGTCGCCAACACGCTGCGTCAGCTCACCAAGCGGGCGAAGGACCTCGACGAGACCGCCGTCGCCGCCCGTCGCGCGGCGCAGGAACAGCGCCACGCCGACCAGGAGGAGGCGACCGCCGGACTGGAGCGGCGGGTGGCGGCCGAGGCCCGGGGCATCGACCCGGTGGCCGTCGCGACGACCCTGCGCACCCTGCTCGACGGCAAGGACGCCATCGTCGTCGACGAGACCATCACCCACAGCCGAGTCGTCAAGCGCCACCTGCCGGCCACCGCCCCCGACTCGTACTTCTACGTGCAGGGCGGCCTCGGCCAGGGCATCGCGGTCGCGCTCGGCGTCAAACTCGCGGCCCGGGAACGCCCGGTGGTGCTCACGATCGGCGACGGCGCGTTCACCTACAACCCGGTCATCCCGTCGTACGACGCCTCGAAGGCCTACGACCTGCCGCTGCTGATCGTCGTCTTCAACAACCGTGTCTACAAGTCGATGAACCTCAACCACCGCCGCTTCTACCCCGAGGGCGCCGCCGCCGAGACCGGTGAATGGCTCGGCACCGACCTGCACCGGCTGCCCCGGCTCGCGCGGTTCGCCGAGCCGTTCGGGATGCACACCGAGACGGTCGACACGCCCGACGCCCTCGGGCCCGCCCTGGAGCGCGCGCTCAAGGCCGTGGCGGACGGCACCACGGCCGTCGTCGACGTCCTCGTCACCCGCTGAACAAGGAGTCCCATGACCAAGAAGCTCGTGCCCGCAGGGGAGTTGACGGACTTCTCCGCGGCCCTGCTGGAGAAGGGCGGCCTGAGCCCGGAGCACGCCCGCACCACCGCCGACGTGTTCGTCTGGGCCGCGCTGCGCGGCGTCGACTCGCACGGCATCGCCCGGGTCCCGGCCTATCTGGAGCTGCTCGCCAAGGGCGTCGCCAACGCGAGCCCGGACATCAAGGTCGAGTCCACCACCCCGGCCGCCGCCGTCCTCGACGCCGACCGCGCGCCCGGCCCGGTCGCCCTGAGCGCCGCCGCCGAGGAGGCCGTACGGCGGGCCAGGGAGACCGGCATCGCCTCCGTGGGCGTCCGCCGTACCGTGCACACCGGTGCCATCGGCTACTACGTGTCACGGATCGCCGAACAGGGCCTGGTCGGCCTCGGATTCGTGGCCGGCATGCCGAACATGGGCTATACCGGCGTCAAGGGCGCCGCCGTGGCCACCAGCCCGCTCGCCGTCGCCGTACCCGCCCGCGACCACGCCCCGCTGCTGCTCGACATGGCCACCGCCACCATCGCGCTGGGGAAGATCCGCCAGGCCAGGGCGAGCGGCACCCCGCTGCCGGAGGGCGCGGCCGCCACCGAGGACGGCACCCCCACCACCGACCCGGAGCAGGCCGTCATGCCGCTGCCGCTCGGCGGCGCCAAGGGCTCGGGCATGTCGCTCGCCTTCGAGCTATTGACGAGTGTGCTGGTCGGCGCGCCGATCTTCGCCTCGTTCCACTCGGACGACCCGCAGGGCCGCAAGCACCGGCAGAACGCCCTGCTCATCGCCGTGGACCCGGCGGCCTTCGGCGACCCGGACGCCTTCACGACCTCGGTGGACGAGACCCTGACCACCCTCAAGGGCCTGCCCAGCGAGAACGGCGTGTACTACCCCGGCGAGCGCAGCGCGGGCGTCGCCGCCGAGCGGGCCGCGCAGGGCATCCCGGTCGCACCGAAGGTGTGGCGCGAACTGACGGAGGCGGCGGAGAGGTTCGGCATCACCCCGCCCGCCTGAACGGACCGTCGCCGGCCCCCACGGGGGAGGGCCGGCGGCCCCGGACCGCCGTGGCAGACAGGAGCATCCGGCCGCATACGGTAAGGTTTACCTGCGAGTTCTCGCGGGACACCGCGGGGAAGAGCACCGGGACGTGGCGCAGCTTGGTAGCGCACTTGACTGGGGGTCAAGGGGTCGCAGGTTCAAATCCTGTCGTCCCGACTGGAGACAGTCGTAGGTGAGGGCCGGTTTCGGAGGCGTCCGAAACCGGCCCTTGATCATTCTTGGGGACCGGTTGGGGACAGCCGTGGCCGGCGATCCTGCGGAGGGCGCGGGGACGGTCCCGGAGCAGGACCATCCGGTGTGCACGGTCTAGGGGTTCTGGGCGAGGACGAGGTCCAGCGCGGCGCTCACATTGACCAGTCCCGGTCCGGTGGCTGTGTCGATGCCAGTGCGGGCGCGGTTGCCGAACCGCGGGTGATTGGTGCCGGTCCTGACGTCGGTGGCGGTCGAGGTGAGCGCCTTGGTCACTTGGGCGGGAGTCAGCCCCGGCCGGGCTCCGAGGAGTACGGCCACCGCTCCCGCGATCTGCGGTGCCGCGGCCGACGTGCCCGAGAACATGGCCCAGCCGTCCCTTGGGCTTGTGGTGTCGCCCGGGTCGCTGGTCGGGTCGCCCGGGTCGGCCAGGCTCTCGTCGACGTCGATCGCGCATCCGGGCGGCACCGGCAGCATCAGGTACTGGGCCCGGGGCTGCAGGCCGACCAGACCACACACGGTCGGCACGCGGACTCCGTCGATCCAGGGGCTGACGTATCCGCTCGCGTAGTTCGACGCGCGAAGTCGGCCGTTCTGCGCCGCGAACACTCCGCCTGCGGCGATCACTCCGGGCACCTGGGGTTCGATGGAGAACTGGCCGTTGCCCGCGGAGAAGACGACGACGATGCCTTGCTCCACCGCGTCCAGGATCTCCAGCGCGAAGACCACGTCGGCCTGACTCGGGCCTCCGAACGGGGGGAACTCCCCGTCTCCGCCCCACGAGTTGGTGAGAACTTGCGGGCGGTCTGCCTTGGCGCGCAGGAAGCCGGCCGTGGCGGCTGTGAGGTCGCCCCGCCGGTTGCTCGCGCGGTACGGGCGCAGCCGCGCGCCCGGAGCCACGGCGAAGATGTTCGCCGATTCCCCGGTGCCATGCCCGATCGGGTCCTCTGCGGGGCTGGTGCCGGGGACGAGTGCGACGGGCGGGGCGACGTCGTAGCCGTGGGCGGTGAAGTAGGCGTGCTCGGCCTGCCCCGTGTCCACCATGGCGACCTGCACACCGCGACCCTTGTGCCCCGCCTCATGCGCCGGGGTCGCGTTGAGCAGCCTGGCGACGTCGTCCGGGAGCGTGAGGTGGAACGCGTCGACGTCCGGCGGCTTGGCGTCGGCCGGGAGGAGACGCATGGGCGTGCGCGGACGCTCCAGGGCCACCGCCTCGATGGCGTCCTCGCCAGGTGCCGCGCCGATGCCGAGGGCGTCCGGTTGCCGGTCGCCGACGATGTCGAGGTGCGTGACGGAACGCTCCCGGTTCATGGGCCCCAGCTGCTCCACCTCGTAGCTGGCGATCCGCCCGCTGGTCAGCTGTTCGTACGAGGCCGGCGTACCGGCGACGGTGAAGCCCAGCCGGCTCTCGGCAGTCACGGTCAGCCCCGCTGTCCGTGCGTACTCCTTGGCGCGCTCCATGGCGTCACCCTCGGCGCGGAACGGCCTGGCCGAGGAGAAGCCGGTTGCCTGGGTCATCGGTACCCCGCCCTGCGAGCGGGCGGAGACATAGCCGTACACGGTGTCCGGGACGTCCTGTCCGTACTGGGGCGTTGTGGGGTTCGTCATCTGTCCTCCAGAAGCGGAGGCCCGGACGCACGAGCCACGGCAGCCGGTCACGAACTCCCGTCGCGGGCTCCGGGCGTGGGAATCGGCAGTTATCGTTTCAATCCTTGCATTTAGTGCATCAGCTGGCAAAAGATGCTAAAGGGTGTGCCGTGCGTGAAGCGGGGCCGTTGGTCCCTGATCTCAGGGCCCCGCAGGGACCGTTGGGCCCATCCGGAACCGGTTTCCCTCCCAGGATCATGTCGACGACATGAGCACGTGGGAAGGACACCGTCCGGTGGACGAGGTACAGATACAGCAGGTGGGGGCCGTGCGGCAGCGCGCCGCGGTCCCCGGGCGGACGGCGCAGCGGCCGTCGTGGGCGGAGTGGCTGACCACCACCGACCACAAGAAGATCGGGACGCTGTACCTGGTCAGCGCGTTCGTCTTCTTCGTGGTCGGCGGAGTGCTGGCGCTGATGATGCGCGCGGAGCTCGCCCGGCCCGGCCTTCAGGTCATGTCGAACGAGCAGTTCAACCAGGCGTTCACCATGCACGGCTCGATCATGCTGCTGATGTTCGCGATGCCGCTGTTCACCGGCTTCGCCAACTGGATCATGCCGCTCCAGATCGGCGCCCCCGACGTGGCCTTTCCCCGGCTGAACATGCTCGCCTTCTGGCTGTTCCTGTTCGGTTCGTCGATCGCCGCGTTCGGCTTCCTCACTCCGGACGGCGCCGCGAGCTTCGGCTGGTTCCTGTACGCGCCGCTGTCGGACGCCGTGCACTCGCCGGGCCTCGGCTCCGACCTGTGGATCATGGGTGTGGCGCTGTCCGGCTTCGGCAGCATCCTGGGCGCGGTCAACTTCATCACCACGATCATCTGCATGCGTGCCCCGGGCATGACGATGTTCCGCATGCCGATCTTCACCTGGAACGTGCTGCTGACCGCGCTGCTGGTCCTGATCGTGTTCCCGGTGCTGGCGGCGGCGCTGTTCGCGCTGGAGTGCGACCGCAAGTTCGGCAGCCACATCTTCGACTCGGCCAACGGCGGCGCGCTGCTGTGGCAGCACCTGTTCTGGTTCTTCGGCCATCCGGAGGTGTACATCCTGGCGCTGCCGTTCTTCGGCATCGTCTCCGAGGTGATCCCGGTGTTCAGCAGGAAGCCGATGTTCGGCTACATGGGGCTGATCGCGGCGACCATCGCGATCGCGGGTCTGTCCGTCACCGTGTGGGCGCACCACATGTACGTCACCGGCGGTGTGCTGCTGCCGTTCTTCTCCTTCATGACCTTCCTGATCGCGGTCCCGACCGGGGTGAAGTTCTTCAACTGGATCGGGACCATGTGGAAGGGCTCGCTGTCCTTCGAGACACCGATGCTGTGGACCACCGGCTTCCTCATCACCTTCGTCTTCGGCGGGCTGACCGGCGTGATCCTGGCGTCGCCGCCGATGGACTTCCATCTCTCCGACTCGTACTTCGTCGTCGCGCACTTCCACTACACGGTCTTCGGTACGGTCGTGTACGCGATGTTCGCCGGATTCCACTTCTGGTGGCCGAAGTTCACCGGCAAGATGCTCGACGAACGCCTCGGCAAGATCACCTTCTGGACGCTGACGACCGGCTTCCATCTCACGTTCCTGGTCCAGCACTGGCTCGGCGCCGAAGGCATGCCCCGCCGCTACGCGGACTACCTCGCCGCCGACGGCTTCACCGCCCTCAACACCCTGTCCACGATCGGCGCGTTCCTGCTGGGCCTGTCGATCCTGCCGTTCTTCTACAACGTCTGGAAGACCGCCCGGTACGGCAAGCAGGTCGAGGTCGACGACCCGTGGGGCTACGGCCGTTCCCTGGAGTGGGCGACCTCCTGCCCGCCGCCCCGGCACAACTTCACCACGCTGCCGCGGATTCGGTCCGAGTCCCCGGCGTTCGACCTGCACCACCCCGAGATCGCCGAGTTCGAGGCGGCGAAGTAGACCGTGGCCCACATGGTTCTGGGCCTGGGCCTTGTCGTGGTCACCGCCTCCGGCTGCGTCTGGTACCTGCCTGCCCTGGCCGACGTGCGCGCGGGAGACGACCGTCCTGTCCATCGCCGTACGGCGGCCCTGGCCTGCCTGACGGGCTGGGCCACGGCAGGGATCGCCGGCCTGCTGGTGCTCGCCGGGGCATGGTGGCCGGTGCCGGTCACGCCGGCCGTGGCGGGCGCGGCTGCCACGGCCGCCCTGCGGGTCCGCGCCGGTGTCCAGCACCGGCGTGAGGCGCGGGAGGCCGCCCGCCGCTGGGCGGCGCTGGAGCCCACCCCGCCCCGGCACGGCCGCGGCCGTCCACGGACCGCTGTCGCCGCCCTCGTGTCCTCCGGTGCCGTCGCCGCCCTGGCCGTCGCGACCCTGCTCGTGGCCGCCGGGCCCGAGAACGGACGGGACTGGCTGGTGGCCGCCGCGCTTCCGGCGGCGGTGGTCGGCGTGTTCCTCGTCCTCGCGGTCGCCTGCGCGCACCCGCAAGAGGGGAGCGGCAGCTTCCCGACGCGTCGGCGATGATCCGCCGGTCTGCCCGCGCCCCCGCACCGGGACCGGACCGACGGGCCCCTCCGTACGGGCTGTTCGGCCCTATGGGAGCCGGCGGCGCGGCCGTGACCATCGAGGGACCGGCCGGATCCGCCTGACGGCGCCCGGCCGTGCACCTGGCCCCACCCACCCGCACCTGCCCGAGGAGACCCATGCTTTCGCCCGAGTCGGCCGCCGTCGTACGAGCCACCCTGCCTGCCGTCGGCGGTGCACTGGACGAGATCACGAAGCGCTTCTACGGCACCATGTTCGCCGAACAGCCGGAACTGCTGGACGGGTTGTTCAACCGCGGCAACCAGGCCAGCGGCGAGCAGCGCCAAGCCCTTGCCGGATCCATCGCGGCCTTCGCCCAGGCGCTGCTGGCCGATCCCGACACGCGTCCGGACGCGCTGCTGGCCCGGATCGCCCACAAGCACGCCGCGCTCGGCGTGACCGAGGACCAGTACACGATCGTCCACAAGTACCTGTTCCGCGCCATCGGCGACGTCCTGGGGGAGGCGGTCACCCCTGAGGTGGCCGCGGCCTGGGACGAGGTGTACTGGCTGATGGCCGGTGCCCTCATCGCGCTGGAGGCCCGCCTCTACCACGAGGCGCAGGTCGACCCCCGTAAGCCGTGGCGGCAGTGGACCGTGATCGAGCGGCGCGAGGAGACCCCGGACGTGGCCTCCTTCCTGCTGCGCCCGGCCGACGACACCCCGCTGCCGGCGGCCCGCGCCGGGCAGTACGTCAGCGTCCGCGCGCTCATGCCCGACGGCGTCCACCAGACCCGCCAGTACAGCCTGTCCAACGCGCCCGGCGACCGGCTGCGCCGCATCACCGTCAAGCGGGTCGCGAGCGTCGCCGACACCCCCGCGGGCGAGGTCTCCGGCCAACTGCACCGCACCGTCCGGGCCGGCGACGAACTCACCCTGTCGGCGCCGTTCGGCGACGTGGCGCTCGACGACTCCGCCGCCCCGCTGCTGCTGGTGTCGGCCGGTATCGGCTGCACCCCGATGGTCGGCATGCTGGAGCACCTCGCCGCCACCGGAGCGACCCGCCCGGTGTGGGTCCTGCACGCCGACCGCTCGCCGGGCGACCACGCCCTGCGCGCGGACACGGACCGCGCCCTGGGTGAACTGCCCGGCGCCCGGGCGCAGTTCTGGTACGAGCAGGACGCTGCTGGTGAACCGGGCGCCCGCGTCGGCCTGATGGACCTCGCCGAGCTGGACCTGCCCGCCGACGCCGACGTCTACCTGTGCGGCTCGCTGCCGTTCATGCGCGCCGCACGCACCCAGCTGCTCCGCGCCGGCATCCCGGCCCGGCACATCCGGTACGAGGTCTTCGGCCCCGACCTGTGGCTGGCCCACGGGGAGGACTGACCCGTACGTCCGTCACCCGGGCAGCATCGTCAACAGCATGACGGTGGGTTCCGTGGCCCGCACGGTGTGCGGCAGCCGGGCGGGCAGATGGACCCAACTGCCGGGCGTCGCCTCGGTCTTCTCGTCGCCGAGCGTCAACTCCAGACGGCCGCGGACGACCTGGACGACGACGGGCAGGGCCGAGGTGTGCTCGGTGAGTTCCTGTCCTGCGGCGAACGCGAAGCCGACCACGCGCAGCCGGTCGTCGCGGTACAGGACGCGGCTGAGCGTGCCGTCCTCGGCGAGCGGGAGTTCGGCGGCCAGGTCGGTGATCACGGTGGCGGGCATGACGGTTCCTCCTCGGAGAGTTCAGTCGGTGGGCACGGCGACCAGGCTGATCGCGCCCAGGTGGGCCCGGTGGCGGCGGAAGACACGGCGCATCCCCGTCACCCGGCGGCGGGCCGCCGGATCGCGCAGGGCGCGGCCGACGATGCCCAGGGCGTGCCCGATCCCCTCGTCCGCGACGAGCCGGCGCGGTTCGAGCAGTGCCATGGGCGCCGTCCGGCGGGCGGTGACGGTGAAGCCCTCGTCGGCGAGGAGTTCGCTCCAGTCGGCCGGGGTGAGCGGGCGGGCGCCGACGTGGATGGCCTCGGCGAGGTCCGCGGTGATCCGGTCGGCGAGCTCCGGGTCGATGTCGTCGGGCAGCAGGCACAGTTCATGGACGGCGTACCGGCCGACGGAGCCGTCGAGCAGGCGGCGCGCCTCCCGTACGACGCGCCGCTTCGCGGGATAGGGCTGCATGGTCAGCATCGCCTCCCCGTACACGGCGGTGGCGCTGCCGGCCGGCAGACCGGTGTCCGCGGCGTCGGCCCGCACGGCGCCGACCTCGGTGCTTCCGGGGGCGGTCAGCAGGCCCAGGCGGGCCACCGCGGCGGCGTCGCGGTCGACGGCGGTGTACGAGGCCGGGCCGCGCTCCAGTGCGAGCCGGGCGGTGGCGCCGAGGCCGGCGGCCAGTTCGACCACCCGGTCGTCGCGGCCGACGGCCAGGCTGTCGAGCATCCAGCGCGTCAACTCCACGCCGCCGGGCCGCAGGACACGCTTGCCGAGACGGGCCAGCAGCCAGTGGCCGGGCATACGGGCGGGGTCAAGACCCTCGCCCGGCACGGGGACGTTCTTGCGGGTGGACGCGTCGTGGTTCGTGGTCGCCATGGGCGTGCCTCGCTCTCTGCCTGCACTTCCGGCGTTACTTAGGTGAGCCTAAGTTCTCCGGGTGGGCGGTGTGCGGGGCCGAAGGTCCCGGGCCGTCCCGCCGACCGGCCCGATCACGGCAAGCTGCTCCAGTACGTCCAGAAGCGCGTGAGGATCAGCATCGCGATCACGCCGTACCAGGCGCCCAGAAGCAGCCAGTGCGACTCCAGAACCACGGTGAGCAGACCGCGGCCGCGGGCCGGTACGGGGATGACGCCGTGCCGGAGGTTGTGCAGCGTCACGTACCAGAACAGGGCGATGGTGACGGTCCAGACCACGGCACAGTACGGACAGAGGCGGTTGAGCTCGTACAGCGACTGCCAGATCAGCCAGTGGGCGAAGCCGACCCCGACGAGCGCCCCGGCGTTCAGGGCGAGCCACAACGCCCGGTGCAGACGCGCGCCGGTGAGCACGGCCACCCCGAGGGCGGTGACCGCGGCGAAGGCGGCGAGGCCGAGGAGCATGTTGGGGAAGCCGAACAGATTGCCCTGCCAACTGGCCATCGCGCTGCCGCAGCCAACCACCGGGCTGATGTCGCAGGAGGGCTGGTAGGCCGGGTCCTTGAGCAGCCGCCAGTCGTCGACCGTGAGGCGGAAGGAGGCGAGCCAGCCGATGATGCCGGTCACCGTCAACAGCCGGCCGATCCGCTGCCCCGGGGGTGCCGCGCTACGGCTCCTGTGGTTCATGCGACCGGACGCTAGAGGGGCATCACCGAAGCCACCTGGGCCGAACAGCCCTGTGATGTCCGGCCGTTCGGCCCTGTTCGAGAGCGGTGATCGAGGACCGGCGACGCCGCCCCTGGGGCCGCCCGGCCCAGGTGGCGGTGCGGGCCGCCCGGTGATGCTGAGGCGTGGCCGACCGTGAGGCACTGAGCCGCGTCCTCCAAGTCCTCCTGTGCCGAGGGCCGCGCGGGAGGCGCGGCGCGCTCCCGGTACGGCCACCGTCCGGCCGTCCCTCTGTCACCGTCCGGACGCGTGGTCCGCCACGTCCCCGGCACGCCGGCGCCCCGTCCCGCGCCGGTCGCCGCCCGGGACGTGGCGGACCGAGAAGCCACCACCCGCACCGGCCGGTCCGACCGGTCATGAACCGCTGGAGACGCTTCCATGAGTGCTCTCATCCTCGCGTCGGTCCCCGAGGACGCCACGGCGCTCGAAGCCGCCGAGGCCCATCACGCCCGTACGGCCGGGGAGTTGGCCGCCCGCGTGGCCCTCCTGAGTACCGCGGCGGGCACCGACCCGAGCGCCGCCGAGAGGCTCCGCGCGGGACTCGTGGCCTTCTGCGACCGTGAACTGCTGCCGCGCACGGCCGCCGAGGAGGCCGCCCTCTACCCCGCGGCGCGGGCCCTGCCCGACGCCCGCCTGCTGATCGTGAGCCTGGTCGCCGAGCACCGCTGCCTCGCCGCCCTGGTCGATTCCCTGCGTACGTCCGCCACCGCTGCGGACGCGGCGGCCGACGCCCGCGCCCTTCAGGTCCTCGTCGAGGAACACACGGCGAAGGAGAACGGACTCGTACTGCCGCTGCTCGCCATGGCGCCCGGCGTCTCCCTGGCCGCGCTCCTCGCCGAACTGCACGACCGGCTCGGACCGGAGGCCGACGGCGAGGAAACAGCCGTCTGCGGCTGCGGAGACGCCGACGGCGAGCCCGTACCCGAACTGGACGTACGCGGCGTTCCGCACGCCCTGCGCCACGCCGCCGTGTTCGGCGCCCTCGACGCCGTACCGGTGGGCAGCGCGATGGTGCTGGTCGCGCCGCACGACCCGGTGCCGCTGCTCGCGCAGATCGAGGACCGCAGCCCCGGGATGTTCTCCGTCGAGTACCTGGACCGGGGCCCCGAGGCCTGGCGACTCCGGCTCAACCACCGCTGACGCCGACCCGAACGAAGACGAAGGAAGACACGTGATGAATGCTGTGCACCGCCCGGCCGCCGCCCTGATCGGCCTGGCCGGTCTCGCCCTGGGCGCCGCCGGTCCGGTCATGCTGCTGCGCGCCCGACGCGGCCGCAAGGAGATACGGGCGGAGCTGGCCGCCCAGCGGATCACGTTCCCGGACCACGGCCTCCCCGCCCACCTGGCCCGTTTCGCCGGCAGCCCCGTGCAGACCGGCGGCACGGCGCACGCCTACGCCGAGCTCATCAAGGACCATCTCGCCCAGGCCACCGCCGGCCGCACCTACGCCGAGATCACCGAAGAACTGCACGCCACGGGCAACGACGACGAGAAGCTCGCCCAGCTGCGCCAGACGGCGTTCATGGGCGAAACCCTGCGCGCCTCCCTGCTCTCCGCCTACCAGGCATGGCACCTCACCACCCTGGTCGCCGGGCTGGGCGCCCTGCTGACCGGTACGGGGGCGGCCCTCGTGGCCACCGCCGACGTGCTGCGAGCCCGCCCCTGACAGGAGAGGGACCCTCGGCCCACCCGCGAGGGACTCTCGGCCGAGGCAGCGGCCTCGTGCGGCACTGCATGCTGGCCGCGATCGAACCGGAGGTACCAGAGGTGTACGACCGCAACGGGCGCCCGCCCGGACCGTTCCGCCGTCCCTGCGCCGGGCGTCCGCGTCGCGTTGCCCGGTCCGGTCACCGTGCGGCCGCCCGCCGCGTCTGCCCCGACTCCCGGGCGGCCGGACGCACGACAGGCACCGGTGCGGCGCGGAGGACCCGGTGAGCGGCGCCCGGGCGATCCGCCGCCAGCACCAGGACGTCGAGGACCGGCCGTTCATCGTGATCTGGGAGTCCACCCGGGCCTGCCCGCTGGCCTGTCTGCACTGCCGCGCCGAGGCCGTGCCCGACCGCGACCCGCGCGAACTGGACACCGCCGCGGCCAAGGCGCTGCTGCGCCAGGTCGCCGCGTTCGGGCGCCCGGCCCCGCTGTTCGTGATCACCGGCGGAGACCCGTTCCAGCGCCCCGACCTGACCGAACTCATCGCCTACGGCACGGAAGTGGGCGTCCGTATCGCCGTCTCGCCCTCCGGCACGCCCACCCTCACCCCGGAGCGGCTGCGGGAGGTGCACGCGGCGGGCGCGGTCGGGCTCTCGCTCAGCCTGGACGGGTCCACCGCCGCCCTGCACGACACTTTCCGCGGGGTGCCCGGTGTCTACCGGTGGACGCTGGACGCCTGGGACACTGCCCGCGCGCTCGGCATGAAGGTGCAGATCAACACCACCGTCGCCCGGCACAACCTGCACGACCTGCCGGACATCGTCCGCCTGGTCCGCGACCACGGAGCGATGCTGTGGAGCGCGTTCTTCCTGGTGCCCACCGGTCGCGGACGCCAACTCGGCACCCTGACACCGGCCGAGACCGAGGACGTCCTCAACTTCGTCCACGACATCGGCCTGACCGTGCCCGCCAAGACCACCGAGGCCCACCACTTCCGCCGCGTCGCCCTCCAGCGCCGGGTCCTCGCGGACCTGGGGGAGGACCATGTGACGGCGCTGGAACTCGGCCCGCTGTACCGGCAGTTGCGCGCACGCGCCGTCGAACTCGGCCTCGACACCGGCGGCCGGCGGGCCCGGCGGCCCCCGCTCGACGTCAACGCCGGGCGCGGCTTCGTCTTCGTCTCCCACACCGGCACCGTGCACCCCAGCGGGTTCCTGCCCCTGGGCGCGGGCAATGTGCGCACCCGGCCGCTGACCGAGATCTACCGCACCTCGGAACTGTTCACCGGCCTGCGCGACGCCGACCGGCTCGGCGGCCGGTGCGGAGCCTGCGAGTTCCGCCGGGTCTGCGGCGGCTCACGGTCCCGCGCGTACGGCGTCACCGGAGACCCGTACGCCGAGGAGCCCTGGTGCGGCTACCGCCCCGGGTCCTTCCCCCACCGGCGTGAGCTGGCGGCGCTGCTCGCGGGTGGCGCCTCTGCGCACCGAGGAGCAACGTGACCGGCAAGCACGACACCCCACCACCCAGCAGGTTCAAGCGGTCCGGTCCGAAGGCCCGTCATCTGCGCGCCCACATCCTGGTCGTGGCATGGCTGGCACTGGCCCTCCTGGCCGACACCGCCCAGCAGTCGCTCCCCGTTGCCCGCTGGCTGGCGATCCACCTGTTCCTGCTGGGCGCCGCCACCACCGCCATCGTGGTCTGGAGCGAGCACTTCGCCGTCGCCCTGCTGCACGCCGATCTGCCCGACGGGCGGTGGAGCAACGGCAGGCTCGCCGCGGTGAACCTCGCCGTGGCGGGAGTCCTGGTCGGCGTATGGGCCGATCTTCCGGTCCTGGTCGCTGCGGCCTGCGCGCTGCTCGTCGCCGCGATCACCGCGCATCTGGTCGTGCTGGTGCGCCTGGGCCGGGGCGCGCTGGGCGGTCGCCTCGCCCCCGTCATCGGCTTCTACCGCGCGGCCGCCGCCGCGCTCGTCCTGGGTGCGGTACTGGGGTGGCTGCTGGCCACCGGCCGTGCCGGTGCGCAGAGTTACACGGGGCTGCGGTCGGCCCACATCCACGTCACCCTGCTCGGCTGGATCGGACTGCCCGTGCTGGGCACCCTGTTCATGCTGTGGCCCACCGTGCTGGGCGTGCGCATGGCCGAGCGCACCACCCAGGTCGCCCGCTGGGTGCTGGCGTTGACCGGCGGTGGTCTTGTGACCGCGGTCGTCGCGCTGGTGGCCGGTCAGCGCTGGGCGGCCGTGGCCGGTGTCGGGCTCTACGCCGCCGGAGTGGGCGTCGCGGTGGAACTGTTCGCCCGTACGCTGCGCCGCCGTAGCCCGGTCTCGGCGGCGGCCGCCTGGATGCTGGGCTGCGCCGCCGGATGGCTGCTGGCCGGAGTCGTGGCGGACGGGGTGATCCTGGCCGCCGAGCCGCTCGTCGAGGCGCAGGAGAGCCTTCTGCTGCCGGTGTGGCTCGCCGGGTTCGTCGCGCAGGTGCTGATCGGCGCCCTGACCTATCTGCTGCCGATCGTACTGGGCACGGGTCCGAAGGAACGGGCGGCGCTGCGGGCCGTGTTGGAGCGCGGGTGGGCGATCCGCCTGGCGACCCTCAACGCCGGAGTCGCGCTGTGGGTGCTGCCGTTGCCCGACCCGGCCGGCACGGCGGGCCCGGCGCTGGCCGCGGTCACCGGGGCGGCGTTCCTCGCGCTGGCGGTGTCGGTGCTTGCGGGCCGCGGCGCGGCGGAGCACCGGCCGGTCCTCTGGGGCACGGCTGCCGGAGCGGCACTGACCGTGCTGGCCGTGGTCGTGGCGAACAGCGGCGGGGATACGAGCGGCCCGGCCGTCGCCGCCGGCGCGGGCGGCGGTGGCGGCGCCGTCACCCGCACCGTCGACGTCACCCTGGCGAACATGCGCATCCGTCCGGCCCGTATCGAAGTCGCCGAGGGGACGGTCCTGCGGCTGAAGGTCACCAACGCCGACGCCCAACGCCACGACCTGAAGGTGGCGGACGGCCCCGCCACCCCGCTGCTCGCCCGGGGCGCCGGCCACACCCTCGACCTCGGACCGGTCACCGAGGACCGCGAGGCATGGTGCACCCTGCCCGGGCACCGCGCGGCCGGGATGACCCTGGACATCACCGTCAAGGACAGCGGCGGGGGACACGACGGACACGCCGCCACCGCGGGCGACCCCACCGGCCCGGACCTCTCCGCCGACTTCTCCACCGGCTGGAAACCCCGCACGGCCGAACTGGCCCCCGCGCCCGCCGGCACGGTCCACAAGGCCGAACTGCACGCCGCGCACCGCACCGTCGAGGTCGCCCCGGGCGTGAAACAGCAGATGTGGACCTTCGGCGGCACCGCCCCGGGTCCCACCCTGCGCGGCAAGGTCGGCGACGTCTTCGAGATCACCCTGGTCAACGACGACCACGGCATGGGCCACGGCATCGACTTCCACGCCGGCTCCCTCGCCCCCGACCGGCCCATGCGCACCCTCCGGCCGGGCGAGCGCCTGGTCTACCGCTTCCGCGCGGAGAAGGCCGGAGCATGGCTGTACCACTGCAGCACCGCACCCATGCTCCAGCACATCGGCAACGGCATGTACGGCGCCGTCGTCATCGACCCGCCCGGCCTGAGGAAGGTGGACCACGAGTACGTCCTCGTCTCCTCCGAGCTCTATCTCGGTACCCCGGGCAGCACCGCGCAGGTGACGAAGATGCGCGCCAACACCCCCGACGCCTGGGCCTTCAACGGGATCGCCGCCCAGTACGCCAAGAGCCCGCTGACCGCGAAGGCGGGGGAGCGGGCCCGGTTCTGGGTGGTCGCCGCGGGACCGAGCGACGGCGTCGCCTTCCATGTCGTCGGCACGGTCTTCGACACCGTGTACAAGGAGGGCGCCTACCTGCTGAGACCCGACCGGGCGGGCGGCGCACAGGTCCTCGACCTGGCACCCGCACAGGGCGGCTTCGTGGAGACGGCCTTCCCCGAGGCCGGCCACTACTCCTTCGTCGACCACGACATGCGGCACGCCGAATCCGGTGCGCACGGCGTGGTGGAGGTGAGGGAGTAGTGGACACCGTCGGCCTGTGGTCCCTGGTGCGCTTCGCCCACGTGGCCGGGGCGGCCCTGTGGGTCGGCGGGCAACTGGCCCTCTCCCTGGTCGTCCTGCCGCTGGCCCGCCGCATGCTCGCCCCGGAGGCGAAGGACCGCTTCACCGCCGAGGCGGGCCGCCGCTTCGGCCTCCTGACCGGCGCGGTGTTCCTGCCGGTGCAGCTCGGCACGGGCTGGGCCATGGCCTGGCACAAGGGCGTCACCTGGACCTCCCTCACCGAACCCGGCTACGGCCGCACCCTCGCGGCCAAACTCGCCCTCTTCGTCCTGGTCATGCTGGCCGCGGCCGGCCACGGCATCGCCCACGCCAAGAACCGCACCGACCTGGCACGCGCCCTGGCCGTGGTCTCCCTGGTCGGCTCCCTCGGCGTGGTCCTCCTGGCGACGGCGCTGCCCGCCACGTAACCCTGTCCCCACCGAAGTCCCGGGCCCCTCGGCCCCCGGCCAGGGACCGCCGACCCTCGTCCTCGGCCCGTCGGCGACGGAGGCTGGAGGGTACGCGGGGAGCCGCGTCCACCACGGAGGCTCCCCGGACGAGTGAGGAGCCGTGATGCAGACGCAGGAGATCGACGCCGACGCGCTGGAGACGTTGCTGGCCGCGGCGGTGGCGGCGCCGTCGATCCACAACACGCAGCCCTGGCGATTCCGTTCGGAGCCGGCCACACGGTGCATCGAGGTCCGGGACGACCGCAGCCGGGTCCTGCCGCTCGCCGACCCCCACCGGCGTGCCCTGTACCTGTCCGCCGGCGCCGCCGTCTTCAACCTCCGGGTGGCCGCCGC
The DNA here is from genome assembly GCF_040686775.1 of Streptomyces sp. NPDC079141. NCBI lineage: Bacteria > Bacillati > Actinomycetota > Actinomycetes > Kitasatosporales > Streptomycetaceae > Streptomyces > Streptomyces sp. NPDC079141. Next base: position 994,086 of record NZ_JBFBLP010000001.1, on the reverse strand, counting down.
CCACCTGGGCCGCAATCCCCGCGTACGGCTGCTGCCGGAGCCGAGCGACCCGGACCTGCTGGCCACCGTGGAGCTGACCGCGACCACCGGCGCCCCGCCGGAGCACCGCCGCCTCTACCCGGCCGTCGTACAACGCCACACCAGCCGTGTGCCGTTCACCGGCCGACCCGTCCCGGAACCCACCGTCGCGGACATGGCCGACGCCGCACGGACCGAGGGCGCGCACCTCCACGTCCCCGACATCCTCCAGACCCGGCGGCTGCTCCAGGTGACCTCCGCGGCGGAACTGCGCAACGCCACCGACCGAGCGCGGACAGCGGAGAGCCGGGCCTGGATCACCCGCCCCGGATCGACCCCGTACGGGATTCCGTCCACCGTACGGCGCCCGTTGGACCAGGCCGGGCGCATGCCGATGCGGGACTTCACCGGCCAGGTGTCACCGGGCCGGCTGCCCTCGGCACGCTTCGAGCGCCACGCCCAGGTGGCCCTCCTGTGGACCGTCGGCGACAGCCGCGCGGACTGGCTGCGGGCCGGCCAGGCCCTGGAACACACCCTCCTGGTGGCCACCGCCCACGGCCTGCGCACCTCGATGCTGCACCAGGCCATGGAATGGCCCGACCTCAGAGAAGCAATGCGCACCCCCGGAACCAAGCGCTGCCACCCACAGCTGCTGATCCGCTTCGGCTACGGCCCCGAGGGCGAGCGGACTCCGCGCGCGAGGGCACTGGATCAGCCGTGAGACGTGGCGTGGTCGGGGACGCCGCCACCAGACCCTCACTCGATACCCTTCCCGCATGATTCGCGCTGTGATCTTCGACGTTGGCGAGTGCCTTGTGGACGAGACCACTGAGTACGGAACCTGGGCCGACTGGCTCGGCGTACCCCGCCACACCTTCCACTCCATGTTCGGCGCGGTCATCGCCCAAGGCCGCGACTACCGCGAGACGTTCCAGGAGTTCCGGCCGGGCTTCGATCTGTACGCCGAGCGCGAAGCTCGCGCGGAGGCGGGCAAGCCGGAGACTTTCGGTGAGGCAGACCTGTACCCGGACGTCCGCGACGCGCTCGCCACCCTGCGCGCGGACGGGCTGTGGCTGGGCATCGCCGGGAACCAAACCGTTCGCGCAGGCCGCATTCTGCGTGAGCTGTTCTCCGCGGACGTCGACCTGATCGGAACCTCTGACGACTGGGGGGCCAGCAAGCCCGACCCGAAGTTCTTCGACCGGGTCGCCGAGGTCGTACCCACCGAGGTCGACGAGATGCTGTACGTCGGTGACCGCGTCGACAACGACCTGCGTCCAGCCGTCGCGGCAGGGATGCATACGGCACTCGTCCACCGCGGCCCGTGGGCGACGATCCAGTGGCACACCGAGGAGGCGGAGAAGCTCCCGACCTTCCGCGTCGAAAGCCTCCTCGAACTCTCGCCGGAGATCGTGCGCTTCAACGCGCGAGGGCACTGACCGTCGTGGACCAGCCGTACAACCGATCGTCCAACTCCCGCACGCACCGCTCATGCTGGTGCGGCGCCAGCATGCGCCGCACCTCCCGTACGCGATCCATGCCCATCGCGTACCACGTGCGCTCCAGCTGGTCGAGCGCACGCAGCGCGTACGCGCACGCTGCCTCCGGATCGCCGGCCGTGGCCTCGACGGCCGCCAGGTCGCCGAGCACGACGGTCCCCTGCTTCTCGTCGGCCGGGCCGAGCGCATCGAGGACGCCGAGCAGGGTCTCGCGGGCCTGCGGCAGGTGACCTGCCTTGAGCTGGGTGTTGCCCTTGAACGCAGCCAGCCTGACGGGACTGAACCAGTCGAGCCACTCAGGGCTGGTGTGATCGCTGCCCGCACCTAGGACATCCTCGGCGTGTCCGATCAGGTGCAGCGCAGTCCGGGTGTGGCCGCACCGGGTCTCGCACTCCGCCTCCACCGCGTCGAGCCAGGCGAGCAACTCGGCAGAGGCGTCACCACGGCGGGCGTAGGTCCGCGCCGCGACCATCCGCTCGACGGCCGCCTCACGGTCGCCCGCCCAGCCCGGGATGAACGCAGTGTGCGCCAGTACCGCAGCACCGAGGAGGGGGTCGTCAGCTTCGCCCGCGGCCTGGAGGGCGCGCAGCAGGGTCTGTTGCGCACGGTCGGCTTCGCGCAGGTCGAAGAACTCGATGCGGCCGCCCAGGAGCCATGATTCCGCGAGTGCCGCCGCGACCCGCCGGCGGGTCTGCCCGGCAGTCTCGGGGAGGAGGGCGCACCCGAGCGCGGCGTGGGAGAGCGCGGCTGGGTGCAGGGTGGCCGGGGCGACGGACCAGTACAGGCGTCGGTGCGACCGCGTGACGGCCTCGTAGTCACTGGCGACGGATGCAGGCTGCGTGGCGACTGCCTGTGTCGGCACGGCTGCAAGCCCGACGGCTGCGGCCGTCGCGGTGAGCACGGTACGGCGCCCGCGGTCGAATGTGCCCCCGCCCGGAGGGCTGAAGCCGAGCGCTTCCAGCTCCTGGCCGAGGAGTCGGGTGAGGGCCTGACCCACCTCGGGGTGCGGCCACGGAGGTGTGTCCGACTCCCACCGCCGGACCTGCCTCACACCCACGCCGAGGGCGTCGGCGAGGGCCTGCTGGGAGTGGTAACCGGCCGCCACCCGGGCGGCCTTCAGCTTCGTATTGCCTGTGGGCCTTGCCACTGCTTCACCTCCGTGTCGAGCGCTGCGGCAAGTGTCGCGCGAGGCCCTGCTCATGACCAGCCATCACCCGCAAGACCCGACAAAGGTCCCTTTCTGTGCGGGAAAGAGACCTCTTGAAGTCCTTGGAAGACGTCCACTTGAGGGCCAACCTTGTGCGTACCTGATCACGACAGGCGCCCGAGGAGATGCGCATGACAACCACGCGCTTACCGTCCGCCGCAGGCTGCACCCTGCACGACGCCGGACAGGACTGGGACGCCATCCGCGTCCCCCGTAGCGTCGGCCTCGCCGCCATGGCGATCCTCGGCGCCCGCTGCGGGGCTGTCGTCGAGGACCCACTCAGCACCGCGGTCTACTACTTCGTCCCCGCCGGCACCGCGCCCGGATGGGACGTTGAGAACACTCGCGCGCTCGGCACTGGGGCCACCGTGACGATTCCGCCGGCGCGCCGCACGGAGGGACCTGGGCCGCATTGGCGGATGTGCCCGGGAGAGGCCCGCTGGCTTACCGACCCGTCCGCACTCCAGGCCGCGATCGAGGACGCTTTCGGGCCCCGTCTCGGCGGCGGCCGGCAAGAAGGGAGGCCAGCATGAGAAGCGTGACGACGAGCGCCGGCCAGGCCCTGACCGGGAAGGCAGGCAGCGTCTACCGCAAGCTGATGCACCACTGCTCGAAGTGTGGGAGGTGCCGTGCCTCTGACGAGGGCGAGCGGCGGTGCGAGACAGCGGACCGTCTGCGAAGGGCCTGGAGTTCGGCCTGCAAGGAGGCCCGATGATCTGCGGACGCTGCTGTGCAAGCGGCCGCACGGTCCATGGGCTGCGGTGGCGGCGTCGCCGTGAACGCATCCGCAGCAGCGCCAAAGAACCCGACTCGCAGCTCAGCCGCATCGAATTCGCGCGCCGCGACCTCGAATGCGGCGCGAACGACCGGAAGCCCTGCACCTCCCCCGAAGCGCAGGGCTTCCGGCCGTGGCCGAGAGCGTCACCCGTGTGTCTGAGCGACACTGTCCCCCGAAGGCGACGTCTCTCGGCCGCTCCCCCGGCGCCGGACTGTTGGTCCGTCCGTCCGCATGCGCCCGCCTCCGTGCTGTTACCAGCACATCACCGCGGTTTCCCCCGACCCCCAGCTGGAGTACAGGCGCACACGGACGAAGTAGCGGCGGCCCCTGACGAGATGGGCCTTGATCGTGGCGTTGCCGGTGGTGCCTCCGTCGTCCTGGCCGGCCAGGTAGCGCGGTTCGCCGTCCCGTTCCTCGAAGACCACCACGACGGTGTCGTTGTCGCCGAAGGTGGCCACGGTGTACTCGCGGGTCTCCGGCGGCTCGACGACGAAGTCGGCCTGTTCGCCCGGGCCGAGACCGATCGGCGCCGAGCGGAACGGCACCAGCGCGGGCGGCCGTGGCGGGCCGGCCGGCGGGTACCAGCGCAGGACGAACTCCTTGTCGGCGGGGGAGAGGGTGCCGGGCGGGTTCAGACCCGCACGGAACTGCTCCGGCTCCAGGATGAGCCCCGCCTCGAAGGGATACTCCATGATCGACTGAGGGTCCCAGACGGATCCGTTGACCTCGTCCGGGTCCAGCTTGCGCAGAATGTTGAAGAACGTCGTCTCACGGCTCCAGAAGTTCGGCGGGCCCGCCAGATCGGCGAAGACGGCCTCGTCGTCCCAGTGGATGCCGGCGAACGGGCTCTGGTGCTCGTGCAGCATGCCGAGCGCGTGCCCGATCTCGTGCAGTGCCGTGCCCCGTTCCGAAGGGGCGGTCAGGTCCCAGCCGAAGTTCATGGTGCGTTCGTTGAGGCCGACCTGGAGCGCGTCCTTGCCCACGGTCGACCAGGAACCGTCACCCAGCTGGAACCCGATCCGCAACTCTGCTTCCGAGCGGTCACTGACCTCGTTGAACGACACCCCGATGCCGAGGTCCTGCCACTCCTGGAAGCACTCGCGCACCACGTCCTGCTGCTCCTTCGAGCCGACCCACGACACCCGCCGGGACCCCCCGGTGCCCGGTACGGGAATGATGGACGCGTCGTTGTCGCCGTCGAAGAAGCAGTAGTGCAGGACCGTGTTGTTGACCCACATCCGGCGTCCGCCGATGAGCGCGCGCTGCCGCTCGGCGGTCAGCCCCGGTGCCAGAACGGGGGCCGACTGCTGCGCGAGGGAGCAGTAGCGAGCGGTCATGCGCACAGCCTGCCGCCGCGGCCCGCCGGGCGCCTGAGTCGGGGGCTACTCAAGTCCCCCTGTATCAGGGCTGAGTAACCGCGCTCCTGTTGCTGTGACGACTTTCGAACGGGACGCGAAGACCCTTGAGCTGCCCTGGCCGTTCACCGGACGGGACGACGAACTGGAGCTGATCCGCGGCTCCCTGGCCGCCGGCCGGCACGGCATCGTCGTGACGGGCTCCGCGGGCTGCGGAAAGACCCGCCTCGTCGCGGAGGCGGTCCGCGGCACCGACTGCGTCAAGGTGGCCGGCACACCGGAGGCCCGCGCCATCCCCTTCGCCGCGTTCTCGCACCTGCTGCCGGAGACGGTCACCCTGCACCGCGCCGTCCAACTCCTCTCCGGCGTACGGCTGCTGCTCGTCGACGACGCCCACCTGCTCGACGACGCCTCCGCCGCCCTCGTCCACCAGCTGGCCCTGCACGGCCGCACCCGCCTGCTGGTCGTCGCCACGGACGGCCACCCCGCGCCCGGCGCCGTCTCCCGGCTGTGGACCGGGGAGCTGCTGCCGCGCCTGTGCCTGGACCCGCTGCCGCGCGAGGAGACGGCACAGCTGCTCACGGCCGGTACCGGCGGCAGCCTGGAGCAGCTCACCGTGAACCGTCTGCACCGCCTGTGCGGGGGTGATCTGCGGCTGCTGCGCGACCTGGCGGGCGCGGTGCGCGAGCGCGGCCTGCTCACCCGGGTCCAGGACGCCGACGCCTGGGCCTGGCGGGGCCCGCTGCCGGTGACGGCGACCGTGCGGGAGCGCACCGCGCAGGTCCTCGACCGGGTCTGCCCCGAGGAGCGCGAGACCCTCGAACGCCTCGCCTTCGGCGAGCCGCTGCCGGTGGACATGGACTCCTTCGACCTGCGCGTCCTCGAACGCCTGGAGGCCGACGGCCTGATCCGCATCGACGACCGGGGCGCCGTCCGCCTCGTCCACCCCCTGCACGGCCCGGTGCTGCGGGCCGCGGCCAGCAGGCTGCGGGCGAGGCGGCTGGCCCGCACTCCGGACCAGTGCGACGCCGCCCTGGACGCCGAGACCGGCGAGCTCGCGCGCAGCGTCGAGCAGGCCGACGTACGGGACGTGCCGGCGCCGGTGGGGGAGTGGCTGCTGGACGAAGGGGTGCCGATGCCGGCCGCACACGCGGCCGTGCGGGCCCGGGTCGCGCGGCTGCGCGGGCGGCTGCGGGAGGCCGCGGCCTGGGCGCGGGAAGGGCTGCGCACCGCCGGTGACGACCCGGCGTGCGGCCGCGAACTCGCCCTCGCCGCCGCCCAGTCGGGGGACACCGTGTGCATCGGGGCGGGCGGCTGGCAGGCCGCCGCCCGCGGTGACATCGACGCCGCCCTGGACGCCGTGGAGCCCTACGACGCCGTGCGGCTCGGGGTGCCCGAGCGGGCTGTCGGGCGGGTCGACGGGGTGTTCGCGCAGCATGCGGACGCGCTCGCCCGGGGGGACGGGCCCGCGCTGGACCGGGTGGCCGAGGCGCTGCAGGGGCGCGGGCTGCTGCTGTTCGCGGCGGAGGCGCACGCGCAGGCCGTGCGGGCGCACCGTGACCCGCGGGCCGCCCGCACCTCGCGCACCCGGGCCGTCGCCCTGGCCCGGCGCTGCCAGGGCGCCCGTACGCCCGCCCTGTCCGGCCTGGTCCTCGGTGAACTCACCGCCCGGCAGCGGCAGATCGTCACCCTCGCCGCCGCGGGCCTGAGCAACCGGCAGATCGCCGAACGCCTCACCCTGTCCATCCGCACCGTCGGCAACCACCTCTACAGCGCCTACACCCGGCTCGGCGCCAGCGACCGCGGAGCGCTGCCGTGGCTGGTGGAACTGCCGGACGCACAGCCGGCCTGAGTGACCTGCGTCACAGTCGATCATGCGGTGCCGGGGCGTCTCGTCTTCAGTGCGTGAGCACAACGAGAGGAGACGTCATGAAGATCTTCGTCGCGGGAGCGTCCGGGGCCATCGGCCGCCAGCTCGTCACCCAGCTCGTGGCGCGCGGCCACCAGGTGGTCGGCACGACCCGCTCGGCCGCCCGGACCGACGCCCTGCGCGAGCTGGGCGCCGAGCCGGCCGTCGTGGACGCCCTCGACCCGGACTCGGTGGCCGACGCGGTGGCCAAGGCCGAGCCCGAGGTGGTCGTCCACCAGCTCACCGCGCTGAGCGGGCCGGTGAACATGCGGCGCATGAAGGAGATGGCGGCGGCCACCAACCGGCTGCGCACGGAGGGCACCGATCATCTGCTGGCCGCCGCCCGCGCCGTCGGGGCGCGCAGGTTCGTGGCGCAGAGCAACGCCCTGTGGATGGAGCGCGCCGCGGGCCCGGTCGTCGACGAGACCGGCCGGCTTGAGCCCAACCCGCCCGCGGACGGGGCGGACGGGGTGGACGCCCTGCGCCACCTGGAGGACTCGGTCACCGGCATCACCTGGGCCGACGGCATCGCCATCCGCTACGGCTGCTTCTACGGCCCCGGCACCGGCATCAGCACCGCGCCGGACGCGGTCTTCACCAGACAGCTCCGCAAGCGGCAGTTCCCGATCATCGGCAACGGCGCCGGCATCTGGCCGATGGTGCACATCTCCGACGCCGCCTCCGCCACGGTCGCGGCCGTCGAACGCGGCAGGCCCGGGATCTACCACGTCGCCGACGACGACCCGGCCCCCGTCACCGAGTGGCTGCCGTATCTGGCCCGCGCACTGGGCGCCAAGTCGCCGCGTCGGGTGCCGGGTTGGCTGGTCGGCCTGCTGGCCGGCAAGTCCGCGGTGGATATGATGACGCGCGCCCCGGGGATCTCCAGCGAGAAGGCCAAGCGAGAGCTGGACTGGGTGCTGCGGTACCCGAGTTGGCGCACGGGTTTCACCCAGGGATTGGAGTAGCCCGCGATGTCCGTCTCGGAGCTGTACGGCGAGCTGCGGCCACGGGCGTTCGCCATCGCCTACCAGATGCTCGGCAGCGTCAGCGAGGCCGAGGACGTGGTGCAGGAAACGTTCCTGCGGATGCATCAGACCCTGGAGCGGGACGAGACGATCGCCTCGCCGCGCGCGTACATCGCCACCCTGGCCACCCGGATCTCGATCGACCAGCTCCGCTCGGCGCGGGTGCGCAGGGAGAGTTACGTCGGTGAGTGGCTGCCGGAACCGCTGGTCACCGGTCCGACGCCGGCCGAGCAGGCGGAGACGGCCGACTCGCTGTCGCTGGCGTTCCTGGTGCTGCTGGAGAGCCTCTCCCCGCACCAGCGGGCCGCGTTCCTGCTGCGCGAGGTGTTCGACTACCCGTACCCGGAGGTCGCCGAGATCATCGGCTCCGACGTGGACAGCGCGCGGCACCTGGTGTCGCGCGCCCGCGGTCACCTGCGCGACCGCCGGCCGCGCTACCACGCCTCGCGGCGGCAACGGACCGAGCTGGCCCAGCGCTTCTTCGCCGCCGCCGAGCAGGGCGACCTGGAGGCGCTGGAGGCGCTGCTGGCCCAGGACGTGGCGCTGCACGGCGACGGCGGCGGCAAGGTGCCGACGCTGGGCCGCGTGGTCAGCGGCCGGGCGGACGTGGCCCGGATCTTCCTCACCGGGATGGCCGTCTTCGCCCGCATCGGCGTACGCCTCCGCCTCACCGAGGTCAACGGCCAGCCCGGCGCCATGGCCTACGACGCGGAGGACCGCCTCTTCGGTGTCATGGGACTCGGTATCGTCGACGGCCGGGTCCGCACGATCCACTCCGTCATCAACCCCGACAAGCTGCGCCACCTCGACCAGGTCAGCGACCTCGGTCTGCAGATGAAGGGCGGGCGCCGAGCGGGCGAGCATGCGGGATGAGCGGCCGCCCGGCGCGGGCTGCGCCTGGCTCCGTTCGCCGCCGAGGCGATCGTCCTGGCCGGGGGCGCCCTCGCGGCCGTCGGCCGGGCGGAGTTCGCGGTCCGGGACTGACCGGCCCTGTCCGCGTACGGACCGGCTCCAGGGCCCGCTGCACGGCGCGGGCCCGCGGCGGAGCCGCACTGCGGCACCGCCGGGGGCGCACGGTCTGACAGGCCCCGCGGTCCGGGACTGACCGGCCGTGTCCACTCAGCACCGCCGGCGCAGCGCTCAGGCCGCCCCGAACGCCGAGAACGCCCACCCCGTCGCCCGGTGCGTCGCGTCGCCCGGCAGCTCGGAGCGGGCGTCGCGCAGCGCCTCGGCCAGGGACAGGCCGGAGCTCAGCCCCTTGTGCAGGGCGACCATCAGCGGCACCACCGCGGCGTCGTTGACCGGGGCGCTGCACGCCACCACGCCCGCCGTGCCCAGCGGCAGCAGCGCGGTGACCAGGCCGAGCAGCTCGTCGGCGCCCACCGAGGCGAAGCGGGCCGTGTCGCAGCAGGAGAGGATGATCCGGTACGGGCTGCGGTCCAGGCGCTCGAAGTCGTGCACGACGATCGGGCCGTCGGCCATCCGCAGCGCCGAGAACAGCGGGCTGTCCGCCCGGAAGGTGCCGTGCGCCGCGATGTGCGCCAGCGCCGCGCCGTCCAGCTCCTCCAACACCCGTGGCACGCACGCCTCGTCGTCCTCCAGCACGGTCGCCGTGCCGTACCGGTCGGCCAGTTCGGGCACCTCGGCGCCGCCGGTCGCCAGACCCGGCCCGCGCACGAGCACCTGCCGGCCGCCGGGCGGCGGCTCGGTCTCCCGGGCCCGCAGCCAACTGCTCGCCGACGGCGACACGCTGAGCACCCGCTCGCGCAGCGACGGCAGCACCGCCCACGGCACCCGGTGCAGCCGCCCGGGCGGTACGACCACCACGGGTCCGTCGCCCAGCTGCGCCGCGGCCGGTCCGAGCAGCAGCTCCTCCAGCCGCCGCCCGGCCGCCTCCACCAGCGGAAGCCGCCCCTCCGCCCCCGGGTGGGCCAGCCGCCGCAACCCGGCCTGCACATGCTCGGCCTCGGTCTCCGCGTCGGCCAGCAGCCCGGCCTCGAACCGCCGCACCCGCCCCTGCCCGCACAGCAGCACCTGGACCCGCCCGTCGACCACGACGAGCTCGGCCAGCCGTATGTCGTCCCCGAGCCGCTGAAGCAGCCGCGCGGGGTCGAAGCGGTCGCCGTCCCCCGGGGACTCGCCGCGCATGTGCAGGGTCCGGGAGCGTATCTCCCGTTCCAGACGGCGCTGTTCGCGTTCCAGCGCCGGGACCGGCCGGGCCTCCATCCGGGCGGCCTCCGCGCGGGCCGCGATCTCCCGGAACGCCGTCAGCGCGCTCAGCAGCGCCGGGTCGGCCGGGGGCCGGGTCGGCGGCGCGGACAGCACCGTGGCCCGCCAGCGCTCGCTCCACACCAGCAGCCGCCGCGGGCTCCCGCTGTCGAGACTGGCCTGCTGCGCCAGCGCCGCGAGCTCCGCGCCCTGCGCGGTGGCCCGGGCCCGCAGCTCGGGGGCGCCCAGCGTCATCCGGTGGTCGTCGAGCACGTCCAGACCGCGCCGGCACGCCTCCAGCACCCCTCGGCCGGACCCGGCGGCCCGCGCCCGCAGCGCCTGCGCCGCCCAGCCCGTCATCCGCGCCAGCGGCGGACCGGCGCGCCGGCTGCGGGCGGCGATGGCCAGATGCCGTTCGGCGTCCGTCCGCCAGCCCAGCGTGAGCGCGATCCGGCCCGCGAGGAGCGAGGCCTCCGGCGCCGCGGGCGCGCCGAAGGAAGCGAGCCGCTCGGCGACCGCGGCCGCGTCGGCGACCAGCCGCCCCGAGGCCCGCCCGGCGGCGAGCCGCGCCTCGATCAGCACCAGCCGGGCATGCGTCTCCCACCAGGTGCGCCGCTGCCCAGCGAACAGCCGTACCGCCACCGCCGCGCGCGCGAACGCCGTGTGCGGATCACCCGTCAGCCGGGCCGCCCGGGCGGCCACGAGCAGCAGCTCCGCCTTGCGCGTGGACTGCCCGCCCATCTGGTCCAGGACGCCGATCGCCGCGTCCGCCTCGGCCAGCGCCTCCGGGGCGAGCCCGGCCGCCATCAGCACCTCGCAGCGCCGGATGTCGAGCATGAACGTCGGCGTGCCCAGCTTGGCGTACCGCTCCTCGGCCTCGTCCAGCAGCCGCAGCGCCGCCGGGATGTCACCGGACCGGAACGCGGCGAGCCCCCGGCTCTCCACGGCGTCCGCCTTGTCGTGCTCCTGGCCGGTGGTCTCCCACAGCGCCTCGGCCGCCGTGAAGTCCGCCTCCGCCCGGTCCACCGCCCCGAGCGCCAGGTGCACGGTGGCGCGCAGGGTCAGCGCCCGTGCCGTCCAGATCACGTCGTCCGCCTGCCGCAGCACCGAAATCGCGCGGCGTACGTCCTCCAACGCCTCGCGGTGGTGGCCGAGCACCCACCAGACGTAGGCCCGCCGGTACAGCACCCGCGCCCGGGTGTGTCCCGTGCCGCGGGCGACACCCCGCTCGAACGCGTCCAGACCCTGCCGGGTACGGCCCGCGTGCACCAGCGCCACGCCGAGCGTGCCCAGTACATCCGCCTCACGGTCCGCGGAGTCCGCGCGCGCCGCGAAGTCCCGGGCGAGCCGCAGATGGGCCAGCGCGAGCCGCATGTCGCCGAAGTCCCGCTGCCAGATGCCGATCACCTGATGGGCGACGGAGGCGTGCAGCGGCGAGGGGTCGGCGCCGAGCACCCCTTCCGCCTGGGCCAGCGCCTCACCCGGGGCGGCGAACACCTTCGGCAGCAGTTCGAGAACCGAGTCGCTTCCCGCTGTCACTCAACGGATGGTAGTGCTCCGGGTTGCGGACCACACAGGTTTGGTGCTGTATCAATCGACGGCTGTACGGCTCTGACTGACGATTGCCGCCTTGAGGGGGAGGACACGCCATGGCACCTCAGCGATTCCACGAGCAGTTCGAGCAGATCCAACGCTCCATGCCCGACGTCCCGTTGGCGATGGGACCGGACGACTCCGCCGAGTTCCTCTACGAGAAGGGCGTCGTCCTGGCCCGCGACGGCGAGGAGGCGCGCGTCGTCGAGGACACCGTGCGCGAGCACTTCACCGCCTTCACCGGCCTCACCACCGACCACATCCGCCGGGCGGGCCCGGAGACCAACCGCTCCGGCATCACCCGGATCCAGGTCGGCGACCCCGCCCACGGCGACCGGCGCGGGGACCGGGCCGTCGCGGGCGCCCTGAGGGCACTGCGCGAGGCGGAGGGACGCGCGGGACGCCGACTGGTCAGCCGCAACCACGTGGTGTCCATCGCCGTCAACGCCTGCCCGGGCGACGAGCCCGTCCCGGCCCCGCTGACCCAGCCGCCCAACCCGGCGGCGGCCGAGACCCTGTACGACGCGGACACCGCCGTAGGCGTCCTGGTCATCGACACCGGCCTGATGAAGGACTACCGGTCCTACCCGCTGCTGGCGCGCACCCAGGGCGACGCCCAGATCAAGGAGTGCGACGACAACGGCGTGCTCCAGCAGTACGTCGGACACGGCACGTTCATCGCCGGACTCGTCGCGGCGGTGGCACCCAACACCGACATCACCGTCCGCAACACCCTCAACGACGCCGGCGCCATCCTGGAGTCCGAGTTCGGCGACAAGCTCTTCGAGGCCGTCGAGCAGGGCGGCTGGCCGGACATCCTCAGCCTCTCCGCCGGCACCTCCAACGGCCGCACCGACGGACTGCTGGGCCTTGCCGCCTTCATGGAGGAACTGCGCGGGCAGCGCACCCTGTTGGTCGCCGCGGCCGGCAACAACGCCAGCGCCACGCCCTTCTGGCCCGCCGCCTACGCCGACCTGCCCGACTACTCCGACGCCGTGCTGTCGATCGGCGCGCTGCGCGGCGACGGCGAGTTCGGCGCCTGCTTCAGCAACCACGGCCAGTGGGTGAAGGCCTACGCGCCCGGCGAGCGCCTCACCAGCTCGCTGACCGGCTTCGACGCGCCCGTGCCGTACGTGTACCAGCACTCCACCTACGACGCCTGCCGCTACGGCTTCGCCTACCTGTGCACCTGTCAGTCCCCGCGGCACACCGGCGTGTTGACCGAGGAGCGGGCGGCGGCCGTGTCGGGCAACCCGGACCAGGTGCTGTTCGAGGGGTTCGCGCACTGGAGCGGCACCTCGTTCGCCACGCCCGTCGTCGCGGGCATGGTCGCCGACCACATGACCGCGCACAAGGAGACCGACCCGCGCCTGGCCCGCAAGCAACTCCTGGCGATGAACACCGAGTACGCGGAGGTGCGCGGGGCGCATGTCCCGGCGCTGCGTCCGCCCACCTGGCGCCCGGTCCCCGTCGTCCCCCTCACTCCTCCGGCATGAGGGTCGGAACCGTCCCCTCCGCGGCGTACGATGACTTGCCGTACACGAGGGGTGGGGCCGTGGATCGTGCAGAGGTCGGCGCGCTCGTCCAGTCCGCCGTCGACGGTGACGCGGCGGCCTGGAAGGCGCTCGTGGAAGGGCTGAGCCCACTGGTGTGGTCCGTGGTGCGCGCGCACCGGCTCTCCGACGCCGACGCCCACGAGGTCTACCAGACCGCCTGGTTCCGGTTCGCCCAGCATCTGGGGCGCATCCGGGAGCCGGAGAAGGCCGGGTCGTGGCTGGCGAGCACCGCACGGCACGAGTCGCTGAAGGTGCTCAAGAGCCTGCGGCGGCTGACTCCGACCGACGATCCGCATCTGCTCGACCGGGTCAGTGAGGACCGTACGCCCGAGGAGTCGCTGCTGGACTCCGAGGAGGCGGCCGCGCAGAGCGAGCGCGTGCGGCGGCTGTGGCAGGAGTTCGAGGAACTCGGCGAGCGCTGCCGCCAGTTGCTGCGTGTGCTGATGGCCACGCCGCCGCCCAGCTACCAGGAGGTGTCCGCCGCACTGGGCATCGCCGTGGGCAGTATCGGGCCGCTGCGCCAGCGCTGTCTGCGCCGCCTTCGGGCCCGACTCGACGCACGGGGAGCGCTGTGAACCACGACATGAACGACGATCTCTTCGAGGAAGGCACCGAAGAGGCCGCCGACACCGAGGACGGGTTGGACTGCGAGCTGCTGGAGGAGGAACTGCGCCGGGCCGCCGGGATCCTGGATCCCGTCCCGCCGGAGCTGTGCCGGATCGCCGTCGAGGCCTTCGCGCTGCACGACCTCGACGCCCGGATCGCCGAGCTGACCTTCGACTCGGTGGTGGACGCCATCCCGGTGCGGGGGGCCACCGACGTCCCGCGCATGCTGACCTTCCGCGCCGGCGAGGTGACCGTCGACGTCGAGGTGACCGGTCAGTCGCTGATGGGGCAGGTGCTGCCGCCCCAGCCGGTCCGCATCGAGGTGCTCGGCGGCCCGCAGTCGGCCGCCGAACTCACCGCCGACGCGATGGGCCGCTTCACCACCGACGCCCCGCCCGTCGGACCGTTCGCCCTGCGGCTGCGCGCCGGCGGCGAGGTGGTCGTGACGGAGTGGCTGCGGGCCTGACTCACCAGGTACACGGCAGGGACTGCGGTCCGCGGATCATCGTCCTGCGGCGCCAGGGAACCTCCTCCGGCGCCACCGCGAGCCGCAGTCCCGGCAGCCGGTCCAGCAGTGTGCCGAGCAGCAGCTCGGTCTGGAGGCGGGCGAGCACGGCGCCGGTGCAGTAGTGCGGGCCGTTGCCGTAGGCCAGGTGGGCTCGGGGCTCGCGGTCGGGGTCGATCCGGTCCGGGTCGGCGAACACCTCGGGGTCGCGGTTGGCGGCCAGGTAGGACACGTACACCGGGTCACCGGCCCGGATACGCAGGCCGTGCAGGTCGACGTCCTCCAGGGCGATACGGGCCAGGCCGACGCTGCTGCGGTGCGGGATGTAGCGCAGCAGCTCGTCCAGGACGGCGCCGCGTGCCTCGGGCCGTTCCCGCATCCGTGTCATCAGCCCGGGCCGGGTGAGCAACAGGTACAGCATCTGGCCGCAGTTGTGGGTGACGGCCTCGCCGCCGATCTGCAGCGGCCCGGCGAGGCCGACGGCCTCCGTCTCGCTGATCTCGCCGTGGTGCACGGCGGCGCCGAGCAGCGAGTACACGTCGTCGCCGAGGCTGCGGGCGCGGGCCCGGATCGTCTCCGTGATCCAGCCGTACATGCCGTTCTTGGCCTGCTCGGCGGCCTCGGCGCCGCCGGAGGTGGAGATGATCTGCCGGGTCCAGCCATGCACCCGGGCCCGGTCGGCGGCGGGCACCCCCATCACCTCGCTGACCACCGCGAGCGGGAAGGGCTCCAGGACCCGCTCGATCAGGTCCGCTGGCGGCCCGTCCCGGACCACGCCGTCCATCAGGTCGTCGAGCATCCGCTGGGCGCGCGGCCGCAGCCGCTTCATCGCGCCCACGGTGAACGCGCCGGCGACCGGCCGGCGCAGCCGGTTGTGGTCGGGCTGGTCGGCGAAGGCGAGCGAGCCCGGCCGGGGCTTGAAGTGCGGGGCCATCCGGGTCACCTGGCGTCGGGTGACCTCGGCCCGGCCGAACCGGGGGTCGTTGGTGATCGCCCTGACGTCCTCGTAGCGGGTGGCCAGCCACGCCCAGCCCTCGCCGTGCGGCAGCCGGATGCGGGTCAGCGGCCCCTCGCGCATGAGGTCCGCGAGGACCGGGTCGAAGTCCGTGCCGTCCAGGTCGAGCGCGGGCCAGTCCCGTACCGGGGGTTCGGTGAGCGTGGTGGTCTCCTCTGTCATGCCCCCACCCTCACCGCCGCCCGCCCGCCTGTCGCCCGGGAGTGCTCCAGCCGGAGGGTCAGCCCGGCAGCGCGTCGACCAGCCGCGCCAGCGCCGAGGCGAGCCGGGTGAGCCCCGGCCCGGCGGGCCCGCCCGGCTCGGTCATGTACGTGTCCCGGCGGATCTCCACCATCAGGGCGCTGACCCGCGGCTCGCTCCCGTAGAACTCCAGCGGCACGTACGTACCGCCGAACGGGCTGTCCAGCCCGGTCTCCCCGCACTGAGCGAACGCCTTCTCGGCCGCGGCGCGCAGCCCGGGCGGGGTGTGGAAGGCGTCGGTGCCCAGGCAGACGGGCGGGCGCGGGCCGTCGCCGTGCAGTTCGTAGGGCAGCCGGGCGGTCGGGTAGGAGTGGACGTCGATGATCACGGCCCGCCCGGTGGCGGCCAGCCGCCCGGCCACGGCGTGCGCCATCGCCTCGGCGTAGGGCCGGAAGTACCGCTCGACCAGCGGCCCGGGATCGGTGTCCGCGGCCCGCAGCTCCGACCGGTGCGTGGTGCGCGTGTAGACGGCGCCCATGCCGACGGCGAGCATCTCCTCCCGCTCGTCGGGGAACCGTTCCGGGTCGACCACCAGCCGCGACAGCCGGTTCACGAACCGCCAGGGCGTCACCCCGGCCAGCCCGGCCGCCGCCTCGGCGATCTCGGCGGTGTGCGCGTCGGTGATGTGGTCCAGCTCCCGCTCCAGGCCCGCGTCGTCCAGCAGGATCCCGGCCCGCACGTCGGCCGGGATCGCCCGGGCGGAGTGCGGCACGTGGAGGATCACCGGCGAGTCTTCGGCACCGGGCAGCAGTTCGTAGGAGGTCGGCATGAGGGTTCAGGGCGTCCTGATCGGGGAGGGGAGTGCGGTGCGCCGGGGCGGCGTCACCGGGACCTGCTGCACCTTCACGTCGACGAGGGAGTGATGGCAGTTGTACGCCGGTGCGGTGTCCACCAGCAGAACATACGTGATCGTCGTGCCGCAGCTGATCAGACCCGGTCCGATACTCAGGTGGGAGCCGTACACCTGGGCCTGCGGGACACGGGTCGAGCCGGGGCTGGACTCGGTGCGCAGCACCTCCAGATAGGACACGTCCAGGTGCACCCAGAACGGATCGCCCCGGTCGAACGCGCCGCTGGGTATGTCCCGTCGGCCCGGGTTGGTCAGCACCACCTCGACATAGTGCGGGTCGGTCAGCAGGGTGCCGTTGCGCCGGATCTCCAGGCCGCCGTCCATGCGCAGCGGCACCAACGGGCCATGCAGCACGGTGTAGTTGAGACGCAGCCTCGGGTGGGTGGACCGGAACATGGCCCAGATGGCGCCCAACCCGACGAGCACGGCCACGGCGACACCGGCCGCCGACCAGAAGGTCCCGTCGGTGTAGAAGGCGCCGGACGCGACGGGCGGGAGTGAGGGGTCCTCGTTCACGGGCAGCCCGACGCGCCAAGGGGCCGGTCGCGCGTCGTACTCCATTCGTACGTGCGGCAACTGTTCCGGTGGCTCACCGCCCCGGCCCGCCGACGGTTCTCAACTCCCGTTCAGGGACGGCGGATCCCTCCGCCGAGGAACGCCCGCCATTCGCGCGGTGCGAACACGAGCGCCGGTCCTTGGGTGTTCTTGGAGTCCCGGACCGCGACCAGGCCGTCGACGGCGGCGACCTCGACACACGCCCCGTTGCCCGAACTGCGGCTGCTCTTGCGCCAGTCGGCGCCGTCCAGGTCGACCCGCGACCGGCGCCGCTCGTCGTGCGCGCTCATGACCCCTGTATCTCCCTTGCGATCTGCTCCAGCGTGGTGGGTGTCTCCTGCGGGTCGGGAGCGGCGGCCCGCACGAGGTCGAAGGTCTGGATGAAGGTGCGCACATCGCGTTCCTTCTCCAGATACACGTTTCCGGCGATCGAGTTGACGTAGACCACGGTGGGTGTGCGCGGCTCGAACTCCAGGAGCGAGAAGGTGCCGGCGAGGGCCGCGTGGGCGCCCTTGGCGGTCGGCATGACCTGGATGGTCACGTTCGGCATGGCCGCCGCCCGGCTCAGGTGCTCCAGCTGGGCCACCATGACCTCCGTACCGCCGATGGGGCGGCGCAGCGCGCTCTCCTCCAGCACCACCCACAGCTCCAGCGGCTCGGGCGTCCGGGTCAGCAGGGCTTGGCGCTCCTTGCGGAAGCGCACCAACTGGTCCACCTCGTGGGGCTCGTTGGGCCGTACGGCGGCGATGACGGCACGGGCGTAGTCCTCGGTCTGGAGCAGGCCGTGGACGAAGGTGGGCTCGTAGGAGCGCAGGACGCGGGCGTCGGCCTCCAGGCCCGCGTAGGTGGCCATGCCCGAGGGCAGCACCTCGTTGTAGTGCGCCCACCAGCCCTGCTGCTGGGCGTCCTTGTGGATCTGCATGACGGCTTCGGTCAGTTCCGGGTCGGTCACGCCGTACCACTGGAGCAGGTCGCGGACGTCCCGTGCCTTGATCGGGGCCTGTCCGGTCTCCACCCGGCTGATCTTGGACATCGAGCACTCCAGGTGCGCCGCGACGTCCTCGATCCGTTTGCCCGCGTGTTCGCGCAGGCGGCGGAGCTCGGAGCCGAGCTGACGCCGTCGCAGCGTGGGACCGCCGGCCGTGGCCATCGCCTCACCCCTCGCACTCGAAGTGGCGGCCTGTTGCTCCGAGCAAGTGCGCGCAGGCCTCAATCCTCTTGTACCTGAGGATAGTTGAGATCATGCATATCGCTCACGCAATTGCGTCAAAGAAGTCCGCCGGGCCTTCGCAGGGGGTGCGGACATGGCTCCGCCCCGGCCGGACGTGCGCCGGTCGGGGCGGAGCGAAAGGCCCTGTGGCCCGGTCGGTCAGCTCAGCGAGGCGAGCGCCTCGTTCCAGGTGGCCGACGGGCGCATGACCGCGGCGGCCTTCGCCGGGTCGGGCTGGTAGTAGCCGCCGATGTCGGCCGGCTGCCCCTGGACCGCGAGCAGCTCCTCGACGATCTTCTGCTCGCCCGCGGCGAGCGTCTCGGCGAGCGGCGCGAAGGCCTTGGCCAGGCCCGCGTCCTCGGTCTGCTGGGCCAGCTCCTGCGCCCAGTACAGGGACAGGTAGAAGTGGCTGCCGCGGTTGTCGATGCCGCCGACGCGACGGGTCGGGGACTTGTCCTCGTTGAGGAAGGTCGCCGTGGCGCGGTCGAGGGCGTCGGCGAGGACCTTGGCCTTGGTGTTGCCGGTGGCCGTCGCGTACTGCTCCAGGGACGGGACCAGCGCGAAGAACTCACCGAGCGAGTCCCAGCGCAGGTAGTTCTCCTTGACCAGCTGCTGGACGTGCTTCGGCGCGGAGCCGCCGGCGCCCGTCTCGAACAGACCGCCGCCCGCCATCAGCGGGACGACCGACAGCATCTTGGCGCTGGTGCCCAGCTCCAGGATCGGGAACAGGTCGGTCAGGTAGTCGCGCAGCACGTTGCCGGTGACGGAGATGGTGTTCTCGCCGCGGCGGATGCGCTCGACCGACAGCTTGGTGGCCTCGACCGGGGACAGGATCTGGATGTCCAGGCCCTCGGTGTCGTGCTCCGGCAGGTACGCCTTGACCTTCTCGATGATCACGGCGTCGTGGCCGCGGGCCTCGTCCAGCCAGAACACGGCCGGGTCGCCGGTGGCGCGGGCACGGGTGACGGCCAGCTTGACCCAGTCACGGATCGGCGCGTCCTTGGTCTGGCAGGCGCGGAAGATGTCACCGGCGGCGACGGCCTGCTCCAGGAGGACGTTGCCGGCCTCGTCGACCAGGCGGACGGTGCCGTCGGCCGGGATCTCGAAGGTCTTGTCGTGGGAGCCGTACTCCTCGGCCTTCTGCGCCATCAGGCCGACGTTCGGGACCGAGCCCATGGTCGACGGGTCGAAGGCGCCGTTGGCCCGGCAGTCCTCGATCACGACCTGGTAGACGCCGGAGTAGGAGTGGTCCGGCAGCACCGCGAGGGTGTCGGCCTCCTGGCCGTCCGGGCCCCACATGTGGCCGGAGGTGCGGATCATGGCCGGCATGGAGGCGTCGACGATGACGTCGGACGGCACGTGCAGGTTGGTGATGCCCTTGTCGGAGTCGACCATCGCCAGGGCCGGGCCCTCGGCGATCTCCGCCTCGAAGGACGCCTTGATCGCGGCGCCCTCGGGCAGCGACTCCAGGCCCTTGAGGATGCCGCCCAGACCGTCGTTCGGGGACAGACCGGCGGCCGCCAGCGTCGCACCGTACTGCTCGAAGGTCTTCGGGAAGAAGGCGCGCACCACGTGACCGAAGATGATCGGGTCGGAGACCTTCATCATCGTGGCCTTGAGGTGTACGGAGAACAGCACGCCCTCCGCCTTGGCGCGGGCGACCTGCGCGGCGAGGAACTCGCGCAGCGCGGCGGCACGCATCACGGAGGCGTCGACGACCTCGCCGGCGATGACCTTCAGCGGCTCGCGCAGCGCGGTGGTGGAGCCGTCGGCGCCGACCAGCTCGAAGCTGAGGGTGGTGGCCGCGTCGATCACCACGGACTTCTCGGTGGAGGCGAAGTCGTTCTCGGCCATCGTCGCCACGTTCGTCTTGGACTCGGCGGTCCAGGCGCCCATGCGGTGCGGGTGGGTCTTGGCGTAGTTCTTGACCGAGGCGGGGGCGCGGCGGTCGGAGTTGCCCTCACGCAGGACCGGGTTCACGGCGGAACCCTTGATCTTGTCGTAGCGGGCGCGGATCTCGCGCTCCTCGTCGGTCTTCGGCTCGTCCGGGTAGTTCGGCAGCGCGTAGCCCTGGCCCTGCAGCTCGGCGACGGCGGCCTTCAGCTGCGGGATCGACGCCGAGACGTTCGGCAGCTTGATGATGTTGGCGGCGGGGGTCTTGGCCAGCGCGCCCAGCTCGGCCAGCGCGTCCGGGATCCGCTGGTCCTCGGTGAGGTACTCCGGGAACACGGCGATGATCCGCCCGGCCAGCGAGATGTCGCGCGTCGCCACGTCGACACCCGCCTGCGAGGCGTACGCCTGGACCACCGGCAGGAAGGAATACGTCGCCAGGGCCGGGGCCTCGTCAGTGTGCGTATAGATGATGGTCGAGTCAGTCACCGGGTGCTCCGCTCCACGTCTGCAACATTGCTCGACATCAAGATATCTCGTGATCGACCCGGGCTCGACAGGGGTCCGCGCACGGAGGGGACGAGCGAGGGGGAAGTTTCGGCCGTGAGGCAACCGAATCGCTCGTTCCGGGGCTCATGTAGAGAGATCACTCAGCTGATCGCTCAGCAGATGACTCAACCGAGCGACGGCCGGACCTGACCACCCGGCCGCCCGAGCGAAGGCAGACCATGAGATTTCGCACCAGAGTGACGGCTCCGGCCGCGCTGATCGGCACGGCCGCGGCCCTTTCCCTGGCCCCCACGGCCCACGCCGCCACGGGGGACAGCGGCAGCCGCTCCGCTTCGGGGAAGAGCGGCACCCCCGGCCCCGAGACCCTCGGCGACCCCGTCTTCCCGGACCTGGGCAACGACGGCTACCGCGTCTCCGCCTACCACCTGGACTTCGCCTACGACCCGGCGACCCGGCTCGTCGAGGCCACCGCGACCCTGAGGATCCGCACCACCCAGGACCTGACCCGGCTCTCCCTGGACGCCCTGGGCCTCGACATACGAGCCGTGCGTGTCGGCGGCCGCCCGGCGACGTTCGAGCAGAGCGCCGAGAAGCTGCGGATCACCCCCGCCCGGCCGCTGTGGAAGAACGCGGCCGTCACGCTCTGCGTGGAGTACACCGCCGACCCGCGCCGCACCCTGCCGCACACCGGATGGGTCGCCACCCCGGACGGCTTCGCGGTGGCCTGTCAGCCGAGGTCCGCGCACACCGTCTTCCCGTGCAACGACCACCCCGTCGACAAGGCCGACTTCACCTTCCGGCTCACCGTCCCCGCCGGCCTGCGCGGCGTCGCCTCCGGTCAGCTGGTTGGCACCGAGAACCTGGCCGACGGCCGGACCGCCCACACCTACCGCTCACGCTCGCCGATCGCCACCGAGATGGTGCAGATCACGGTCGGCGACTATGTGATCAAGGACCGGCAGGGTCCGCACGGGCTGCCGCTCCGGGACGTCGTACCGGTCGCCCGGGCCGCCGCGCTGGAGCCGGCGCTCGCCCTCACCCCGGCGCTCGTGGAGTGGATCGAGCGGCGCCTGGGCGCCTACCCCTTCGAGACCTACGGCCTGCTGCCCTGCAACTCCGACGCCGAGAAGCCCTTCGACTTCACCGGCCTGGAGACCCAGACGCTCACCATCTACCGGCCGAACTACCTCCTCCAGGAGGAGTCGAAGATCGGCTCGCACATGATGCACGAGCTGGTCCACTCCTACTTCGGCAACAGCGTCAGCCCCGCCACCTGGGCCGACCTCTGGCTCAACGAGGGCCACGCCGACTTCTACGGCCTGCTCTACCGCTACGAGCGCGGCTGGCCCGACTCGATCGGCCTGACCAGCCTGGAAGCCCGGATGAAGCACACCTACGCGCGCGGCGACCAGTGGCGCCGCGACTCCGGCCCGGTCGCCGCCCCGAACGCGGTGAACCTCTTCGACGGCCAGCGCTACCTCGGCGGCGTCCTCGTCCTGTACGCGCTGCGGCAGGCCGTCGGCGAGGAGACCTTCAACGCGATCGAGCGCGCCTTCCTGGAGCGGTACCGCAACTCCTCGGCGACGACGCAGAACTACATCGCCGTCGCCTCGGAGGTGTCCGGACAGGACCTGTCGGGCTTCCTGAACGACTGGCTCTACGGCACGAAGACCCCGCGGATGCCGGGCCACCCGGACTGGACGGTCACCCCGGTCACCTCGCCCTCGGCGGCCCCGCACCGCCGCCGGGAGGCGCAGTACCACGACAACTCGGCGACCCTGTAGGCCCGCCCGGGTATGTCAGTCGAGGCGGGCGGAGGTCGCTTCGTCCGCCTCTTCGGGGCTGCGCTGCTGCGGAATGGCCACCGACCCCTGCTGGATCGCCACCGTCCGGGTGGGCGCCGGGATACGGATGCCCTCCCGGCGGTAGCGGCGGTGCAGGCGCTTGATGAACTCGTGCTTGATCCGGTACTGGTCGCTGAACTCGCCGACGCCCAGGATGACGGTGAAGCCGATCCGGGAGTCGCCGAAGGTGTGGAAGCGGATGATCGGCTCGTGGTCCGGGACCGCCCCCTCGACCTCGGTCATCACCTCGGCGATGACCTCGTTCGTCACCCGCTCGACCTGGTCCAGGTCGCTGTCGTAGGCGACGCCGACCTGCAGCAGGATCGTCAACTGCTCCTCGGGCCGCATGAAGTTGGTCATGTTCGTCTTCGCGAGCTCCCCGTTGGGGATCACGACGAGGTTGTTGGACAGATTACGGACCGTCGTCTGGCGCCAGTTGATGTCCTCGACGTAGCCCTCCTCGCCGCTGCTCAGCCGGATGTAGTCGCCCGGCTGGACGGTCTTGGAGGCGAGGATGTGGATGCCCGCGAAGAGGTTGGCGAGCGTGTCCTGCAGGGCCAGGGCCACCGCAAGACCGCCGACGCCCAGGGCGGTGAGCAGCGGCGCTATGGAGACGCCGAGCGTCTGGAGCACCACCAGGAAGCCGATCGCCAGGACCAGGATCCGGGAGATGTTGACGAAGATCGTGGCCGATCCGGCGACGCCGGGGCGGGACTGGGTGACCGTCCGCATCAGCCCGGCGACCCCGCGGGCCACCGCCAGCGTCACCACGAAGATGAGCAGCACGGTCAGGGTCTGGTTGACATTGCGCTGGACCGTCCTGGTCAGCGGCAGCGCCGCGCCGGCGGAGGCCGCGCCGCCGAGGACCGCCGCCCACGGCACCACGGACCGCAGCGCGTCCACGATGAGGTCGTCACCGCTCCAGCGGGTGCGGTCGGCGTGCTTGCCGAGCCAGCGCATCAGCATCCTCAGCAGAAACGCCGCCAGCAGGCCCGCGGCCACCGCGATTCCGGCGATGACCAGGTCGTCCACAGTGAGATCCCGCTTCACCGGTCACCTCCGGGGAGAGAAGCGACGGCGAAGTGCCTCGCCGACGGCCGGGTGTGAAGTGTCGTCACGTTGCCACCTGCTCGAATTCCGGACTGTACGCGCGCGCCGACCGGGCGCGACGGGCTCATCCTGCCGTATCCCGCACAGGGGTTCGTACCGTGCCTCCTTGACGCCTTGTGAGACCCGGCGGCAGGCTGGCGACCGTTGATCGTCGGGCCGTTCGGCGGGGGAGGCGTGATGACCGGTGCGGTACTCGCGGTCGATCAGGGCACGTCCGGCACCAAGGCCCTGGTCGTCTGCCCCGAGCGCGGTGTCCTCGGCACCGGCTTCGCCGCCGTACGTCCCCGTCATCTGCCCGGTGGCCTGGTGGAGGTCGACCCCGCCGAGCTGTACGGGTCCGTGGTCGAGGCCGGCCGCCGCGCACTCGCCGAGGCGGGCGAACCCGTCGTCGCCCTCGGCCTGGCCAACCAGGGCGAGACCGTCCTCGCCTGGGACCCCGCCACCGGCCGGCCGCTCACCGACGCCCTCGTCTGGCAGGACCGCCGCGCCGAGAGCGTCTGCGCGGAACTGGCCGGACACGCCGACGAATTACGCCTGCTGACGGGCCTGCCCCTGGACCCGTACTTCGCCGCCCCGAAGATGGCCTGGATACGCCGCCACCTCACCCGCGACGGCGTGGTCACCACCTCCGACGCCTGGCTCGTCCACCGTCTCACCGGCGCCTACGTCACGGACGCCGCCACCGCCGGCCGCACCCAACTCCTCGACCTGGACCGGGCCGAATGGTCCCCGCGCGCCCTCGACCTGTACGGGCTGTCCGGCGAACGCCTGCCCGAGGTCGTCGACACCGCGGCCCCCGTCGGCACGACCACCGCCTTCGGCCCCGAGATCCCCCTCACCGGCCTCGTCGTCGACCAGCAGGCCGCCCTCTTCGCCCAGCGGATCACCGAACCCGGCGGCGCCAAGTGCACCTACGGCACCGGCGCGTTCCTGCTCGCCCCCACCGGCGACACGCCGCGGCGGGGCACCTCCGGGCTGGTCAGCTGTGTCGCCTGGCGGCTCGCCGGCCGCACCGACTACTGCCTCGACGGCCAGGTCTACACGGCCGCGTCCGCCGTGCGCTGGCTCACCGACCTCGGCGTCATCTCCGACGCCGCCGACCTGGACACGGTCGGCGGCAGCGTCCCCGACACCGGCGGGGTCACCTTCGTACCGGCCCTCGCCGGGCTCGCCGCCCCCTGGTGGCGCGGCGACGCGCGCGGCTCGCTCACCGGGCTCGGCCTCGACACCGGCCCCGGCCACCTGGTGCGCGCCCTGTGCGAGGGCCTGGCCGCCCAGGTCGCCGAACTGACCGACGCCGCCGCCACGGACCTCGGCACACCGGTTCAGGTACTGCGCGTGGACGGCGGTCTGACCCGGTCCGCCCTGCTCCTGCAGACCCAGGCCGACCTGCTGCAACGCCCGGTCGAGGTGTCCGCGCTGGCCGACGCCACCGCACTCGGCGCCGGAGCGTTCGCCCGCCTCGGCGCCGAACCCGGCCTGAGCGTGGCCGAGGCGCTGCCGGAGCGGAAGCCGGCCGCCGTGTACGAGCCGCGCATCGGGACCGACGAGGCCGCCGCACGCCGGGCCGCCTTCCGGGGCGCCGTCAACGCCCTCCTCGACCGATGACGGTCACCGACCGGGGCCCGCTGCCCTCCGTCGGCTACGACGTGACGGTGGTCGGCGCCGGAGTCGTCGGCTGCGCGATCGCCCGCGAGCTGGCCCGCTTCCCCCGGCTCCGCGTCGCCCTCGTCGAGGCCCAGGACGACGTCGGCCAGGGCACCTCGAAGGCCAACACCGCGATCCTGCACACCGGTTTCGACGCGGCCCCCGGCTCGCTGGAGGCCCGCCTGGTCCGCGAGGGCGCACACCGGCTCGCCGCGTACGCCGCCGAGTCCGGCATCCCTGTGGAACCGGTCGGCGCACTCCTCGTCGCCTGGGACGAGGCACAACTCGCCGCACTGCCAGCCCTGTTGGCAAAGGCCGAGCGCAACTCCTACGGCGACGCCCGCCTCCTCGGCCCCACCGACCTGTACGCACACGAACCGCACCTCGGGCCGGGCGCGCTCGGCGCCCTGCACGTACCGGGCGAGAGCATCATCTGCCCGTGGACGACGACACTGGCGTACGCCACCCAGGCGGTCCGGTCCGGAGTCGACCTGCACCTGAACTGCCGTACAGAGACGGTGAGTCGGCACGACGACACGCACACGCTGACGACAAGCCGCGGCACCCTGCGCACCCGATGGCTGGTCAACGCCGCCGGACTGCACGCCGACACCCTCGACCGGCAGCTCGGCCACCGCGACTTCACCGTCACCCCGCGCCGCGGCCAGCTCATCGTGTACGACGCGTTCGCCCGCGACCTGGTCAACCACATCCTCCTGCCCGTCCCCACGGCCCTGGGCAAGGGCGTCCTGATCGCCCCCACCGTGTACGGCAAGGTCCTCCTGGGCCCCACCGCCGAGGACCTCGACGACAAGAACGCCACCGGCTCCACGGCCGACGGCCTCGCCGCACTGCGCGTAAAGGGCCGCCGCATCCTGCCCGCCCTGCTGGAGGAGGAGATCACCGCCGTCTACGCCGGACTGCGCGCCGCCACCGAGCACGACGACTACCGCATCCGCGCCCACCCCGGCCAGGCGTACGTCACGGTCGGCGGCATCCGCTCCACCGGCCTGACCGCGTCCCTCGCCATCGCGGACCACGTCACCGCCCTGCTGAAGGGCGAGGGCCTCGACCCGGGCCCGGAGCGGGAGTTGCGGCAAGTCCGCATGCCCAACCTGGGCGAGGCCTTCCCGCGTCCCTACCAGCGGCCCGAACTCATCGCCGCCGACCCCGAGTACGGCCGCCTCGTCTGCCACTGCGAACGCGTCTCCCGCGGCGAGATCCGCGACGCCCTCGCCAGTACGGTCCCGCCGCGCAGCCTCGACGGACTGGGCCGCCGGACCCGGGCCCGGGCGGGGCGCTGCCAGGGGTTCCACTGCGGGGCGGCGGTGCGGGAGCTGTTCGAGGGAGGCCGGGAGTGACGCGGGAGGTGGACGTCCTGGTCGTCGGGGCCGGACCGGCGGGGCTGACGGCCGCGGCCCGCCTGGCTGCCGACGTCCGCGTGGAGGTACTGGACCGGGAGGAGCGGCCCGGGGGAGTCCTGCGGTACTGCCCGCACGGCGGCTTCGGCACCTGGCTGCGCCCGCTGACCGGCCCGCAGTTCGCGCGCCGGCTCGCACAGTCCGCCGGGCGGGCCGGCGCCGTCGTACGGACCGGCGTGACCGCGCTCGACTGGGCGGGCCCACTGGCCCTGCACACGGTCGGCCCGCAGGGCCCGGAGACGATCGGCGCCCGCGCGATCGTGCTGGCCACGGGCGCCCGCGAACGCCCGAGGGCGGCCCGCCTGGTACCCGGCACCCGCCCCGCGGGCGTCCTCACGACCGGCGAACTCCAGCAGTCCGTCCACCTCCACGGCCGGCGGATCGGCGGCCGGGCGGTGGTGGTCGGCGCGGAGGACGTGTCGTACACCGCCGTCGGCACACTGCGGGCGGCGGGGGCCGAGGTGGTCGCGATGCTCACGGAGCGGCGGCCCCGAAGCGCGCTCCGCGCCGCACGCGTCCCCGTTCTCACCCACACCTCCGTGGCCGAACTCCTCGGCCACGGCCACCTGTCGGGCGTCCGCGTACGCCACCGCGACGGCCGTACGGGCGTGCTGGCCTGCGACACGGTGGTGTTCACCGGCGATTTCGTACCGGACCACGAGCTGGCCCGGCGCGGCGGCCTGACCCTGGCCACGCTGCACACCTCACGCCCGGGCGTGTTCGCCGCGGGCGCCGTGCTGCACCCCGGGGAGAGGGCGGCGGCCGCGGCCCGCGAGGGCGCTCAGGTCGCGGCCGCCGTCAGACGGTGGCTCGGGTCGACGACGTAGACCGGGTCACCGGCGCTTCGCCGGTGCGGGGTCGCCGGTGGCGCCGAGGCTGGCCAGCAGGCGCAGGTTGTCGTGGGCGGCCGTGCCGGGGGCGGCCGACTGCACGATCAGTTCCGTGCCCAGGGTGTCCGGGAGCGCGAAGTTCTCCTGATGCAGTTCCAGGTAGCCGACCGAGCCGTGGTGGTACGCCTTGCAGCCGTGGGTGCGGGTGCGGACGTCGGCACGGGCCCAGAGCCGGCGGAAGCGCTCGCTGCGCATGGCGAGTTCGCCGATGAGGGAGGCCAGCTCGGGATCGTCGGGGTGGCGGCCGGCGGACAGACGCAGATGGCCGACGGTGTCGAGCGTGCAGGCATCCCAGTCGGCGAACAGCGCACGCCCTTCCTCGGTCAGGAAGAGGTGCCGCGCGATGTTCAGCCCTTCGGCGCGACGCCCGTACAGCAGGTCGGCGAGCCGGTTCGCGGCCAGGACCGTCAGACGGTGGTCGATGATGAAGGCGGGGGCGTCGGCGACGAGATCCAGCACCCGCAGCAGTTCGGGGCGCAGCCGCGTCGCGGACACCCGCCGCGGTGCGTGCCCCGTGCGGTGGGCGAGCCGGTGCAGGTGCTCGCGTTCCACCTCGTCCAGGCCGAGCACCCGCGCGAGCGCGTCGAGCACCTGTACCGAGGGCTGGCGCGCCCGCCCCTGCTCCAGGCGGACGTAGTAGTCGACGCTCACTCCCGACAGATGCGCGACCTCCTCGCGCCGCAGCCCGCTCACCCGGCGGCGTGAATCGGCAGGGATGCCGACGCTCTCCGGGAGGACCCGGGATCGCCGTGTGCGCAGGAAGTCAGCGAGATCGTCCATCGCTCCAGTATCCGTGCCGCACCCCGTCAGTTGGGTGGCCCTGCCATTACCAGGAAGTCCGGGCCTACGGAGAAAGCGCCCCTGAATCGCACCGCCGCAGCCCGCAAGGATCGAACCCACAACGACTCAAGGGATCGACCCAAGGAGCGGAGATGAAAGTCTTCATCGTGCACGCCCACCCCGAGCGGCAGTCGCTGAACGGCGCGCTCACCGACACCGCGGTGGACACCCTGACCGGCGCGGGCCACGAGGTTCAGGTCAGCGATCTGTACGCGATGCGCTGGAAATCCGTCATCGACGCCGACGACTTCGGTGCCGCCGCCTCCAGCCCGCTGGACGCGGTGCACGATTCGGGACGCGCCTACGAAACCGGTGCGCTCACCGCCGACATCCGCGCCGAACAGGAGAAGCTGCGCTGGGCCGACACCGTGATCCTCCAGTTCCCGCTGTGGTGGTACACGATGCCCGCGATCCTCAAGGGCTGGGTGGACCGCGTGTTCACCTACGGCTTCGGCTACGGCGTGGGCGAACACAGCGACACCCGCTACGGCGACCGCTTCGGCGAGGGAGCCCTCCAGGGCAGGCGCGCCATGCTGTCGGTGACGGTCGGCGGCCCCGAATCCCACTACTCCGACCGAGGCATCAACGGCCCGATCGACGACCTTCTCTACCCGATCCAGCACGGCATCCTCTACCACCCCGGCATGGAGGTGCTGCCGCCGTTCGTGCTGTACCGCACGGTACGGATGTCGCCCGAGGTCTTCGCGGACGCGGCCGAGCTGTGGAAGAAGCGGCTGCTGTCCTTGGAGGACACCGATCCCATTCCCTACCGCCGCCAGAACGACGGTGACTACGACATCCCCGCGGCGCGGCTGCGCGAGGGTCTGGAGGCGCCGGGCCGCAGCGGTTTCGGCCTGCACATCAGCGCCTGAACCGCCGCCTGTCGACGGTCATGGCCGGGTGAACGCCCCGTGTCGTCCCGCCCCCGCCGCGAACCGCCCCGCCCCCTCCAGGCTCTCCGCCAACACGCCCATGCCGTGGCGGAGTTCGGACCGCATCGCCGCCTCCTCGGCCAGGCCCTCCTGGTCCAGGACCGACGCCCGGTCCGAGCGCAGACAGGCCTGGGGGAAGTGGGCGATCGACGCGGCCAGGGCCTCCGCCTCGGTGCGGGCGGTGCCGGTGGGGACGAGGCGGTTGGCGAGGCCGATGTCGTAGGCCTCGGAGGCCGGTACCGGGCGGCCGGTGAGGATCATGTCCAGGGCGCGGCTCGTGCCGATCAGCCGGGGCAGCCGTACCGTGCCGCCGTCGATCAAGGGGACGCCCCAGCGACGGCAGAACACGCCGAAGACGGCGTCCTCCTCGGCCACCCGCAGATCGCACCAGAGGGCCAGCTCCAGGCCGCCGGCCACGGCATGTCCGGCGACCGCCGCGATCACCGGCTTGGACAGCCGCATCCGGGTCGGGCCCATCGGGCCGTCGCCGGCCTCCTCGACCCGGTTGCTCCTTTCGGTGCCCAGCGCCTTGAGGTCGGCGCCCGCGCAGAACGTGCCGCCCTCACCCCACAGCACCGCCACCCGGGCCTCCTCGTCCGCCTCGAACTCGCGGAAGGCATCGGTGAGTTCGTCGGCCGTCGGGCCGTCGACGGCATTGCGTGCCTCGGGGCGGGAGAGGACGACGGTGGTGACGGGGCCTTGGCGTTCGACGCGGACCGGCATGGTGGAATTCCCTTCCGTAGAGCGACGGCAAGGGGAGTGTTCCATCCATGGCGGTACGCGGTGCAGGCGGTTCGGGCGAGGCTCCCGTCGCGGTGGTGACCGGCGCCAACCGTGGCATCGGCCACGAGGCCGCCCGGCAGCTCGCCGAACGGGGGTACCGGGTCGTCCTCGGGTCCCGGGACGCCGCCAAGGGGCGGGCCGCCGCCGAGCGTATCGGTGAGCGTGCGAGCGCCGTGCAGCTCGACGTCTCCGACGAGGCGAGCGTCGCCGCCATGGCCGAGTGGGTGACCGACCGGTTCGGCCGGGTCGACGTCGTCGTCAACAACGCCGCGATCCTCTACGACACCTGGGCCCGGGCCCGCTCGGCCGACCTGGCCGAGGTCCAACAGGCCCTGGACACCAACCTGTTCGGTGCGTGGAGGGTCACGCTGGCGCTGCTGCCGCTGCTGAAGCGCAGCCCGCATCCGCGGGTCGTCAACGTCAGCAGCGAGAGCGGCTCACTGGCCGGGATGACCGGCGGCACACCCGCGTACAGCGTCTCCAAGGCCGCGCTGAACGCCCTCACCCGGCTCCTCGCCGGTGAACTGGGCCCCCGGCGCGTGCTGGTGAACGCGATCTGTCCCGGCTGGACCGACACCGACATGGGCGGCGGTGGCCGGCCCGTGCCGGAGGGCGCCGCCGGGGTCGTCTGGGCGGCCACCCTGCCCGACGACGGACCGACCGGCGGCTTCTTCCGGGACGGCCGGCCGATCCCCTGGTGAGGCCGATGGCGCGGGCCCTCAGATCACCTTCCAGCGCACCAGCGCCCCCAGCGTCAACGCCCCCGGCAGCAGCGGCAGCCAGACGGTGATGATCCGGTAGGCGAGCACCACCGCCGTCGCCACGGCCGCCGGACCGCCGGCCGCCACCAGCGCCACGACCAGCGCCGCCTCGACCGAACCGAGCCCGCCCGGCGTGGGGATCAGCGCCACCGCGACCGTCGCGGCCAGATAGGCGACCGCCATGTGCAGGGGCGGCACCGACAGTCCCAACGCCTGCCCGACCGCGACCAGTCCGGCCGCCTGGAGCGCCGGGAAGGCGAACGAACCGCCCCACAGGGCGAGCGCCCGGGACGGGCGGGTGTGCACCGAGCGGGCCTCGCCGAGCGCGGTGCGCAGGAAGGCGAGCACGGTGGTGCGGATGCGTCGTACGAGGGCCAGGGCGCCCGCCGCCAGGAGCAGGACCGCGGCCGCGGCGAGCAGCAGGGGGCCGAGCGCGCCGTCCGGCAGCAGGCTGTCCAGCCGCAGCGCGTCGGGGAAGGCGAGGAGCAGCACGGCGAGCAGGCCCAGGCGGCCGATCGTCTCCGCGAGCAGATAGAGGGCGAGGGCGGCGGAGGAGCGGGCGAGCGGCAGCCCGCACACGGTCATGAAGCGCAGGTTGACCGCGCTCGCGCCCAGGCCGGTGGGCAGCAGATGGTTGGCCGCGCCGGCCGCGAACTGCGTGGCGAGCAGCCGGCCCGAGGGCAGCCGTTCGACGACGGCGCCCTGCCGGGTGCAGGCCGCGGCCACCCAGGTCAGGCAGGTGGCGCAGACCGCCGCCAGCAGCCAGGGCCAGCGGGCGGTGCCGAGGTGGGCGAAGCCCTCGGCCAGCACGGAGCGGTGCTGGACCGCGACCACGGCGACCAGCAGGAGCGGGAGCAGGCACAGGATCTGGCGGACGGGGACGCGTCGGGGGAGTCGCCCCTTGGGGAGAGGGGGCAGGTCGGGGAGTTGTACCGCTGTCACAGTCGGAGAGGTTTTCCGTGCCGCGCCAACGGCGGGTTGCCGAATCAGGGATTCCGGCTTACGTCCGGTCATCGGGTCCTTCGCGGGGGGAGTTGCGTGAAGAGCGTTGACCTCAATGATGCTTGAGGTTCTACGTTCTCTCTCATGAGCATGGAGACCACAGCCTGGACACAGCTGCACAGCGTCATGAACGCCGAGCAGGAGCGCCGCCCCCTCGCGCGCGCCACGCTGCGCCGCATCGGCGCGTTCGCCCGCCCGCACCGCACCCGCATCGCGCAGTTCCTGGTGCTCGGGGTGCTGACCGCGCTGCTCGCGGTCGCGACCCCCGTACTGGCCGGCTGGGTCGTCGGCGCGATCGTGTCGGGCGGCGACGAGGACAGGGTGGTGGGCCTGGCCCTGCTGATCGCCCTCATCGCCGTCCTGGAGGCGGCGTTGGGCATCCTCGCCCGGCGTCTGTCGGCGACGCTCGGGGAGGGACTCATCCTCGATCTGCGGACGGCCGTGTTCGATCATGTGCAGCGCATGCCGGTCGCGTTCTTCACACGCACTCGTACGGGGGCGCTGGTCTCCCGTCTCAACAACGACGTCATCGGCGCTCAACGCGCCTTCAGCAACACGCTCTCCGGAGTGGTCAGCAACCTGGTCACGCTGCTGCTCACGCTCGTCGTCATGCTCACCCTGTCCTGGCAGATCACCCTGCTCGCGCTGGTGCTGCTGCCGGTGTTCGTGATGCCGGCCCGCCGCATGGGCCGCCGGATGGCCCGGATGCAGCGGGAGGCGGCCACTCTGAACGCGGCGATGGGCACCCGGATGACCGAGCGGTTCTCGGCCCCCGGCGCCACCCTCGTCAAGCTCTTCGGCCGCCCCGAGCAGGAGTCCGCGGAGTTCGCGGCCCGCGCCCGCCGCGTCGCCGACATCGGCATCCGCACCGCCACCGCCCAGTCGGCGTTCATCACCGCCCTGACCCTCGTCTCCGCCCTCGCACTCGCCCTCGTCTACGGCCTCGGCGGCTGGTTCGCCCTGCGCGGCAGCCTCGAACCGGGCGCCGTCGTCTCCCTGGCGCTCCTGCTGACCCGGCTGTACGCCCCGCTCACCGCCCTCGCCGGAGCGCGCGTCGAGGTGATGAGCGCCCTGGTCAGCTTCGAGCGCGTCTTCGAGGTGCTCGACCTCGAACCCCTCATCCAGGACCGGCCCGACGCCGAGCGGGTCCCCGACGGGCCGGTCTCGGTGGAGTTCTCCGACGTCCGCTTCGGCTACCCGTCGGCCGACAAGGTCTCCCTCGCCTCCCTGGAGGAGGTCGCCTCCCTCGACACCCGGGGCGGCAGCCAGGTCCTGCACGGCCTGTCCTTCCGCGCCGAACCGGGGCAGACGGTCGCCCTCGTCGGCTCCTCCGGCGCGGGCAAGTCCACGATCGCCGGCCTCCTGCCGCGTCTGTACGACGTCGACGGCGGCGCGGTTCGCGTCGGCGGCGTGGACGTCCGGGACCTCAGCGCCCAGTCCCTGCGCGAGACGCTCGGCATGGTCACCCAGGACGGCCACCTGTTCCACGACACGGTCCGCGCCAACCTCCTGCTGGCCCGCCCCTCCGCGACCGACGACGACCTGTGGGACGCCCTGCGCCGCTCACGCCTCGACGACCTCGTCCGCTCCCTGCCCGACGGCCTCGACACGGTGGTCGGCGAGCGCGGCTACCGGCTCTCCGGCGGCGAACGCCAGCGCATGACCATCGCCCGGCTCCTCCTGGCCCGCCAGCGTGTCGTCATCCTCGACGAGGCCACCGCCCACCTCGACAACACCTCCGAGGCCGCGGTCCAGGAAGCCCTCGTCGAGGCCCTGGAGGGCAGGACGGCGGTCGTCATCGCCCACCGCCTGTCCACCGTCCGCGCGGCCGACCTCATCCTGGTCGTCGAGTCCGGCCGCATTGTGGAACGCGGCACTCACGAGGAGCTCCTGGCCGCGAACGGCCGATACGCCGAGCTGTACCGGACACAGTTCGAGGAGAGCCCGGCGGCCGAGGCCGCGGCGGCTTGAGAGGGCTCGGCCTCACGATGACGCCACGGATTCGTGGGCAGAGGCCGGGGGTGGTCAGTCCGGGCCGGACCAGTCGAAGGTGATGGTCTTGCTGGACTGGCCGGCGCGGTCCCAGGCGAAGCCGAAGGCGTCGGCCCGGTCGGTGGTGGCGCGGCCCCAGGTGGCCAGCTGGCCGGGGCCGGTTTCGCAGCCCGGGAGGTTCGTCGACTGCACGCGGGCGCCCTCCGGAGTGGTCGGGCCGGTGAGCGCCTCGGCCCGGGCCTCGACGCGTCCCGGCACGCTGGCCCGCCAGGTGGCCAGATCCTCGTCGAACTCCACCTCGATGGGCGCGAAATCCATGCCCCGCACCTCGAAGGCACCCATGCTCACCAGCTGCGCGGGCCAGCTGCCGGCCTGCCCGCTGAAGATCATCTGCAGGGCCTGGCGCTGCCCGTCGTCAGCCCGCTCGTCGAAGATGAACGCCGCATACGAGTCCGAGTGCTCGCCCCAGACATTGCCGACGAAGGAGCCGAGCATCACCATGTTCAGGCCGTCCAGCCGGACGTCGCCGTAGTTGCCCTCGCGTATGTGCCAGACCAGGATGCCCTCGCAGTCGCCGGTGGTCGGCGGCTGGGCGAACGAGCACGGGCACGGGACGTTGCACTTGCACACGTCGAACCAGTCGCCCGCCGCGCGCCAGGCAGGCACAGCCGCTTCTGCCTGCGTCATCGCTCTCACTCCTCACACGGCCACCGCAGCGGGTGGCGAGGGCGGAGCGTCGGACCGGTGATCCGCGTTCGTCCCGCCGCGCGCAGTGGCCAGGACGGGTCGTTTCTTCTCCTCACCTCCATCATCGCCCCGGCCCGCCGTGGGAGCCACCGGCCGGAGTTTTGCCGGGCCGGGATCCGTGCTGTCCTGGAAGGGTCCGACGGGAGTGCGTCATGCATTCGATTCAGCGGCCGATCACCAACGACCATCCCCTGCGGAAGGGCGTGCTGCTGCCGGCCCGGGACCTCGCCGTCGCCTGGGCGCTCATCGTGCTGATCGCCGCCCTGGCCTGGGTGCTCACCGTGGGCCAGGCCCAGGACATGGGCATCGAGCCCGGCACGATGGGGATGGCGCTGCCGCTGTTCCTGCTCCTATGGCTGGCGATGATGGCCGCGATGATGCTGCCCTCCGTCGCCCCCGTTGCCGTGACCTGGGCAAAAGGAATCGCACGGCAGTCCGGCGGCGCCACCCGGGCACTGCGCACCACCGAGTTCCTCTCCGGCTACCTGATCGTCTGGACGGCGTTCGGCCTGCTCGCGTACGGCGCCCTCGCGCTCACCGGCGACCTGGTCGACCGGGACCCGGACGCCGCGAAATGGATCGGCGCCGCCGCCTTCGCGCTGGCCGGCCTGTACCAGCTCGGCCCGCTCAAGAACATCTGCCTGCGCCACTGCCGTAGCCCCATGGCGCAGCTGATGCGCTACGCCTCGTACCGGCCGCGGCTGCGCGACCTGCGGGTGGGGCTGCACCACGGCGCGTACTGCCTCGGCTGCTGCTGGGCGCTGATGGTCGTGCTGATCCCGCTGGGCGTCATGAACATCGCGGCGATAGCGGGACTCGCGACGCTGATCTTCCTGGAGAAGCTCTGGTACCGGGGGCCGCAGCTGGCCCGGGTGGCCGGCGTCGCGTTCCTGGTACTGGCTGTCCTCGCGCCCTCCCAGGACTGGCTGCTGCCGGGCCTGCAGAGCTCGATGATGCCGATGTGAACCAACCGCGCCGCCGAAGGGCAGGTCTTCTTGATCTCATCCGGCGATGCCTGATGAGTTTTCCCGGGCGCTACGGTCTGCCTCCCGACGACCGAGTGAGCTTCAGAAGGGTGACGCGCGTGAGCCGTTGGAGACGATCCTGGGACGGCAGCGGATCGTGCGCCGGTTCATGGAAGGCATCAACGAGTACCCGTGGACCTGGACCTCTGGCCATGTGGATGAGTGGATGACGTATCTCGTCGCCGAGAAGAAGCGGGCGAGATCGACGATCCGCTGCTGTCAGGACGCGCTGAAGCTGTTCTGCGACTACATCACCTCGCCGTACTACCAGTGGCCCGAGGTGTGCGAGGCCCGCTTCGGGACCCATCCGGTGCAGGTGTGCCATGAGAGGAAGTTCAACTCTTCCTGGATCACGCCGATGACCAAGTGGATCGCGCGGTCAGGCTGGGCCGCAAGGGTTGCACTGGCGGCGTACCGGGATGCGACGGTGTTCAAGGTCATCTACGCGTGGGGGCTGCGCTGCAACGAGACCTCTCGGCTCGATACAACGGACTTCTACCGGAATCCCAAGGCGCCGGAGCTGGGGCGGTTCGGTTCCCTCCAGGTCCGCTACGACAAGGCGAGCAGGGGCTCTGGGCCCCGCCGTCGGATGGTGCAGCGTCATGCCCTGGGCCGTGGAGGCGGTCCAGGACTACCTGGTCAACATCCACCCGCGGTACCGGAGTTGCGACGGGTCCGCAGTACGGCTGACGGAGCGGGGCGGTCGGCTCAAGCCGCGTGAGATGGAGGAACGCTTCGCGGAGTACCGGGACGAGCTGGAGCTGGACAGGGACCTCACCCCGCACTGCCTTCGGCACTCCTACGTCACGCACCTGATCGAGGACGGGGCCGACCCTGCGTTCGTACAGGAGCAGGTCGGGCACCGGTTCGCGTCGACCACGGCCATCTACACCGGAGTCAGCGGGGACTTCATGAACACGATGATGCGCAAGGCCCTCGACCGTGCCTATGTGGCAGACCAGGAGACGCGATGACTGCCAAGCTCGACTACCAGTGGCACCTGCGCACCATCATGGCAAGCCGCGGGTTGTTCTCGACCACCGATCTGCGGCCTCTGCTCGCCGAGCGCGGCATCGACCTCTCGCCGACGGTGACGTCTGCGTCAAGTCCAAACACGCTGAGCAAGCGCTGAGCAAGGGTTGACCGACACCTCTGGCCCGGCGACGGCACTGATCGCGATCATGGCTGGCGGGAGAGGGCTCGCTGCACCAGGTCCTGGAGCGTGCCCTGCTCCTGCTGGGGCAGCGTCAAAAGGGGTTCCTCGGACAGGAATTTCAGCCGCGGCCCGCTCAATGGTCTGCCTTGGGGGACGGGCCGTACTGATTGGCACCTGGAACGCTGTCTACGGTCATGCCCATGAGGTACAGGACGGGGCCGACGACCGGGATCAGGGCGATGAGCATCCTCCAGCCGGTCCTGCCTGTGTCGTGCAACCGGCGGACGGAGACGGACAGCATGGGCACGATGAACGGCAGTAGGAGGACGCTCAGCAGCGGGGCCTCTGCTGCCCAGCTGATCCCTCCGATCACGGCTGTGGCCAGCACGTACAGCACTGAGTACCACCAGTACTCCGACCGCCGGGCGCGACCGGAAAACGTGGCGTACTTCGTGGTGAGACACGTGCGGGACGCCTCGTTGAACGACATTCTCTGCATGATGTTCCTTCGAATCGATCGGGGTGGGACACAAGCCGGACCGCGAGAGCGGTCACGCGGACAGCAGGAAGACGGCAGTGTCCTCGCCGGTCACGGCGGAGCTGACAGGGTCGTGCCCGAGGAAGCCGGACCGGGGCGGTGGCCTGATGGCCTTCGTTCAGCAGCTGCGGTAGAGGGGTGGCGGTTTCAGAAGCTGTACGGGCCGAAGCGTCCCCAGGCCACCAGCGCGGCGAGGATCAGCAGGACGGCGTTGAGGCCGATCGCGGGGAGTTCCTTCTTGCGCGCGTGATAGGCCGCGGCCAGCAGCATCGTTATGCCAAGGCCGACAGCGGCCAGTGGCGTCAGGGCGGTGGCGATGCCGGTGGCCGCGGGCAGGATCAGCCCGAGGGCGCCGACGAACTCCACGATGCCGATGAAACGGACGGCGCCGGGCGAGAAGTCGGCCACCCAGGGCAGCTTCTCGACGAGCTTGGCCTTGGGCTGGGTGGATTTCATGACACCGGCCATGGCGAACAAGACGGCCAGTACGGCCTGCACGATCCACAGGAAGATGCTCATCAGGGTGGAGTCCTTCGGGACGAGAGGAGGGGAACGGGACGCAGCGGGCGGCTAGCCGGGGAGGCTGCCGCCGGTGGCGTCGAGGGAGGCTCCGTTGATCCACCGCGCCCGGTTGGTGGCGAGGAAGGCCACCACGTCGGCGACCTCCTCCGGCTCGCCCAGGCGCTTGAGTGCCGACAGCTGCGACATCGGCTCGCGCACCTCGGGCGGGTCCGGGGAAAGGTGCGCGACCTGCTCGGGGGCGGCCCGGAGGGAATGTTTTCGGGGCCGCCCCCCGGGCCAGGTGTTGATGACGAGGTGCGCGGCGTAGATACCGGGAGGCCAGGAGGCCAGGAGGACGGGTGCTGATGGGCTTCAGAGACTGAAGACGAGTTCGGCCTGGTCGCGCTTGGTGGTGTGCAGGTCCCAGTAGACCGGGGAGATCTCCTCGGGCTGGGCGGTCGGGAATCCGGGGATCGCCGGCGTGCCGATCGACACGTTGATGGCGACGTGCGCCGCCTGGACACCGGTGCCGTCCAGCTCCTTGTGCAGGTTGATCACCCAGTTGCGCAGCGCCGCGGCGGCGGCGTTGACGTTGGCGACCTGCGGCACGGGGTCGACGGAGCCTGCGCCGGTGGTGAACAGCAGGGTGCCCGCACCGGCCTCCCGCATGGCGGGCAGCACCGCACGGGTGGCGTCGATCGCTCCGTAGAGCTGGAACTCCATCTCGTGCTGCACGTCGGCCGGCTCGGTGGCGCCCGGGGTGGTCATGACGGTCTGGAGGCCGCCGACCGGGGAGTACTCCAGGACGTCGATGCCGCCGAAGTGCGTAGCCGCATCCTTGAGTGCCTGGGTGAGGGCGGGGCGGTCGAGGACGTCGGCGGGGAAGGCGGCAGCGGTGATGCCCTCGGCGGCCAGCTCGCCGACAAGGACTTCAAGCTTGGCCCGGTTGCGGGCGATCAGTGCGACGTCGTAGCCGTGAGTGCCGTAGGTGCGGGCGATGGCGAGACCGAGCTGAGGGCCGGCACCGATGATGGCGATGGTGGGCATGAGAGAACCTTTCACTGAAGGGGTCGGCGGATAGGGCTATCCGTTTCATTTCCGGAAAGCCCTATCCGGTTCGCTGCCCACCGTAACACGAGAATCGGATAAGGCATTCCGGTTTGCTAGTCTGGCGTCATGAGCCCCCGAGACCCACACACCGAAGCCAGCGCCGGCGCGACTGTTTCCGCAGGTCAGTCCAAGCGCAGCGACGCGGAGCGCAACCGGGGGCGGATCATCGCCGCCGCGCGCACGGTCTTCGGGCGCGACGGGCTGAACGCGTCGATGGCCTCAGTCGCACGGGAGACCGGGGTCGGGATCGCCACCCTCTTCCGCCACTTCCCCCGCAAGGAGGACCTGCTCGCCGCGGTCTTCGCCGACCGCATGAAGGCGTACGCCCAGGCCACCGACGCAGCCCTGGCCGATCCGGACCCGTGGCACGGCTTCACCGGCTACATCGAGACCGTCTGCGCGATGCAGGCCGCCGACCGCGGCTTTGCCGACATCCTGACCATGAACTTCCCGGGCGTTCCGGAGCTGGAGAGATACCACGCTCAGGCGTACGAGGGCTTCCTCGAACTCATCGGCCGCGCCAAGAACAGCGGGCAGTTGCGCGAGGACTTCACCAACCGCGATCTCGTGCTGCTGCTGATGGCCAACGCCGGAGTCCTCAGCGCCACTGCCGATGCCGCCCCGGACGCCTGGCGCCGCCTGGTCGCCTGGATGATCCAGTCCTTCCAGGCCCCGGCCCGCGGCCCGCTGCCGGACCCGCCGGAAGACGCTGCGCTGTACGAGGCCATGCGCCGCGCCAGCCAGAGCGCCACCGCCCCCGAGACTGGAAAGCGACGCTGAACCAGCGACCGGTGGGACAGGGCGACCGCGATGAGGCCGTACATCGGAGCGGTCTTGTCGGTGGTCGGATCCGCTTGGCAACCTCACAGAACATCAACCATTCCGCACGTTCGCATAACCGGGTTCACCAGTACTGCACGGCGGGCTCGGGGCGGGCGAGATGTTCGCCCCCCTGCTGCCCGTGCTGGCCGAGCGGCGGCGCGTGATCCCGGTCGACCTGCAGGGGCACGGGTGCACGGTGGACATCGACCGCCCCCTGCGTCCGGAGCTGCTGACGGACGACATCGCCGCCCTGCTCAAGCACCTCGGCCTGGCACGGGCGGACGTGCTGGGCTACTCCCTCGGGGCCGATGTGGCGCTGCGCGCCGGTGATCCAGCACCCGGACCTGGTGCGCCGCCTGGTGCTGGTCTCCACCCCGTGCCGGCAGGACGGCTGGTTCCCGGAGGTCGTGGCCCAGATGGAGCAGATGAGCGCGGCGGCCGCCGAGCCGATGAAGCAGCCCCCGGTCTGCGAGCTGTACGCGCGGCTGGCGCCCCGGGTGGAGGACTGGCCGGTACTGGTCGGCAGGATCGCCGAGTTGAAGAAGCAGGACTACGACTGGACGTCCGAGACGGATGCGATCACCGCGCCGGTCCTGCTGGTCTACGCGGACGCCGACGCGGTGCGGCCCCGCCCACGTGGTCGAGTTCTTCGCCCTGCTCGGCGGCGGCCTGCGGGACGCCGGCTGGGACGGAACCGGCCGCCCCGCCGCCCGACTGGCCGTCCTGCCGGGCACCACGCACTACGACGTCCTCACCTCCCCGCTGCTGG
This sequence comes from Streptomyces sp. NPDC079141, assembly GCF_040686775.1. Classification (NCBI taxonomy): domain Bacteria; kingdom Bacillati; phylum Actinomycetota; class Actinomycetes; order Kitasatosporales; family Streptomycetaceae; genus Streptomyces; species Streptomyces sp. NPDC079141. Next base: position 953,667 of record NZ_JBFBLP010000001.1, on the reverse strand, counting down.
CCGAAGCGGTCCGGCCGTTCCTCGACACTGCTGCCTGACGGGCTCGCCCGCCTCGCGAACTCCAGTGCAGGCGGGCGGCGTTGGCGCCTCACACCACCGAATGTGCTGCGCCGCTGAGTCCGTCTTGGCGACTGTTGGGCTGTCGGGTCGGCTTGCCGCCACCGGGCTGCCGGGTCTGCCTTGGCACGCGCTGGGCTGTCGGGTCCGCCTGCCGCCTGCCGGGCTTGCCTTGCCACGCGCCGGGACGTCGGGTTGCCTTGCCGCTTGCCGCTTGCCGCTTGCCGCTTGCCGCTTGCCGCTTGCCGCTTGCCGCTTGCCGCTTGCCGCTTGCCGCCTGCCGGGCTGCCGCCTGCCGGGCTGCCTTGCCACGCGCTGGGCCGGCGGGTCCGCTCGCCGCCTGCCGGGCCGCCGGGTCTGCCTTGCCACCCGCCGGGCCGCCGACTTCGCCCGCCACCCGCCGCGCCCTCGAATCCACCGCGCCCGCGAATCCACCGCGCCGCCGAATCCGCCGCACCCCCGATTCCACCTGCCAACCCACCCCGACACCGGGTACGTTCGCCTCGTGTGCCACTACGCCGAGAAGCCCTACAAGCTGCACTACGCCTGCGTGACCTGCCGCGTGGCGTTCAAGCGGCACCCCGGGCCCGGCGGGCACCGGTGCCCCCGCTGCGCGGAGCCGATGGCGTGCGCGGGGCATGACTTCGCGGCGCCGCGGCGCCGGGATACCAAGGCGTGGACCGTCGTCGCGGTGGTGCTGGCTGCGGGGCTGCGCTACGAGGGCCGGCAGGAACCCTGCGGCTGCGGCAGGGAACCCAAGTTCCGTCCGCGCACCCGCGCTCAGGTACGGGCACGCCGGATCGCGGCGGCGCGCACCGGGACTCCCCTGGCGGAGCTGCTGGGGCGCCGGGATCCGCAGACGCCCGCGTGACCGTCGACTGGAGAACGGACCGGATCGGCAGCGCGCTGCGCGGCGGCAACCCCACCGTGCTGCGGAGGCTGGACGCGGGGTTCGCGGTCATCGGGGACGTGCAGTTCCTGCCGGGATACTCGGTGCTCCTGGTGGACGACCCCGCGGTGCAGCGGCTGTCGGAGCTGTCGCGGGCGAAGCGGCTGGCCTTCCTGGCCGACATGGACCGGCTCGGCGAGGCCGTCGAGCGTGCCTGCCGACGGCTGGATCCGGCCTTCCGGCGGGTCAATCTGGAGATCCTCGGGAACACCGACCCGTTCCTGCACGCGCACGTGTGGCCGCGTTTCCAGTGGGAGCCCGCCGAGCTGGTGGGCCGGCCGGTGTGGCTGTATCCGCCTCAGCGGTGGAGTGACGAGCGGTATGCGCTCGGGCCGCGGCACGACGCCGTGCGGGCGGCGATCGGCGTGGAGTTGGACCGCCTCGCGCAGTGACGCGACGGACGAGATCCAGCCGTGATCGGCCAACTCGCCCATCAGAAACACACAAAGAACGACAGCATCGTTGCTTCACTCGTGTTCACAACCTAGGGTTTGGTCGGTTTCTCAACAGCACCGCACAGGATCTGACGCTCCCTCACAGCAAGTGCAGAGCCGCACTGTCGTCCCGAGGAAGGCCACGGTCAATGTCGTCGCTCTCTCCCGTGTCGCCCGGCCACCCGCACCGCCCCCAGGGCGTGGCCGTCAGCCGCCGCCGTCTCCTGGAGGGGGGAGCCGCTGTCCTCGGCGGACTCGCCCTGTCCGGACCGCTGTCCGCCCGGACGGCGTACGCGGCCGAGGAAGCTGACGGAACCCCGGAGTGGAACGGCAACATCGCCGTCTTCCGACTGGGCACCGAGCCCCCGCACACCACACTCATGCCGTACGCGGACGTCACGCAGGCCCTCGCCGCCGACCGCACCCGCTCCCCGTACCGGCTCAGCCTCGACGGCACCTGGAAGTTCGCCTACACCGACCGCCCCGCCGACCGGGATGCGGACTTCTACCGCACCGACGTCGACGACAAGGAGTGGGACACCATCCCCGTCCCCTCCGCGTGGCAGCTGCACGGCTACGACTTCCCGATCTACGTCAACATCACCTACCCCTACTGGGGCCCCAACGGCCTGGGCGAGGAACCGCAGCCGCCCGCCGCGCCGACCCGCTACAACCCCGTGGGCCAGTACAGAAGAACCTTCACCGTCCCCGCCTCCTGGTCCGGACGGCGCACGTTCCTGCACTTCGAGGGCGTGAAGTCGGCCCACTACGTGTGGATCAACGGCGAACTCGTCGGCTACCACGAGGACTCCTTCACCCCCGCCGAGTACGACATCACCGAGCACCTCAAGCCCGGCACCAACCAGATCGCCGTCGAGGTGTACCGCTACTCCGACGGGGACTGGCTGGAGGACCAGGACATGATCCGGCTGAGCGGCATCTTCCGCTCGGTCTACCTGTACTCCACCCCGGCCGTGCACCTGCGCGACTTCAAGCTGGGCACCCCGCTCGGCGCCGACTACAAGACGGCCCAACTCTCGGTCGCCGCAAGCGTGCGCGCCTACCAGGCAGGCGCGTCCGGCTCCTACACCGTCGAGACCCAGCTCTACGATGCCGGCGGCCACGCCGTCTGGTCCCGGCCGCTGAACCAGACCGTCGCCGTCGGACCGGTCGGCGAGGACACGACCGTGGAAGCGGCGAAGTCCGTGCCCGCGCCGAAGCTCTGGTCGGCCGAGCACCCGTACCTCTACACCGCCGTGCTGCGGCTGCGCGACCCGGCCGGGAAGGTGGTCGAGACGCTGTCGCACCGGGTCGGGCTGCGCGAGTTCGCGCTCAAGGACGGCCTGATGCGCATCAACGGCAAGCCGGTGTCCTTCCGCGGCACCAACCGCCACGAGATGCACCCCGACCGGGGTATCGCGCTCAACCGCGGGGACATGGTCCAGGACATCAAGGTCATCAAGCGCCTGAACATGAACACCGTGCGGACCTCGCATTACCCCAACAACCCGCTGTGGCTGGAACTCTCCGACGAGTACGGCCTCTACCTCGTCGACGAGGCCAACGTCGAGACCCACGGCATCCGCGGCCAGTACCCCGGCAACCACGCCGACTGGACCGAGGCCTGCGTGGCCCGCGCCCAGAACATGGTCCACCGCGACAAGAACCACGCCAGCGTCGTCATCTGGTCCCTCGGCAACGAGGCCGGCGGCGGCAGCACGTTCGTCGCCATGCACGACTGGATCAAGTCCTACGACACCACCCGCGTCGTCCAGTACGAGGGCGACGACCGGCCCGGCGTCAGCGACATCCGCTCCGAGATGTACGACAGCCCCGCCCGCGTCGAGGCCCGCGCGAAGGACACCGCGGACACCCGGCCGTACGTCATGATCGAGTACTCCCACGCGATGGGGAACTCCAACGGCAACTTCAAGAAGTACTGGGACCTGGTACGCCGTTACGACGTCCTCCAGGGCGGCTGGATCTGGGACTTCGCCGACCAGTCCCTCAGCTGGCCCACGCCGACGCGCAAGCTGCTGACCGAGACCGGCCCCGCGGGGCTGCGCGGTGAGATCCTCGCCCCCTCCGGCACCTTCGACCGGGCCAAGGGCGTCTCCGGCGGCACAGTCTTCGCCCGCAACCCGCGCCTGGACCTCACCGGCTCCCTCACCCTGGAGGCCTGGATCACCCCGAAGGTGACGGGCTATCACCAGCCGATCCTCGCCAAGGGCGACACCCAGTACGCCCTGAAGCAGTCCGGCAAGAACCTGGAGTTCTTCATCTACGGCGGCGGCCAGTGGATCACCGCGACCTGGGCCCTGCCCGCCGACGGCTGGACCGGCACCGAACACCACATCGCGGGCGTCTTCGACGCGGACGCGGGCACGCTCACCCTCTACGTCGACGGCGAGGCCAAGGCCACCCGCGCCACCACCCGGCGGCCCGCCAGGAACACCGCCTCCCTCGCCCTCGCCACCGACACGGACAACCCCAGCCGGGAGTTCAGCGGCACCGTCCGGCGGGCCCGCGTCTACGCCCGCGCCCTGAGCGCGGGCGAGCTGGCCTCCGACAGCCGCGGTCCCGGTGACGACGGCGTGCGGTTCTGGTTCGACGCGGCGACGGTCGCGCTCACCGAGAAGCAGCCCAAGGAGAAGACCTACTTCGCCTACGGCGGCGACTGGGGCGACAACCCCAACGACTTCAACTTCGTCGCGGACGGCATCGTCACCGCCGACCGCGGACACACCGGCAAGGCCGCCGAGATCAAACATGTCTACCAGGCGATCAACGCCGCGCAGGCGGACGGCGGGGTCACCCTCACCAACGAGTACCTCTTCACCAACCTACGTGAATTCGACGGCAGTTGGTCCCTCCTCGCCGACGGCAAGGTCGTCCAGCGGGGCAAGCTGAGCCGCACCCAGCTCGACGTACCGCCGCTGTCGAGCAAGGACGTCACCGTCCCGGTGAAACTGCCCGCCGACCCCGCGCCGGGCACCGAGTACTTCCTCCAACTCTCCTTCACCACCAAGGAGTCCACCCCGTGGGCCGAGGCCGGCTTCGAGGTGGCCCGGCAGCAGCTCCCCCTCGACGCCGACAGCCCGGCGGTCACCCCCGTGCCCCTGGACGAGGTCCCGGCACTCGCCCACATCGACGGCGCGGACTCCGTCACCGTCACCGGCGACGGCTTCTCCGTCACCGTCGACAAGAAGAGCGGCATCATCACGTCCTACGAGGCCGCGGGCGTCCAGCTGATCAGCTCCGGCCCCGCGCCCAACTTCTGGCGCGCACCCACCGACAACGACAAGGGCAACGGCCAGCACACCCGCAACCAGACCTGGCGCGACGCCGGCCCCGACCGCACGGTGACCGAGGTGAGCGTGCGTGCCGTACGCGACCGGGCCGTCGAGATCAAGGTCGGCGGCACCCTGCCCACGACCACGGAATCGACGTACACCACCACCTACACCGTCTTCGGCAACGGCGAGATCAAGGTCGACAACACCCTGCACCCGGGCGCGAGTTCACTGCCGTACATCCCGGAGGTCGGCACCCTCCTGCTCCTGCCCGGCCGCCTGGACCGGCTCCACTACTACGGCCGCGGCCCCGAGGAGAACCACTGGGACCGCAACAACGGCACCGACGTCGGCCTGTACTCCGGGACCGTCGCCGAGCAGTGGACCCCGTACATCCGGCCGCAGGAGAACGGCAGCAAGACCGACGTCCGCTGGGCCGCGCTCACCGACCGCGACGGGGTCGGACTCCTGGTCAGCGGTGAGCCGTTGCTGGAGGTCAACGTCTCCCGCTTCACCCCAGAGGACCTGTCGGTCGGGGCCCGCCACGACTACCAGCTCACCCCGCGCAAGGATGTCGTCCTGCGGGTGAGCCACCGGCAGATGGGCGTGGGCGGCGACAACAGCTGGGGCGCGCACACGCACGACGAGTACAAGCTGTTCGCCGACCGCGACTACGCCTACACCTACCGGCTGCGCCCGATCACCGACGTGGACCGGGCGACACAGGCCTCGCGGCGGCCCACGGCGACCGACTGATCAAAAACGGCGGGGCGCGGCCGTACGGCCGACCGTCGCCGCCAGTTTGCGCAACCGGCGCCAGTCCAGCCGGGGCCGGCGCCGGGGCACACCCGGCCGCTTCCGGGGCACACGAACGCGCAGCGCGCGGGGCGAGACCCGGCAGCGGACCGGCGAGGGCAGCACCAACGCCTCGCCGTCCAGGCCCACTTCGACCTCCGGACCGTCCGCCTCGACGACCACCTCGCGGGCCGTCAGGACGGTCAGGGCGTGCGGTTCCGGGTCCAGCAGCAGCGCGGCGGCCTCCGCCGCGCTGTCCACCCGCAGGCCGAGCACGCCCAGCACACCGCCGTCGAGCCGGTCGCGCCGCCCGAACCCGAACGGATCGCCGGTCCGGTAGGGGTTGTTGCTCACCAGCACGGCCTGCGGGCAGTCGAGCGCGGTGTCGCCCACGCGGGCGACGAGCCGGGACCCCTGCTGGCGGGTGAGCAGGTCGGGCAGCAGCTCCAGACTGGTGCCGAGCTTGGCGTCGCGGTACGAGGGACTCTGCACGATCGCCGCGTACGCGCCGAAGGAGGCGTTGTTGACGAACGGACGCTCACCGGCGAAACCGAGGTCCACGCAGAGCTCGACGCCGTCGGTCAGCGCGTCCAGGCACGCGCCCGGGTCGTCCCGGTCGAGACCGAGGTCCAGGGCGAAGTGGTTGCGGGTACCGGCGCTGATGACCAGGAACGGCAGCCGGTGCTGGGCCGCGACGGCCGCTACCAGCGCCTGCGTCCCGTCACCGCCCGCGGCGCCGAGCAGATCCGCCCCGTCGGCGACGGCGGCCCGGGCCAGCGCCGTGACGTCGTGCTGCCCGTCCGGGTCCAGCAGCACGACGCGCGCGCCGAGCCGCTCGGCCTTCTCCTTGAGCCCGAACCGGCCGACCTTCCCGCCGCCCGACCGCGGATTCATGATCAGGAACGGTCGCTCGGGCGGCGGAGTGCGCCGCTCCTTGACCCGCGCGTGGTGCCCGCCGGTCCCGCGCAGCGCATACCGCCCGCTCCAGACCGCCAGACCCCACAGCGCCAGCGACACCGGCAGGGCCCAGAACAGGGTGGCGGCGAACAGGGCCACGAGACCCGCCGGCACAGCCACGGCCAGCAGCGCGGCGGCCCAGCGCAACGGCCCCCGCAGAGTCAGCGTCCACCACACCGCGGCCGCCGCGAGCGCCAGCCCGGCGACACCGCCGACCAGCAGCAGCACGCCGCCGACACCGCCGTAGCCGAGGGGCACGAGCACGGCGAGCACGGCGGAGCCGAGCGCCACCCTCGCCGCCCAGCGCTGTGCGCGGTAGGCGCTTCTGCTGACATCCACGGCCATGACTCCTCCTGCCCTCGCCGGTCATCGTAAGTTGCCTCCGGCGGGCATGAGTTCGGTGTGCGCACCAGGACGGCCTCCGGCGCGCAATTCACTGATACCGGGCGGCGGCGCCGCTTTCCTCTTATCGTGGACGTTCTTACGGACGGCGGCGCCGAGGCAGGCCAACATGCACGAACAGAAGATCGACTACCGGGCGGTCTTCCAGGCCCTCCCCGGCATGGTCGCCCTCCTCACGCCCGACCTGGTGTACGCCGACGCCAACGAGGACTTCACGCGGCTGGCGGGCCGCAGCCACGACCAGCTGATCGGGCGCTACATCTTCGACGTGTTCCCCGAGAACCCGAACGACCCGGCCGCGGCCGGCATGCGGGACGTCAAGGCGTCGATGGACCGGGTGGTGGCCACCGCGGAGCGCGACACGATGGCACTGCAACGCTACGACGTCGTGGACCCGACCCGGCCGGGCCACTGGCGGGAGCGCTACTGGAGCCCGGTCAACGCTCCGGTGATCGGCCCCGACGGGCAGGTGGCGCTGATCGTGCACCGGGTGGAGGAGGTCACCGAGCTGATCCGCGCCCGGGGCGGGCCCGGCCGCAACGGCCGGGCCGACGTCCTGGAGGCGGAGCTGTACACACGGGGCCGCGAGCTCCAGGAGGTCAACGAGCGCCTGCGGCGGGCCCACGCCCGGGAGCGGGAGGTCGCCCTGCGGCTGCAGGAGGCGATGATGCCCGCCCCCGCTCCCGTCGGCCACCACCGGGCCGCCGTCCGCTACCGGCCCGCGGTCCGGGACCTGAACGTGTGCGGCGACTGGTACGACCTCGTCGACCTGCCGGGCGACCGCATGGCCGCGGCCGTCGGGGACGTGGTCGGCCACGGGCTGGCCGCCGCCTGTGTGATGGGCCAGCTGCGCAGCGCGCTGAGCGCGGCCACCCGCATCGCCGACGGCCCGGCACAGGCCCTGGACGCCCTGGAGGTGTACGCCCGCTCCGCCGAGGGAGCCCTTTCGTCGACCGTGGCGACGGTGTTCATCGACTGGGAGGAGCAGAGCATCGCCTACAGCAGTGCCGGTCACCCGCCGCCCGCCCTGCTCCACGCGGACGGCACCGTGACCTTCCTGGACGAGGCGACGGACCCGCCCCTGGGCGCCCGCCCGGATCCGGTCGCGCGCCCGCAGGCCCATGCGTCCTTCACCCCGGGAGCCCTCCTGCTGCTGTACACGGACGGCCTGATCGAGCGCCGTACCGAGGACATCGACACCAGTCTGGCCGGTCTGGCCGCGACCCTGACCCGGTACCGCGACCGCGACCCGGAAGCCCTGGCCGACGCCCTGCTGGCCGATCTGCTGCCGGTCAGCGGGCACACCGACGACACGGCCCTGGTGGCCATCCGGCTGTGACGGCCTTCCCGCCGGGCGCCGTCACGGCGATGCCGTGTGTTAGTGTCACGCTTTTGCGTGGTCGTCGCGGTGGGCGGTTCCGCTTGTGTGCGGGCTGATCAGTCCTGCCGGGCCTTCCTCGGTACGTCCCCCTGCGGAAGGCTGTTCATGAAGCACCCCCACGACTCCGGTATCTCCTTCGCCGACCTGGAACTGCCGGCGGAGGTGCTGCGGACCTTGGGCGAACACGGGGTGCGCGAACCCTTCCCGATCCAGGCCGCCACCCTGCCCGATGCCCTCCAGGGACGCGATGTCCTGGGGCGCGGGCGCACCGGATCGGGCAAGACCCTCGCCTTCGGCCTTCCGCTGCTGACCCGTACCGCCGGGCGGCGCGCCGAACCCAAGCAGCCCCTCGCGCTGATCCTCGTGCCCACCCGGGAGCTGGCCCAGCAGGTCACCCAGGCGCTGACGCCGTACGCCGAGGCGCTGCGGCTGCGGATGGCCACCGTCGTCGGCGGCATGTCGATCGGCCGGCAGATCGCCGAGCTGCGCCAGGGAGCCGAGGTGGTCGTCGCCACCCCCGGACGCCTGCACGACCTGATCGAGCGCAACGCCTGCCGCCTGGGACGGGTCAGGATCACCGTGCTGGACGAGGCCGACCAGATGTGCGACCTGGGATTTCTGCCGCAGGTCGCCGAGGCGCTCGACCAGGTGCACCCCGACGGTCAGCGGATGCTCTTCTCCGCCACTCTGGACCGCGACGTCGATCAGCTGGTCCACCGCTACCTCCACGACCCCGTCGTCCACTCGGTCGACGCGTCCGCGGGCACGGTCTCGACGATGGAGCACCACCTTCTGGTCGTCCACGGCCCCGACCGCTACGCCGTCACCACGGAGATCGCCGCCCGCGACGGCCGCGTACTGCTGTTCCTCGACACCAAGCACGCCGTCGACCAGCTCACCCGGCATCTGCGGGCCAGCGGGGTGCACGCCGAGGGCCTGCACAGCGGCAAGTCCCAGCCGCAGCGCACCCGGACCCTGGCGCAGTTCAAGAACGGCCAGGTCACCGTTCTGGTGGCGACCAATGTCGCGGCCCGCGGCCTGCACGTCGACGACCTCGATCTCGTGGTCAACGTCGACCCGCCCACCGACCCCAAGGACTATGTGCACCGGGCCGGCCGCACCGCCCGCGCCGGTGAGTCCGGCCGCGTGGTCACGCTCGTGCCGTCGGGCCTGCGCCGCGAGACGAGCCGCATGATGGCCGAGGCCGGCATCGAGCCGACCGTCACCAAGGTGCGCTCGGGCGAGGCGGAACTGAGCCGGATCACCGGCGCCAAGGCACCCTCGGGCATCCCGCTCGACGGCGGGCCCGCCGCCCCCCGGCCCAAGAACACCAACGCCCCCTTCCGCGGCCTCGGCACCAGCAAGAACCCCTCCCGCGGCACCGGCGGCAAGTCCCGCAAGGCCGGCGAGGCCCGCAAGCTCGCCGAGGCCCGCAAGGCCGCCCAAATGCGTCGCAACGGCTGAGAGCCGCCACGGGACCTCGATGTGACGGCTCTCACGAGCCGTCAGGTGAGCAGGTGAGTCGGTTGTAGTGTGAGAAACGCCCTTGACCTGCAGGAGCAGGCAGGGAGCCGACCCTCCGGGAGTACCGCATGCTGCGCACCATGTTCAAGTCCAAGATCTAGCATCTGGGCATTTGTTCAGGTCAGAGGCGTGATGGTCCCGATCGGGTCAGCAAACGGTCAGCACCGGGCGCGGGAGCGTCCCAGCTTGCTGACCGGGTGGCCGCCATGACGGGGACCTGGACACAGGTGCCTTGCTGCCGCTCGGGAGGTTCTCTGCGTGACTCGATAGCTCGTCGGCGGCATGGGGCCTGAGCGAGTGGGCTGTGTCAAGGACTGAAGCGGTGTGCCTTACGAATGCCGCTTGCCCCCTCTGGCCGGCTACCGCGACCTCGCTCGCCCCGGTGTCTTTCTCGTCCACTGCGCCAGCACCATGGGCTTCGGCTTCGGCACCGTCGTTATTTCCGACACCGAGTCCGAAGCTGCAGCCGACTCCACCGCGGCGGCCCTCCGCGTGACCTGCTGCGTCATGATCATCCGCGCCCGCGAGCGGGGCCGGACCCGGTCGGCAGGGCAGCCGGTTGCCGCGCCAACTGGGGGCTGCACGGGTAGGCCATGATGCGCTAAGCGCCCTGTGAGTGAGATGTCCGAGGGAAGGGCGGGCGGCGCCCGACCCGTACGTGCGTCAGGGCGCCCCGTATCCGCCATGCCGCCGCCTCCCAGCAGCGATACTGGATGCATGGACACGACGACCACCGCCCGCCGCGCCGAGGTGCTGCGGCACCGCTACCGCAGCCGGCTGCCCGAGCGGTTGCAGGAGCTGGCCGGCCCCATCGAGGGCAACGTGGACCTGCCGCTCCACATCGTCTGGTCCGGGCGGACGAGCTACAGCCTGGACCGTCCGAAGTCCCGCATGACGCTCTACCGGACCGTCCTCGCCGAAGGACTGAGTGAGGACCTGGTGGCCCTCCTGCACCACCGGCTGCTCTCTGAGCAGTGGCCCGTGCTGCGCCGCTTGATCAGTCCCTATATCCGCGAGGTCTGGGAGGACGCCTTCCCCGAGCTGCTCCGCACTGCTGCGGCCGACACGACCGCCGCGTGAAGCTCACTCCGCTCCACGAGCGTCTCCTCGCCGACATCCTCGACCTCGGCTCCCCCTACCCTCCGGTCCTCACCGGCGGATACGCCGTGCAGGCTCACGGCCTGGTCGAACGCTTCAGCCGTGATCTCGACGTCGCCACCGAGAACCCCGCTCCGATGCAGGAGATCGTCGCCTCACTCACAGCAGGCCTCAGCGCGCGCGGATGGCGGACCACGCACGTCCAGACCGATCCGCTCAGTGGCCGGGTTCCTCGTCATTGATCCGGACACCGGCGAGGAGTGCGAGGTCGACGTCCTCAAGGAGGCGTTCTGGGCTCCGCCCGCCCAGACCCCCTACGGCCCCGTTCTTTCCCTCGACGACGTGATCGGCACCAAGGTCCGTGCCCTTGCCGACCGCGGCACCGTCCGCGACCTCATCGACGTCCAGGCCGCCTCCCGCCACCGCTCCACCGCCGACCTCGAATCCCTGGGCCGCCGTCGCGCTCACGACGAGTTCAGCCTCGAAGACCTCCGGGACCGGCTCATCGGCGCGGACTGGTACGAGGACGAGGACTACACGGCGTACGGGCTCACCTCCCGGCAGATCGAAGAACTCAAGGCGTGGGCGCTGGAGTGGGCGGAGGATCTGGGGGCGCGGATCCATGACGAGAACGCCTGAGAGGCGGTCATCGCGTCCATCCCTCTACCGCCGCTGCAACGAGAGGATGCGGTGTATGTAGCCAGCACGTTCCAACCCGGAGCCGTCCACGGTGGGTGGCTGCCCTGCACGGCGGATGTGCATGGCAGCCGAGCGATACCCCGCAGTGGACTCAGGGCGAAACCGGGCTGCGGTTACGGTCAAACACTGCATCCCGCTCCCAACTCCCATGTTCAGTCCGGGTCCCGACGGTGGAACTCGGTAACGGCCAGCTCGAAGAATTGGTCGGAAGGCATCCGGCTGGATCCATTGACTACCAGTGCTGACAGCATCGGCTCGGGACTGGTGCTGTCCCTGCGGCAGACCTCTGCCAGCAGAAGCGACATCATCCGGCTGTGCCCCGGATCAGGTCGAACCCGTACACCACTTCCCTGGACGCAACCCCGATCATCTCCATCAGCGTGCGCCTTGTGCGCTACTTCGGCTCGTGGAAGCTGAACCCCTTCCAGCCTGTCCTAGTTCGTCAGTCGCCCCCGAATATTCCTGCTGAACGTCCGTAACCTTCCAAATCAAACTATGATGTAGGGCACGTTCCGGGTCTCCGGGGGAGGGAGAGCCGCGGGAGCGGCGCGGTCGAGCATGGGCCGGGGCCGTGCAAGGGGAGTGTGCATGCCCGAAGGGCAGACGGTTTCTGCGGCGTCGCGGAAGGTTGCAGAGCTAGTCAGCGCCTTTACGTCCGGAATTTCTGAGCGGGAACTGGTCGTCGAGGCCAAGAGACAGTTCGGCACACTGCCGGAGCAGCGGTTAGTCAAGCTGGTCGCCGAGGCGGTCCGTGGAGGTTTGCTGATCGCTTCGGGGGACATTCTCCTGCCTGCTGCTCTGCAGGAATCGGCGTCCCCGGCACAGGTGGCGCCTGAACGACGCAAGCCAGGCAATGAATCCGCTATTGCTGCCCGGTTGGACGAGACTTCCGTGCTGCGGACCGTCGCTCTCGACGTCGAGAGCGTCGTCCGGACGACGACGACCGCTCCTTACTTGGAGCGGCACGTCTACGAGGTGGCGGCGGTCAGGTTCGGCGCCGATCGGGAATGGGTCGCTACGGCCCCCTGCTGGCGGCGTTACCTCAGGTTCCCTGGGGACACTGAGGAATTGCGTGACGGCAGTGTCCGGGACGCCGTACTCGGCCAGGGGCTATCCCCGCGACAGGCGTGGACGGAGCTGAGTGACTTCCTGTCGGATGCCGATGTCGTGGTCGCCTACAACGGCACGACACTGGACTTCCCCGTCGTCAGTGAAGCGGCGAAGGAGGCAGGTACCCGCGATCCGCTCTCCGCCGTGCGCCCTGTCGATGGCCTGTACCTCGCGCACGCCGTTTGGCCGACAGCCCCGTCCCACCGACTTCAGGACCTCGCGCTTCAGCTCGACGTCTCCCGTTCGGACCTCCGCGCCCATACTGCGGACGGCGACGCGGTACTGCTGGTGCGCCTCCTGGAGCGGGCCGCCGCCGAGTTCGCATGCAGGACGGCCGAATTGCGCGATCTCATCGCCGATGTCTGCCCCGACTCCGACGCGTGGAGGCTGCTGCGGGAACTGGACGAGGGTGAGGCCGCCAACGATCGAGAGCCGCGGGTGTGGGAGCAGGCGTACGTGGCCCGCCTGTTGGGTGCCGAGTTTGGACAGCACACGCCGCGTCGAACCCCTGCCGGAAGGGCACCGGGCAAGGGCGCCGTGGACGTGCCGGACGTCTTACGGGGCGCCGACGGACGGGTCGAGCCGACCGCTCTCGCCAGGGTCGTGCACGGCTCCCGCGTTGAACCCCGGCCCGCCCAGCAGGAGATGACGGCAACTCTGCATGACTGGACCGACCGCGGCGTCGGCGGCCTGCTGGAAGCGCCCACCGGCACCGGAAAGAGCTATGCGGTACTTGCCGCCGCCCTGGACTGGCTCGCCGGCGGCGACAGCCGTACCGCTGTCATCGCCACGTACACCAAACAGTTGCAGAGCCAGATGGCGAAGGACATCCTGGACCTGGAGCGGGCCCTGCCGGGCATCCTCGGGGTCGCCGACCTGGTCAAGGGCAAGTCCAACCGGCTCTCCCTCGCAGCCCTGACGAAGACCCTCGCCGAGGCCACGCGTCGGCGCCGCTCCGCGGGCAACGCCCACGCCCGCTTCTCCCAGCGGAGCCGATTCCGCGAACTCGCCGTCTTCCTCGCGCTGCGCCTGCTCGCGGCCAAGGAGCCCCCGCAGTCCTGGACGGCCAGATCGGTCGACCCGGTGGACCTGCCCGCCTTCTTCACCGACTACATCGGGCGCGGCCTGCCGCTTTGGCTGGAGTCGCTGTCCCAGCGCGACGGCGACTACGGCCCCGCCGCAGGCAACCCGCTCACCGTGCACACCGACACCGTCCGGGAGTCGATCGACAGCCACCGTCTCATCCTGGCCAACCACGCGCTCGTCCTCTCCCACCTGGACGACCTGCGTGCCGTCGGACCCGAGGTGCTCCTCGTGATTGACGAGGCGCATGAGCTGGAGAACGCAGCCACGTCCGCGCTGACCGTGACCGCCGACTACCAGGACCTGGAAGCTTTGCTGCCGGAGTACCAGGCATGGATCGCGGACGCGCACCCGGGCACCGCTAAGGAGCAGGCCGCCGCAGCGATTGCAGACCTCGAACGACTGCTCGACGATGAACGCCTTCCTCGGCTGGCGGCGGAGGCCTTCGACGCCCAGGCCAAGGGCGTGGGCGTACGCATCGGTAGCCGGGCGACCACGCTCGCCAGCCCCTACGCCGGCACCTCCGGCACCCGGCACACCCGGCGGCTGTCGCTGGTGCTGGAGAGCATCGCCAAGGCGCTCGTGTCCTGTCGCATCACGCTGGAGCGGTACGTGGTCCAGCATGCTGCCGGAATCGATCCCCTGGTACGCGAGCGCCTGACCGCGCTCGCGGAGCACACCGACTCCCTCACCACGGCCCTCGACCGGATCACGGCCGACATCCGCGCCTTTCTCGACCCCGCCCTCACCCTGGACGAGGCTCCCCCTTCCCGCGTCATACATCTGGATGAAGTGGACGAACCCAGGGCGGAGCTGCGGTCCTACCGCTTCCGTGTCGCCACCAGTCCCGTCGATCTGCCCGCAGACCCAGAGTGGCGGCGCTACCTGGAGTCCTTCGACCGTGTCCACTACGTCTCCGCGACCCTGCGTGTCGCCGGGGAATGGGATTTTATGCGGACCCGACTCGGGTTGCCCGACGATTTGCCGACGCTGGCCCTGCCTTCCCCTTTCGCCCTGCGTAGCCAGGCCGAGGTCGTGTGTTTCTCCGACTTCCCCTCCTGGGCGGAGCAGGAGGAGGGCGCCTTGCGGACCGTCGCCCACCAGGTCGCCGGATTCGCCACCGAAATGACGCGTGTAGGCGCCGACGGCAACGGCTTCGATGGCGGCGGCATGATCCTCACAACCGCCCGATCGACCGCCGCGGGCATCGGCTTCCACCTCGTACGGGAGCTGCGCACCCGCGCCCTCGACACCCCGGTCATCGAGGCGCTCACTCTCGGCAACGGCCGGTCCTATCAGGCCTTCACCGACCGGCGGGACGGCGGAGGGTTTCTCGTCGGCACGAAGGGGCTCTGGCAGGGCGTCGACGTCTCCGACGCCGAGCGGCTGCGTTTGGTGTGGATCAACAAACTGCCCTTCGCACCGTTCGCCGCCCCGATCGTGGAGGCCCGGCGCGCGGCGGTCGCCGAACGCGCCGAGCAGGCCGGCCACCCCGATCCGGAAGGTGCCGCCACCGAGCACTACTACCTGCCGCTCGCCGCGCTTCAGCTGCGTCAGGCGGTGGGCCGGCTCATCCGCTCCGACCGCCACTGCGGCGTCGTCGTCATCAGCGACCGCAAACTCGCGGGAGCAAGCAGCCTGCGCCGCTCCTACCGGCGTGCCTTCCTCGGCAGCCTCGATGACGGACTGCAACGTCCCGACCCGGAAACCGGCGACATCGGCGGCGGCAACGTCGACACCATGGCCGAAGGATGGCGTCGCATCTGGGAGTTCATGGCGGCCCACAACCTCCTTGACCCTGCCCGGGCCGCGGAGCTGTGTACCGACGAAGCCCTCGAACGACAAACCCTCCTACCGCACACCAGGCGCATCCGCGAACTGGCGCTGACCACCGAGGAGACTCGGAAGCTGCGGGAACAGGGCCTGCTCGTGGAGGAGATCAAGGACCGCTGCGCCCGCATCGGAGGATTGCTGCGGCTCGTCGACGAACCCGTGGCCCTCAAGCCGGCCCAGCAGGCCGTCATCGCCGCCGTGGCCGAGGGACGCAATGTACTCGGACTGCTTCCCACAGGCTTCGGCAAGAGCTTCACCTTCCAGCTGCCCGCGCTGGTCCTGCCCGGCGTCACCGTGGTCGTCAGCCCGCTCGTCGCTCTCATGCACGACCAGGCCCTCGAACTGAACCGGTCCATCGGTGGCGCGGTCCGCGCGCTCATATCCCCGCTGCGCGAGTCCAGCAGCAGGGCAGGTAAGACGGAAGTGACGGACCAGCTCCTCGGTCGGGCCGACCACGGTATCCGCCTGGTCTACGTCAGCCCGGAACGCCTGTGCCAGCGGCGCTTCCGGGAGACCGTCCGCGCGGCCGCGGCGGCGGGCCGGGTGACCCGGATCGCCGTGGACGAGGCACATACCCTTCCGCAATGGGAGGACTTCCGGCCCAGCATGCGCCGGGTCAGCAGGTTCCTGGACGAGCTGCGCCGGGACCACGGGGTGGCGGTCACCGCGGTGACCGCCACCGCCAACAGGGCCGTCCACGAGGCGCTGCGCGAAGGACTGTTCGGCCTGGCCGCCGAGGTCCCGGAGCCCGCTTCAGCCGAGGCGACCGCCGAAGCCGAGCATCCGGGAGTCGTCGGCGGGCTCCTGACGGTACGCGAGAACCCGATCAGACCCGAACTCGCCGTTTTCCGCCGCTCCCTCGACCGGCTCGGGCAGGGAGGTGTGGCGGGGCTGGTCGAACGCGTCGTCGACGCGCTCGACGGGCACGCCATCCTCTACTGCCTCACCGTCAAGGAGGTCAACACCCTATACACCCACCTGCGCGAGTACGTGGGTGACGCCGGCGTCCGAGTGTTGCGGTTCCACGGCCGTCTGACGGAGGCGGAGAAGGCGGCCGTCATGACGGAGTTCCGGGAGGCGCCACGGGAAGGCGACGACGGCTTCGTCCCGGTCGTGGTGGTGGCTACCTCCGCCTTCGGGCTCGGTGTCAACCGGCCCGACGTACGCACCGTGCTGTGCGTGTCGCCGCCTACAGACCTGGCCGCACTCTACCAGCAGTTGGGTCGGGCGGGGCGGGACGGCGCGGGGCAGGGGATGGCCGGCGACGGCCCCGTCAACAGCGGTCTGGCCCTCGCGACGAGCCGGGGTCTGCGCATGGTTCGTTTCATGACGGGCCAGGAACTGCCCCCGTCGCTGCTTCGGCGGATGGGCAGCCTTGTCCTCGCCCAGCGGGACGGCACGCTCGATCCGGTACGGCTGGCCGACCTGCTCATGGCCCAGGACGCCGCGAGCGGTGCGCTGAGCGAGGCCGAACTGGACGACCGGCACACCCAGGAGCGCTACCAGGGCGGCATCATGCGGGCGTTCAGCGCGCTTGCCGACCTCGGCGCCGTCGAGGACCTCGGCGACCACCCGCCGTTCTGCGCGGTCAAACCCGGCGATCTCCGACCGGTCGGCCACGGCGTAGGACAGACGCCTACCACTGCAGCGGAGCGCGACGAGGAAGCGGCCGGGTCCTTGCGGCTGGAGCAGACCGTCATCGACACCGCCCTGTCCTGGGACACCCCACGACAGGTCGACGTCCGAGCTCTCGACCGAGAACTCGCCGCCCGATGCCCCGACTACCGCTCGGTCGCCGATGGACCGTCGGCGACCTGGGAACTGCTCGCCGACCTGCACGACCGCGGGCTCCTGGACGTCTCCGCGGCACCCAGCCGTCGCCTGGTCACCGGTCTGACCACCCGCACCGGCACCCTGCCCGACGGGTTTCTCCCGCTGCTCGGCCGACGCGGCCGCCGAGCCGTCGAGGAACTGGCCAGGCTCCGGAACTTCTTCGACGCGAGCACGGTCTGCGCCCAACGGGTCTTCGCCGATTACTTCGGCGTCAGCGACCTGCCCGAGGGGTGCTGCACCACGGCCCGCTGCCGCTGCTCGGCCTGCTGGGACACCGGCCGCTGGCCCGTGGAGGAGCGGCGCCCTGCTGTGGCCCAGGCATTCGACAGCCCGCGCCCCCGCGAGGGAGGCGGTGCCGACGCCTCACTGCGCGACCAGCGCGTCGACCTCCAGGTCCACCGGCTGCTGCAGCTCCAGTCGCAGGGCGCACACCCGCGCCGGCTCTGGCACGCACTGCGCGGCGACGAATCCTCCTACAACCCGAGGAATCGAAAGATGACCCCCCTGCCGAAGGCGATCCGGGAAAGCCGCCACTTCGGCGGTCGCGCCGATCTGCCCTACGCGGCAGTAGGCGCGAGCCTCACACGGCTGGCCGCAGCCGGAGCCGCAGTCGAGGGCCCGGACAGCCTCTGGCGAGCCGTCCGCCCGGTCCGACACACGAGATCCCGCCGGGCGGAAAGCGGATCCGAACGGAAGGACGGTTGGGCGTGACCACGATGATCAGCACTGGACCGGACATCTGGCGGCCGTTCGACGGCGAGCCTGTGCTCACTCCTGCCATGACCGGCGGACACCGCAGTACACCCGCCGAGGAACTGGAACGGTTGCGTCGCTACCTGGACGCGGTCGTGGCCGACCGCGTGTGTCCGGTGCACACCGCGGTCGCATTCAACGCGGCCTATTTCGGCTACGAACTCGGTGGTGAAGGCCACGGCAACGGCCCCTTCGACCTGGACGTGTTCCCTTCCCTGACGCTGGGTGGCGAAGTACCGGCCCTGCCCGTCGGGGCACTCGTGCGCATCGAAACCGGATCCGACCCGCTGTACGCGGAGATCGTCTACAAGGAGGGACGCCACCCCGGTGTCGAAGAGGGGGCCGAGGTACCCGCGTGGGTGTCCGGGGCACCGGCCGGTGTCCGAGGACCGAGCGAGCTGTCGGAGGCACCGCACCCAGTGCGCCGGGAGCTGCTGGTCCCTGATCTCACGGCCTTCGGCCCCGCGCTGCAGCTCAGCGAGGCGAAGTTGCAGCGGTTCCGGGCCCGCCAGAAGTGGCTCAACAAGGACGGGCACGTCGTCGTCGATGCCCGCTACGGCTCGGTGCCGCAGGCCGGGCTCGACGACTGCACCGCCTTCGTGCAGCACCTGCTGACCCACCAGCGCGAAGCACTGCTGAGCCCCCTCGTTCCCGTGTCCGTCGCCCACCTGGCCGGGGGCGGCACGGAGGAGCGGCTGAAGAACGCCCTCAGCGGGCTGCTGGACACCGTCGATCACGCCTTGCGCACCAGCGACAGCCTGCGCAGCTGGGGCCACTACGCACTGACCCGTACGCGCATCGGGGCCGCCCTGGGGCACGACGGGCCGCTGGGCGGCGACGACCTGAGAGCCCTCGCTGGCTCCCTGGAACGCAGTACGGCCCCTGCCACCCGCCGACGGCACGGCCTGAACGGTTCCCGCACCGTGTACACGGCGATCGGGCCGTGGCTGCGCGGCGTCGACGGTGCCGAACCACTGCTGAGCGGAGTGGAATACGCGGTCTCGGTGTGCCGCGCCAACCTGGCGGTCGCGGACTTCGTTCGGGGAGACACGGAGAACGGCATACGCGCCGGGAGCGACGTACGCATCACCCTTGACGACGACTTCCAGAACGGTGGCATCTGGCGGTCTCACCACCCGGGCTCGGAGGAGGCGGACGACAGTAATCCGCTGCGTCCCGCGGGACGCGGCTGGCATGACACGGTGCATCCACCCGCGCCCTCCCGGCCGGTCGCGGTGCCGCACGCACAGAGCGTCCCTATGGAGGAACAGCCGGAGGACGAACGGTACGTCGACCCCGAACCCGCGGACACCCCGCTCGTGGACGGTGACCGGATCGGTCCGCCGAACCACCTGAGGATCAACGACAGCGAGGTCTGCTGGCAGACCCCGCTGCGTCTCGCCCACCTCATGGAGGACCGACTGCCGTTGAGCGCCAGGGTCCGGGACGGGTTGGCATATCTCGGTACGGATACCGTCTCCGTGCGCGTACGCCTGGAGCTCAGCCATCCCGGCGGCGAGCTTGACGCGTCCGAGGAGGTCCAGGAGGTGCTTCTGGATCTCACCGATGAGACCGGCATGCTCCGGAACGTCCAGTGGCCCATCGATTTCTTCCCTGGGCTGTGCCTGTACATCCAGTGGCCGCGCGGCGGCACCGTCTTCCGGGTCCACACCGTCGAACTGGAACACCCCGTCGACATCGACGGGCAGCTCATCGCGCACCGTTACGACCCGGGAGTGCTCACCCGGGAAGGAGCGCCGGGTAGCGACCGGGACGGTGACTCGTCCGCCGGCCTCGACACGCGGCGTCTCGTCCTGCGTACCGTACGACGCTTCGGCCGCCTCACGCCCGACGGACATGCCCTCCTCGACCGGGCCGCCCTCCCCCGAGGTGTCTACGACACAACTCCCGCCACCCACCAAGTCACCGCACTGGAGCAGGCCGTTGACGAACTCCTCGCCGAACACCACCTGTACCCGGCCATCGGCAGCCGCGGTGCGGACGGCGAGCCCCACCACCCCGCCCGTGACTGTGAGCCGCCCATCGCCCTGATCGGTTACGCGCCGAACCCCGTGGTGGTGCCACGGCCGGGCTCGGGTGCCGGCGCGCCGCCGCAGGTCCACGGCGTGGAGCACTTCGTCCACGGCTTTCTGCGGAGGCTGCCCGCGGGCTCGAAGCCGACCGATGCCCAGCGCGCTGCCTACCGCGAGCACTGCCGCCACGTCGGAAAGGCGGACGGCTGGGAACTGCCACCCGGCTACACCTTCGTCACGGCACACTCCCGCCGGCGCTGACGCACCCGGCCGGACCGGCCGGGCATGCGCGCGCCGCAAGCCACACCCCCCGCATCCGCATCACAGGAAACAAGAGATCGGGACTGAATGACCGCCAGCTACCCCGTGGTTGCCAAACCACCGTCCTCCCCGCGCGGCACACCGGTTGGACTGCTCAAGGAACTCGCCGCAACGCTCGACGGGCTCGGCCAGGTCTTGGACGCTGCCCTCGACGCCCTCACGGTCGGCGAGACGGAACTCGCGCTGAACTCCCTCGGGCCCAAGGACCGTCAGGCCATCATGAGGGGCCTCGGCTTCCGCAAGGTCGAGCCGCGGCGATTCGGGCGCGTGCTCAGCGAGCAGGTTTTGAAGCGGTTGCAGCGGGTGGAGCCGACCCACCGCAGGCATGCCGCGTCCCACCTCACCGCCCGGATCATGAACGACATCGATCACGTGGTCGCTGAGCCCGGGGCCGTCGGCAGGAACCCCGGTCTCGTGGACCGCTGGGGCGCGTGCCTGCTCCGCCTCGCGCTCTTCTCCCACCTCCAGGCTTCGGCACACGACGCCCGACTGCTCGTATGGGCCGCGGAACACGACTGGTTTGGCATGGAGGCGGACGAGACGGCACTGGCCGCGGTACTCAAGGCCGCTCAGCAGGTGATCGACACGACTCCCGGGTTCGACCACCTCACCGCGCTGGACGAAGACGCGGCGGCTCAGGAACCACAGCCGACCGCTGCAGTCCCGGCTCCCCGGCGGCCAGATCACATCTCGGCTCCGGACCTGGCCGAGCCCTCCGCGCAGCACGGACAGCAGCCCCCTGGTGAAGGGTGCTCCCTGGACGATCTGGCCTCGGCCGAGGAGGAGCTCAAGCACGTCATCGACGAGGCACGAGGCGCCGCCGACCGCGTGCGCGCCGCCCTGCTGGACGGATGCCCGCCCACCGACACAGATCTGGTGCCGCTCGCCACCGTCGCTCCGGCGTTCTCCCGCGCGCGGGTCGTGCTCTCCGCACTCGGCGTCACCGGCGTCACGGATCGCCTCACCGATGTCCTGAGGGCGATCGACGAGGTACGTGCACGCGTCGAACGGAAGGAGAGGAACGCCGAGGCCCGTCACCTGGTGGAGACGGTGACGGCCCTAGGCTGCTCTCCGGGCAGTGCGGTGGCCGCGGTGATCGCGGATGCCAGGCAGAGCGCGGAGGCATTGCTCGCGAAGCAGGAGTGGGACGAACAGGACGACGCGCGCGCACACATTCTCACGCTGCTGATGCGCCTAGCCGGCATGAAGGACCGGTCCGACGCACAGCAGGAGATCATCGAGCTCCAACAGCAGTTGTCGGTCGCACATCCGCCGTACGCTGTGGCCGCCGTCCTGTACCAGCAGATCACGCTGACCGAGCACAGGACCACCACCCACGACACGACCGCCGCCCCGCAGGGCGAGGAATCCTCCGAGGTTCCCGAGGCGCCGGAGCGGGCCATACCCCCGGAGGCGGCCAATGCTGCGCAGGCTGACACCGGCGTGCCTGAGACGCAGGACCACAGCACCGCCGATTCCGTCCCGGCCGAGCGACCTCCCGGGTCCGCAGACATCGCCGAGCAGCAGCCCGTGCGGGAGCGGCGGGTCGTCGCCGACCCCGCGGTGACCGCGGCCGTCGACACCACCACGGGTACCGCCGACGGCACGGGAACGAAGGGCGTCGAACCCGTCCTCGCCCGGCTCATCGCCGAGAAGCGCTTCGGGCTTGCCGCCCACCTGTCGCAGGCAGCCGACCGCCCAGACACCGAGTCCGCAGTCCTGCGCCTGGCCGCCGCGGCGACACTGGTGCACTCCAGGACCGGCCGAGCAGCTCAGGTCATCGAGGAGGCGCTGCACGAGTGGGAGGCCCGTAAGGAGAGCGACAGCGACGCGCTGTCCCTGCTCCTGCTGCCCACGCTGGTCCGCGCAGCCCTCGTGACGGGTGCGCCCGTGGCCGGTGCGCAGCTGAGGGTGCTCGCCCCGCAACTGCCAGATGCCCTGCACGAGGTGGCTACCATGGTGGCAGAACGCGCACTGCAGGGCGCCCTGCTCATCGCGCCGCCCCATGCCGTTGTCGCCGATGTCTCCCACACCGAGGGCGAGCTGCGCGCGGCTGTGGACGCCTGCCAGGCTCTGCTCACTGTGCCTCGGTTGCGTTTCCAACGGGCAAGCGCCATGGTGCAGCGCTGGTTGGCGCCGACTGGCCTGCTCGGCAGCGTGCTGACCGCCATCGTGGCCGGGGCCCCGGACGCCGAGCACCTAGCCGACGAACTGCTGGAGAACCTCACTCGCCGGGCTCAGGTCGAGGCAGTGATCGACGAGATGGACGCTGCGCTGCGCGGGCCAGGCGGCCGTGGCATCCAGGGGTCGGGCCGCAACAACGTCCGCCACTGCATCGAGCGCGCCCGGGACGCCGTGCGGCAGTGGCGTGCGGTCAAGCGTGGCCTGGAAGCAGGACGTGCGGAGGAGAACGTGTGGGCGTTCCAGTCCGTCGCATCCCTGCGCCTCTCCCTCCTCGGCCTGCGCGAACGGGTCGCCGACGACCTCGCCGCGGCCGAACGCAGCTCCGCCGTCCTGGCGAAGGCCACCGCCTACGTGGCGCGGGATCTGTTCGCCGAGGTCTTCGACGGGCTGGACGCGAACAGTCGACCGGCCGAGACGGGATCCGAGCCGGACGTTCAGACGGTTCTGGACGCCGAGCTCCACAAGGCCGAGCCGACCGTGCCGGGCGAGAAGCCAGCCTTGAACGGCTTGCTGAAGGCAATGGACCGTACCTGGGACGACGCGATCGAGCAGCAGCTCGCCCGTGACGAATTCGGCGTGATTCGCACCATCATGGACCTCGCGGACCTCGATGTCCTTCCTGCGGCCCACACCTTGTCGCTCTCGGAGGAGCGTCGCGCACACCTCAGCGCGATCGAGAAGGAGCGCCGCGCGGCGCTCGCCGAAAAGCAGCGGCAACTGGCCGCCCGGCTCCGCCGGTCCCAGGCCGACGAGGCACTCACCGTCGAACAGGACGTCAGCCTCCAGGAGCTGCTCGCGGACGCCCGAGTACACCTGGAGCACGACCGGCCGGGCGAACTGGCCGCGGTCCGCCGTAACCTCGACCGAGTCGAGGAGCTGCTGCCCCGCTACCGTGAGGAAGCCGCCGACCGGCTGCGCGCCCGGCTGGCCGCGCTGACGGACGTGAGCGCGGAGGACCGCGAACGAGTCCTGCGCAATCTGGACACTGACAGCCTGGCCACCGCGGCCGAACTCGTCTACTTCCTCGAACTGGGCGAACCGGTACCGGAGATCAGGTCCGAGGACTCGCACCTGGAGGCGTTCTTCCCCGCCGTTCCGGACTCGCTGCCGGGCGGTTTCGACGCGGAGCTGATCGCGGCCGTCCGCGCTCGTGGCCGCTACGGCGACCACGCCGTGCTGGACTATGCAGGACTCTCGGAGGAGGAGGCCGAGCGCGCTGCCGCGGCCCTGGAGTTGTGGAGCACGCTCGCCGCGACCAAGGACCGTATCAACATCAATCCGCGCGAGAGCCTCAATCCGGCTCTGGCCCTCCTCGGATACGAGGCCCGGCGCGCACGGCCTCTGGACGACCTGCCGCGCGGCAAGGACTACCGGTTCTTCGAACTCGCACCTGTGCACGTCACCGGCCGTGCCTGGGCGCCCGCCTTCGGATCGCAGATCAAGGACCGGGGCGGCAAGCTCCGCGCCTTGTTGATCTGGGGCCGGCCCGCGGCCAAACTGCTCGTCACCCGCGCTTTGCAGGACCCCGACGAAAGCAGTCTGCTGGTCGTCCATTTCGGGACGCTGGACAGCAGGACACGAAATGAGCTGGCCGCTGCCTCCCAGGACACCAAGCCGATCATGGTGGTGGACGACGCCGCGCTGGCCTACCTCATCGCGCACGGCAATCGGCGGGTGGATGCCACGACCGAGGCGCTGCTGCCGTTCTCCGCGGTGAACCCGTACATCAAGGAGAAGCGGGGCCAGATCGGCCGGGAGATGTTCTACGGCCGGGACCGCGAACGCAAGAGCATCCACGATCCGGCGGGTACCCAGATCCTCTACGGCGGCCGGGGTCTCGGCAAGTCGGCCCTGCTCGCCGACGCGGGGGACCGCTTCGAGGAACAGCGGCCGGGGGCCTACCGCAAGCTCTACCTCAACTTGGACAAGATCGGCATCGGTCGGGGCACCGCACTCGGCGCCGAGGCCATCTGGCCCACGCTGGACCAGGAGCTGATCAGGCAGGGAGTCCTGGAGGAGCCCCGACGCCGGGGCCCACAACAGGAGTCATGGCAGCGGGTCACCGACGGGATTGCCCGGTGGCTCGCTCAGGATGCCGACCGGCGGCTGCTCATCCTCCTCGACGAGTGCGACCGCTTCTTCGAGGCAGACGTTCCCGAGTGCACGGAGACCCGCCGGCTGCGTGGTCTGGGTGAGGACTCGCGCGGCCGGGCCAAGGTCGTGTTCGCCGGTTTGCACTCGGTGCAGCGCTTCACGCGGCTCGCCAGGAACGGCCCGTTCAGCCACCTGGCGCAGACCCCGACCGTCGTCGGGCCGCTCGCCCCGCAGTTCGCCGCCGACCTGATCGTGCATCCGATGCGTGCGCTCGGCTTCGAGTTCGCCGACGTCGACCTCGTCAACCGGGTGCTCGGCTTCTGCTCGTACCAGCCCTTCCTGCTGCAGATCTTCGGCAGCCGGATGGTGCAGGTCATGCAGGACAAGAGGGCGCGCGCACCACTCGCGCCGCCTCCGTACACGATCGAGGAGTCCGATGTGGACGCGGTGGAACAGGACACCTCGCTACGCTCGGACATCACCGCGGCTTTCAAAGACACCCTCGCCCTCGACGACCGCTACCACGTCATCGCGAATGTCCTCGCTCAGCACGCCCGGGACAACGGTCTGGAAACCCGGCTCAGTGATAGGGAGTTGCGGGAGGAATGCGCTGGCTGGTGGCTCCGCGGCTTCGAACACTTGGACAGCGAGGGTTTCCGCGCCTATCTGCAGGAGATGGTCGGCCTCGGCGTCCTGGCGCCCAACAACGACGGGCAGGGCTGGCATCTGCGGGGGCCCAACGCACTGCGCATGATCGGTACCGCCCAGGAGATCGAGGCGCGGTTGCTGCGGGCGGAGACGGAGTCCCGGCTGGAGGAGACCGTTGTCCTGGAGAGTCGTCCGGACCTCTACGACGGCAGGTCCGCCCCGCTCACCGTCAACCAGATCGACTACCTGCTGGGCGAATACGTCAACCAGGTCCGCGTCGTTCTCGGCACACAGGCGACCGGCGTCGCCGATGTGGAACGCACCCTGCGTGAGGTGACGGGCAGAGTAGCGGGCTGGTCCGTGCCCGCGATCGGAAGTGCCAAGACGTTCCGCAAGGAGCTCGCCGTCGGCCGCGCAGGCGAGCGGCGACTGCTCATCAGCGATCTCTCGCAGAGCAGCGAGAAGTCCTGCCGGGAATCCTTCGACCTGGCCAGTGCAGTTCTGCCCGAGGCCGCCGAGGCGACCCGCTCCGTGGTCCTCGTGTCGGGTGTGGAACAGCTCGGCTTCTGGTCCGGCCTCCTCACCGGTCCCGAAGCAGACCACGACACCGTCGTGGTGCTGCGCCGACATGACCTGCGCAGCCTGAAGGACTGGACGCAGCGCCACAGCCTGTGCGAGACGGGGGAACGGCTGACACGCCTGGCGGAGGCGACCGGTGGCTGGCCGTACCTGCTGGACAAGGCGCTGGAGCTGCGTGATCGCCGACCGGACCAGGACCG
Organism: Streptomyces sp. NPDC079141; assembly: GCF_040686775.1. Classification (NCBI taxonomy): domain Bacteria; kingdom Bacillati; phylum Actinomycetota; class Actinomycetes; order Kitasatosporales; family Streptomycetaceae; genus Streptomyces; species Streptomyces sp. NPDC079141. The sequence goes on along the minus strand of NZ_JBFBLP010000001.1, from coordinate 927,407 downwards.
GGTGCTGGCGGACCTGACGTCGTGGTTGGAGCAGAGCAGCGGCGCCCAACAGTTCGTCGACGCCGTGGGGCTGCTGGAGAATGACACCCTCAAGACGGCCTACGAGGGGGTCGTTGAGCAGCTCGGTACCGAGTGGCATGACGAGGCCTACCTCGTCACTGCGGCCGAGATGGCCGGTCTCTCGTCCGAGGAGGCAGGCTGGGCCGTCGTCTGCCTGGAGGCCCTCCAGGTGTTCGACCGGGACCGGAAGCGCCTGCGCGTGGAGCCGATCCTCCATACGGCGTTGGACGTCATTTAGGCAAAGGTCTGACGAGTCGGGTGGGGTCGGGGTTGCACCTGGCCCCACCGAGACTTGACCAGCACACCTGCGTCCAGTCGGCGGCCACCATCGAGTACCGACGGGACGATCTACTGTTGCCCCTTTTCCAGCTCGCTGCTGAGCTTGCCTTTGCCATGAGACTCTTGGCGTCGATAGTGATTGAGGGGGAGAGGGTTGAGCATTCAGTCGGCCCCGTTGTCGCAACGGAACGAGACGGCTCGCTGGTCGCGAGGGAGTGGGGGCTCGTCGGTCGTAGAGCTGAAGATCCCAGAAATCTATTAGGTCGACGCGAAGGCCGTGCGTCTGACGCCGACCGTGTGGGCTCCTCGCGGAATCTTTCGGGCCGCAATAGGTGCTCCCGGGTAGCGAGTCATCCTGTGGCCTCACACGCCTGATGCAGCGTCAGGTAAGTCAGCATCTGGTCAGCATCAGTCTCGAGCATCCTGAGATGGCTGCCCGAACAGGCACCTGGTCGGTGGGGTCGCGACAGGCTGGTTGGCGCGGAAGACCTGGCACGGACCTTGTGCCCGGAGTGAAGCGATGTTCCTCACAATGGTCGACTTCGACGCGTGCCCCTGTAGAGTGAAGACCGCCCTTGACCTGCACAAAGCTGGCAGGGAGCCGTCTTTCAGGAGTTCAACATGCTGCGCACCATGTTCAAGTCCAAGATCCACCGCGCCACCGTCACCCAGGCCGACCTGCACTACGTGGGATCCGTGACCATCGACGCGGACCTGCTCGACGCCGCCGACCTGCTGCCCGGCGAGCTCGTGCACATCGTCGACATCACCAACGGCGCCCGGCTGGAGACGTACGTCATCGAGGGCGAGCGCGGCTCGGGCGTCATCGGGATCAACGGTGCCGCCGCGCATCTCGTCCACCCCGGCGATCTGGTGATCATCATCAGCTACGCTCAGGTCACCGACGCCGAGGCGCGGGCGCTCAAGCCGCGGGTGGTGCACGTGGACCGCGACAACCGGATCGTGGCCCTCGGGGCCGACCCGTCGGAGCCGGTGCCGGGCTCGGACCAGGAGCGCAGCCCCCAGGCCGTACCGGCCTGACCCAGCCGACGGACCAGGAGCGTGCCCGTGAGCGACATCGAGATCCGCGACGACCGGGCGGCGGGCCGCCTGGAGGCGCTCATCGGCGACGAGGTCGTCGGCCACATCGAGTACTTCGTCCTCGAAAGCCCCGGGCACGCACTGGTCCCCGTCCACACCATCGTGGAACCGGCCCACGAGGGCAAAGGCATCGCGGGCTCGCTCGCGCGCGAGCTGTACGGCATCGCCGAGCGCGAGGGCATCGTCGTCGCCCCGCTCTGCCCCTACGTCGTGAAGTGGGCCGCACGCCACCCCGACGAGGCCCCCGTCGCCGACCCCGAGCTGCTGCGCGCGGCGAAGAAGTGGCTCGTGGCGCACCCCGGGCGGTTCTGACCCGATGACGCTCGCACTGCTGCACACCTCACCCGTCCATGTCCCCGTCTTCGACGCCCTGCGCGACGAGGACCACCCGGGGCTGGAACTGCGGCACTTCGTCGACGAGGAGCTGCTGGACCGGGCACGTGAGGCCGGCCCCGACGCGGTGGCGGACGACGTCGCGTCGGCGCTGCGCCATGCCGTCGCCGAGGGTGCGCGGGCGGTGCTCTGCACCTGCTCGACCATCGGCGGCGTCGCGGAGACGGCCGCCGCCGAGGCCGGGGTGCCGGTGCTGCGCGTGGACCGCCCCATGGCCGCCGCCGCGGTTGCCGCCGGGCCCCGGATCGTCGTCCTCGCCGCCCTGGCGAGCACCCTCGGACCGGCGGCCGAGCTGATCGAGGACGAGGCCCGCCGCAGCGACCGCCGCGTGACGGTGGCGACCCGGCTCGTCGAGGGCGCCTGGGCGCGGTTCGAGGCGGGCGACACGGACGAGTACGTACGCCTGGTTGCCGCCGCGGCCGACGAGATCACCCACGCCGACGCGATCGTCCTCGCCCAGGCCTCGATGGCCCCCGCCGCCGCCCTGACGTCGACCGCCGTGCCGGTGCTGTCCAGCCCCCGGCTGGGCCTTGCGGCCGGGGCGGGTGCCGCGACGTCGGCTTGACCCCGGCGGGTGACTGGCCGCGCGAGCGCCGGGTACGTGGGGGAGTAGTCCAGGGAGCCGACGTTCACGACTGGCTGGAGGACACCATGACCAACCCGTACCCGGATCCGGTTCACCCAGGCCCCACCCCGGGCCCCGAGCCGCACCCGGTACCGACCCCGGAGCCGCCCCCGGCCCCGCAGCCGACGCCACCGACCCCACCGCCCCCGCCACCCGGTCCCCGGCCGGTGCCGGAGCCCGATCCGTCCCCGATTCCGCCGGGGCCGGAACCGGTGCCGAATCCGGAGCCGGGGCCGCCGCTCAGCTGACGGTGGGCTCGGGGCGTGCCCGGCCCGAGGCGGGTGTGTAGGGGAAGACGATGGCGAATCCCACGACCGGCGTCAGGGGGCCGGTGGCTTCGGCCGGCGGGACGACCGGGTAGATGGTCAGCAACGGCTGATCCGGCCGTCGTACGGCACGGACCGCATAGGCCGAGGGGGACAGGGGTCTGTGCCCCTCGTCGGAGCGGGTCAGCTCCAGCGCCGCCTCGTACTGCTCGACGTCGAGGTCCGCGGCCTGGTCGGCGGGGTTTAGCAACCGCCGCACGGCGTAGCTGTTGGAGTGGACCGAGGGGGCGACGGAGTTGCGGACGACGAGGCCGACGGGGTGTCCCGCCACCGCGATGTGGTGCGTCGCTTTGGTCCTGCTTCGGAGCTGGACGGTCCAATTCCGCAGCTCCCCGTTGGCCGCGCAGCGACGCACATACGCGGAGAGCCGGTCGAGCTGCTCTCGGTCGGGACGGACGTCGGGCACATAGAGGTCCAAGAACTCCGCGAGGACCGTCTCTGGACGTACGTCCTGCCAGACCAGGTTCCCGCCCTCGCCGACGACCGAGGCGGGGCTCAGGGTGTCGAGGGCATGGACGAAGTTCTCCAGGGTCCGGAAGTTGTCGCGGAGGACCTCGGGAGACCGCCTGAAACTCAGGGTTTCCACTGAGGTGCCGGAGAAGTCCTCCACGGTCGGGGGTGGTTGGGGAGGCTCCTCCGTCGTGGTCTTGAGGTGCCGGTAGATGCCGAGGATGGCGGGCGTTGCGTAGATGCGGCGCAGGTTCTCGTCGTCACCGTCGGACCAGTGGCTCAGCTGCACCAGGCGTGCGTAGTCGTTCGACGAACGAAGCTGATAGCTGACCGTGAGCCCGGGAACGGCTTCCGGAGGCACCTGGGCGCCGCAGACGGCCAGGACATTCTCGCCCGTGGGCATGCTCTGAGCGGCGTCGCTCACCCTCATGACCGTGATCTCCTGGGCCGCGGCCGCGAGTTGGCCGAGCACCTGCGCCCACGGGGTTCCCGCCGGACCCGACTGCCAGATGGCTCTGAACTCCTTCATCAACCGCTGGGCCTGGAGGCGGGCCGGATCCTGTATGCAGGCGGCGATGAACCGGACGTGCGCGTCCACTCTCTCGCGAACACGGGCCTGCACCTCGGCGAACTGACTGACGTGCACGAGCATGCAGGTGCCCGAGCGCAGGCCCCTCGCCCGTCGCACCGCGCAGGACAGTACGAAGGCGCTGATCGCCTCACGCAGCGAATCCGGCAGCTCCTTGCCCGGGACGTGGTCGGCGCTGTGCCGAACGGGCATCCAGGCCTCGTAGTCGGTCACTTCGCGCGCGCCGGTGCCGATCGGTGGGCGGGGGGTGCCGTCCGGCGGTGCCGGGAGGTGGTAGATGAAGTGATCCGGGAACAGATCCGTCGGGTCGGAGGCGTCGGTGGCGGGCAGGAAGCGCGAGTAGTTGACGTAGGCGGTGCGCTCGAAAACGTCCAGCAGGTGGTGCACCCTGCTGTCCAGCGCCGACCGGTCGTCTGCCGAGAACGTTGTGAGGGTGTTCGCCGTGTCGATGACGATCAACGGGCGGGCGGCGGGTGTGCCACCTTGGGTCAGCCAGTTGCGGGCACGGTCGATGACGTGCCGGTTCTTCTTGATCACGAGGACGAGGGGGACGGAGTCCGGCGGCGGAGGCATCAGGGCTCGCGTCGCTGAGAAGTCGCCGTCCTCCTCGCTCGTGGTGAGGGAGAGGAGAACACCGGAGTCGGAGACCCAGTCCGCCAGCCACTCGTCGACTCGGCTCTGGACGCCGATGCGTTCGGCATTGGTCGGGCCGGTGACAATGACGACCGCCCGGTAACCGGCGTCGATGGCCTTGGCCGTCAGGCCGATGGCATGGGTGGTCCTTCCCGCTCCGTCACCCGCGACGACCAGCCCCGAGCGCCGCCAGGTACCGGGACGCAGCGGATCCTCAAGACGGGCGAGCACGTCGTTCGTGGTCCTGTCGAGGCGGTCGATCTCCGCAGGCGGCCGACCTTCGCGCGTGAACCTGTCCCGCATATGACCCCAGAGCTCCCAGTTGCGAGGGCGGCCGGGATGCAGCCACGGTTCATGCCCGAGGGGATCGTCCAGCACGACGGCGGTCTCGGCTTCCGTTGCGAGCGCCACGGGCGGCAGACCCAGCAGTTCCAGCGTCCGCGCGAACGCCACCCCCACCGGCGTCGCCTCCGCGGCGATGTCGGCCCCCTCGCCGCCGGCCACGACCACCGGCAGCCGGCGCAGCCCGTCATGACCCGACGCGATCCGCCGGCTCAACGTCCGGCTCAGCCGCAGGGCCTCGTGCTCGGGCAGCTCCCGTTCCAGGCGGTCCCGCACCCCCGGCGAGGCCCGCAGGATCACGCATCCGGCCTGCTCCGCATGCAGAGCGAACAGCCCGGAGCTCAACACCTCCGCGACGTCGGCCGTCGTCGCCTCCGGCACCAGTTCCTCGCGCAGCACGTGCAGCATGTCCAGGCTCAGCTGGTCGAAGGGCGAGCAGAGGACGGCGAGTCGGGCGGCCGCGGGGGAGGCCGTACGGAGGAAGCCCTCGGTGCGGGCCTCGGGGCCTCGGCGGGACGAAGGCTCGTGGCGGGCGGGCGATTCCGGGCGCCCCGCGGCCGGGACCAGGGCGGCGGAGCAGCCGTCCGGTGCGGCGAGCATGACCGTGCGGGACCAGCGGGCGAGGGAGTGGGGGGAGAGGGAGAGGACGGGTACCGGCAGCCAGGAGTCCGGGGGGAGCAGGGGCGGGAGACGGAAGTCCAGCCCGGTGTTGCCCGCGCCCGGGACCGCCTGTGTCGCGCGGACCGCCGGCAGGTCGAGGCCCGTGCGGCGCCACAGCTTCGGGGGCAGGGGGTTGAGCAGGGCGACCGGCGTGCCGCGCGCCCAGTCGCGCACTTGCTGCCAGATCTCCGGCTCCCGCCAGGCGGGCGCGGCGCAGTCCGATACGACGACCACGAGACGTCGGCCGTCGGGTGACCCGAGCTGTCCGGCCGACGCCGACCGGCCCTGGGAGTTGGTCAGTTCGCTGCCGGAGTCCGGGCGCAGATGGCGGACCTGGAGGGTGCGGAACGCCCCGAGCCGGTCCAGCACGTCGGTGAAGGCGCTGACGGTCTCCCGCCACACCTGCATCGACGGCGAGTCGTCGACGACGAGTACGAGGTCGAACCAGCGCTCCGGCGCCGGGGTGAAGACCGGGATCAGCTCGCCGCTGCGGGCGTAGGCGTCCACCGTGGCGCCCACGTCGAGCGTGCGGTGGCGGCCCCTGGGCCAGGGCCGCTTCCAGGGGCGCAGCGCTCGGGTCAGCTCCAGCGCCTGGGGGAGCGGCGAGGCGCGCGGGAGGGCCACCGCCTGGCCGGAGACGCGCGCGTCGGAGCCGGGGAGCCGTTCGTGGAGAGTCCGGGCGGGCGCGTCTCCCGACTGCGGGGACAGAGCCGGGTGCTCCGGCGTGCGGGGGTCGGGTACTGCCGGATCAGCGGGTGCCTCCGCGGACGCCGCAGCGGGCGCACCGGCGTCGGGTTCGGCTGCCGCTGACGGCGCCATCCTCGACGCCAGCCACAGCGCTTCGGCGAGGGCCGTGGCATCCAGGTGCGGGTCCACGGTGCGGAGCAGGGAGACGGCCTCGTCCAGCGCCGAGGCCGAGCGGTCCTCAGGCACGGGAGAGCTCGCGCAGGATCAGTTCCCTGACGCCCTGTGCCGTGGCCCCGTCGGGGGCGTTTTTGCCGGTCAGTACGTGGACGGCGTTGAGCAGTTGGTCGACGGCCAGGCTATCGCCCGCCCGGAGCCGGTCGACGAACGCGGCGATGAGCTCGTCCACGGGACCGGAGTGCTCCTCCTCGATCTTCAGGTGGGCGGCCACCACCTTGCGCAGGGACTCGGTGGTCGGCGCCGGCATGGTGAAGCGGATGCAGCGGCGCAGGAACGCGGCGGGGAAGTCGCGTTCGCCGTTGCTGGTCAGCACGATGAACGGGAAGTTGTCGCACTTCACGCGGCCCTTGCGGATGGGGTGGCGGTCGTCGCCGTCGCATTCGCGGACCTTGACGACGTCCTCCTCGTAGCGGGCCAGCTCCGGGATCTCGAACTCGCCGCGTTCCAGTACGTCGAGGAGGTCGCTGGGCAGATCGAGGTCGCTCTTGTCGATCTCGTCGATCAGCAGGGCACGCGGGTGCCGAGTCGGCAGCAGCGCCGTGCCCAGGGGGCCCAGCCGGAGGAAGGGGGCGATGTCGTCGGCGTCGGCCGTGCCCGCCAGCCGCTGCGCGTGGATGCGGCCGAGCGCGTCGTAGCGGTACAGGGCGTCCAGCAGCGAGCTGCGGGAGGTGATGTGCCAGCGCAGCGGCTCACCGAGTTTCAGCTCGGCCGCCACCTGCTCGATCACCGTCGACTTGCCCGAGCCCGGAGCGCCGGTGAGCAGCAGCGGCCGGCGCAGGGCGAGCGCGGCGTTGACCGCCTCTACCAGGCCTGGGGGCGGCTGGAACCGGTCGTGGCGGGGGCGGCGGGGGAAGCTGCGCCAGGGCGGCGGGTCGCCGAGATCCACGTCCCGGGGCTCGCCGTCGCCGACGTAAAAGGGGGTCCAGGTCATAGGGTGCTCTCTCCATCGGCCCAGTCGGTCTCGAACCAGTCGCAGAAGTCCAGCCATTCCTCGTCCAGCCACACCGACCGCAGGAGTGCCAGGTCGGCGTGGCCGTCCGGGTCCCGGCCCTGCTCGCGGCCCGGCCGCCACGCGTTGCGGTAGGCGGCGCTGAACTCGCCCGGGAGCCGGTCCCAGTGGCGTTCCACGCTGTCGCGCGAGCCGGTCGGCAAGGTGCCGGGGCTGTGCGGCCAGAGCACGATCGGTGCGAAGGCGAGGAGGGGTTCCAGGACCTCCTCCAGCCGGTCCGGGCGGTGGCTCAGCGCCAGCGCACGCTCGTACCAGCCGTCCTCCAGCCTCGCGGTGAGCTCGTCCGCGCGGCCGGTGTCCGCCTCGCCGAGCCAGTCCAGGGGCGCGCCGGTGTCCGCCTTCATGGCGGTGAGCCGGTCCCGGGCGAGGTCGTTGATCCACCCGAGATGCGCCTGCGGGTACAGCCGTTCGCTCCACCTCAGGACGATGTCGTAGCGCACGCCCAGGCGGGGGCCGAGGCGCGCCTCCTCCGGGCGCCAGCGGGCCAGCAGCGGTGTGGGTGCGGCGATGTCCACGCGCTTGAGCTGTGAACCGGTGCACCGGGCCTGGCGGGTGGCCCAGCGCACGGCGGCGGTGAGCTGTTCCTCGACGCCGGACTGTGTGGGGGAGCAGGCGAACTCCTCGCGCGCCACGGCCGTTTCACGGTCCAGCAGCCAGACCTGGAGGGTCTCCGGCCAGTCGTCGGCGACCGCCGCGTGCAGGCTGATCACCAGGCGAAGTCTGTCCTCGGCGGCCCGCCGGGCCTGTGCGGCGAACGCGTCGTTCAGCTCCACTCCGGCGCCCAGAGCCGAGGCCCAGGAGGCCAGTTGGGGCGCGGTGCAGTCGAGACCGTCCTCGGCGGCGAGTGCCGCGACGAACGCGGCCAGCGGTGCCAGGGAGCCCGTTCCCGTCCGGGGGGCGCGCAGACGGAGGAACTCCACGCAGTCGCGCAGCAGTTCGCCGCCGCTGGTCGGAGGGGCGGCACTGCCGGCGGCGGTCCGGAAGGCGCGTCTGAGGCGGTCCGACGTGAGGGGCCAGGAGCGGAGGAGGCCGAGCGTGCGCAGCGTGTCCGAGAGACGGTCGAGTGAGCGCAGGGCGCACGCCGTCGCGGGGCCCTGGTCCAGGGCGAGCAGGGACTGCCGGACCCGCTCCAGGTCCGCGACAGTGGCGACGGGGCGCTCGCCGAGAGGTTCCAGGGCCCACCGCAGTTCTTCTTCGCCGAGCGGTCCCAGCAGTGGTCCCCCGCCCGCCGCGTACCGCGTGTTGCGTGCCAGCCAGGGGCGTGGCCCGATCGACGCGCCGTCCCTGATCACGAAGTGCCCGGCCGTGTGGGCGAGGGCGTTGACGGAGTCGCACACGACCTCGGCCGACAGGAACTCGCCCGCGTCGGGCACCCCTTCGCGCAGCACCCGGAGGAGCCCGCGAGAGAAGGCCAGCCCGTAGGCGTCCTCGGCGGCCCCGACGGACATCAGCAGCGACAGCCGGGTCAGGCCCTGGCGGACGCCGGTGCCCAGCGCGTTGAGGTCCGGGGTGGCGCCGCCCGCCCGGCAGGTGTCGACCACGGCGACGACGCCCTCGACGCCCGGCGTGTCCAGGGCCTGGCCGAGGAGATCGCCCACATTGACGACCGTGGTGGGGGTGTCCTGCCGGGAGTCGCCCGCCATGAAGGACAGCCGGGGCACGTCTCCGAGCGTGGTGCCGTGCCCGAGGAACGCGAGGACCAGGACGGCGCCGGCCTCGCCCGCGCGCTGCGCCGCGTCCCGGACCGCCTTCTCCACCTGGGTCTGCATGACGTCCGGGCCGGACAGCAGCGAGCAGACCCCGGCCGGTGGCTGTTCGCAGTCGCCCACCCAGCGCTCCAGCAGGGTGGCATGGAGGGACCGCGCCACGTCCTCCAAACCGTCGAGGGGGCCGAGATCCTGGCACTGCGGTGCGATCACCAGCAGATGGCGGGGCGTGGCCGACGGCGTCATACGACCGTGGCGGCTTCGAGCGCCTCGACGACCGGCCCCGCCACGCCGGGCTGCGCCAGATACTTGGCGGCGGGGTGCACCCAGGCGCCGTCGGAGTCGACCCGTCTGCTCACCGGGGCCACGGCCGCCGCGTTGGCGGCGATGCACCGCTCCAGTTCGGGCCGGCCGACGATCACGTCGTCGCGGTCCCAGAAGTTGAGCCACCGCCCGACCCCGGCGGGGACGTGCAGCGGCTGCGGACGCATCCGGGCGCGGACCACCGTACGCATCCCGATGGGCGAGCCCACCGTGACCAGCAGCGGTACCGCCCCGGCATGTTCGTGCAGCGTCTCGAACGCGACCACGCTGCCCAGCGAGTGCGCGACGACGACGGTGGGGCCCACCGGATCGAGCTCGGCCGCGACCCGGTCCCGGATCCGGCGGTCGATGCTCAGCCCGGCGTCGTCGACGTGCCCGCGCCGGAGGTAGTCGGTGACCTGCCCGAGGCGATGCACCATCACCCGCCCGCTCGCCCAGCCGCCGAGCGTACGCAGCCCGGGCAGCGCCATGAGCGTGTTCGCCCCGACGAACAGGTGCCGCACCGCGCTGCCGACGCCCTGCTGCTGTCCCTCCGGGGCGATCTGGGCCCGGGCCCGGCGCAGCACCTGCGCCTCTCGGTCGTCCCGCGGGTCGACGAGCCGTTCGTCGACGACGTCGAGAAGCAACTCGGCCACGTCGGCGGCCGGTTCGCCGTTCCCGGGGAACAGATCGCCGTAGTACGCGAACCGTACGTCCACGGAGCCGCCGACCAGCTCGGACGCCCGTCGCGAGTGCCCGGCGGCCCGCGCGCCCTCGGCCAGGGCGCGCAGCCACTCGTCCTTGTCGGCAACGGCGTCGCGCGCCCCGCCCACCCCGTGCACGAAGACCAGACGCGGTGTCATCGTTCCCCCACAGCCCCCGAAACTCCGTCACCCAGCCATGTGCCTGGGCGAGTTGCGAGAGTATCAACGCACGGCACGAGGGAAACGCCGTTCACGGGTCAGGGGCGCGGGGCTGTGTCAATGTGCGGCTCCGCCGCGGGGGCGCGACCAGCCCCCACGCACCCGCACGTGCCCGACTACGCGGACACCTCCGACCGATCCCCACCCCACAACGTGTGGAACGACCCGTCCCGGTCCACCCTCCGATACGTGTGCGCCCCGAAGAAGTCCCGCTGCCCCTGCGTAAGCGCCGCAGGCAACCGCTCGGAACGCAGCCCGTCGTAGTACGCCAGCGCCGCCGAGAAGCCGGGCGTCGGCACACCCTGCCGGGTCGCCGCGATGATCACCTCACGCCAGTCGTCCTGCGCGTCGGCGATCTCCTGCGCGAACGTGGCGTCGGACAGCAGGCTCGGCAGGTCCGCCCGGGCGTCGTAGGCCGCGCGGATCCGGTCCAGGAAGGCGGCGCGGATGATGCAGCCGCCGCGCCAGATCGAGGAGACCTTGCCCAGGTCGATGTCCCAGTCGTACTCCGCGCGCGCGGCGTCGATCTCGTGGAACCCCTGCGTGTACGACACGATCTTCGACGCGTACAGCGCCTGCTCCACCCGGTCCGCGAACGCGCCCGCCTCCGCCTCGCTCAGCGGCGACGCCTTCGGCCCGGCCAGCCCGCGCGAGGCCTCGCGCAGCGCCGCGTGCCCGGACAGCGACCGTGCGAAGACCGCCTCCGCGATTCCCGACACCGGCACGCCCAGGTCGAGGGCGATCTGGACGGTCCAGCGGCCGGTGCCCTTCTGCTCGGCCTGGTCCACCACCACGTCCACGAACGGCTTGCCCGTGGCCGCGTCCACGTGCGACAGCACCTCGGCCGTGATCTCGATCAGGTACGAATCCAGCCGACCCGTGTTCCAGGTGCGGAAGATCTCCGCGATCTGCGCGGGCTCGTAGCCGGCGACGTCGCGCAGGAGCTGGTACGCCTCGCCGATGAGCTGCATGTCGGCGTACTCGATGCCGTTGTGGACCATCTTCACGAAGTGCCCGGCGCCGTCGGGACCGACGTGCGTCACACAGGGCGCCCCGTCCGCCGCCTTCGCGGAGATCTTCTCCAGCATCGGGCCGAGCGAGTCGTACGACTCCTTCGGGCCGCCCGGCATGATGCTCGGCCCGAGCAGCGCGCCCTCCTCGCCGCCGGAGACGCCCATGCCGACGAAGTGGATGCCCTGCTCGCGCAGTTCACGCTCGCGGCGCCGGGTGTCGGCGAAGTGCGCGTTGCCGCCGTCGATGATCATGTCGCCGGGCTCCAGGAGCGGGGCGAACTCCTGGATCACCGCGTCGGTCGGGTCGCCCGCCTTGACCATGACGACCAGACGGCGGGGCCGCTCCAGTGCCGCCACGAAGTCCTTGGCGGTCTCGGCCGCAATGAACTCGCCCTCGCTGCCGAACTCCTCCACCAGCGCGTGCGTACGCGACGCCGTCCGGTTGTGGACCGCGACCGTGTAGCCGTTGCGCGCGAAGTTGCGGGCGAGGTTGCGGCCCATGACCGCGAGGCCCGTGACGCCGATCTGGGCTGAAGTGCTCATACGGAGGCTCCTAAAGGATCCGGTATCGGTGGTGCCGGTCGTGCCCGCCAGTATTGCCGCACTGACCATCCTGACGTGCCGGTACGCCGACCGCACGTCCGGGCTGTTCGCTGTTCCGCACGCAGATACGTACGCGAGACGTGCGCTGCCTCAGTCGAGTTCAACTGGAGTTCACAACCGGCCTCTTGAGCCACATCGCGGCTGATTGCCGTCTTGTCATGGCCTGTTACATGCGCTTACTTTTGGCGCTCCTGACGCATGTCGAGGGGGCTGGAGACATGGCCGTACGCGGCCGGCACCGCCGGTATCAGCCGAACAGGATCAACCGCGCCTCGCTCACCGTCACGGCGGGCAGCGCGGGCATGGCGATCCCGCTCATCGGCACCGGCACCGCGCAGGCGGCCGACGTGGAGACCTGGGACAAGGTCGCCGCGTGCGAGTCGACCAGTGACTGGAACATCAACACCGGCAACGGCTACTACGGCGGTCTCCAGTTCGCCCAGTCCACCTGGGAGGCGTACGGCGGCGCGCGGTACGCCCCGCGGGCCGATCTGGCGACCAAGGACCAGCAGATCGCCGTGGCCGAGAAGGTGCTGGAGGGGCAGGGGCCGGGCGCCTGGCCGGTGTGCTCGGTGCGCGCCGGGCTGACCAGGGGCGGCGACACCCCCGAGATCTCCACGGCCTCGGTGCCGGACGTGCAGCCGCAGACCACCCCCCAGTCCCGGGCCGGTACGGCCGAGATGTACACGGTGGTCCGTGGCGACACCCTCTCCACCATCGCCGAGGAGCAGCGGGTCAAGGGCGGCTGGCAGGGGCTGTACTCGGCCAACCGGAAGACCGTCGGAGCCGATCCCGACCTGATCCTGCCCGGCCAGCGGCTCGCGCTGCGCGGCAAGTCCGCCACGACGGCCGCCTCGACGGCTTCGACGTCCGTGCCGGAGCGGACCACTTCCGACAAGACGTCCGAGAAGACGTCCGAGCAGACCTCGGCGCGGACCATGGTCTCCCCGGTGAGCGCGCCCACCGGCACGCCGTACCACAAGGCGGGTTCCTCCTGGTCGAAGGGCTATCACACCGGCGTCGACTTCCCCGTGCCGACCGGCACGTCCGTGCGGTCGGTGGCCGCGGGCAACGTGGTGAGCGCGGGCTGGGAGGGCTCCTTCGGCTACCAGGTGGTGGTCCGGCACGCCGACGGCCGCTACAGCCAGTACGCCCACCTGTCGGCGATCTCCGTGAAGAGCGGGCAGCAGGTCGGCGCGGGACAGCGCATCGGGCGTTCCGGGTCCACGGGCAACAGCACGGGCCCGCATCTGCACTTCGAGGTGCGGACGGGGCCCGGCTTCGGAACCGACATCGACCCGGTGGCCTACCTGAGGGCGGGCGGGGTCAGGATTTGATCCTCATGCGATGCCGGTCCAGGACTGGCATCGGGACGTACGGGCCGCCGTAGAACGGGCCGTAGAGCTGTGGTGCGGGGTACGTCCGCGGCTCGTCGCCGTCCGGTACGGGGACCGGCACCAGCGCCTCCAGTGCGGTCTCCTCCCGCTCCGGGGCGGTGGGCTGCTCCGGGAGGATGCTGAGCAGCTCAGGGGTGGGCAGGGGCTCGGTGGCGGGGAGTTCGGGCCGCGGCTCCGTGCGGGCCGAGGCGGGTGAAATGCGCTCCGTGGTGAGCAGGATCAGGCCGCCCGCCGCCACCACGCCACAGCTCAGCGCGAGCGCGGTGCCGGTGGCGCCGTAGCGGAAGGTTTCACCGAACATCGTGATGCCGACCGCGGCCGCGACCACCGGGTTGACGACCGTCAGCACGGCCAGCGGGGCCGCGAGTCCGGCGCCCCGGTAGGCGGCCTGCGACAGCAGCAGACCGGCCGTGGCGAACACGCCGATGGTGGCCAGGGTCGGCAGGTCGCCCGCCGTCACCCCGCCGCTCCAGTCGACCGCGACGATCTTCGTGAAGACGGAGGACATACCGAACGCGATACCGGACGCGGTCGCGAGCAGCATGCTGCGCACCACCGGGTGCCGGTGCGCCGCGCGGCCCGCGATCATCAGGGTCACGACCGCGCCCGCGGTGACCAGGGCCACCGAGATGCGCTCGGTGGTGCCGAGCGACTGTGAATCGGACACGCCGACCAGGGAGAGCAGTCCGGCCAGACCCACGGTCGCCATGATCGCGCCCCGCCAGGCGGTCGAGCCGGCCTTGCGGCCCACGAACAGGGCCGCCATCGGCAGCGCGAAGACGATGGTGAGGGCGCCCAGCGGCTGGACCAGGCTCAGCGGTCCGAAGGCGAGGGCAGCCACGTGCAGCAGTCCGCCGAGGCCGTTCAGCGCCACCGCGGCCCACCAGGTCGGCCGGCGCAGCGGTGCGTACTGCTGTCCGGGCGTGGACACCGCGACGTGCTCCTGCACGATCGCTCCGCCCGCGTAGGCGACGGCGGAGACGAGCGACAGCAGCACGGACAACGCGAGGGCACTCATGAACTGCTCCTCTGCGTGAGGCGGGGGCTGTGCGCCCCGCGCGGCGAACGGTCGGCTTCCATAGCCAACACGATGCCCTTAAAAGTTCTTCCCGTCGTCGTACCTGAGCAGGCATTGGGTCCTACTGCCGATGGAGTACGGAGGGTGCACCCTCCTCCCCAGGGTGGGTGACACTCGTTGCGCCCCACCGACCGCCGGTGTGCGCCCCCTTGGTACTACTGCACGTCGTGGACCTCGACCCCGATCTCGCAGCGCTCCGCCCGCTCGGCGGCTTCTTCGTACTACGCACCTCCGGAGCGCCCCGCGCGCCCCTGCCGACCCTCGCCCAGGCCTACGTAGACACATCATCGGATGTTTACGGAAATTCCGTGACTTTCCGCGTCCGGAAGGTGGCCGACGCCCTGCGCGCCCCCGAGTTGCGGATCGCGGCGTCGGTGGCCCAGCAGGGGCTCGCCGCCCGGCTGTGGTCGGTGGCGCTGGGCTGCGCCGTCCTGTACGGGCGACTCCCCGACCTCGACCCGCGGCTGCTGCGCTGGGACGCCGACGGCAGCGCCCCCGACGACCTGTGGCTGACCGAGGTGCGCCCGTCGGCCGGGGGCGCGGCCGACGCCGTGCTGCACGGTCACCTCGAACCGCTGACGGCCCTGGTGCACGCCCGCTACCGGGTCGCCGAGGGACTGCTGTGGGGCAACGCGGGTTCCGCGCTGGCGGGCGCCGCCCGGCAGCTGGAGCGGTGGGCTCTGGCGCACGGCCGTACCGAGGTCGCCGTACGCACCCGCTCGCTGACCGCCGAACTCTTCGCCCACCCCCTCCTGACCGGCACCGGAACCCTGACCGGAGCCGGCTTCCGGCGCCGCAGCTGCTGCCTCTACTACCGGGTGCCGGGCGGGGGCGTGTGCGGCGACTGTTGCTTCACGCGGCCCCCGCGCTCTTCCCCGCGCGCCTCATCTGGGTGACCATGAGGGAACGGCCGAGACAGGGGGTTGCGGGTGCGAGTGGGACTGCTGACCCGGGAGTACCCCCCGGACGTCTACGGCGGCGCCGGTGTCCATGTCGAGTTCCTGGCCCGGGAGTTGAGAGCCCTCGTCGACCTGGACGTGCACTGCTGGGGCGAGGGCCGCACCGAAGGGGTGCTGCGGCACCGCCCGTGGCCCGCGCTCGACACCTCCAACGACGCGCTGCGCACCTTCTCCGTTGACCTCGCGATGACCGCCGCCCTGGAGGGCTGCGAGCTCGTCCACTCCCACACCTGGTACGCCAATCTCGCAGGCCACCTCGGCAAACTGCTGTACGGCATCCCGCACGTGATGACCGCCCACTCCCTGGAGCCGCTGCGCCCCTGGAAGGCCGAGCAACTCGGCGGCGGATACGCCCTGTCGAGCTGGGCGGAGCGCACCGCGGTCGAGGCCGCCGACGCGGTGGTCGCCGTGTCGGGCGCCATGCGCGAGGACATCCTCGCCTGCTATCCGGCGCTGGACCCGGCGCGCGTGCACATCGTGCACAACGGCATCGACACCACCCTCTACCGCCCCGACCACGGCACCGACGTCCTCGACCGGATCGGCCTGGACCGGAGCCGCCCGTACGTCCTGTTCGTCGGCCGCATCACCCGCCAGAAGGGCGTGCCCCATCTGCTGCGCGCGGTACGGGACATCGACCCCGCGGCGCAGGTCGTGCTGTGCGCGGGCGCCCCAGACACCCCGGAGATCGACCGGGAGTTCCGCGAGCTCTACGAGGAGCTGAGCCGCGTCCGCGCGGGCGTGCACTGGATCCCGCAGATGCTGCCCCGCCCTGAGGTGATCCAACTCCTCACGCACGCGGCCGTGTTCGTCTGCCCCTCGGTGTACGAACCCCTCGGCATCGTCAACCTGGAGGCGATGGCCTGCGGAACGCCCGTGGTCGCGTCCCAGGTCGGCGGCATCCCCGAGGTCGTCGACGACGGCAAGACCGGGCTTCTCGTGCCCGTGGACGACGACTTCGAGGCCTCCCTCGCGCAGGCCCTGGACTCCGTCCTCGGCGATCCGGAGGGCGCCCGCGCGATGGGCGAGGCCGGGCGGGAGCGCGCGGTGGGGGAGTTCGGCTGGGACGCCGTGGCGCGGCGCACGGTCCGGCTCTACGAGGAGATCCTCGAACAGGCGTAGGAGAGCGTGCGCGAGGGCAGGCATGGATCAACCTGGGTGAGGGGAGCGGCCATGCGTCGTGGTGGACCTTCGGTGCTCGGAATCGTCCTGGCGGGCGGGGAGGGCAAACGGCTGATGCCCCTGACCGCGGACCGCGCGAAACCCGCGGTCACCTTCGGCGGCACCTACCGGCTGGTCGACTTCGTCCTGTCCAATCTCGTCAACGGCGACATCCTGCGCGTCTGCGTGCTCACGCAGTACAAGTCGCACTCGCTGGACCGGCACATCACCACCACCTGGCGGATGTCCAGCCTGCTCGGCAACTACGTCACCCCCGTCCCGGCCCAGCAGCGCCTCGGCCCGCGCTGGTACCTGGGCAGCGCGGACGCCATCCTGCAGTCGCTGAACCTGGTCTACGACGAACGCCCCGAGTACGTCGCGGTGTTCGGCGCCGACCATGTGTACCGCATGGACCCGCGCCAGATGCTCGCCCAGCACATCGAGTCCGGTGCCGGGGTGACCGTGGCCGGGATACGGGTGCCGCGCGGTGAGTCCTCGTCGTTCGGGGTGATCAGCCCCGGCTCGGACGGCCAGACGGTGGAGGGCTTCCTGGAGAAGCCGGCCGACCCGCCCGGTCTCGCGGACGACCCGGAGTGCGTCTTCGCGTCGATGGGCAACTACATCTTCACCACCAAAGCCCTCATCGAGGCGCTCCAGCGGGACGCCGAGGACGAGAGGTCCGTCCATGACATGGGCGGCTCGATCCTGCCCCAGCTCACCGACCGGGGCGAGGCGCAGCTGTACGACTTCAGCGCCAACCACGTGCCCGGCGAGACCAACCGCGACCGAGGGTACTGGCGGGACGTCGGCACCCTCGACGCGTACTACGACGCCCATATGGACCTGATCGCCGAGCGCCCCGCGTTCAACCTCTACAACCGCCAGTGGCCGATCTACACCCACTCGGGCCAGCTCTCCCCGGCCCGGTTCAACGCGGGCGGCATCGCGGGGGAGTCGATCATCAGTGCGGGCTGTCTGATCCGCGGCCAGGTGACCCGGTCCGTGCTCTCGCCGGGAGTGGTGGTCGACCCGGGGGCCGTGGTGCAGGGCTCGGTGCTGCACGACAACGTCCACATAGGGCGGGGCGCGGTGGTGCGCGGCGCCGTCCTGGACAAGAACGTCGAGGTGCCGCCGGGCGCGACGATCGGCGTCAACCCGGAGCGGGACGCCGAGCTGTACACCGTGTCCAAGGGCGGGGTGATCGCCCTGGGGAAGGGACAGCAGGTGTCCTGAGGGGCCCCTGGGGCGGGGGAGGCGTCGAAGGCGGGACTTAATCTGCTGTTAACTGTGCGTAGCTTGATCGTACTTGACCGTAATCGCCCGAGGGCGATTGACTGCTTGCCCACCCGTCGCCGACGCGAGGCAAGCCATTGACTGCTGACCTGCTCGCACCTCTCGACCTGGCGTTCTGGAACATGGAGTCCGCCGAACACCCGATGCACCTGGGGGCGCTCGGCGTCTTCTCGGCGCACTCGCCCACCGCCGGCGCCCACGCGGCCGACCTGCTCGCCGCCCGCGCCGCGGCCGTCCCAGGCCTCAGGATGCGCATCCGGGACGTGTGGCCGCTGGGCTTCCCCACGGTCTTCGGAGGCGCGGCCCGCGAGCCCGCCCCCGACTTCGACCCCCTCCACCATGTGCGGCTGCACGCCCCCACCGACGACTTCCAGACGGCGGCGGGACGGCTCATGGAACGGCCGCTGGAGCGCGGCCGGCCGCCCTGGGAAGCCCATGTGCTGCCGGGCGAGGACGGCACGTCCTTCGCCGTGCTGTTCAAGTTCCATCACGCCCTCGCCGACGGACTGCGCGCGCTGACGCTCGCCGCGGCCGTCCTCGACCCGATGGACATGCCAGCGCCCCGCCCCCGGCCCGCCGAGCCCGCCCGCGGCCTCCTGCCGGACGTCCGCAGGCTGCCCGGCCTCGTCCGCGGGGCCCTCTCCGACCTGGGCCGCGCCCTCGACATCGGCACCTCCGTCGCCGTGTCGACCCTCGGCATCCGCTCCTCCGCCGCCCTCACCTCCGCGCCCACCGGCACCCGGCGCACCGCCGGAGTGGTCGTCGACCTCGACGACGTGCACCGCGTCCGCAAGGCCGTCGGCGGCACCGTCAACGACGTCCTGATCGCGGTCGTGGCCGGTGCCCTGCGCCGCTGGCTGGACGAGCGCGGCGACGGCAGCGACGGCGTGGCGCCGCGTGCCCTCATCCCCGTCTCCAAGCGCCGGCCGCGCACCGCGCACCCGCAGGGCAACCGGCTCTCCGGCTACCTGATGCGGCTGCCCGTCGACGACCCCGACCCGCTGCGCCGCCTGGGCACGGTCCGCACCGCCATGGACCGCAACAAGGACGCGGGCCCCAACCGCGGCGCGGGCGCCGTCGCCCTCCTCGCCGACCATGTGCCCGCGCTCGGCCACCGGCTCGGCGGACCCCTCGTCTCCCAGGCCGCCCGGCTCTGGTTCGACATCCTCGTCACCAGCGTCCCGCTGCCCAGCCTCGGCCTGAAGCTCGGCGGCAACCCGGTCACCGCCGTCTTCCCCTACGCCCCGCTCGCCCACGGCCAGTCCCTCGCGGTCGCCGTCTCCACCTACCGCGGAAGCGTCCACTACGGCCTCGTCGCCGACGCCGAGGCCGTCCCCGACCTCGACCGACTGGCCGCGGCCCTCTCCGAGGAGGTGGCGGCACTGATCACGGCGTGCGAGCCGTGATCGCCAGGCGTCTGGTCGCCACGCGCGAGCCGGAGCCGACCTGGCGCTGATCACTGGCCGTGGGGCAGCGCCGGCCTGGTGCTGATCACCACCCGCGGGTGAGAGTCGTTGCGGTGCCGATCAGCGGCCGCGAGGCCGAGCCGTCGCGGTGCTGACCACCGGTCGTGGGCGTGGGCCTGCACGGTGCTGATTGCCTGCTGTGGGCAGCATTCGTGGCGGTGCCGATCAGAGGCCGCGAGGCCGAGCCGTCGCGGTGCTGACCACCGGTCGCGGGCGTGGGCCTTCGCGGTGCTGACCATCGGCCGCGGGCCAGAGCCGTCGCGGTGCCGACTACCGGTCGCGGGGGTGAGTCTGCACGGTGCTGATTGCCTGCTGTGGGCGGGAGTCGTTGCGGTGCTGATTGCTGGCCGCGAGCCCGAGCCGTCGCGGTGCTGACCACCGGTCGCGGGCCGGGGCCGTCGCCGTGCCGACCATCGGCCGCGGGCCGGGGCCGTCGCCGTGTCGACCATCGGCCGCGGGCCAGGGCCGTCGCCGTGCCGGTCACCGGCCGTGAGGCCGAGCCGGCACCGTGCCGACGCACCGCCCGCGGCCGCTGAGCGTCCCGTTTTTGGCGGTGCGGCCCGGCGCTCCGTAGAATTCGCCGTTCGAAAGCGGGCGCGGTCGGAGCGCCGCACGGGTGAGCAGGGAACGGCAGCGGCCATGACGGTGACACAGGACGGCTCGGCGACCACGGACGAGGTTGCGTACGGCCCCGGCATCGACCCCGAGCGGCTGGCCGTCTGCCTCAGCGTGCTGGACGAGCTCGACAAGCTGGAGGTCGACCACCCCGACGCCATCGCCGTGCGCCGGGCCACCGCGGGCATCTACCGCACGGTCAAGCAGCGCCGCCGCCAGGAGCGCCGGGCCGCCAAGACCGCGCACGACAAGGCGGTCACGGAGTCCACGGCGACCGGCTCCGCGCAGCGCATCGACGACGAGACCGAAGGCATCCTGCCGTCGTCGGTCACCGAGGCCGGGAAGATCGCGGGGATACTCCAGCGCCCCCGCTCCTGCTACACCTGCAAGACGCGGTACGTGGAAGTCGACTACTTCTACCACCAGCTCTGTCCCGAGTGCGCCGCCCTGAACCGCGCCAAGCGGGACGTCCGCGCCGACCTGACCGGCAAGCGCGCGCTGCTCACCGGCGGCCGCGCCAAGATCGGCATGTACATCGCGCTGCGGCTGCTGCGCGACGGCGCCCACACCACGATCACCACGCGGTTCCCGAAGGACGCCATCCGCCGCTTCAAGGCCATGGACGACTCCGCGGACTGGATCCACCGCCTGGAGGTCGTCGGCCTCGACCTGCGCGACCCGGCGCAGGCCGTGGCCCTCTCCGACCAGATGATCGAGCAGGGCCCGCTGGACATCCTGATCAACAACGCGACGCAGACCGTGCGCCGGCTGCCCTCCGCGTACGCCGCGCTCGTCGAGGGCGAGACCGCCCCGCTGCCGGCCGGTGAACTCCCCGCCCACCACGTCATCGGCGCCTTCAACTCCGGCGCGGTGGACGGCCTGGCCGCGCTGCCTGTTGGGGTCTCCGGTCTCGACGCGCAGAAGGTGGCCGACCTCGCCCTGGTCGCGGGCAACGCCAGCGTGGAGCGGCACCGCGACGGCACCGCCATCGACGCGGGCGGCCTGGTCCCCGACGTCGTCGACACCAACACCTGGGTGCAGACCATCGAGCAGATCTCCCCGGTGGAGCTCCTCGAAACCCAGCTGTGCAACTACACGGCGCCGTTCATCCTGATCAGCAAGCTCCGCCCGGTGATGGCCGAGGCGGCGCGCAAGGCGTCCTCGGGCCGCGCGTACGTCGTCAACGTCTCGGCGATGGAGGGCGTGTTCGGCCGCGGCTACAAGGGCGCGGGGCACCCGAACACCAACGCCGCCAAGGCCGCGATGAACATGGTGACCCGGACCAGCGGCCAGGAGATGTTCCAGTCGGACGGCATCCTGATGACCTCGGTCGACACCGGCTGGATCACCGACGAGCGCCCCCACTGGGACAAGCTGCGCCTGGCCGAGGAGGGCTTCCACGCCCCCCTCGACCTCATCGACGGCGCGGCCCGCGTCTACGACCCGATCGTCCGCGGCGAGGTGGGCGAGGACCTGTACGGCGTCTTCCTGAAGGACTACGCGCCCGGCAAGTGGTAAGGCCCTGACCCCGGGCGGTCACTGCGCCGCGGCCCGTACCCGCGTCCCCCCGTCCACCAGCAGGTCTGCCCCGGTCACCCAGCGCGCCGCGTCCGAGGCCAGCCACAGCACCGCGTCGGCGACGTCCTCGGGCTCGCCGATGCGCCGCAGGGGCAGCGCGGCGGCGAGCTCGCCCTCGCGCGGCTCCCACAGGAAGCGGGCCAGCTCGGTGCGTACGAGGCCGGGGGAGACGGAGTTGACCCGGACCCGCGGGGCCAGCTCCCCCGCCAGCTGGCGGGTCAGGTGCAGCAGGGCCGCCTTGCTGGTGCCGTAGGCGCCGATGTCCGGGCCGACGTGCTCGGCGCCCTCCGTGCAGATGTTGACGACGCAACCGCCGTGCTCGCCCAGCCACGCCCGCCAAGCGCACTGCACGAGCCGCAGGGGCGCCTCGACGTTCACGGTGAACGCCTCGCGCCAGGCCCCCGGGTCGATCTCCATGAGCGGGCCGTACGGCTGGTTCGTCGCCGCGTTGTTGACGACCACGTCGAGCCGGCCGTACGCGCGCAGGCACAGCTCCGTCAGCGCCGGTGGATGGCCGGGGTCGGCGATGTCACCGGCCAGGCCGGTCCCGCCCAGCTCCGCCGCGGTGTGCCGCACCTGCGCCGTGTCCCGCGCCGTCACGCACACGCGCATCCCCGCCCCGGCGAGCGCCCGCGCGACGGCGAGCCCGATCCCGCGCGTGGCACCGGTGACGAGCGCGACCCTGCCGTCCAGTCCGTACGACGACGTCATCGACGTACCGTCTCATGACGGTCCGTCAGTCAACAGCCCCCAGGCGGGAGTTGCGGGCCGCGACCAGTTCGAGCACCGTGCGCCAGTCCTCCAGGACGCCGGCGTCGAACCCGGCGCCGCGGCCCTCCTCGCACGCCTGGTGCAGCCGGGCCAGGTCCTCGTCGCCGGGGTCGGTGGCGCGGACGAGCACCGAGATCCGCTCGCCGAGCAGGGGTCGCACCGCGTCCGCCGCGCAGTTCCGTTGGGCGGCCGGATCGCCGGGTCCGAGCAGCGGGCCGATCGCGCGCACCAGCCCCGCGACCTGGAGTTCCTTGTCGGCCGGGCGGCTGCGGCGCAGCAGCGCGGCGGTCCGCAGGGCGTGCTGGTGCAGATCGACGCGGGTGCCCCCGGGGCCGGACGTGTCCCACGCGCCCCGGCAGGCGTACAGCAGATCCATCAGCTCCTCGACACTGCGCAGCTCCATGCGTCAGTCCTCCCGCAGGACAAGCCGTTGCCGTTGCGCCAGCAGATCATGGCCGCCTTGCGAATCGGCCAACGGGACCTGAACTGTGCTGCGTGCTCCCGCACGGCAGGGTGGAGGGAGGGCGGCGAGGGGAATCTGCCGGGCATCGGCGAGCCGGTCGCCCGGGAGCGGAACTCGCTGGTCACGGCACCGATCCCGGTGCGATGATCCCCTGCATGGCGGTTCTCGACATCCTGACCGAAGTGGCCGGAACGGGCCGGTGGGGCCCCGTGGCCACCGGCGCCGACTGGCACGAGATCACCGCGGCCTTCGGCGAGCCCCGGGACACCGGATCGACGACCGACTGGCCCCGCCTCTTCGCCTACGGCGACCTCGAACTCAGCGTCTGCCGGTGCCGCAGGGTCGTTCTCGTCTGCGTCCAGACCTGGCGCGACGTGATCGAACTGCCGGGAGAGCCCCATGCGTTCCCCGCCGCCGTGACCTACGACGATGTCACGCGCGCGCTCGACGGCGCCGGCTGCCCCTGGGAGCCCGACGCGTCCCTCACCTTCGGCGACCAGTGCGCGCTCACGGCCCTGCCCAGCGGAGCGTCCTTCGTCTTCGAGGCCGACCGGGGCGCCGAACCGGTCCTGAATGTCGTCGGACTGCCGGGCGACTTCCACGACTGCCACGCACGGTGCACCTCGTGACACACGCGCCCCAACAGCGTGGCGGCGAGGGGATGAAACAGGACGACTTCAGACAGTAACCCCGAGTTTTCAGCCCCATCGAGCGGGCACCCGCTCATTTGGTTACCCTGTAGCGGACGGACAGCAACACTGGGTCCCACCCACACCCACGGTCCGTCACCGGGACATGCCGGTTCACAACGGCCTGCTCCACACGAGGAACCGGCGCCACCGCGTCCGAACTGCCAATGACTCGAACCCGAGAGGCATCAGACGCCAGGCGCGAAGGACCCGGCGCTGTGCCCCGAGGGTGATCCGACACATAAGGAGTGCGCGGTGACACCGGAGAAGACGAATCGCGAACAACGCCCCAAGGAACGCCCGGAACGCTCCGGCAGCCGGAGCGGACAGCTCGGCAGCCTCGACGTGTGGGCCCGTTCCGCACCGATCCGGCTGGCCGGCTACGAGGACGACCTCGCCGAGCCCCACATCCTGCCCAGCGTCGACTGACTCTTCGCGATCGCCGACGGCATGGGCGTGCGAAACTGCCGCCCATGCCGATCAGGGAACACGCCGTCGTCGAGACGTACCCGGCCGTCAAGCCGTACAGGGCGCTGTGAACGCCGTACCGGACCCCCTCACCGAGGCCGAGGTCGCCGAGGCCGAACGGGAGTTGGGGGTCCGATTCCCGGCCGAGTACCGCACCTACCTGCTGCGGGTCAGCGCGGGCGGCGCCGTCTCCCGGCTCCGGCGCACGGCCGAGGGCTGGTGGTGGGACGGCAACGGCGACACCCGGCGGGACCTGCTCGCCACGGCCTTCCCGCACCCGGACTCCTACGACGCGGCCGACGACGCGCTGTTGGCACGGGAACCCCGGGCCGAGGACTTCCCCGACGCCGACTCCCACGCCCGGGCCTGGCGGGCATGGGACGACGAGGCCGGGGAGTTCGAGGACTGGAAGACGGCGGGCGCGATGGTCGCGGAGGAGGAGGGCTGCGGCTTCGCCACCCTGCTCGTCCTGACGGGCCCACTGGCCGGCACGGTGTGGTGGGACGGCCGGGCCACCTGCGACCGCATCGTCCCACTCTCCTTGAATCACCTCCGCGGCGCACGTCCGGTCACCTTCGGCGAGTGGCTCACCCGCGATTCCTGGGGGCTGCTGCCGCCCGGCTGGGGCTGACGCTCAGTCCAGCGGCGCCGTCCGCCGCCACGGACGCAGCCCCTCCAACTGCTCCGCCAGCGCCAGCAGATCCGCCTCCGTGCCCGGGCGGCCCACCAGTTGTACGGCGCAGGGGGCCCCGGAGGGCAGGGTGCCGACCGGGATCGCCATGGCCGGCCAGCCGGTGAGGTTCCACGGTGGCGTCATGGGGGAGTAGTTCGTGTCGGCCAGGACGTTGCGCAGCCAGCCCCGCTCGTGCCAGGGCCCGGCCTTGGGGGAGCGGCGGGCCAGGGCGGGCATGAGCAGGACGTCGTACTCCGTGAAGAACGGTTCCAGGCGGCGGCGCAGTCGCTCGCGGCTCTCGCCGGTCCGGACGCGCCCTACGAACCGCCGTCCTACGGCCGCGTGGACGCGGGTGCGCCGGTGCAGCAGGCCCGGGTCCAGACCGCGAGCGTCCGTCGCCGTGCCGGCCGTCCAGTGGGCGAGCGCGGTGAGGCCCAGCGACAGCGGGTACGGCGGCTCGGCACGCCGTACCGGGTGGCCCGCCTTGATGAGCAGCCCGGCGGCCTCCCGCACGGCGTCCGTATACGGCTTGGTCACGGCGACCCCGGCGAGGGGGCTGCGCAGCGACACGGCGATCCTGTGCGCGCCGGTGGGGGTCGCGCGCTCGGGCGGGGTGTCGGCGATGACCGCCAGCAGCAGACGCGCGTCCTCGACCGTCGTGGCCAGCGGCCCGTTCTCGGACATGCCGAACCAGTCGCCCTCACCGATGCCCGCGGGCACCACCCCGGTCCCGGGTTTGATCGTGACCAGACCGCAGTTGGCCGCCGGGATGCGCAGGGAGCCCATGCCGTCGTTGCCGAGCGCGATCGGTGTCATCCCCGCGGCGACCGCTGCCGCGCTGCCGCCCGACGAGCCGCCCGCCGTGCGCGTGGTGTCCCACGGATTGCGGGCGATGCCGTGCACGCCCTCCGTCGTACCGAAGACGCACAGCTCCGGTACGTTCGTCAGCCCCACCACGACAGCGCCCGCGGCGCGCAGCCGGGCCACCGTGACGTGGTCCTCGGCGACGGGCGTGTCCGGGGTCGCGGCGGAGCCGACACGCAGCGACTCACCGCGCACGCCGAGATTGTCCTTGACGGCCACCGGCACGCCCGCGAGCGGCAGTTCGGCCAGGTCGCCGCGCGAGCCCACCTCGTCCGCCTCCGCCAGGGCCGCCTCGGCGCGGACCGTGCGGAAGGCACCGATCCGGCCGTCGAGGCGCTCGATCCGGTCGAGATGCTCGGCCACCACCTCGCGCGGCGTGGCCCGCTTCTCCCGTACGGCGGCGGCTATTTCGGCGGCGGTGCGGCCGACCCAGCTGGTCACGGGGGCTCCTTCGGGGGGTGCGCGGGGACTTACTCGCGAGTACGCAGGGAGAACTCTGCCCCTCGACGGCCTCCGCGTCGAGAGCGTGTCTCACCTCAGATGCCGGTCGAAGAACGCCGTCGTCGCGTCCATCGAGTCCGGCCAGCGCGGCCCGAAGGTGTGCCCTTCACCGGCGTAGGTGCGCAGCTCCACGTCCTTCCCGGCCGCCTCGAACGCGGCGACCGTGTGCCGGGTCCAAGCGAGCGGGCAGGTGTCGTCCGCGGTGCCGTGGTGGATCAGCAGGGGCTCGGTCACCCGGTCCACGAACGTCAGCGGCGAGACGTTCCGCCAGAACTCCGGGTTCTCCTCGGGCGTGCCGTGCTCGGCGTCGATCTCGGCGGCGATCGGGTCGCCCTCGCCGCGCTGGAAGTGGTCGATGTTCTCCTCCGGGCGCGCGCTGACCGGCGCGAAGGCCACGGCGGCGTCGAACAGTCCCGGCGCCACCACCAGCGTGTTGTAGACGACACCGCCACCCATCGACCGGCCCAGCAGCCCGAGCCGGTCACCGTCGATCTCCGGCCGCCCCGAGGAGCGCAGGGCCAGCGCCGCGCCGATGACGTCCTCGGTGTAGCCGAGACGGAGGCCTACGTCGTTGTCGGGGTCCTTGTCCGAGCGTGCGTGGTTGCGGTAGTCGGTGTGCAGTACGACGTAACCCTCGCGCGCGAGCCGATCCTGCTCCCGGGCAAGTCCCCGCCCCGTGCTGTAGACGGCCGGATCGATGTAACCGTGCGCCAGCACCAGCGCGGGGAACGGCCCCTTCCCCTCGGGGATGTTCATGAGCCCCGAGATCGTCAGCCCGTCGCTCTCGTAGGTGACGGCGTACGAGGTGTAGGCGTCCGTACGGGCGATGACGTTCCCGAGGCGCAGGTCGGAGCCGCGGTGCTCCCGCTGGATGTGCGCCGCGATCGACACCGGGTCGACGGGCGACGGGGACGCTGTAGCAGGGGAACTGGTGGCGGGCGGCGGCGGGCTCTCGCGCGCACCGTCGTCGCCGCCCCCGGTGCAGCCGACCGCGACGAGCAGCGACAGCCCGGCGGCGGCACAGACGAGTTCGCGCAGCCGCATGGGGCCATTGTCACCCGGCGGGCCCGGCCGGGGAGGCGGGAGCCGCCCGGGGCCGGGGTCTGGGCCGCCGGGGCTCGAACCGTGTGTGGCCGTTGGCCGGGCGCGGCCGTCGAGGGCAGGCGGGGTTCAGCTCCTGCGGCTCCTGCGGGCGAGGGGCGGGCCGGGTGTAAGGCCGGCCGGGGCTCGGCCCGTGCGGTTGTTGCCGGTGAGGAAGGGGTGCCGTTGCTCAGGTCCCGCGTGCCGCCCCCGTGCTGTCGCGCTCGATCAGCCGCGGTACCGGTACGCGTACCGTTCGGGCCGGGCCGCCGTCCAGGAGTGTGGTCAGTTCGCGGGCTGCGGTGCGGCCGAACTCCACGCTGTCGCGGGAGAGGGCGGAGAGCCAGGGTTTGACCATGCGGCACAGGGCGGAGTCCTCCCAGGCGACGACCGAGACGTCGGCCGGGACGGAGAAGCCCAGCTCGGTGGCGGCGGCGACGCCGGCGAGGGCCATCACGTCGTTGTCGTAGATCAGCGCGGTGGGGGGAGTGGTGGCGCCGAGGACGCGGCGGGTGACGGCCGCGCCCGCCGTGTCCGAGTAGTCGGTGGTGACCGAGTGCACCTCGCGCAGCCCGCGCCGCGTGGCCTCGGCGGCCAGCGTGCGGATCCGGCGCTCGGTGTGGGCGAGGCCGGGGAGCCCCGCGATGTGCACGATGCGCCGGTGGCCGAGGGCGTAGAGCCCGTCCACGACCGAGGCCATCGCGCCGGCGTCGTCCGCCCAGACCGTCGAAAGACCGGGGTGCCGTTCGTCCGGGGCGCCGCCGATCACCACGGCCGGCAGCCCGAGTTCGTCCAGGAGGCCGGGGCGCGGGTCGTCGGTGCGCGGGTCGACCACCAGCACCCCGTCCACCCGGTGCTCGGCCCACCACCGCCGGTAGACCGCGCACTCGTCGCCGACGTCCTCCACCACCTGGAACAGCAGCCCGAGATGACGCTCTGCCAGCACCTCCTGGATGCCCGAGACGAGCTGGAGGAAGAACGAGTCCACGCCCAGGGTGTCCGCGGGACGCGCCAGCACGAAACCGACCGTCGCCGCGCCCTCGCCGGACAGTGCGCGGGCCGCCGTACTGGGCCGCCAGCCCAGCTCCTCGGCGACCCGGCGCACCCGTTCCCTGGTGTCCTCCGAGACCCCGGGCCGGCCGTTCAGCGCGAACGACACCGCGCTCTGGGACACCCCGGCATGCCGCGCGATGTCCTTCATCGTCGGCCGTCGGGCCGGCGACCGCTTGCCTGACAAGGTGTTTCCCCATTCCCGCGATGCTTTCTCGCCACAGTGTGCACTAATGCGGTTCAGCAGGACAGACCTAAAGCGTATTAGTGCTAAACGAATTAGCTGCGCGAAAGTCATTGACGGGCCCGTGCGGCGGCATGCAAGGTCTGCCTCGTTGCCCCGATCCCCGCCGTCAAGGAGGCCGGTTCACGGTGCCCGTTTCCCGCAGAACCCTCGCTGCCGCAATCGCCGTCTGTGCCCTACTGCCGCTGAGCGCGTGCGGCTCCGACAACGACGGCGGCGGCTCGTCCGACGCCTCCGGCAAGGTCGAGGGCGACATCACCTTCCAGACCTGGAACCTGCGCGCCAACTTCAAGCCGTACTTCGAGGGCGTGATCGCCGACTTCGAGAAGAAATACCCCGGCACGCACGTGAAGTGGGTCGACCAGCCCGCCGAGGGCTACGCCGACAAGATCAGCGCGGACGCGGCCGGCGGCACCCTGCCCGACGTCGTCAACGTCTCCCCGGACCTCGTCGCACCGCTGGCCAAGGCCGGACTCGCCCTCGACCTCGACAAGGCCGCCGGCCAGTACAAGAAGGAGTACCTCGACGGGGCCTGGGCCAGCCACCGGATACCGGGCATGACCGGCACGTACGCCTTCCCCTGGTACCTCAACACCGGCCCGCTGTTCTACAACAAGTCCCTGTTCAAGGAGGCCGGGCTCGACCCCGAGCAGCCGCCGAAGACGTACGAGGACGTGTTCTCCGCCGCCCTGACGATGGCCGAGAAGACCGACGGCAAGGTCGCCACGCTCGCCAACGTGCCCACCGTCGAGGACTTCGGCCGCTACGGCGTCGAGCTGATGAACACCGAGGGCACCGCCTTCACCTTCAACGATGCCAAGGGTGTCGAACTCCTCACCAAGTACAAGGAGTTGTACGACGCCAAGGCCCTCGACCCGCAGGCGCTGACCGCCACCCCCGAGTCGTCCGGCAAGAAGTTCCTCACCGGCGCCGTCGCCATGAACCCCGGCAGCGCCCTGGACCTCGGCAACTTCAAGAAGCAGGCACCCAGCCTGTACAAGAACATCGGCATCACCGACCAGATCACCAGCACCGGCCACGTCAACATGTACGTGATGGGCGTGATGGTGAACGCGCAGACCGAGCGCACCCCCGCCGCGGTCGCCTTCGCACACTTCGTCACCGACGCCACCCGGCAGATGGCGTTCGCCGAGCAGGTCGCCATCTTCCCCAGTACCGCCGGCTCGCTCGACGACCCGTACTTCACCAAGGAGGACGGCACCGACGAGACACGCGTGCGGGTGGCCGCCGCCAAGTCGCTGAAGACCGCGGTCAATTACACGCCGGTGCTGTTCAGCGAGCAGATGAAGACCGCGCTGCGCAACGAGGTCGCCAAGGCGCTGCAGGGCAAGCAGAGCCCCAAGGAAGCTCTTGACAACGCTGTCAAGGCCTGCAACACGCTGCTCCAGCAGCAGGGGTAGCCATGTCGGCCACCATGACCCGGGTGCGGCGCCAACTGCCGGTAAGCCCCTGGCTGTTCGCCGCCCCCGGCCTGCTGATCGTCGGCGCGTTCATCCTGTACCCGTTCGTCTCCACCCTGGTGAACGCCTTCACCGACCGGCGCACCCTGGTCCCGGGCGAGTTCGTCGGCCTCGCCAACTTCCGTGAGCTGCTGCACGACGACATGTTCTGGATCGGCCTGCGCAACAGCACGCTGTACGTCCTCGGCGTCGTACCCGCGCTCGTCGTCCTGCCCCTGCTGCTCGCCCTGTTGGTGCAGAAGAACATCCCCGGCATCGCCTTCTTCCGGTCCGCCTTCTACACGCCGGTCGTCGCCTCGATCGTCGTGGTCGGACTGATCTGGGTGTGGCTGCTCGACGAACGCGGCCTGGTGAACTCGCTGCTGGAGACGGTCGGCATCGGCCGGGTCGGCTTCCTCAGCGACCAGTGGCTGCTCCTGCTGAGCGCCATGGCGGTCACCGTCTGGAAGGGCCTCGGCTACTACATGATCATTTATCTGGCGGCGCTGGCGAACGTGCCGCGCGAACTGCACGAGGCCGCCGCCGTGGACGGCGCGGGACCGGTGCGCCGTTTCCTCACCGTCACCGTGCCGGCCGTCCGCTCCACCATGGTCCTGGTCGGCGCGCTCTCCTCGGTCGCCGCCTTCAAGGTGTTCTCCGAGGTGTACCTGATGGCAGGCCCGGACGGCGGACCGGCGGGCGAGGACACCACCCTCGTCATGCTCGTCCAGCGCACCGGCACCGGCCTGACCGGCCGCGTCGGCTACGCCTCCGCCATCTCCGTCGTCGTCTTCGTGGTCACCGTCGCGCTGATGCTGCTCGTGCTGCGCGCCGACCGGAAGGACGAGTCATGAGCGTGCTGGAGAAGGTGCGGCCGGCGCCCGTCGCCAGTGAGCCCCGGGTCACCGACGAGCACGGTCGCCGCGTACGGATCTGGGAACTGGCCCTGCGCTACGCCCTGTTGCTCGCCGTACTCGCCCTGACCGTCGGCCCGTTCCTGTGGCAGCTGTCGACCTCGCTCAAAGGGCCGACGGAGGACATCTTCAGCTCCCCGCCCAAGTTCCTGCCCGGCGACCCCACCCTGCACAACTACGAGCGGGTCGCCGAGACCATCCCGGTCTGGGACTACGCCCTCAACTCCCTGAAGGTCGCCACCGCCAACGTCGTGACCAACTGCGTCGGTTCGGCCCTCGCGGGCTACGCCCTGGCCCGGCTGCGCTACCGGGGCCGCCGCGTGACCACCCTCGTCTTCATCCTGGCGATGCTCGTCCCGGTGGAGGGCATCATCATCGCCCAGTTCACCACCATGCGGGACCTCGGCCTCAACAACACCCTGATCGGCGTGGTCCTGCCGGGCTGCATCGGCGCCATGAACGTACTGCTGATGCGCAACGCCTTCCTCAACCTGCCGTACGAGATCGAGGAGGCCGCCTACGTCGACGGCGCCAACGTGTGGCAGCGGTTCCTGCGGATCGCGGTGCCCTCGGTCAAGGGCACCCTCGCCGTCGTCGCGATCTTCGCCTTCATGGGCGCCTGGGACGACTTCCTGTGGCCCCTCATCGTGCTGAGCGACCCGGACAAGTTCACCCTCACCATCGGCCTCAACTACCTGCACGGCACCTTCGCCAACGACGAACGGCTCGTCGCCGCCGGCACCGTCATCGCCGTGGCACCGCTCATCGCCCTCTTCGCCTGCCTCCAGCGGTACTTCTTCCGCGGCGTCGGCGAGGGAGCGGTCAAGGGCTGACCCCCCGACCGTGCTCAGGGCTGAACCCCCCAACCCAGTTCAAGGACACCGCATGCCTTCTGCCGTGCGCTTCGGCGTCAACTACACCCCGAGCGTGGGGTGGTTCCACCACTGGCTCGACTTCGACCTGGACTCCGTCCGCGCCGACCTCGACTCGATCGCCGCGCTGGGCCTGGACCACATCCGGGTCTTCCCGCTGTGGCCGTACTTCCAGCCCAACCGCACGCTGATCCGCGAGCGGGCCGTCGCGGACCTGGTGCGGCTCGCCGACGCCGCCGCCGAACGCGGCCTCGACGTCAACGTCGATGGTCTGCAAGGCCACTTGAGCAGCTTCGACTTCCTGCCGGCCTGGACCCGCACCTGGCACCGCCGCAACCTCTTCACCGACCCGGACGTCCTCGACGGCCAGGCCTCCTACCTGCGCACGCTCGCCGCCGCCCTCGCCGACCGGCCCAACTTCATCGGAATGACCCTCGGCAACGAGGTCAACCAGTTCTCGGCCGGCCCGCACCCCGACCCCGACCGGGCGACGAGCACCCAGATCGACG
This sequence comes from Streptomyces sp. NPDC079141, assembly GCF_040686775.1. Classification (NCBI taxonomy): domain Bacteria; kingdom Bacillati; phylum Actinomycetota; class Actinomycetes; order Kitasatosporales; family Streptomycetaceae; genus Streptomyces; species Streptomyces sp. NPDC079141. Next base: position 895,363 of record NZ_JBFBLP010000001.1, on the reverse strand, counting down.
CCTGGCTCCAGCGCATGCTCACCGCCTGCGAGGAGGGCGCCCCCGGCCGGCTGCACCTGCACGCCGAGTACGACGCGACCTGGTACCAGGACGACCAGCCCTTCACCCCGGCCCAGGCCGCCCGCCGCGGCGCCCTGACGGCCGTGCACTCCTGGGTCTTCAACGGCACCGCCCAGCGCCACGGCCGTACCTCCGTGCCGACCGAGCACCATGCCGCGTACCTGATCGAGCTGAGCAAGGCCTGGGCCGACGACCCGCACCGGCCGGTCTGGCTCCAGGAGGTCGGCGCGCCGGCCCCCCTCGTCCCGGCCGAGCACGCCGCCGCCTTCACCGAGGCGACCGTGGCCCACGCCCTCGACTGCCCCGACCTGTGGGGCATCACCTGGTGGTGCTCCCACGACGTGTCGCGGAAGCTGGCCGACTTCCCGGAACTGGAGTACGGGCTGGGACTGCTGACCAGCGACCGGCAGCCCAAGGACACGGCCCGGGTGCTGGCGCGCGCGGCGAGCACGCCGCCGCCCGCCCCGGCCCCGCGCAGCACCGCGCTCGTCGTCCCCGACCACCCCTCCAGGCGCTCACTGTGCGCGCCGGGCGGCCCCGTCTTCGAGGCCTACTTCCGGCTGGTGGCCGACGGCGCCCGCCCCACCACCGTCCTCGACACCCGCGCCGACGACCCCGCCCACCTCGCCGCCCGCGGCATCACCGACGTCATCACTCCCGACCAGGTACTCCCTATCCCGCAAGGAGGCACCCGCTCGTGAACCCCACCAGGCGCACCGTCCTGCTCGCCGGCACCGCGGCCGCCCTGCTGCCCGCCCTCCCGGCGGCGGCCGCCCCGAAGAACGGCGCGACCCCGCCGTACGCCTCCTACTGGTACCCGGACTCGCTGCCCTCGGGCAGCCCGGGCGCCGGTATCACCTGGCGCAGCCTGAAGTCCTGGCGGGCGGCCGACGACCCCGACCTCGCCTTCAACGCGGCCTCCGTGCCGCTGGCCGCCCGCTTCACCCCGTCCCCGGCGAACACGACGGCCCGCTCGGACCAGGCCCGTATCCAGTCCCTGGTCTCCTTCGGACCGACGTCGAGCAACCCCTCCCAGGGGTCGGCCACCGCCGACTACTACGCGCTCACGCACTGGGCCTACATCGACGAACTCGTCTTCTGGGGCGGCTCCTCGGGGGAGGGGCTGATCCTCGCGCCCAACGCGCCGGTCGTGGACGCCGCCCACCGCCACGGGGTGCCGGTCCTGGGCAATGTCTTCCTGCCGCCGGTGGCCTACGGCGGGCAGTTGCAGTGGACCCGTGACCTGGTGCAGAAGGACGCGGCGGGACGGTATCCGCTGGCCGCGCAGCTCGTCGCGGTCGCGTCGGCGTACGGCTTCGACGGCTGGTTCGTGAACGCCGAGACGAGCGGCGGGAACACGGCCCTCGCCACGGACATGCTCGGCTTCCTGAAGGAGCTGAAGTCCCTGGCCGCGGCCCGTGGGCAGCGGGTGACCTGGTACGACTCGATGACCGTGAACGGCACGGTGAGCTGGCAGGGCGCACTGAACTCGCAGAACCAGCCGTTCTTCGAGGCCGCCGACGACATGTTCGTCGACTTCCGCTGGACCGCGAGCACGCTGGCCGCCTCCGGCCAGCGGGCGGACGGGCTGGGGCGCAGCCGGTACGAGCTGTGGGCGGGCGTCGATGTGGAGGCGAACGGCTGGAACTCCTCCGTGAACTGGGACGCGATCGTGCCGACGAACAAGGCGCACGTCGTCTCCGTCGGCTTCTACCGGCCCGAGTGGACCCGCAACCACCTGCCCGCGACGCGCACGCCGGGCGAGTTCCACGCCGCCGACGACCGGTTCTGGACGGGCCGCTCGCTCGATCCGTCGCGGCCCGACGGCACGGACGGCTGGCGGGCGCCCGCCGTGTCCGTCGCCGACCGGTCGACGGTGACCCCGATGCCTTTCGCGAGTGTGTTCAACACCGGGCACGGGCTGCGATGGTACGAGGAGGGCGCGGTCACCTCGGACCGGCCCTGGAACCACCTCGGCCTGCAGGACCGGCTGCCGTCCCGGCGGTGGGTGGTGCGGACGCCGGGGCAGCGGCCGGCCGTCGGCTTCGACTTCGCCGACGCGTGGCGAGGGGGGAGCAGCGTGCTGGTGGAGGGTGAACTGGACGCTCCGACGGTGCTGGATGTGTATGCGACACGGCTGCCGATCGGTGTTGACACGGTTGTCGAGCTGACACACCGGACCGACATGGGCGCCGTGAATGTCGAGCTCGCCGTGGCCACCGCCGAGCCGGACACGCCGGGGTCGACACCGCCGTACACCTATCTGCCTGTGAACTCGGTCAACACATGGCAGACGTCGACCGTACGGCTCACCGGGCTGAGCGGGAGCGTGCGGGCGCTCGGGGTGCGGCTGACCGGGGTCGGCGGGCCGGTGAAGTGGCGGCTGGGCGGGATCGCGGTCCGCGACGCGGCCGACACTCCTGCCGCGCCCTCCGGGCTCCGGATCACCGGCGCGAGCGGCGGCGATCTGCGCCTTGCCTGGAACCCCGCCCCCGGTGCCGTCCGCCACTACACCCTGCACCGGATCCTGCCCGACGGCACCCGGCGCTTCCTCGGCGGCACCGGCCAGCGCGCCTACTTCGTCGCGGGCCTGCAACGCGAACAAGGCGAGCGGGCGGCGCGGTTCGAACTGCGTGCCGTGGGGGAGCTGTACACGTCGTCGGCGCCCGTGACCGTGACCCACCCCTGGTAACCGTCCCCCTCCACAGCCTTGGAGCACCCCTCATGCATGACGACCGCAGCCTGGTCGAGGCCCGCCTCAAGCGCGTTCTCGACGAGCGCATCCGCCCCGCCGTGTACCCCGAGTCCGTACCGCTTGAGGTGGCGGTGTGGCATGCCCCCGGTGAGCCGGTGCCGGTCGCCGAGGGGCTGGCGGCCGAACCCGAGCCGATCGAGGTCGGCGCGCGCTGGGGTGCTCCATGGGGCACCAGCTGGTTCCGGGTCACCGGGACCGTCCCCGAGGCCTGGGCCGGGAAGACCGTGGAGGCGCTGCTGGACCTCGGCTTCGACGAGAACATGCCCGGCTTCCAGTGCGAGGGCCTGGTCTACCGGCCCGACGGCACCCCGGTGAAGGGCCTCAACCCGCGCAACCAGTGGGTGCGGATCGGCGCCCCCGTCGAGGGCGGAGAGGAGGTCAGGCTGCATGTCGAGGCCGCCTCCAATCCCGTCATCCTCGACTACCACCCCTTCCTGCCCACGCAGTTGGGCGACAAGGAGACCGCCGGGAGCGAGCCGCAGTACACCCTGACCCGTATGGACCTCGCCGTCTTCGACGAGACCGTGTGGCAGCTCGTCCTCGACCTGGAGGTGCTCGGCGAGCTGATGGCCGAGCTGCCGGTGGAGTCGGCGCGCCGCTGGGACATCCTGCGGGCCGTCGAGCGCGCCCTGGACGCGATCGACCTCCAGGACGTCAACGCCACCGCGGCGCAGGCGCGGGTCCGTCTTGAGACGGTCCTGTCCGAACCCGCCGTCCCCTCCGCCCACCGCATCAGCGCGGTCGGCCACGCCCATATCGACTCCGCGTGGCTGTGGCCGCTGCGCGAGACCGTCCGGAAAGTCGCCCGTACGACCTCCAACATGACCGCCCTGCTGGAGGACGAGCCGGAGTTCGTCTTCGCCATGTCCCAGGCACAGCAGTGGGCGTGGGTGCGCGACCACCGGCCCGAGGTGTGGGCGCGGGTGAAGAAGGCGGTGGCCGACGGGCGGTTCGTGCCGGCGGGCGGCATGTGGGTGGAGTCGGACACCAACATGCCGGGCTCGGAGGCGATGGCCCGTCAGTTCGTGCACGGCAAGCGGTTCTTCCTCGACGAGTTCGGCGTCGAGAACGACGAGGCCTGGCTGCCCGACACCTTCGGATTCGCCGCCGGACTCCCGCAGATCATCAAGGCGGCCGGCTCCAAGTGGCTGCTGACGCAGAAGATCTCGTGGTCGCAGACCAACAAGTTCCCGCACCACACCTTCCAGTGGGAGGGCATCGACGGCACCCGGATCTTCACCCACTTCCCGCCGGTCGACACCTACAACTGCTCGATGAAGGGCAGCGAAATCGCCCACGCGGCCCGCAACTTCAAGGACAAGGGCGTGGCCCGGCACTCCCTCGCCCCCACCGGCTGGGGCGACGGAGGCGGCGGCACCACCCGCGAGATGATCGGCAAGGCGGCCCGGCTGCGCGACCTCGAAGGCTCGGCGACCGTCGTCTGGGAGACCCCGCAGGAGTTCTTCACCAAGGCCGAGTCCGAGTACCCCGACCCGCCGGTCTGGGTCGGCGAGCTCTACCTCGAACTCCACCGCGCCACCCTCACCAGCCAGGCGAAGACCAAGCAGGGCAACCGGCGCAGCGAACACCTCCTGCGTGAGGCGGAACTGTGGGCGGCCACGGCCGCCGTGCGCACCGGATTCCCTTATCCCTACGAGGTGTTGGACCGGATCTGGAAGACGGTGCTGCTGCACCAGTTCCACGACATCCTGCCCGGGTCGTCGATCGCGTGGGTGCACCGGGAGGCGCGGCGGACGTACGAGCGGGTCGCCGAGGAGCTGAACGGCATCATCGAGGCGGCCCAGCGGGCGCTGGCGGGAGAGGGATCACGGGATCTGGTGTTCAACTCGGCGCCGCACAGCCGGGCCGGGATCCCCGCGGGCGGCGCCGCGGCCGCCGTCGTATCCGAACCGGCCCGGCCGGCCCCTCGCGACGGCGGCGGCTTCGTCCTGGACAACGGCCTGCTGCGGATCGGGATCGACGCGCAGGGGCTGGTGGTCTCGGCCTACGACGTCGAGGCCGACCGCGAGACCGTCGCCCCGGGCGCGGCGGCGAACCTGCTCCAACTGCACGCCGACTTCCCCAACATGTGGGACGCCTGGGACGTCGACGAGTTCTACCGCAACACGGTCACCGATCTGACCGACGCCGACGAGGTCGTCCCCGACGGGGCGGGCGTGCGGATCGTCCGCACCTTCGGCGCCTCCCGCGTCACCCAGATCCTCACGCTCTCCCCGGGCGAACGGCGGCTGTTGCTCGACACGGAGGTCGACTGGCACGAGACGGAGAAGTTCCTCAAGCTCGCCTTCCCGCTCGACGTGCACGCCGAACGCTATGCCTCGGAGACCCAGTTCGGGCACTTCCACCGCCCCACGCACACCAACACCTCCTGGGAGGCAGCCAAGTTCGAGGCCTGCAACCACCGTTTCGTCCACCTGGAGGAACCCGGCTGGGGCGTGGCGATCGTCAACGACTCGACGTACGGCCACGACGTCACCCGCACGGTCCGCACCGACGGCGACCGCGGTACGACCACCACCGTCCGCGTGTCGCTGCTGCGCGCCCCGCGCTTCCCCGACCCCGAGACCGACCAGGGCGTCCACCGCTTCCGGCACGCGCTGGTACCGGGCGCGGGCATCGGGGACGCGGTCCGCGAGGGCTGGCGGATCAACCTGCCCGAGCGTCGGACGACCGGCGCGTCCGAAGTGGCCCCGCTCGTCACCGTCGACCGGGACGCGGTCGTCGTCACCGCGGTCAAACTCGCCGACGACGGCAGCGGCGACGTGGTGGTGCGGTTCCACGAGGCGCACGGCGGGCGGACCCGCGCCACCCTCGCCCTGGGCTTCGCCGCGACCGGCGTCCAGGTCACCGATCTGCTGGAACGCCCGCTGCCCGAGGCGGCGGCGCCCCGGCTGGACGGCGACCGGATCGGCGTACGGCTGCGTCCGTTCGAGCTGATGACGCTGCGGCTGAAGCGGGCCTGATCCCCGGCGGGTTCAGGGGCGGAGGAAGCCGAGCAGCCAGCCGGCGACCGCCCTGGTCAGGCCGGAGACAAAACCGGTGAGGACGGCGCCGGCCAGGGCCACGCGTGTGGTGCGGTTGCTGGACATGTTTCCTCCAGGGGTTGCTCGGAGTTCGGCGGAGAGCGACCGGTCGGCGTCCACCCTGGCCGGTGCCGGGCCGCCGACTCCGAGTTGCGACGAGCGCGGCCCACGCCGCCGCGTTCGCCCTGGCCCCGTACACGGGCGCCACCCGTGCGAGAGCATGGTGCGATGAGAGGCGACGGGGAGGGAGGCCGGCCGACACGGCGGCCCCGGCTGCTGGAGCGGGCCCGGGTGGGTCCCGGCCCGCTGCGCACTCTCAAGGACCTGCTCTACCGGGCCTATCTGGAGGCGGGCGCGCCCACGCTGGACGAGATCGCCGCGGACGTCCTGGCCGACGACGCGCTGGCGGGCGCACCCTCCCGGGACACGATCCGCCGCTGCATCAGCTCCCCGGAGGTGCCGCCCGGCCAGGCCGACGTGCTGGCCGTGGCCGTCGCGCTCGGCCGGCGCGCCGCATGGGACACCGGTGATCTGGCCGTACGGGTACGGGGGTTGTGGGTCGAGGCGCAGCTGGACGAGTCGCCCGGCAGGCCGCTGCGCGCGGTCAGTGACCCGTTCGCGCTGGAGGTGCACCGGGCCATCGACCTCACCCCGTCCGCCGACGGGGCGTCGCTGCCCCGGCTGCCGGTGTACGTCGAGCGCGCGCACGACGGCGTTCTGCGCGCCGCCGTGGCCGAAGCCGCACACGGCACGAGCCGGCTGGTGATGCTGGTGGGCGAGTCCTCCACCGGCAAGACTCGCGCCTGCTGGGAGGCCCTGGCCGCGCTGCCCGACGGCTGGCGGCTGTGGCACCCCATCGACCCGACCCGCCCCGAAGCGGCCCTCGCCGAACTGTGCCGCCTGGCGCCGCGCACCGTCGTCTGGCTCAACGACGCCCACCACTACCTCCTCACCCACACCGGCGACTTGGGCGAACGCGTGGCCGCCGGACTGCGCACGCTGCTCTGCGACCAGGACCGGGGGCCGGTCCTGGTGCTGGGGACGATCTGGCCCGAGTACTGGACCGTGCTCACCACGCAACCGAGCGAGTACGCCGCCGAGGACCCGCACGCCCAGGCCCGCGCGCTGCTCACCGGACACGAACTGCCGGTGCCGGCCGCCTTCGGCGAGGCGGACCTGGCGGCACTCGCCCGCGGCGTGCGGCAGGACCCGCGCCTGGAGTACGCCGCCGAACACGCCGACCAGGGCGAGATCACCCAGTACCTGGCCGGCGCCCCCGCCCTGGTGGAGCGCTACGGCACGGTCCCCGCCCCGGCCCGAGCCCTGATCGAGGCCGCCATGGACGCCCGCCGCCTCGGGCACGGCCTTGCCTTGTCGCTGCCGCTGCTCGAAGCCGCCGCCGAGGGCTATCTCACGGACACCGAGTGGGACCTGCTGGACGACGACTGGCTGCCGGCGGCCCTCGCCGACGCCGTCCACCCGCTGCGGGGCACCCGCGGGCCGCTCAGCCGCATGCGTCCCCGGCGGGGGCAGGCCCTCCCGGGGCAGCCCTGCTACCGCCTCGCGGACTATCTGGAACAGCACGGCCGCAGGAACCGGGAGCACGTGCCCGCTCCGGCGGCCCTGTGGAACGCCCTCGCCGACCACGCGGCCCGCACGGACCGGCTTCCCCTCGCCCGCGCCGCGCAGAACCGCGGACTGCTCCAGGCCGCCGCCCGTCTCTACGCCGCCGCCCTTAAGACCGGGGAGGACGGCGCCCTGTGGCCGCTCGCGGAGTTGCTGCACGGCGCGGGCCGGGTCGACGAGGCACTCGGCTGGTACCGGTATGCCGCGGACCGCGGCGAGATCCGCGGGATCTGGGCGGCGGCGGAGATGCTCCAGGAAGCCGGCCGTACGGACGAGGCGCTCGACTGGTACCGGCGGGCCGCCGAGGCCGACGAGGAGGGGGCCTTGGCCGCCGCCGCGGAGATGCTGCACGAAGCGGGGCGCAGGGCGGAGGCCGTCGTCTGGTACCAGCGGGCCGCGGACCACGGTGACGCCCGCGCCCGGCGCGCGGCGGCCGACCTGCTGCACGCGACGGGCCGTACGGACGAGGCGATCACCTGGCTCCGGCCGCGTGCGGAGAACGGTGAGACCGGCGCCGCACGCCTCCTGGGCAGGCTCCTGGAGGGGGCCGGACACATCGAGGACGCAGCCGCCTGCTACCGGCGCGCCGCCGACCGGGGCGACGCCGGGGCGTCACGGGAACTGGCCCACCTGCTGAAAAGGCTGGGCCGGGTGGACGAGGCGGTCGACCGGTACCGGACCGGCGAGAACACCGGCCATCCCACGACGCTGCGAGCGGTGGCCACCACGTTGGCGAACGCGGGCCGGACCGACGAGGCGCTCGACTGGCTGGACGAACGGGCGGAGGCGGGAGACCGACAGGCCCTGTGGGTGGCGGCCGAGACGCTCCAGGACGCCGGCCGGCTGGACGAAGCCCTCCCCTGGTACCGGCGCCTGGCGGACGTGGGGGCCTCGGACGCCCTGTGGGTGGCGGCCGAGGCACTCCAGGAAGCCGGCCGTACGGACGAGGCGCTCGCCTGGTACGCGCGGGCCGCGGCGACAGGGGACACCGGAGTCCTCTGGCTTGCGGCCCGGATGCTGGGCGAGGCAGGGCGCGCGGAGGAAGCCCTCGACTGGTACCGGCGGGCCGCCGAGGCGGGCATCGGCCACGCCTTCTGGATCGTGGTCGACGCGCTGAACGAGACGGGCCGACTGGAGGAGGCCCTGGAGTGGCTGAGCAGGAGCGCCGACGACGGACACCACGAGGCGCTGTGGGTCGCGGCCGCCACACTCGGGGAGACGGGCCGGGTGGACGAAGCCGTCGCCTGGTACTGGCGGGCCGCCGACGCCGGTTACGGCAACGCGGTGGAGGCAGCCGCCGAACTGCTGGCCGAACGGCGCGGGGTCGAGGAGGCGCTCGACTGGCTCGAACCGAACGCCGCGGGCGACGACCCCGACACGCTGTGGACCGTGGCGAGCCTGCTGCACGAGGCTGGCCGCACGCAGGAGGCCGCGGACGCGTACCGGCAGGCCGCCGACGCGGGCAGCAAGGACGCACAGTGGGCCCACGCAGCCCTGCTGTGCGAGGCGGGCCGCGCACAGCAGGCGCACGACTGGCTGCACGGGCGTGCCCGGCTGACCGACGCCGAGGCCGCCGAAACGGTCGCCAGGATGCTCGACGAAGCCGACCGGCCCGACGAGGCGCTCGACTGGTACCGGCGGGCCGCCGACGCGGGCAGCACCACCGCCCTGGAACGCACCCTCGAACTGCTCGGCCACGCCGACCGCGGAGACGAAACCCTCGCCTGGCTCCGCCGGCGCGCCGAGGCCGGGGACGCACGCGCCGCCCGCGCCGTGGCCGAGGCCCTGGCCCGCTCCAGCGGGGTCGACGAGGCGTTCACCTGGTACCGCCGCGCCGCCGAACTCGGCGACCCGTACGCCGCCGAAGCAGCCGCCGACCTGCTCGCCGCGGCCGGGCGCCTCGCGGACGCGCTCACCTGGCTGCGCGGCCGTGGAGTGAGCGGCGGCGACCTCGGATGCATGTGGAAGGGAGCCGAGATGCTACTGGACCGGCGCCGCGCGGACGAGGCCGTCGCCTGGTACCGACTGGCGGCCGAGTGGGGCTCCCACACTGCCCTGGGACGCGCCGTGCAGGCACTGGAAGCGGCGGGCCTGACCGAACTGAGCGCACAACTACGCCGGTTCGGCTGGCAGCCGGACGGTCGCGTCGCCGAGCCGTGGCGGGCGATGGCGCCGGATGGTGGGGTGGAGCGGGGAGTGGGAGGTGCGGTGCGGGAGGAGGGAGGGCCTTGAGGCTGGCGTCCGGTGCCTGGGGCGAGCTCACGCTCTCAGCGTCTCGGCCAGGCCTTGGGGCCGGCGACCAGCCTCGGGTGAGAGGTCGCGCTCTCAACTGTCCCGGTCGGGCCCTGAGGCCGACGTCCGGCCCCGGCGGCGAGCTCACGCCCCCAGCTGCCCCCGCAGCCACTCCTCCACCTCGGCCACATGCGCGGACGCCGCCGCCCTTGCTGCCTCGGGGTCGCGGGCCACCAACGCCCGGTGGATTGCGGTGTGTTCGCGGCGAGTGCGGGTGATGGCGTCCTGTTCCTGGTAGCCGCGCCGGGCGCGGGCGCGGAAGGTTCGGGAGGAGAGGCCCTCCAGGATCGCGGCCATGGTCTCGTTGCCGGCGGCGGTTGCGATCTCGCGGTGGAAGGCCAGGTCGTGGGCGAGGAGTTCCTCGGGGTCGTCGGTGGCGTTCATCGCGTCCAAGTGCTTGCCCACTTGGGCGAGTTGGTCGGGTGTGATCCGCGCCGCGGCCAGTGCCGTCGCAGTCGACTCCAGAGACCGCCGTACCTCCAGCAGCTCCACCAGTCGCGGCCCGCGCGAGAGGTCGGCCACCACTCCGAACGTCTCCAGCAGGTCGCCGGCCTCCAGCTGGGTGACGTAGATGCCCGAGCCGTGCCGGGCCTCCAGCACGCCCAGAACCGTCAGCGCGCGGATCGCCTCGCGCATCGAGCTGCGGGAGATGCCCAGTTGGGCCGCGAGGTCGCGCTCGGTCGGCAGGCGCTGGCCCGGCGCCAGGTGCCCCTCGGCGATCAGCGTTTTGATCCGCTCGATGGCGCGCTGCGTCACGGTGCCCTTCGGTGGGGCTGTTTCGTTCACGCCGCTCCTCCTGTTGCCGGTGCGCCGCAGTCTAGCCACGAGGGAGGTCGGACCATTCACCCCGTGGATCGCGAGGATTGGCGTTCTTGGGGTGTCCATCGAGTGAAGTGGTCTGATAAATATGCGGATGCTGCTCGATCACGCCCGACGCCCGGCACCCAAGGTCCCTGCCCCCGACCGAAAGGCCCTCCGTGTCCACGGCTCACGCCCGCATCACGGCGCTCGACACCCACGACATCCGTTTCCCCACCTCGCGCGAGCTGGACGGCTCCGACGCGATGAACCCGGACCCCGACTACTCGGCGGCCTACGTCGTCCTGCGCACCGACGCCGCCGACGGGCTCGAAGGGCACGGATTCGCCTTCACCATCGGGCGGGGCAACGAGGTCCAGATCGCCGCCCTCGACGCGCTGCGCGGGCATGTCGTGGGCCGCCCGGTCGACGAACTGTGCGCCGATCCGGGCACGTTGAACCGCGACCTGATCGGCGACAGCCAACTGCGCTGGCTGGGCCCCGAGAAGGGCGTGATGCACATGGCGATCGGCGCGGTGATGAACGCCGTCTGGGACCTGGCGGCCCAACGCGCCCGCACACCGCTGTGGCGGCTGCTCGCCGACGCCGAACCCGAATGGCTCGTCCGCCAGATCGACTTCCGCTACCTCACCGACGCCCTCACCCCCGAGGAGGCACTGCGCCTCCTGCGCCGCGGCCGCGAGGGCTCGGCCACGCGCACGGCCCGTCTCCTGGAGCGCGGCTACCCCGCCTACACCACGTCGCCCGGCTGGCTCGGCTACGACGACGCCAAACTCACCCGGCTCGCCGTTGGCGCCGTCGCCGACGGCTTCCGGCAGATCAAGCTGAAGGTCGGCGCCGACCTCGACGACGACATCCGCCGCTGCCGCGCCGCCCGCGCCGCCGTCGGCCCGGACTTCCGCATCGCGATCGACGCCAACCAGCGCTGGGACGTCGACGAGGCGATTCGGTGGACCAAGGCCCTCGCCGAGTTCGACCCGTACTGGATCGAGGAGCCCACCAGCCCCGACGACATCCTCGGCCACGCCGCCGTGCGCCGCGCCGTCGCACCCGTCAAGGTCGCCACCGGCGAGCACGTCCAGAACAGGATCGTCTTCAAACAGCTCCTCCAGGCGGGCGCGTTGGACATCCTCCAGCTCGACGCGGCCCGCGTCGGCGGCGTCAACGAGAACCTCGCCGTCCTGCTCCTCGCCGCCAAGTTCGGCGTCCCGGTCTGCCCGCACGCCGGGGGCGTCGGCCTGTGCGAACTCGTCCAGCACCTGGCGATGTTCGACTACGTGGCCCTCTCCGGCACCACCGACGACCGCGTCATCGAGTACGTCGACCATCTCCACGAGCACTTCCTCGACCCGGTAGTGATCCGCGACGGCCACTACACGGCACCCACCGCACCGGGCTTCTCGGCGGCCATGCGTCCCGAGTCCCTGGCCCGCTACGCATACCCCGGCGGCACCTTCTGGGCCGCCGACCTCGACGAGCAGAAGGGGCAGCCGGCATGAGCGACTTCGAGGGGCTGAAGGCCCTGGTCACGGGCGGCGCCTCCGGCATCGGCCGGGCCACCGCACAGCTGCTGGCCGAGCGGGGTGCCCAGGTCGCCGTACTGGACCTGGATCCGTCCACGGTCGACAAGCCGCTGCTCGCCTACCGGGCCGACGTCTCCGACGACGCCTCCGTCCGTACGGCGGTCGCCGCCGCCGTCGCCGACCTCGGCGGACTGGACGTACTGGTCAACAACGCGGGCATCGGCGCCCTGGGCACCGTCGAGGACAACGACGACGCCGAGTGGCACCGCGTCCTCGACGTCAACGTCGTCGGCATGGTGCGCGTCGCCCGCGCCGCCCTGCCGCATCTGCGCCGGTCCGCGCACGCGGCGATCGTCAACACCTGCTCCATAGCGGCGACCGCCGGCCTTCCGCAGCGCGCCCTGTACAGCGCGACCAAGGGTGCCGTGCAGTCCCTCACCCTCGCCATGGCCGCCGACCACGTCCGCGAGGGCATCCGCGTCAACTGCGTCAACCCCGGTACGGCGGACACCCCGTGGATCGGCCGCCTCCTCGACGCGGCCCCCGACCCGGCCGCCGAACGCGCCGCCCTGGAGGCCCGCCAGCCCACCGGCCGTCTCGTCACCGTGGCCGAAGTCGCGGGCGCAATCGCCTACTTGGCCAGCCCGCTCTCCGCTGCCACCACCGGCACGGCCCTCGCCGTCGACGGCGGCGTGCAGGGCCTGCGACTGCGGCCGGTGGACCGATGACCGGGCTCGGCTTCGGAGCCGCCGGCATAGGCAACCTCTACACCGAGGTCTCCGAGGAGCAGGCGTACGACGCGGTGACTGCCGCCTGGCAGCGCGGCATCCGCTGCTTCGACACTGCCCCGCACTACGGACTCGGCCTGTCGGAACGCCGCCTCGGCGCCGCCCTGCGCGAGCACCCCCGCGCGCAGTACACGCTCTCCACAAAGGTGGGCCGCCGCCTGGAGCCCTCGGACGACGGCGGCGACGACCTCGCACACGGCTTCGCCGTCCCCGCCACCCACCGCCGCGTCCGGGACTTCACCGCCGACGGCATACGGCGCACCCTGGAGGCCTCCCTGGAGCGCCTCGGTCTCGACCGCGTCGACACCGTCTACCTCCACGATCCCGACGACCACGCCGAACAGGCCTTTCGCCAGGGCTACCCGGCCCTGGAGAAGCTCCGTTCCGAGGGCGTGGTCGGCGCGATCGGCGTCGGCATGAACCAGGCCGGGATGCTCACCCGGTTCGTCCGCGAGACGGACGTCGACGTGGTGCTGTGCGCCGGCCGCTACACGCTGCTCGACCAGAGCGCCCTCACCGAACTGCTGCCCGCCGCACTCTCACGGGGCACCTCGGTCGTGATCGGCGGCGCCTTCAACTCCGGCCTGCTGGCCGACCCGAAGCCGGGAGCGACGTACAACTACACGCAGGCGCCACCGGAGTTGCTGGACCGTGCCCTGCGCTTGAAGGCCATCGCCGACCGCCACGGCATCAGCCTGCGCGCCGCCGCCCTCGCCTTCTGCGCGGCCCACCCGGCCGTCACGAACGTGATGGTGGGCGCCCGCTCGGCGGCCGAAGTCCACGACTGCGCCGACCAGTTCGCTACACCGGTACCCGCCGCCTTCTGGCAGGAGCTGCGAGAGACCGGACTCCTGGCCGCCGGGGGGCCGCCCTGAGGTTCGTGGACGCCCACCACGGCCGCTGACCCACCGACCCTGCGGCTGGCACGGATGTGCCGGCGGGACAGCGTGCGACGATGCTGTCGTGAGGGAGAAGGTGCTGGTGATCGACGATCACGAGGCGTTCCGGACCGCGGCGCGGCTGCTGCTGGAGGCGGACGGCTTCGACGTGGTCGCCGAGTCGGCCACCGGCGCGGACGGGGTGCGGGCCGCCGACCGCCATCGGCCCACGCTCGTCGTGCTGGACGTCCGGCTGCCCGACATCGACGGGTTCGAGGTGGCCGGGCAACTCGCCGAACTGGCCGATCCGCCGCAGGTCGTCCTGGTCTCCAGCCGTGCGGCCGCCACCTACGGCCCGCGCGTCGGGAGCGCCCCGGTCCGCGGGTTCCTTCTCAAGAGCGAGCTGTCGGGTGCCGCGCTCCGTCGCCTTCTCGCCTAGGGCGAGCCGCCTGTCGGGCATGGCCGCCACCGCGGCCGTGGTCGGCTTCGGGGCCCTGTCCGAGTCGATGGCCTTCGGGTGGGGGCGGCCGGGGCGATGGGCGCCGGATCTCCTCGTCGGCGCCGTGTTCGCGGGCGCGGCCTGCTGGGTGTGGCCACGGGCGCGCGGGGCCGCGGGCCTGCTGGCGGCGACGTCCGTGGCCTGGTTCGCGGCCAACGTCCTGCCGGACGCGGGGCTGTTCTGGCACCGGGGCACGCTGATCCATCTCCTGCTCGCGTGCCCCGGTGCGCTGCCGCGATCACGTCTGGCGTGGGGTGGTGCCGGGGTCGGGTATCTCGCGTCGGTGGGGGCGTGGTGGCGGTTCGACACGGTGACCGTCGCGCTGTCCGTGGCCCTGGTCTGTCTCCTGCTGTACGAGCACACGCGCGCGGACACCGGAAGGGCGCGGCACAGCGGCACCGCTCTGTGGGCCGGCACGGCCTTCGGCGCCGCGCTGGCCGCGGGCGCGGTGGCGCGGCTGGTCATGGGACCGTCCTCCGGTGCGGCGCCCCCGACCCTGTGGCTGTACGAGGCCGCGCTGTGCGTGGTCGCCGTCCTGCTCGCCCGGGGCGTCCGGGTGCGCTCCGAACCCGCCGCGGTGACCGATCTCGTGGTGGAACTCGGCGAGCACCGCTCCGGACTGCTGCGCGATGCCCTCGCCCGCACGCTCGGCGACGACTCGCTGGAGGTCGGCTACTGGCAGCCGGACCATGGCCGGTACGTCGACCTGGCGGGGCGGCCGGTCTCGCTGCCGGACGCCGCCGACGGCCGTACGGCACACCGCATCGAGCGGGACGGCCGCCCGTTCGCCGTCCTCGTGCACGACCCCGCCGTACTCGATGATCCCGCCCTGGTGGCGGCGGTGGAGGCCGCGACCCGGCTCACGGCCTCGCACGCCGCCCTGCACGCCGAGGTGCGCGGCCGGATAGCCGAGGTACGGGCCTCCCGGCGACGGCTGGTGCTGGCCGCCGACGAGGAACGGCGGGACCTGGAACGGCGGTTGCACGAAGGCCCCCAGCGGCGCCTGGCCGCCCTGCGCGCCGCCCTGCGGTCCCTCGACACGGACCCGGACGCCCCGCAGGCCGCCGCGCTCGCCCGCACCTGCGACCACCTGGAACACACCATCGAGGCGCTGCGGACGCTCGCGCTCGGGCTGCATCCGCGTGAACTGGAGGGCGGGTTGAGCAGCGCCCTGGAGACCCTGGCCGCGCGCCAGCCCCTGCCGGTGCGGCTCGACGTGCCCGCCGAGCGGTTCGCCGACGAGTCCGAGGCCGCCGTGTACTACCTCGTCGCGGAAGCCCTGACCAACGTGGCGAAGCACGCCCGGGCCTCCCGGGCAGAGGTAGCGGTGCGGCGCGCGGACGAGTCCGTCGTCGTCACCGTACGAGACGACGGAGCCGGTGGCGCGGACCCGGAGCGCGGCAGCGGTCTGAAGGGGCTTGCCGACCGCGTCGAGGCACTCGGCGGCACGCTGGCGCTCGTCTCCGGCCCGGGGGCGGGGACCACCCTGTCCGCCCGCATCCCGCTCTCCCGGCGGTGATCCGGGGCGGACGCTGGATCCGTGCCAGCCACGATGCCCGGCCGGTGGGACGGCCGTACGGTCGGGACACGGCTCGGGAAGGGGGCGGCATGAGGATGCGACGGTGGGGACGCCGGATGGCAGCGGCGGCTGTGGCCGCCATTGTGACGGCGGGCTGCTCGACCGCTGCCGAGGGCGGTGACAAGGCCGGGGGCCCGGGTTCACCGCTGGTGCTCACGATGGCCAACGGCTACGCCAACCTGGAGTACGAACCGGCCGTGGCGTACTTCGCCGACCGGGTGGAGCAGGTGTCCGGCGGTGCGCTGCGGCTCGACGTGGTCCATGAATGGGGCGACTTCGCCGTCGACGCCGAGCAGCGGATCGTGCGGGACGTCGCGGCGGGCAGGGCGGACCTCGCCTGGGTCGGCACCCGCGTCTTCGACTCGCTGGAGGTGCACAGCTTCCAGGCGCTCGGCGTGCCCATGCTCGTCGACAGCCACCCGTTGCAGCAGGCGATCGTCGACAGTGGCATCCCCGGGCGGATGCTGAAGGACCTCAAGCCGCTCGACGTCACGGGACTGGCGCTGCTGGCCGACGCGATCCGCAGGCCGGTCGGCGTCCAGAAGCCGCTGCTCGGTCCCGCGGACTGGCGGGGCATCACCTTCGGTACGGCGCGGTCCGCGGGGCAGTCGAGCGCCATCCGCACGCTCGGGGCGCGGCCGCTCGAAGGGCTGGCGGCCCGCTTCGAGGCCCTCGACAGCGGCGAACTCGGCGGGTTCGAGCTGTACCTCATCGGCCACCATCTCAACGACTACGCCCTGCAGGCCCCGTACATCACGGCCAATGTGCCGCTGTGGCCGCAGATGGTCGCACTGATCGCCGACCCCGGCCGTCTCGCCGGGCTGAGCGACGAGCAGCGCGGCTGGCTGCGCGAGGCGGCGGCGGACACGCAGCGGCGGTCGCCGGAACTCTCGGACATGGACGCGAGGCTCGTCCCGGAGATGTGTGCGAACGGCACTCGGTTCGCCACGGCCTCCGAGAGCGACCTCAAGGGGCTGCGGAAGGCGCTGCGGCCGGAATACGCTCGGCTCGGGCAGGACCCGCGGACCAGGTCCTTCATCGAGGAGATCGAGGCGTTGAAGGCGAAGCTGCCCCGGCAGCCCGCTCTCGACGTGCCCGCCGACTGCCGGGCCTAGGCCCCACCCGGTCCCGGCGCCGCACCCGATGGGGGCAGCCGTGCCCACTCGTCTCCTGCGCCCGGGCACCGGACGGGCGGTCCTGTTCGTGATGGCGTCGGCCTACGCGGCCGGCGCCGCCGCCGTCATGGTCGGCGGCACCCGTTCGGTGACCTCGTACGCCGAGGTGTCCGCGGTGTTCGCGGCGGCCTCCCTCGTCCCCGGGCTGGGCCTGATCGGGCTGGCCCTGCTGTGGCGGCAGGCACCATTTGCACAGGTACTCCTCCTGGGCTCGGTGTGGCTGGCGCCGCTGTGGGCGGGCTGGCAGGGCGAGACCCCGGTGCGATCGCTGCTGCACGCGCCCGGGGAGGGCCCGGCACTGCTGAGGGTCGCCGCTCTCGCCGTACCGCCGCTTGCTGTGGCGGCGCTCGCGCACCTCGCGCTGGACGTGCAACGCGCCCGCCACGCAAGGGCGTTGGCCGTCGCCGCCTACGCCTCGGCCGGGACGGTCTGCCTCGGTCTGCTGCTCTTCCATGATCCGTACCTGGACGCGCAGTGCTGGCGCATGTGCGGTCCCAGTCCGACCGTGCTGTACGCCGATCCCGCTCTGACGGACGCGGTGCAGGCGGTGGCCGCCGGGTACATCGCGGTGACCGGCGTGCTCGTTGCCCTGGCTGTCGTCGGCAGGGGCACTCCGAGGGCCGAGCGGCTGTACGTCCTCCTCCCCGTCGTCGCCGCCTCGCTCGCCGAGGCCGCGTACGCAGCGGCGCTCCTCGTACACCCGGCGGAGGACCCGGCCCGGCAGCCGTTCGCCGCGCTCTTCGCCGCCCGCGCTGTCTGCCTGTCCCTCCTCGTGGCCGGCCTCGGCCGGCTGGCCGTGCGCCGGTACCGGCGGCGCACCGCGGTCGCCCGCCTGACCGACGGACTCGGGGCCGCCCCGCAGCCCGGCTCGCTGCGCGCGGCCCTCGCCGAGGCCCTCGGCGACGACCGGCTGAACGTCCTCTACCGGCTGCCGGATTCCGACCAGTACGTCGACGCCGGCGGCGCTCCGGCACGGTCGGCCGGTGACCGGGAACGCGCCCTGACCTCCATCCACCGGGGCGGCGAACCGATCGCCGTCGTCGTGCACGACCGGACCGACGCCGACGGCCGGCAGCTGGAGCACCAGATCGGTTCCGCCGCCCGGCTCGCCATCGACAACGAGCGGCTGCGCGCCACGCTGCTGGCCCGGCTGGCCGAGTTGCGGGCCTCACGCGCCCGCATCGTCGAGACCGCGGACGACACACGCCGCCGCCTGGAGCGCGACCTCCACGACGGCGCCCAGCAGTGGCTGCTGGCCGTCACCTACGAGCTGCGGCTCGCCCGCATCGCCGCCGAAGCGGCGGGCGATCCGCGGGCCACGGCGCTGGCGGACGCCGTGGAGGAGACGCTGGCGGTGCTCGCCGAGCTGCGCGAGACGGCCCATGGCATCTTCCCCGTGATCCTGGAGGAGGCGGGCCTGGAGCCCGCGCTGTGGACGCTCGCCGACCGGGCGGCCGTACCCGTGGAGGTCGAGGCCGTGCCGGGGGAGCGGCTGCCGCAGGCGGTCGAGCGGGCGGTGTACGCCGTCGTGGGCGCGGCCGTGGACGCCGCGGAGTGCCAGGACGCGCCGTTCGTCGAGGTCCGCGTCGAACGGCTGACGGGAACAGTTGCCGTACACCTCCAAGGGGTGGCACTGGACCCGTACCATCGGGTCGCCGACCGGGTCGGCGCGCTGGGCGGGCGGCTGGAGAAGACGCAGTACGGCACACGGGCGGAGTTTCCATGCGACTAGTGGTGGCCGACGACACGATGCTCACCCGGGAGGGGATCGCCCGGCTGCTCCAGGACGCCGGTCACGAGGTCGTGGGCCGGGCCGCCGACGGGGACGAACTGCTGCGCGAGACACGGGCCGTAAGGCCGGACGCCGTGGTCGTCGACATCCGTATGCCGCCCACGCACACCGACGAGGGGCTGGTCGCGGCCCAGCGCATCCGGGCCGAACAGCCCGGGACCGGGGTGCTGGTGCTCTCCCAGTACATCGAGCCGGACTACGCGCTGCGGCTGATCGAGGAGAGCCCCCGAGGCGTCGGATACCTGCTGAAGGAGCGGGTGTTCGACGTGGCGGTCCTCACCGACGCGCTGCGCCGGATCCGCGACGAGGAGACCGTCGTCGACCCCACGATCGTCAGCACGCTGATGCGGCGCCGGCGACGGTCCGATCCGCTGCACGGACTGTCCCCGCGCGAGCGCGAGGTGCTCGCCCTCGTCGCCGAAGGACTGTCCAACAAGGCGGTCGCGGCCCGTCTGTTCATCGCCGAGCGGACCGTCGAGGCGCATGTGACCAGCGTGTTGCAGAAGCTCGGCCTCACCGACACCGCGGACGCACACCGGCGGGTGCTCGTCGTGCTCGCCTACCTGCGCGCCAATCCGGGCACTCTGCGGCCGCCGTGACGGCATCCGTGCCAGCCGCAGTTTTCCCGGCGGACGGTTCGGGGGCAGCACCGATGGCGGCCGGGCGGTCCGCCCGTACCGTCGAAGGCATCGGGGGAGCAGCGCCGTATCCGGCGGGGTGACGGGGGAGGTGCGGACGGTGCGCAAAGGGGTGGGGGTCGCGCTGTCGCTGGTCCTGCTGCTTTCGGGCGGCACGGCCTGCGGCAGCGGGGGCCCGGGCGCCGGCGGCTGCGAGGTCGGAGTGGCCTACGGATGGCCGGGGCTCGGCGACAAGTGGCTCAACGACTCGGCCGCGGAAGGCGTGCGGGTGGCACGCGAGCGGCTCGGCCTGGGCCCGCGTGAGGTGGTCGAACTGTCCTCGGGCCGGGACGACGACGAGTTCCACTCGGCGGCGCGGCTCCGGCAGCTCGCCGAGGACGGCTGCGATCTGGTCGTCGCCACCCATCCCATGTACGCGAACGCGATGGTCACGGTGGCGGCCGAGTTCCGCGACGTCCGGTTCGCCATCCCCGACGCCCCGGGGATCACCGGCCCCAACATCGCCAACTTCGTCTTCGCCACGCCCGAGGGCTCGTATCTCGTCGGCGCCGCCGCGGCCCTGAAGTCCAGGACCGGGCGCATCGGCTTCCTGGGCGGGATGCGGAACGCGGAACTGGAGGGCTTCCGCGCGGGCTACACCGCGGGGGCGCTCGCGGTGCGACCGGACGTGACCGTCGACAACGCGTGGCTCGACGACGGCCCCGGCGCCTTCGACGATCCCGAGGCGGCCGGGCGCGTCGCCACCGAGATGTACACCACTGGAACGGACGTGGTGTACCAGGTGGCGGGCCTGTCCGGCGAGGGCGTGTTCGCCGCGGCCCGGGCCGCCGGCGGGCTGGCGATCGGAGTGGACACCGACCAGTACCGCACCGCCGACCGGGCGGCGCGGGAGGTCATCCTCACTTCGATGGTCAAACGCCTGGACCTCGCGGTCCGCCAGGTTGTGGAGGACGCCCACCGGGGCACCTTCCGCAGCGGCGAGCTCCGCTACGACCTCGCCAACGGCGGGGTGGGCTACGCGACTTCGGGTGGCCGCCTGAACGACATCGCGCCGCGGCTGGAGGCGCTCAAGGCAAAGATCGTGGCCGGTCGGATCACCGTTCCGACGAGCTGACGGCAGGCAGGGGGAGGGGACCGGACCGATGCGAGGGACGAAGCGACTGGCCGTGGCGGCCCTGGGGCTGGTGCTGGCGGCGGGATGCAGCGGCGGCGGGAGCGCCGACAAGGCGGGCGGCAGCGAGCCCGTGACGCTGACGATCGGCACCGCGGAGGCGTCGGACTCGCCGGTCAGCGGGCAGCTCAGGGAGTTCGCCCGGCAGGTGGAGCGGCACTCGGACGGCGCGCTGCGCGTCGAGCCGGTCTGGGAGGCGCAGGACCCGCCCGGCGACGACTGGGACCAGCAGGCGCTGCGGCGCGTCGTCCGAGGGCGGCTCGACGGCGGGGTGATACCGGCCCGCAGCTGGGACACGGAGGGCGTGACCAGCCTGCGGGCCGTCCAGGGGCCCTTCCTGGTGACCTCGGACGCGCTCGTCGAGCGCATCGTGGAGGACCCGCTGGCCGAGGACATGCTGGCCGGGGTGGAGCGACTGGGAGTGGTCGGCCTTGCCCTGCTGCCCGAAGGGCTGCGGCACCCGTTCGCCTACCACCGGCCGCTGCGCGGCCCGGACGACTACCGCGACGCCGCCGTCCGCGTCCCCCGCTCCGAGGTGACCCACGATCTGTTCGAGGCACTGGGCGCGCATCCGGACGACTACCCGGGCGATGCCTTCGGCGCCGCCGTGGACGCCGGTGCCCTGGACGCGGCGGAGTCGACGTTCGCCTGGAGCGGGAATCTGAACGGCCCGACGGTCGCTACGGGCAATGTGACCTACTTCCCCAAGCTCAACGTCGTAGCCGTGAACGGGAAGGTGTGGCGCGGCCTCACGGACGACCGGCGTGCCGCCCTGCGTGAGGCGGCCGCCGCGACCCGCACGTGGGCCCTGGCCAACGTCCCGGAGGACATTCGGGACGCCGAGCGGTTCTGCGCGGCCGGCGGCCGCGTGGTGCACGCGAGCGCGGCGCAACTCGCCGCCCTGGAGCGCGCGGTGGCGCCGGTCTACGCCGCCCTGGAGAAGGACGCGCAGACCAAGGCGTTCATCGAGCGCATCCGCACCCTGAAGAAGTCCGTTCCCGCGGCCGAGCCGCCGACGCCGTGCGGTGCGTCGTGACCGCCGAGCCGAACCTGCGCCCGGTGCCGGGAGTCGTCGACGGAAGACGGGCCACGGCGCATCTCAAAGCCCTGGAACCGCAGTTGATAGGGGCGGGCTTCCGTTCCTCGGCACCCGTCGACTCGGCGTCGGTCCGGCTGGCGCCCCGCAGCCTCTCCGAACTGCGCGACCTCTACGGCTGGTTGACGGCCAAGACCCGGTTCCTGCTGATCGGTCTGGGCTTCGGCGTCACGCTGCTGGGTCTTGCGGGGGCGGCGGACGTGCTGGGGGCGCCGGTCGACGGGACCCGGCGCTCGGCGTTGGACCACCTGTTCTCCGACAGCGCCGGACCGACCGGAGTGAGCCTGTCGCTGCTCCAGGACCCGGCCGGCCTGATCGTGCTGGCGGTCGTCCTCGTCACCCCCGTCTTCTGCTGCCAACAGGTGCAGGCCATCGCCGACTTCGTGCGGATGAACGAGGACAACGGCGCCCGGCTGACCTCCGAGCGCGCCGAGCAGCACGACGAGCTGGTCGACCGGACCAACAAGGCCTTCGCCCGGCTCGGCGGCGCGGGCGTCTCCGTGGTCCTCCTCCTGGCCGCCGCGGCCTGCGCGGGCTCGCTGTACGCCTTCGTCCACACCAACGGCCTCATGGCCAACTGGAACCCGACCCCGCTGCCCGATGCGGTGTGGCGCTCGGAGGTCTACGACGGCTGGTGGGCCAACTGGCACCGGCACCCCGAGCTGGCCCTGGCCCTGTGCGCCGCGGGCACCTACGCCTTCTACTTCCTGAGCAAGCAACTGATGATGGGCGTGGTCTTCACCCAGTACCTGTACCGGTCCTGGGAGCTCGGCTTCGGTGTCACCCCGAACATGGAGTACGACAGCGACGGCTACCGCGGGCTGCGCCCCCTGCGCCGGTTCATGCTGTGGACCTACGGCTCGTCCCTGGCCCATCTGACCGGTCTGCTGGTCCTGTTCACCGTCTGGCTGCCGGCGGAGGCGTGGATGGTGTTCATCGTCCTCGCGGTGATGCTGGTGGACATGCTCGTGATCGTGTACCCGTCCTCGATCGGCTACCACTCCGCGCTGAAGGTCAAGCAGGACCACGTCAAGGCCCTGTACGAGAGCGCCCTTGCGAGCGAGGAGCGGGACGCGGCCATCGCGCAGGTCTGGTCCGCCCCGGTGCTGCCGGTCACGACCCGCAAGGCCGCGACCGGAATCTTCCTCTACCTGCTGGCGCCCGCGATCCCGGCGCTCATCCCGGTGCTGTTCCAGCGGCTGTGACCCTGCCTGCTCACCAGGTCAGACGTTCGTCGTCGGCGGCCCGCGCCAGCCGCGTCGGCGGCAGGTACTCCCGCACATACGTCCGGTGCCAGCACGCCCCCGTCTCGCGCAGCTCGCGCCAGCTCGTGTAGCGGTAGCGGAACAGGCGGGCGCGGACGTAGCGGGGTGGCTCGTCCGGCGGGAAGGGGGAGCGGCGCAGCAGCTTCAGCGTCGCGCGGTCGTTCTCCAGCAGCCGCTCCGCCAGCGTGCCGAACCACGAACCGGCGTACGCGGGCGACAGCGCGGCGAACCACATCATCCAGTCGAGCCGCAGATGGTACGGCGCGAACTGCCGCGGCCAGCGCCGGGGATCACCGGGCTTGCCCTTGAACTCGTACTCCCGCCAGTCGGAGTCCTCGCGCGGTACGGGCTCGGCGGTGCCCTCGATCACCACCTCGTAGCGGATGCGGCTGACGCTGCCGAACGCGCCGTAGGTGTTGACCAGATGGAGCGGGTCGAAGGAGCGGTTCATCACCTGGCGGCGGGAGAGCATGTTGGCGACCGGGCGGTAGCTGAGGGCGAGGAGCACGGCGGAGACCGCCAGCACCACGACCGTGTACCAGAGCGGCGCGTCCGGCACCGAGGGGGCGGTGTCCGGCAGTTGCAGCGCCGACAGGGCCAGCACGATGGTGATCCAGTTCAGCCAGGAGAAGTTGCCCGACAGCACCAGCCACAGCTGGGTGAGGATCATCAGTGACGCGGCGGCCGTGGCGATCGGCTGCGGAGTGAACAGCAGGAACGGCACGACGAGTTGGGTGACGTGGTTGGCGGCCACCTCGACCTGGTGCAGCGGCCGGGGCAGATGGTGGAAGAACCAGCTCAGCGGGCCCGGCATGGGCTGCGTCTCGTGGTGGTGGTACAGGCAGGTGAGCTTGCGCCAGCACGCGTCGCCGCGCATCTTGATCAGTCCCGCGCCGAACTCCACCCGGAACAGGATCCAGCGCAGCAGGAACAGCACCACGATCGGCGGGGCCACCTCCTCGTTGCCGAGCAGGACGGCGAGGAAGCCCACCTCCAGCAGCAGGGACTCCCAGCCGAAGCCGTACCAGGTCTGCCCGACGTTGACGATCGACAGGTACAGCACCCACGGCACCAGCCACAGCAGCATGCCGCCCCACAGCGGCAGCAAGCCGTCGACCCCCGCGAGCAGCGCCGCCGACACCGCGCAGCCCGACCAGGCGCACCCGGCGAAGAAGCGGTCCGAGTAGTGGAGGTGGAACAGGCTCGGCGCCTGCCGGAACGGCACCCGCGCCACGAAGCGGGGCACCGGCAGCAGCCCCCGCTCGCCCAGCAGCGCCCGGAACTGGAGCGCCGCCGTGAGGAACGCGACGAGGTACACCCCGGCCAGAGCCCGCTGGAAGAGCAGCCGGCTCAGCCAGTAGTCGGGTGCGGTGAACCAGTCCACGGCCTGCGCTCCTTCGTCCATTGTCCCGCCGGAAGCCTTCGCCGGGCGGTCACTCTGTGTGCATCATGCCTCCACTTGCGTAACCCATGTGAGTGAAGCAGACAATGGTGACGAACTGCCCGGAAACAGGCGGGAGAACGTGGTGCGAACACCCATCGGAACCTTCGTCACGGCCTGCGCGCTCGCTGCGGCGCTGCTCGCCGCAGGCTGCGGCGGCGACGACGGCAAGGACACGGCGGCGAGCGGGGAGCTGTTCCTCCAGCCGGTCGCGGCCCAGGGCCCCGATCCCTTCACGGACTCCACGGCCACCTCCACGGCCACCCCGCCTCCCGTCACCCGAACGCCGCAGCCGACGGGGACACCGGATGCCGTGCGGTCCTACTCCGGGTCCACCCCCGGCCTCTACGGCGGCACCGAACGCGTCGGCAGCTGCGATGTGAACCGGCAGATCGGCTACCTGACCGCCGACCGGGCCAAGGCGCGCGCCTTCGCCGGGGCCGCGGGCATCTCCCAGGCCTCGATCCCCACCTACCTGCGCGGACTGGCCCCGGTCCTGCTGCGCGCCGACACCCGCGTCACCAACCACGGCTACCGCGACGGCCGGGCGACCACCTACCAGTCCGTCCTCCAGGCGGGCACCGCCGTCCTCGTCGACAACCGGGGCGTGCCGCGCGTGCGCTGTGCCTGCGGCAACCCGCTGAAGCCGCCCGTGGCCATGCAGGGCAGCCACGGGACCAGCGGCGCCGCCTGGTCCGGCTACCGGCCCGCCCAGGTGATCGTGGTGACCCCGGCACCCCAGGTGATCACCAACATCACGATCATCAACGTCGTCAACAACACCTGGATCGAACGGCGGATCGGCCACGAGGTCCACCATGACCGCCCCGTACCGCCGCCGGACCCGGTGACGCCGACCCCGGCGCCGACCACGCCGACCCCCAGCCCGGACGACAGTGCCTCCAGCGCGTCCCCGAGCGAGAGCAGCGCCTCCCCGTCGGACGAGCGCACCGGACCCACCGACTGCGTGACCCCCACGGTCACTGTCACGCCCGGCACGACGCCCTCCGAAGTGCCCTCGCCGGACCCGACCGACTGCCCCACGGCCACGGCCACCCCGCCGTCGACTGTGCCGGACAGCCCGCTCGTGCCGACGGACGAGAGCGGTGCCGACACGACCGTGCCCGACTTCGGCGGCACGGTGCCCGAGGATCCCTCCTCGGACGAACTCGGCCCCGAGTCCGTGCCGGACACCCCCGACGTGCGCGACGGCGGCGGGCTGATCCCGGACGACCCCGACGATCCGGCCGCCTTGGGCAGCATCTTCGGCAGCCCCACGGATGTCTTCGGCAGCTGACCGGAGACCGGGGGGTCCGCGGTGGCGGACCCTCCGGTTCCTCCCGGTCGAAGAATCGGACAAATCCTGGCAAGGTGGCCCCATGGTTGATCGGGGAGCGAGCGCCCTGTCACTCCCGGACGACTGGCCCGCCCACCCGGATCCGATCCTGGCGCTCAACCGCATGGGCAGCTTCGACTGGGACCTGGACACCGGCCTGTTCCACATGGACGCCCAGGCCCACGAGGTCTTCGACCTGCGCCCCGACGAATTCGACGGCCACCCCGAGACGCTGGCCTGCCGGGTCACCCCGGCGGAGGGCCACCGCCTCGACGCCCTGGTCTCCCAGGCCATGAAGGACGGCAGCGAGAACTACGGCGCCTACTTCCGCATCCGCTGCCGCGACGGCAGTCCGCGCTGGACCCACACCCAGGGCTACATCCGGCGCGACGAGACGGGCCGCCCCCGCCGGATCATCGGCATCGTCCGGGACGCCACCCAGGAGCTGAGCGACAGCGAGGCCCGCCGGGAACGGGCCGAGGCGGACCAGTTGCGGCGCCAGCAGACGAACGTCGTCCAGCTCACCACCGCCGCGCTGGCGCACGCCCGTACCGTCCAGGACGTCATCGACGTCCTCAAGGACACCCACGGCCTCACCCATCTGGGCGCCACCAGCCTGGTCATGGGCCTGGTCGAGGCCGGCCGCATCCGGCTGATCGCCGAGGGCCCGGCGGGCAGCTTCGTCCCCGGCACCCGGCTCACCG
Organism: Streptomyces sp. NPDC079141; assembly: GCF_040686775.1. Taxonomy (NCBI): domain Bacteria; kingdom Bacillati; phylum Actinomycetota; class Actinomycetes; order Kitasatosporales; family Streptomycetaceae; genus Streptomyces; species Streptomyces sp. NPDC079141. The sequence goes on along the minus strand of NZ_JBFBLP010000001.1, from coordinate 868,882 downwards.
GCATCGACGAGCCCTACCCGATGAGCGAGGTCGTACGGACCCTCACCCCGCGCTTCATCGAGTCGCCCCAGGAGTTCGCGGACGGCTACCCGATCCTGTGGCCGCACATCACCGACCTGGACATCACATCGGCCGCCTACCTCCCGCTGATCGCCCAGGCCCGTCCCATCGGCGCCATGGGCCTGCTCTACAGCGACCGGCGCGGCTTCTCCGCCGAGGAGCGCAACGTTCTCGTCGCCCTCGGCAGCAGCATCGCGCAGAGCCTGCAGCGGGCCATGTTCTACGAGCAGGAGAAGGACCTGGCCACCGGCCTCCAGCAGGCCATGCTGCCGCGCACCATCCCCAGCGTCCCGGGCGCCGACGTCGCCGTCCGCTACCGGGCCGGCACCGCCGCGGGCACCCTCGGCCGGGACATCGGCGGCGACTGGTACGACCTGATCCCGCTGCCGGGCGGCCGTGTCGGCGCCGTCATCGGCGACGTCCAGGGCCATGACACGCACGCCGCCGCCGTCATGGGCCAACTGCGCATCGTGCTGCGTGCCTACGCGGCGGAGGGCCACACCCCCGCGACGGTGATGGCCCGCGCCTCGGTGTTCCTCCACGAACTGGACACCGACCGGTTCGCGACCTGTCTGTACGCCGAGGCCGACCTGTCCACGGGCGTGGTGCAGGTGGTGCGCGCCGGGCACATCGACCCCCTGGTCCGCGACCCCGACGGCGCCTGCCGCCGGGTCGGGGTCGAGGGCGGTCTGCCGCTCGGTCTGTCCGCCGAGTTCGGCCGGCTGGACTACCCCGTGCGCACCCTCGAACTCGACCCCGGGCACACCCTGCTGCTGTGCACCGACGGCCTGGTGGAACAGCCCGGAACCGACCTCGACGACGGCATGCAGACCCTGATGTCGCTCGTCGCCGACGGCCCGGAGGACGTACGCAAGCTCGCCGACCGGCTCATCGACGCGGCCGGGGAACGCGGCGGCGACGACGACGTGGCCCTGCTTCTGCTGCGCCGTCGCGTACTGGACGCCCCGCAGACCGGCGGCCGGCTCCAGCAGCATGTGGCACCCGGCGACCCCGAGGCGCTCGCCGAGGCCCGCCACATGATCCGCGCCGCGGTCCGCGCCTGGGGTGCCCGTGACCGCGCCGACGAGATCGAGCTCGTCGCCGACGAGCTGATCACCAACGCCCTGATGCACACCGAGGGCTCCGCGATCGTCACCCTCAGGGTCCTGGCAGGCAGCGACCGCCGGCTGCGCGTCGAGGTCGAGGACTCCTCCAGCGCCCTGCCCCGGCGCCGCGAGGCGGGCGAGTCGGGCGTGTCCGGACGGGGTCTGCTCCTGGTCGAGCTGCTCACGGACGTGTGGGGCGTGGAGGCGCGCGGCGGCGGCAAGTGCGTCTGGTGCGAATTCCTGGTGCGGGAACGCGCCTGAGCACGGCAGGCTGGACCCATGCCGGAACTCCCCGAGGTCGAAGCACTCAAGGACTTCCTCACCGAGCAGCTCGTCGGCCACGAGATCGTACGGGTCCTGCCCGTCGCGATCAGCGTCCTGAAGACCTACGACCCACCCCTCACCGCGCTCGAAGGCCGCGAGGCGGTGGCGGTGCACCGGCACGGGAAGTTCCTCGACATCGCGACGGCGGACGACGGCCCGCACCTGGTGACCCACCTGGCCCGCGCGGGCTGGCTGCACTGGAAGGACCGCCTCCCCGACGGCCCGCCCCGCCCGGGCAAGGGCCCCCTCGCCCTGCGCGTCGCCCTGGAGACCGGCGCGGGCTTCGACCTCACCGAGGCCGGCACGCAGAAACGCCTGGCGGTCTACGTCGTCCAGGACCCGCAGGAGGTCCCCGGCATCGCCCGCCTGGGCCCCGACCCCCTGGCGGACGACTTCGACGAGGCCCGCTTCGCGGCGCTGCTGGCAGCCGAACGCCGCCAGATCAAGGGCGCCCTGCGCGACCAGACCCTGATCGCGGGCGTCGGCAACGCCTACAGCGACGAGATCCTCCACGCCGCGAGGATGTCCCCCTTCAAGCTGGCCGCGAAGCTCACCCCGGAGGAGACCCGGACCCTCTACGAGGCCCTGCGCACGACCCTCACCGACGCGGTCACCCGCTCCCGGGGCCTGGCCGCGGGCCGCCTGAAGTCGGAGAAGAAGACCGGCCTGCGCGTCCACGGCCGTACCGGCGAACCCTGCCCGGTCTGCGGCGACACCATCCGCGAGGTCTCCTTCAGCGACTCCTCCCTCCAGTACTGCCCGACCTGCCAGACGGGCGGAAAGCCGCTGGCGGACCGGCGGATGTCGCGCCTGCTGAAGTGACGCTACGCCGCCGTGACGAGAACGGGCGCGGCAGCCTCGTGCTGCTTGAGGGTGCGCGCGGTGGTGTCGCGGCGGGTGGCGAAGACGTACAGCCGCAGCACGACGAAGCGGCCGATGCCGGCGAGGCCGGAGGCACTGAGGTAGACGATCTGCTCGGTCAGCATGCCGGGGGAGGACTGCACCACGTGCAGGACGAACACGGCGACGCTGGTGGCCAGATACGCGGCGGTGGCCGAGCCCGCGGACTGCCAGTGCTCGCGCCATCCGGCGCCGCGCCCCTTGCCGAACGTGTAGCGGGCGTGGAGTTCGGTGCACAGCAGGGTGGAGGCGACGGTGACGACCGCGTTCGCGACGGCCCACGGCACGGCCGCGGCCAACAGCGGTACCGCAAAGCTGGAGAGGACTCCGATCCCGCCTCCGAGGACCACGAACCGTACGAAGGAGGCGAGGGGGCCAGGGGTGGCCGACTTCATGGCGTTACTCCTTCACTGGCTCTTCAGGCTGTTTCCGACGATGGAAAAGCTACGTTGCGTTTGAAGAGCGAGCAACAGAGTTATTGCGCAGGCTGCATATCAGCGCAGGTGAAGGCCATGAAATCGTTGCAACGGCCTTGGATTTAATGCAACAGAGGCGCCCCGGCTTGTTGCAATGAATGAGAGTGAACGCTCTGCGGGGGCCGGTGGAGCGCGCGACAGCCCGGGCGCGACGCCCCGCCGCGTTCAGCCGAAGAACCGGCCCCGCTCACACAGGGAGTCGATCTCTTCGTTCTCCTCCGGAGTCAGCTGCGCATCGAGCGCGACGCTGATGACACGCCGGGCACGGGCCAGCCGCCGGGCCACATCCCAGTCGGCGACGAATGTGCCGACGGTGGCCTCACTGGCGGTTCCTTCCGCCTGGCGGGATCCGAGGCGGTCGAGCGAGACCACGAACTCGTTCAGGTCCCGCAGGACGGTCACGACCTCGTCGAGGGGCAGGCGGATCTCTCGGGAGGACATGTCCATCAGCGGAATCAGCTCCAGCCTCGGCGGGGCGAACGGCTGTCATCCTGCCACCGAGGGCCGTGGCTCGGCCGCCTACCGCGGCTCCAGCGTCACCAGGTGCTCCCCGCCCGTGGTCCGCACCTCGTACCGGGCGATCTCGTCGGGATGCAGTCCCGCCGAGCCCATCATCGTGTTCTCGCGGGCGTCGTGGCGGGCCACCGTCCAGCTGGTGACCGTCTGTTCGGAGCCGTCGTGGCCGATGGCGGTCAGGCGGCACGAGCGGGGGCCCGCGCCGTCCTTGACCTTGAGCTCGACCTGGGTGCCCCAGGGCTCGTTCTCGGCGGTGACCTGGGCCCAGACGCCCGAGCGCTCGTCGGTGGCGGCGATGCGTACGGCGCCGCCGCCCCCGGTGGTCATCGCCGCGACCCCGGGCCCGGCCAGCGCGACCACCGCCGACGCCGCCACGGCGTACAGAAGGCGCCGGCGCCGCAGGCGGTGCCGGGTCGCGACCTCGCCGAGGAGGCGGTCCAGCAGGCGGGGGCCGGGCTGGGCCATCGGGTGGACGAAGCGCGGGGTGGCCCGCCGGTACAGCATCAACTGCCGGGTGGCGGGCCCGAATTCGGTCACGTGTGCCGCACAGCTGGGGCACTCCATGAGGTGGTCCTCGAAGCGGAAGGCCTCCGCCTCGTCCAGCACACCGAGCGCGTACGCGGCGACGTCGCGATGCCTTTCCAGGGACCTCATGCGGAAACCTCGTGCCGTTGGGTGCGGGGTGGGTTACTCCTTGCTCCCACCGGTACGCACCGGACCGCCGAATCACTCAAGGCATCCGCAGAATCGCCAACCCCGGGATTCGGAGCGGACGGGGCGGCGGATTGGTCCCGTTCCGGAAAAATTTGGGCCCGGGTCTAGAACAGGTGAATCGCCAAGTGCCCCAGGGGCAGTCCGAGTTGCCAGGCCGGGGTCCACACCTTCGGGCCCTCGTCCTCGCCGCCCAGGGCGCCGCCGCCCGGCACCGCGTTGAGATCGGGCGCGAGCAGCTCGGTCTCCTCCAGCCAGCGCCAGGCGGCCACGGCCAGGTCCAGGTCGGGTGCCGGGGCACCGGACTCGACGGCCACGGCGGCGAGTCGCGCCATCCGCTCGCGCACCCAGTCCTGCCACGGCTGGTCGTAGGCCGTCAGCGACAGCCAGGTCTCCAGCTGCGAGACGACCCGGATGCCGGAGAGCTCACCCCCGGTGTCGGACAGGAAGATGGTCAGTGCCAGGGCGTCCCGGCCCGCGCGGAACTCGAAGGACGTCGGCGGCATGAGGTCGCCGGTCCGCAGCAGCTCGTCGGCGATGTACTCGGCGTACAACCACGCCATGGGGACGGTCAGTTCACCGCCGCCGGCGCCCTCCGTGCTCTCTTGACCTCTGTGCAGCATCCCTTCCTGCCTTCCTCCGGTGCGTACGCGTCGCCCGATCCCGGGCTCCCAGTGCGGAACACGGATGAAGACAGCCGATTACTCAACCATGGTCCTCGGCAAGGCGCTTTACGGAGGTTTGACTCGACGCTCGGTTTCACCGCAGGTCGGCCGCATATCCGGGAAGCACCCGGCGCAGGGCGCGCAGCGCGTAGTACGCGCGGGACTTCACGGTACCGGGTGGGATTCCCAGGGTTTGCGCTGCTTCCGCCACACTGGCCCCCTGGAAGTACACGAGCACCAGGACTTCACGGTGCTCCGGAGTGAGTGTCTTCACAGCCTCGCGGACATCGAGGGTGGCGGCCGCCCGCTCGGCGTGGTCGGCGCACACTCGCGCGTTCTCCAGAATCGCGTCGCCGACCTCCGGCGGGCGCGCCTGCCGGGCCCGCCGCGCGTCGATCGCGAGCCGGCGCCCGACGGTGAGCAGCCAGGGCCGTACGGAGTCGAAGTCGTCGGCACGCAGCGCCTCGGGATGCTGCCAGGCGCGTACCAGGGTCTCCTGTACGAGGTCTTCGGCGCGCTGCCGGTCTCCGTCGCAGAGCCGGAGCAGCAGCGCGAAGAGGGGCCGGCCGTGCTCGCGCTGAAGTGCGGCGAGCTCGTGCTCGGCGGTCGTCGTCCCGTTGATGAGGATGGTTCCGGCCGTCATGGCCGTATGGCATCGCAGGGGGTCGTCGGGGGACAGGGCGCGCACACGGATCTGCGGCGGACGGTCGATCGCGTCGACGAACGGTTCGACGAACGGTCCCGGCCACCCGTCGCGCGCGGGCCGGACGGGCTAATGAGCGTGTCGGAGCCGGGCGCAAGCGTGTCCTGATTCTTACCTATTGGTGTGTAAATACGACTACATCGGGGTGAGAGATGATCGCACGCAGTAGACAGGTGGCCCTGGCCCTGACCGCCCTCCTCGCCGCGGGCGCCGCCTGTCAGGCCGACCGGCATGAGGCGCCGGGACGCCCCGCTCCCTCCGCGGAAGGCCCCCGCGGCTTCACCCTCGTCGCCTCCGGCGACGTCCTCCCGCACAGCTCGATCATCGACCGCGCCCGGTTCGACGCGGGCGGCACCGGCCATGACTTCCGTCCCATGTTCGCCGGGGTGAAACAGCTCGTCTCCCGCGCCGACGTGGCCCTGTGCCACATGGAGACCGTGTACGGCGAGAACGGCGACTACACCGGCTACCCCACCTTCAAGTCCCCGCCCGAGGTCGCCGCCGGCCTCGCCGCGACCGGCTACGACGGCTGCTCCACCGCCTCCAACCACAGCCTCGACGACGGCGCCGACGGCATCCGCCGCACCCTGGACGCCCTGGACCGGGCCGGCGTACGGCACGCCGGATCGGCGCGCGCCGAGGCCGAGGCCCGCACGGTCACGGTGCTGCGCGCCGGCTCCGCGCAGGTCGCCCACCTCGCCTACACCTACGACACCAACGGCTTCCCGCTGCCGCCGGGACAGCCCTGGGCGGTCAACCTGATCGACGAGAACAGGATCCTGGCGGACGCGCGGGCCGCCCGTAAGGCGGGCGCCGACGTGGTCGCCGTATCGCTGCACTGGGGCACCGAATGGCAGGACGAGCCCGACGAGCGGCAGACGGCCCTGGCCCGCGCCCTCACCGCCGCCCGCACCGGCGACCGGCCCGACGTCGACCTGATCCTCGGCACGCACGCCCATGTCCCGCAGGCCTACGAGAAGGTCAACGGCACCTGGGTGATCTACGGCATGGGCGACCAGATCGCCGGCGAGATGTTCAACCACTCCGGGGTCCAGGACCCGCGCGGCAACCAGTCCACCCTCGGCCGCTTCACCTTCGCCCCGCCCGCGCAGCCCGGCGGGCGCTGGCGGGTGACGAAGGCCGAGTTCGTCCCGCAGGTGTTCGACATCGACGCGGGCCGGGTGGTGAACCTCAACGCAGCACTCGCCCAGGGCGCCGACGTACGCGCCGTGCGCGACCGCATCCGGGACGTGGTGCTGAGCCGGGGCGCCGCCGCGGACGGGCTCGTGATGGGGGACTAGTCCACGTCCACCTGGTCCACGTCCACGTGGTCGAAGGTCCTCAGCATCTCCTTCAGCACCCGCTTGCACGCCCGCAGTTCGGCGTCGGTGAGATCGCCGCCGACCTGCCGGTTCAGGGCGTGCTCGCGCGCGAGGATCGCGTCGATCAGCGCCTCGCCCTCGCCCGTGATCCGGATCAGCGAGGACCGCTGGTGCGCGGGGTTGGGCGTGACCTCCGCCCAGCCCCCGGCCACCGCGTCGTTGACCATGCGCTGCACGAACTGCCGGGACAACGCCATGATCCGGCCCATCTGGGGCACCGTCATGGACCCGTACCTGCGCAGCAGCACCAGCACGGAGCGCACGCCGACGGAGACCCCCTCGACCTCCTCGCCCTGCTCGATCTTGCGCAGGCCGCGGCGGTAGAGCGCGCCGATCAGGTCGAACACCTCGGAGACGCGGTGGCCGAGTTCGTCGGGGGGGAGCGGGGCGTCGTTGTCGTTCACCAGGACATCATGCACCGGCCCATCATGACAACCAGGTTGTCAAAGTCGCGGCGAGATGACACCTTGGTTGTCATGACTGGTGCTTCGGATCTTCGTTTCTTCCCGTCCCGTGACGGCGACCTCGCCTACCTCGACTCCGGCTCCGGGGACCTCGTGGTCCTCGTCCACGCCGGCTTCGTCGACCACCGCTTCTGGGCGGACCAGATACCGGCGCTCGCCGCCGAGTACCGGGTGATCGCCCCGGACGTACGCGGCCACGGCTTCTCGGCCAACGCGACGCAGCCGTTCCGCTGGGCCGACGACCTCGCCGACCTGCTGCGCCACCTCGACGCGGGGCCCGCGGTCCTGGTCGGCCTGTCGATGGGCGGGGTCGTCGTCACCGACACGCTGCTGGAACACCCCGAACTCGTCCGTGCCGTGGTCACCTGCGGCGCCGCGACCGGCGACTTCCAGTACAGCGACGCCTGGACCCGCGAGATCCAGGCCGAGTACGCGCGCACGCTCGGCGCCGGTGACATCCAGGGCTGGCTCGCCGCCTTCCTGCGGGTCCTGCCCGGCGAGCACCGGTCGGCCGACGACTTCGACCCCTCGATCGCCCGCCGGCTCCAGGAGATGGCCCTGCACACCGTCTCCAAGCACACGCCCGGCGAGAAGGACTGGCATGTGCGCGTGACCGACTCCTGGTCCCGTCTGGACCGGATCGAGGTCCCCCTGCTCGCCCTCAACGGCACCCTGGAGCCCGCCGAGATGATCGACGCGGCCGACCGGCTCGCCGGCACCGTCCGCGACGGCCGCGCCGTGACCATCGAGGGCGTCGGCCACTACCCGAACCTGGAGAGGCCCGAGGAGTTCAACAAGATCCTGCTGGAGTTCCTCCGCGCACTCTGAGAAACGGCCGCGCGGTGGCTACGGCACGACCGTGACCGGCCACCGCCCGGCCTTCACCAGCCGCACCGCGACCGAACCGACGATCCGGTGCCCGGCCTGCTCGGAGGCGCCCACCACCACGGCGTCCGCCTTGAGCTCGTCGGCCGCCTTGACCAGCCCGCTGTAGGGGTCGCCGCGGAAGGTGTGGAACTCCCAGCGCACGTCGAATATCCCCTTCGTGCGCTCCGTCGCCTCCCGGATCTGCGCGACGAGGTCCTCGGCGATCGCGTCGGTCGCCTCAGCGACCGGCGCCCCGAGCGCCGCGCCCGCCGACATCACCGGCTGTACGTACACCACGGCGAGCAGCGCCCGCTGCCGACGGGCCAGACCGCCCGCGTAGGCAGCCGCCCGCAGTGAGGAGTCGGAGCCGTCCACCCCGACCACGATGACCTTCGGCCCGTCCGTGCCCCGCTCGAACCCCTGCGCGTGCTGTTCCGTCACGGCTTCGAGGCTATCGGAAACCGCAGGTACCGCGGTCGTGGGCCCGCTCGACGGGTGCAGGGCCGGAGTGCTTGGTGAGGCTGAGCGCCATCCCCGGCCTGACGACCCGTCATAGGCCGCCCGGGTGGAATCCTGCCGCCGCTCCGGTGTCGTTGTGGTGCGTCGGTGCCCGGCCGGGCGACTGATGAGTCATGCAGAAGGATCAGTTGCTCACACGGCTGCTCACCCGCCGCCGGGCCCTGCTCGCCGGTGCGGCCGCCGTCGGGGCGGCCGGTACCGCCGGGCTGTTCGCGCTCGGCGGGGGCGAGGAGCCGGTACGCGCCGCCGCGCCCGCCGCCGGCCCCCCGGCGCGCCGCCCGCTCAAACCCTCCTCCTACCGACTCCAGCCCCTGACCGGCTACGGCCCGCCGCGAGCGGCGCCCCGCCGCACCCTCGTCCGCAGCGCCCCGCTGCTACGGATGTCCGGACGCGGCCGCACGATGGTGCTGACCTTCGACGACGGCCCCGACCCCCGCTACACCCCGGCCATCCTGGACACGCTCGCCGAGTACGACGTCCGCGCGATGTTCTTCGTGTGCGGGGAGATGGCCGCCGACCACAAGGAACTCCTGGCCCGCATGGCCGACGAAGGCCATGTGGTCGGCAACCACACCTGGTCCCACCCGCTGTTGACCCGGCTGAGCCGCGGTGAGATCCGCTCACAGATGGAACGCACCTGCGACGTCGTCGAGGAGGCGTACGGCGATCGGCCCCGGTGGTTCCGCGCGCCCTACGGCGCCTGGAACCGGGCGGCCTTCCAGCTCGGCGCCGAACTCGGCATGGAGCCGCTGGCCTGGACCGTCGACACCCTCGACTGGACCACCCCCGGCTCCCGCACCATCGTCGGCCGGGTCGAGAACGGCGCCGCCCCCGGCGTCGTGGTGCTCTCGCACGACGCCGGGGGCGACCGCTCCCAGAGCGTCCACGCGCTCAGGGACTATCTCCCCGGGCTGCTGGACGCCGGCTATCACGTCACCGTCCCCCAGCGGCAGTACGCCTGACGGGGGCCGGCAGCCCGCCCGGCCGGGGGACGCTCAGCGGACCTCGACCAGGCGGGCGAAGGCGACGACATTGCCGTCGTAGCCGTTCTGCTTGGAGAAGCCGCCGCCGCAGGTGATGACCCGCAGTTCCGCGGAGCCCTTGGAGCCGTAGACACGGTCGCCGGGGAAGTTGTTCTTCTCGAAGACCTCGATGCCGTAGATCTCGAACACGGCCGTCTTTCCGTCCTTGCGTGCGACCTCGACGCGGTTTCCCTTCTTCAGTGCCCCCAGTCCGTAGAACACGGCGGGGCCCTGCTTGTTGTCGACATGGCCCACCACGACCGCGGTGCCCTTCTCCCCGGGAGCCACGGCGCCGGTGAACCAGCCGGCGAGGTTCGGGTCCTCCGGCGGCGGGGCGTCGACCCAGCCGGCGGCGTCCAGGCCGACCGGCATCATCGGCGCGTCGACCTGGATCGAGGGGATCCGCACCCGGTCGGGCACGGCGTACGGCAGCGGAGCCGGGGCCTTGGCGAAGGTGCCGCCCGGCACACGGCTGTCGGCCGCGGCCGCCGACGCGGGCTGCGGCGGGCCCACGTCGAATTCCCCCGAACCATTCCGAATGAGCGCGAGGCCGGTCAGTAGAACAAGCGCTATCACGCCCCAAGGAGCGCGCTTCTTCCGCTGCTCCTCCTCTTCGGCCAGCTCGGACGCAGACATTCGTATTCCCCTCTCGACGCGGCCGTCGCCCCGTCATTCGCGCATACGAGAACGCTAAGTCCGGCGCGCCGAACCGGCGACGGGGCAGCAGCGAACGGGTGGCCCCGGCCCCTTTCGGCAGGGGGTGGTGCGCCATCCGAGTTGCCGCCGCAAGGAAATTTCTGACGGTCCGTGACCTGCGGCGATATCCGATTGTGCGGTTATCGCTCGGCGTGTCCTCTCACCAGGACGGACCATTGCCGAAATGCGGGCCGCTGCACGGCATCTGAGGGTTTTTCCGGGAGGCGCTTTCTCGCCGATCCACCGGGGACGGTTCCCGGGGCGTCTCCCGCGGAGGATCAGATGCGCAACTCCCGTGCCCTGGCGGTGTCAGCAGCGGCGGTCGCCGCCCTCGGGCTCGCCGCACCGACGGCCGCCGCCTGGACCGACCCGAGCAATATCGTGGCCCTGCCCAGTGTCATCGCCCGCGGTGGGCAACTGACCATCACGGTGGACGGGACGTCCTGCCAGATGCCGGGCAGCACGGTCTCGTCGTCGGCGTTCCCGACCACCAAGCTCACCTCCATGGGAGGCTCGACGTCGAGTGCGAAGGTCACCATCAACAGCAATGCCAGCCCGGGCACTTACGACATCACGGCCAGCTGCGGTGAGGGCAAGACGCTGACCAAGCCGGCCGCCTTCACCGTCATCGGCGGTGTCCGCGGTGGTCTCGGCGGCAGCAGCTCCTCCGGCGCCACCCCCACCGACATGGCCATCGGCGGTGGGCTCGTGGCCGCCGCGCTGGTCGGCGGCGGGCTGTTCTGGATGCGCCGCCGGTCCGAGAAGCGCATCTGAGCCCGACGCTCTTCGGGGATCGCACGTGCACAGGCCGTTGCCCCGGCCCCCTCCGCGAGGGGGCCGGGGCAACGGCCTGTGCGGGCGGGCCGTGGTCAGCCGCCGTCCTCCCCGGTGCGCCGCCGGGAGAGGTGGTACGCGGCTCCCACGGAGCCCGCGATGAGCGCCGCGCCGAGGCCGATCTCCTTGAGGTCGAACCCGGCGGAGCTGCCGCCCTCACCGGCGTGCACGCCTCCCGGTGGAAAGGGCTGGGGAACCGGCTGATGGGTGGGCCGGCCGCCGGCGATGGTCAGGCTCGTGGAGCCGCTGATGCCGTCGCAGGCGAACGTCACCCGGTACATGGCGCCCGGTTTGGCGTCCCAGTCCACGACGGCCGTCGCCTGGCTGCTGTGCGACGGAATGGTGATCGTGTCGAAGACCGCGGAGGTGACCGTGGCGGAGCCCTTGCAGCCGCCGTTGTCACGGTCCAGGCGCAGCGTGACCTGCCCGCCCGCGGCGATGGTCGAGGGCAGGACGCTGAAGCCGAACGGCGTGATGTTGTCGTCGCCCTTCGCCAGGGCGGCGGGCGCGGTGAAGGTCAGGGCGGTCACGCCCAGCAGTGCGGCCGAAGCGACGCGTATCGCGCGCATGGTGGATCCTCCGGGTCCCCGAGGAGCAGCTGCGGACCTTTTCCGCTTGCGCCAGAAATGCACCTCGATGATCGGAACGCTAGGAAGGTGCGCACACGTGCGCGAACGCAGTCGTGCGAATGGGGCACGCGTGTGGGCCGCACAGGGGACACCGTTCCTGCGACCGGGGGACACGGGCGGCGCGGCGCCCCGACCCCCGGCCGTCCGGCGGGTGAGCGCTCGTCAGTCCTTGACGCCCGGGAAGAGGTTCAGGAACGGATCCGCGGACGCCGTGATGCCACGGCTGTAGGGCGCGTCGAAGTCCCAGATGAGGAAGAGCAGGAAGGCGATCAGCGCGGAGAACAGCACGGCGAGGATCAGTTCCCGTGGGGTCCGCCTGATCTGCAGGGCGAGGATCATCCCGATGGTGACCACGGCCCCGGCGATCAGCCCGAACCACACCACGCCCGGCATGGTCTCGCCGGTGGAGTTCGCGCGGGCGTTGCGCGCCTGGTCGGCGGCGGCCACCTGGTCGACGAGCGGCTGGTAGGCCTGGGCCTCGAAGTCCGTGCGCGGTTCGTAGTCGGTGACGTCCTCGCGGACGCGCTGGAGGAGCTCGGCGCCGCGGTCGGTGACCTCGCCCTGGTCGGCCATCGTCTGCCACTCGGTGTTCACGACGTGTCCGACATAAGCGTTGACATCCTCCCGAATGCGGTCGCGGACGTCGGGCGGGTAGACGCGCACCCGTTCGGAGACCTCGTGCAGCGCGACGGCCTCCGCCTGGACGTGGTCCTGGGCGGCGCTGCGGCCCTCCCAGACGCCCGCGATGGCCAGGCCCAGCACGATGGCGTAGACCACGCCGATCCACATCGTCATGTACTCGATGACGTCCGGGGTCTCGGAGGGGTCCTCGTTGTCCGACGCGGTGCGGTGCCGTACGAACGTGATGACGACCACCACGACGCACGCGGCCAGCATCGCGAGGGTGAGAACAAGCCATTCCGGCAAGGGGTGCCTCCAGGGATCAGCGCGGACGGAGCGCGGCGACGGCGACCACGGCGGGCGCGGCAATGAGCAGAACGAAGGTGAGGGGGTCGGTGGCACTGTTCGCCGGCCGCTTCTGCGGCTGCGTGGCGCGGTAGCGCGGGTAGTGCACGGGGGCCACGGAGGGGGGTGGCGGGGCGGGCCTGGCCGACGGGGGTGGGGTCGGCTTCGGCGTGGGCGTCGGGGTGGGCGGGGGTGGCGGGGGCGGCTGCGGGAGGGGCGCCGCCGGCCGGGGCGTCGGGGCCGGGGGTGGCTTCGGGGTCGGCTTCGGTGGCGGGTCCGGGGTGGGCGTGGGCGTGGGCTTCGGCGGAGGCGGCTTCGGCGTCGGTGTGGGGGTGGGCGTCGGTGTCGGCGTAGGCGTCGGTGACGGGCACGGCGGGGGAGGCGGGGTCGGTGACGGGCACGACGGCGGAGTGGGCCAGGTGGCGCTCCCGGCGACCGCGACCGCTTCCGTGCCCCCCGGTCCGGTCGAGGCGTACGCGCAGGCGTCGGCCGCGGCCGGCCCGGCCGGCACCCCCACCAGGAGCCAGGTCAGCGCCACCGCGGCCAACACCCGTGCGCCGAGGGCGGATTGGGTCGGTTCGAGTGCATGCACGACGGAGATCATGAGGCCTGGAGGAGGCTTGCACCCCCCGCAGCAACGGGGATTGCCCCGAAGGGGGGAACTATCGTGTCCGGCCGTTTGATCGATGGTCGCTCATGCGTCCAGCGGGCCGAGCGTCTGTGCGACTCGGGGTCGCGGTGTCACAGGTTTCCGAAAGAAATTTGTGAGGCCGTTGAACACGACCATGGTCCCCGTGCGTACCCAGTGTCGTGCGGCGGCGCAGCAGGGCGCTGCAACACCCTTGCGATTATGGGGAGTTGACGATGAAGACCTCGTGGCGGAGCGCCTCGCTCGTGGTGAGCGCCGTGGCCGTGCTGGCGCTGACGACGGCGTGCGGTTCGGAGAGCACCCCGCCGGCGAGCAGCCAGAACGTGGGCGCCACGGCCGCGGCGGGCGAATACGGAAGTGCCGGTACCGGACTGGGATCGAGTGCCGACACCGGCGCCGGTGCGCAGGGGGCGGCGGCCCCGGCGGACTCCGCCGGCGAGCTGTCCGTGGCGACGAACGCCGAACTCGGCAAGGTGCTGACCGACAGTGCCGGGCTGACCCTCTACCGCTTCGACAAGGACACCGCGGAGCCGCCGAAGTCGAACTGCGAAGGCGACTGCGCCACGACCTGGCCGCCGGTTCCGGCGGACGACGCCACCGCCGGCGAGGGCATCGACAAGGCGCTGCTCGGCGAGGTCACCCGGGCCGACGGCACCAAGCAGCTGACGGTGGGCGGCTGGCCCGCGTACCGGTACGCAAAGGATGTCAACGCCGGTGAGGCCAAGGGGCAGGGAGTGGGCGGCACCTGGTACGCGCTGGCCCCCGACGGCAAGAAGGCCCAGGTGGCCGATCTGCCCGGCCTGTCCACCCGTAAGGACCCCAACCTCGGCGAGATCGTCGTCGACAAGAACGGCATGACGGTCTACCGCTTCATGAAGGACGAGGCCTGGCCGAAGCCGGTGTCCGCCTGCACCGGCGCCTGCCTGGAGAAGTGGCCGGTCGTGGCGCCCGTGGCGAACGACGACACCAAGGGCGTGCAGAAGAAGGGCCTGATGAGCTTCACCCGGCCCGACGGCGCCAAGCAGCAGACGGTCAACTGCTGGCCCATCTACACCTTCGCCGGTGACAAGGCTCCCGGCGACACCAACGGTCAGGGCGTGGGCGGCACCTGGTTCGCCGTGGCGCCCGACGGAAAGCCGGTCGGCGCGCCGGAGGAGGAGTAGGGAGGCGGCAAGAGAGAGCGAGTGCCGGACGAACGGTCAGCGCGCGCGACCCACCGGTCCGCCCCCTCCGCACCGCACGGAGGGGGCGGACCGTTGTGCGGTGCGAGACCCCAACTCTTCGTCCCCTTCAGCATGGTTGAGAACTCTGTGGAATGCTTCGGTCGCATTTCGTAGTGGATTCGCGGGTGCACAATTCGGCACGTGCCGCAGGCAGTGACCGGGAACGGACGGTCAATTTCCGTTTCGGCTCGCTCCTTTGGCGGGCGATCAGTAGCCTCAGCTCGAACACTGGATCGCCTGAGCCTTGGAGAGATAGATGGAGCGTCCCGCCTGGGCACCACGGAGCATCGACATCTCGGTGCCGAGCGTCTCGCGAATCTACGACTACTACCTGGGCGGTTCGCACAACTTCGAGGTGGACCGGGAAGCGGCCCGCAAGGCCATGGAGTTCCTGCCGGGACTTCCCAAGATCATGCAGGCGAACCGGGCGTTCATGCGCCGCGCCGTGCGTCATGCGGCCGCCGAGGGCATCACCCAGTTCCTCGACATCGGTTCCGGCATCCCGACCTTCGGCAACGTCCACGAGGTGGCCCAGGCGGCCACCCCCGACGCGCACGTCGTCTACGTCGACCACGACCCCGTGGCCGTCGCGCACAGCCAGGCTGTGCTGGCCGGGGACGACGCCACGGACGTCCTCGCGGCCGATCTGCGCAAGCCCGGAGACATCCTGGCGAGCCCTCAGGTGGAGCGGCTGATCGACCTGAACCGTCCGGTGGCGCTGCTCCTCGTTGCCATACTGCACTTCGTGGAAGACGCGGACGACCCCTACGGGGCAGTGGCCGAACTGCGCGATGCCCTCGCGCCCGGCAGCATGCTGATCCTCACGCATGCCTCGTACGAGGGAATCCCGCTGCCGACCGAGCGGGCCGAGGGCACGGTCGGCGTATACAAGGACATTCGCAACCCGCTGATCATGCGCTCGCGCGACGAGATCGCGCGGTTCTTCGAGGGGTACGACATGGTGGAACCCGGACTGGTGTCGATGCCGCAGTGGCGGCCGGACACCGCACCGGAGGAGGAGGATCCATGGGCCTTCTCCGGTTTCGCGGGCGTTGGGCGTACGGCGTGAGCGCGGGGCCGGACGGGCCGGAGGACAGACTGCGCCGGTTCGCGACGATCTGGAGCCGGGCCGTGTTCCCGGTGACCTCGACGTCGTCGACCCGGCCGGAGTTCGAGGAGCAACTGCTGCCGCTCGCCCGGCGGTTGAGCCAGGCGCTGCGGGCCCGGGCGTTCGACGCGGACGAGGGCAGGGCGGTCGGCGCCGCCCTTGTCTCCGCGCACTGCACCGACCCCGAAGCGCTCAGCCGCAGCCTCGACTGCGTGGACGCCTATCTCGTCCTGTACTGCGGCGAGGACGGCGACCAGGACGACCTGCGGGCCCGCTGCGCCCGCCTCCAGCACGCCATGGCCGCCGGATACGCGCAGGCGCTGCGCGAGCGGACCCTGGGCGAGCAGGAGGCGATCTCGGCGGCCGCCCTCCAGGCGCAGGGCGCGGTCGCCCAGGCCCTGCACGCCAGCGAGGCCCGCTTCCGTGCGGTCTTCGAGGGCGCCGCCATAGGAATCGGCATCGCCGATCTCTCGGGCAACATACTGCAGGTCAACGGCGCGCTGGTGCGCATGTTCGGCGGCGCGGAACAACTGGTGCGCGGCCGCAACGTCATGGAGTGGACGCACCCCGAGGACGCCCCGCAGGTCTGGAAGCTCTACGAGGAACTCGTCCGCGGCGAGCGCGAGCACTACCACGTCGAGAAGGCGTTCTACCGCCCCGACGGAACGGTCCTGTGGACCAATCTGACGGTCTCCCTGCTCCGCGATGCCGACGGCAACCCCGAGTACCAGCTCGCCCTCATGGAGGACACCACCGAGCGACGGCTGCTCAACCTCCGGCTGCGCTACGAGGCCACGCACGACGCGCTCACCGGACTGCCCAACCGCACCCTGTTCTTCGAACGCCTGGAGAAGGCGCTCGGCGCCGGCACGGGCCAGCGGTTCGGGCTGTGCTACCTCGACCTCGACGGCTTCAAGACCATCAACGACAGCCTCGGCCACGCGGCCGGCGACCGGCTGCTCGTGGAGGTCGCCGACCGGCTCCAGTCCTGCGCGACCGCGCCCGGCGAGATGGTCGCCCGGCTCGGCGGCGACGAGTTCGTGGCGCTGACCACCGGCACCGACACCGAGCGCGAGGTCGACGAGCTGGCCGCCCGCATCATGAACGCGCTGGTCGCCCCGATCATGGTGGACGGCCGGGAGCTGACCGTGCGCGGCAGCATCGGCATCGTCGAGGGCCCGGCGGGCGAGCGCAGCCCCGCGGAGGTGCTGCGCAGCGCCGACATCACCATGTACCGGGCCAAGTCGGCGGGCGGCAACCGCTTCGAACTGGCCGATCCGGAGGCCGACGCCCGCGCGATCACCCGGCACGGCCTGACCACCGCGCTGCCGACCGCCCTGGACCGGGGCGAGTTCTTCATCGAGTACCAGCCGCTGGTGCACCTCGGCGACGGCAGCGTCCGGGGCGCGGAGGCGCTGGTGCGCTGGCTGCATCCGCAGCACGGCGTCCTCGGCCCGGACCGGTTCATCCCGCTCGCCGAGCACACGGGACTGATCGTTCCGCTGGGCCGCTGGGTGCTGGAGCAGTCGGTGCGGCAGGCCCGCGAGTGGCGGGACCGCCACTCCGACGCCGGCCCGCTGCGCATCAACGTCAACCTCTCGCCGTGCCAGCTCACGCACCCCGGTCTGGTGCAGGACACGGTCGACATCCTGGAGCGCACGGGCGTGGCACCCGACGCGCTGTGCCTGGAGGTCACCGAGTCGGCGCTGATCGGCGCCGACGACGACCTGCTCAAGCCGCTGCGCCGACTGGCCGAGATGGGCGTCGACATCGCCCTGGACGACTTCGGCACCGGCTACTCCAACCTCGCCAACCTGCGCCGGCTGCCGGTGAGCGTGCTCAAGCTGGATCGCTCCTTCACCCAGAGCATGCAGCAGTTCCCGGCCGACCCCGTGGACCTCAAGATCGTCGAGGGGATCGTTTCGCTTGCCCACAGCCTGAACCTCGCGGTGACGGTCGAGGGCGTCGAGACGGGGGCCCAGGCCGAGCAGCTCCGCATACTCGGCTGCGACACGGCCCAGGGCTGGTACTACGCCCGCCCGGGCCCGCCCGAGCGGCTGCACGAGCTGGCGCTGGTGGACGCGACGGGGTGAGGAGCGTCTGCCGCGCGGTGAGCTGAGAGCGGCAGCCGCGCGGTGGCCTGCCGGTGGCCCCCTTCCTACGATCGAAGAGGGGCCGCCGGCGCCCTGAGCGGAGGGAGCGCAGCCATGGACGTCGTGAACATGCGTCGCCTCTTCGAGGCCCACCGCGCGGCCGAGGCGGCGCGCGACATCGACTCGATCCTGCAGACCTTCGCCGACGACTGTTTCCTGGAGACGCAGGCTCTGGGGCTGCGCAGTCAGGGGCGGGAAGCGGTGCGGGCCGCGTACGGACAGCAGTATTTCGTCGCCTTCCCGGACCTCGCCCCGCAGGACGAGGGCATCGCCTTCGGCGACGAGGTCATCGCCGTGTGGGGAACCCTGCGCGGCACCAGCCTGGGCCACTGGCTCGGCGTCCCGCCCGGCGGGGGCGCCTTCGAGGTGCCCTTCGCCAACATCGTCCCCTTCAAGGAGGGTCTGATGGCCGGCGAGACGATCTACTTCGACCTGGCCACGCTCTGCGAACAGGCGGGGATCCCGCTGGACGCCGTACGCGAGGCGGCGGCCCGCCGCAGGGCGGCCGCCTAAGCGGGCCGGGCGAAGTCGGCTGCGGTTCGGTAGCGCCCTGAAGGGGCGCGGGGCTGTATCGATATGCGGCTCCGCCGCGCGGGCGCGACCAGCCACGACGGCGTCGCGGCCGACCGACGGCACGGTGCTGTACTTCGAGCGGAGCGCTTAGCGTTCGAGCAGCATCCGCTGAAGTTCCCTCGCGGCCCGCGGCGGGGCCACGTCGCTGCGGTGCGCCAGTGCGATCGTGCGGTGCAGGCCGGGCCGGGCCAGCGGAGTGACCCGTAGCCCGCGCCCCGCCCGTGCCGCCACCATCCGCGGGACGACGGCCAGCCCCAGCCCGGCGCGTACGAAGCCCAGGACCGCGTCCATCTCGCCGCCCTCGACCGCGAAGTCCGGTTCGAAGCCCTCGGCGCGGCAGGCGGCGACGGTCAGTTCGCGCAGGTCGTAGCCGTGGCGGAACATCACCAGGCGTTCGCCCTCCAGGTCGGCGATCCGTACGGAGCGGCGGCCGTGGCCGGGCCGGGGGGCGTCCGGGGAGGAGACCACGACCAGGTCCTCGCGCAGCAGTTCCACCGTGGCGAGCGCCGGGGACGGCGTCGGGAGCGGGAGGACGACCAGGGCCAGGTCGAGGGCGCCGCGCGCCAGTTCCCGTACGAGATCGTGCGAGCCGCCCTCCTCGATCATCAGGCGGATGCCGGGATAGCGGTCGTGGAAGGCGCGCAGCACGTCCGGGAGGAGGCCGGTGCACAGACTCGGTGTCGCGCCCAGCCGGACCCGGCCGCTGCGCAGCTGTACGAGTTCCTGAACTTCGAGCCGGGCTGTATCCGCGTCGGCCAGGATCCGCCGGGCCAGCGGCAGCAGGGCCTCGCCCGCGTCGGTGAGCGTGATGTTGCCGCGGGCCCGCAGGAACAGGTCGGCGCCCAGCTCACGCTCCAGCGCCTTGATCTGCTGGGACAGGGACGGCTGCGCCACGTGGACGAGGTCGGCGGCCCGGGTGAAGTGCCGGGTCTCGGCGACTGCCACGAAGTACTGGAGCTGCTGGAACTGCATGGCCCTCATGATAGGCATCACCTATCGAATCGAGGCGGACCATGTCTTGGACCGATGGGGCCGTCCGGCCCTAGCGTCTTGAGCCATGGCTCTGGCAACGCGGACGGACCGACGGCCGTCCATGGCACGCACGGTGTGGGACAGCTCCGTCGGCAAGAAGACCGTGATGGCGGTCAGCGGACTGATCATGCTGCTGTACCTGGTCGTCCACATGATCGGCAACCTGAAGATCTTCTTCGGGGCAGGCGAGTTCAACCACTACGCGCACTGGCTGCGCACGGTCGGCGAACCCTTCATGCACTACGAGTGGACGCTGTGGCTCATCCGCGTCGTGCTGGTCGTCGCCGTCGTCGCGCACGCCACGTCCGCCTACCAGCTCAGCCGCCGCGACATCAAGGCACGGCCCAGCAAGTACGTGCACAAGAAGCCGCGGGCGAGCTACGCCACGCGCACCATGCGCTGGGGCGGGATCATCCTCGGCCTGTTCATCGTCTGGCACATCCTGGACCTGACCACCGGCACCGTGCACTCCGGCGGCTTCCAGGAGGGCCACGCCTACCAGAACGTCGTGGACACCTTCTCCACCTGGTACGGCAACGTCATCTACATCGTCGCGATGCTCGCGCTCGGCCTGCACATCCGGCACGGCTTCTGGAGCGCGGCCCAGACCCTCGGCGCGGGCAGCCGCAGCCGCGACCGTGCCCTGAAGGCCACGGCCAACGTCCTCGCACTGCTGCTCACGGCCGGCTTCATCGCCGTACCCGTGGGCGTCATGACCGGAGTGGTGAGCTGACCATGACGTACACGGAATACGTGACCGGCGAACCCGTCGTCGACTCCAAGGCCCCCTCCGGCCCGATCAACGAGCGCTGGGACAAGCGCCGTTTCGAGGCCAAGCTGGTCAACCCGGCCAACCGGCGCAAGCACACGGTGATCGTCGTCGGCACGGGTCTGGCCGGCGGCTCCGCCGGGGCCACGCTCGCCGAACAGGGCTACCACGTCGTCCAGTTCTGCTACCAGGACTCCCCGCGCCGCGCCCACTCGATCGCCGCGCAGGGCGGCATCAACGCCGCGAAGAACTACCGCAACGACGGCGACTCCGTCCACCGGCTGTTCTACGACACCGTCAAGGGCGGCGACTTCCGGGCGCGGGAGTCGAACGTGCACCGCCTCGCGCAGATCTCCGTGGAGATCATCGACCAGTGCGTGGCGCAGGGCGTGCCCTTCGCCCGTGAGTACGGCGGTCTGCTGGACACCCGCTCCTTCGGCGGCGTCCAGGTCTCCCGGACGTTCTACGCCCGCGGTCAGACGGGCCAGCAGCTGCTGCTCGGCGCGTACCAGGCACTCAGCCGGCAGATCGCCGCGGGCAACATCGAAATGCACCCGCGCACCGAGATGCTCGACCTGATCGTCATCGACGGCCGGGCCCGCGGCATCGTCGCCCGGGACCTGATCACCGGCAGGATCGACACCTACTTCGCGGACGCCGTCGTCCTCGCCAGCGGCGGCTACGGCAACGTCTTCTACCTGTCGACGAACGCCATGAACTCCAACGCCACCGCCGTCTGGCGGGCACACCGGCGCGGCGCCTACTTCGCCAACCCCTGCTTCACCCAGATCCACCCGACCTGCATCCCGCGCACCGGCGACCACCAGTCCAAGCTGACGCTGATGAGCGAGTCGCTGCGCAACGACGGCCGTATCTGGGTGCCGAAGGCCAAGGACGACGACCGTCCCGCGAACAAGATCCCCGAGGACGAGCGCGACTACTACCTGGAGCGCATCTACCCCTCCTTCGGCAACCTGGTGCCCCGTGACATCGCCTCCCGTGCCGCGAAGAACGTGTGCGACGAGGGCCGCGGCGTCGGCCCCGGCGGGCAGGGGGTCTACCTCGACTTCGCGGACGCGATCAAGCGGATGGGCCGCAAGGCCGTAGAGGCCAAGTACGGCAACCTCTTCGACATGTACCAGCGGATCACCGACGAGGATCCGTACTCGGTGCCGATGCGGATCTACCCGGCCGTGCACTACACGATGGGCGGACTGTGGGTCGACTACGACCTCCAGACCACGATCCCCGGCCTGTTCGCGGTCGGTGAGGCCAACTTCTCCGACCACGGGGCCAACCGGCTGGGCGCCTCGGCGCTGATGCAGGGCCTGGCCGACGGCTACTTCGTACTGCCGGCCACCATCAACGACTACCTGGCCAAGAACCCGCACCAGGAGTCGGTGACCGCCGAACACCCCGCGGTACAGGAGGTGTTGGCCGAGACCGAGGACCGGATCAACCTGCTGCTCTCCGTCGACGGCGACCGCACCCCCGACTCCTTCCACCGCGAAGTCGGCGAACTCATGTGGGAGTTCTGCGGCATGGCCCGCACCGACTCCGGCCTGCGCAAGGCCCTGGAGCGCATCCCGCAGATCCGCGAGGAGTTCTGGCGGCGCATCAAGGTGCCCGGCACCGGCGAGGAGTTCAACCAGTCGCTGGAGAAGGCCAACCGGGTCGTCGACTACCTGGAGCTCGCCGAGCTGATGTGCCTCGACGCCCTGCACCGCAGCGAGTCCTGCGGCGGCCACTTCCGCGAGGAGTCGCAGACGTCCGACGGCGAAGCGGCCCGCAGGGACGACGAGTTCACCTACGCGGCCGCCTGGGAGTTCACCGGGACGGGCGAGGCCCCGACCCTGCACAAGGAAGACCTGGTCTTCGAGTACGTCCACCCCACTCAGCGGAGCTACGCATGAAGCTCACCCTGCGCGTCTGGCGGCAGAAGAACGCCGACGCCGACGGCGCCATGTCCACGTACGAGGTGGACGGCATCTCCTCCGACATGTCCTTCCTGGAGATGCTCGACACGCTCAACGAGGAGCTCATCCTCAAGGGCGAGGACCCGGTCGCCTTCGACCACGACTGCCGCGAGGGCATCTGCGGCGCCTGCTCGCTCGTCATCAACGGCGACGCGCACGGGCCCGAGCGCACGACGACCTGCCAGCTGCACATGCGGTCCTTCAGGGACGGCGACACGATCGACATCGAGCCGTGGCGGGCGTCGGCGTTCCCCGTGATCAAGGACCTGGTCGTGGACCGGTCGGCCTTTGACCGGATCATCCAGGCCGGCGGTTACATCACGGCGCCGACGGGGGCCGCGCCGGAGGCGCACGCGACGCCGGTGCCGAAGCCGGACGCCGACTTCGCCTTCGAGCACGCCGAGTGCATCGGATGCGGGGCGTGTGTGGCGGCCTGTCCCAACGGGGCGGCGATGCTGTTCACTTCGGCGAAGATCAACCATCTGAACGTGCTGCCGCAGGGCGCGCCCGAGCGGGAGACGCGGGTGCTGGACATGGTGGCCCAGATGGACGAAGAGGGCTTCGGCGGCTGCACATTGACCGGGGAGTGCGCGACCGCCTGCCCGAAGGGCATTCCGCTGATGTCCATCACCGGCATGAACAAGGAGTGGCTGCGGGCCACGCGCAAGGTGGCCAAGAAGTAGGCAGCCGAAGACGTTCGCCGTATCGCGCGGACGGGCGGGGCCGGGAGTGGTGCTCCCCGGCCCCGTCTCGCATCTGGGGCCTCGGTAGTCTGCGCGCATGATCTTCGGAAGTCAGCAGCAGGAACGGTTCGTTGAGGCCGTGGGCCAGTTCGAGGCCGCGGTGCGCGAGCAGGAACCGGACCGGGCGGAACGCGCGTTCCACGAGATGTACCGCGGCTTCCAGGACGCGGGGCCGCAGGAGGTCGCACAGGCCGGCCCGCGCCTGGCCGCCCTGCTGTCCGAGGTGCCGCCGGGGCCGCGCGGCACCATAGCCGTGATCGTCGGCGCCTGCGTGGAACGCGGCGCCGACCCGGCGGCCTGCGCGCCGTACATCTTCGTGGAGCTGGCCGAGACCCTGGCAGCCGTGGGGGAGTTCTGCGAGCGGTGGGCGGAGACAGGCGGCGGGGACTTCCCCGACCCGGAGCCCGGCGAGGCGGATCCGGCGATCTTCGAACGGGTGGGACCGGAGGCGGCCCTGGCCTGGCTGTCGCTGCCCCAGTTCG
The DNA here is from genome assembly GCF_040686775.1 of Streptomyces sp. NPDC079141. Lineage (NCBI taxonomy): Bacteria > Bacillati > Actinomycetota > Actinomycetes > Kitasatosporales > Streptomycetaceae > Streptomyces > Streptomyces sp. NPDC079141. The sequence goes on along the minus strand of NZ_JBFBLP010000001.1, from coordinate 845,334 downwards.
AGATGGCGACCCTCGCCATGCTCAACCACCCCGGCGTGCGCACCGCCCTGGACGGCTCGCTGCGGACCCGGCTGCTGCGGGCGGTGCGAGCGGTGACGGAGGCCTCCGGGCACGAGTTCAAGTGCCTGTTCTACGCCCTGCTCGTCCTCGACGACGAGCCACTGGTCGTACTGCACCGCCCCACCGGCACCGGCTACCGGATGCGGATGAGCGGCATCGGCGACAACTTCCAGCTGCACACCCTGCTCGCGGACGTGCTCGTCGGCGGCGGCCATGTGCCCGGCCGGGCCCCCTCCCCCGAGGAGGCGGCGGTGTGCCGGGACGCGCCGGGACAGGTGCACACCGTGGGGTCGTTCAACCTGGTGACCTCCGGCGGGGAGTGGGTGTGGAACGAGGGCACGCCCGCCGACATCCCGGTCGTCGACGGCGTCCGCCTGCTCGTCCTCGACCCGCCGCCCTACGAGCGCAGCTGGCCCTCGGGCCGGTTCTTCCCGCATATGACCGGCGACCTCGTCCTGGAACGGGTCCTCGACGCCGCCGAGACGCGCTACTGGCTGGAGGGCTGCGCACCGGCCCGGTGACGGGCCCGGACCGTTCCGTTCAACAACCCCACATCCCCTCTCCTGGCGGTGGACACGCGCAGGACGCCCGGCATCGGAAGAACTGTTGCGGCCGCTCAACCGTCCCCGGCCCGTGACCAGGAGAGAGCCATGACCGGCGTATCCACGCTCGACCGTCCCCCGCAGGCGCCCACCCGCTACACCGTCACCCTCGCCCGCGACGAGGCCGACGTGCGGGCCGCGCAGAAGCTGCGGCACGACGTGTTCGCCGGCGAGATGGGTGCCCTGCTGTCCGGCCCCCAGCCCGGGTACGACATCGACCCCTTCGACGCCTACTGCGACCACCTGCTCGTCCGTGACACGGAGACCGGGCAGGTGGTCGGCACCTACCGGCTGCTGCCGCCGGAGCGGGCCGCGGTCGCCGGGCGGCTGTACTCGGAGGGCGAGTTCGACCTGACCCGGCTCGACTCGATCCGCCCGGGCCTCGTCGAGGTCGGCCGCTCCTGCGTCCACCCCGACCACCGTGACGGCGCGGTCATCGGCCTCATCTGGGCCGGCATCGCCCGTTACATGGTCCAGGGCGGCCACGAGTGGCTGGCCGGCTGCTGCTCGATACCGCTCGCCGACGGCGGCGCACTGGCCTCCGGCACCTGGGAACGGGTGCGCGCCAAGAACCTGGCCCCCGAGGGGTACCGGGTACGGCCCCTGCTGCCATGGACGCCGGGCGAGCCCGCCGCCGGCCGCACGGAGCTGCCGCCCCTGCTGCGCGGCTATCTGCGCCTGGGCGCCTGGGTGTGCGGCGAGCCCGCCCTCGACCCCGACTTCGGCGTCGCCGACCTGTACGTCCTGCTGTCGATGAGCCGGGTCAACCAGCGCTATCTGCGGCACTTCCTCTCCCTCGTCCCGGCCTGATGAGCGTCTGGCTGCCCAGCGCGCCCTGCACCCCGGGGGCGTGCGTGGAGCGGACGGGGACGTCGATTTCCGCACCCCGCGCGGTGCTCCGGCTGCTGGCGGTCGTGTCCCTGCTGCTCGTCGGCGTCGCCCTGGCCCCGCTCGGCCGGCGCATCCCGGCCGAGCCGGTCCGCCGATGGTCCCGGGCGGTCGTGCGGGCGGCGGGCGTACGCGTGGAGATCACCGGCGCGGCCCCGCCCGACGGCGGACTCCTCCTCGTCGCCAACCACATCTCCTGGCTGGACATCCCCCTGCTCGCCGCCGTGCGGCCGGCCCGGATGCTGGCCAAGACCGAGATACGGCAGTGGCCGGTGGCCGGACCCCTGGCCGCGCTGGGCGGCGTCCTCTTCATCGAACGGGACCGGCTGCGCGCCCTCCCGGACACCGTCGCCCGCATCGCGCAGGCCCTGCGGGACGGCGCCGCGGTCGGCGTCTTCCCCGAGGGCAGCACCTGGTGCGGACGCGCCCAGGGCCACTTCCGCCGGGCCGTCTTCCAGGCCGCCCTCGACGCGGGCGTCCCGGTACAGCCCGTACACCTGCGGTACCGGATCGCGCGGGGAACGACCAGCACGGCGCCGGCGTTCGTCGGTGAGGACAATCTGCTCACGTCACTGTGGCGGGTGGCGACGGCCCGTGAACTGGTGGCGGAGGTCGAGGTACGGGAGCTGATCAGGCCGTGCACCCACGCCGACCGCCGCGCACTGGCCGGGGCCGCCGAGTCGGCCGTGAATAATCGCTTGCCTGTCGGCGACAGCGGTGGATGCAATGTCCGGCATGATCACCCACGGATCGCCCGTCCGGATCGGCGCCCTCGCCCCGCTGACCCGGCCCGGCTGGGCCGAGGCCGGCCAACACCTGCTCGCCGGCCTTGAGTTGGCCGTTCGCGAGGTCAATGACGGCGGCGGGATCGGCGGACGGCCACTGGAGCTGGTGGTCCGGGACACCGCGGCGGACCCACGGCGGGCCGAGACGGCCGTAGAAGAACTGGCCCGGCTGGGCGTGGCCGCGCTGGCGGGGGAGTACCACAGCGTCGTCGCCCGCGCCGCTGCCACCCGGGCCGACGCCCTCGGCCTGCCGTACCTGTGCTCGTCAGCGGTCCTCGACGCGCTCACCGAACAGCCGACGCAATGGGTCGCGCGCCTCTCCCCGCCGCAGTCCCGGGGCTGGCGGGTCTACGCGGACTTCCTCCTCGGCGCGGGCCACCGACGCATCGCCGTAGCGACCCAGCCGAGTGTCTACTGGGCGACCGGGACCGGGATTTTGCGGGACCACCTCGCCGCGCACGGCGGCACCGTCACCGAGCTCGACATGACCGCGCTCACCCCGGCGGCCGTGTGCGACGCGCTCGTCGACAGCCGCGCTACAGCACTTCTTCTCCTGGTCGGCCATCCGGAGCCGGCCGTGCCGATCGTGCAGTCCGTCCGTGGGGACAAGCGGCTGGCCGAGATGCTGATCGGTGCTCCGGCCGGGCAGCCGGAGTTCGCCGAATGGGCGAAGGCGTTGGGCGACGACGGCGCCGCGATTCCGTTCCTGCGCTACCTGCCGGAGCGCCTCGGCCCACTGGGTACGCGCGTCGGGACGGCCCTGGGTGAACGGCTGGGCGCGGCGCCCTCGTTCGTCGCCTTCGAGGGCTACGACACGATCACCGTCCTCGCCGAGGTGCTTCGCTCACACGGCACGGACCGGGCGCGCATCGCGGAAGCCTGGCCGCGCGTCGCGGTCGAAGGCACCCGCGGACGGATCCAGTTCTCCCGCACGCCGGGTATCGGTGTGTGGCAGTGGACTTGGGCGCCCATCCAGGTCGTTGACCGCGACCCCGCGGAACTCGGTCGCTTCAGGATCCTTCACGCCGGCTGAGAGAGATCGTGCAGCAGAAAGTGAAGCTGCACGTTGTCCGTCGAGTCCGCCCACAGCCCCTCGGCATCGAGCACCGACGCCGCGACCATCCGTGCCTCGGCGACGAGTTCGGGGTCGTAGGCGAAGCCCGGCCGGGGGAGGGCCGGGTAGTCGTGCGCTTCGCCGAACCGCCGTACCCGCTCGATGTCCCCCAGGACCGCGCGCGGCAGCGAATCGTTCGCCCAGGACCACAGCCAGCTCTGCTGGGCGAGGCTCACACTGCCGATCATCGTGAGTCGCCCGGTGAGGAACACCTGCTCGTCACGCGACCACGTGATCCGCGCGTCGTCCATCGACCAGTTGTACTGCACGTCCCCGGACAGTCCGTAGCGCTCCACCATGAGGGCCTGCCGCGCTCGGGCACGCTCGCGAGCCGCGCTCACGACCTCCTCCCAGCCGGAGTGGTCATGATTCGAGCGGTCTTCCACGGTGCCTCCTCGTACGGGCCTGTCGACAAGATCTTCTCATCGACGGACGGCAGCATCGGGCGGCCGCTCACCAGGCTTCCTGCGCCGTGGCCGCCCCCCGGGTGAGCTGATGGAGGCGTAGGGCCAAGTGGGTTTCCAGGGCTCGGGAGGGGGTGTTCCAGTCGGGGCCGAGGAGTTGGGCGACGCGTTCGAGGCGCTGGACGACCGTGTTGGCGTGGACGTGCAGGGCGTCCTTGGCGCGCGAGAGGCTGGCGCCCTGGGCGTAGTAGGCGTGCAGGGTGCGCAGCAGCTCGGTGCCGCGTTCGGCGTCGTAGTCGAGGACGGGGCCGAGGACGCGCTGGACGTAGGAGGTGACGTCGGCGCGGTCGCCGAGCAGGACGCCGACGAAGCCGAGGTCGGCGATGTCGGCTCCCTCTCCGGTGCGGTCGAGGGCGTGGAGGGCGGTCAGGCAGCGCAGTGCCTCGGCGTGGGTGGCGGCCAGGTGGTCCGGTCCTTGGCCCGGGCCGGCGGCGCCGACGGTGACGGGTGTGCCGAGGATGCGGGTCAGGTCCGTGGCCAGGGTGCGGGCCAGGGGGCCGGGTTGCTCGCACGGGGCCAGGAGGACGACGTGGCCGAGCCGGGTGCCTGCCAGACCGCCCAGGTGGCGGGCCCTGCGGGTGGCCTCGGCGGTCAGCCGGGGGCGCAGCGGCGGCTCGCAGTCGAGGACGGCGACGGCGTGGGGCTGGGCCAGGTCGACCCCGAGGCGGCGGCCGCGCAAGGTCAGGCTTCCGCCGTCCCAGTGCGCCGACGAGGCGGGACCGTCGAGGAGGTCGTCGAGGAGTTCGCCGCGCACCCGGTCCTCGGCCTCGGCGACGGACCGGCGCATCAGCAGTAGAAGGGCCGTGACCAGCGCCGCGCGCTCGAACAGGCGTTGGTCCGCCTCGGACAGGTCGGCCCGTCCGGTCAGCACGATGCTGCCGAGCGGTTCGGCCCCGGCCAGTACGGCACAGGTCCACACGCCGTCCGCATGGACCGCGCGGCCGTCGCTTCGGGAGGCCGTCAGGCTCTCGGCGCAGGGTTCCACGGGCAGGGTCCCGGCTCTGGCCAGTTCGCTGCCGTCGGTGTCGTGGACGGCCACACCGCCGCCGAGCAGCGCTCCGATCTCGGCGGCCACGTCGTCGATTCCGGCGCCGCGCAGCACGAGCTTGGTGAGGCGGTCGTGGGCGTCGGAGGCCCGGTGCAGCGCGTCGCTGTGGGCGCGGGCCGTCGCGTTGGCGGCTTCGAGCCGTGCCAGGGTCTTGCGGGTCTCCTCCAGCAGGCGGGCGCTGTCGATCGCGACGGCGGCGTGGTCCGCGAGCGAGCCGAGGAGGGCGATGGCGTCGGGGGGAAACTCGCGGGGGGTGCGGTCCGCGGCGAACAGCACTCCGATGATGTCCTCGCCCACGCGCAACGGGACGCCGAGGATCCCGCGCAGCCCTTCCTCGGCCACGCCGTCGTCGATCGCCCCGGTGTGCCGGAACCGCTGGTCGGTGCGGTAGTCCGTACTGGCGTAGGGCCGGGCGGTCTGCGCGACCAGCCCGCCGAGCCCTTCGCCCATGCCCAGCCGGAGCTGTTGGAAGGCCGCGGAGACGGATCCGTCCGTGACCCGCATGAACGTGTCGCGCGCGATCGGGTCGTTGAGCGTCAGGTAGGCGACATCGGCACCCAGCAGCGTCCTCGCCCGCCTGACGATCGCGCGCAGCACGGCGTCGAGATCGCGCAGGCCTGCCAGGTCGCCCGCGGTGTCGAACAACGCCACCAGTTCCGCCTCGCGGCGGCGGTACTGGTCGAGTACGCGCCGCACGGACAGGGCGACTTCGGTGGTCTCCTCGATCCACGCGGCGTCCGCGGCCCCGTCGGCACGCGAGCGGGCCGGCTCGGCCGCGAGCTCCTCGGCGGGGGCGTCGGCGGCGAGGAGCTCCAGCAGCCGGCGCGCGCATGCCTCCGTGCGTGCCGCTGTGCGCGGTTCGGTTCCACGGCCGACGGCCATGACGCCTCCTCTCGGGCGGGTGGAGCGGGCTCAATGACTTTCAGGTGTCGCGTCGGACGGGGGTCGCCCGCCGTGCGGTGCCCGGCCCGGCGGATCCGGCCGAGAGGTTCGCGGTGCCGCGTCCGAGCGGATTTCAACCCGTGGCCCGGCAGACCCGGCTCGGCGGGCTTCAGCTGTCGTGTCAGGTCTGACCTGGCCTGGCGGGCCTGGCCTGGCGGGCCTGGCCTGGCGGACCCGGCCCGGCGGACCCGCCCGGGCGCCGCTCCCGTGTCGTGTCAGGCCCGGTCGGCCGCCGGGACGGCGGGAGTGGTCGTCGGCTCTTCGGCCTCGTCCGCCGAGCGGGTGAGGTCGCGGCCGCGGGTTTCCCTGGTGACGGCCACGGTGATCGTCGTGACCACGGCTGCCACGCACAGGTAGACGCTGACGGGCGTGGAGGAGTCGTAGTCCTTGAGGAGTTCGACGGCGATGATCGGGGCGAGGGCGCCGGCGACGATGGAGGCGAGCTGGGAGCCCATGGAGGCGCCGGAGTAGCGGACGCGGGTGTCGAACATCTCGGAGATGAACGCGGCCTGCGGCCCGTACATCGCGCCGTGCAGCAGCAGGCCGACGGTCACGGCCAGGGCGATCACGGTGAACGACTCGGAGTCGACCAGGCCGAAGAAGACGAACGCCCAGACCGCCATGCCCACGGAGCCGATGAGTGTGACCGGCCTGCGGCCGACGCGGTCGGACAGGGCGCCCCACGCGGGGATGGTGACGAAGTGGACGGCCGAGCCGATCAGCACGGCGTTCAGCGCGGTGCTCTTGGGCAGCTCCAGGTGGACGGTGACGTAGACCAGGAGGAACGAGGTGAGGATGTAGTACGAGATGTTCTCGCCGAAGCGGGTGCCGATGGCGGACAGGACCTCGCGCCAGCTGCGCCGGAACACCTCGACGACCGGGGCCTCCTCCTTGATGCCCTGCGCGGCGGCGGCCTCCGCCTTGGCCTGGGCTTCCAGGAACACCGGGGACTCGGACACCGACACCCGGATCCACAGGCCGATCACCACGAGGACCCCGGAGAGCAGGAAGGGGACGCGCCAGCCCCAGGACTGGAAGGCGGCCTCCGACTGGAACGCGGCCAGCAGCGCCAGCACACCGGTGGCGAGCAGGTTGCCGCCGGGCGCGCCCGCCTGTGGCCACGACGCCCAGAAGCCGCGGTGCTTGTCGCCGCCGTGTTCCGAGACGATCAGGACCGCCCCGCCCCATTCACCGCCCAGTGCGAAGCCCTGGATCAGGCGCAGCACGGTCAGCAGGACCGGCGCGCCGACGCCGATGCTGTCGTAGGTGGGCAGCAGACCCATGGCGAAGGTGGCGCCGCCCATCATCAGCAGGCTGACCACCAGCAGCTTCTTGCGTCCGATCTTGTCGCCGTAGTGGCCGAAGACGATGCCGCCGAGCGGCCGTGCGGCGAACCCGATGGCGTACGTGATGAAGGCGATCAGCGTGCCCACCAGCGGGTCGGCGCTGGGGAAGAACAGCGTGTTGAACACAAGGGCTGCGGCCGAGCCGTAGAGGAAGAAGTCGTACCACTCGATGGTGGTGCCGATCAGGCTCGCGGCGACGATGCGGCTGATGCCGCGGCGCGGTGTGGCGGTGCTGTCAGACATGGGTTCACCGGGTTTCACGAACGGGACAGGACGGGGTGGTGCGGGGACGGTGTGCGGCGGCGCGGGGGCGGTGGTGGGTCAGCCCGCGGTCCAGCCGCCGTCGAGGGGCAGGGAGGCCCCGGTGAGGTAGCCGGTGTGGGGGCCGCACAGCCACAGGACGGCGGCGGCGACCTCGTCGGCCTCCAGGAGGCGCTTGACGGGGGAGCGGGCCAGCATGACGTTGGAGAGCACGTCGCCCTCGCTGATGCCGTGCGCGGCGGCCTGGTCGCGCACCTGGCCCTCGACGAGCGGGGTGCGGACGTAGCCGGGGTTGACGCAGTTGCTGGTGACGCCGTGGGGGGCGCCCTCGATCGCGGCGACCTTGCTCAGCCCTTCCAGGGCGTGCTTGGCGGCGACGTAGGCCGCTTTGTAGGCGCTGGCCCGCAGGCCGTGGACGCTGGAGAGGTTGACGAGCCGGCCCCAGCCGCGTTCGTACATGTGCGGCAGGACGCGGCGCATCAGCAGGAACGGTGCGGTGACCATGACCTTCTGGATCAGCTCGAAGCGCTCCGGGGGGAACTCCGTGAGCGGGGCCACGTGCTGCAGTCCGGCGTTGTTGACCAGGATGTCGACCTCGGCCGGGAGCAGGTCCACGGCTCCCGCGTCCGCGAGATCGGCCACGTGCGCCTCGCCGCCGGCGATCTCCGCCACGGCCTTGGCCGCCGCGGCGTCCCGGTCGACCACGTGGACGACGGCCCCCGCCTGCGCCAGGGCGAGCACGCAGGCCCGGCCGATGCCGCTGCCGCCACCGGTCACCAGCGCCGAACGTCCGCTCAGGTCGATCGCGGCGGCAGGCGGCGGCAGAGGGGCCGGGGCGGGAAATGTGTTCGTCATGGCCGGAAACAGTAGGGAGCACCGGGAGCCTCTCCCATGTATGCAACAGCCATAAAACCCGCCCTGGTGGTGGTGCCAGCCACCATAGAGTCAGATGTCAGCGGCCCAGGGAGCAGGTGTCCGACAGGGTTCCGGGCACCGCCCCGACGGGCAGATCGACGGTCCGGGACGCCGGCGGCCGATGCCCCGCCCCGAGCCAGCCCTCCAGCGCCTTGAACGCCGTCCGATGGCACGGCGTCAGAGGACGCAGCCGGTCCGGGAACGTGTCGACCAGCGAGTCGGTGTGCGTGCCGCCCTCGATCCGGTAGTAGCGGTGCAGCTGACCACGGCCGGCCTCGCGCACCATACGGGCGTAGACGTCGGAGTCCTCGCTGATCGGCAGCAGGACGTCCAGGGTGCCCTGCAGGGTGATCAGGGGCTTGCCGATGCGCCCGGTGAGCCCGATCTTCGCCACCGCCCGGTGGACCTCCTCGGGCCGCGCTGCGTAGTCGTAGTCGGCGTCACAGGCCGGCGTCCCCGGCGCGCAGTACGGCGTACCCGCCTCCGTCGCCCCGTCGAAGCCCGGGTCGACCTCCTCGCGGTAGATGCGCTGGGTCAGGTCCCAGTAGACCTTGTGGTGGTACGGCCACAGGAACTCCGACCCGGCCGGGAACCCCGCGCTGTGCAGGGCCTCCTGCGCCTGCCCGGCGCCCTCGCCGCCGGCGGCGTACACCGGGTAGTGCCGCAGCGCCTTGGGCAGGAAGTCCAGCAGGTTGGGTCCCTCGGTGCGCCACAGGGTGCCCTCCCAGTCGACTCCTCCGTCGTAGAGCTCGGGGTGGTTCTCCAGCTGCCAGCGCACCAGGTATCCGGCGTTGGACATGCCCGTCACCAGGGTGCGCGAGGGTGCCCGGTGGTAGTGCTGGGCGACCGTGGCACGGGCGGCTCTGGTCAGCTGGGTGAGGCGGTCGTTCCATTCGGCGATCGCGTCGCCCGGCGTCTCGCCGTCCCGGTGGAAGGCGAGGCCGGTGTTGCCCTTGTCGGTGGCGGCGTAGGCGTAGCCGCGGGCCAGCACCCAGTCGGCGATGGCCCGGTCGTTGGCGTACTGCTCGCGGTTGCCGGGGGTGCCGGCGACGACCAGGCCGCCGTTCCACCGGTCGGGCAGGCGGATGACGAACTGGGCGTCGTGTTTCCAGCCGTGGTTGGTGTTGGTGGCGGAGGTGTCGGGGAAGTAGCCGTCGATCTGGACGCCCGGCACACCGTCAGGAACGGCCAGGTCCTTCGGGGTCAGCCCGGCCCAGTCGGCCGGGTCGGTGTGACCCGAGGCCACCGTGCCCGCCGTGGTCAACTCGTCCAGGCAGGCCGCCTGCTGGTGCTCCGCGCCGGGCACGCGTACCTGCGTCCCCTGCGCGCAGTGACCGCCCGGACTCGCGGTTGCGGCCGTGGCGGGCAGGGGAGTGAAGGCGAGGGCCGCCAGGGCGAGGGCTGCCGGAACACCCCGCTGCCAGGGGCGTGTCGGGGAGCCGGGGGAGAGACGACGCATCGGTGTGCCTCCGAGATCGCGGATAGGGACGCGCGGAGGCTATGACGCCGATTCGTCTTGACACATGGGTTGGTCAACCACCGTCCGGCCCCTGACGGTGGGTCGGGACACCACCCCGGCCGGTCTGCCCTGTGCTGTACACGTCCGGTCGAGGGCGCGGCCATGGATGCCCGGGACACAGGCCTTCCGCCGACCATGTTTGTCCCGCCCATGTCAGCCCGTGGCTCCGCGGCCCGATGATGCACGCCACGTCAAGTGCCGGGCGGGACCCCGGCATCGCTCCACGACGTGCCCCCACCCCACCAGGAGAGAGCCGTCATGACAGAGCCGTACCACCCCGTCCCCTCCGCCCGGAGCCGCCGCCTCGGCGGAGCCGTCCGCCGCTGGTTCACCGCGGCCGCCGGCGCCCTGGCCCTCACCGCCGGCCTGGTCGCCGCGAGCCCCCAGGCGTCCGCCGCGAGCCTGACCCAGGTCACCGGTTTCGGCACCAACCCCGGCAACCTGTCCATGTACGCCTACGTGCCCGACGGCCTGCCCTCCGGCGCCCCGCTCGTCGTGGCCCTGCACGGCTGCACGCAGAGCGCGAGCGACTACTACGCACACTCGGGCTGGCCGAAGTTCGCCGACAGTTACGGCTTCGCGGTGGTCTTCCCGCAGACCAGCAGCGCGAACAACGCCAACTCCTGCTTCAACTGGTTCGAGTCGGGCGACAGCGCGCGCGGACAGGGCGAGGCACTGTCGATCAAGCAGATGGTCGACAAGGCCGTCACGCAGTACGGCAGCGACAACGGGCGCGTCTACATCACCGGCCTGTCCGCCGGCGGCGGCATGACCGCGAACATGCTCGCCGCCTACCCCGACGTCTTCGCCGGCGGAGCCGTCGACTCCGGCCTGCCCGCGTACTGCGCGAACAGCGTCTCCGCGGCCTACACCTGCATGTACAGCCTGCCGGACAAGACCCCCGCCCAGTGGGGCGCCCTCGTCCGCTCCGCCGCACCCTCCGGCACCACCTCCTGGCCCCGGGTGGCGATCTGGCAGGGCACGGCCGACACCACCGTCAAGCCCGCCAACGCCACCGAACTGCGCGACCAGTGGACGAACGTGTGGGGCATCGGCCAGACGCCCTCCCGTACCGAGAACCTGACCGGCGGCACCACGCTGAGCGTCTACAACGACGCCTCCGGCCAACCCGCCGTCGAGGTCTACTCCGTCTCCGGCATGACACACGGACTCGCCGTCGACCCGGGCAGTGGCACCGACCAGTGCGGCACCACCGGCACGTACTACCTCGACACCATCTGCTCCAGCTACCACACCGCCCGCTTCTGGGGGCTGGACGGCGGCGACCAGGGCAGCGGGTCCCTGCCCGCACCCACGGGGCTGACGGTCACCGGCACCGGTGACACCAGCGCCTCCCTGAAGTGGAACGCCGTCGACGGCGCCGCCTCCTACAACGTCCACCGCGGCGGAACGAAGGTGGGCACCACCACCTCCACGACGTACACCGACACCGGCCTGGCGACCGGGACCTCGTACAGCTACACGGTGACGGCCGTGGACGCGGAGGGGACGGCGGGCGCGGCCTCCTCGACGGTGACCGCGACCACCACCGGGTTCACCCCCACCTGCCACACGGCCAGCAACTACGACCATGTGGCCGCCGGACGCGCCTACCAGAGCGGCGGCTACGCCTACGCCAAGGGCTCCGGCCAGTCGATGGGCCTGTGGAACACCTTCACCACACACACCCTCCAGCAGACCTCGGCCGGCTACTACGTCCTCGCCGACTCGGGCTGCCCGGCCTGACCTGTTGCTGACCACCACCTCCACCGGGGCCACCATGTGGTTGACACCCATGGTCGCCCCGGTGCCGTCTGCCTAGGCTCGCTGCCCGTCGGATGTACTCGCACCCGCTCTGACCAGCACGGTCAGCCCGGCTGCCCGAGCGAAAGGGACCGTATGGGTCTGGACAAGACAGTCGCGAGCGCCGTGGAGGCGGTGGCCGACATCCCCGACGGCGCCTCGCTCGCGGTGGGCGGCTTCGGGCTGTGCGGGATACCGGGCACCCTGATCGACGCCCTGTGGCAGCGTCAGGTGAGCGACCTGAGGATCGTCTCGAACAACTGCGGCGTCGACGACTGGGGCCTCGGGCTGCTGCTCGCCGCCGGGCAGATCTCGCGCATGACGAGCTCCTACGTGGGCGAGAACAAGGAGTTCGCCCGCCAGTACCTGAGCGGGGAACTGGAGGTCGAACTCGTCCCCCAGGGAACACTCGCCGAGCGGCTGCGGGCCGGCGGCGCCGGCATCCCCGCCTTCTACACCCCCGCGGGCACCGGCACCCAGGTCGGCGAGGGCGGACTGCCCTGGCGCTACGGCCCCGACGGTTCGGTCGCCGTGGCCTCGCCCGCCAAGGAGACACGCGACTTCGACGGCCGCCCCCACCTCCTCGAACACGGCATCACCACCGACTTCGCGCTGGTCCGCGCGACCATCGGCGACCGGCACGGAAACCTCGTCTTCCGTTCCTCCGCCCGCAACTTCAACCCGCTGGCCGCCATGGCCGGCCGGATCACCGTCGCCGAGGTGGACCACCTCGTCGAGCCGGGCGAACTCGACCCCGACGAGATCCATCTGCCCGGCATCTTCGTCCAGCGCGTGGTCCGGGTGAGCCCCGGCGACCCCGCGGCCGAGCGGCGCATCGAGCGCCGGACCGTTCGACAGGAAGGCACCGGCTGACATGGCCCTCACCCGCGAGCAGATGGCGGCCCGGGCCGCCCGCGAACTGGCCGACGGCTCCTACGTCAACCTCGGCATCGGCCTTCCCACGCTCATCCCCAACCACCTGCCGCCCGGTGTCGAGGTGGTCCTGCAGTCCGAGAACGGCATCCTGGGCGTGGGCCCCTACCCGACCGAGGACGAACTCGACGCCGACCTCATCAACGCGGGCAAGGAGACCGTCACCACCCTGCCCGGCGGCTCCTTCTTCGACTCCGCGCTGTCCTTCGGCATGATCCGCGGCGGCCACATCGACGCGGCCGTGCTCGGCGCCATGCAGGTCTCGCAGAACGGCGACCTCGCCAACTGGATGATCCCCGGCAAGATGGTCAAGGGCATGGGCGGGGCCATGGACCTCGTGCACGGCGCCGGCCGGGTCGTCGTGCTCATGGAGCACACCGCCAAGGACGGCACCCCCAAGCTCGTCGCCGAGTGCAGCCTGCCGCTCACCGGCCGGGGCGTCGTCCAGCGGGTGATCACCGACCTGGCGGTCGTCGACATCACCGAGGACGGCTTCGTCCTGGCCGAACTGGCGCCCGGCGTGAGTGTCGAGGAGGTCCGGGCCGCCACGGGCGCGCAGCTGATCATGCCGGACGGGATCAACTCCCTTTCAGCGTCCGTGCCGGACGGGATCAATTCCCTGTCAGCGTCCGTGCCAGACGGGATCAACTCCCTTGCAGCACCCGAGCCAGATACGGTCCCGTAGCGCTGCCCTCCGCCCGAGCCACCTCCGCCGGCGGGCCCGCCGCCACGATCCGGCCGCCCGCGTCGCCGCCGCCCGGACCCAGGTCGATCACCCAGTCCGCGCCCGCGACCACGGCCATGTCGTGCTCGACGACGATGACGGTGTGCCCGGCGTCGACGAGGCCGTGCAGCTGGTGCATCAGGACCTCGACGTCGGCCGGGTGGAGGCCGGTCGTGGGTTCGTCGAGGAGGTAGAGGGTGTGGCCGCGGCGGCCGCGCTGCAACTCACTGGCCAGCTTGATGCGTTGGGCCTCGCCCCCGGACAGCTCGGTCGCGGGCTGGCCGAGCCGCAGATAGCCGAGGCCGACGTCGAGCAGCGTGCCCAGGCTGCGCGCCACCGCCGGGGTGTCGGCGAAGAAGGCGGCCGCCGCCTCCACCGTGAGGTCGAGCACCTGCGCGATGTTCCGCCCCCGGTAGGTGACGTCCAGCGTCTCGGGGTTGTAGCGCGCGCCCGCGCAGTCGGGACAGGGCGCGTAGGTGCTCGGCAGGAACAGCAGCTCGACGCTGACGAACCCCTCGCCCTGGCAGGTCTCGCAGCGCCCGCCCGCCACGTTGAAGGAGAACCGGCCGACGCCGTACCCGCGCTCCCGCGCCGCGTCGGTGGCCGCGAACGCCTTGCGTACGACGTCGAAGAGGCCGGTGTAGGTCGCCAGGTTGGAGCGCGGGGTGCGTCCGATCGGCCTCTGGTCGACGGAGACCAGACGGCCCACGCCCGCCAGGTCCTGCGTGATCTCGCCGATGAGCGTGGACTTGCCCGAACCCGAGACGCCGGTGACCGCGGTGAACACGCCGAGCGGGAACTCGGCGGTCACCGCGCGCAGGTTGTGCCGGGTGACCGGGCCGACCTTCAACTGGCCGCTGGGGGTGCGCACTTCACGCGTCTCAGAGGGTGATCGGTCGAAGAGGAAGCGGGCCGTCGCCGACCCCTCGACCCCGGCCAGCTGCGGCACCGGGCCGCTGTGCAGCACCCGCCCGCCGTGCTCGCCCGCACGTGGGCCGACGTCCACCAGCCAGTCGGCGCCGCGGACGATGTCGAGGTGGTGCTCCACCACGAACACCGAGTTCCCGGCAGCCTTCAGCCGGGCCAGCACGGTCAGCAGGGCCTCGGTGTCCGCCGGGTGCAGTCCGGCGGACGGCTCGTCGAGGACGTAGACGACCCCGAAGAGTCCGGAGCGCAACTGGGTGGCCAGGCGCAGGCGTTGGAGCTCGCCCGCGGAGAGGGTGGGGGTGGCGCGGTCGAGGCTCAGATAGCCGAGGCCCAGTTCGACGACCGGGCCGATCCGGGATTTCAGGTCGTCGGTGAGGACGCGGGCGGTCTCGGAGGTGCCGTGCAGGAGGCCGGCGAGGTCGGTCAGCGGAAGCGCCGCCAGCTCGGCGATCGTCCGGCCCGCGAACGTCACCGCGAGCGCCTCCGGCCGCAGCCGGCTCCCGCCGCACGCCGGACAGGGCGCACTGGCCAGGAAGCGTTCCGCCTTGGCGCGCAGCGTCGGGCTCTTGGAGTCCGCGAACGTCTTCATCACATACCGCCGGGCGCTCATGTACGTGCCCTGGTAGGGCCGTTGGATGCGGTCCGCGTCCCGCACGGGATGCACGGTGACGACCGGCTGCTCGTCGGTGAACAGGATCCACTCCCGCTCCTCGGCGGGCAGTTCGTGCCACGGCCGGTCCACGTCGTGGCCGAGCGTGTCGAGGATGTCGCGCAGGTTCTTGCCCTGCCAGGCGCCCGGCCAGGCGGCGATCGCGCCGTCCCGGATCGACAGCGAAGGGTCGGGGACCAGCAACTCCTCGGTCGTACGGTGGACTTGGCCGAGTCCGTGACACTCCGGGCACGCACCGGCGGCCGTGTTCGGGGAGAAGGCGTCGGAGTCGAGCCGCTCGGCACCCGGCGGGTAGTCCCCGGCCCGCGAGTACAGCATGCGCAGCGAGTTGGAGAGGTTGGTGACCGTGCCGACCGACGAGCGGGACGTGGGCGCCGAGCGGCGCTGCTGGAGCGAGACCGCGGGCGGCAGCCCGCTGATCTCCCCGACCTTCGGCGCCCCGACCTGGTGGATCAGCCGGCGCGCGTACGGCGCCACCGACTCGAAGTAGCGGCGCTGGGCCTCGGCGTAGATCGTGCCGAAGGCGAGCGAGGACTTCCCCGAGCCGGACACCCCGGTGAACACGGCGAGCACGTCCCGCGGGATGTCGACGTCCACGCCCTTGAGGTTGTGCTCGCGGGCGCCGCGGACGCGGACGTGGGGGTCGTGGGGGTCGTGCATGCGGGGGATCTCCGTACGTACGCGGCCGGGACAAACTCCGCGATTCTATGCGACCGGGCCGGTCAGGGGCCGAACGTCCACACGTTCCCCACCGGGCGGCCGTCCCGCCGCAGCACCGTGCCGAGCAGCCGGGTCAGGTCCTCCTCGACCTCGGCGACCAGGTCCGCGCCGAAGACGCACAGGGACTCCTCCATCCAGTTTCCGTAGGTCCCCATGCGCAGGTCCTCGGTGACCTGGATGACGTTCTCGTCGGTGAGGTAGGCGTAGCACGGCCAGGGCAGCTGGCCCGGTCCGCCGACCCGGGTCGGGTCGCAGCGGGTGCCGTTGATGTACCACTTGAGCCGGTAGAGCCGGTCCCCGGGCCGTCCGCAGGCCCTGAGCCCGCGCGCGATCACGGCCTCCACCTCGGTGAGCAGCGGGTCGCGGCTGTGCTCCAGGGCCGCCGTGTGCCAGGTGACCGATCCGGGCGGCTCGGCGATGCCGTCGTACGCGGTCGCGTACGTGACCTCGAAGCGTTCCTCGAACCGCTTCCAGATCGCGTTGTGCTCCGCCTCGGGGATCCGGTTCGTCGCCGGGCGGTCCCGGGCGGGCTCGCCGGGCGGCGCCCACCGGTAGGTGGTGACCTCGGCGACCTCGTGGAACCCGGCCGCGAGATGGACGGGCACGAGGTCGCCGCTCGCCTCGGCCACCACGTACCGCAGCCTCGGAACGGAGTAGTTCCCCTTGGCCGCCCAGGCGGCCGCGGCGCGCACCAGGTCGGGACGCGGGGCGCTGATGCCGCCGATCGAGGCGAAGTCCGTGCCGGGGATGTGCTCGACCCAGACCAGGTCCACGAGCCGGCCGTGGCGCCGGCCGGTCAGGACGGCAGTGAAGCCCTCCTGTTCGGACAGGGGCGTGCGCTGCGCGGGGGCCGCGTCGGCGAGGAGCCGTGCCTTCTCGCGGTCGTTGTGCCAGTCGTCCCGTACCTCCGTGTCCGGCGCGGGTACGTCGGCGACGTCGGCCAGCAGCAGGGAGCGCTGGGGGCCGGGCGTGAACCCGGCGGCGAGCAGCGCCTCGGGGAGCCGCGGCCCGTCGTGGGAGTACACCTTCCACGTCACCGGCTCCACCCGCGCGGCGAAGATCTCCTGCTGCCGGCGGACCAGCGCGGCGAGGTCGTCGACGCCGGAGAGGTCCTTGTGATCGACGACGCCGTGCGTGCCGTAGTGCAGGCGCACCAGCGGGCCGTCCGCGTCGACGACCACGCCCCACAGTTCGGGCACGCGCCCGCACACCTGTGTGTCGTACGCTCCCCACAACACCCGCGGCCCCCCTCGGCTCACTTCACGATCGCAGCCAGCCGCCGGTACGAGTCCAGCAGCGCCGCACGATCGTACGTACTGGTCGTGACCAGCACCTCCTGCGCCCCCGTCTCCTTGAGCACCGTCTCCAGCTCGTGGGCGACCTGCTCCTCGGTGCCCGCGATGTGCCCGGCGAGTCCGGCCTCGTAGAAGCCGCGCTCCTTGGCGGTCATCGGCAGCGCCTCGATCCGCTCGGCGGGCGGCAGGGGCGGGAAGGTGCCGTGGGTGCGGGAGTACGCCATCGACCAGGCCTCCGGGATCAGCAGGCGGCGGGCCTCCTGAGGGGTGGCGGCCACGGCGATCGTGCCGGAGACGACGACGTAGGGCTCGCTCGCCCAGGGGGAGGGGCGGAAGTGGGCGCGGTAGTGGTCGATGCCGCGCTGCATCTTCTCCCGGTTGCGGAGGTCGCCGATGACCATGGGCAGGCCCGCGCGGGCGGCGATCGCGGCGCCCTCGCCCATGGCGAGCACGAACGGCGGCACGGTCAGGCCCTCGGCGGGGCGCGCGTGCACGCCCGTGGAGGAGGTGCCGCGGAACCAGCCGAGCAGTTCGTCGAGTTGGGCGGCGAAGTCGTCGGCGTCGTCCTTGTCCCGCCCGAGCGCCCTGCGCACGCCGTCGGTGAAACCGACGGACCGCCCGAGGCCCATGTCGATGCGGCCGGGGTGGAGGGACTCCAGCACCCCGAACTGCTCGGCCACGACGAGAGGTTGGTGGTTGGGCAGCATCACACCACCGGTGCCCACCCGGATGGTACGGGTGGCGGCCGCGACGGCGGCGGCCAGCACGGTGGGCGCGGAACCCGCGACACCGGGCACGCCGTGGTGCTCCGACACCCACACGCGGTGGTAGCCCAGCTCCTCCAGCTCCCGAGCCAGTGCCACCGTGTCGCGCAGCGCCTCTCCGGCCGGTCGGCCCTCGCGGGTGCGCGAGCGGTCCAGGACGGAGAAGCGGGTCTGCGCGATCACGGAACTCATGCCTGGTACAACAACGGTCGGCTCCGGGGATTCCTCACGGGGCGATGTTGTGGTTCAGGCGGAACAGGTTCCCCGGGTCGTAATGCCGCTTCAGGTCCGTCAGCCGAGTGAGGTTGTCGCGGTAGTTGGCCCGTACCCGGTCCTGGTCGTCGCCGTCCATGAAGTTCACGTAGCCGCCCTCCATGGAATGCGGTTCCAGCGCCGCGTGGAACGCGCGCACCCAGCCCTTCTGCGCCTCGCACTCCTCGCGGCTGGGCAGGGTCGGGCTGAGGGCGATCGCGTAGTCGGCGTCCCGGTAGGAGAAGGCGGTCTCCTGCGGCGCCACCCGGTGGCAGGCGCCGTCGACGGGGAAGACGACCGTCACGCTCTGGATGGACGGGGTGGTGGCGCCGTACTCGACGAGGGCGTCGACGGCACCGTCCGGCAGGTCCTGCGTGAAGGCGCCCTTCCAGTAGTGGTAGAGCCCGGGTGGCACCAGGTCGTCGAAGAGGGTGTTGATCACCGGGTACGGCATGCGTTCCAGGTGCCGGCCGAGCACGGGTCCCAGGGCGGCGACCCGGTCCCGGATCCGGTCGTCCTCCTCCTCGGGCCCGGTCCAGCAGGCGACCACGCCGCAGACCGGCCGCCCGTGCCAGCGCTCGGGCAGGAACGGCAGCGGCGGTCCGAGCCCGACCACGAACAGGGCGCCGAGCCGCTCGTCGGATTCGGCGATCAGCTCCCGGTATCGGCGGATCACGTCGCCGTCGAGCGGGAAGAAGGTGGGCCCGCCGAGAATGTCGGCGACGGGGTGCAGCCGGTAGGCGAACGACGTGACGACGCCGAAGTTCCCGCCGCCCCCGCGCACCGCCCACATCAGGTCGCTGCGCTGCTCGTCGGTGCAGGTCACGAACGACCCGTCGGCGGTCACCAGGTCCACGGAGACCAGGTTGTCGCAGGCCAGGCCGCAGCGGCGGGTCAGGTATCCCATGCCGCCGCCCGTGGTCAGGCCGCCGACCCCGGTGGTGGAGACGACTCCGCCGGTCGTCGCCAGCCCGAAGGCGTGCGTGGCGTGGTTGACGTCGGCCCAGGTGCAGCCGCCCTCCACCCGGGCCGTGCGGGATTCGGGGTCGACCCGGATGCCACGCATCCGGCCCAGGTCGAGGACCACGCCGCCGTCGCAGGTGCCGTAGCCGGGGACGCTGTGGCTGCCGCCGCGCACGGCCAGCGGCAGGTGCTGGTCGCGGGCGAAGTCCACCGCGGCGATGACGTCCCCGGTGTCCACGGCCCTGACGACGATCGCCGGACGCCTGTCGTGCATGGCGTTGTAGACCTTGCGTGCCTCGTCGTAGTCCGGCTCTCCGGGGCGGACGAGGTCGCCGCGTACGGCGCCGCGCAGCCGTTCCAGCAGCCGGTCGTCCAGGGTGGGTGTGTAGGTGGTCATGGCCCTCACCGGCTCTCCGCTTCGGGTACAGCACCGGTGTACGCCCTGTCGCCGCGCGGCCTCATCGCCGGAATGGCCCATTGCCCGGCGTGCGCGCATGGGCCGTTCTGCCCATGCGTGTCACACCAGGCCGTGCGTGTAGGCGTAGGCCGTTGCCGCGGCCCGCGAGGACACGTCGAGCTTGGCGAAGATGTTGTTGAGGTGCCGGGCGACGGTGTGCTCGCTGATGACCAGCTCGGCGGCGACGGCCCGGTTGGTCCGGCCCGCGGCGACCAGCCGCAGCACCTGGAGTTCACGTCCGGTGAGCCCGCCCGGCTGCCGTCGGCGTACCTCGGCGAGGAGGACCGCGGCCCGGCGCGCGTCGGGTACGGCGCCCAGCTGCCGGAAGGACTGCTCGGCGGCCTGCAGCTCCATCCGGGCACCCTCGTCGTCCCCGGCGGCGCGGTGGGCGGCGGCCAGGGTCATCCGTACCTGGGCCGCTTCGTACGGGACGTCCAGCTCGACCCAGAGCGCCAGCGCGCGGCGCAGCAGGGGCAGCGCGCGGTCCGCGTCACGGGCCGCGAACGCCACCGCGCCGGCCGCGGTCGCAGCTCCCGCGTGCAGCAAGGTCGCCTCCGATCCGCGCAGCCGCTGCCACTCCTGGGCCAGGGACGTCAGTTCCGCGGCCGCCGAGCGTGCCGCGTCGAGCCGGCCGAGGGCGAGTGAGACCTCGACCTGCGCCGAGAGCAGCCGGCAGCGCCCGAGCCGGCCGGCCGGCTCGGCGACGCTGCCCGCCCGGTCCGCGAGGGCCGGGCCCAGGGCGGCGGCCGACGCCTCGGTCTTGCCCTGCGCCAGCCGCAGCAGGGCGAGGCCGGGCTGCGGGTCCCGGCCGAGTTCGTGCGCGCGGTCGTAGGACCTCTCGGCTGCGGTCAGGTCGCCGCACCGCCGCTGGATCTCCCCGGTCAGATAGAACACCTCGGCGGCCGCCCCCCGCTCGTAGGGCAGCAGCTCCGCGCAGGTCCGTACGGCCTCGGTGAGGGCCTGGCGCCAGCTGCCGCGCAGCTCCAGCACCTCCACACGGTGCACCCGGCACAGGCCGCGGAAGTTGTTCTCCGCCGGCATCGCCGCACACCAGCGCATCGCCGCCTCGGTCCAGGCGGCGGCGCGCTCAAGGTCGGCGCACGCCATGGACTGCTGGAGGCCCAGGCAGTAGATCCAGCCGGTGAAGAAGGAGCTGAGTTCGCCGGCCATGACCGAGCACATCGCGTCGTCCAGCAGGTCGAGACCGTCACCGACCCTGCCCTGCGCCACCAGGACACCGGACTGCGCCTGGAGGGCCATGGCGAGCAGATCCCGGCTGTCGCAACGGCGTGCGACGTCGGCCATGTGCCGGGCCGCGGCCATCGCCTCGTCGAAGGCGCCGCGCTGCTGGGCCTCCTCGGTGTCGACCCAGGCGAGATAGCACTGCTCGACGCATTCCTGTTCGTCGCGCAGATGCCGTCGTGCCCGGCGCAGCCAGCCGGCGGCCACGGCCGCGCGCCCGGCCAGCTGATGCTCGTAGGCGAGCAGCCAGGCCATGTGCCCGGCCCGGCGGGCGGCGCCGGCCGCCGCGTAACCGGAGTAGGCACGCATGCGGTGGACGATCGACTCGTCGATCCGGCTCGTCCACCATGCGGCGTCGGCGAACGCGGCGCTGTCGTCGGGGGTGAGCCAGGCCGCGTCCAGGCCGCTCAGCAGCCGGTACGCATCGGCCCAGGCTTCGTGGGCCGCGGCGGCACGGGCTCGCCGCAGGGACTGCGTGACGGCTTCGTCGATCGTTCGCCCGGTCACCCGCGCCTCCCTTCTCGCGCGCCGCGAGCAGGATGGGCCCCTCACCAGGATAGGCGGGACGGACCGAGGGGGAGTCAGCCGACGGTGGCCTGGAGCGGTGGTACGGCGTGCTCGTGGTCGCAGGCGTCGTCGATGCCGTAGGTGTCCCAGGCCGGGAACGGGTCGGTGGCCGGGAGGGGCTCGTCCGCCGCCGCCAGGCAGTCGGTCAGTGCGGCCCGGAGCGCCTCCGCGCGCAGCTGTGTGCCGATGAACACCAGCTCCTGCGCGTACGCCGCCTCGTCGTCGCGCGCCGCCGACGGCTCGAACCGGGCCACCGAGCCGGCCTGCGACCACAGTCCCGTCACGTGCGGGCGGCTGGCCAGCGTGAAGAAGCCCTTGGAGCGCAGGATGCGGCCGTAGGCGCCGCCGTCCAGCCGCTCGGTCACGAACGTCCACAACCGCTCGGGGTGGAAGGGCAGTTCGGCGCGGAAGACGGTGGAGGAGACGCCGTACTCCTCGGTCTCGGGGACGTGGTCGCCGTTGAGTTCCTGGACCCACCCGGGTGCCTGCTGGGCCCGTTCCAGGTCGAACAGGCCGGTGTCCAGGACCTGGTGGAGGTCCACTCGGCCGTGCACGGCCGGGACGATCCGGGCGGCGGGGTTGAGGCGGTCGAGCGCCGCCCGCAGCCGGGCCGCGGACTCCTCGTCGATCAGGTCGAGTTTGTTGAGCACGATGACGTCGGCGAACTCGACCTGGTCGACGAGGAGATCGCTGACCGTGCGCTCGTCGTCCTCGTACGGGGCGAGCCCGCGTTCCGCGAGTTCGTCGCCACGCTCCAGCTCGGGCAGGAAGTTGGCGGCGTCGACGACCGTGACCATGGTGTCCAGGCGGGCCAGGTCGCCGAGGGTGGCGCCGTCGTCGCGGGCGAAGGCGAAGGTGGCCGCCACCGGCATCGGCTCGGAGATGCCGGACGACTCGATCAGCAGATGGTCGAAGCGTCCCTCGCGGGCCAGCCGGTCGACCTCTTCGAGCAGGTCGTCCCGCAGGGTGCAGCAGATGCAGCCGTTGGTCATCTCGACCAGGCGTTCCTCGGTCCGCGACAGGGCCGCCTCGCCGCCGCGCACCAGCGTGGCGTCGATGTTGACCTCGCTCATGTCGTTGACGATGACGGCCACGCGCAGGCCCTCGCGGTTGCCGAGGACATGGTTGAGCAGGGTGGTCTTGCCCGCCCCGAGGAATCCGGAGAGCACGGTGACGGGCAGCCGGCGGTGGTCGGTCATCCGCTCAGCCCTCGGGGCGCAGCAGTCCGCGCTCGTACGCCTTGACCAGGCGCTGCGGTACGAGGTGCTGGACGCCGTCGACGGTGACCGGCACCAGCGTGGGGGTGGCGGCCTTCCACTGCGCTCGGCGGTGGCGGGTGTTGCTGCGGGACATCTTCCGCTTGGGGACGGCCATGTCGTACCTCCTCGGTGGGTGAACACCGAGGACGCTACATGAAAATGGATCCCATTAACAATTGGCGTGGGGGTGGCTCAGCGGCGGGAGCGGACGCGGGCGTCCTTCGGCGGATCGATGAACTGCAACTCCAGCGTGAGCGGCGGTTCTGCCAGGCCGGGACCGCCCGCGGCCACCCACTGCACGACCTCCTCGGTGCTGGCGTCGTCCATGGCGAACCCGATCCAGACGGGCCGCCCGCCGGCCCGCCGGCCCGCGGCCGAGGGGCCCACGACGATCACGTTGGCCTGGTCGCAGGGGCCCAGGCAGTCGGTCGTGCGGATCCGTACGCCGTGCTCGGCCGCGGCGGCGCGCAGCAGCTCCAACTGGCCTTCGTGGTCGGTGCCGGGGAGCTTGCGGGCGTTGCCGCAGCAGCAGCCCCGGCAGACGACGAGGGAGCAGGCGGAACCGGTCAGGGGCGTACGGGGCTTCGAAGGCATGACAGAAGCATGAGGCCTCCGATGATCAGCGTGGCGGGCGGGGGAGGGTCGGACGTGCTCTTCGACTGCTCCAGATCGCCGTGTTGCGCATGGGGCCTCCCGTCAGCGTTCGCGTGCGGTGTCGCCTCCAAGTGGCCGCCCGGGGCAGGGAGGTTGCCGGGGTGCGCGATCGGCTTGGGACGGGTCATCCGCTCGGGTTGGGCGATCGGCTTAGGGTGGGCGATGTGACCGACAGCAGTAAGCGCCCGCTCGCCGTGTTCGACCTCGACAACACCCTCGCCGACACCGCGCACCGGCAGCGGTTCCTGGAGACCAGGCCGCGTGACTGGGAAGCCTTCTTCGCGGCGGCGCCCGCGGACCCACCGATCGCCGAGGGCATCGCACTGGTGCTGGAGAGCGCGAAGGAGTGCGAGGTCGTCTATCTGACCGGGCGGCCCGAGCGCTCCCGCCGCGCAACGCTCGACTGGCTCGCCGCACACGGTCTGCCCGACGGCCGCGTCCACATGCGCCGCAACGACGACCGCAGGCCCGCCCGGCGCACCAAGCTGGAGGTGCTGCGCCGGCTGGCCCGGACGCGCGAGGT
Organism: Streptomyces sp. NPDC079141; assembly: GCF_040686775.1. Lineage (NCBI taxonomy): Bacteria > Bacillati > Actinomycetota > Actinomycetes > Kitasatosporales > Streptomycetaceae > Streptomyces > Streptomyces sp. NPDC079141. Next base: position 821,637 of record NZ_JBFBLP010000001.1, on the reverse strand, counting down.
CCGGGTTCTGGTGGACGACGACGAACTGGTGTGCGAGGACGCCGAACGGGCGGGATTCGCCGTCGTACGGGCGCACTGGACCGCCCCCTCCGCCGCGCTGAAGGTGGCGCAGGAGCGGGAGGGACGGACCTGAGGCCCCGCTTCTGTCAGGGTCTCGGGCCCGCCCGGGCGTCAGAACCTCAAGGTCTCAGGGCCGCCCCGACCCTCACTCCGCGTCCTCCAGCCGGAACCCGACCTTCAGTCCGACCTGCCAGTGCGCCACCTCGCCGTTCTCGATCTGGCCGCGCACCTGGGTGATCTCGAACCAGTCCAGGTTCCGGAGGGTCTGTGAGGCACGGGCGATGCCGTTGCGGACGGCCTGGTCGACGCCCTCCGGTGAGGTGCCGACGATCTCCGTGACCCGGTAGGTGTGGTTCGACATTGCGGGTGCTCCTCTCCGCCGTGACGGCAGTGTCGGATGTGTCACGCGTGCCTCCACCGTGCCCCACCCCGTGGCGGAGCGCGAGACGGCAGATCGCGTTCGGTTACCGCGCCACGCTCAGCGACAGCGCGAACCGGCCCTCGGAGTCCGTCCACCAGTGCGTCAACTCAAGCCCGGCGACGGACAGTTCACCGCGTACGCCCTCCTTGCGGAACTTCGCCGAGATCTCGGTGTGCAATTCCTCGCCCACCGCGAAGTCCACCGCGAGGTCCAGCGCGGGCACCTTGACCGTCTGCGCGGAGCGGGCTCGCAGCCGCATCTCGATCCACTCGTTCTCGGCGTCCCACAGCGCCACGTGGTCGAAGGCGGCGGGATCGAAGTCGGCGTCCAGCTCACGGTTGACGACGGTCAGGACGTTCCTGTTGAACGCGGCCGTCACCCCGGCCGCGTCGTCGTAGGCCCTGACCAGCACCTTCTCGTCCTTGACCAGGTCCGTGCCGAGCAGCAGGGCGTCGCCCGGCGCGAGCAGGGAGCGGACCCCGGCGAGGAAGGCGGCCCGTTCGGCGGGCAGCAGGTTGCCGATCGTGCCGCCGAGGAACGCCACCAGCCGGGGGCCCGGCGTGTCCGGCAGGGCGAGCGCGCCGGTGAAGTCGGCGATCAGCGCGTGCACGTTCAGCCCGGGCCGCTCCTCGATGAGGGCGTGTCCGGCCTGGCTGAGGGCGCTCTCGCTGACGTCGACGGGGACGTAGGTGTGCAGCTCGGTCAGCGCGTCGATCAGGTACCGGGTCTTCTCCGAGGAGCCGGAGCCCAGTTCGACGAGGGTGCTCGCGCGCGCCGCCGCGGCGATCTCGCCGGCCCGGTCGATCAGGATCTCCCGTTCGGCGCGCGTCGGGTAGTACTCGGGCAGCTCGGTGATCTGCTCGAACAGCTCGCTGCCATGGGCGTCGTAGAACCACTTGGGCGGCAGCGTCTTGGGGCTGCGGGTCAGGCCGTTGAGGACGTCGGCGCGCAGGGCGGCCTCGGTGGCGTCCTCGGGCAGTGTGCGGGTGAGAAGGAACGGACTCACGTGCGGGGCTCCTTCAGAGGTTCAGGCGTCGGGTCCTTGAGGGGTGTGAGCAGCACGTCGGTGCGGCTCGCCGCGAGGAGCGTGCGGTCGGGGACCTCCTGCCAGTGCGGGTCGTCGTCGTACGGCTCCGAGGCAACGACCGTGCCGCGGCCGGGAGTCGAGAGGTAGAAGAGCGTGTCGCCCCAGGCGGTGGCCGTGATGGTGTCGCCGTTGGTGAGGAGCAGGTTGAGCCGGGAGCCCGGGGCCGCGGCGGCCACGTCCGTGACCGTGTCGGCCAGCGCCTGGCCCTCCTCGTCCCCGGTCCGCAGCCGGGCCAGGACCAGGGCCCACACCAGCGCGGAGTCGTTGCGGGCCTCCAGTGACAGCAGGTCGGCCGCGGGCAGCGCCTGGGCGAGCGGCGCCAGCGAGCCGGGCCAGCCCGCCACGGCGCCGTTGTGGCTGAACAGCCACGGCCCCGAGGCGAACGGCGCAGCGGCGGCCTCCGCGTCCGCACCGGGGAGCGTGGCGTCGCGCACCGCGGCGAGCAGCGCGGTCGTGCGCACCACCCGCGCCAGGTCGGCGAAGGACAGGTCGGCCCAGATCGGCCCGGCCCGGCGGTAGCGGGCCGGCACCGGATCGCCGGGCGCGTACCAACCCACCCCGAAACCATCGGCGTTGACGGTTCCGTACCGCTGCCGCCGGGGCGCCCAGGACTGGCGGTACAGGCCGTGCGGGGGCTCCACGAGATGTCTGCCGAGCGGCTCCTCGGGCCCCAGGAAGGCGATATGACGGCACATCAGACGGCCCCCGAACGGGCCGTGCGGAACCCGGAGAAGATCTGCCGCCGGATCGGATAGTCCCAGTTGCGGAACGTGCCCCGGCAGGCCACCTGGTCCACCGCGAACGAACCGCCGCGCAGCACCTTGTACTCGGGGCCGAAGAACACCTCCGAGTACTCCTTGTACGGGAACGCCCGGAACCCCGGGTACGGCAGGAAGTCGCTCGCCGTCCACTCCCACACGTCGCCGATCAACTGCCGTACACCGAGCGGGGATTCGCCCTCCGGGTAGCTGCCGACCGGGGCCGGGCGCAGATGGCGCTGGCCGAGGTTGGCGTGCTCGGGCTCCGGATCGGCGTCGCCCCACGGGTAGCGCGTGGAGCGGTCGCCGGCCGGGTCGTGCCGGGCGGCCTTCTCCCACTCCGCCTCGGTGGGCAGCCGGCGCCCCGCCCAGCGGGCGTAGGCGTCCGCCTCGTACCAGCACACGTGCAGCACCGGCTCCTCGGGCGGTACGACCTCGGTGACGCCGAAGCGGCGCCGCAGCCACTGCTTTCCGTCCCGGTGCCAGAACAGCGGCGCGTGGATGGAGTGCCGGCGGATGTGGGCCCAGCCCGCCGGGTCCCACCAGCGCTCGTCGTCGTAGCCGCCGTCCTCGATGAACGCCTGGTAGGCGCCGTTGGACACCGGAGTGGTGTCGATGAAGAAGGGCGCCACCTCGCGCCGGTGCGCCGGGCGTTCGTTGTCCAGCGCCCAGGGCTCGTCCGAGGTGCCCATGGTGAACGGGCCGCCGGGGACGAGGACTTCGGCCGGGCCGGTGAACAGCGGGGCCGGTTCCGGGTCCGGGGCGGTCAGGGCCTGCGGGCCCCTGCGGAGCTGATGGGTGATCAGCATGGTCTCGTCGTGCTGTTGTTCGTGCTGCGCGATCATCCCGAAGGCGAAGCCCGCCTCGGTCAGCCGACTCCCGCCGAAGGCGGTGCTCTCCAGCAGGTCCAGGACCCGGCCGCGCACCTCGGCGGCGTACTGCCGGGCCTCGGCGGGCGGCAGCAGGGGCAGCGTGGGGCGTTCGGAGCGCGGGTGCTCGAAGGCGTCGTAGAGGCTGTCGATCTCGGGGCGCATCGCCTCCCGGCCGGCGACGGCCCGCAGCAGCCACTGCTCCTCCTGGTTGCCGATGTGCGCCAGGTCCCAGACCAGCGGTGACATCAGCGGGGAGTGCTGCGCGGTGAGGTCGGGATCCTCCACGCAGCTGGTCAGCAGGGTGGTGCGGTCCCGGGCGGTGGTGAGGGTGGTCAGGGCCCGTTTCCGGAGCGACTCGGTGTCCGTCATGCGTGCAGGTCCTTCCCGTGCGGGCGGCGGTCCGTGCCGTAGAGCCCGTCCAGCAGGTCGTCGGCGGGGCAGCGGCCCCGGGCGACATAGCGGTCGCGGTAGGCCGCGACGGCGTCCGTGACCTCGGTGGTGGCGCCGAGCCGGGGCAGCGCCTCCAGCGCCGCCGCGAAGCACGTGACGGCCGCCTCGTGCAGCTCGGGGTCGGCCGGGCCGTGCCGGGCCGCGTCGATCCACAGCGGATTGTGCGGCGCGGGCTGCGGCAGCGCCCTTTCGGCCAGCGGCTTCACGGCGCGGTAGGCGGTCTCGGCGGCCGCGGGGTCGTCGAACAGCGCGGTCGTCACGGCGAGCGGCACGAGCCACCCGTCCTCGCCCGGCTGGGCGTCGATCATGCGCAGTTCGAGGTGGCCGCGCGGCCTGACCGGCGGGAACAGGGTGGTCAGGTGGTAGTCGAGATCCTCCCGGGTCGGGGGCCTCGGCACCGCCGACCGGGTCCACTCGCGGAAGGTGAGCCCCTCCGGGACCTCCCACGGCCCGCTGTCCTGCCGTACGCACATCACCGGCGCGTCCAGGACGTGCCGGGCCCACGCGGCGCGCGGGTCGCCGTCCAGCGGGGGCGCGCCCGCCCGGCCCGCGCCGATCTCCGTCCACAGCAACTGCCGGGTGGAGAGCCAGCCCGTGGGCTCGCTCCCGGCGAGGGGGGAGTTGGCGAAGGCCGCCACCAGAACCGCGCCGAGCTGGTGCGCCAGCCACCAGCGCCGCACATGGCCCAGCGGGCCGGGTTCCTCCAGGCCGGCGTCCAGGCACACCTGGACGGAGGCGGAGGTGCACATCATGGCGCGGCCGGCCGGACCTCTGCGGTCCAGGCACGTCTCCATGGCGTCGTACCGCGGCTGGCGCAGATAGCGGCGGGGTTCGTGCCAGGGATCATGGCCGATGCCGACGAGGCCGAGACCGTGCTCGCGCAAGTGTGCGCGGACGGCGTCGAGGTCGGCGGAGACGGTACCGATGCACTCCATCAGGGAGGCGGCGGGAGGGGAGCTCAGCTCCAGCTGACCGCCGGGTTCGACGGTGAGCGCCGACCTCAGGGGCACGGTACGGAGTGCGGCATAGGCCGCTTCGAGTCGGTCGGGCGGTACGGGGAGCTGCGGACGGTGCAGCTCGTGGACGAGCCATTCCACTTCGACCCCGACGGTTCGGGGCGGTCCGGTCTTGAAACAGATGCCGCGTACCAGGGCCTCCACCTCGGCTTCGGTGATGGCCGTACGCGGCTGCGTACAGTCGCTTGCCGTGTCGGACATGTCGGGATCCTCCTGAGATTCCACCATGCCACCGGTCCGGGTCCGGTGGGTCCCGGAGCGGCAATGGCTCGTCCCACCCAAGACCCTCGCGACGCTCGGCACAAGGGTGCCTACCGGGACGTTCGGGACCGGTAATCATCGCTTTCCGGGCGTTTCCAGGGACTTTCCCGATCGTTTCCAGGATCGGAAAAGTCCGCTTCGAGCGCCGGGAAGGTCTGCTTCGAGCGCCGGGACGGCGTGCTTCGAGGCCGGGGGGCAGCCCGCGTCGAGGCCCCCGGAAACTCGGTTGCACCGCACCTCCAGCATCGCCGACGATTCCTGCATGAGCACGACGGGGGAGCGCGCCGGGCGCGCGCTCATGGCGTTCACGGGGGTGGCGCCATGAGCGCGCGTCTGCGGGCAATTGCGCAGGAGACGGAAGCAATCGTCGCGGCCGGGGCGTACCGCGCCTCCGACGGCCGCGAAGTGTCGATCGCGGCGGCGGTCGAGGCCGCCCGGCGCGGCACGCGCATGCACGGACCCGAGCCGGTCCCGGTGCCCACTGCGCCGTTGACGGACACGTCCTTCGAGGTCACCGGCGAGAGCAGCCTGGAGGCCGCGCACCGCCTCGGCGCCGGCACCGCCATGCTGAACTTCTCCTCGGCCCGCAACCCCGGCGGCGGCTACCTCAACGGCGCGCAGGCGCAGGAGGAAGCCCTGTGCCGCGCCTCCGCGCTCTACACCTGCCTGATCGAGGTCCGCGCGTTCTACGACCACCACCGCGCGCACCGCGATCCCTTCTACACGGACCGTGTCATCCACTCACCCGCCGTGCCCGTCTTCCGCGACGACCGCGGCCGCCTGCTGGACGAGCCGTACACGGCCGGCTTCCTGACCGCCGCCGCCCCGAACGCGGGCGTCATCCGGCGTACGGCACCCAGGCGCGCCGCGGAGATCCCGCGGGCGCTGGCGGTCCGCGCGGAGCGGGTGCTGGAGACGGCCGCGGCCCACGGGTACCGGCGCCTGGTGCTGGGCGCCTGGGGATGCGGTGTCTTCCAGAACGATCCGGCGGAGGTGGCGGGGGCGTTCCGGGGCCTGCTCGCGGACGGCGGCCGATTCGCCGGGGTCTTCGAGCACGTGGCGTTCGGGATCCTGGACCGTGCGACGCACTCGCCGACCCGCGCCGCGTTCGAGAAGGCCTTCGCGTAAGAAGGCCGGGCGGGAATCCGTTGCGGGATACGAGCACACGATCCACGATTCCCTGAATTCAGGATTCCGTGTACTGTCAGTGGTGTGCTGACAGTTGCCCCCGACATCGAGGTGCTGGCCCGGTTCGGCCGCGCGCTCGCCGACCCTATCCGCTGCCGCATCCTGCTCGGCCTGCGCGAGGCCCCCGCCTACCCCGCGGACCTTGCCGACGGCCTCGGCATCTCCCGCACCCGGCTCTCCAACCACCTGGCCTGCCTGCGCGACTGCGGACTCGTCGTCGCCCTGCCCGACGGCCGCCGCACCCGCTACGAACTCGCCGACGCACGCCTCGGCCACGCGCTGGACGACCTGCGCACCGCCGTGGTGGCCGTCGAGACCGACCGCACCTGCGCCGAGGCCGGCGAGAAGGGGTGCTGCTGATGACCGCGATATCCCTCGGCCCGAGCCCGGTCCGCCGTGACGCGCTCGCCCGCCGGATACGGCTGCTGGTCGCCGCGACCATCACCTACAACGCCGTCGAGGCGGTCGTCGCGATCACCGCCGGTACCCTCGCCTCCTCCGCCGCCCTGGTCGGCTTCGGCCTGGACTCCGTCATCGAGGTCTCCTCGGCCGCCGCGGTCGCCTGGCAGTTCTCCGCCCGCGAGCACCAGGTGCGCGAGGCCCGGGAGAAGACCACCCTGCGCATCATCGCCGTGTCGTTCTTCGTCCTCGCCGCCTACGTCAGCGTGGACGCCGTCCGCGCCCTGACCGGCACCGGCGAGGCGGAACGCTCCGTCCCCGGCATCGTCCTCGCCGCGCTCTCCCTGGCCGTGATGCCGTTCCTGTCCGCCGCCCAGCGCAGGGCCGGGCGCGAATTCGGCTCCGCCAGCGCGGTCGCCGACTCCAAACAGACCCTGCTGTGCACCTACCTCTCCGCCGTCCTGCTGGCGGGGCTGCTCCTCAACGCCACCCTCGGCTGGTCCTGGGCCGACCCGATCGCGGCCCTCACCATTGCCGCCATTGCGGTGAAGGAGGGCCGGGATGCATGGCGGGGCAAGGGGTGTTGCGCGGCTCCGGTGGTGAAGGAGCCGGCTGAGGGGGCGGCCGACTGCCACTGCTGCGACTGACAGGTCAACGCATTCGTGGACGCAGTCTCTGCAGCACCCGGTCCTGCCGCTCGTTCATGCCGATCGCGAACTCCCGTCACCCGCAGGCCCCGTCGCTGCTCCCGGCGCCCTGCCCAGCCTCCGGTACCAACAGCTCCTGCCCTGCCGTGAGGTCGGTTCCTGCTCCCATTCCGTTGCGTTCCTGCAGGTCCGCGACAGTGGTGTCGTACTGGCAGGCGATGGCGGTCAACGTGTCACCGGGCGCGACGACGTGGAGGCGGACGGAGAGGGAGAGGCTGAACGACGGCAGCGGCAGCGGGGTGAGGCTCGGCAGGGAGGTCGGCAGGCTGAGCTCGGGGAGCGGCAGGCCGATACTGGGAGCCAACGGGTACTCCGGATGATCCGCGGTGGGGAACGCCGGTCGGTTGGACGGGGGATAGGGCTGGGCCGGGTCCGACCCGATCAGGGCGACACCCCACACCACCCCCATGGCGATCAGCGTGCCCATGGTCACCTTGGCGACTCTCCGCTGCCGTTTGAGTTCCTCGACGACCACGTTCGGAGTACGCCTTGTGCTCCGCCGGGCCGGCGTCCGTGCCCGCGGTGGCAGCACGGTCCGCGGGGTCAGCGGGACCGGTTCCTCGACGTCCAGGCCGAGGCGGGTCAACTCGCCGCGCAGGGCGTGCACCCCCGCGGGCTCGTGTGCGGCGGCCGCGACCAGATACTCCAGGCCCCCGCCCGGGTCCTGCGGGCAGTCCAGCAGGTGCCCCTGGGTCCAGCTGAGCGTCCAGCGCGCCCTGTCCGCCCCGGCCAGCGCCTGTCCGGTCAACGCGTACAGGGCTGCGGAGAGCCGCTCCTCGGGCTCGGGCGCATCGGTGAGACGACGCAGCAACTCCGCCCGCCCCGCCCCTTCCAGCAGGCCGAGAACGGTGCCGAGGGTGGGGCGCGCGGTCACGGAGACGCCGCCTGCCGCGTCCAGCAGCAGGCCGGCGAGCTCGATCGCGAACGCCTCCGCGGCCAGATCGGCCCACGTGGTCCACGGCAGTGCGGTGGCCGGACCTCCCGCCTCGGCGAGCATCTCGCGCTGCACCCGGGACACCGGCGCCGGGTCGGCGACCAGCGGCCCGTCCTCGACGACGACACGGGGTTCCCCGGCGAGCCGCGCCTCGATCACCGCCAACCGCCGGGCCAACGGCGGGTGGGAGTCCAGTGGGGACCGGTCCGCCTCGACCGGGTTCTCCCGCAGTTCGGCCATCCGTTTGCGGACGAGCGGGTCGTCCACCATGGCCGCGAACGCCTCGAACACGTCCTCGGGTACGAACCCCAGACGCTGCATCGGCCGCAGATAGCCGCTCACGAAACCCGCCCACGTGGTGCCGAGCGCATGGACAGCTCGCAGGGCCTCCGCTGCCACTGCCGGACCCACCGCTGCCACCGCCTCCGCGTCCGCCTCCAACTCCTGGCGCCGGCGCACCGCGAGCGACAGGCGCAGGTACACCCACGCGTAGGCGCCGATCACCGCCTGGAACAGCCAGGCGTAGCCGAGCGCGGCCTGTTCCGACCGCGCGGTCATCCGCAGCCGGAACAGCGCGGAGTGCAGCGATGCCGCGCCCCGGTAGGTGATTGCGCCGAACCGGGTGTGCCGGCCCGCGTAGTGGCCGAGTTCATGGCAGAGCACGGCCCGCAGCTCCATCGGCTTCAGCCACATCAGCAGCGGCACGCCGAGGTGCATCGTCCGCTCCCCGACGGCGAAGCCGAGCAGCCGTGCCTCCTCCGACACGGACGCGTTGACCTCCGACGTCAGGTAGAGACGGCTCGGTGGCCGGGTACGCATCTGCCCCGCCAGATCCTCGACCAGCCGCCACAGGCCGGGCGCCTCCGCACGCCGTACCAGGACAGCGCCGGGCGGACGCTCCTCCGCCCGGCTCACCGTGGCGATGCCGTAGAGGAGCGCGAAGGCCGCCGGGATGCTGCCGCCGATCACGATCGACCAATTGCCGGCCCGCGAGGGGGCTTCGACCATCATCCACAGCATCGCCACGACCAGCGCCGCGTCGGCTGTGAGGAGGACGAACGCCACGACGTAGAACCCGGCGAGCAGTCCTACGGCGAACAGTCCGCGTAACCAGCCCAGGAGCGCGGTCACCGTCTCCCCTCCAGCCGGCGGGCCAGGGCGGCCCGGGCCCGGTCGACCTTCTCCGGGTCCGCCAGGACGGCCGCCCGCAGCCACGCCTCCGTGTCGCGCAGAGCCCTGACGACGGGGTCGCCGCCCAGCCCGATCCGTCCCGCCTCGATCCGGCCCAGGCCGGCCGGATCCGCGCCGGCCATGAACGGGTCACGACCGGTCGTCTCGTCCGAGGCCATGTCCAGGGCCTCCTTCAGCGTCTGGCGCGCCTTGGACACATTCGCGGCGACGCCGCCGCGTGTCATCCGCAACGCCTTGGCGATCTCGGTCTGGGGCCATCCGTGCAGACAGAACAACACCATGGTGATCCGCTGTCGGGGTGGCAGAGCGGCGAGCAACCGCAGCACCTCGCGTGCCTCGGCACTCTGCTCGGGGCTCGCCCGGACCGGCACCGGCACGTCGGGCAGCCTGTCCTGGCCCGTCCTGCGTTTGCGTTGTGTCTTCCACAACCGCTGGACCGCGACCCGGTACACCCACGCCTCGGGCAGCTCGTACTCGGTGAGGCGTTCCCAGGCCCGGTACGCCTCGACGAACGCCTCCTGAGTGACGTCCTCGGCATCCTCGCGGCTGCCGCACAGCATGATCACCTGCGCCAGAACCCGCGCGTACGCGCCGGAGAAGAAGGTCTCGAAGTCACGCGGCCTCAGCACCGCCGGCTCGGCGCTCACCGGCGGCCCGCCCCGGCCGGCTCGGCACCGGCCGCCGAACGTGCGGTCACCGTGCCGCCGTCGGCACGCGTGACCTCGACGACGCCGCCGGGCCCGGCCGCCCGCACCACCGTGGCCAGCGCGCGCGCCCACGCACGCTCACGCGCCGGCCACATCCACAGCGCCGCAAGCGAATACACCAGCCGCGCGCATACCGGCACCACGACCAACACCACAGGGTCGACCATCTCCAGCGTCCCTCCTCGGGCTCACAGCAGTGACACCCTGATACAGCCACCAGCGCCCAAGGTGTTTACCCACAGCGGGAATTGTCTGCCCTCGGCGAGGAGAGTGGCACGGCTTGCTGACGGCCGGTGCGCGGTTGAGGGAGTACAGATAGCGGCGCAGACGGCGGCTCAGGGCAGTTCGAGCGTGAGCAGTGGCTCGGCGAACACCGGCGCCGGTGCGTCGGGGTCTGCGGCAACCGCCTGTTCCAGGCGGCGGAAGCCGATCTCCAGTTCGTCGGGGCTGAGTTGCGAGAAGAACGAGAGCGTGCGCAGGCGCAGGCGTTCGAGCATGTCGGCGCGGGTGCCCGCGGACGGCTCGGTGACGGTGCCGTAGGCGGCGACCCGCCAACCGGCCGACGTGAACGTCGAGATGACCTCGTGCAGCGGCTGGAACAGCGAGGCGTCCGCCTCGTAGCCGCGGGGGAAGTGCTCCAGCCACCACGGCCGGGGATGGTGGTCGCTGAAGTTCGCGCGCAGCAGCAGCCGTCCGCCGGGTCTGAGTACCCTGGCCAGCTCCCGGGCCGCCCGGGGCTTGTCTTGGACGTGGTGCCAGGACAGGAACATGAGGGCGTAGTCGGCGCTGTCGGACGGTACGGGCAAGTCCTCGGCGGCGCCTGCCAGATACCGCACCTCGGGATCCTGTGACTGTGCCTGCGCGACCTCGCGCATGCGGACCGACGGCTCGACGCCGGTCACCGGCCCGAAGGCGCGTGCCAGGGCGGGGGTGAACCTACCGGTCCCCGATCCGACGTCCAGTCCCGTCAGTGGACGGCGCTCGGGCAGCACCGCTTCGAAGGCGCTGATCCATACCCGCAGTTGCTGCTGGGTGAGCGCGCGGCCGCGCGCGTAGTTCTGGTGCTGTTCCGTGTCGTAGTCGATCGACCTCATCGCACCTCCAGTGCTGACCGGGCGAGCGCAGGCACCGTCGTCTCGATGTATCACTTCGATATATCGAGACGATATGCACTGTCGCTGCGCCCCACAAGGTGCCCGTGCGACCGGAGTTCACCGGCGCCCCGCTCGGCACTGTGGTGCCGGGGCGGGTCAACTGCCGCTCAGGGGCCCGCCACCACGCGCACGGCGCCCCTGTCGGCGGACTGGGCGAAGGCCGCGTAGGTGCGAAGTGCCGTGGAGAGGGGGCGTTCGCGGCGGCGGGGCCGGTAGCCGGTGAGCCGCTCGCGGCGGGCCGCCAATTCCGGTTCGGGCACCTCCAGTTGGAGTGTGCGGTCGGGGATGTGGATCGTGACGGTGTCGCCGTCCTCCACCAGGGCCGGCGGACCCCCGGCCGCGGCCTCGGGCGAGACATGGCCGACCGACAGGCCCGAACTGCCGCCGGAGAAACGGCCGTCGGTGACCACCGCACACGAACCCGCCAGGCCCCGGCCCTTGAGGTACGCGGTCGGGTGCAGCATCTCCTGCATGCCCGGCCCGCCGCGCGGCCCCTCGTAGCGGATGACCAGCACGCTGCCCGGCGTCACCCGTCCGGACAGGTTCGCCCCGACCGCTTCCTCCTGCGACTCGGTCACCACCGCGCGCCCCGTGAAGGTCTCCAAGCCGGCCGGTACCCCGGTGGACTTGACCACGGCGCCGTCGGGCGCGAGGTTGCCGCGCAGCACGGCCAGACCGCCGTCCGACGAGTGGGCGTGGGCCGCGTCGCGGATGCATCCCCGGGCCGCGTCCAGGTCCAGGGACTCCCACCGCGCCGACTGCGAGAAGGCCGCCGAGGACCGTTCGCCACCGGGCGCCGCGTGGCAGAGGTCGACGGCCTCGCGCGTGGGGGAAGGGCCGCGTACGTCCCAGGCGGCGAGCCACTCGCCCTTCCGCACGGCCTGGCAGGACCACCGCATCGAGGGCTTCGCCTCGCGGATGCGCGTCTTCCACCATCCCACCCGCGGCGCCCTCCACTACGAGCACCACCGCCTTGCCCCCGCCGACAACCCGATCTCAGCGTGGTGGTCTACACGCCGGTGGCGAGGGTGGCGTCGTCCGCGTAGCAGTGCCGCAGTCGCGCTCGAAGCGCCGGTGCGGGCCAGGGCTCCCCATTCGCGAAAACCGTGGATGTGGCTTGGTCAGTCAGCACATTGAAGCGCGGGACGAGCAGCGGGCGGCGCACAACCAGAAGTACGCCATGGAGCGGTCGATCCTGCTGTGATCTTCGTCCAGCCTCGGGGCCAAGGACCGCCGTCTGCCGCTGTCCCGGGCAGAACGCCCAACGCCGCGGTGTCACTGGGGCAAAGATATTTCGGGACCGCGCACGTGGCATGTCTGCGTGCAGCTTGCTCGCATGACGCGCCAAGGCCCCGCCCATCCGCCACGGGGGTAACGGACGGACGGGGCCGACTCAGATGTCCCATGTCTCCGAAGACCGGTCGAGCCAGGCGCGCTGACCGTCCGCGGTGACGGTCAGGCCGAACCGTTCGCATCCTGGTTCGCCGGCCGCCCGCCACCAGGCGTGCGCTGTGGCCACCTCGTCCCACAGCCTGCGCGGCCCCGACTGCCATACCTGGGATTCCGCCTGGCCGTGACGGAACATGACGCACGCCCACGACCGGTCCGTCAGCCCGTAGAACCACACAGGCCGAGCGCCGTTCCGCTGGGCCGCCACTTGGTGGTGGCAGTCGCGCACCCGCAGCCCGACAGCGAACTGCGCAGCGGTGAACCGGTCCTCACCCAACAGTTCGGATTCGGCGACGGTCGTCGTACTCCGGTCGGCGCCGCTCACGCCGTTCGTCACGTACGCGTCGTGCCCGGCGAACGGTGAGCGTTGGGAGCGCAGCTTCATGAACTCCACCGGGCCCAGGAAGCGCCCCGAGGCGCTCGCCCCGTCCTCGCTCACGGTAAGCCCCACTAAAGAGTCCTGGTTGCTGAAGTGCGTCCCCCACGGCGCGAGGATGAGCCCGCCAGGCCTGGTGTCACGGATCCACGCGCGGGGAACCTCCCGCACGCCGGCCGTGGCGATGATCCGGTCGTACGGGCCTCCCGCCTCGTCGCCCTCCTCACCGTCGCGTTCGAGGACCAGAACGGGAGTGCCGAACCGGGTACACCGCTGCCGTGCCGCCGCTGCCACGGTCGAATCGATCTCGATGGTGACGACGTTCTCGCGGCCGAGCCGGTGGGCGAGCAGCGCCGCGTTCCAGCCGGTGCCGGTGCCGATCTCCAGGACACGGTGTCCGTCGCGCACGCCCAGGTCCCGCAACATGCGGAAGACCACGGACGGCATGGACGTCGACGACGTCGGCACCTGTCCGGGCGCGTCGGATCTGCTGTCGTCCCACTGGGTCACGATGGGCACGTCGGCATCGGCGTAGGCAGACCATCCGGCGGAGTCCTTGCGCCGGTCCACAGTCACGGTCGCGCGGGTGTCCATGTCGTATGGCCACATCACGTCGGGCAGGAAGTCGCGCCGCGGCACGGCCGCGAACGACGGGAGCCAGTCGGACGTCAAAGCCTCGCGCTCAAGAAGGAAGCGGCCCAGGGCCGACCGCCCCTCCTCCAATCCGGTGAGCGTCATGTCAGCCGAAGACCTTCGGACCGCCGTCGGGAGACGGAGGCTCCGGGGGACCGGGCCACGGCTCCCCCGGCAGACCGTCGCCCCCTTCTCCGCCACCTCCGCCGCCGGCCATTTGGTAGATCCCATCTGCCTTCACGGTGTTCTCCCTGTGTTCGTGGATCCATCGTCCTCAACGCCGCCTTCTGGAGGAAGCCGGTCATTGGCCCGCGCAAGCGACATGGATCCGGCCGGCCCCGGCCGCGCCCCCGGAGGGGCTGACCTTGTCGTACGGCAGCGTTTCCTCGCCGTCCTTGAGGGGCTGGCCGCAGGCCAGGCACATGCGCACGCCGGTGAGCGTCTCGTAGTGGTCGCACAGCGCCAGCAGCGACCGGGCCAGCTTGCGGGCGTAGACCACCGCGTCGTACGCCCCGGTGCCGCGGACGGCGCCCAGCTTCCGGCGGGCCTCGCCAAGAGAGGCGAGCGCGCAGTAGCGGGGCACGCCGTCCGCGGGCGCCCGCACCGCAGCCTGCTCGACCTCGGGGATGATCAGCTCCATGTGGCCGCGCAGCAGTCCGGTCAGCGTGTCCAGCGTGGCGGCGTCGCTGGGGGTGACGTCGGGCGGAAGCACCTGGGCGACGCTCGCCCGCATCGTGGCGACGTCCACCGGCAGCGCGCTCGTACCCTCACGGCTCCCGGTGCCGGTCACGACCGGGCCTCGTCCTCTGCCGGGTCGTGACCGGCCATCACGAGCGTCAGCACATCGCTCGCCCTGCACAGCCAGCCCCGCCGGGTCACCGGCACCGCCCAGTACGAGCAGCGCGTGCGCTCGTCCAGCTCCGTCAGATCGGTGCGCGGCACGCCCAGGTAGGTGCCCTCGCCGAGGCACGCGGCGGCAGGCGCCTGCCACTCCCGGGCGGTGCCGGGCGGCGCGAGGGCGTAGTAGCGGCGCCCGGCGGGGTCGTGAATGACCGGGCCGCAGTTGAAGCTCCAGCCGAGCCAGTCGTTCACGGTGGCGGGGTCGCTGATTCCGGCCACACTGTGCACGAGGACCTCTCCGAGGCGGACCGCGTCGACGAGTCGTCCCAGCGGGATCAGCGCCAGCCTGGCCGCGCTGCTCCACTCACGATGCACCGTGCTGGGCGACGGGTGGGCGGAGGCCAGCCACTCTTGGGCCGTCTCACCGGGCGATGTGAAAGTCCCGTTCGGGACCGTACGGTTCGTCATGTCGGCGCTCTCTTGACGCGTTGGCCGTTCCCCCGGGCCGTTCGCGCGGTCGCGGGGGTCTGCTGGTCTCCCGGTGCCGTTCACGCGCGCCCGGCGATGACCGTCGGCGCGAGCGGGAGTGCGTTGGGCATCCCCGGTTCCCATCTGCTGGTTTCTGCGCGTGCAACAGATGGTGGAGGCACGAGGGGGCAACAAGTACCCCGGCAAGGGGTAGTTGGGGCCGCTCGGTCAGGTGGCGGCGCACCACTCCGCGAAGTTGGTCAGACTCTCCGAGTCGGCCCGCTTCAACCGGCGCAGTGTGGCAGCGTCCTCCCGCACCCAGGGATGTTCGCGGGTGTGCTGCGGGGCAATATGGCGAGCCACCTTCAGCGACTCGAACGCGTCATCTGCGAGCCTTGACCACAGCTGGGCGCGGGCAAGTTCGATGTAGAAACCGGAGCGCCGTTCGGCAGGAAGTTCCTTGGGAGGCTTCCAATCGCCGGCGACGTCGAGTGCGCGGCCGACGTGTGCGTCACCGAGACTGACGGCGACCGACACCTCGTGGGTACGCACGGAATCCGGGCCGAACGCTGTGCCGCAGTACACGTCCTCGGTCACCTGGTCCCCGAGGCTGCGGGCCTCGTCAAGGTGCCTGGCTGCGGCCGATGAGTCGCATGCCCGGCCGGCAATGACCGCGGCCCGCATGTGGAGCGCACCCCGTGCTGCGATCTCGGGCGCCGTGACCGGAGTGGGCGCACTGTCCAGAGCCTGTTCCAGGGCACGTAGTCCAGTGGCGTGGGCGCGGGCGGCGAAGAACGTCTCTGTACGGACGTAGGCGACGGACGCGGACAGCACGGGGTCGTCGGCCACCGGCAGAATCCAGCGCATGAGCTCGATGAGCCGCGCGGAAAGATCGAGGGCACCGAACTTGTATGCGACAGCGTCCGCAGAGCGATAGGCCTTCACCATGAGCGTGGCGAGCTGGGTCCGATCGGCGTCTGGAGCCTGATGGTAGGCGCGGGCCAGTTCAGCAAGCAGGTCGGGGAGCGTGCTGACGATGCGCGTGTATTGGGCGGCCAGGCGCCAGCGGGCAGCCTGGGAAACGGCGTCGCGAAGTTCGTGCAGTGGCCGGATCGGGCCATCTTCAGGAATGTCGTACGCGGCGATGGCGGCGGAGAGCGCGGGCAGCGCAGCATGCACCCTGGTGTGGGCCGGAGTCCGGTCCGCCAGCAGTTGGATCGGGTCAATGCAGAGTGCTGCTGCGAGTGCTTCGAGCATGGCGCCGCTGACGCCCCGCTCACCGCGCTCGATCTTGCGGATCGTTCCCAGGGCGACACAGGCCGCATCAGCAAGCTGCTGCTGCGTCATGCGCTTCAGCCTGCGGTAGTAGGCGATCCGGCGCCCTGCACCGCCGTACAGAAGTGCAGGCATGATGGCTCCAGTTCGGTGCGTCCACGCCGAACCGTATCCGTGCCGAGACGCCGCGTGTACGCGAACGGCCGCACCAGCACTGGTTGGTGGGGCGCTTCGTTCCCGTCAGCCGTTCACGATTTTCGTGAGCTGGGTGAGATTGTCGATCCGCCAATCTGCCGAAGCAACGACTTCGGGTAGGTCGGCCCACAAGCAACCCCACGGCCCCCGGCGGATGTGCGCGACGCGCAGGCCTGCTGCCTTCGCCGGGAAGACATCGTTCGCCGGGTGGTCGCCGACGTAGAGGGTCGCGCTCGGGGCAGCGTTCGCGATGTCAAGCACCCGC
Source organism: Streptomyces sp. NPDC079141 (assembly GCF_040686775.1). Lineage (NCBI taxonomy): Bacteria > Bacillati > Actinomycetota > Actinomycetes > Kitasatosporales > Streptomycetaceae > Streptomyces > Streptomyces sp. NPDC079141. The sequence goes on along the minus strand of NZ_JBFBLP010000001.1, from coordinate 804,931 downwards.
TGGAAGAACTCCGGGTGCGGCTTCGCCACCCCCCATTCCCCCGAGGTGACGACCAGATCAGCGGGAAGGTCCAGGGCGCGGAGCAGTTCACCCGCGCGGGATGTCTGGTTACCAGCAATGATCACGCGTACCCCCAGCTGTCGCAGCGTGGACAAAGCCGGGCGGACGTCGTCGTAGAGATCGCTTTCGTCGAGGTGCTCACCACGGCCGGCGGCTTCTCGGGCGCGGTACTCGGCGGCGACGTCGATACCCGGCCGCACGAGTCGCAGGGCCTCGGCATTGTCGTGGCCCTGAGCCACAACGGCTCCCACGAGCGCCGAGAGGGTGTGGCGGGGAACGCCGAGCCAGTCAGCCCAGGACGCCCAGTAGCGGTCGTCCCGGGTGATCGTCTCCCCGACGTCCAACACGATGGTCTCAATCACCCTGGGAGCCTATGGTGTCGCTCCTCGCAGTACGGCGTCCCGGCCGGGGACTGGCGAGGCAAGGGGTGTTGTGCGGTTCCGCCGCCGGTGACGGAGCCGAAGGCAGGAGCGTGCGGGTGCGCTGTCGGGTGCGACTGCCGCGACTGACGGCCGCCGGAGCCGTAACGCCACGGCCGCGGCGCCCCGTTGCTCACCTCACGTCCACCCATACCGCAACCCCAACCGATGCACCACGGAGTTGAACCGCATCCGGTCCAGCGCGCACGCCTCGCGCCGCATGCCCTGTTCGTGCAGTCTCAGCACCCGGTCCACGTCCACCCAGGAGTCGCGCCCCGACCGGTCCCAGGGGCCGCTGCCGATCGGCACCCAGTCGCGGTCGCTGTCGTGCCGCTTGCTGGAGAGCTGTACGGCGAGGAAGGTGCCGGCCGCCTCGCGGGCCACGACGAGGACGGGCCGGTCCTTGCCACGGCCGTCGTTCTCTTCAAACGGCACCCAGGTCCAGACGATCTCGCCGGGGTCCGGGTCGCCGTCGTGCGCGGGGGAGTACTCGGTGTGCACCCGGCCGACCTTGCGCGGGTCGGCCTCGGTGGTGGCGGTGGGGCCGAAGCGGCCGGGGACGTTCTCTTCGGTAGACGCAGTCACGGGGGCCACGTTAGAGCGTGGGCGACGGTCCATGGACGCCGGGCACCGCGGCGTACCGCCCCGGCGGCCACGCCTCGTGCCAGCGCAGCTCCGACTCCAACTGTGCGGCCAGCGAGATCAGAAGGGGCTCGCTGTGGGCCGGGCCCAACAGCTGGGCGCCGACGGGCAGTCCGTCGTTCACGAACCCGGCGGGGACGTTGACGCCGGGCCAGCCGAGCACGTTCCACGGCCAGGCGAAGGGGCAGGCGGCGATCATCGCGCGGTCGGTGGCCAGTCCGCCGAGCCCGAGCATCGCGCCGATCCGCGGCGGGGGAGCGGCTGTGGTGGGCGCGAGGATCACGTCGTAGGACTCGAACATGGCGCCGATACGGCGGTGCAGGACCGCCTCCGCGCGGCGGGCCGCCCGCAGCGGTGCCCCGCCGAGCAGGCGGCCCAGCCGGGCGGCGTCCTGGGTGCGCCGGTCGAGCAGTGCGGGGAAGGGGGAGTCGCTGACCCACTCCGCGATGCCGACGGTCGCGCGGGGCACGAAGGTGAGCCCGATCTGGCCGTACGGCGGATCGGCCTCCTCGACGTGATGCCCCAACGCGCTGAGTTTCTCGGCCAGTTGGACGACCCGGTCCCGCACCTCCGGCCGGAGCCGGGCGGGCAGGCCGGTGAACGGCGGTTTCAATGAGAGGGCGATCCGCAGCCGTCCGGGCTCACGCTCGACGGCCTCCGAGGCGTCGATGGCGGACGGGCGGTGCGGGTCGTGCTCGTGGTTTCCGGCGGCGGCGTCCAGCAGCAGGGCCGCGTCGGCGACCGTACGGGCCAGCGTGCCGTTGACGGTGATGCCCTGGAAGGACTCCCCGCGCGGCCATGTCGAAATACGCCCGCGCTGCGGCTTGATGCCGACCAGGTTGGTCCAGGACGCCGGGATGCGCACCGAACCGGCGCCGTCCGAACCGAGTGCGGCGGGTACGAGCCCGGCGGCGACGGCGGCGGCCGAACCACCGGACGAACCGCCGGGCGTGTGCCCGGCGTTCCAGGGATTGCGGGTGTCACCGAACGCGGGCCCCTCGGTGAACGGCCACTGCCCGAGTTCGCAGGTGTTGGTCTTGCCGACGATCACGGAACCGGCCGCGCGCAGCCGCCGTACCGCCTCGCCGTCCTCGGCGACGGGCGGGAACTCCCCGGGGCAGCCGAACGCGGTGGGTTCACCCGCCACGTCCATGTCGTCCTTGACGGCCACCGGCACGCCGAGCAGCGGCAGTCGCACCCCGGCGGCAAGCTCCTTGTCCGCCGCGTCGGCCTCGGCGAGCGCGGCCTCGGCCCGTACGACCCGGAAGGCGTTGAGCGATTCCTGCGTGGCCTCGATCCGGGCCAGCGCCTGCTCGACGAGCGCCCGGGACGTCACCTCTCCGGCGGCGAGCGCACGGGCGGACTCCGCGAGGCCTGCGGCACGGTCGAGCGTCATGCGGGGCTCCTCCGGGACGTCGTTGTCTACTGAACAGTAACCTCTGCGGGAACGCCCGGCCAGGGTGGGGAAGTTGGAGAGCTCGGCACAGCCGCCTCACGGGTCACATCCGGCTCGTGCGTAAACCATTGACGCGTGCCTGACGCACCCCTACCTTCTGCACGACTTGCCGAACTGAGTTCGGTATATCGAACGTATCCGTGTCAGAGGGAGAGCCGCCCATGACCGCACAACCCCCCACCACCCCCTCGCGCCGCACCCTCCTGCGCGCGATGGCCGCCCTGCCCGCCTCGGCGGTCGCCCTGACCACGGCCCCCGGCCTGCTCGGCACGGCCCTCGCCGCCGCACCGCCGAGCGGCTCCGCCACCCGCTACACGATCGTGCCGTTCCTCAACAGCAACGACGGCACCGTGAACGTCTACCAGTCCGACGACGCCACCGACTTCCGCCTGCTGAAGTCCTCCGCCTACACCCCGCCGGCCAACCGCATCCGCGACGCGAGCGTCATCAGACACACGGACGGCTACTACTACGTCACCTACACGACGCACACCTGGCAGGACACCAGCACCACCATCGGCTTCGCCCGCAGCGCCGACCGCGTCAACTGGACCTTCCTCTACGACTATCCGGTCCCCATCGCCAACCTCTCCCGCGCCTGGGCGCCGGAGTTCTTCGTCGACAGCGACGGCAGCGTCAACATCATCGTGTCCTGCTCGACGACCAACGACGAGTGGATCTTCACGCCGTATCTGCTGCGAGCGACGAACTCCTCTTTGACGGCCTGGAGTTCACCCGTCGCCCTCTCCGGCATCGGCGCCAACCACATCGACACGTTCCTGGTGAAGATCGGCTCGACCTACCACGCCTTCACCAAGAACGAGACGACGAAGTACATCGAGTACGGCACGGCCTCCAACCTCACCGGGCCCTACACGATCACCCGCACCGGCAACTGGGCGGGCTGGGGCAGCTACCGCGAGGGCCCGGCCCTCATCCAACTGGACAACGGAGCCTGGCGCCTGTTCTTCGACGGCTACGGCGACGGCTCCTACTACTACAGCGACAGCTACGACACCTTCGCGACCTGGTCGGCCCCCGCCGCACTCCCGGCGATCTCCGGCACGGCACGCCACTTCACGGTCGTGAAGGAGACGGTGACGGGCGGCCCGTCCCTGACCCGGAACATCACCCGCTCCTTCCAGTCCGCCAACTACCCCACCCGCTACTGGCAGCAGCAGTCCGCCCTCCTCAACCTCCCGGTGGTGAACGCCTCCAGCACTACCGCCGAGAAGCAGGCGTCCACCTTCACAGTCGTCGCCGGCCTCGCCGACTCGAATGCCTACTCCTTCCGCGACGCCTCCGGCAACTACCTGCGCCACTACGACTACCGCGCCCGCTTCGACGCCAACTCCGGCACGTCGACGTTCGCGCGGGACGCGACGTTCATCGCACGGACGGGGACGACGAGCGGCTCGCTGCGCTTCGAGTCGTACAACTACCCCGGCTACTACCTGCGGCACTACGGCTATCAGCTAAGGGTGGAGCGGGGGGACGGGACGGAGCTGTTCCGGCAGGACAGTTCGTTTGTGCCGGTTACGGCCTGGGGCTGAGCTGGGGCCCCGCTGAACTGGGGCAGTGCTGTCGCTCGGCGGCAGCAGCCCGCCTGCCAGGTGCGCCTGTCCAGGCGTCGGGGGCCGCATGGACAGGCGCGGCCTTGGGTCTCAGTTCGCCTGGAGGAAGGGGTAGTCGGTGTAACCCTCGGGGCCGCTCGCGTAGAACAGCTCCTGGCGCGGCTCGTTCTCCGGGTGATCGCCCTGCCGGCGTTCGACCAGGTCGGGGTTGGCGATGATCGCCCGGCCGACGGCCACGGCGTCGGCGGTGTAGTTGGCTTCGACGTCCATGACGGTGCGGGCCGCATTGCGCCTTCGACCCTCGCAGCGACCTCGGAGGCGGTGCAGTGGCCCCGCCCCGAACCGGAGACCGACGCGGGCTGACGCGCCGGCCGCCGGCGGGTGAGGCAGTGGCCCTCAGCGGGGTACGACCTGGGTGGTCGCCGTCGCCGTGTTGTCGGACGTGTCCGGGTCGGCGGTGGCGGAGACCGCCGATGCATGGGCCGTCACGGTCCGGTGCGGCGCCACCCGGACCTGGACGGTCACCTCCACGGTCCGGCTGGCTCCCGCAGCGATCGTGCCGAGGTTCCAGACCACCTGATCGCCGTCGCCGGGCGGTATCACGCGCGGTGGCAGATTGAGGGTGGCCACGGTGTCGGCGGCCGGGTCGGGACCGTCGTTGTGGACCGTCACGGTATAGGTCATCTGCCGGTGGGTTCGCACCGTGGCCGGTGCGGTGAGGGTGGTCCGCAGATCAGCGCGGGGCGGTGCCACGATCCGGAAGGAGCGCTGGGCGCCGGTCTCGGTGTCGGTGGGGCTGCCGTCGGTGCCGTTGGGGTCGTACGTCGCCACGAGGTGGTATGTCGCGGCGGCGAGGGGCGCGGAGGCCGGCACGTTCACCGTGAACGCGACCTGCTTGTCCGTTTCGCCCGGGGCGAAGGCCACTGTCTGCGTGGGCTGGGGCACCGTGGTGCCCTGGGCGGCGTCGGCGACAAGACCGACCGTCGCCTCGGTGGTCTGGTCGGTCCTGCCGAAGCGCTCCAGGGTCGCCTCGTAGCGGACGGAACCACCCTGCGGCACGGACGGGGTCCCCTCCGGCGCGGTGGTGGTCAGTTCGATCAGGGCGTCGCCAGGCCCGGGCAGCACCTCCATCGGCCCGGAGTCGGTCGAGGTCTGGCCACTGGTCCCGGTGCCCGGCGCCGCCGTGACCGCCACTGTGTCGATGCGATGCACCATCGCGTCGCCTTCCACGGAGGACAGGTCCGTGTCGGTGTTCGCGTACAGCCGGACGATGACCTGGACAGTGGTCGCCTCCTCCACGCCATCGCCGTCCTCGCTCACCGCGACCTGGATGGTGTCGCCGCCGCCGGCGGCGTCGCAGTCGGGAGTCGCCCCGTTGAAGGTTTCGCAGCCCATGACGAAGGTGTCGGCCACCGAAGACGGCAGTGCCAGCGTCAGGTCGATCCGGGCGTTCTCGGTGGTCGGGACGCGGATGAACAGGCCCGACCACGTACCATTCGCGCGGGTGAGCTGGTTGGTGGTGATGCTCACCGGCCCGGTGACCGCAGGCGCCGCCGCGGCCGCCGCGGGAGAGGGAGCGGCGGCGACGAGGGCCGAACCGGCCATGACTCCGCTCGCCAGCAGGGCGATCCACCGAGGCCGTCTCCGCGGTGTGCCGTACGTTCTCTCGTCTCTTCCAGATCTCATGGGAAGCCCTTCTTGACGGGTGGGCTTACAGACTCGAAAGCGCCCCTGCCGTAGGCAATCGGGGCGATCCACCGGGATGACGCGCTACCGCCAGGAGGGCGACGGAACCTTTTTCAGAACCCCTCGGCGGCCTACGAGCCTCGCGGACCGCCAGGCGGGAGATGTCCACGGAGGGTTCGTCCGCACCGCCGCGTGACTGAGAGCACGTAGGGCCTCCGTGCGGTGGTTGCGGCCGACGGTGGGATCGGCGGCAGGGGGGGAAGACGTTGGTGACGGGGGCGTAGATCTGGGCCTTGAGGATGTCGCCGGCGCCCTTGCCGCGGTAGTCGTGGCTGCCTCCGGTGGTGAGGACGGTTTTGTCCGGCAGGATCACGCTGTTGGGGTAGCGGGTGTTCTCCGGCAGGTGCGGGCGCGAGTCGCCGCGGGTTCAAGCGGGACCACGCGTGCCTGGAGGCGGACCGTCCACACCCGAGGCCCGGACGGTGGCCTGGCCGGGGGTGAGGGCGGCGGGCAGGCTGGACTCCGTGGGTATGGGAAACGTAGTCGCCACGTCCTTGTCACGGTTGCGTCAGCCGAGGTGTCCGGTGGATCAGACAGGGCAGGGCAGGCTCCGTGATTGCCTGCGCCTGCGCCGACGTACCTGGTATCGCCCGCTCCACGGTGATGTTCGGGGTCTTCATGCCGGTCGTGCTTCTGCTGCTCGCCGGAGCCGCTCTGACCGCCGTCTTCGCGCTGGCCTGGGCCGCGGACCGCATGCTGCGGCCCCGGCCTCAGGGCACGGCGCACGGAAACGGTACAGGTCATGGCGACACAGTCGGCCCCCTCTCGAACACCGGGCCTGGCTCCGTCGGCCTGGACGCGTTCACCTGGACCGAGGAAGAACCCAGGGAACGGCGCTGACCTCCCGGCCAGGCGCGTGGGCCCCCAAAGCCTGTTCTCCGAGCGGACGGTCGGGAAGTCTCGCGAAGCATCGCAGACACGGCTGGCAGCATGCCCTTGCACGCACGCGGCCCTGACGGCCCGCTCACCGGCTGAGGCTCAGGGTTCAGCGAGCCGTACACGGTTGTCCAGGAGAACAAGGGCCTGTGATTCAGCGGCGCTCGAATCTCTCCAGGTGGCCGTCGTCGCCGATCACGGCCACCAGTTCGGCGCCGACCAGTCGGGCGCGCGGGATGCCGGTGTCCGCGACGAGGCGGGCGACGGGCGCACGTTCGGGGTCTTCCGGGCCCCGGTGCTCGGTCGTGAGCTCGGCCTGGTCCCCGTACAGAAGCAGCACTTTGGCGTTGATCCGCTCGCCCATGTCTCCTCCGCCTCCCCGCGGCACGAGGGGTCGATACTGACCCGCAACGGCGCCAAGTACTTTTACCCACAAGGATGTTGACCGCGCAACTGTGATCGGACCCTGTGGCACCTCTGGTGCCGGGCGCGCCGTGGCAGGTGACCCGATCTTGAGGGCCGAAGGGGCCCGCTCACTCCGGGTGGGCGCACCCGCTTCAGGGTGTGTCGGTTTGGGGGTGCGGTCTGCCGTCCGGGATGACCAGGGGTGTGCCCGCCACGGGACAGGTGATGACCGTGGCGTTCAGGTCGAACACGTCGTGGACGAGGTCTGGGGTGACAACCTCCGAGGGCGGGCCCGCGGCGATCACCGTGCCATCGCGCATGGCGATGAGGTGGTCGGCGTAGCGGCAGGCGAGGTTGAGTTCGTGGAGCACCATGACGATGGTGCGGCCCTTGGTTCGGTTGAGGTGGGCGACGAGTTCCAGGACGTCGACCTGGTGGGCGAGGTCGAGGTAGGTGGTCGGCTCGTCCAGCAGAAGGACGGGGGTGTCCTGGGCCAGGGCCATGGCGATCCAGACGCGCTGGCGCTGGCCGCCGGAGAGGGCGTCGAGGGTGCGGTCGGCGAGTTCCGCGGTGCCGGTGGCCTTCAAGGCGTGGTCCACGACGGTGTCGTCGGCGGAGGACCACTGGCGCCACCAGCGTTGGTGCGGCGTGCGGCCACGGGCGACGAGGTCGCGGACAGTGATGCCGTCCGGGGCGGTGGGGGTCTGGGGCAGCAGGGTGAGTCTGAGGGCGAGTTCTCGGGTCGGGAGGGCTGCGATGTCGTCGCCGTCGAGGTGCACGGCGCCCGCGGCGGGCTTGAGCAGGCGGGCCAGGGCGCGCAGGGCGGTGGACTTGCCGCAGGCGTTGGGGCCGACCAGGGCGGTGACCTTACCCACCGGTATGTCCAGGTCGAGCTCGTCGGCGACGACGCGTTCGCCGTACGTCAGCCGCAGGCCGGCCCCGGCCAGTGAGGTCCCGTGCTTCACGGGCGCGTTGGGCGTGGCGGTCATGTCAGCCTCCCTTTCCGGCCCGGTTGGCGCGGGCGAGCAACAGCAGCAGGTACGGGGCCCCGACAGCGCCGGTGACGATGCCGACCGGCAGCTCGGTCGGGGAGAAGACCAAGCGGGCGGCGAGGTCGGCGAGCAGGAGCAGGGCGGCCCCGGTCAGGCCGCTGAGGACGAGCGGGATGCCCGCCGTACCGGCGAGGCGGCGGGCGATCTGCGGGGCGCCCAGCGCGATGAAGGCGACCGGGCCCGCGGCGGCCGTGGCCAGCGCGGCGAGGCAGGTGGCGAGGAGCAGCAGCGCGATCCGGGCACGGCCGATGCGGATGCCCAGGGAGAGCGCGGTGTCGTCGCCGAACTGCAGCAGCTGGTAGGCGCGGGCCAGCGCGAGGGTGAGGGGCACGAGGAGCAGCAGGGCGAGGCCGACCCATCGGACGTGGTCGTAACTGCGGCCGTTGAGGCTGCCGGTGAGCCACACCATCGCGCGCCCGGCCTGGTCGATGTCGGCGCGGGCGAGCATCCAGCGGGTGAGTGCGGCCAGAGCGCCGTTGGCGGCGATACCGACGAGGACGAAGCGGTAGCCGGTGATGGTGCCGTCCCGCCATGCCAGCAGGTAGATCACGGTGGCGGTGAGGAGGGCTCCGGCGAGGGCGCCGAACGGTACGGCGCCGAAGGTGCCCGCACCGGCCGCGGTGACCCCGCCGATGAGGATGGCGCCCACCGCGCCCGCTCCGGCGCCGGCGGAGATGCCGATCAGGTCGGGGCTGGCCAGCGGGTTGCGGGTGACCGCCTGGTAGACGGCGCCCGCAACGCCGAACGCCGCGCCCACCAGCAGGGCAGTGAGGGCGCGGGGCAGCCGGAGTTGATGGACGATCAGGTCGGCGGATCCGTCCCCGGCGCCGAACAGCGCGCCGAACACATCCCCCACCGGAAGGGAAAACGTACCGAGTGACACCGAGGCGACCAAGGCGGCGAAGGCGGTGGCCACGAGAGCCAGGGCGGTCACGGCGACCCGGGGCCTCACCCGCACCCCGACGGGCCCGAGTTCCATGCGAAGGTCTTTCACCGGGTGTGCTCCTTGAGCTTGCCGCGCTTGACCATCACGGCGAGGAAGGGAGCACCCACGAACGCGGTGACCACGCCGGCCTCCAGTTCGCCGGGCCGGGCGACGATGCGCCCGATCACATCGGCGGCCAGCACCAACGTGGCCCCGCCGAGCGCGGAGCAGGGCACCAGCCAGCGGGCGTCGGGGCCGGTGAAGGCCCGTACGACGTGCGGGACGACCAGGCCGACGAAGGTGACCGGCCCGGCGGCGGCCACGGCGGCCCCGGTGAGCAGGACGACGGCGAGCGCGCCCAGCGCCCGAGTGGTGCGGACCTGGGTGCCGAGGGTGGAGGCGAGGTCGTCGCCGAGGGCGAGGGCGTTGAGGCGTCCGCTCAGGGCGAGGGCGAGGAACAGTCCGGCTATGAGGAACGGCAGGAGCTGGACGCCGAGTTGGGCATCGCGGCCGGCGAGTGAGCCCACGGCCCAGTAGCGGTACTGGTCCAGGGTGCGCACGTCCAGCAGCACCAGGGCGTTGGTGCCGGCATCCAGCAGCACGGTGACAGCGGCCCCGGCGAGGGCGAGTTTGGCGGGGGTGGCACCGCCGTAGCCGGTGCCACCGACGGCGTACGCGATCAGCCCGGCGAGCGCGCCGCCGAGGAAGGCGAACCACACGTACTGGTAGGAGCTGGTCAGCCCGAGCAGCCCGATGCTCGCGGCGACGGAGAACGCGGCGCCCGCGCTGACGCCGATCAGTCCGGGGTCGCCGAGCGGGTTGCGGGTGATGTCCTGCGCGACGGCTCCGGCGGCGCCGAGCGCCAGTCCGGCCAGCAGTCCGAGCAGGGTGCGCGGCATGCGCAACTCCCGTACGACGACGGCGTCGCCGTCCGTTCCGCCGCCCAGGGCGGACAGGACGTCGGACAGCGGGACAGCCTTGGTGCCGATCGCCAGGGAGGCACATCCGGCCACGGCGAGGGTGGCCAACAGGGCGAGGAGAACGGCGGAGCGACGGCGGGAGGAGGAGCGCGACGGCAGAGCGGGCGGGGCCGCGACCGGGGACAGAGGCGGGGACACGTCCATAAAGGTAAGGCATGCCTAAATTTAGGGTTCCACTACCCCCTGTGAATTGCCTGTGGCCGAAAGGCTATGCTCACGCAGTCTTACTCAGGTAAGGCTTCCCTAATCACCATTCGCTCTGGGAGACGCACGTGTTCACCCTCGCCCACAGGGGCCGCGCCCGCTTCGGTGCCCTCGCCCTGACCGCGGTCCTGGCCGCCGGACTGACCGCTTGCGGCGGCTCCGACAACGCGGACACCAAGTCCGCCGACAGCAGCACGAGTGCGGCCGAGAAGTCCGCGGGCTTCCCCCGCACCGTCGAGCACCACAAGGGCAGCACCGAGCTTGAGGCCAAGCCGGAGCGGATCGTCGCCCTGGACAACAGCCTGGTCGAGGCCGTCGTCGCCCTGGACCGTCCGCTCGTCGGCGGCATCGGCTCCTACCGCGACCAGAAGGGCTTCCCCGAGTACCTCGGCGACGCCGTCAAGGACACCCAGGATGTCGGCCCGCTGGAGAGCCCCAACCTCGAAGCCATCGCCGCCCTCAAGCCCGACCTGATCGTCTCCGCCACCGTCCGCCACGACGACCTCTACGACCAGCTCAGCGAGATCGCCCCCACGGTCTTCGTCGAGACCACCGGCCCGACGTGGAAGGACAACATCACCCTCCTTGCCAAGGCCCTCGGCGAGGAGAGCAAGGCCGAGCAGAAGCTCACCGCCTACGAGACGCGCGCCAAGAAGGTCGGCGACGCGATCAATGCCAAGGAAGGCGACCCGACCGTCTCCGTCGTCCGTTTCCTCGACGGCCCCACTCGTATCTACCTGCCCAAGAGCTTCAGCGGCATCGTCCTTGAGGACATGGGCCTGGCCCGGCCGAAGAGCCAGCAGGACCCCGAGCAGTTCGTCCTGGAGATCAGCGAGGAGCAGATCGAGCAGGCAGGCGCGGACGTCATCTTCTACACCGCCTTCTCCGGCGGCGAGGAGCGCGAGAAGAAGTTCCTCGCCAATCCGCTGTGGAAGCGCCTCGACGCCGTCAAGTCCGGCGACGTGCACAAGGTCGCCGACGAGTCCTGGATGACCTCCGTCTCTCTCCAGGGCGCCGACCTGATCCTCGACGACATGGCCGACACCTTCGAGGTCGACCCCGCCAAGTAGCAGCAGGCGGACCCCGCGCCAGTGTGCGCGCTGACTCTGAGGGCGCACACCAGCGCCCATCCCGGATCTACGACGCAGCCCCGCCCGGTACGGTCTCCGCCCGACCGAGCCGGCGTGGCCCCCGGAGTCAGCGCGCCGGTATCGGTCACTGTCGGCCGCACCGGGGAGGCGCTCAACCCGCAGCCGTTCAAAGGGACTTGCCGATGGGGAGCGGTGACGCAGAAGCATGCGTCGATGAGTCATCGGCAGCCGCGGATTCAAGGCTCCCCCCCCGTGCCTGTGAATCCGCGCGCACCCGCGCCCCGCCTGCCTTCCTCCGGCAGGCGGGGCGCTTGACGTTCCCCGGGACGCACGCCTCGCCTGCCAGAATCCGTATCCCCACTGATCCGGCCGGGCGGGAGCGCCCCATGGACCCGGCTGCCAAGGAAGACCCGCGCCGCCGGGACCTGGGCCTCCACCGGGCGTGCCGCAGGACGGCGCGAGCCTGAGCACCCGCGGGGTGAACGCGCCCCAGAACAGCCCGATCACCGCGGCGGCCGGCCCGGTGGGCAGCGGCACACCGGCTGCCGCGCCGCCCGTGAACAGACCGGCGACAGCGGCCAGGCCACCAGAGACCAGCGGAAACAGCCGCGGTACGTCACCACGGTGCGGCCCAGCCGGACGACGCACGGGCGGACTCCATCCCGCAGGGCCGACGTGGTCGTGGCCTCCAGCGTGTGCCCGAACCGGTCGGCCGGACAACCGTCTTGGGAATGAATCCCTGGGCGGGCACGCCCGGCGCGAGACCCGCTGGTGCCCGTAGGAGCTGCATACACGGCGTTGACGGGGCGATGTGCGCAGCTTCAACCTGCATGGCTCAAGGACCGTGCCGTGCCCGGCGATTCAGTCCATGTCCAACAGCGGCCCGGTCACGGTCAGGCCGAGGTCACCGCCCGCATGGGCGATCAGGCCGAGCAGCATGAGCGCGGCGCCCGCGAGCGCCATGTCCTTCTGGAAGTGGGTCATCTCCATCTGCCGCGCCTGCGCATCGGTCTCCTTCCAGAATGCGTGCATCAGCACGGCGGTCGGCACGAGGAAGACAGCCAGCAGCAGCGCCCCGAGGTCGGCCCAGACCCCGAGCAGCACGCTCACCCCGCCTGCGAGGAGCAGCACGCCGCCGCCGAGCACGGCGGGAACGGGTGCCGGCACGCCGCGGGAGGAGGCGTAACCGGCCATGGCCTTGGTCTTGGTCATGTGGCCGACCGCGCCGCTGAGGAAGAGGGCTGAGAAGAGAATGCGTCCGATCAACACCAGGACGTCCATGGCGGCCTCCGGCGCGAGTTTGATTGAAGGTCCAACCACCTGCTGTCAGGCTACCTCCGGCACTGCGACCCGCGGGCTGAGGACGTCGAAGGCGAGGGCGTGCTTCTCGGTCAGCGTCAGGGACTCGTCGGGGATCTGCGGGGAGAGGGCCACAAGGCGGGCGCCGCGGGCGGTGATGGCGTCGTGGTGCTGCTGGAGGGCGCGCAGGGCGATGTTGCAGTAGGGGCACCAGGCACCGCGGTAGAAGGTCAGCACGACCGGGCCGTCGGCCAGCAGCTCGCGCAGGGCGACGGTCTTCCCGCTCGCCGAGGGCAGGCTGAGGTCGGGGAGCAGTACGGCCTCGCCTTCGACCTCCCCGACGACCTCGCCGCCGTCTACGACAAGCTCGGCTTCGACCTCCAGCACGTCAACGCCGGCCACGCACGCACCCTGCCGCTGCCCGCCACTTACGTCATCGACCGCGACGGCACCATCCTCTGGGCCCTGGTCGCCACCGACTACACCACCCGCGCCGAACCCGCCGACATCCTCACCGCCCTCGACACCCTCGGCTGACCCCCACTCCCGCGCCCGACCGCCTGCCCGCGGCACAGCAGATGCCGCACAGCGACGATCACTTGCACCGCGGCAGCCGGGCGCAGCAGCGCGGGGCGGGGCCACTCGGGCATCGCTCCGCGGCTGACGGCGACGGCGGTGACCGTGGTGACCGGTAGTGCCCACGCGGCGATCGCCGCCGCCCGTATCGTGCGGCTGGGTTCGTGCCGCAGGACGAGCCAGGTCCAGTACGCGGCGTCGGCGAAGGAGTCGGCATAGTCGCCGAACGGGGACTGGGTGGCCTGGCGGCGCGCCAGGTGGCCGTCGGCGAGGTCCGAGGTGATGGCCAGCACGTCCGAGAGGCGGCTCGGCCCCACGATCGTGACGGGAGGTTGCCGCGCGGCAGGGTGAGCGCGTCGGCCGGTGAGAGCCGGTGCGGTGCTCCGGCAGGCCCCGGTGGAGGGCACCCAGAGTCCAGCTGGTCGCCACCCATCTCCTCGCCTGCCGGGTTCGGGTGAGGGCGCGCAGCAGGCCGAGCAGCAGGCCGAGCGGGGTGGTGATCTGTCCGAGTGCCCGGAGGCGGCGGGCCGCCTGCCGTACCGACCGGTCCGCGGCCTGCCGCAGGAAACGTGCGACGGGGTGCGGTCTCCAGCGGTCCTGCTTCAGCGCCCCCCAGCAGGGCGTTGGTCGCGGCGCGGCTGTCGGTGAGGTCGGATACGGGCACGACGGCCGCCCCTTCTTCAGGTGAGGGATGCGGCTGCGCTCACGGTAGGCGGCCGGCCCACGGCCGGAACGTGAGCGCGCTCACCCAAGGGCCTGTGTACGGCGCAATATCCTGGAAGCAGGAGGCGCGCCATGTCGTCACTGCGCATCGGACACGCCGAACGGGAACAAGCCCTCGAACGCCTCAAGACGGCGTACGCCGAGGGCCGGTTGGACGAGGCGGAGTTCGAGGGCCGGGCGGAACGGGCCATGCGGGCTCGCTCGCAGGATGACCTGAGCCCACTGCTGGACGACCTGCCCGCGGACCCGGCCGAGCCCTCCGAGGTCGGCCCCGTGTCGCTGCGCGAGCGCGTCGGCGACCGGCTGGTCCGGGCGTTGCGGTGTGCGGTCTTCTGCTGGCTGCCGCCACCACGCGCCCGCGATTGATCCCCGGCGTGTCCCCGGTACTTACGGCTCCGGACGATCGCCGCCCTGCTCGGAGATGGGAGCTTTCCCTGCCCGGGCAGGGGCGGGGGGCGTGCCCAGCCGGGACGTACCCCACACCAGCGTGCCGATCAGCAGCACCAGCGTGAGCGGATAGAACACCGGGCGCAGCGGGATCAGCACCGGCAGGAGGGCCGCGGCGGTGCCGGTGCCGAGGACGAGCAGGAAGGTCGGTACGCAACAGGCGAAGCCGAGGAGGAACGCCGGGAGGACGCCGAGAAGCCGGGCGTATCGGGTGCGCCGGCAGGAGGCTGCCTGCCGTGCCGCGAGCCGGGCGACCGCGATGTTGCAGCCGACGAGCGCGGCGACGACCGCGCCGAGCAGCAGGTTGACCGGGCTGAGGAACACCGCCACGTGCGGGGTCGGATGCCAGGCGAGTACCGGTTCGAACAGGTACGGGGCACGCGCGTGGAAGAGCTTCCCGGGGGCGGACCGGAAGACAGGGACGCCGGTGAACCGGCCGGAGGCCGACACGGCGAGATCACCGATGGAGAACAGGTACCCCATCAGCACCAGCGCCGCAGCCGCGAACCCGACCCGCCGGTGACGGCGCACGGCGAGAGCGGCGCGTACCTGGCGCGGGGTGGCCGTGGTGGCGGCGAGGGTGGCGTCCCATGCATCGCCGGCCCTGGCGAGCGCGGTCACGAGCCTGCTCATTGCCGGACCTGGGTGTTCGGGTAGAACGCGTACCAGGCGAACCACATGGAGTCGAGGGAGTCGGCGGGCTCCCACTTCTCGCCGACGCGCTGGAGGACACGGGCCGTGGCGAGCCTCTCGTCCCAGCGCGCGACGACCTGCGTGCCCGCGACCTGGACGTGTACGGTCCCGGCCGTACGGACGAGTTCCTTGCGGATCGCCAGCCGCTGCTCGCCGACCCGCAGGCCGATCACGACGTCCTTGTCGGGGAAGCGGTCGCTGGTGACCAGTACCGGGAAGAACGGTCCTCCCTTGACGTAGTAGCCGCTGTGCCCCGGGTAGGAGCCGTAGGGATCGCTGCCGTAGCTGCGCAGGGCGCCGGTGTCGGTGGACAACACCTGGGTGTCGGGATGCGCGGCCCGCCAGTCCTTCCACGTGGTCCACACCAGGGGGACGGTGTCGAGCTTCGTGCCCTTGAGCGGGCCGCTGATCGCCTGGCCGAGCAGCTGGGGCCACTCGGAGCCGGTCTGCCGGTCGTACATCAGCAGGTTGGAGTTGACGAGCTTGCCGGTGGTGCCGAACGTCAGCTCCTGTGTGCCGGGCGGCGCGTTGAATCCGATCACCGTGCCGGTGAGCGGGCAGTAGGTGACCGCCAGCGGCTCGCCGCCGACGGTGTCGTTGACGATCTCGTGCCACACCAGCACCTGCTGCGGATAGGCCCTCACCTCGCCGCGGTACTCCAGACCGAACACCATCTCGTCGTCCGCGAGGAAGCCCGCCTCGCGCGCTGCGACGAACCGGGGCCGGTCGACGGAGGGGATCCCGTCCTTGCCCGGTCCGCCGGAGACCGCCGCATCGGCCAGCGTTTCCAGCGATGGATCCTGGTCCTGCTGCACTGCCGGCACCGTCTGGGACGGGCGGTCGGAGACAGCCTGCCAGCCCAGGACGCCCCCGCCCACGAGCAGAGCGGCAAGCCCCCCGATCACCCCGGCTCCCTTGATGACCTGCCGACGATCCGGCTTGGGCTTTGGCTGGGCGTTCACCGGGCATCACCCCTGACCACCCGGGATCCGCGCGATGTGCACTCGTCGAAGACGGGTCCCGTGCTGCTGATGTTCTCGCGCGTGGGGTGTCTGTTCGGTGAGCGCGCTTACAGTTCTCGGCTTCCGGCGCTACTTACGTTCAGATCATGGTGCTGCGGATCGTGCTGGGTGCGGTGTATATGGCGATGGCGGTCGGCCAGCTCGCTTCGTTCGGGCACATGCCCGGGATTCTGGACGCCTACGGGCTGGTCGACGGCGCCGCCGCGACCGCGCAGGCCGTGGCGCTGATCGCGGGCGAGCTGGTGTGCGGGGTCTGGTTTCTGGCCCGCCCGCGGTCGAAGGCGCTTGTTCCGGTGTGGGTGTTCACGGCCGTCTCGGTGCTGTGGACATTCCTCGCCGTGCAGGCGTACGCACGCGGCCTCACCGTGACCAACTGCGGCTGCTTCGGCAGCTACCTGTCCCAGCGGCTGAGCTGGTTCGTGCTCGCCCAGGACGCGTCGACGCTGCTCCACGCGGGGCTGCTGCTGCGCGGGGCCCGCCGGGCTCCTGCCTCGCCCGCCGGACGCGTCTGGCCGACGCCCGGATCTCCGCCCGCATCACCGCGATCCTCGGCCGCCGCTGTGGCCCGGCGCCCGTCACCCGCAGATCGCCCTCACCCACGAACAACTCGCCGCGATGGCCGGCAGCTCCCGCGAGACCTGCACCGAGGTCCTGCGCGACTTCGCCGACCACGGCCTGATCCGGCTCGCCCGCCGACGCATCACCGTCCTGGACCCCGAACGGCTCAAAGACGCATCCGGACAGCCGTCGGCGTCACACATTCGTAAGACCACGGCCCGGCAGCAGCGGCCGTCCATCGCTCTATCGTGAGAGCCCCCTTGAACCGCCGTCAGGAGCCCTGCATGCGTGCCCGCGTCCTCGCCGCAACCCTGCTCACCGCCACCGCGCTCACCCTGGCAGGCTGCGGCACGGACACCGGCGACACGGCATCCACCGGCCCGGCCGCCGACAGCAACACCACGGCGTCCGGCACTCCGGCCGATACCGCAACGGCGCCCGCCGCCGTGCCCGCGGCCCTGCGGTTCACCGCAACGACCACCGACGGCAAGCCCTTCGACGGGGCAACACTGACCGGAAAGCCCACCGTGCTGTGGTTCTGGGCCCCCTGGTGCCCCACCTGCCGTGGCCAGGCGGCGGAAACAGCCAAGGTCGCCGACCAGTTCGAGGGCAAAGCCCATGTCATCGGCGTGGCCGGACTCGACGAACAGGCGGCGATGAAGGACTTCGTTACCTCCACGAAGATCAGCGCCTTCCCCAACCTGTCCGACGAGCCCGGCGACATCTGGAAGAAGTTCGAGATCACCCAACAGAGCACCTACGTCCTGCTCGACAAGGACGGCAAGACCGTCTTCACCGGGGTCCTGCCCGGCGGCCAAGGACTGGCCGACAAACTCGCCGAACTCACCGGCTGACGCCCATGGCCGACCTGCCCCTCGCCCTTGCGCTGACCGCCGGCATGCTCGCCGCGGTCAACCCGTGCGGCTTCGCGCTGCTGCCCGCCTACCTCTCCCTGCTCGTCCTCGGCGACGACTCGCCCACCCGCCGTGCCGCCGTGGGCCGAGCCCTGGCCGCGACCGCCGCCATGACCGCCGGATTCACCGGCGTCTTCGCCCTCTTCGGCCTCGCCATCGCCCCCGTCGCCGGCCAGGTCCAGCAACACCTGCCATGGTTCACCATCGCCTTCGGTCTGCTGCTCGTCCTGGTCGGCACCTGGCTCCTCGCCGGCCGCACGCTGCCCGCCCTACTGCCCAAACTCCGCCGCGCCCCCGCCGTCACCCGGTCTGTGCCGTCCATGGCACTGTTCGGCGCCGCCTACGCCATCGCCTCGCTGGGCTGCACCATCGCCCCCTTCCTCGCCATCGTCGTCTCCGCGTTCCGCAGCGGCTCCACCGGCGACGGCGTGGTGCTGTTCACGGCGTACGCCGCCGGAATGGGCGTAATCGTCGGGGCCGCCGCCCTCTCGGTGGCACTCACCCGCACCGCCCGCGTCGGACGCCTGCGCCGCCTCGGCGCAGTCGCCTCCCGCCTCGGCGGCGGCCTGCTGCTCCTGGTCGGCGCGTATGTGGCGTACTACGGCTGGTACGAAATCCGCGTCCTGCGCGGATCACCCGCCGAAGACCCCGTCATCGACGCGACGAGCACCGTGCAGCGGTGGATCGCCGAAACCCTCGACGGCATCGGCGCACCCCTGATCGCGGCCCTGTTCGCAGGTCTGCTGCTCGCGGCACTGGCACTTCACCACCTCCGTCACAACCGGACGCAGGAACAGGCCGGAAACGACAACAGCCCCACGCCCCGGCGCGCTCAGCGAACCTCCTGAGTCCTGGGCCGGTAGGAGGCGCAGGCCCGGCCCTGGCACAGGACGCGATCGCAACTCGTCGCGGTGGTCGTGGCCCATCCGGTCAGCGCGGGGCGGTGTCGGCAACCTCACCGGGAAGAACCTGACGGACCGTGAACACTGCGCCCCGGGCCAGTCGCTCAGACACAGGGCATCGCCCCGCCCAAGGCGCGCGGCTCGGCCGTCGCCACGCACACCGGGTCATAGCCGGGCAGTTCCGGGGGCGCCCCAGCCGGGCACTCACGGTGGTGCTGGCGATCGCCTCGGCCGGCTCCGGGGTTCCCGACTGGCGCCGGCGCTACGTTGATTGCGCATCCTTGCCGGTGGGCGCCGTTCCAGGGGACGGTAAGCGAACCGCTTCAGGTGATGAGGACCCACACACCGCTCAGCTCCTCTCTTGCGATCCATCGGCGACTCGCGGATCCACCGCGTGCGCGTCGCGACAGCTCGCGATGGTCGCGGTCGCTGTCGAGAGGAGGTGGCCGATGTGCCGGACCTCGGAGCCGGACGATCCGGGCACGGACGCGGAGGGCGATGAACCCTCCTCGGCCGGTCCTGGAACGCCTATGAGGTGGCATCCGCGGAATGTGAGCTCGTGGTGGATGGGATTACGAGTCGTGCTTGTGGTCGTGGACACGGTGGCGGCCCTGAAACAGCACGAGGCCCTTGCCCATTGGGCAAGGGCTCTCATCGCGGTTGGTGACATGGTCGTCGACGCCGGCAAGCACGAGCGGCCATGAAACCCGGGGGCCTGATCGTCGGAAGGCGGTCAGGCCCTCTGTATCCAAGAGAACATGGACCGCTGAGCCCAGCCAAGGGGCGCTCTCCCAATTGCACCCAACAGCGCGTCACGAAAGCGGGTTTCGTGTCATGCTCGCGGTCCATACGAGGAGGAGACCGCGTCATGGGGATGACAGACCGGGAGTGCCGGGAGTGCGGCGGGCCGTTGCCGCCCGCCTCGGACACCGGTCGGCCACGCCGGTACTGCTCGGACCTCTGCAGATCGGCCGCTCGGCGATCCCGAAACCGGCAGAAGGAATCTGCCGGCGCTGCCGCTTCGCGCCAGTGCTCCACGGACATCGCCGGCCGCCGCTGCGACCGCAACGCCCGGCACACCTTGATGGTGGAAGGCACCCGAAGCCAAGTCTGCACCGAGTGCTACGACATGACCATGTCGTTCCTGATCAACGGCGGCGTACGGGCCTCCTCGGTCGAGGTTCGCCCGCTGCCCGAGGAAGTGGACGACTCCAAGGCTGACGACGGAGCGACGGCGGTCGCGCCGGCGCCGGCCACCGTCGTCCGCCGGCGAGTCGTTCTCCTCATCGAAGACGATCCGCACGTCGCCGCGGCGCTGAACGTGGTCCTGACCCGGAACCGCTACACCGTCATCCCCGAGAGGTCGGGATCGGCCGGCCTGCGTGCGGCATACGCTCGACGGCCCGACCTGGTACTGCTGGATCTCGGGCTCCCCGACACGGACGGCTACGACATCCTGACCCGGCTGCGGGCCGTCAGTGACGTGCCCGTCATCGTCGTGACGGCCCGCAGCGATGTCCGGTCACGTCTGCACGGATTCCACCTGGGGGCGGACGACTACCTCGTCAAGCCCTATGAGACCGCGGAACTCCTTGCCCGCATGGCGAGGTTGTTGCACCGCGCGTCGCCGCAGCGGTGGACGGAAGACGTCTACGACGACGGCCTACTACGGCTCGATTCCCGAAGCTTCGAGGCCAGCGTGGCCGATACGCCGCTGAAGCTGACGCCCATCGAGTTCCGCGTACTTGACCTGCTCGTACGTAACACGGGAGTCGTCCAGCGTTTCGACAAACTGCTCGCAAGAGCCTGGGACGACCCCACCGGGCGGGACACGGCAAAGGTCAAGTTCACCATCTCACGCCTGCGAGGAAAGCTGGAGTCAACCGCTGTCGGCAGCGCAGCGATCGTATCCGCCCGGGGCGAGGGCTACTTCTACCGAACGCCGGGGTCATCGGCGGCGGGCAACCCGGCGGTGCCCGACTCCTCATCGTCCCGGTCAGGCTACGGGCACGCGGGCAATGTGCTCGGCATCCTTCAGTCACAAGGCCCCGACAGCGCCGGCGGTGAGTCGGCTCTGCGCCTGGGCCCCGTGCGCATCGAGCCGGCCACCAGGCAGGTCAGCGTGAACGGATCGGTCGTCCCACTCACTGCCAGGGAGTGGGATCTGCTCGCCCTGCTGGCCCACCGCCCCGGCGTGGCCATCAGCCGCGAGCAGATCATCAGCGAGGTCTGGCACAGGAGTTGGGTGGCGCCCGGGCGGACCCTGGAGGTGCACGTCGCCTCCCTGCGCGCCAAGCTGCGCATGCCGACCCTGATCGAGACCGTACGCGGTGTCGGCTACCGTCTCGTCGCCCCGGACGCATAGCGGGGGCCGGAACGTCCGCTCCGAAGGTGAGGTGGCAGGGCGCATGAGCTGGTCCTTGCGCACTGCCGCCCCGCCTCAACCCCGCACGTGACCCAGGCATCGCACGCTGCGATCGCCGTCCCCGTGCGGACTCCTGACCGTGGGCGTGGGGAGTTGCCCGGTTCTCCTCGTTCCTCCTGCGGAAGACCAGGCGCTTATCGTCGCGAGCGATCGGGACGGTAGGAGCCGATCAGGGCGGCCTCCTCACGAGTGAGGTCGTCGGCGAGCCTGGTGCCGAGGTCGCGCTGGAACTCCTGGAAGGCGGCCAGCTCGGGCAGGCCCTCGCCGTCCACGACATGCACGAAGGTGACTCCGTCGGCCAGCCGGAAGCTGCTGTACCGCAGCCCGGCCGGGGCCGCCGCCAGTTCGGCGAAGACGTTCTCGATCAGTCGCTGGTTCTCGTCGGCCGATTCCGGTTTGGTCCGGTAGCGGATCACTGCGCTCATCGGGCTCTCCTCGGTGCGTTCGGTGCACTGTCACTGGTTCTGACAACGCGAACGCCCGCGAATCATCGGCGCGATGAGTCGGAGCCCTCTGGGTTGTCAGTACCAGTGACAGCGACTTATCGGAGGACCTCTCGTGGGCAGCAAGGACCGGACAACGGCCGGGCAGCGCTGGGTGCTGGGCCTGGCCTCGCTCGGCGCCGTGATGGTGGCGCTCGACGTGCTGGTGGTGGCGGCGGCGCTGAGCAGCATCAAGCAGAGTCTCGGCGCCTCGATCGAGCAGCTGGAGTGGACGGTCAACGCGTACACCCTCAGCTTCGCGATGTTGTTGATGCTCGCGGCGGCGCTGGGCGACCGCTGGGGCCGGAGGCGGATGTTCGCGGCAGGCCTGGGCCTGTTCTCCCTCGCCTCGGCCGCCTGCGCGCTGGCCCCGTCGGTCCCGTGGCTGATCGCCGCCCGGGCCGTACAGGGGATCGGGGCGGCCGTCGTGATGCCCCTGGCGATGGGCCTGATCGGGGCGGCCTTCCCGCCCGAACGCCGGGGCTGGGCGACCGGTGTGTTCAGTGGGCTGACGGGCCTGGGCGTGCTGGCCGGCCCGGTTGTCGGTGGCGCCGTGACCGAGGGTCTCGCCTGGCAGTGGATCTTCTGGATCAACGTGCCCGTCGGCGCGGTGGCCATCCCGCTCGTCCTGCTGCGGATCGGCGAGAGCAGGGGCGCGGCTCGCCGCCTGGACCTGCCCGGCGTTGCCCTGATCACCATCGCCGTGCTCGGCATCGTGTGGGGTGTGGTCCGTGGTGCGCCGGCCGGCTGGGCCAGTGCCGAGGTGATCGGTTCTTTGTCGGCCGGAGTCCTGCTGCTCCTGGCCTTCCTGGTCTGGGAGAGCCGCGCACCGCAGCCGATGGTGCCACTGGACTGTTTCCGGTCGAGGGCGTTCTCGGCCGGGAACGCGGCGGGCTTCTTCCTCACCGCGGCGCTGTTCGGCGCGGTGTTCTTCATGGCCCAGTACATGCAGGCGGCCTTCTCCGCAGGTCCGCTGGAGGCCGGGCTGCGGCTGCTGCCGTGGACCGGCACGCTCTTCCTCGTGTCGCCGCTTGCCGGCCGCCTGGTGGACAGGGTCGGTGAACGCCCGCTGGTTGCGGCGGGTCTCGGGCTGCAGGCCGTCGGCATGTTCTGGATCAGCATGGTGAGCAGCGGTACGGCGCAGTACGGGGACCTGATTGCGCCGTTGGTCCTGGCCGGGTGCGGCGTGTCCATGGCGCTGCCGGCGGCGCAGAGCGCGAGTGTCGGAGCACTGCCCCGCGAAGCCGTCGGGCTCGCCTCCGGTGTCTACAGCATGATGAGGCAGCTCGGCGGTGCTGTCGGAGTGGCCGTCCTGGCCGCCGTCTTCGCCGCCGCCGGGGGCTACGCGTCCTTCCCCGCCGGCTTCACCCGGGCCTTCGCCGCAAGCGGCGTACTGTCGCTGCTCGGCGCGGCGGCGGGACTCTGCATTGGCGTACGGCACAGCGCGGAACCGGGTGCCCCGATGGCACGCCCGGAACCGGTCAAGGAGCTTCGATGAACCTGGAGGACGAGTTCGCGCAGGTCCGCGGCGGGCTGATCGCGCACTGCTACCGGATGCTCGGCTCGCTGCACGACGCGGAGGACGTCGTACAGGACACGTATGTGCGCGCCTGGAAGGGCTTCGCGGAGTTCGAGCAGCGCTCCTCGGTCAGCACGTGGCTGTACCGGATCGCCACGCGGCTCTGCCTCAACGCCCTCAAACACAGCAGCCGCCGCCTGGTGCCCTCGGCACTGGGCGCGCCCGGAACCGATCCGGACGACCTGGACGCGCCGATGCTGGAGGCGAGCTGGCTGGAGCCGTTCCCCGACCATCTGACGAGCGCCGACCCGGCTGCCGTCGTGGGCACTCGGCAGAGCCTGAGGCTGGCCATGGTCGCGGCGCTGCAGCATCTGCCTCCGCGCCAGCGTGCGGTACTGATTCTCCGGGACGTCCTGGTCTGGCCGGCCTCCGAGGTCGCCGCCGTGCTCGGCACCACGTCCGCGGCCGTCAACAGCTCGCTCCAGCGCGCACGGGCCGAACTCGCCCGGGTCGCCCCGGCCGAGGACCAGTTCAGCGAACCGGACGAGCCCCGGCGCCGGGCCCTGCTCGATCAGTACGCCAGCGCCTTCGAGCGGGCGGACCTGGTCGCGCTCGAAGGGCTCCTGACGCAGGACGTCCGGTGGGAGATGCCCCCGATCCCGACCTGGTTCAGCGGCCGAGGGGACGTACTGCGCCTGCTCGCCGCCAAACTGGTGCCCGGCGAGGGACGGCGCGTCATGGTGGAGACGTCGGCCAACGGCCAGCCCGCGTTCGCCCTGTACACCCGCGGTAGCGACGGACTCTTCCACGCCCGCTACCTGCAGGTGCTGACGCCGTCCGCAGCAGGGGTGTCCGCGGTGCTCGCGTTCCACCGGCCCGACCTGTTCCCGTCCCTCGGTCTGCCGCTCGAACGTCTTGCCTGACTCCCGTTCAACGGACAGCTCTCTTAGAGGAGGGCGAGCGTAGATTTCTGGGGCCTCGCCCCGGCATACGATCACCGCCGAGGGGGTGGTCACATGGCCGAGGCGAGACGTTCCTGGGCCGGGCTCGGGGGATGGTTCGGACGGTCGGCACGGCGGCGTTCGCAGGAGCTTGCCGCGGTGGAGGCGAGGATCACGGCGTTCGGGGTCGCGCTGGACGAGCACGACTTCTCGCCGGGGGAGGCGGGGGCCACCGACGCGATGCGCGCTGACCTGGGGCTGGCCCTCGACGCGTACGAGGAGGCCAAGCGGGCCTTCATCGGGGACCGGGACCAGGAGGACGCCCTCGACGTGCTGCCGGCGTTGGACGACGGATGGCATGCGCTGGCCTGTCTCGACGCCCGCCGGGCGGGGCGGCCGCTTCCCCGTCGGCTGCCGCTCTGCTTCTTCGACGCCCGGCACGGGCGGGCCGTGCGGGAACTGCCCTGGGCCCCGGCGGACGGGGCGGCTCGCAATGTCGCGGTGTGCGCCGCGTGCGGGGTGCGGCTGGAGGAGGGGCGCGGCCGGGGAGGAGGGGCACTTCCCGTTCGCCGGGGAGCCGGGTCCGGGCCTGTGGTCCGGCAGCCGGGGCGGGTCCGGACCGACACCCCTCCCGAGCCGGGCAAGCGGACGTCCGGGCAGGGCCCTGGATCCGCGCGGGTGAGCCTGCCGGTCGTGGGGCGGCCGGCCGTCCTGGTGGTGCGGACCGACAGCGTCGAGCAGTTGACCGTCGTGCTGCTGCTCCGCGGCAACCAGCGCAAGGGCTACACCCTGGGCGACGGCTTCGAGCCGGTGCACGCGCGGGTGCCCCTACGACGCTCGGGCAACCGCGAAGTGGCCCGGTTCCAGGTGGAGTTCCGGGGCGGGGCGCGGGCCGACTGGGAGGCGTGGGCCGAACTCGTCGACGCCCTGCCGGAGTTCACCGAACAGATCCACGGGCGCGGCGGGGACCTCGTACGGTACGCGGGCCCGGGCGGCCCGGCCGTGCTGCGGCACCGCGGCCGCGGGGACGTACGACTGCTGGCCCTGGACGACGACCTCGCCGAGTGGGCCGAGGCAGCCCGCGGCAAGGGCGACGCCGACCTGCCGTTCCGCCTGCCGGGGCCCGGGGTCTACCAGGTGCAGGCGCGAGGCAGCTGGGTCATCGAGGCGGCGGGGGCGGACGCGGAGGCGTGAGCCGGCCCGGCCGCTCGACGTCTTCTCACCGATCGGGCACGAGCCGGACGCCATACCCTCCAGTTCACCGTTGGACACCATGCTGGAGCGGCTGCGGACGGCTCTGCGCCGTTGCGAGGACTCCGAACAGCGGAGAGCCCGGGCTCAGCCGGTCTCGTTCCGTCAGCGGCAGAACAAGGCGGCGCCCGACGGTGTCCCGGTGCCGCAGGGCAGCAGGCGTCGGGGCTGTTCGTGACGCGGACCCGTCGGTGTCGACCGCGGAGCGGCGGCGGTCGCGTTCGGCCCGGGCTCCCCGCCCGGCAGGGCTTCGACACGGCCGATGGCGTTGCCGAACAGTTCGGTGAACCAGACGTTCCCGTCAGACCCGGTGGCGATGTTGAAGGGCACCTTGTCCGCGCCGCCCGGCACCGGGAACTCGGTGATCTCCCCGGTCGGGGTGATCCGCCCGATGTGGCCGAACTGGTCGGCGTACCACATGTTCCCGTCGGGGCCGCGGGTGATGCCGTCGGCGCCTCCGCCCGGATTCGGGCGGGGGAAGAGCGTGATGGTGCCCGTCGGGGTGATCCGGCCGATCCGGTCGGACGCGGTGAACCACATCCCGCCGGGACCGGCCGCGATGTCGGACGGGAACTCGAAGCCGGTGGGCAGCGGATACTCGGTCACGTTGCCGGAGGCGTCGACCCGGCCGATCTTGCCCGCGATCAGCTCCGTGAACCACACACCGCCGGGCCCGGCCGCGATGTGGTACGGGAAACTGTCCGGCGTGGGGATGGCGTACTCGGTGACGGTTCCGTCGGGCTGCATCCGCCCGATCCTGTTCGTGCCGTTCTCGGTGAACCAGAGGGCGCGGTCGGCACCGAGCGTGATGCCCGTGGGGAAGCTGCCCGCGTCGGGCAGGGGGAACTCCGTGACCTCGCCCGCGGTCGTGATCCGCCCGATCTTGTCGGCAAAGCCCTCGGTGAACCACAGGGCGCGGTCGGGACCCTGCGTGATGTCGAAGGGAAAGGCCGACTCGGTGGGTACGTCGAACTCGGTGACGGAGCCGCCGGTCGTGATGCGTCCGATCTTGTTGGCACCGGACTCGGCGAACCACAGCGCCCGGTCCGGTCCCGCCGTGATCCCGGCGGGGAAGCTCTCGGGGGTCGTGATCGGATACTCCGTCACATCCCCCACGTCGGCCCGGGCGGGAGCCGCGTGCATCGTGACCGCGAGCACCGCGCCCAGGGACGTGGCGAACAGGCGGTTGAGTCGTCGTCGGATCGTCGGCGTGCCCGGCATGGACCAGCCCCTTTGCGGTGAGCGACGGGAGAATGACAAGTGACGGCCTATCAGCTCCCGGGCGGGCCTGCCCGACCCGCGCCTCGGAGTCGGCCGCGAACCAGCCGACTGCCGTAGCAGGCCGGCTGTTCCACTGTTTCGGCCCGCCAGTGCTGTGACCGGGATGGTTCACCGTGATCGGAAGGCGGCTCGTGGGACGAGCGCACGCGAAACGGCTGGTATTACTGGGGTATGCAGGAAGAGACCGCACGCTCCGCGATCGACACGTTCATCTCCGCGTTCAACGCCTCGGACGACAGCTATGTGACTGCCCTGCTCTCCCAGGCCCTGACCTCAGACGTGGTCTTCTGGGGACCGTTGGGTCGCAGCGAAGGAATCGCGGCGGTCGAGCGGTTCGTGCTGGACATCCGGCGCCACCCGGCGGGGACCGGCACGATGGTGCGCTGCTCGGCGGTGGACATGCCTGACGAATGGGCCCGGTACCAGTGGGTCTTCACCACACCTGATGGAGGCCCCCGCCTGACGGGAACGGACGTCGTCCACCTGCGACGGAGCCTCATCGACCAGGTCATCGTCTTCGCGGGGGAGATCGAGCCGTCCGCCTCCTGAGTCATCCTTCTGTCGCTGTCCTTCTGCTGAACTTTGCACCCTTAGGAGATCAGCACCGGGCTCTCGGTGACCTGGAGGGAGCCGCCCGCGGGGAGGTGGCGTACCGCGCCGTCGAGCTGCGCGACCGTCACCGCGTCGGGCCCGACCGGGGTGTTCGCCCGGCCCGTGTGCGTCCAGCGGATGCGTGCCGTGTGCGTTCCCTCGGAGTCCTCGACGAGGAACTCGCACTGCCAGACGTTGTCGGGCATGTCGATCTGGTGGCCGCGGCCGCAGGAGTGGATGCGCGCGTTTCCGATCCACTGCTGGAGGCGTTCCACGTTCAGCGCCGGGCGGGTGGGGGAGCCCCCTTGAGGCTGGAGCACGATGGGGACGCGGTCATTGCCCCAGGCGTACAGGTACATGCGTTGCAGGTCGTAGCGGCGGGCGTACAGACCTGTCAGATAGAAGCGGACCGCGTAGTCGGCGGCCTGGGCGCGGCTCGGCTTCTTCTGGAGGCGGAGACTGTACGTCGTGCCGGTGTTCCACAGCTCCGGGTGCACGCCGGCCTCGTGGAACGCCTGGTCCGCCAGCTCCAGGGCCTGCAGCATGGTCTCCGGCGGGTCCTGTGCGTTGCGCTGGTAGAGCTTGACGCCCGCCGCGTCGCAGTACTGGTAGCCGCCGAGCCGGGCGAACTCCTTGAGGATCCGCCGTCCCTCCGCCTCCCACAGGCGGCTCATGGAAGGACAGACGATCACCGCCCGCTCGTCGTGTGCGCGGATGATGCGGGCGGCGCGGCGGGTCATCTCGACGAGGGTGGTCACGCTGCCGTCGTAGTAGTGGGGATCGTTGGCCATCACCCACAGTTCGTACGCGTCGATACGGCCGTGCGACCGCTGGACCAGGGCCCGTACGAACGTGTCCCAGTCGTCGACGTCGTCGGGCGGTGCGACCCGTGAGCCGTCGGGGTAGGCGGCCTTGCGCCCGTCCGGCGCGGCCCAGGCGGGCGTGCCGCCGAGAACGAAGAGGGTGGGCAGGCCCGCCCGGTGGGCGCCGTCGAGGAGCCGGTCGAGCGTCGCCCAGTCGTAGGTGCCGCGCTCCGGCTCCAGGTTGGCCCACCGCGTCTCGCTGTCCCAGAAACGCACGCCTCCAACCCGGAACGTGGGCATGGCACCGCTGCTGCTGTTCATGGTGACCCCGAACATCGCCCGCGGCACGGGGAAGGGGTCCTCCTCCCAGCTCGGGGCGGGAATGCTCGGCGGAGCCGGGCCGCCGCCCGTCACCGAGGGCTCGGTGGAGGTCCCGAGCTGTCCGCTTGCGACGGCCGTGAGGGACAGGCCCAGGGCCAGTACGAGACCGAGGACCCACCGAGCCGGGGCCCGGGCGCGGCCTGCCCGGCGCGGGGTCGACTGCGGGGGCTCGGGGGGACGGACCGGTGGGGCATCCGTGCGCGGGGGATCTGCGGCGCCCGGAGCTCCGGCACCTGGGTCTCCGGTACGGGTGGCCGCCTGCCAGTACTGAAGGAGTCTGTTGAGGTCTTCCGGTCCGGCACCGCACTCCTGGGCGAGCTGGACGACGACGGCGTAGTCGTTGGGGACGCGTGCGCCGCTGCAGAAGCGGTGCACGGTGGTCCGGCTCAGGAACGTTCTGACCGCCAGCTCCTGGTAGCTCAGTCCGCTGCGCCGCTTCAACTCCGCCAACAGTAAGCCGAGTTCACGTGCCCCCGTCGCCTGGTCCAAGACGCCCTCCCCCGAGACGGCCACCAAGGGGGACAGCATCCCACGGGGTGTCCCCGTTCCCAGGGGAAATAACAGGTCACAGCGGTTCAGTCCGTTCCCGCCCAACTGGGAACAGCTCCCTCATTGATCCGGCTCCCGGCCGCCGGGAGTCTGAAGCGGTCGGCCGGGAGGGGCCTGGGGGGAGCCCCTCCCGGCCTTCGGCACGACCGGCTGCGGCACCGCGACCACGGAGCCGTACGGACCACAACACGGGGGACATTCATATGCGCAGGCACTCCAGGACGCTGTCCGCGGCCGTCGCCGCGACGGTCGGCGCCTTCACCCTGCTGATCGCCCTGCCGAGTTCCGCTCACGCGGCCGGCGAGGGCTGCAAGGACAAGGAGGGCGACCCAAAGCTGTGCGGCGAAGTGTCGAACACCTCGCATCTCACGATGCACAGCACCATCAACCTCGGCCGCGGTTCCGACCGCTGCGACGTGTGGAACTACGACGGCGGAGACAAGGAGAAATGGGTGTACGCCAAGTGCACCCAGAAGCCCCTCGCGTCGGGCGGGCGGCGCGGAGGCCGCGGGGTGGACGTGGACGCGGTCACGTTCAACAGCGAGGACTACATCCTCGACTTCCACGGTGATCAGTCATGGAAGACGAAGGGAGTCTGGACGAAGATCCGGGACAACGAGACGGCGACCTGTGGAACGGACGCCCGCTTCGGGGTGCCCTTCTGCCGGATCAGCTGGGATGTCCGGTGACCGGAACCACTCGGGTGCAGGGGGACGGAATGGAACCGAACAGACGGAAGTGCGCAGTCGCCGCGGGCCTGCTCCTGGCGGTCGTAGCGGGTACGGTGCCGGCCCAGGCGGCCGGCACCGGTGGACATGCGCCCGCAGGCCAGGGGCAGAAGCAACGGATCATGCGGCTGGTCCACGACTACTTCGTCGCACGGGACAAGGGCTGGCTCCTGACGGAGGACACCGCCGCGACGCGCCTCGGAGACGGCGAGATGGCCGACGGGCCTCGGCGACTGGCCGCCCACACGTCTCGTATCGCGGCGGAGGTGGAGGCCGAAAGCGGGCTGCGCGTCGAGGAGGTGAGCACGGGAACCTCGCGCAAGCCCAAGGTCGACATCCGTGGCCGCCGCGCGAAGGTCACCGTCACCTCGGCGAGCACCCTGAAGTGGAGCAACAAGGAACTCGGGGAATCCGTGTACAGCGATCCGTACGTCGTCGAGTTGGAGCGGCCGAAGAAGTCGAAGAACTGGCGCATCGTGAAGGTCAGGTACGCGACCGTCCCACTGACCGATGCCGATGAGGAGGTCTCCGGACTCGCCACCGGGCCCCGGCAGCGCACGGGCGTCGCCGACCAGCCCGTGGGAACCCTGGACACGAAGACCTTCGACCGGCCGGCGGCCGGTGAGTACGCCCGTTACTGGTCCGGGCAGTCCGTCTACCAGCAGTCGGACGGCACCTACTACATCGAGGACCGCTACAACTCGACGTACGACAGGGCCAAACAGGACAACAACTGCACCAACTTCGTCTCGCAGGTACTGCACAGCGGTGGCTGGGAGCTGGCGGACGGAGTCGACCCGGGCGACGAGGAGAACTGGCACTACGACCTCTGGGGGCCGGCGGGACCCTCGCGGAGCTGGTCGGTCGCCTACGAGTTGTGGAAGTACACGATCGACTCGGGCCGGGCCACGCGGCTTCAGGACGGTCCGCCGGGCGAGGCGGACCTCTGGAACCTCAAGCCGGGAGATCCCCTCTTCGTCGACTGGTGGAACGAGAACCTGGAGGACGACCCGGCCACCTGGAAGGACGAACGTGCCGTTCCCGACGGCAAGATCGACCACGCCATGGCAATCTCGGGAAGCTACACGGAACTCGGCTTCACCGAGCCCACGTACTCGCAGAACTCACCGCATCGCAGCAACATCCCGCTGAGCGTGGGCATCAAGATCGCAACCGCGCCGATGGTGGACCCCGACGGTGACGGCCGGCCCAACGACTGGCCCGCCGGCCGGGAGATGAAGGTCCACTTCTACCCGGTGCACGTGAACGACACCTTCGAGACGGACTGATCTCGGTACGGCACGGGCGGGTGTGCCGTGAGCGTTTTGCCTGTGCCCGCCGAGGCCTGTCGCAGGCGAGACTATTTGTCCCATGAACTCACATTTGTCACCACAATGCCCCGCACTGACAATGGGCCGTGCACGAGGCGGTACCGGGAGGCGATCCGACAGGGGGAAACGCTGTGCTCGTCCTGGACACGAACGATGTGCCGGTGAACGAACGGATCGCCGCCTATCGTGCGGTTGCCATCGGGGAAGGCGGCGTCGACGCCGTCGAGGAGGAGGAGCCCGAGGCCAGACTCTGGCGAAGGACCGAGCTGTGGAGTCTGGGAACGCTCACCCTGTTCTCCAGCCAGGGCACCGGCATGCACATCTCCCGGTCCCTCCGGCAGGCGCGACGGGACGGCATGGACACCGTTGCGATCAACGTTCATCTCCAGGGCAACGGCGGCTTCGCGTGGAACGGCCATGAGCAGCGCATGGCGCCGGACAGCCTGTCCCTGGCGCACATGCCCAGCGGATACGAATACTCCTGGTCCGACATCGGGGGCACGCTGGCCTTCATGCTCGACACCGAACGCCTCACTCTGCCGACGGACACGGTGCGCGCGTCGATTCCCCTCCTTCGCCACAGTCCCGTCGGCAGGCTGCTGGCGAATCACGTCCGGGGTCTGCACGGTATCGCCGACCAGATCGGTGACGGCCCGGAAGCCGAGGCCCTCGCCAATGCGACGACGGAACTCACCCGCGCCTGGATCGTGTCCGTCGCTGGCAGCGATCGCATCCGCGCCCAGGTCGCGCGGGAGACGCTCCTCGCGCGCGTTCTGGCGTACATCCGTGCTCACCTCAGAGAGCCCGACCTGACCCCCCAACGCATCGCCTGGGCGCACAACACGTCCGTGCGGACCCTGTACCGGCTCTGCGAGAGCGGCGGGTTCAGCCTCGAAAAGTGGATCATCCGCCGCCGGCTGGAAGGCGCCCGCGGCGACCTGGCCGCGCCCACCCTTCAGCACCGCACGATCGAGTCCGTCGCCCGCTCCTGGGGCTTCACCAGCCCGGCGTATTTCTCCCGCCGATTCCGCGAAACCTACGGCACGACTCCCAGCGAATGGCGCCGACTGTCCAGCACGGCAACGACAGTTTCGGCCGCGACCGGGCGAATCCTTCCAACCCCACGAACTCCACACCCGTGAGCGATGGTCATCGATCGCCGGAACCCATTCGGGCGAGGCCGGATTGGCTGTGGGGTTGATGTCGCAGGCTGTGGCTCGCCTGGTCGGTCAGGCCACGGCGGCGAGGACATCGTGATGGTGGATGTCGGTGTCCGTGTGGGCGGACACCTCAGCGGCACCCCGGCGAAGGCCCGGCGCACCGGGAAGTCCTCGCCCTCGAAGCCTTGCTGAGCTGTCGTCAGGCGGCGGACGGGTCAGTTTGCGGTGCGCGCTGGGTCCGGCTCGGGCGGGCGCGGTTGCGGTAAGGCTGGCGGCTTGGGCAATGATGCGGATGTGCGCGCTGAAACAGATGAGGTGGACGAGGCAATCGAGGGCGAGTTGCGGCTCATGGACCCCAACGTGCGAACGTCGCGTGGGCTGTCCCGGCAGCTGCTGGACCCGGAGTTCGTAGAGGTTGGTGCCTCAGGCCGGCGGTGGTCCTACGAACAGATGCTTGCCGAGTTGCCGGACATGTCAGGCAGTTCCGAGGAGGGTCCTCGATACGAACCCTCGGACATGACGGGTGTCCTGCTGGCCCCTGGGTTGGTGCATCTCACTTACGAGACCACGATCGGTGGACGGCGGGCGCGCCGGAGCTCGTTGTGGCGCAAACGCAGCGAGGAGACGGGCTGGCAGATGTACTACCACCAGGCCACCCCGGTCCCGCCCGAGGCCGAGTAGCCATGCAGATCACAGCACCGATGGAGTGCGGCTCGCCTTCGAGACCGTAAGCCATCAGCTTGTCCTCGTTGATGCCCGTGGTCACGTGCGTTGCGACGGGCGTTGATGATCCACGCCAGCGTGCGCTCGATCGGCGAGATACCGATCGAAGATCTCCTGGCTGTCAGGAGTGAAGGTCCACTGCTGCAGAGCTCGCCGCAGTTCGGACTCGGTCAGCCACCCGTGCCAGGCCACCTCGCCCGGATCGGGGGCGGCGATCTCCGGAAGCACGGCATCGCACACCCCAAGCCAGTGGGGGCTGAGCCCGCTCCGGTTGAGGAATTTGAACCGAAGGCACACTGCCGCCGGCGTTCCCAGCTCCTCGCTGAGCTCGCGGGCAGCTGCCTGCTCATAGGACTCGCCGACTCCTGCAGCGCCCCCGACGCCGAGTTCGTAGTGCCCTGGGAAACGGGACAGCTGCTCGGCACGCCGATGGACGAGAAAGCGGCCTTGCCCATCACGGCAGACCACCGTGGCAACTCGGTGCAGCCAGCCCTCCCGAACGGCCTCCCACCGACCGACCACCCCCAGCGCGCGGTCCTGAGCGTCCACACGTTCCACGAGTTCATCCACGACGCACACGATCGCAGAACCCACTGACGTCAGGTGAGGGTGGCACGTCGGGGATTGACGGCTACGTATGGCGCATGACCTGGTAGATGGTCTCCGAAGTCGGCGCGGGGTGAGGCGTGTTGTGCCAGCCGATCTCCTTCGCGCGCTTCACGATGGCCTGGCGGGCGGCTGCGGCAGCCGCTTCGTCCTCGAAGAACGCGACGGACAGTCCGTTGCCGGTGGCCGGGTCGACGAGGTGGTACGCAGCGTGGACGCCCGGGACTCCGGCCGCCGCGTCCAGCACCCAGTCCCGGTCGTCGTCCGGCATCGGTTCCCACACCGCTACTCGTGCGATCATGCTTCCCCCTCCGTGGCGTGTCGTTGTTCCCGCGGCCTGAGAGGGCCCATGGCCCTGTCGCGCGAGGAAGTTGCTCCTCGGTGAAAGCCGTGTCGGTCGACTGTGACAGATGACCGTGACGCTTCGGGGCGGATTGACCGGAACTGCGGTCGGACGTGCGCGGCGCACTCAGATCCCGGCCGGAGCGGCTTCGGCGGGGTGCTCGGCTTCGAATTCGCCGGTGGTTTCGAGACGGCCGACGCCTTCCTCGGCCACCTGCGCTACGCACGCCGCTCGGCCAGCCTCGGCGGCGTGGAATCCCTGGCCGTGCATCCGGCGTCCATGTGGCGCGGAATGCTCAGCGAGGAACAGCTCTCGGAATCGGTTCCGCCGGGCCTGGTTCCGGGTTGCCGCGGGCACCGAGGACACGCCCGACCTGGTCGCCGACGCACTCGCCGCGGCCGACGCCGTACTCGCCGACACCGCGACCGGCTGAGCGACCTGCAAGTGAGCGGCGCCGCGCCGGCCGAACAGCACGATCTTGAGCAATGCACAGCTTTTCCAAAGGAGTTCATCTCATGAAGACCCTGCTCACCGGTGGCACCGTGGTCAGCATGGACCCGGCCGTCGGCGATCTCGACCGCGGCGACGTGCTGATCGAGGACGGCGTCATCCTCGACGTGGCCCGGCGCATCGACGCGCCGGACGCCGAGGTGATCGACGCGACCGACCGGATCGTCATGCCCGGCTTCGTCGACAACCACCGCCACTCCTGACAGACCGCGTTCCGCGGCGTCGGCGCGGACTGGACGTTCCCCGAGTGGGCGGCGGCCATGCACGGCACCGTCAAACCCCACTACCGGCCCGAGGACGTCTACGCGGGCACCCTGCTCGGCCGCCTGGAGGCCCTGCACTCCGGGGTGACCATGATGCTGGACTGGTACCACGTCGCGCAGGGCCACGAGCACGAGGACGCCGCCGTCGCCGCGCTGCGTGACGCGCCGGGGCGGTCGATCTTCTGCCTCGGCGCCGGATGGGGCACACCCGACCCCGTCGACGCCGACATTCGCCGCGTCCGCTCCGACCTGGCCGGGGACGGCCCGGTCGCCATGGCGCTGGGCTTGCGGGGCCCCGAGGCCACCGGCATGGACACCGTCGCCCGGGAGCTGAAGCTGGCGGCCGAACTCGGCCTGCGCACCAGCCTGCACGTGGAAGCCGATGGCACGATCACCGCTCTGCACAGGCACGGTCTCCTCCGGGACACGACCACGTTCGTGCACGCCAACGGGATCAGCGACGAAGAGCTGCGCCTGCTCGCCGACGCGGGCAGCTCGATCTCGGTGAGCCCGGACGTCGAGTTGAAGATGGGGTTCGGATGGCCGATGACCGGCCGGGCGCTGGCCGCCGGCCTGCGCCCCACGCTGTCCGTCGACGACGTTCCGTCGGTCGGCGGCGACATGTTCTCCACGATGCGGACCGCCTTCGCCGTGCAGCGCGGCCTGGACGGCGGCCTGCGCTCCCGGGACCTCCTTGAGTTCGCCACCATCGACGCCGCCCGGTCGTGCGGGCTCGCCGCCCGAACGGGCAGCATCACGCCCGGCAAGGATGCCGACATTATCCTTCTGCGCACCGACGACCTGACGGTGTTCCCGGTCGCCGAGCCGGTCGCCACTGTTGTCAGCGCCGGCCATCCCGGCCTGGTGGACTCCGTCCTCGTCGCCGGCCGCGTGGTCAAACGCGACGGTGTGCTGGTGGACGTGGACTTGGCAGCCCTGCGGTCGAGGCTGCTCGAATCACGCAATCGGATCGCGGCGGCCGCGGGCATTCCGCTCGACGGTACGTGGCGTCCCCGGCCGGAATCGAAGTAGGAGTCGCCGCCGACCCGCACGTCCACGCGCGTACGCCGTCGCCGTGAACGACGTCCACGCCCGCCGCCGGCCTGCCGCGCTCGCCGTGCTGCGACCGGCGCCTGACTCTACGGTGACATCATGAGCGACCCCGAGCAGAACAAGGCCACGGCCAAGGGTTTCTACGAGCTGATGTTCAACCAGTGCCGCCCGGCCGAGGCCCTCGACCGCTATGTCGGTGACACCTACATCCAGCACAATCCGCACGTGGCCGACGGCAAGCAGGCGTTCGTGGACTACTTCGAGCGGATGGCCGCCGAGTACCCGGGCAAGCGCGTCGAGTTCAAACGGGCCTTTGCCGAAGGCGATCACGTCGTTCTGCACTGCCACCAGTTCTGGCCCGACGAGGAGTACGCGGGCATCGACATCTTCCGTTTCGACAGCGACGGAAGAATCGTCGAGCACTGGGACGTCCTCCAGGTCGTTCCCGGCACATCCGCGAACGACAACACCATGTTCTGACGGGGAGGCGGCGGGCCTGGGTGATGTCTACGGGCGGGTTCGGAGCGAGGACCAGATCTCCTGGAGGAGGGCGGGGAAGTCCTCGCCGTATGTGACCACGGCCGCGAACACCGCGTCGAGGGCTGCCTGGAGGGGGTCGGGCTCGGCGGCCGCGGAGAGTGCCGGCAGGGCCATGTGCGGCTGGGACATGGGCAGGGAGTCGTCGGGCGGGCCGATGGTGACCAGCAGCCTGGGCCGCGTTCCTTCGGCGTCGGCACAGGGCTGTGGTTCCAGTGGCTTCACCATGGCGGCAGCGGGGCCCACGACCTGGGGCATCGCCGTGTCCGGAGCGTCGTGGCCGGGTGGCTGGAACGGGGGCCGCCGGGGCGGGACGGCGCGGCCCACGGTCCTGTCGGGGACGCGGGGATCGGAGTCCAGGGCCTGCCACATGCGTTCGGGGTCGTCGAGGGGCTGCGGCAGCGGCCGCTCTTCTGCCAGGGCGGTGAGTCCTGCGGCGATCCAGTCGAGGTCGGCCAGAGCGGCCGCCTCGCAGGCGCGGCGGGCCGCCAGCAGGGCCACGGCACGCTGGGCGGCGGGGTCGGCGGCGTCGAGGGCATGGACGAGGGCGGGATCGAAGTCGAGGAGGCCGTGTACGTTGCCACCGACGTTGCGCAGGGCCTCGCTGGGCAGTTGCCCGCCCCACTCCCATCGTTCGTAGGCGAGCTGACGCTCTTCCTCCTGCTTCTCCTGCGCCTCGCGGGCCTGACGTTCGGCTTCGGCGCGTTCGGCGGGGGTGGGAGGGGGCGGCTGCCGGCGGGCGTAGTCGTGCCAGTAGGCGGCGATCGTGGAGGTCTGCTTCACGATGCGGTCGGGGGTGGGCGCGGCCGGCCAGAACTGCAGGAGATAGCGGTCCTGTTGGGGCTCTTCGTCGAGGCGGGTGTCGAAGTCGTGTGCCTTGTCCATGCCGTGGGCGCAGTAGCGCACGCGGTAGTCGGTCTCCGCCAGGTCCAGCTCCCAGGAGTCCTCGGCGGCCCACTGCACGAGCGAACTGCTGTCCGAGACGGGCCGGAAGGATGCCTCCACCACGTCCTCCCACACTGGATCCAGCGGCGGGGCGTGGTCGTGGACCTCGACGGTGAAGCCGACGCTGCCCGTGTGCAGCCCGGTCATCAGCCAAAGAGCGCCGGGGACCGCCGCACCGCACAGCCCGGATTGCTGCCCCGCGAACGCCTCCGCGAGATCGAGGCCGAAGTCGTCCGGATCGCTCTCGACGTAGATCTGGCCGTAGTGAACGTGCACTTCGCCATCGACCGGCCTGCGCACCATTGCCCCCCTCGCCTCCGTCGCTTCGCCCGTTCCTCGGAACGGGCGCCATATCCGGAGACTACGGCGCGGCACTGACAACGACGGCGACCGGGACAGTCAGGCCTCCTGCCCGGCCTCCGCCGGTGCGGCAGCCTCGACGTCGGCCCCGCCGGTCTGCCCAGGGTCCGTCCCCGCGGTCCCCTCAAGGAAGCCGACTGCGCTGGACCTGTCGCGCTCGGCGGCCCGGTGC
Organism: Streptomyces sp. NPDC079141; assembly: GCF_040686775.1. NCBI lineage: Bacteria > Bacillati > Actinomycetota > Actinomycetes > Kitasatosporales > Streptomycetaceae > Streptomyces > Streptomyces sp. NPDC079141. The sequence continues at coordinate 767,413 of NZ_JBFBLP010000001.1, read as the reverse complement.
CGGACCGCGGCGATGAAGGCGGCGATGCCGGTCGCACCGCCGCCGCCAACGACCACCCTGCGCCTCATCGTTCGGCCTTTGCGGACCGGGTGCCGTAGCGCGCCCGGTAGGCCGCCAGGTGACGTGGGTCGCCCGACAGGAACGGCAGGTCGGAGGGGACCATCAGCCGGATCACGAGCATGGGCACCGGGCTGTGCAGCGGACGGAAGCCGGCGTTCCACAGCCCTGGTGCCGGCGGCGGGCCGTCGTGGAACTCGCCGATCATCAACCCCTGTTCGGCGAACTCGGACTTGAGCGTCCGCTGCACCCCGTCGATCGCCCAGGCGACATCGGCCCGAGGCACCGCGGGGAACAGCACGCACAGCGCCCGATGCCGGTCCGGCACCGCCGAGGACCGCCCGTGCCGCAGGAACCAGTCCCGGTAAGCCCGCATGATCATGGCCACCTGACCGGCCGACGTCGGCCGGTGCGGCCACACCGCTGCCTGCAGCCCGTCGCGGGCGAGCGCCCCGGCCACAAAGGGGCAGACCGGCCCAGGGCGGCCCAACTCGGCGTGCGGGCCGGTCAGATACGTCTCGGCCCAGTCCGCGACGCGGCGCCAGACGACCGCGTCCGGTGCACGGGGCGGCACCGCCCGCAGCGGCCGGGGTGCGGGCAAGCGCGTCGGCGCTGCTGTGGTGGCGGCTGCGGACCCGTGGCCCGGCGCCGCCGTTGGGGCGGCTGTGGACATGTGCTCCGGCGTTGCCGTTGGAGCGGCTACGGGCCCGCGCGCCGACACCGCCGTTGGGGCGGCTGTGGACATGCGCTCCGGCGTTGCCGTTGGAGCCACCGCGGACCCCCGCTCCGACACCACCGTCGGAGCAGCTGCGGACCCCCGCGCCGACACCGCCGTAGGAGCGGATGCAGACATCGGCCCGGGACGGTCGCAAGCGCGGCGGTGACCGGTGCGGTCCGGCGCCGGGCCGACGGGCATGCTCAGCGTGCCATCGCGAAGTCCCGGCTGGGCTCGTCCGCGGTATAGAAGCGCACGGCGGACTCCAGCACCTCGTCCAGCGTGATCACGCCGTCGTGGTCCGCGTCCAGCGCGGCGGCCTTGGCGTGCGCCCGCTCCGGGGTCGCGCGCATGGCCCGCAGCATGCGCTCCCACTCCGGGACCGTCACCTGGCCGTCGTCGTCGGCGTCCGCCACCGCGATGACGGCGCTCGCCCAGGGCTGCACCATGCGCTGGAACGCGGCACGGTCGTTGTACAGGTACGTGGTCGCGGCCTCGACGAACTCCTCCCGGCTGACGCCGGTGTCGGCGTTCATGTCGGCCATGCCGGACAGACTGCTCCAGAAGTGCTCCGCGCCCGACATCAGTCGCCGGCCCTTCGGGCTGTCCTCGGACAGGCCGTACTCGTCCAGGATGGCTACGGCCAGGGCGTCGAAGTCCGCGACGGTCACGGCTCCGTCGCCATCGCGGTCGAACGTGTCGAACCGGGTGGCGATCTTCTCCTGGTAGTCGGCAAGGCTCATCAGCGTCTCCTCGCTGTGATGGCGGCGCGGTGTCTGACCCGCGCCATGCACATCCACCCCTATCGACGACCTCGACCCGTCACCACCTGAATCCGCGGCAGCCCATTGCGCCGTTCGAGGCTCAGTCGGCCACCCGCAGCAGCAGCTTGCCCGTCGAGGTGCGCCCGCCCATGAGCCGGTGCGCCTCGGCCGCCTCGGCCAGCGGGAACTCGGCGGTGACCGGCAGGTCCACGGTGCCGTCGGTGACCTTGGCGAAGGCCCGCTCGGCGAGCGCGCGCAGCGCCTCGGGCGCCGTCTGCGCCAGGGCCAGGATGGAAAAGCCCGCGACCGAACGGCCCTGTGCGTAGAGCTCGGGCTGGCCCACCTGCCAGGGCTGGTCCCCGCTTGCGTTGCCGAAGGACACCAGGCGTCCGAAGACGGCGAGCGAGTCGAGGCCACGGCGCAGGGTGTCGCCGCCCACCGGGTCGAGCACCAGGTCGACGCCCCTGCCGCCGGTGACGCGGCGGACGTCGTCGGCGAAGGTGTCGGCGGTGAACACCTCGTCGTAGCCGTACTTGAGGGCGTGGTCGGCCTTGGCGGGGGAGGAGACCACGCCGTACACCGCGCCGGCGCCCGCGGCCCGGGCCAGCTGTCCGGCCACCGTGCCGATGCCGCCCGCCGCGCCGTGCACCAGCACGCTCTCCCCGGCGCGCAGCCGGCCGACCTCGTGCAGGAGGGCATGCGCGGTCGGCACGACGGTGGGCAGTGTGGCCGCCGTGCGCAGGTCGAGGCCTTGCGGGAGCGGGAAGACGGTGGCGGCGTCGGCCACGACCACCTCCGCGTAGGCGCCGCCGCCGACGAGGGCGGCGACCTCCTGACCGGGGCGCAGTCCCTCGACGCCGGGACCGACGGCCCGTATGCGTCCGGAGACCTCCAGGCCCGGTCGGAAGGGCAAGGATTCCACCCGGTAGCCCTCGGCGCGCGCCTTGAGGTCCGCGAAGTTCACGCCCACATAGGCGGTGTCGACGGTCACCTGGCCCGGCCCCGGCTCGGGGGTCTCGGCCTGCACGATCTTCAGGACCTCGGGATCGCCGTACTCCCGGAACTCAACTGCACGCATCAGTGGAACGCACCCCTCGACTGAGTGTTCAATGGAAAGCGAACAGTGGGACTGTAAGATATTCATCGAACACTGGGCAAGGGGCTGTGACACTTCAATGAGTGGCGCGGCACGGATGCGCACGGCAGGGAGAGGGGCATGACGAAGCAGGCCGCGGGCGGCAGTCACCGGGCGGCGCCGGTCCACACCGATCCCGGGGACGTCTCCGTCCTGACCGCGCTCTCCGCGGTCGCCGACCCCGTACGCATCCAGCTGATCCGCGAGCTGGCGGGCTCCGCCGAATGGACCCGCAGCTGCGGCAGCTTCGACGTCCCCGTCGGCAAAGCCGCGCTCAGCCATCACTTCTCGGTCCTGCGCGGCGCCGGGCTGGTCGAACAGCGCGACGAGGGGCCCAAGCGGGTCAACCGCCTGCGCCGCGAGGAGTTCGACGCGCGCTTTCCCGGGTTGCTCGATCTGCTGCTGCGCGCCGACAGCGTGGACTGACGCGGCCGGAGGGGCAGTCCTGAGGGTCGTTCACCTGCGCGGCAGCGCGGGCGCCGTGCCCGGGCGAATCCGCCGCAGCCGGCGCAGAGCGACAACGGTCTGCAGCGCGGCCGCGGGGCGCAGCAGCGCGGGGCGGGGTCGGTCGGGCATGGCACCCCGGCCGATGCCGGCGGCGGTCATCGCCGTGACCGGCACGGCCCAGGCGGCGACGGCAGCCGCGCGGAGCGTGCGGCTGGGCTCGTGCCGGACGGTGAGCCAGGTCCAGAACGCGGCGTCGGCGAGGGAGTCGGCGTAGTCACCGAACGGGGTCACCGTGGCCTGGCGGCGGGCCAGACGCCCGTCGGCCACATCGAGGGCGACGGCCAGCACCCCCGACCAGTGGCTCGCCCCCACGGCGGTGGCCGGGAGATTTCCCCGGATCAGGGTGAGGACGTCGGCCGGTGCGAGCCGGTCGCGGTGCTCCAGCAGACCCAGATGCAGGACGACCAGGCTCCAACTGGTCAGCACCCACCGCCGACCCGCCCGATGCCGTGCGACGACGAGGAGCACGCCGTGCACGGCGGTGGCCTGCGCGAGCGCCCGGGGCCGGAGGGACGCCTGCCGCACCGACCGGCGGGCGGACGCCGCCAGGAACCGCCCGAAGGCGCCGGGTCTCCAGCGGCCCTGCGGCAGCATCCGCAGCAGGGCGTTGGTCGCGGCGCGGCTGCTGGTCAGATCTGACACGGACACCTTGAACGATCCCTTCCGCGCGCGCGGGCCGACGTCGGCTGGACCCACCATAAGGAGGCAGGCCGCGAGGAAACGTGAGCGCGCTCACCGATGACCCGGCGGGTCGGCCGTAGCGTCGTGCCCGGAGAGGTTCGGGACGACGTGGACGACAAGGAGTGCTCCTCGTGGCGTGGTTGCGGCGGACGGCGATGGTGGCGGCGGCGGGCGGGGGGCTGGCCGCCGGGTATCTGGGGCTGGTGACCGGGGCGCTGCCCGTCGACCTCGGAGTCGGCAGGCGTACCCGCCCGCTGGGGCCGCAGACGGTGGACATCTCCGCTCCCCGGGAGCTCGTGTTCGAGGTCGTCGCGAGGCCGTATCTGGGCCGCACGCCGCGGGCCATGCGGGAGAAGCTGAACGTCCTCGAACGCGGCAGCGACCTGGTGCTGGCCGAGCACTTCACCCCTGTCGCGGGCGGACGCCTGACGGCGGTCACGGTGGAGACCGTACGGTTCACCCGCCCGGAGCGGGTCGACTTCCGGCTGGTGCGCGGCCCCGTGCCGTACGTCACCGAGTCCTTCGTGCTGAGCGAGCGCGGGGCGGGGACGCGGCTGGTGTACGAGGGGCGGATGGGGACGGACCTGTGGCGTCCGGGCCAGTGGTGGGGCGCGGCGGTGGCCGCACGGTGGCAGGACACGGTGGCCGCGTCGCTCGACTCCGTCCGGACCGAGGCCGAGCGCCGGGCGGCGGCCTCGGGGCGGTGAGCGCATCCCGGCCCGGTTCGGTGAGCGCGCTTACAGTCCCCGCCGCGCCGGCGCCCATAGCGTCGTAGGCATGGTGCTGCGACTGGTGCTCGGCACGCTCGCCACGGCGATGGCCGTCGGCCAACTCGCCTCCCTCACCCGGATGCCCGCCATCCTCGGCGCGTACGGCCTGGTGCACGGGACGGCGGCGGCCCTGCTCGCCGTGCTGCTGATCGTCGGGGAGCTGACGTGCGGGCTGTGGTTCCTCGGCCGGCCCCGCTCCATGGCGGTCGCACCGGTCTGGACGTACACGGCCGTGTCGCTGACCTGGAGCGCGCTGGGCGTGCAGGCGTTCGCGCGCGGGGTGAGGGTGGACAACTGCGGCTGCTTCGGCCTGTACCTCACCCAGCGGCTCAGCTGGTTCGTCCTGGTGCAGGACGCCCTGACCCTGCTCTACGCCGCGGTACTGCTGCGCGGCGCCCGACGGCACCCTCACACCCCCCTCACCCTGGAGGCCCGATGACGACCACACCGAAGAAGCAGGACAGGGACGAGGTGTTCATCGAGTTCACCAAGTCGATCTGCCCGTTGTGCAAGACGCCGGTGGACGCGCAGGTCAACATCCGTGCGGGCAAGGTGTATCTGCGCAAGCGCTGCCGCGAGCACGGCGAGTTCGAGGCCCTCGTCTACGGGGACGCGGAGGAATACCTAGCCTCGGCCCGGTTCAACAAGCCCGGCACGATCCCGCTCACCTTCCAGACCGAGGTCCGCGACGGCTGTCCGAGCGACTGCGGGCTGTGCCCGGAGCACAAGCAGCACGCCTGCCTGGGCATCATCGAGGTCAACACCGGCTGCAACCTCGACTGCCCGATCTGCTTCGCCGACTCCGGCCACCAGCCCGACGGCTACTCCATCACCCACGAGCAGTGTGCGGCCATGCTGGACGCCTTCGTCGCCTCCGAGGGCGAGCCGGAGGTGGTGATGTTCTCCGGCGGTGAGCCCACCATCCACAAGCATCTCCTCGACTTCATCGACCTCGCCCAGGCCCGCCCGATCAAGAACGTCACCCTCAACACCAACGGCATCCGCCTCGCGAGCGACCGGCGGTTCGTCGCCGAGCTGGGCGAGCGCAACCAAGTGCCGGGCCGGTCGGTGAACGTCTACCTCCAGTTCGACGGCCTCGACGAGCGCACCCACCGCGCGATCCGGGGCCGGGACCTACGAGCGGTCAAGCAGCGGGCCCTGGACAACTGCGCCGCGGCAGGACTGACCGTCACCCTGGTCGCGGCCGTCGAACGCGGGCTCAACGAACACGAGTTGGGTGCCGTCGTCGAGTACGGCGTCGATCATCCGGCGGTGCGGGCGGTCGCGTTCCAGCCGGTCACCCACTCCGGCCGGCACGTCCCCTTCGATCCGCTGAACCGGCTGACGAACCCGGACGTGATCCGCCTCCTCCAGGAGCAACTCCCGGGCTGGTTCCGCAAGGGCGACTTCTTCCCCGTTCCCTGCTGCTTCCCGACCTGCCGCTCGATCACCTACCTGCTGGTGGACGGCGACCCGGGCAACCGCACCGTCGTCCCCATTCCACGGCTGCTCCAGGTCGAGGACCACCTCGACTACGTCACCAACCGCGTCCTGCCCGACAGCGGCATCCGCGAGGCGCTGGAACGGCTCTGGTCGGCCTCGGCGTTCATGGGCACGGCCACCACCGAGGAGAAACTGCGCGCCACCGCCGAGGCACTCAACTGCGAGGACGCGTGCGGCATCGACCTGCCGGCCGCGGTGAAGGACCTCGACGACAAAGCGTTCATGATCGTCGTACAGGACTTCCAGGACCCCTACACCCTCAACGTCAAGCAGCTGATGAAGTGCTGCGTGGAGGAGATCACCCCGGACGGCCGGCTGATCCCGTTCTGCGCGTACAACTCCGTCGGCTACCGCGAGCAGGTCCGCGCGGCCGTCTCCGGCGTTCCCGTCGAGCAGGTCGCGCCGAACGCGCTGCCCCTCGCCGACCGCCTCACCGACACGCCGTACGGCTCCAAGACCGCCACACGGAAGGCGGCGGACGATGACCACCGATGACCACCTCAAGGCGTGCTGCGCCGCCGCGTACTCCTCGGACGCCGTCGCCCTGCTCCTCGGCGACTCCTACCACCCGGGCGGCACCGCCCTCACCCGGCGCCTCGCCGACGGCCTGTCACTCACCCCGGAGCACCGGGTCCTCGACGTCGCGTCGGGGCGCGGCACCACCGCCCTGCTGCTCGCCGACGCCTACGGCTGCCACGTCGACGGCGTGGACTACGCCCCGGCCAACACCGCCCTCGCCCAGGGCGCCGCATCGGCCGCCGGTCTCACCGGGCGCACCGCCTTCACCACCGGCGACGCCGAGCAACTGCCCTTCCCCGACGGCGGGTTCGACGCCGTGGTGTGCGAGTGCGCCCTGTGCACGTTCCCCGACAAGGCTCGCGCCGCCGCCGAGTTCGCACGCGTCCTGCGGCCCGGCGGGCGGGTAGGTATCACGGACGTCACCGCCACCCGCGACCGGCTGCCACCCGAACTGACGGGTCTCGGCGCGCGGATCGCGTGCATCGCCGACGCCCGCCCCCTCGACGAGTACGCCGCCCTGCTGTCCGCCGCCGGACTGCGCACCATCCGCACCGAGCGGCACGACCAGGCCATGACCCACATGATCGACCAGATCGAGGCGCGGCTGGACCTGCTGCGTCTGACCGCCGGCACCCGGCTCGCCGCCACCGGTGTCGACTGGGAGGCCGCCCCGCACCTCCTGGCTGCGGCGCGCGCCGCCGTCGCCGAGGGGCTGCTCGGCTACGGCCTCCTCGTAGCGGAGAAGACACGCGACAGATAACCGCCCTCGTACGTAAGCGCCCTCACATACCCGCACCGGGCTGCCCTCCTAGCGTCGAGAGGAGCAGACACCAGCACGAGAGGACCTCATCATGACCACCACCCTGCGGGTCTCGCCCACCGCCGCCGTTATCCCTGTCCATGCGCTGTACGGCGCCGTCGCCGGGCTCGTCGGAGGCGTCGGGTTCGGCATCTGGATGTCGGTGTCGCGGCCGATGGCGGACACCGCGATGATCACCATGGTGGCCGGGCTGCTCGGCTCCACCAACGCCTTCGTCGGCTGGCTGATCCACCTGGGCATCGCGCTCTTCGCCGGGGTCGGCTTCGGTGTCCTGCTGGGCGAGTTCGCCCGCAGGCCCGTGCCCGCCGTCGTACTCGGACTGGCCTACGGTGCCGTGTGGTGGGTGCTCGGCGCCCTGTGGATCATGCCGGCGAACATGGGCATGCCGGTCTTCGACTGGAACGACGTCACCCGTTCCAGCCTCGGCGGCCACCTGGTGTTCGGCCTGCTCGCGGGCCTGACCTACGCCGGCATCGCACGGGCGACGGGCGGGCGCGCCGGCTCGTCCGGCCGATGACACCGGCCCCGCCCACGACGCCGGACGACCCCGGCACCGCGCCGGGGGGCGCCACACAGCGCGGCGGCGGCCCCCTGTCGTACTGTCTGACCGAGGACGCCGATGCCCTGGCCACACCGGTCTGGGGCGCCGCGCCCCCGCCCTGGGCCCCCGGGCGACGCGAGGAGACCCACCGCATGATCGACCGCGACGACGCAGCCGACGCCCCGGACCGCACCTGGTGCATCTCCGAGGTCGACATCTTCCGCGACCTCAGCGAGGCGGAGATGGACGCCATCGCCGCCGCGGCCCCGATGAAGACGTACACGGCCGGAGAGATCCTGCACAGCCCGCAGCAACCCGGCGAGGTCCTGTTCATCCTCAAACGCGGACGCGTCCGCATCTTCCGCGTCTCCGCCGACGGCCGCGCCCTGACCTGCGCGATCATCAGCCCCGGCACGATCTTCGGCGAGATGGCACTGCTGGGCCAGCGCATGTACGACAACTTCGCCGAGGCCCTCGACGACGTCACGGTCTGCGTGATGAGCCGAGCCGACGTGCACAAGTTCCTGCTCTCCGACGCCCGGATCGCGGCCCGGATCACGGAGATCCTGGGCCGGCGCCTGGCCGACCTCGAACAGCGCCTGTCCGACAGCGTGTTCAAGTCCGTACCGCAGCGCCTCGCCACCACCCTGACCACGCTCGCCACCCGCGACGACACCGCGACGGCCCGGCTCCGCCCCGGCGCGCGCCACCCCCAGATCAGCCTCACCCACGAGCAGCTCGCAGCCCTGGCCGGCACCTCCCGCGAGACCTGCACCAAGGTCCTGCACGACTTCGCCGACCGCGGTCTGCTCCGCCTGTCCCGCGGCCGGATCACGGTTCTGGACCTGCCCCGCCTGAACGACGCGGCCGGCTGACACCCGCAACCGGACCGAGGGAGGCACCCGATGCGACTGACCGTGCTGACCGTCCCCGACTGCCCGCACACCCCACTGCTGCGCGCCCGCCTGGACGAGGCCCTCGCGGATCGCCCCGACGTCACCGTCACCTGGCGCGAGATCACCGACCCCGAGCAGGCCGAGCGGACCGGAATGCACGGCTCGCCGACCCTCCTCGTGGACGGGAGCGACCCCTTCTCCCCACCGGGCCAACCACCCAGCCTCTCCTGCCACGTCGGCGACCCACCGACGGTACGGCAGATCCGAGCGGCCCTCGCCGCCTCCCACCCCGAGTAGTCAGCGGGCGAGGTGCCGCCGCACTCCCGCGAGAGTTCCCGCCATGACGGAGAGCACGAGCAGCGCCAGCCCCGCGAAGATCACGGGATTCACCCAGTCCGGCACCAGCTCGGTGCCCACGCCGTCCGACGTGACGCACTGCGCGCTGACCGGCAGGGTGCCCCGCGTCACGACGTGATCGCCCCGTACGCCCTGCGCCGCGCACATCTGGTCCGGGTCCAGGATGTAGAAGCCCGACATCACGCCCCACGCGTACGCACCGAACGCCGCCGCGCCGGCCATGACCGCGACCAGCGCGCACGACGCGACGCCCGGCAGGTGCCACCCCTGGCCGGCCGCTTGCAGGCGCGCCGGGCGAGCGCCACGGCGGCGATCACACAGACGACGGGTGCCAGGAACGGCCCGAGGGTGAGGGCCAGGAACAGAACGCTTTCCATGCTTGGCCAGACAGCGCGGGGGGAAGATCGGTTCCGCGGCCCGCGCCGCCCGCAACGCCCTTTCAGCCGAGCGCGTCGAGCGCGTCGAGTGCGTCCAGGATGTCGGCGGGTTCGGCGCGCGTGGTGTAGTCGGTGTCGACGAAGGCCCAACGGATGGTGCCGGTCCGGTCGATGACGTAGGTCGCCGGGACGGGCAGGGTGCGTGCGTGGCCGGCGTTGGAGCGGTGCAGGTCGATGCCGAAGCCTTCGTAGACGGCCGCGAGGTCGTCCGGGAGGTCGAAGGCGAGGCCGTACTGCTTGGCCGTGTCGCAGCCGAGGTCGCTCAGCACGTCGAAGGCGAGCTCGTTCTTTTCGGCGTACGACAGGGACTCGTCGGGGATCTGGGGTGAGACGGCGACCAGGCGGGCGCCGCGGGCGGTGATGGCGTCGTGGTGCCGCTGCAGCGAGCGCAGGGCGATGTTGCAGTACGGGCACCAGGCGCCGCGGTAGAACGTCAGCACCACCGGGCCTTCGGTGAGCAGATCGTCCAGGGCGAGGGTCTCGCCGGTGGCCGCCGGCAGGGTGAAGGACGGCGCCTTGGCGCCCACGGCCAGGGACCGGTCCGCCTGGCCGGACTCGGCCAACTCCCGGGCGGCCCGGTGCATTACGGCGCGGACGTCGGCGGGGATCTGTTCCTGGCGGCTGTCGAAGAAGGCGCGCAGTTCGGCGTTGACGCTCACGGGTTCTTCCTTCCGATCAACTTGGAACGACTGTTTCAAGATAGGGCTTGGAGTGCGCTCCACGTCAACGGTTCAGGCGCTATCTTGGAATTGGCAGTTCAAGATGGCGAGGTGGGGTGGCTATGCCGGACGTCAAGCACTTCGACCCGGACGCCGTGCTCGGTACAGTGACGCGGCTGTTCTGGCGGCAGGGCGTGGCCACCACCGGGATCCAGGACATCGTCGAGGCAACGGGACTCAACCGCTCCAGCCTGTACGCCACCTTCGGCGGCAAACAGGAGCTGTACCGCGCCGCCCTCGAACGCTACGTCGAGGACCGCTCGGGCCCGAACCTCGCCCGGCTCCGCGAAGGCGACGGCGGCCTGCCTGCCATCACCGAGTTCTTCACCACGCTGATCGAGACCCGGTGCGCCGGAGAGTTCGCACAGTGGGGCTGTATGGTCTCCAACGCGCACGCCGGCACCGAGAACGACGACCCACAAGTACGCGCGCTCCTCGACCGCCAGCACCAGCGGCTGCGCGATGCCCTGCACACCGCGCTCCGGGCAGCACAGACCCGGGGCCAACTGGCCGACGGGACCGATCCGGAATCCGCGGCCGACATCCTCGCCCTCCTCGCCCACGGCGTGAACCTGCGCTCCCGCGCCGGGGCCGATGCCGAGCAGCTGCGCCGGACCGTGGTGGCGGCGATCGGCTCCGTGACGCGCACGCGATGAGACCTGACCGGTCACACGCCGACCGGTCAGGTCTGCTCCTCACATCTAGTGCGTACTGCCGTCGTCGAGTCCAGCGATGACTACGACGTCCGCTTCGGACATGCCCAGAACCTTGGCGATCTCCTGAGTAAGAGACGGCTCCGGGTTATGCCTTCCGCTGCGAAGCATGTGGATGGTGGACATCGATCGTGCGGTTTCCCTCGCCATCACTCCGACCGGAATGCCGCGCAGGTCCATCAACCCGGTGAGGACCCTGGCGAACGGATGTGGCTCCAGCCGCCCAGCAGGGGCAACGGCAGGACCGAGGACCACGTCGCCCATCTTTGCTTGAAACCGGATCAGTTGGTCACCCGCAAACCCGACCTTCGCAACAAACGGCAGGCTCTCGCCCTCGCTGGAACCGACCGTGCCCGGCACCGACACCTCTGTGAACCTTGAAGGGTGACCGTGGTGATCACTCTCGATCTCCAGGGGATGGCCCGGCTCGACGTGGCTGACCTTCCAGTCTCGATTCCACCAGGGAAGTCCCCGCAACACCTCGTTGAAGAAAGGGGGTAGGACACTGAGATCCACCGGGTCCGGAGGGTTCTTCTGACCTCCCCAGATAACGCCGGGCCAGTACGTCAGTGCCGCGATCACGTCCACCGTCAGCGTGCGGTTGGCCATCTCCATGGCCACACCCTCCCACCAGCCGACAGAGCAATCTCCCGAGCCCTCCTGCCTCTGCGGCGTCGCCGCCCCCCGATGAGGATCGAGATCGGGGCGTACGCCCGCCGCCCGAACTTCACGGGGTGCGCCACGTCCGATCGTCGCACCGGCTGAGTACGATCACCTGTGCCGGTCTGGGTACGCGAGCGGTTGCCCGCCTCGCGGGGCGCCGGAAGGGTGGACGCATGCGTCGACTGCTGTTGCTCGCCCCGCTGTTGCTGTTCACGGTCGGCTGCGGGGTCGTGCAGTCCTCCGAGGACGAGGCGACGGATGCGGCACGGGAGGTGGCCAGGAAGGCGGGCGAGCGGCTGTACGGCCAGCGTCCGCGCACGGCGGAGGAGGTGGGGCGCTCCGCTTCCGGCATCGACGGGGTGGAAGTACTGCGGGTGACGGGTACCTCGACACACGACGGGGACGGCGTCGACGTGGTCGTCCGCACGTCCGGCTTGGCGTACAACGGGTGGTTCGACTCTGAGGAGGTCGCCGTGCGGCGCTGTTTCGCTGTGCGGGTGTCGCCCAAGTCGGAGTGGCGTGAGGAGCCCCGTGATGTGGACTGCCCGGATGGTCCTCCGCTGACCTTCGCCCCGCCACCCGAACCGCCTCGGCTGCCGTACGAGGAGCTCCGCGCGAAGCTTCCCCGGGTGCCGGAGGGCGGCCGGGTGGACGAGGCCGAGGTGCGCCGTAGCCTCGCCGCCCTGGACCTGCATCCGGCGATTCGTACCGAGGTGAAGACGGACGGCGGCCGGGTCGGCGTTCTCCTGTCGGTAAAGGGCAACGGCTTCGACCCGCAGGACTGCCTCCTTGCCCGTGTGGGCCCCGGCGCCACCGAGGTGTGGGTGCCGCCCCGGATCCAACGGATGCCCGGAGAGGGCGGCTGCACCGTCGGAAACGCCCTGGACCCGAGTCCGGCACCGCACTGAAAGGGGTGCCTGGCTCCCTCCGGCCACCGGCCCGCCTGCCCATCGGGATCGGTGGACCGGGGTGGCGCGGCGCGACCGCGGCGTAGCACGGGCGGGACCACGGGCGATCCGTACCGGCTGTGGGACAGCACCACAGTCGGCGCTCGGCGGCAAGATCGAGGGCCGGAGCGCCTCAGCCCAGCAAGCCCCGACCAATCGGGTCGGCCCGTGGGCGGGCCCGGTTCAGAGGGGATTACGGCGCCCCCAGCGCAGGTTGGCCAGCGGTGCCGCCGTCCCGGCCGCCATCATGACCGCGGCAGCGACCCAGTACCGCGTTCCCTGCCCCAGGGCCAGCACCGAGACGACGCCCACACCGGCGCCGAGGCTCAGGCTCAAGGAGGGCCACCAAGCCTTGCGGCGCAGCAGCCCAGGCACGGAGTAGAGCGTCACGACGGCGCCGGCCACCACCGCGAACTCGTACCACCCACCGCCCTCCGGCAGACTCCAGGAGTCCGCACGCCTGCCGTTGCCGCGCCGCTCGAAGCCCAGATGAACCGCGCCCGCCACACCCCAGCACAGAGCTACGGCCCCCGCGGCGCCGATCGCTGCCCGCCACCCCTGACTGATCATCCGCAGGATGCTACAGCCGGATCTCTGCAGGCACGCGTGGTGATCCGAAGGGGCGCAGAAATCGGTGGGCCGATCGGGCGCGGTCCAGGCAGGATGCCCCTGTGCACCATGTCCTGTGCGGGCTCGCCGCCAACCCCAGCCTTCCGCCCGAGTTGGTCGACCGGTTGATCTCGGTCGCGGACGCCGACATCGCCGTCGATCTCGCCGGGCGCGCGGACCTCAGTCGTGGGCAGGCGGTGGCGCTGGCCGCGCGGGTCGAGGGAAGTGCCGTACAACTCGCCTACGAGGGAAGGCTGACCGCCGACGACATCGATCCCGTGGCCCGGCCCGACGCCGCGCTTGCGTTGCTGGACGAGGGGGCCGGCGATTCGGAGTGGGGGCGTCTTCTCGTCGCCGATCCGGTGGTCGGGCGTCGGGAGAAGCTGGCCGGGTGCTCGGGCCTTCCGCCCGAGGTCGTGAAGGCGCTGGCCGCGGACGCCGACGTACGCGTCGTGGCGGAACTCGCGTTGTGGACGACGGCGGAGCAGGCCGCCGCCCTGGCGGAGCATCCGCATGCCGAGGTGCGCCGGGCGGTGGCGGCCAACGAGGCCACGCCCCCGGTCGTGTTGGCGCGGTTGATCGGTGGCGAGGGGCTGCCTCCCGCGGAGCGGTGCGAGGTGTGTGACCGTGAGGAGACACCGTTCGTGCACGATCCGCACTGCCCGCGGCTCGACTGCGAACTGCCGCCGGGTGCCGCGTGCGACGGCTCTCACCAGTCCACCGTGTACGCCATGCAGGAGGCGGCGCTGCGGAATCCGGCCACGCCCGTCGAAGCCGTCGTCGGTTTCGTCGACCATCCATCGGCCTTGCTGCGCTGGACACTTGCCGCCCGCGCCGACCTGCCCCCGGCGGTGGCCGGTCGGCTCGCTCTGGATCCCGTCCCCGGCGTCCGCGCCGATCTCGCCGAGAATCCCGCGATCGACGAGGCCACGATGCGCACACTGGCCGACGACCCGCACCAGGACGTGCGGCGCAGCCTCGCGCACAACCCGCACGTGCCGCTCGACGTGCTCGTCCGGCTGGCGGCCGCCACCAAGATCGGGGCCACGCTGCTGCCCCGCATCGCGGCCGCCTCGCCCGCCGAGGTGGCGGAGCTGGCCCAGTCGCCCAGCGCGCCCGTGCGGATGCTCGTTGCGCTGCGGCGTGATCTGCCGGACGAGGTCCGCGATGCGCTGGCCGACGATCCCGACGCGAAGGTCGTCAAGTCCGTCGCCGCCCATCCGGGCCTGTCCGACGGGCAGTTGCGCGCCATGGTCCGGCGGTACGGCGTCCAGGTCGTCGCCAAGGTCGCGACCAACCCCGACGCCGCACCGGCGCTCCTGGAAGACCTCACCCGGCACGAACCTCCTGTACAGAAGGCGTTCCGTGAGATAGCCCGGCACCGCCACGCCACTGCTCCGGCACTTCTTGCCTGCCTTGCGGACCGGCAGGCGAGGCCCGTCGCCGCCGGCCATCCGGGACTTCCGCCGACGGTCGTCGTGGAACTCCTCGGCGACACCGGCGAGCGGGTGGCGGAGGCGGCGGCCGCCAATCCGTCTTTGCCGCTTGGGGTGATGGTGGATCTGGTGCGGTCGGCGACGAGGGGGGAGCCACCGGTGTCACGAGAGACCTGGTGATCACCTTGTGGCTTGCGGCTTGCGCAGCATGAACACGTCCACCGGATCCTCGGTCTCCGCAGTGAATCCGTGGCGTTCGTACAGCCGCCGGGCCGGACTGCCCTGAAGTACGTTCAGCCGGACCGGGGTTCCCTCGCGGTCGCACTGTTCCAGCAGCCCGCACAGCACGGCCGTACCGATGCCGCTGCCCTGCAGGTGCGGGGCCAGGTAGAAGTGCTCCAGCCAGTGGGCGTCCGCGGCCGGCCGCAGCGACACACAGCCGGCGAATGCGCCGCCCGCCTCGATCACCCAGGTGTGCGCCGGAGCGAACCCGTCCCGCAGCCGCTGCCGCACCCGATGCTCGTCGTACCGCCCGAGCCGCTCCAGATCCGCCCGCAGCACCACGGCCCGCAACTCGGCCACCGCCTTGACGTCCGCCGCCGCAGCCGGCCGGATTTCCCAGTCCGCCATGATCGTCAGACTAGTGCGTCAGGCTCCCCGAGCCCCCGCAGACCGACGCCCGAGGACCGGCTCCGCCAGCAGCCGGGCCATCCCGCACAGCGTCTGGCCGTGCCGGGCGAAGAGTTCGTCGCGTGAGTCGAAGTGGCCGAGGTCCGCCAGGACATGGGCCGAGAGGTCGCACGCGGCGCCGTCGCTAGGGCAGGCGGTCGTGCCGTCCCAGTCGATCGCCGTGCGGGACAGCGCCTCGAAGAGCGTCTCCGTACCGGAGTTGGTGAAGCCGCCGCCACCGTTGCTCAACTCGTCCAGGCCGCCGAAGAGTTCCGAGACCGTCAGCCAGGGGGCGGTCGGTGAGAGGCCTTCGATGTGGAACTCGGGCCAGGCGAGCACCACTTGGTGGGGGACGATCCTGTGCAGCCGGGGAAAGCGCGGATACCAGAAGCTGCCGTCCACCAGCAGACCCCGCACCCGCGTGGCCACCCCGGACGCCCGCGCTACGGACTCCAGGATCGCCAGCCGCTGGCTGCACGAGCCGCGGCCACGGCGCAGCACCTCCGACACGGGCCGCTCGTCCTGCACCGAGTACACCGGCCGGACCGACGTGGCGATCCAACGGTGGGCCCGGCGCAGGGCCGCCAGCCGGTGGACGGGGTCCGCGGCGTCCGGCAGGTCGATTTGCCCGAGCAGCGAGGCGACGGACGGGTGCTCCCAGTCGAGGATCCGCGTCGGGGCGGTACTTCCCGCTGCGCGGGCCGTTCCCTCGCGGGCACGGCCTCGCGGCATGAGCAGTGAGCTCGTCATGACCGTGGTCCTCTCGTCCGGCACCCGCCTCCGGGTGACAGGACGTATCGTGCCAGGGAAGTTGAACGCGTTCAACTCGCTCCCGGCGGACGCGGTCCCGGCACCCCGGGCGCCGTCGAAGCGGTCCGCCGGGCGGCGACCTTTACGCCTTGAGCTGCTTCGACTTCTCCACGGCTGCCGCCAGGCATGGCGGCCGCGGTGCGGACCGGAAATGGGAAGTTGGGCTGACCCAACTTCCTCTCGGTCGGTAGGGGAGCCCGCGTGCGTGACAGTTCGCCGCTCCCGGGCAACCGGCGTAGCGTCGAAACAGGGGGAACGGTCTATGCGTGCGAATCGAGGAATCCGCCATGACTGTTCTGGTGCACAACCAAGCGGTGGACTGGAACCAGGAGCTCTACCAGCAGACGTTCGACCGCGTGATCCCGGACCGCGCCAACCCGCCCGCCGGCCTCATCGCCCACTTCGCCGCACCGGGCGAGGACGGTGGCTGGCAGGTTGTCGACATCTGGGAGTCGGAGGCTGACTTCCGGCGCTTCCTGGAGGAAGCCGTCATCCCCGCGGCGAAGGAAATCGGCGCCCCGCCTTTCGGCACGACGATCGTCGAACTGTACAACTCCCTCGTCCCGTGACCTGAGCCGCCGAACCCGGTGGCCGACCGGGGCATGTCGTCTAACCTTCGGTGTGGATCAAGTCCGAGGGGGAGTACGCATGTTCGCGGTGATCTATCGGTGGCGCGTCCATGAGGGGAAAGAGCAACTGCTCGTGGACGGCTGGCATCGGGTGACGGTGGCGATCCACCGTGAGTGCGGAAGCTACGGGTCTCGACTGCACCAGGCGGACGACGGCACTTGGGTGGCGTACGCCCGCTGGCCGGACGAGGAGACCCGTACCCGGTGTGCCGTACCCGAGCCGGAGGGCGAGGCGATGATGCGCGAAGCGATCGCGGAGTACTTCCCGGAGACCCGGCTGCGCATCGTCGACGACCTGCTCGCGGAGCCGAAGGTCCCCTGAAGCAGGGGGTGTTGACGAGCCCGGGGTTGGTGGCAGCGTGTGGCTCTACCCAGGTTCCCCGGGTGGAGCCAGGCGGGGTGTGGAGTAGGTGGTGACCTGGCCGTCGGTCCCGAACGAGGTAGTCGAAGTCCGTGACGTCCGGCTCGCTCGCGCAGTACCGCCGGACGCGCAGGGCAATTGTGTAGCCGCCGTCCGGGTCGACGAGCAGCACGCCGCGGATCTCGCCCTGTTCGGCGAACTCGGCCGCGAGTGCGAGGCCGAGGAGTGCCTGTTACCAGGCGGCGCTGCGGGCTGGATCTGTCACCGGCGGCTTTACGTGGCGCATCCGCCGCAGCCCAGACGTCATGGTGTCTCCGCCCGGTCGTGCCGTGGTTACAGCGGCACCTGCTCAACGTGGGACTGTGCCGTCCCGAGAAAACGTCTGCGATATTGCTGTGCATATTGTTAACAATCTTGTAGCGTGCGTCTCGCCTTGACCTGAGGCATCGGCGAAGCACTTGGTGCTCGATGAGGGGAGACCCCATGCAGCGGCACTCTGCGTCCTTCGGGCGCGAGGCACTCACGCACTCGGCGGGGATACGGGAAGGACGCCCGGTGATCCGCCACCACCTCCTGGCAGGCCTGGCGATCGCGGGCTCTCTCGCCCTCACGGCCGCCGTGGTGCCGGCCTCCGTCGCGGTGGCTGCTGCCGAGAGCCGTGACCCTGCCGCGGATCCGCAGGACTCCGCGCTGGACTTCGACTCCGCCGCCTACACGACGATCACCGTCACCGTGGACGGCCGGCCGATGAACGTGCGCTGGTACAAGGAGATCTGCTACGTCGCCAAGCCGGTCGCCGCGGCCGCACAGCAGCCCGGCAGCGGTACCACAATCCCCAACACCGCCTGCGGCTACCAGAGCATGAACGTCTTCGTCCCCGAGAGCGCCTTCGACGACCAGCGGACGCCGGTCTACTTCGCGGTGAACAACGGTGGCTGGAGAGCCAGTTACATCAGGGCAAGCGTCACCGACGGCACCGCCTACAACAGCTCGACGAGCAACGTCGGCGCCGCCCTGAAGGCCGGATACGTCTTCGTCGACGTCGCAAGCCGCAGCCGCGGTCTGCTCGGCGCCGACGGCTCCGCCCCCGGCAAGGCCCCGGCGGCGGTGGTCGACGCCAAGGCCGCCGTGCGCTACCTGCGCCTCAACGACGCCACGATGCCCGGCAGCGCCGAGCGGATCGTCGTCAACGGCACCAGCGGCGGCGGCGCACTGGTGTCGATCCTGGGCGCCTCCGGCAACAGCGCCGAGTACCACCAATACCTCGCCGCGGTCGGCGCCGCCGGCATCGACGCCAAGGACCGCAGCACCCTGCGCGACGACGTCTTCGCCGTCAACGCGTACTGCCCGATCACCGACCTCGGCAACGCCGATGCGGCCTACGAGTGGCTGTACAACGTCCTCGCCACCCGTGACACCGTCGGTTCGAACCCGTCGCCCGAGGACGCCGCCGCGATCGCGGCGCAGTTCGCGGCGTACGAGAAGAGCCTCGGGCTGCGCAACCCCGACCGCTCCCGGCTCACCGCCGCGACCATGCTCGACACCATCAAGGACGAGGTCATCCGCTCCGCGGAGACCTATCTGAAGGCCGATCCCGCCCATACGATCCCGCCGCTGGGCGGCACCTTCGAGATCACCTCCGGGCGCCCGCCCACCACCAAGACGTACGTCAACGACTGGATCGACGTCGACACCGCAACCGGCAAGGTGCGTTCCCTCGACATGGCGAAGTACCTCGCCTTCGTCGCCACCCAGGCCACGCTCAAGACGACCCCCGCCTTCGACGCGGTGGGCGTCAACGGGAACACCACCAGCGGCACCGAGACCGACCTCTTCGGCCCGCCGGCGCAGAAGTACATGAACTACACCGAGTTCAGCTGGAATCACAACGATGTCGCCGGCGACGGCAGCGGCCTCGACGACACCGGGCTCACCTGGGACCAGTACACCAGCAGGAAGAGCACCACCGTCGACGACCAGGTCCACCTGATCGACCCGATGGACTTCATCGGCACCGGCGCCGACACCGCACCGAACTGGTACGTCCGCCACGGCACCCGTGACCGGGACACCGCATTCACCGTCTCGGTCAACCTCGACCGGGCGCTCGCCGCCGACAAGCAGGTCAAGGACCTGAACTACCAGCTCGCCTGGAACCAGCCGCACGCCGGCAACTACGACGTGCCCGAGGCCGTGGCCTGGATCGCCAAGGTCGTCGGCGAGGCCGGCGACCCGCTCGACACCGGCCGCCAGGGATAGCCCGGCCGCGGACGACCGGTCAGGCGTCCGGCATTGACGCCGCGAGGTGTTCCCACGCCGCGTGCACGTCCTGCGCGACGATGCCGAACTGCGTGATGACGGCGACGCAGCGCCCGTCCTCGTCGTCGAGTTCGAGCGCCGAGGTCGGGCCGTGGGCCGCCGTCGAGCGGACGAGGTGGCAGGCCCGGACACGCGCCAGGTCGATCTCCACCGAGCTCTCGGCGACCGCCGCGAACACCCGCCCGCCGACGGTCCGGTCGGTGACGTGCACGCGGCCGCTGCACGCCTGCATGGCCGCCGGGGCGAACACCGCGACGCCGATCGGCAGCCCGACGGAGCAGACATGGTCGAGTACGGCGGGCAGGACGCCGGCGTCGATCGGCCGGTGCTCGCCGCGGTACCGGTCGAACGCCGCGCGCCGGGCGCGGCCGCCGTCCACCAGGACCGCGTCGAGCTGGGCGAGCTGGTCGCCGTACTCCCAGTCCGGCACCGCGGGGGCGACCTGTGCTCCCGTGACCTGTGCTCCGGCGTGGACCGTGCGGGCGAGCCCGACCAGCAGCCGGTCCCCCTCGGACAGCAGCCGCCCCTCGTGCACGGTCCGGCCGTCCGCGTCGAACAGGTGCAGGGCCACCGAGCCGGTGCTCTCGTCCCGTGCGACCACCGCCGACGCCACACCGGCACCGTCCAGGCGCAGCGCGATCGAGCCCGGGCGGACGGCGAACGCGTCGCCGCGCAGGCTCGGGACGTCGTAACTGCCGGCCTGGTCGATGCGCGCGACCGGACCTCCGGTGACCGCCTGTACGTGCTGGAAGAGCGTCAGGCACTGGGCCAGCTCCGGCATCCGCGCATCGATCAGCCGCACGCGGCTGTTGCGCCGGCCGCAGCACCCCTCGAACGCGCAACCATCCTGCTCCGTCATGCTCAGTACACGTCCCGTACGTAGCGCTTGGCCCGGCGCAGGTCCGCCAGGTACTCCGCGGCGTCGTCGTCCCCGCGTCCGCGTTGCTCGGCGATGACGCCCAGCAGGGCCGCCTCGACGTCCTTGGCCATGCGGGAGGCGTCACCGCAGACGTAGACGTGCGCTCCCTCCTCCAGCCACGCGTACAGCTCGCGCGACCGCTCCCGCATCCGCGTCTGCACATAGATCTTCTCGGCCTGGTCGCGCGAGAACGCCAGGTCCAGCTCGGTGAGCACGCCGCGCTTGTGCAGCTCGGTGAGTTCGTCCTCGTAGACGAAGTCCGTGGCGCGGTGCTGGTCGCCGAAGAAGAGCCAGTTGCGCCCGGCCGCGCCGCGCGCGGCCCGTTCGTGCAGGAAGCCGCGGAACGGCGCGATGCCCGTGCCGGGGCCGATCATGACCATCGGGGTGTCGTCGTCGGCCGGGACGCCGAAGGAGGCGTTCGGCTGGACGTAGAGGCCGATGGCGCCGTCGACCCGGTCGGCGAGGTACGTCGACGCGACGCCCTCGTAGCGGCGCTGTCCGGTGCCGTAGCGGACCGAGGCGACGGTGAGGTGGATGCGGTCCGGGTGGGCGAGCGGGCTCGACGAGATCGAGTACTGCCGTGCCTGCAACGGCCGTAGGAACGGCAGGAGTTCGCTGAGGCCCGGGGACGCGGAACCGGCGTCCCGGAGCAGGTCGAGGATGTCCCGGCCCCACAGCCAGGAGTCGAGGTCGGAGCGGTCGCCGTGCGCGACGACCGAGGCGAGCTCGCTCGCCGGTGCCCGCTCGACGAGGTCGGCGATCAGCTCCTTCGACGGGGCGCGCAGCTCGCGGCGCAGCAGGTCGGCGACCTCCTCGTCGTCGCCTCCGCCGAGGTGCTCCAGGAGCTCGTCGACGAGCCTGGAGTCGTTGACCGGTACGACGGCCAGCGCGTCGCCCGCCTCGTACGTGATGCCGCTGTCGCCGAGGTCGAACTCGTAGTGGCGGATCTCCTTCGCGCTGCCCGGCGAGGACAGCAGCCGGTTCTCGGCGAGCCGGGAGCGGTAGGGGTTGCGCTTGTTCCACGCCGAGCGGGCCCGAGGGGCCGGGTCCGCCACGGCCACCGGGGCAGCGCCGGTTTCCGCGGCCAGCCGCTCCAGCACCGCCGCCGTCCACTGTGCCGCGGGCTCCTCGAAGTCCACGTCGCAGTCGACGCGTTCGTGCAACCGGGACGCCCCCAGCTGCTCCAGCCGCGTGTCGATGAGCTTCGCCGCCTGGCAGAAGTCGTCGTAGCCGCGGTCGCCGAGCCCGAGGACCGCGTAGCTCAACTGCTCAAGGCGCGGAGCCGTTTCGGCCTGGAGTGCCTCCCAGAACAGCATGGCGTTGTCGGGCATCTCGCCCTCGCCGTACGTGGAGGTGACGACCAACACGTGGGACATCGCGGCGAGTTGTTCGGGTGTGATGTCGTCGAGTGCGGTGGCCGTGCCGCCGAGGCCGCGGGCGCGGGCCCCGGCGACGAGTTCGCCGGCCAGGAACTCGGCGTTGCCGGTCTGGGTGCCGTACAGGACGTCGATCGTTGCCGTGGGTGTGTCGGAGGCCGCGCTGCTGCGGCGTCCGGCGGCGGCGATGCCGGCGATGAATCCGGCGAGCCAGGACTCCTGCGCGGCGGAGAACGGCGCGTCGGCCGGGATGAGGGCTCCGGTCGGGGGCATGAGGGTCACGCGGTCACCGCCTCGGTGGGGGCCTGCGGGATGCTGCGGCCCGCGATGTCGTCGAGCGCGGCGGTCGCGAGCAGTTCGTCGAACCGGGCGGCGCGGACGCGGCCGGCGTTCTTGGTGTTCTGGTGCATGATCCAGCCGTAGGTTCCGGGGGCGTCCACGCTGAGGTTGTTGCGTTGCCGCAGCGCGCTCTTGTAGTCGTCGAGGCGCTTGACCGCGATGAGGGTGGCCAGCTCGTCGTCGGCGAACCGCTCCAGCGTGCCGCGCAGGTACTTCACCACTCGCTGCCTGACGAAGAAGTCCTCGGTGAGGACGAGGTTGCGCACGGCCTCGGCGACCCGCGGATCGTCCGGGCCGCTCGCGCCGGGCACCCGCTTCAGCGCGAGGTCCTGGGCGACGCCGAGCACCGTGTACGAGGACAGCAGAGCGAACATGTCGTCGCTGCCCTGGTCGCCGAAGGCCGGGGCACGGCCGCCGAGGACGGTGCGGCGGTCGCGGTAGTCGACCTTGAACGCGCGGAGCTTGTCGGAGGCGATCGAGGTCGCCAGCTCGTCGAGGAGTTCGCCTCGGGTGGCCGCGGCGAGGATTTCCCCCGCGTCCTGGTAGAGCAGCAGCGCCCGGGGCATCCCGCAGTACACATGCTCGCGCTCGGCCTCCCAGTCCTCCAGCAGCCGGGCCGCCAGGGGCGATCCGGTCGCCTCCAGGTGCCAGGCCAGGAGCAGCCGTACGGCGGCCTCGTGGAAGGCGCCGTGCTCGGTGTCCGTCACCGGGAACACGAGCAGCGAGTCGGCGCTCACCCGGCCGGACAGCTCGCCCGAGGGGTCGTACTGGTAGAGGAATCCGCCGCTCATGCCGTTGCCGAGGCCCTTGCCGAAGCCGCCGAGGTTCAGCACGGTGCCGCCGGTCATGTACTCGCAGCCGAAGTCGCCCAGGCCTTCGACGACCGCGGTCGCGCCGGAGTTCCGTACCGCGAACCGGTCACCGGCCTCGCCCTGCACGAACGTCCGGCCGCCGGTCGCGCCGAACAGCGCGAAGTTGCCGACGAGCACGTTCCCGCCGCGCTCGGCGCTGCCGCCGCCCGGGGCGCGGACGACGATCCGGCCACCGCTCTGGCTCTTGCCGACGCCGTCGTTGGCGGTGCCGGTGTGTTCCAGCGTGATGCCGTCGTTGCAGAACACGCCGTACGACTGCCCGGCGGAGCCGGTGGTGCGCAGGCGCACGGCGCCGTCGACGAGGCGGCGACGGCCGCGGTCGTCGGCGGTGACGGCGGGAAGGCCGCCGCTCACCTCGTGGTTGAGGAGCCGCTCGACGTCGATCGAGAACTGCCCGCCCACCGACTTGTCGCTGTTGCCGAGGCGGATGCCCTCGATGAGCACGGACGGCTCGCGCCGTTCCACCAGCGCCGTGCGGATCCGCTCGATGAGTGCGTCGTCGGTGGTGAAGTCCTTCTCCAGGTACTCCGGGTCGTCCACGACCTTCTCGGGCACGCGCGCCAGCAGTCGGCGCACGTCGAGGCGGCCGACGCTCGCCGGGTGGTCGAGCAGTTGCAGCAGGTCGGTGCGGCCTCGTGCCTCGCGCAGGGAGCGCAGGCCCAGGCGGGCGAGGATCTGCCGTACGTCGTGCGCGATGTTGAGGAGGTACTGTGCCAGCGCGCGCGGGTCGCCCTCGAAGACCTCGGGGTTCGTGGTGAGCCCGGCGGGGCACTTGACGTTGCAGTTCTTCGCCATGACGCAGCCGAGCATCATCAGCGCGGTCGTGCCGAACTCGAAGCTGTCGGCCCCGAGGAGAGCCGAGGTGACGACGTCGCCGCCGGTCTGGTGCGCGCCGGAGCAGCGCAGGACGACCTTCTGCCGCAGCCCGTTCGCGACGAGCGCCTGATGCACCTCCGCGACGCCGATCTCCGCCGAACGCCCCGCGTACTTCAGGCTGGTGACGGCCGCGGCACCCGTACCGCCGGTGTTCCCGGCGACGTTGATGACGTCCGCGCCGGCCTTGGCGACACCGACCGCGATGGTGCCGATGCCCTCCGAGGACACCAGCTTCACGATCACCCGCACCCGGGCGGCCTTGCAGTCGTGGATGAGCTGGGCCAGGTCCTCGATGGAGTACGTGTCGTGGTGCGGGGGAGGGGAGATGAGCTCGATGCCCGGAGTGCCGCCGCGCGCCGCCGCGATGTCCACGGTGACCTTCGGCGCGGGCAACTGCCCGCCCTCGCCCGGCTTCGCACCCTGACCGATCTTGATCTCCAGCTCTTCGAGCATCGGGTCGGCGAGATAGCCCGCCCAGATGCCGAACCGGCCGGACGCGAACTGCTTGATCCTCGATCCGCGGATGGTGCCGTAGCGGGAGTGGTGCTCGCCGCCCTCGCCGCTGTTCGACATGGCGCCGACCATGTTCGTGCCGTGCGCAACGGCCTCGTGCGCGGTCGCCACGAGCGCGCCGTGGCTCATCGCGCCGGAGGCGAGGGAGCGGGTGATCTCGTGGGCGGGCTGGACCTCGTCCAGGGGGACGCTGTTGGGGGCCTTGGCGAGCAGGGTCAGCAGAGGGGCGGAGGTGACGACGACGCTGTCCTCGGAGACCTCCAGTGTCTCGACCTCGCCGGGGTAGGCCAGGGCGAGGCCTTCGGCGAGGGCGGTGTGGCGGTCGATGCCGCCCTCGTGGAGGCTCAGGCGGGCGGTGTCCCCGATGGTCACGGTGACGCCGCGCACCGTCACGCTCGCGTTCCCGCTCGTCGAGAACCGCCCCAGCTCCCGCGCGAAGTCCTCCGGCGTACGCAGCCCGGTCACGTCCGCGGGCAGCGCCAGCACGTCACGCAGGGCGGCCGGGCGACGCGACCGCTCCTCGTGCGTGGTCCGCAGGAAGGCGCGGTACCCGGGCGTGATTCGGAACGCGTCGATCTCGGCGTCGCTCAGCGCGTCGTACCCGGTGTTGCGGTACGCGGCGTCGGTGATGCCGAAGGCGTCGTCGAGCTGCCCGAGGGTGAGGAGCCGCAGCGCGTCCGGGTCACCGTCCTTGCCGAACTCGGGCTTCTCCTCGGTCATGTCGCCGAAGCCGCGCACGGCCGTGACGCCGAAGGAGTGCCCGGCGCCGTCCGAGCGCTCCTTGAACAGCCCGAGCAGCGGGATCTGCTGTTCGGTCGCCACGGTACGGGCCCGCTCGTGCCACTCCGTCGCGGCCTGGGCGATCCGGGCGAACCCGACGCCGCCGACCGGGGCCTCCATGTGCGGGAAGATCCGCGCGAAGATGTCGTCGCGGGTGTCGAGGTAGTTCGGCTCGAAGAACTCGCCGCCGATATAGCTCTCCGCGGTGCACAGCCCGACCCGGCCCATGGTCTTGGCGAGGGACTTCTCGGCCGCCTTGCGGAACTTGGCCAGCGCTCGGTCGGTGCCGGTGATCTCGCCCGCGGGTGCCGGTGCGCTCGGGTACTTCTCCTCGGCGCGCAGCCGTGCGCTGAGGCTGTAGACCGCCGAGGCGCCGAAGCCGAGCGCGGTCGCCACATGGTGGGAGGAGGCCAGCTGACCGCTCTCGGCGACGATCGAGACGCGCAGCCGCAGCCCGGTCTCGATGAGGCGCTGGTTGACGGCGGCGACGGCGAGGACGACGGGCAGCGGTGCCCGGGTCGAGGAGACGGCCCGGTCGGTGAGGAGGGCGATGCCGCCCTGCTCGCCCGCGAACCGCTCGACGTCGTCGCAGAGCCGTTGGACCGCGTTGCGCAGCGCGTCGGCATTCGCCGCCTCGTCCCCGGCGACGGGGTCGTAGAGCATGGCGAACCGCTGCAGCGGCACGATCCGCTGGTCGCGCAGGCGGACCATGTCGAGGTGCCCGAGCACGGGCGAGGACACCACGAGCTGCCGCTCGTCCGTGCTGCCGGTCCCGTCGGGCTTCGGGCCGAGGGCGACCCGCATGCTCATGCCGTCGGCCTCGCGGATGCTGTCCAGCGGCGGGTTCGTCACCTGGGCGAAGCGCTGCGAGAAGTACTTCGCCATGCCGCCCTCGGTGTCGCTGAGCGCGTTGATGGCGTTGCCGTAGCCCATCGCGGAGATCCGCTCCGACCCGTCGGCGAGCATCGGGTCGAGCATGAACCGGAAGCTCTCCTGGTTCAGCGAGTACGCCACGTACCGCCCGGCGAGCGTGAGGTCGCCGTCGTAGCCGAGCGTCGTGGTGCCGCGGTAGTAGTCGGGGGCGGGCAGGTCGTCGAGGTTGACCCGCGCCGAGGCGAGCAGTTCGCTGTACGGCCGGCGCGCGGCGAGGGCGTCGAGGACCTCGCGGGTGCGCATCCGGCGGCCGGTGCGGTGGTCGACGACGAGCATGCCGCCGGCCTCGATACGGCCCCGGTGCACGACCTCGTCGTCGGGGAACGCGACCTGCCCGGCCTCGGACGCCACCATCAGGTACTCGGCGGTCTCGACGGTACGCAGCGGGCGCAGGCCGAGCCGGTCGAGGCGGGCGCCGACGACATCGCCGTCGCTGAAGATCACGGCGGCCGGGCCGTCGTTCTTCTCCTCGTAGAGGGAGAAGTACTCCAGCATGTCGCGGACGGCGTCGGGCAGGGTGCGGTCGTTCTCCCAGGCGGGCGGCATCAGCGACACGACCGCCTCGACGAGGTCGAGACCGTCGTCGAACACCCGGCTCTGCAGGGTCTGGTCGAGCCGCGAGGAGTCCGACTGCCCCGGCGGCCGCACGATGCTCCGGGTGCGGGCCCGGGCGAGGGCCTCGTCGCTCAGGCGGTTCTTGCGGTCGGTGTTCAGCTCGCCGTTGTGCGCCATGAGGCGGAACGGCTGCGCCATCGTCGGGTGCGGCTCGGTGTTGGTGGAGAACCGGGTGTGGAAGTACAGGGAGCGGACGGAGTGCCGCGGATCGCACAGGTCGCGGAAGTAGCCGATGACTTCACCGGAGTTGAGCCGTCCCTTGAGCACCTGCGTCCGTGCGCTCAGTGACAGCGGGTACAGCCCGGCGTAGACGTCGTCGGCGTAGGCGGCGGCCTCGATCGTGAGGAGCGCGCGGTTGGCGGCGGCGTCGACCTCGGCCCGCGCCCAGCCCTCGGGCGCGCGGAACACCCACTGCACGATGGGCAGTTGGTACCGCTCGGCGGCGGGCCGGGTCACGGAGTGGTCCACGGGTACGTCGCGCACGAGCAGCGTCTCGAAGCCCTGCTCGGCGATGCACCGGCCGACCAGGCGGAGGGCGTCGTCGCGGCGTTCGGCATCGGTCGGCACGAAGCAGTTGGCGACGCCGAAGTGCCCGGCGCGCAGCTCCTCGCCGGTGAGGGCGCCGAAGAACTCCACCGACAGGTCGACGCTCACCCCCGCGCCGTCGCCGACGCCCTCGGCGGACTTGCCGCCGCGGTGGGGGATGGTGCAGAGCGCTTCGTGGCCCTTCAGGATGACGTCGTGGCTCGGCACCCCGTCGAGGCGGGTGAGGAAGCCGACGCCGCAGTCGCTGTGGTCGCGGGCAGGGTCGTACAGACCGAAGGTGTCGTGATTCAAGTGCGGGTCCTGTGAGCGAATACCGGCTGGGGGTACCTCCCAGACCTTTGAGGCACTGGGGGAGGATCGGCCAGGCTGCGTCGGTGGAGCGCTCGCCGCGGGCGGACCGGGTGAGACGGTCGAGGCCCTGGGTGGTGCGACTAGGGATAGTAAGGGTCGCCTAACTGCCACCGCAAGGAATGTCCGCCCTGTGGTCAAGTGCGCACGGCCCGGCCGTCGGGACCTTGGTCCTGGCGATCACCGGGGGCCGTGCCGTAACGAATAAAAGTCGTACTTTTTAGGGAGCGGACTTATGTCGTACGCGTCGATCTCGACCGGAGGCGGCACGCTGGCCGCCACGGGCCTGGCCACCGGCCAGCTGTGGCTGGTCGCGGCCAGTGTCTGCGCCGTGGTGGTGGGCGCGGTCGCGGTGCGTGTGGGGTTCCGGCGCGGGCGTGGGCCGGTCGAGCGGTGAGCGCCGGCGTCGTCGAGGCGGGGTCGGCCGAGCGGACGGAGGGCTCCGCCGCCTCCGGGGACTGGCCGGGCGTGCCCCCGCTGCCCAGGGCCCGGCATCTGTCCTCGCGCGGTCTCGTGCTGCTGGGCGCGCTGCCCCTGACCGCGTTCCTGGCCTGGGGCGTCGCGCACACCGTCAGCCTGATCACCTCGCTGACCACCGGGCACACCGGGAGCATGGCCCTGCCCTGGCTGGTGTCGTTCCTGCTGCTGTGGTGGGTCCCGGTGTCCTGGCTGGAGCGCCCGCGCACCGCCGCCCCCGACGCACAGGCCGGACTGGACGCACTGAAGGTCACCGTCCAGATACCCGTCTACAACGAGGACTCCGACGCCCTGCGCGCCTGCCTGCACTCGGTGCTGATCCAGACGCGGCCCGTGAACCGCATCCGGGTCGTGAACGACGGCTCGGTCCACCCCGACGGCACGCCGATGACGTACGACGACGTACGCGACGAACTCTTCGCACGCGCCGCCGCCCACGGCGTCGAGGTCACCTGGGACCGCACCCCCAACCGCGGCAAGCGCCACGCCCAGATGCACGTCCTAGCCGACGACGACGCGGACGTGTTCGTCACGCTCGACAGCGACTCGGTCCTGGATCCCGAGGCCGTCGCCGAGGGACTGAAGCCGTTCGCCGACCCGAAGGTCACCTCCGTCGCGGGCCAGGTCGTGGTCCTCAACCACGACGCCAACGCCCTGACCAGGATGATCAACCTGCTCTACCTGCCGTTCACCCGCGGCCTGCGCAGCGCCCAGTCGGTGCTCGGCCGGGTCACGATCAACTCCGGGACACTCGCCTTCTACCGCGCGGACATCGTCCGCGACGCGGCCGGGGTCTACGAGCATGAGACCTTCCGCGGCCGGCCCATGCAGATGAACGACGATTCGATGCTCACCTTCTACGGCCTGCTCGCCGGCGACACCGTCCACCAGCCGTCCTCGCTGGTGTTCACCCTCGCCCCGGAGCGGTGGCGGCACTACCTGCGCCAGCAGATGCGCTGGATGCGCGGCACCACCGTCCGCCATCTGTGGTGGCTGCGCTACATGCCCGCGAACGGCATCGTGTTCTGGACCACCGTCGCCGAGTACGTCCACATCGTCCTCGGCATCGCCATTCCCGTCGTGGTGCTCGCCGACCCCGGCCTGCGCGGCCACCTCGGCTCCCTGCTGGTCGCCGGTCTGGTCATCGGGACCGCCATGAGCTACCTCATGTCGCTGCGCCTGTTCACGGTCCGGCGCAGTGACATGACCCTGCGCCAGACCGTGCTGCTGTTCGCGCTCGCCCCGCTCACCATGCTCTGGCGCGCCCTGGTCCTGAAGCCGATGTACCTGTACGCCATGGCCACCTGCCACCGCATCAACCGCTGGGGCACCCGCACCAGCGTCGAGGTCGGCCTCGGGTAGGGCGGCCTTCAATGGGGAGGGTGTGTACCACCGCATGTCTCAGGACCGGTCAGGAATCGAGAAGCCCCGGCCGCCGCGCGGACCCTAGCGTGATGGGCATGGCAACCACCGCTTCCACCGCAGCCACCACGTCCCTCGCGTCCGTCACCCTTGAGGTGGCCGACCCCGAGGCCGCCCGCCGCTTCTACGTCGCCTTCGGCGTGGACGCGTACCTGCGCCTGCGGGCGTCCGAGGCCCACTCCACCGGATTCCGCGGCTTCACCCTGGCGCTCACGGTGTCCGGCCCGGCCACCGTCGACGGCTTCATCGGCGCCGCCGTGGACGCCGGGGCCACGGTGCTGAAGCCCGCCGCGAAGTCGCTGTGGGGCTACGGCGGCGTCGTTCAGGCCCCCGACGGGACGATCTGGAAGATCGCGACTTCGGCGCGGAAGGACACCGGCCCCGCCACCCGCGAGATCGACGAGGTCGTCCTGCTGCTCGGCGTCGAGGACGTGAAGGCCACCAAGCAGTTCTACGTCGGCCGGGGCCTGACCGTGGCCAAGAGCTTCGGCGGCAAGTACGCCGAGTTCGCCCCCGGTCAGTCCAGCCCCGTCAAGCTGGCGCTGTACAAGCGCCGTGGCCTCGCCAAGGACCTCGGGGTTCCCGCCGACGGCACCGGCTCGCACGGCATCGTCCTCGGCAGCACCGCCGACACCTTCACCGACCCGGACGGATTCGTCTGGGAGGCCGCCGCGTAGGGCGGCGGGCCGAGGCCTGCCCGGGGCGGAACCGAAGAGGTGGGACCCGAAGCCGCCGGAACGCCTGGGGCCGGTCAGTTCAGCAGGGCGTCCGTGAACGTCTCACGGCGGTCCGCCAGCCAGGTCTGTATCCGGTCCCAGCGTTCCCATCCACCACGCTCGGCCAGCGCCTGGAGATAGACGGGGTCGCCGTCGGCCACGCGGCGGGCGACGAAGGCCCGGCAGACCTCGGTGGCCTGCTCCACCACGCCGGGCAACCCGGCGCGGTCCTGCAGCGAGAGTCCGTAGCTGTCGGCAAGGATCCGCAGCCGCGCGGGCGCATCCAGCCCCGCGGGATAGAGACCGGCCGCAGATACGGGATCGAGCATCGGCACCCAGTAGCGGGCGGTCATGGCGACGTCCCAGAGGGGACGGCCCGGGGCCGCCAGGTCGAAATCGATCAGGGCAATGGCGCGGCCGTCGCGGAAGACGACGTTGTCCGGGCACGCGTCGTTGTGGCACAGCATCGTTCCGCCCTCCGGGTCGGCCGGCTCCCCGGGCCACCCGGCACGGGGGTCGACCCCGACGGTCGCGCTGGTCTCGTGCAAGCGCCGCAGCAGGCGCCCCACCGACTCCAGGGCCGGCGTCGTCATCACCCAGTCCGGGAACGGCGGCAGGGCCACGTCACCGACGATGAAGGTCAGCTGCTCACGGCCGTCCTCGGTGAGACCGACAGGGGTCGGTGCCGCGTCGAAGCCGTGCTCCTTCAGTGCCCGGAGATGGGCGTGCAGGGCGGGTGCGTTGGGCGGCGCCGGACGCTCCACCAAACCACCGCGGCGGAAGACCGCCCCCGCGTTCACCATGCCGCCGACCAGTGCCTCGCCCTCAGCCGTCATGACGATGACGCTACTCATGTTCTCCGAGCGTGTGGGTGGCCTCCCGCTGGATCCTCGCGGAGCGATGAAGGAAGTCGAGGATCACGGCGAGCTCCGCCTCCGAGTACTGCGCGTACAGGTCGGCCAGCTGAGCCGCGAAGGGGGCGAAGAGCGGCGCGAACCGGGTCTCGGCGTCCGGGTCGATCTCGACGTTGACCCGCCTGCCGTCCCGTGAGTCCCTCACTCTTCGGGCAAACCCCTTGCGCTCCAGCCGGTCGATCAGCCCGGACACGGAGGCCGGAGCCAGACCGGTGAGCTCTGCCAGCTCGCCCGCGCTGAGTGCGCCTGACCGCTGGAGCAGGTCGAGCGTCTTCTCCTCGACTGCGCTGAGGTCCATCCGGGCACTGATCGCCGCGTGATACATGACGGCCGCATTGCTGTGCACCCGTCCTGCCTCCCCGAGTTCGGCGAGAAGTTCTGCCCTTGACGGCTCCATGCCCCACTCCCTACATTTAGTTCGGCCGAACGAAATATATCAGGACCGGAAGGGGCAGGGAAAGCATGGACACCCGAGAGACCGAGATCCACGAGCTCTTCGCCGAGTACTGCAAGACCTGGACCGAGGGGGACTCCGCCGGGTTCGGGCGGCTGTTCACCGAGGACGCCGACTACGTGTCCTACGACGGCAGCTGGGCGGCCGGCGCCGCGCAGCTGCAGGACAACCACGACAAGCTGTTCCGCGGTGTGATCGCCGGATCGGCGATGGTCGGCCAGGTCGAGTCGCTGCGCTTCATCACCGATTCCGTGGCCGTGCTGGTGGGCAACGGATCGGTCCTCATGCCCTGGCGGAGCAACCTGCCGAAGCGGCGGCTGTCACGGCAGATCATCGTCTGCGTGCGTACGCCGGAGGGCTGGCGGATAGCGGCGATCCAGAACGGCCGGCAGCGACCGGTGACCATTCCCGAGCCGGACTCGATGCCGTCGAGGATGTCGCAGGCCATGACGCGGCTGGCGCAGCGCTTCGGCGTCGGCCGGGCGCGTGAGGTCGCACTGCCGTGACGGTGTCGACCGGGGCCCGGCGTTCAGCTTCGTTCGCGGGCGGCCCCGAGGTGGGTGTGGGTGTGGGCCATGAACTGCTTCACGGTTTCGGGGTCGAACCAGGCGTGGAAGCAGGGTGAGGAGATCCGCAGTTGGCCGTGGACGACAGAGGCGGCGACGACGGGGAAGGGTGCGGCGACCTGAGGCAGGCCGGCGCTGATCAGTGGCCTGCTTTCGTCGGCAGCGGCTGATGCGCCGGGGCGGGGGTATCGGCCGAGGTCGGTCACGCCCACGGTGACGGGCAGGGGCGGCTGCTCCAGGAGCTGTTCGAGGGCGAGGACTTCGAGCTCCAACTCGCCTCCACGGACGGCTTCGTGGAATTGTGCGGTGATCTGCTGTCCTGCGTGTACGGCGCCGTGGTCCGCGGTGAGATGGAGGATCGCGTGGTACCCGGAGGTGGCGAATACCTGTGCCTGTCGGGGAATGCGCAGTCGGCGACGCATGTCGACGGGCATGTGGCACACCAGCGGCGCCGTGGTCTCGCGGGGACCGGGGTGCATGGAGCGGGCGGCGGCCAGTAAGGCTCCACAGGTCAGGGCGTGCATGGAGATGCGCGCGCGGCGGGCCGTGGCGGCGAGATCCGCCGTGGCGTGTTCGCTGAACCGCAGGTGTTCAACGCTGTAGCCGGACGGTCCCGCGCCACCGCGGTGAGGCAGTTGGACGACGGCCAGTCCGGCAGCGGTACGGCCGCGGCGAGCCGCGTAGCGGGTGATGTCCGCCGCGGTGAACCTTGTGGTGTCGATGGCTGCCTCCATGGGCGCAGGGGTGCTGCCCGGCGTTTCCGGAGGCAGGGGGAGCCCGCTGCGCGCCACCGCGTACAACTCGGTGAGTTCGCTGTTCAGTGAGGCGGTACTCGCATGGTCGGCGACGGCATGGTGCAACACCAGCACCACCGTGTCGGTGTCCTGCCCGGGCAGGACGGCCACGTGCAGAGTGTCCGCCGCTTTCGTGGCGCCGATGCGCGCGAGCTCCTCCTCGACGCGGGTGCCTCGTGGGCGCGCAACAGGTACGGGCGGCGCTGAGCGGGCGTGGAATCGCCAGCCCGAAGGCGCCGGTTCGATGGTTGCGGCCAGCAGAGGGTGGCGGGTGGCCAGGGCGGCCAAGGCGGCGGTGAGGGCCGTTGTGTCGATCCGTTCGGGGTGCTCGCCCCAGGCCGCGAGCCGGACGCCGCCGGGGACGAAGACCCATTCGCTCGGCGCCAAGGCGCGAGGGACCGGCACTGAACTACTCCCACCCGGTGACAGGGGGTGGGGCGTTGCGACACCTCACCGCCAATGGACACTAATTGTAGTCAGCAGACTACGCTCTGGAGTCAACTGGCTGGACCGCCCCCGCTCGCTTGCCACCGAGGATTTCGCCGCACATGACGCCCAACGAAGTCCAGCCCTCCGGGCATGCCCTCGATCGCCGACTTCCGCTCCTCATCGATCAGGTCGGGCCTGCCGGGGCCGGCTGCGGCATCGCGGTGGGCCCAGCCCCGGACAGCACCTGCGTGACCGTCATGCAGTGGGCCCGCGAGTACCTCTGCAACCCGCACCCCGACCTGGGGCGTCGCGGACCGGTCTGCCCGTACGTGCCGGCGTCCTTGGCCTGGGGGCGCTTCCACGTCGTCCCCTACCCGGCGGCAGACATGCCAAGGGCCGCTGTCGCCATGGCGGTTGAGCACTGCCGCCAACTGCTGCTTGCGCGGTCGGCGGAGCGCCGACGCGGCTCCACCAAGGGAGACGCGGCCGTTCACACCACCGTCCTGCTCACCTTTCCGGCACTGGACCCCGTCCCTGCGCAGGTCCTCGTGGAAGAGGTGCAGCATCGCGCCAAGACCGCGTTCGTCGAGCAGGGCCTCATGATCGGCGAGTTCCATCCCGGCCCCCCACCGGCTCCGGGGCTGCACAACCCGCACTTTCGGCCGCTGGCCAGCCCTGTCCCGCTGCTGGCACTGCGCCACATGGTCGCCGCAGACCAGCCGTTCCTGCGCAGCGACCCCACTCACCTGGCCGCCTACCGGCGCCGCTTCGGATCCGGCGCCCGCACGGCGCCCAGCGCAGCCCCACGAGAGCAGGCATGAGCCACACGTCGATGGACCCCGAAGAATTCCGGGCAGAAGCGCACCGCGTCGTCGACTGGATCGCCGACTACTGGCGCGAGCTCCCCAGCCGACCGGTCCAAACCGCAGTCAAGCCAGGCCGCGTCACCAGCCAACTCCCGCCCTCGCCGCCCGCCACCGCCGAGCCCTTCTCAGCGGTCATGGAGGACTTGGACCAGATCCTGCTGCCTGCCATGACGCACTGGCAGCACCCGTCCTTCTTCGGCTACTTCCCCGCGAACACCTCCGGGCCTTCGGTGTTGGGGGACCTGCTGTCCGCCGGGCTGAACGTGCAGGGCATGCTCTGGTCCACGAGCCCCGCGGCCACCGAGCTGGAGACCACCGTCTGCGAGTGGCTGCGCCAACTCCTGGACCTGCCCGGCGCCTACCGCGGCAACGGCGTCGTGCAGTCCACCGCGACCACCGCCTTCCTCATGGCGATCACCGCGGCGCTCAGCCGCGCCGGAGGAGCCGACTGGCGCCAGGAGGGCGACACCCGCGCCTACACCTGCTACACCTCCGATCAGGCCAACGTCATGGTGCAGCGCGTGTGCCGGGTCGTAGGCATCGGCGACCGGCGTCTGCGCCGCATCCCCAGCGACCCCACCACGCTCGCGTTGCAACCGGAAGCTCTGGAGCAGGCGATCCGCGCCGACCTCGCCGCCGGCCTGCGGCCCGCCATGGTGGTGGCCACCGTCGGCACCACGTCCACCTGCGCGGTGGACCCGCTGCCGCGGATCGGCGAGATCTGTGCCCGCCACGGGCTGTGGCTGCACGTGGACGCCGCCTACGCCGGCGTTGCGGCCGTGTGCCCCGAGTACCGCTGGATCCACGACGGAGTGGCGTGGGCCGACAGCTACAGCACCAGCCCGCACAAATGGCTGCTCACCGGATTCGACTGCTCCGTGCTCTGGCTCTCCGACCCGGAGCCGCTGATGCGCGCCACCTCCGCCGCGGCGGACTACCTCGACACCGACCCCGACGCCTGCCTGGACCTGGGCAACTGGCAGCTGCCGCTCGGCCGCCGGTTCAGATCCCTGAAGCTGTGGTCGGTACTGCGCTGCCACGGCCAACAGGGTTTGCGCGCACACATCCGCCGCGGCGTCGCCCACGCCCAGGCGATGAGCGAACATCTGCGCAGCGACGGGCGGTTCGAACCGGCCGCGCCGCAACGTCTGGGCCTGGTGTGCTTCCGCCTGCGCGCCGGCGACGCCGCGACCACCGCGCTGGCGGACCGGCTCAACTCCTCGGGCCGCATGTTCGTCACCACCACCCGCGTCAACGGCAGGGCCGCCGTCCGGCTGGCCGCCGGCGGACTGTTCACCCGCGACGAACACATCGACGAGGCATGGCGGCACATCCGCGCGACCGCGGACAGCATCCTGGCCGCCGACGTGACCCGTCACCGCTGTGACGGACGCACTTCCAGCCCTGACTCCACGAACCCGAAGGAAACTCGATGACCCGCGGCTACCGCCTGCTCGCCGACTATCTCACGCAGCTGTTCGAAATCGACGACCACCTGCTTCGGCCCGACGTCCCCCTCACCGATGTGGGCGTGGACTCCCTCGCGCTGATCGAACTCGGTATGCGCATCGAGGACGACCACGGCATCAGCCTCACCGGCCTGGACCCCTTCAGCACCCTCGCCGAGGCAGCCGATGCCCTCGACCAGGCCCTTGGTACCCCGGCAGCCGAAACAACCGCAAGCCCCGGTCCGGCACCCGCCATTCAAACGGGCGCTGACCGATGACATCCACCGCCGCACCCGACCGCGGCACCGAACAGGCCGTCGCCAACCTCCTCGTCCACCTCGCGACGCCGGCCGGACGGGCCGACCCCTACCCCGTCTACCAGGCCCTGCGCCGGCTCGGACCGGTGCTTCCCGCGCCCTGGGGCGGCGCGCTGGTCACCGACCACACACACGCCAAGGCCGTGCTCGCCGACACCAGCCTGTGGCCCGTACTGACCGCCACCTGGCATGACACCCACCGCCCGCAATGGCGCGAGAACCGGGCGCTGCGCTGCATCGCGGATTCGATCCTGCTCGCCGCACCCGAGGACCACCTGCGGCATCGCCGCGCCATGGGGCCGCGGTTCGCCCCCCGCGCCGCGGAGAACTACCGACCGCTGATCCGCGCCGCGGTCCACCGGTCCTGGGACGCGTGGCAGCGCCACCTCGACCACAACGGCACGGCCGATGTCGTCGACCTGGTGGCCCGGCCCGTACCCGCGGCCCTGCTGGCGGCCCTGCTCGGCGTCCCGCAGCAGCAGGCCACCACGTGGAGCAGGCTCGGGCAGCAGATGGTGGCGGCCGTCGACGTCATGCCGTCCGGGATCGACCTGCGCGCCGCGGACACCGCAGCCCGCACCCTCACCGCGGACCTGGACGCGCTGGTGCGCAAGCGCGAGGCCGTACCAGGTGAAGACCTCGTCTCCTGGTGCCTGGCCTGGAATGCCGGAGGCCTCACCCTGTCGCGTCACGAGATCGTGGAAAGCGTTGCCGCCCTCATCAGCGCGGCAGGCGACACCACCACCGCGACACTCGCGAACATCGTGTTGGGCCTGTGCCGGCACCCGGACCAGGCCGACTGGCTGCGCGATCACCCGGCGCACATCCCCCACGCGGTCGAGGAGTTCCTGCGCTGGGACCCAGCCACCCAGGCCACCATGCGCACCGCTGCGCGCACACAGTCACTCGCCGGGACGTCCCTGACGCAGGGCGACCCCGTGCAGGTCCTCGTCGGCTCGGCCAACCGCGATCCCGCGCTCACCCCTGAGCCCGACGCCCTCGACCTGAGCCGGGAGCCCGTTGACCACCTCGCCTTTGCCGCGGGCCCGCACTACTGCCTCGGCGCGGCCCTCGCCCGGGTGCAGGCTGCCGAATTCCTCACCGCCGCCCTCGACCGGCTCTCCGGGATCGAGCTCGCGGCACCCCCCACCTATCCGCGGCGATTCGCAGTGCGCGGCCCCGCAGCCCTGGTCCTGGCACGACGTCACTGCCCCCCAGGGCCAGGCCGCGCCGTTCGCACGAACAAAAGGCCCCGGCATTGACCGCGATCACCGCCCTGCGTGACAGGCATGCCCACGTTGCGCTCGTCAACGTTCCGCTGCACGGTCACGTCAACCCGACCCTGTCCCTTGCCGGGGAACTGGTGTCCAGAGGCCACCGCGTGAGCTACGCGACGGCCGGGGAGTTCGCCGACGAGGTCACCGCGGTCGGTGCCACGCCCGTCCTGCCGGCCTGCCCCCGACTGCGCTGGAACGGCGGCCTGGACAGGGGTTTCACCCTTGCGGCCGCGTACGCTGCCGCCACGCTGACGCCGCTGGTCGAGGCCTTCCGGAACGATCCGCCCGACGTGGTACTGCATGACGTCCTCGCGTTCGCCGGCCCCGCGCTGGCCGCCCGATGGCGGGTTCCGAGCATGATGCTCGCCCCCACCCACGTGCCGTATCAAGGGTGGCAGGAGGACATGGCCATCACCGAGGAGGTGATCAACGACCCTCAGATGACCAGGTTCGCGGAGGCCTGTGCCGTCCACGGCATCCCGGTTCACCCGGACCGTCTGCTTCGTCCACCCGCGCGAGCCATCGCGTTCTTCCCCCGCGCGTTCCAACGCAACGCCGCCACCCTGCGCGGGCAGTGCACGTTCGTCGGCCCCACCACCGCAGCGGCACCGCCCGCCGGACTGCCCGCCCCGGTCCGCGACGGCCGTCGCACGGTACTGATCACCCTCGGGACGCTCTATCACGGTCGCGCCGAGTTCTACCGCGCCTGCCTCGACGGCCTCGCCGACCTGCCCTGGCGCGTCATCATGGCCGTAGGCCCCGAGCTGAACCCCGCCCGCCTGGGCCCTGTCCCCGGCAACGTGTCCATCCACGCGCGAGTGCCCCAGGCAGACATCCTCGCCACCGCCGACGCCTTCATCACGCACGCCGGCATGGGCGGCACCATGGAGGCGCTCAGCCACGCCGTCCCGCTCGTGGCCGTCCCCCAGATGCCCGAACAACGCGTCAACGCCCAGCAGATCGCCGCGCTGAACCTCGGCGTCCACCTGCCACCGGAGCAGGCCACCCCGTCCGCCCTGCGCAACGCACTGACCACGGTCACCACCGACCCGGCCATCGCCCGTGGCACCGCCGACATGCGCGAACAGATTCGACACTGCGGCGGCGCCAGGGCCGCAGCCCTCGCCGTGGAGGAACTCCTCGCCCGCTCCCTCCGCCCCCGGCCCACTGCCGCCCGCAGCCAGGGACACCTCGCCACGACAACTCGGCCCCCTACCTGAAACGAGCAGCTCAACGCCATGGACCGGTCCATCCTCCAGCCCGCCGACGAGCTCCTCGCCCACTGGCCGACGAGCGCGCCCGTCATCGGCATCGCCTTCACCTTCACCGGCGCATGCGATCTGGAAGCGCTGCGCGAGCGCGCAACCGAACGCTGGGGGGAACTGCCCCGGCTGCGCCAACGCCTCGTACCCCCCGCGACCAAACGCGGCCGCCATCTGTGGGAGCACGGCCCCCGGTTCCAACCCGGCGACCACATCGTCAGCAGCACCGGACCGACCGACTTCGCTGCCTGGCTGCACCGGACCGCGACGCAACCCCTGCCCGGCACCGCCCCACCCTGGCAACTACACCTGCGCTCGGCAGAAGGCGAGTTCACCCTCTTGCTGCGCGCCCACCACAGCCTGCTGGACGGCCGTTCGCTGATCACCCTGCTACGGCGCCTCCTCGACGCCGGCCTCACCGGTGAGGAAACGGCCCGCAGGTCGTCCCCGAGAGCCACCGCACCGGTACCCCGCGCCCGGGCCATCGCCCACGGAATCCGGTCCGCGCTCACCCCGGCGCGGCCTGTTCCACCACCGACCTCCCCAGGGCCGCACCCGGCCTACGCGACAGCGGAGGTCCCCCTCAAGCTCTTCAGGGCCGCCGCCCGCATGCTGCCGTCACACCTCACCACCCACGAGATCGCACTGGCTGCAACAGCCGGAGCTCTACGGCAGTTGCACCTCACGTACCCACCCGCGGCACGCCGACGCCCGGTGTTCGCGAGCCTTCCCGTCGACCTGCGCAACGCCGAGAACGCCGATGAACTGGGCAACCCCATCGCCAACCTCCGGGTGCCCCTCCCCGTCGACGTCGACGATCCCCGCGAACGTCTCGCCGCCTGCCAGGGGTTGGTGGCCCCGTTCGGCGCACTCGACAACCTGAAAATCCCGCTGGCCGTCCTGGGCGCCGCGTGCCGCCTCGGCCCCCGCATGGCCGCCCGTGTCAGCGCCCGCGGCACGGCGGCCTCCTACGTCGCGGCAACGTGTACCTACGTGCCCTACCGAAGCAGTGCACGCACCCTGTTCGGGCAACCCCTCGCCCGCCTCCACGGCTTTCCCCTCATCCCTGCGCCCGGTGCCTACTGCTTCGCCCTCTGCGGCGACACCCGCTCCTACACCGTCAACGTCCTGAGCAACTCACTGCCCGACGACGCCCGGCAGATGGCCGATGCCTTTCTGAGCCAGATGCACACCCTCGCCAACGCCGACCCCAGCGACAGACTCGGCGCACACGGGGACTGTTGATGCCTGCGGCCCTCGACCGAGGTCCACGACCGGTCGCGTGAACCATGATCGTCTGCCGGTGTGTCACAGCACAGCCATGCTGCTTGACGGGTGGAGTGGGGCCCTCCACACCGGCCCCGCCCGTCACGGGCAGAGAAGAGGAGCTGTGCAGACCAACCGGCGAGCAGTCCTGTGCGCGGCCACTGCCGCGGCCGTCTCCGCAATGGCCCCGCCGCTCCCGGGAGCAGGAACGGCCACCGCCGCGACGGCGGTGCTCGGCACGGACCGGGAGCCGGCCGCCTGGCGCGCCCTGGCCCGAGTCCTGAGCCCCGGCGCCCGCCTCTACCGGCCGGGGGATTCCGGTTACCCCTCGCAGGCCAGCGCGGACAACCAGCGCTACGCCTCCGTGCGCCCGGCCGGGGTGGTGGCCTGTGCCGTCGAGAAGGACGTCCAGGCGGCGCTGCGCTGGTGCACCCAGCAGGCCATGCCCTTCGCGATCCGCTCGGGCGGCCACAACTACGCCGGACACTCCACCACCGAAGGCCTGGTCATCAGCCTGCGACCGATGCACGACGTCCAGCCCGTGGGCCGCCGTCTGCACCTGGGCGGCGGCGCCACCAACTCCGATGTGTACGCCGCCCGTTCCGCGGGCCTGTACTTTCCCGGCGGCCGCTGCCCCGGCGTCGGGGTCGCCGGGCTCACCCTGGGCGGCGGACTCGGCTTCAACGACCGCAAGTGGGGCCTGACCTGCGACCGCCTCGCCGAGACCCGCCTCGTCCTGGCCGACGGATCCCTGGTGCGCGCCGCCGCGGACGAGAACGCCGACCTGTACTGGGCATGCCGCGGCGGCGCCGGCGGCAACTTCGGCATCAACACCGCCTTCGTCTTCGACGCCGTCCCCGTCGACCGACAGCGCGCCACCGTCTTCGACCTCACCT
The DNA here is from genome assembly GCF_040686775.1 of Streptomyces sp. NPDC079141. NCBI lineage: Bacteria > Bacillati > Actinomycetota > Actinomycetes > Kitasatosporales > Streptomycetaceae > Streptomyces > Streptomyces sp. NPDC079141. The sequence continues at coordinate 726,615 of NZ_JBFBLP010000001.1, read as the reverse complement.
TCCCCCTCAAAGCAGGCCCGGCCGTCACCGCCGAACTCCAGCACCTCCTGGACACCGACCGCACCGACGACCTCGACGTGCGCATCGGCTTCAAGCACGCCGGCAACGGCACCACGACCGTGGTGGTCCTCGGGCAGCGCCTGGGCGCCGAGGACGCCCTGCGCCGCCTCCTCACCCCCCTCCTGCGCCTCCGCCCCACCACCGCCTTCCTCCAGGAGCGCGGCTTCTGGTCCGCGCAGGACTACCTCATGGAGTCCCCCGGCAAGAAGGACTGCTACGCCTCCCGCTCCCTGGTCCCCAACCGGTGGCTGACACCCGGCGACGTCGAGCACATCACCGAGTGGACCCGCGCCTGGCAGCCCGGCCCGGCGCAGGCGACCGGCTACATCACCCTCTTCGCCATGGGCGGCGCCGGCGGCGGCCCGCGCCCCGACGAGACCGCCTACCCGCACCGGGACGCGACGTTCGTCATCGACATCGGCACCCACTGGAACCCCGGCACCCCACCGGCCGAAACACAACACCTCCTGGACCGGACCCGCACCGCCCACCACCTCCTGCGCCGCCGCCTGGGCACCGACGCCGCCTACGCCAACTTCCCCGACCCCGAGCAGCGCGACTGGCGCACGGCCTACTACGGGGCCAACTACACGCGCCTGCTCCACGTCAAGCGCCGGTACGACCCCGCCCGTCTCTTCCGCCACCCTCAGTCCATCGGCGCTCGCTGACCCCGGCCGGTCCGTGGCCGCCGCCCACGTGCGCCCCGGCGAAGAGCCGCGCACCCCTCAGGCGGGCTGCAGACCGAGTGCGGTGCGGGATTCCCCCACCAGGCGCAGCGAACCGAAGACGACGATCAGGCCGCCGGGGCCGGCGAGTTCGGCGGCCCGTTGCAGCGCCGACGGGGGGTCCTCGGCGGTCAGGCACGGTCCTCGACGACCGGGGGCGAGCTGAGCGTGCAAGGCGGTGGGGCTCGCGGCCTGGGCTGCGCCGGTGCGGGTGAGGACCAGCGGCCAGTGGGAGGGGAGCGGGGCGAGCATGCCGGAGACGTCCTTGTCCTCCATCGAGGCGAACAGCAGCACGGGCGGTCCCGCATGCCCGTTGCCACGGGCATGGAGCAGGATCTCCGGGGCTACGGTCGCGACCCCCTGCGGATTGGTGGCGCCTTCCAGCAGGACGCGGCCCGTCCAGCCGTCCAGCCGGGTCTCGACCAGTTCAAGGCGTCCGGGCCAGCGTGTGGCTGCCAGTCGTGAGCGGAGCTGCTCCCCGTCCGGCTCGCGGATGTGGCCGCGTTCGGCCATGGCGTCCACCGCGGCGACGGCGACCGCGAGGTTGTGGTGCTGGTGTGCCCCGGAGAGCGGGCAGGGCAGATCGCGGTGCACGGCGCGGGGAGTGGATACGTCGACCAGCGCCGCCGGGCCGTGACCGGCGGCGCGGGCGGTGTAGCGGACCTCGCGGTCCATGCGCCACACGGACAGTCCCGCCCGCTCCTGGAGGACCCGCTCAGCCGCGGTGGCCGCCTCGGGGGCCAGGCGTCCGAGAACGACATGGTCCCCGTCCCGCACGGCCGCGACCTTGGCCTGAGTGATCTGGGACAGGGAGGTGCCGAGCAGCCGGGTGTGGTCGAGCCCGATGCCGGTGACGACCTTCACATCCAGGCCGAGTTCCGCAGCCGCCGACCGACTCCCGCCGATACCCGCCTCGGCCACGGTCAGCGCGACCCCCGCCCGCCGGAAGTGCACGGCCGCGGTTGTCGCGTAGATGCCCTGGGCCAGGACGGGCAGGCCGTGCCGCTCGATCGCCTGCCAGACCTCGGAGAACGCCGCGGCGTACTCGGCGCGCGTCACGGGAACCCCGTCGATCCGGATCCGCTCCCTGGGCTCCTGCAGGTGTGGGCTGGGCATGCTGCCCACCCGTGCGCCGGTCGCGGCCACCGCCGACACCGCGAACGCGCACGTCGACCCCTTGCCGTTCGTACCGACCACCAGCATCCCGCGCAGTCCCTGCTCAGGACCGCCCAGCGCCGCCAGCAGGCCGGAGACGTTCGCCTGTCGCACCTCCCGGGGAAGCCCGTCGGGGTTCTCCTGCACCTTCGCGAGCATGTCGACACACAGTTGGTAGTCCACACGGCGGATCATGCCACTGAGCGCAATGGGTCGGCAGCAATGAGTGCGGTCCTCAGCCAGTGGGGAAGGAGTCCGGGGGTCCTGATGCGCTCGCGGATCCGGACGCCGGCCGGTTTGAGTGAAGTGGTGCCGGTCCAGGGGGCGTTGGCGTTGTATGTGCCGGGCTTGAACACGGCTCCGGAGCGTTCGTCGTCGGAGAAGTTCCAGTTCACCGGGCGGCGCTGCCCAGCTCGGCGGGGGCCTGATGACGGCCGTGATCTGTACGCCGTACTTCCCGACTGGTGGACCTCAAGCGGAAGCGCACCGGGCCGACGAGTGCCCGGGCGATAGTGACCGGTCCGGCGCACGGACAGGCTGGACGGAACCGCTCCGGTAGGGGCATGTCTCATATGCCTTGGGCGAGTTGGCCGAGGGCGTCCCTGCGAAGCCCGCTCAGCACGGCCAGCCGGTTCTCGTCGTGGATGCGACGCGTGGTGATCCGTTCCGGGTAGCAGCGCATGAACATGTTCGTGAAGTGGCTTCCGTAGTGCAGGAGCTCGTCGTGCTCGCAAGCGTCGCCGTCGCAGTCCGAGGAGAAGGGGCGGGCTACGGCGTTGAAGGCGGGCTCGTGAAAGTAGGCCAGCGCATACCGCTCCCGGTCGGCGAGCCGCACCTTGTGCGGTGTGGACAGCAGGGCTCCCCGCGTGACGAGCTGCATGATGTCGCCGGGGAAGACGGTGAGCGTGCAGGGGACCGGCGGGACATAGAGCCAGCGGTCGTCCTCCTCGTACAACCCGGCGGCGCTCTCGTCCGCCAGCCAGTTGCGGTTGCGGCGTTCGTCGGCGACCGGCGGCCGGACGAACAGCGCCTGCCCGACCGGGTCCTGGGCGGCGATGACGAGCAGTCCGTAGTCGGTGTGAGCGCCGATCCCGCGCTCGGCCGTGGCCGTGGCGGCCGGGAAGCGCAGTACGCGCATGTGGTGCCAGCCGGCCTCGGTCAGCCGGGTGAGCGCCTCCAGCGGCAGGCTGAGGCCGAGGGCCGTCAGGCGCAGCAACCGCTGCCCGACACCGGCGAGTTCGTCCATCCACGCCCGCATGGCCCGCCGGTAGTCCTCGTCCGGCCACGGGGTGGGGCCGTGGCAGGGCCAGCTCTGCCGGACCCGGGGATCGTCGGCGGGAATGTCGGGCGTGACCGTGAAGATCTCGGATCCGTCCTGCACCCCGTCGGTGACCTCCTCGCCCGAGGCGATGTATCCGCCGTAGCTGAGGTCGCTGACATGTCTGGCCTTGACCTGTGGGGGGAGGGCGAAGAACCGTCTGCTCGCCTCGTAGGCGGCGCCGATCAGGAGGTCCTGCCGGGCGGTGGTGGCGATCTGGAAGATGCCGTCCCGCTGCCACGCGTTGATCATCCGCTGGGCCAGCCCCGCGTCGGCCGTCGTGCCCGTCACCGAGTCGGGCAGGTGGAAGGTGGACAGGTCGCTCATGGCGGGATCTCCTTCTCGCGGATGCTGGGGCGTGGCCTCCCCGATGCCCTTCTGCACGCCGCGCGGTCGCGGCGGGTTCACAGAATCTCGACATCCGGCACACAACCGCGGGGCCGGTGGCCGTTGCCGGCCTCCAGCCCCGACGGTCCTTGGTGTGTGGTGGTCAGCTCGTGGGGAAGGAGTCCGGTGTCCTGATCCGCTCGCGGATCCAGACCCCGGCCGGCTTGAGTGAAGTGGTGCCGGTCCAGGGGCCGTTGGCGTTGCAGGTGCCGGGCTTGAACACGGCTCCGGAGCGCTCGTCGTCGGAGAAGTTCCAGTTCACCCAGCTGATCTTCTTGGCGGCCAGCAGATCGAGGTACTGCTGGCTGCGCGCGAAGTCGTTCGGGCCGTCGCCAGTGGCTTCCTGGGTGCCGAACTCGGTGACGAAGATCGGGATCCGATCCGACGCCCGGTCGAGAGCGTCCAGGTACTCCTGGTCGTGCGAGGCGGCGTAGAAGTGGAACGTGTACATGATGTTGGTGGCGTTGACCGGGTTGTTGACGACGTCGCTCTCGTCACGGCCGTCCGAGATGCCGAGCGAGCTCCAGCCGTGGGTGCCGACGAGGATCGGCGTGGCGGGGTCCTGGGCGCGGATGACCGGGATGAGCTGCTCGGCGTAGGACTTGATGCGCGACCAGCTGACGCCGTTGGGTTCGTTGGCGATGTCGTACAGCAGGTTGGTCTTGTTGCGGTGGCGCTGCGCGATCTCGGTGAAGAAGGTCTTGGCGCGGTCCAGGTTGTGGTGGGGGTCGCCGGGTGTGAGCTGGTGCCAGTCGACGAGGGCGTACATGCCGCGGGCCGTGGCCATCTCGATGAGCTGGTGGACCCGGTCGGTGAACATGCGCGGGTTGGTCTCGTAGCCGCCCTCCTGGACATAGAGGGAGATCCGCAGGACGTCGGAGTTCCAGTCGCCGGCGAGTGCGTCCAGGGAGGCGTCGGTCAGGCACTGGCTGTACCACTGCAGGCCGTGACTGCTCATGCCGCGCAGCTGGATGGGCTTGCCGTACTGGTTGCACAGCTTCACGCCGCACACCTTCAGCCGGCCGTTGACGGCGGCGGGTGTGCCGCCCGGTGTGCCGTCTCCGCTGCTCCGCGTGGTGGCGGTGAGGGAGCCGGAGGCCGGCGACAGGTTGCCCGCCGCGTCGCGGGCGCGGACGGTGAAGGCGTACGCCGTGCTCGGCGACAGGTTGCTCACGGTGTAGGAGGTTCCGGTCGTCGTGGCGGTCTGGACGCCGTCGCGGTACAGCACGTATCCGGTCACGCCCACATTGTCGCTGGACGTGTTCCAGGCGAGCGACACGCTGGTGGCGGTGGTGGCGGTGGCGTGCAGGCCGGTCGGGACGGTGGGGGCCGTGGTGTCGGCGCCGCTGTCACCGAGCTGCTTCCACAGTGCCGGGGTGGTGGAGGGCTCCCAGCCCGTCAGGGACGTGTGGCTCTGCAGGCATTCGTAGTCCTGGCCGCCGTAGGACACACGTGTGCCCGCGCTGTACCAGGTGTTCGGCTGCCATGCGGGGGAGGCGTCGATCTGGACGCTGCCGGTGGGCGCGGAGGTGGACGCGGCGGCTGTGGGGGAGGGGAGGAGGCTCAGGCCGAGAGCGGCGAGCAGGGCTCCGGCGAGCAGGATGGACAGGAGTCTGCGCATGCTGTCCTCGCGGTGGGGGGTTCGGTCAACTGACGGTGGTCTCGTCGACGTCGGGTCGGCGTCAGACCAGTTGGTAGCCGCGCAGGTTGCGCAGCAGCAGGTAGCAGTCCTGGAGCGACCCCGATGTGTCGCCCAGCGAGCGGTAGATGCCCCACTTGGGCCGCACCCGGTCCAGGAGGAACGTGTCGACGCCCGTCCTCGTCCCGTCGACGAGGGTGGCGCCGTCCTTGCGGAGGATCCAGCGCACGCTGCCCGCGGTGCCGTCGCCGATCTTCATCCGGAAGTCGACGTCGACCCAGGAGTCGTGCAGCGGGACGAGGTCGGTGCGGCCGACCAGGAGGTTCGACTCGAACAGCTTCAACTCGACGGTCTGCACCCCGTTCACCCGGCGCAGCGACATCACGGTGATCGGGGAGGTGCCGGTGCCGGGCTGCTTGGTCTGCATGATGTGGGTGAAGGACGTGGTCGCCTTCAGCGAGCCCGGGATGTACATCTGGTACGTCACCCGCCAGGTTTCGCCCCGCAGCCAGCGCAGATACGTGTTGCCGGACGTGCGCAGGCCGGTCACCTCCTGGCGTTGCCGGTCCGTGGAGGTGTCCCGGTCGGCCATGTGCATGGTGAACCGGTAGGTGTCGCCGACCGGGCGGATGTGCGGTTGGCCCGCCGGGTGGGAGTTCGCGCGGTCGTCCTCGATGGTCTCGAACGCGCCGAGACCGACGGCCGCGGGATCGGGCGCCCAGCGCAACGCCCAGGTGTCGGCGAGTGGTTCGGCGGCGGAGGCGGTCGGCAGCCGCAGTGCGGTCGGCAGAGCGGCCGCGGCGAGACCGCCGACCGTCGCGCCGAGCAGGCCCCGGCGTGAGGTTCCGCGGAGGTCGCCAGGGGGTCGGATCGGGGGCATCAGGGGTCTCCTTGCTGTGAGTCGGAGACTGTTAGGAAAGTTTCCTTACTGTTGCGGCAGAGTAGAGCTCTGACGGGACACGGTCAAGGGTGGATGTGATGGCGATGACGGGCCGATTCCGGGAAGCCGCCGCCAATGACCGCTGAAGGACAGATCATTGAGCGGCTGAAGGGCAGATCATTGAGCGCGATCCGGTCTGGGGAGCACAGCAGGGAGCCGCAGTGAGCACGAGCAAACCGCTTCGCCGGGAGGACAGTTGACGGACGACATGGACAAGCGCGCCGCACGGCAGTCCCCGCCGCCGGAGGCGGAGGGCATGGGGCGCCGGAGATTCCTCGGCTACGTATTGGCCGCCTCGACGCTGACCGTCGCCGCCGAACTCGGCGAGGCGGCACTCGCGCCGGACGAGGCGGCGGCCGTAGTGCCCTCCGTGCCGGGCCCGTCGGAGATCTACGACCTCAACGACATGCTCACGCATGCCGCGTTGCCGACGGCAAACCTGATCACGATCCGGATCGACACCGACGGCACCGCCACCTTCGCCCTGCCGCGCGCCGAGGTCGGGCAGGGCATCACGACCTCCAGCGCCATGCTGATCGCCGAGGAACTGGACCTGCCGCTGGAACGGATCCGCGTCACGCTCGCCGACGCGCGGCCCGAGCTGCTGTTCAACCAGCTCACCGGCGGATCCAACACCACGATCTCCACCTTCACCCCGATCCGGGTGGCCGCCGCGGTGGCCCGCGGCCGGCTGCTGGAGGCGGCGGCACTCCAACTGGGTGAAGCCGTCAGTACGTTGACGGCGAAGGCCGGTGTCATCACCTCCGCCCTGACCGGCAGGAGCCTCACCTACGGCGAACTCGCCGAGAAGGCCGCCGCAGTGACGACCGGTCAGGTCTCCGTCACCCTCAAGGAGGCAACGGAGTTCAAGGTCATCGGCACCGCACAGCGGCGCGTCGACGCACTGGAAGCGGTCACCGGGCGCAAGAAGTTCGCCATGGACCTCCAAGTGCCCGACGCCCTGCCGGCCATGGTCTGCCGGCCGCCGACGATCAACGGCACGGTGCGCTCGGTGGCGAACCTCGCACAGGTCCGCGCGATGCCCGGCATCACCGACGTCGCCGTCATCTCCACCGGGGTCGCCGTCCGCGGCCGTACCTTCGGGCAGTGCATCGACGCCGTGCGCGCACTGGAGGTGTCCTGGGGGCCCGGACCGGCCGAGGCGAAGAGCGACGACACCGTACGGGACGAACTGCGCCGGGCCGAACTGCCGCTGCTTCCGCTGGACTTGCTGACCAAGTCGGTCGACGCCCGGTTCACCTTCCACTTCGCCTCCAACAGCGCCCTGGAGACCAACTGCGCCATCGCCGACGTACGGCCGGACGCGGCAGAGATCTGGGCGAGCCTGAAGTCCCCGATCGTCGCCCAGGAGGAGATCGCGCTGAAGCTGGGGCTGCCCGCCTCCGCGGTCAAGATCCATGTCACCGAGGGCGGCGGCTCGTTCGGTCGCAAGCTCTTCCACGACGCCGCCGCCGAGGCCGCCGAGGTGTCGCGGGCGATGGGCAAGCCGGTGAAACTGATGTGGCACCGCACCGACGACTTCCGCCAGGGCCGCACCCACCCCATGTCCACCTCCCGGGTGCGCGCCACCTACGCGCTCGGCCAGGTGCTCACCTACGAGCAGCGGCACACGTCCGTGGCCACGGACTTCGGCCACGGCCTCGGCGAGATCATCACCGCCGAGGCGGCCCGGCTGCCCGTCGGCGACCTCACCTTCTCCGAGACGATCTTCGCGCTCACCCAGCAGACCCCGTACCACTTCGGCGTCGTGACCCAACTGCTGAGCGAGACCGACAAGGGCTTCAACACCGGCTCCATGCGCAACATCTACTCGCCCAACGTCCGCTGCGCGCAGGAGCTGGTGGTGGACGAGCTGGCCAAGCGCATGGGCAAGGACCCCTACCGGTTCCGCCGCGAGTTCCTGAAGGACGACCGGGCCCGCGCGGTGCTCGACAAGGTCACCGAGGTCGGCCAGTGGGGGCGCGCCATGCCCGCCGGCACCGCGCAGGGCATCGCGCTCCACCCCGAATACCACGCCTACGTCGCCGTACTCGCCGAGATCGACTGCCGCCCCGAGACCACCGGCCGCACAGTCCGCGACGGCTACACCGGCCCGCGCGTCACCAAGGTCGTCTGCGCCGTCGACGTCGGCCTTGCGGTCAATCCGCGCGGCCTGGAGGCCCAGATGATGGGCGGCATCGCCGACGGCATCGCGATCACCCTCAGTTCGGGTCTGCACCTCGACAACGGGCACTTCCTGGAAGGCAGTTGGGACAACTACTTCTACACGCGGCAGTGGAACACCCCGCCCGAGCTGGAGATCGTCGTCATGCCGCCCACCACCGGACAGCCCGGCGGCGCGGGCGAGTTGGCCGTGGCCGGGGCGATGGCCGCGGTGGCCTGCGCCTACGGCCGCGCCACCGGCACCATGCCGACGACCTTCCCGCTCAACCACGGCGAACCGCTCGGCTTCGAGCCGCTGCCCACCACCCCGCCGATCCCCGCGTCCCCCGCCGACGGCCTCGACCGCGCCTTCTAGGAGTCCCCGTGCCCGAACACACCTTCATCCTCAACGGCAAGCGGGTCACCGTCGACATCGAGGACGACGTACGGCTGCTGTGGGTCCTGCGCGACGCCCTCGGCGTCACCGGACCCAAGTACGGCTGCGGACTCGGCGTCTGCCAGGCCTGCACCAGCCACATCAACGGCAAGGCCTTCAACCCCTGCACGGTGCCGGTCGAAGACGTCGCACCGGACGACGAGATCACCACGATCGAGGGCCTGCCCGCCACCGTCGACCGTGACCTGCACCCGATGCAGGAGGCCTGGCTGGAGTACGACGTGGCGCAGTGCGGCTACTGCCAGCCCGGCCAGATCATGACCGCCGTCGCCAAGGTCCGCCAGGCCCGCGAGGAGGGCCGCGAGCTCACCGAGGCGGACCTCGACGAGATTCGCAACGTCTGCCGCTGCGGCACGTACCACCGCATACGGCAGGCGATCACGGCCGGGGCGAAGAGGTACTGAGGAGCCTGGCGCTGTGCAAGCAAGCCCGCTCGTCTTTTGTTCGTGAATGCGACTACTAAATAAAGTTACTATAGGGGTCGCCCTTACCGAAGAACAGGGAGCGCCTGCCCATGCCCCGTACGGAAGCGCACTTCACGCGGTACGTCGCACTCGGCGACAGCCAGACCGAGGGAGTCGGCGACGGCGACGACGAAACGGGACTGCGCGGCTGGGCCGACCGCCTGGCCGAGCACCTCGCGCGGTGCAGTCCGGGGCTGCACTACGCCAATCTCGCCGTCCGCGGCCGCCTGGCCGGGCAGGTGCACGCCGAACAGCTCACCCCCGCGCTCGCCCTGCGCCCGGACCTGGCCACCGTGGTGGCCGGCGTGAACGACCTGCTGCGCCCGGGCTTCGACGCGGACCAGGTGGCAGGGCACCTGGAGGCGATGTTCGCCGCGCTCACCACCCAAGGCGCGGAAGTGGTCACGTTCACCTTCCCCGACGTCGCCCGCATCACGCCGCTGGCCCGCCCCGTCGGCCCCCGCGTCGTCGCACTCAACGACCGCATCCGCGACGCGGCCCGCCGGCACGACGTCGTGCTCGTCGAGACCGCCCACCACGACGTCGTCACCGACCTCCGCCTGTGGAGCCCGGACCGACTCCACGCCAGCCCTCTAGGCCACCAGCGAATCGCCGCCGCAGTCGCCCACGCCCTCACCCTGCCGGGCAGCGACGACTCCTGGACCCACCCCCTGCCCACCCCCGCCGGCCGGCGCACCCCCCTCGCCGAACTCCACTGGGCCGCCACCTTCTTGGGCCCCTGGCTGACCCGCCGCCTACGCGGCCGCTCCTCCGGCGACGGCCGCACCGCCAAGCGGCCGGAAATGACACCCTGGCACGAGGACGTTCCGGGCACCGGGGAGGCGGCGTCCGCGACGCGGTGAACAACGTGCCGGAGATGCCGCTCGCCACCGGCACGTCGTGAGCGCACCGCGTATGTGCGTGTGGCAGGCGTCGGCCCGCTCCCAGTCCTCCTCGTCGACGGCCCGTTCCTGCTCAGTGAACACGGGACGGTACTTTTCGAAGCCGGGGAGTGCCTCGACTTCGGCGTGAGTCCAAGGCATGCCGTGCTCGATCTCGCCCGTGTGGATGTAGGAGGCGGTCAGCCAGGACAGGTACAGGCTCCTGTCGCGCGCGCGTGCCAGGCCCCCCGCACACGGCACTGACCGTGCGCACGCGGAATCCCCCAGTAGCTCAGCCACCTGATCCCCCACCGACCGGGGCTCCGGTGATGGCCTGCATCTCCTGCCCGATCATCTCCTGCAGCGGCACGCCGTCGCGGTTGTTGAGGATGACGCCGACCCAGCCGGTGTCAGGGTAGATGTCCCAGTTGGCGCTGACGCCGGGGTTGCCGCCGGCGCGCTGGTAGTTCCACTGGCCGTTGACGATGGAGACCGGAATCCCGTACGCCCCGAACGACGCCGGTCCGTGGGGGATCTTGGCGGCAGTGAGAACGTCGGCCCAGGGCCGGTCCAGCAGCGTTCCGTCGCCCAGCGCACGCGCGAACCGGACCAGATCCGGTGCGGTGGCGAAGCCACCGTCCCCGGGGGCATCGATGAAGGCGCGGCCCGGATTTTTGCCGAGGACGTTCGGGTCCGGGCTGCTCTTGTCCAGGTTGCGGACGGCGTCCACCACGCTGCCGTCGGCCAGTTCCATGTACGGGTGCGCGATGTGCTCGTCGGTGAGCCACTGCGGCCTGGTGCAGAACGCCGAGCCGGTCATGTTGCAGCGCCCGAAAATGTTCTCCTGCACGTAGTCCCAGTACGTCTTGCCGGTCACGGCCTCCACGATCAGCGCGGAAATGGTGACCTCCGCCTCCTGATGGGCGGAGTCAGCAGCGCCCGGGACGCCCACCAGCTTCGCCTGCCGAGCCCGCTGCTCGTAGTACTCGTGCACCTCATCCCGGCTCTGGAAGATGCGTTGCACGTCGTCATCCGGGCTGTCGAGCCCGGAGGTACCGGACAACACGTGGTGAATGGTCACCTGCTCGGCGATCTCCCTGGCGAAGCCCTTCAGATGGGTGCCCACCGTGTCCGACAGCTTTACCTTGCCCTGCTGCGCCAACTGCAAGACGGCCACCGCGCCGAACGGCTTGCCCGCCGAACTGAGGCTGAACGCGACGCCCTCGTGGTTGGCGATCCCCTTCTCCTTGTCCGCCATGCCGTAGCTGCGGGACAGCACCGTCCGGCCCCGGTGCGACAACAGCACCACGCCTGAGAACCTGCCCTCGGCGGCCAACTTCGCCACATACCGGTCGTAGGCTCCGCCAGGCCGGGTGTCCGGCGGGATCGGGTCGGTCGGGACCTGGTCGGCGTGGCCTGGCTGGGCACCCCCCAGCGACGCGCCTGCCACCACGCCGGCGGTCGCCAACCTGCCCCACCCGAGCAACCGCCGCCGGTTGACACCGCGTACGGAATCCGAGCCCATGATCACAGTCCTTTCCCGATGGACGGACCGACCGCTGATGCACGGTGGTCCATAACTCCACTGAAGACGGGGGACTGTTGCGGTGGCGTACGCGGTTTTCGATACGTCCGCGATACACGTTCCGGGAAGGGCACTGGTCGCCGTACCGAGGTCAGCGCGGCGCGAGCGACCCACCAAGGAGATCCGCGATCGCCGGGGCGACTGCGGGTCAGGAGCGCCTATCCGGTTGTAGGAACGATCGCTGCGCATGGAAGCTGTGGAGCACCCTCGCCGCAGACAAGGACGAGCCGGGGTCGTGGGACTCTTCTTGGGCCGGTCAGTCCCACCAGAACTCCCAGCAGTTCAGGTTGATGAGGTGCTCGGCGTAGGCGGCCAGGGTGGGGTGGGCGCCTTGCCAGATGGTGTCGGGGCAGAAAGCGAAGTGTTCGGCGGCAACGGCCAGGGCGTGGTCGAGATGCTTCGGGGGTGCTGCGACGCTGAGGTGGAGGGTGTCGAAGCCGACGCCGACGACGCGTACGCCGAAGCGTTCTTCCCAGTCGCCGACGACGGCAGCGAACTTGGCTGTGTCGTTGTCGTAGTTGGCGGGGCCTTCCCAGCCGACGGTGGCGAGGGCGTCGGCCCCGCGGGCTGCCGTGACAAGTCCCAGGCGTGCGTGCGGGTTCTGGGCCAGGAAGGTGTGAGCGTACTGCTCGGCCATCGCGGCTGGGTCGTCGCTGGGTGGCGGGGTGAGCGCAGGCCCGGGCCAGGTCCGCCCGAAGGGGGCGGTGATGGCGAGGCGTTCGCTCGCAGTGAGCACGTCGTCGTCCTCGTCGATGGCGGTGTGGTCCTGCCACCAGTGAGACAGGAGTGTCGACGGGCTGTGGGCCGCCGGCGAGGACATGCGCTCGGGATACAGTTCGCCGCAGGCCCAGGGGCGGAAGTCGCTGTCGCGCGGGTCCAGGGGTGTGAGCAGGAGCGGCCAGAGGCCGGAGGTGTCGTGCTGGGCGCGAAGCCGGGACCACAGTTCGGCGGGGGCCGGGCTGTCGCTCAGCCAGAGAGGCTGTACATCGCCGTCGCCCTCGTCGGAGGTGATCAGTCCGCCGGGCGGAAGGGCGATGTCCTGGGGAAAGTGAGGTTCAACGTTCACGGGTCGGATGCTAGGGCGGGGGTCTGACAGTGAGGATGTAGTCGGCATCGCGCGGGCGCCTGACTCCCGGTCTGACTGACGTCTCGGCTGTCTGTCTGTTGAAGTGTCGGCCCTTGAGGGATGCCGACGCGGAGCTCGCTCCCCTCGTGAGACGAGCCGCTCCCAGCCTCGTCGCTCAGCCCGAAGTGGTGACGGAGACGGCCGGCCAGCTGCTGATCACCGCCGGAGACAACCCCGACCGGCTCAGATCCGAAGCGTCCTTCGCGCATCTGTGCGCCGCACCCCCCCAGCGGGTTCTCGGCCGAGCCGAGGAGCCGGCCGAACTCCCCTTCCTCGGCGTCCTGATTGAACGGCGGGAACTCGTACAGGTCCAGGACCATCTCGTGCAGTACGACCCAGCCAAGACGGCCGACCAGTTTGACGATCTAGATCTAAACGAGCTTCAACGGCGTCGGAGCTCCCACGCATCGCTTTCCAGCCAGCCGAAACCCCGAACTGATGGGCGAGTGGCCGGTGTTCGGACATAGGTTGGGTCCTGAGTGATTGATTCACATCTTGGTTGAAGGACGGACCTGATTCATGACCGACCCCGTGACGACGCCTGAACCGGCTCAGCATCAGAACATCGACACGTCGGTGCCGCACTCGGCCCGCATCTGGAACTACTGGCTCGGCGGGAAGGACAACTACCCCGTCGACGAGGCGGCCGGCGACGCCTACACCGCCGTCTTCCCCGGCATCGTCACCATCGCCCGCAGCAGCCGTGCCTTCCTGCGGCGCAACATCGCGCATCTGGTCGGCGAGGCGGGTATACGGCAGTTCCTGGACATCGGCACCGGTCTTCCGACCGCGCAGAACACGCACGAGGTCGCGCAGGGGATCGCTCCCGAGGCGCGGATCGTCTACGTCGACAACGATCCGATGGTCCTGGCGCACGCCCGTGCCCTGCTCTACTCCACGCAGGAGGGCGCGACCGCCTACATCGACGCCAACGTGACGGACCCGGACCGTATTCTCGCCGTCGCCGCCGAGACGCTGGACTTCGGCCGCCCCACCGCGCTCATTCTCAGCAACATCCTGGGGCACGTCGCCGACTACGATCAGGCCCGCTCCATCGTCACCCGGCTGATGGGCGCACTGCCGTCGGGCAGTTACCTCTCCATCAACGACGGGTCGCGCGGTATCGACCCGGTCTTCGAGCGGGCCCAGGACGCCTACAACAGCAGCGGAGCCGTCCCGTACAACCTGCGCAGCGTCGACGAGATCACCCGGTTCTTCGACGGCCTGGAACTCGTCGAGCCCGGCGTCGTCTCGGTCACGCAGTGGCGTCCGGAGTCCGGTTCGGAAACCCCGGAGGTGGTCGCCGAGCACGGCGGGCTCGCCCGGAAGCCGTAGCACGACGATGCGCCTGAGCCGCCCCCCGCCGACCAGGCTGCGGCGGGCGGCTCGGGCGCCGGGTCAGCGCCCGTGGTGGTGCATCACGTGCTTCGTGCGCGAGAAGTCGTCCAGCGCGATCAACATCCACCACTCGTTCCTGCCGAGATTCAAGGGCGCCAAGCCCTACCACCCAGGCGCACGAACGCGGCGTCACGCTCGTCGGAGCGACGGCCCACTACGTCACCGCCGACCTGGACGAAGGACCGATCATCGCCCCGGAGGTCATCGGCGTCGACCACAGCCACACCCCCGAGGACCTGGCCGCCATCGGCCGCGACGCGGAGTCGGCGGCCCTGGCCCGAGCGGTCCGTTGGCACTGCGAGGGACGGGTGTTCGTCCAGGGCCGGCGCGCGGTGGTGCTCCGCTGAGGTCAGGACAGCAAGCCCTCCCAAAAGGCGAGGTTGTGCTCCTCGGTGAAGTCCCGGCTCGCCTTGGAGCAGGCGGCCGGCGCGGCGCCGCCGGCCGGGGAGGTGTCGCAGGCCGAGAGTGACATCAACTCGCCGGTGGACGCACGGTACTTGGGCCAGTTCGGCGCACCGGGGCCGTTCGGGTCGCCGAATGCGGCGAACCGGTCCCAGTAGGTGATCATCTGGCGGGACAGTTCCAGCTGGTCGTCGTCGTAGGGGAGGGTCTGGCCGAGGTAGTCCCAGAGGTAGCCGAGGTCGTCGACGTGGATCGCGCCGCCGAAGGGGAAGTTGCGGGCGGCCTCGTTCTGTTGCTGGATGCGGTGGATGGACGTGAAGTGCGGGGTGTCGCTGTCGGCGAACTCGTACGCGTACGTGGTCACCCACTGCGAGAGCGTCGCCATCAGCTGCTGACGGGTGTACGACGTGGAGCCGTTCTGGGCGTCGGTCCAGGCCTCGCCCGGCGTCCGGTAGGCGCTGAGGGGGTATTCGGCGAGCACCTGGTCGGCGTTTGTGCCGTAGGCCGAGCGGACGGCGGTCTCGTACTGGGCGGCCGTCATCGGCGTGCCGAGGTAGTCGTAGTTCTGGAAGGTGGACAGGCCGCGCTCGCTGTTGGTCTGGCCCAGCATCACCGGGACCCGGTTGAAGTCACCGGTGCGGACGGCGGTCGCCGGGTTGACCGGGAAGGCGCGGCCGCCGAGGGAGAGGGAGACGCCCGCGTTCTTCTGGGCGGCGAGCAGTTCGGCGGCCGGTTTGGCGCGCAGACAGGCGAGGGTGTCGGAGGCGGCCTGGCAGCCCACGGCCTTGACGAAGGCGGTGCTCTGCGCCTGGCCGGAGGCCGCGGACTGCAGGTTGCAGCCGCCGCTCATGATGACCGCGCGGGCGAACAGGCCCTTGGCGGTGGGGGAGGCGAGGTGGTCGCAGACCGAACCGGCGCCGGCGGACTGCCCCGCGATGGTCACGTTCTTGGGGTCGCCGCCGAAGCGGGCGATGTTGGACTGCACCCAGCGCAGGGCGGCCTGCTGGTCGAGGAGTCCGTAGTTGCCGGGGCCGTTCTCGCTCTCGGCTTGCAGCTGGGGGAGGTTGAGGGTGCCGAGCACGCCGAGGCGGTAGTTGACGGTGACGACGACGGAGTCGGTCTGCGTGAGGAACTTGCGCGGGTTGGTGTCTTGGCCCGCGCCGCCGGTGAAGCCGCCGCCGTGGATCCACACCAGCACCGGCGCCTTGGCCGTGGCGGAGTCGGGGACGTAGACGTTGAGGTCGAGGCAGTCCTCGGTGGTGATGGTCTGCTCGTAGCCGGGGTCCCAGCCGGTGTTCTGCGCGCACCGGTCGCCGAAGGCGGTGGCGTCGCGGACTCCGGACCACTTCTCGACCGGTCGGGGAGCCTTCCAGCGGCCCGCGCCGGAGGCGTCGGCCGCGTAGGGAAGTCCGAGCCAGGCGGCGTAGCCCGGCCGGTGGGTGCCACGGACCTTGCCGTCCGTGGTCTGTACGACGTCGGAGGCGGGGCGGGATCCGGCTGATGGGGACGACTGGGCCCGGGCGACGAGCGGAGTCAGCCCGAAGGTAAGAAGACAGAGGGCGATGAGGCTTCGGTTCACGGCATGTCTGAGCACACGGACCTCCAGCGGAAGGGTGGGGGTGGCTGTGCCGACTGTGAACGTAACCGCGCGCAATATTGTCAGCAATATGCGCGACGCAGATTTCTTCATCCCTTGAAGTCGTCCCGGAGCCTGCCGACTCATGGATGACCTGCGCGGATGTGTGCGGTTCAGGATCTGAAAATCGCCGGTGCGGCCGGGCCGGATGCCGTTTGAAGTGTTGACCGCGGGCTCTCCCGCCTCCACACTCGGTCCGCAACCGCCCGACTCCCGAGCCGGCGTGGCCCGGTGCCAGGCTCGTTCGTGTCAGGGGGCGTCGGGCGGTGTGCCGACCAGGTGCGCCGCAGGGGAGGTGCGCGAAGCCGCGGAACCGGCCCATGGCCCCGGCGGGCCGCAGGCCGGGGCTCCGATCACGTGATGACGCGTTCGACCTGCGAGGCCTCGGCCGCGTCCGCCTCGGCCGCCGGTACGGGCCGCCGGCCGCGCACGGTCGAGATCACGGCCAGCAGGGCCATGCCCAGGCACGCGAGCAGAATCACCGCCGACGGCGCCTTCAGCATGGACAGGGCGGAGCCGGTCAGCAGCACCACCAGGGCCCAGCGCACGGCGGAACCGGTGATCCGGGTGGAGATCAGCGCGCCCAGGACGACACCGGGTATCGCGCCGATCAGGAGCGTCGCCGCGAGGCCGAGGTCGGCGTCACCGACCAGCAGGTGACCCAGGGCCGCGGCGGCCACCATGGGGATGGCCTGCACCAGGTCGGTGCCGACCAGATGGTTGGCCTTGAGACGCGGGTGGGCCAGCATCAGCATGACGATGATCAGGGAGCCGGAGCCGACCGACGTCATCCCGACGATGACTCCGCCCACCAGGCCGATCAGCAGGGTCGCCCCGGGGCGTACGGGGACATGGGCGTCCTCGGTGACCGTGGCGGCGCGGCGGCGGTCGAGCCAGATACGGCTGAGCATGCCCGCGACGGCCAGCAGGAGCGCGGCGCCGACGACGTACTTCACGCGCTGCTGGAGGTCGTCGCCGTCGCCGAGCGCCTGGAGCAGGAACACGCCGCCGAACGCTGCCGGGACGGCGGTCGGCAGCAGCCACCGCACGATGTCCCAGCGCACGGTGCCGGCCCGCTGGTGCACCAGCGCGCCGAAGGGCTTCATGAACACCGAGGCGGCCAGGTCGCTGCCGATGGCCGCGGTGGGGTTCACCCCGAACACCATGACCATGATCGGGGTCATGAGAGCCCCGCCGCCCATGCCGGTGAGCCCTACGGCGAAGCCCACGAGGGCTCCCGCGACGATGATCGGGCCGTCGAATTCCATGAGTGAACCCTAAACAGTTTTCCTATGGGAAACGTATGGAATCTGTCACGTTCCCGGGGGTCATCGAGGACGGCCGCCGACGTTCGCGGGAACCACCGACCCGCCCAGCGCACTCTGTGTGTGAGAGTCGGCCCTGTTGAGCCGCGTACGTAGGGGGTTGTTGTGAGCCAGGTGCTCTATGGCGAGCGGTCGTGGAACCCGCTGGCGCGAACCGTCGAACTGACCGAGGACGGGCTGCGCAGGGGCGGCAGGGTCACGCCGTTGAACGAGCTGAATCTCGCGGCCATGGCCGAGGCGTTCCAGCGCGGGTACTGGCTCGGCGGCGGCGGGGCGGAGCGCCCGCTGGAGCGGCTGGCGGACGGGCCCGGGGCCGTGCCCGTGACCCGGGTCACCGGCACCACCAAGCCGGTGAAGGCACGGCGGGCCCAGGAGTTCGCCCGCATGCTGGGGGAGTTGGCGGTACGGCACTGCGGCGGGCCGGAACAGGTGGCCGCCCTGGGCGCGAGGGCCCGGGCCGAGGGCGTACCGCTGTGGATCGCGCGCCGGTTCGCGCCGGGACCCGCCGGACCGATCGCCGTGGCCGTGGACCGGCATCTGGTGCGGGTGGACGTGTGGGGGCCGCACGCTCCGGTCGTCCGGATCCGGGCGCCGTTCGGCTTCCACCGCGAGGCCTCCGATCCCTCCCAGGGGCTGCGGCTGACCGTCGGCGACGTGTCGGCGGAGCTCAGCCTCAAGCGGAAGAAGCGCAAGTCCAAGAGGCGGGTGGAGGTTCGGCTGCCCGGGCAGCACTGGGTGTTGCAGCGGGAGAGCGCCAAGACCTCGCGGCTGCTGCGCGACGAACGCCCTGTCGCCCTGCTGACGCGTCCGCGCGGCCGGCAGGTGCCCGAGGCGGGCTCCGTCCTGCTGCCGCTGACCCCCGTGCAGTACGAGAGCACCGATCCGCTGGACGCCGTCATGGCCCAGGCCTTCGCGGTCGCCTTCGGGCTCGGGGACACGACCGGAGCGGCACGGTTCCGGGCGGAGCGGCGCCGGTTCAACACCGGAGAGCCGGTCGCCGTCGACGAGTGGTGGGACCGCGCCTGGTTCAGCAACCTCGGCATCGGACGCGACGACAACGAACCCGGCGGATCCGACGGCTGGGGCGCGGACGGCGGTGACGGCGGCGACTCCGGCGGGGGTGACGGCGGAGGCGGCGACGGTGGGGGTGGCGGCGACGGCGGTGGGGGTGGCGGCGGCGACTAGGCCGGTGCTGCTCCGGCGGGCCCCGGCCGCGCGCCGAGCGCCACGGACGACCGGCCGGCCCACCGGTCAGAGGCTGGACAGCAGGCCGTCGAGTGGGGCCGGGACGCGGTCGGGGGCGAGGGCCTCGACCAGGACACGGCCGTAGTGGATCTTGCGTCCCTTCTTGGTTCCGAAGAAGCGCCTGAACTGCTGCTGCGGGGCGCGGCCCTGCTGTGCGGGCTGGCGCAGGAAGGTCCGCAGGGCACGCTGGTCGCCTTCCTCCCGGACGAGTTCCTCCACCCGCGTCAGGCCCAACGCGCGGATGAGCTCGTCCTCCAGGTCCGCCGCGCAGACGAAGAAGCCCTGCTGTGCCGCACCGGACCGTTCGAAGCCGCGGGCGTAGTAGGGGCGCTCCGCCTCGTCGCACAGCCCCGTGAGGCGCAGGCCCAGGCCCGGTGCACCGAGAAGCCGGGCGTAGCGGCCGACGCTCATCGCACCGCCGATCGACAGGACACAGACCCCCTCGGCCGCCAGATCCCGGCCGCGGCGCTCCGCCAGCGCGTCGACCGCCGCGACGTCGCTCAGCCCTTCGAGCAGGACGGCAGTGCGCACGGACAGCCGCGCGGCCAGTTCGTGCGCGGGAGCCTCGGGGCCGCCGGCCGCCCACGCGGTGACCGCCTTGCGGAACTCCCCCATGTCAGTCATGAGGGGAGTCTCAGCCAGTTCCTCGCGCAGCGCGAGGGAATTTCCACGCGCCGGCAGGTGTGCGACCGGGTCCGACGCGCGCGGGCCTCAGCAGGGAGTCACCTCAGGGGCGACAGGCGGCAGCCCCCACGGTTCCAGCGCTCCGGCGCAGTACTCGGCGAGGAACTGCACGGCGCCGCCCTCGTAGTGCCACCAGCCGCCGTTGCGGGACGCGACGGTGACGAGCCACTGCTGGGGCCGGTCGCCGGTGGTGGTCCAGAGGAACTTGTCGCCCTCGTTGGACTCGGCCCAGGGCAGCAGACCGCCCGGTGCCGGATGCGGACGCAGGCCGATGGACATGTCCGCCTGCCACCACTCCTGGACGACGCCTTCGAGGTCGTGGCGTATGCCGCGCAGCCAGTCGTGCTCCTGGCCCGGCTCGGGAAGGCCGACGAGGAGGAAGTCGTCGAGGGCGAACGTGGGATACCACTGCGCGAGTTGCTTGTAGTCGGCGGGCAGCGCGGTGCCGAGGCCGTCTTCGAGCACGGCCCAGTCGACAACGGCGGGGGCTGATCGGCGGTGCCCGGACAGTCCCGGAACGGCCCGTTCCAGAGCCGCGATCGCCTCGTCCGGCTCGGTGATGCGACGCGGTGGTGTCTGGGTGCCGATCAGATCGTCAGTCATGGCAGCAAGCGTGCCAGAGGGGTCCGACATCGGCGTGGGCCGCTCCTCGGGTCGCCCCCAGCACCCTTCAGCAGCACGGGACTTCGCGGATCGCGGGCCCACGAGCACGCCCCCTTTCGCATACTGGCTCCCATGGCCACCTACGACACGCTCGGCACGACGTACGCCCGGACACGACGGCCCGACCCGCGGATCGCGGCGCAGATCCACGCCGCGCTCGGGGACGTCAAGGACGTGGTCAACGTCGGGGCGGGCACCGGTTCGTACGAACCGCCGCATACGGTCCTCGCCGTCGAACCCAGCCGGGTCATGATCACCCAGCGTCCGCCGGGAGCGGCACCGGCCGTGCGGGCCACCGCCGAACACCTCCCGCTGCGCGACGACGCCGCCGATGCCGTCATGGCCCTGCTGACCGTCCACCACTGGACCGACCTGGCGGCCGGCATCGGCGAACTGCGCCGGATCGCCCGCCGCCGCATCGTCGTCCTGACCTGGGACCAGCACGTCTTCCGCGAGCGGTTCTGGCTCGTACGCGACTACCTGCCGCAGGCAGCCGCCTTCGACGACACCCGCGCCATCCCCACCGACCGGCTGCTCGAACTGCTCGGCGGCGGACGCCAGGAGCCGGTCCTCATCCCCCACGACTGCGTCGACGGCTTCGGTGCCGCGTACTGGCGCCGACCGCACGCCTACCTCGACCCGCAGGTGCGCGCGGGGATCTCCATGCTGGCTCAGACCGGCGACGACGTCCTTGAGCCGGGGCTGACCCGGCTCGCCGCCGACCTGACGGCCGGAGCCTGGCACACCCGCCACGCCGACCTGCTGACGCTCGATGCCATCGATGTGGGTTACCGGCTGCTCGTCACCGACCTCTGATGAAGATCTCCGACCACCCCAAGCGCGCCGGCTACGAACCCGTCGACCCCCTGTTCCGGCTCGCCGAGCAGACCGGAGTCGTCCTCCTCAACGGCGGCGGCTTCGACGGCCCCGAATGGTCGGTCCGGGTCTCGCTGGCCAACCTCGACTACCTCAAGATCGGCCACCATCTGCGCGAGATCTTCAACGACTACGCGGCCGAATGGCAGGCCTCCACCTCCTGAACCGGTCAGGAATCGAGAAGCGCCGGGCCGCGGCGCGCGCCTAGCGTGAGGGCCATGGACCTCACGATCAGCGCGAGCTTCCTGCCGTACGACGACCCGGACGCCTCCCTGGCCTTCTACCGCGACCTCCTCGGTTTCGAGGTCCGTGAGGACGCCGGACAGGGCGAGCAGCGCCGGATCACGGTAGGCCCCGCCGGGCGGCCCGGCACCTGTGTGGTGCTGCGGCCGCCCGCCGCCGGTCCCGGACTCACCGACGCCGAGCGCCGCACCATCGCCGAACTGATGGACAAGGGCGTCTACGCGGGGATCGTCCTGGTCACCCCCGACCTCGACGCCGCCTTCGCCCGGTTGGAGGCGCGCGACGCCGACGTGGTCCAGGAGCCGATCGAGCGGCCCTGCGGGGTGCGCGACTGCGCCTTCCGCGATCCCGCCGGCAATCTCGTCCGGATCCAGGAGCTGCGGTGAGCCGCCCGCGTAGGCTCGACACCGGTCGGATCGAGCCAGGCCACGGACCCGGGGACCCCGGACGCCGCGCCCGACGGATGGAGACACGAGAGACGATGAGCAAGGCCACGAGGACGGACGCGCAGCACATCGCGGACAGCCACGACCTGATCCGCGTGCACGGCGCACGCGAGAACAACCTCAAGGACATCAGCGTCGAGATCCCCAAGCGCCGGCTGACCGTGTTCACCGGTGTCTCCGGCTCGGGCAAGAGCTCGCTGGTCTTCGACACGATCGCTGCCGAGTCGCAGCGGCTGATCAACGAGACCTACAGCGCCTTCGTGCAGGGCTTCATGCCCACGCTGGCCCGCCCCGAGGTCGATGTCCTCTCCGGGCTGACCAGCGCGATCACCGTCGACCAGCAGCGGATGGGATCCGACCCGCGCTCCACCGTCGGCACCGCCACCGACGCCAACGCGATGCTGCGCATCCTGTTCAGCCGGCTCGCCGAGCCGCACATCGGCCCGCCCAGCGCCTACTCCTTCAACGTCGCCTCCGTCTCCGCCAGCGGCGGGCTCACCGTCGACCGCGGCGCCGAGAAGACCAAGACCGAGAAGGTCACCTTCAACCGCACCGGCGGCATGTGCACCCACTGCGAGGGCCGCGGCACGGTCACCGACATCGACCTCACCCAGCTCTACGACGACTCCAAGTCTCTCAACGAGGACCCGTTCACCATCCCCACCTACACCGGGGACGGCTGGGTGGTGCGGGTCATCAGGGAGTCGGGCTTCTTCGACCCGGACAAGCCGATCCGCCGCTACACCAAGAAGGAGCGGCACGACTTCCTGTACCGCGAGCCCACCAAGGTGAAGATCAACGGCATCAACCTCACCTACGAGGGCCTGATCCCCAAGCTCCAGAAGTCGATGCTCTCCAAGGACCCCGAGTCGATGCAGCCCCACATCCGGGCCTTCGTGGAGCGGGCCGTCGCCTTCACCGTCTGCCCCGAGTGCGAGGGCACCCGGCTCAGCGAGGGCGCCCGCTCCTCCAGGATCGGGAAGGTCTCCATCGCCGACGCCTGCGCGATGGAGATCAGGGACCTGGCCGAGTGGGTCCGCGGCATCAAGGACCGGTCGGTGGCGCCGCTGCTCAAGGCGCTCCAGCACACCCTCGACTCGTTCGTGGAGATCGGCCTGGGCTACCTCTCCCTCGACCGGCCCTCGGGCACCCTGTCGGGCGGCGAGGCGCAGCGCGTGAAGATGATCCGCCATCTCGGCTCCTCGCTCACCGACGTCACCTACGTCTTCGACGAGCCGACCATCGGCCTGCACCCGCACGACATCCAGCGGATGAACGACCTGCTGCTGCGGCTGCGCGACAAGGGCAACACGGTCCTCGTCGTGGAGCACAAGCCGGAGACCATCGCGATCGCCGACCACGTCGTCGACCTCGGCCCCGGCGCCGGCACCGCGGGCGGCACCGTCTGCTTCGAGGGCACCGTCGAGGCGCTGCGGGCCAGCGACACCATCACCGGCCGCCACCTCGACGACCGCGCCTCGGTGAAGGAGTCCGTGCGCACGGCCACCGGCAAGCTCGCGATCCGCGGCGCCACGGCGAACAACCTCCAGGGCGTCGACGTCGACATCCCGCTCGGCGTGCTCACCGTCGTCACGGGCGTCGCCGGCTCCGGCAAGAGCTCGCTGGTGCACGGGTCGATCCCGGCCGAGGAGGGGGTCGTCTCGGTCGACCAGACCCCGATCCGCGGCTCCAGGCGCAGCAACCCGGCGACGTACACCGGACTGCTCGACCCGATCCGCAAGGCGTTCGCCAAGGCCAACGGCGTCAAGCCCGCGCTGTTCAGCGCCAACTCCGAGGGCGCCTGCCCCACTTGCAACGGCGCCGGCGTCATCTACACCGACCTGGCGATGATGGCGGGCGTCGCCACCCCCTGCGAGGACTGCGAGGGCAAGCGGTTCCAGCCCTCGGTGCTGGAGTACCGGCTCGGCGGCCGGGACATCAGCGAGGTCCTCGCGATGCCGGTGACCGAGGCCGAGGAGTTCTTCCGTGACGGCGAGGCCCGTACGCCGGCCGCGCACAAGATCCTCGACCGGCTCGCCGACGTCGGTCTCGGCTACCTCACCCTCGGCCAGCCGCTCACCACGCTCTCCGGAGGCGAACGGCAGCGGCTCAAGCTGGCCACGCACATGGGCGACAAGGGCGGCGTCTACGTCCTCGACGAGCCGACGACGGGTCTGCACCTCGCCGACGTCGAGCAACTCCTGGGCCTGCTCGCCCGGTTGGTCGACTCCGGCAAGTCGGTCATCGTCATCGAGCACCACCAGGCGGTCATGGCCCACGCCGACTGGATCATCGACCTCGGCCCCGGCGCCGGCCATGACGGCGGCCGGGTCGTCTTCGAGGGCACCCCGTCCCACCTGGTCACCACCCGCTCCACCCTGACGGGCGAACACCTCGCGGAGTACGTCGGCGCCTGAGCCGTTCTCTCTCTCCCAGCTCCGGCCGTCCGGAGCTGGGAGGTTATCCTGCCCCGGCAGAACAAGGGGGGCGGGAATGAACGGACTTGCGAACGACGTGGGCCCGGCCCGGCTGGAGCAGCACCGGACCGAACTGACCGGCTACTGCTACCGGATGCTGGGATCGGTGTTCGAGGCGGAAGACGCCGTCCAGGAGACCATGATCCGTGCCTGGCGCGGCCTGGACCGTTTCGAGGAACGGTCGTCGCTGCGCTCCTGGATCTACCGCATCGCCACCAACGTCTGCCTCGACGCGCTCGCCGCCGGCAAGCGCCGGGCCCGCCCGATGGACCTCTCCGGCCCGACCAGCGGCGCCACTTCACCCGGAGCCCCGCTGGATGCCGCCCTCTGGATCGAACCGTTTCCGGCCGGTCCGGCCCGCACGGGGGACAACCCCGCGGAGGCGGCGGAGGTCGGTGAATCGGTGCATCTGGCGTTCATCGCCGCGCTGCAGCACCTGCCGTCCAAGCAGCGGGCGACGCTGCTGCTGCGGGACGTCATGGGCTTCTCGGCGCGCGAAGTGGCGGACCTGCACGGTTGCTCCGTCGCCTCGGCCAACAGCGCGCTTCAGCGCGCCCGCGCCACCCTGGCCGCACGGCGCGCAGCGGGCGACGACACGGCCGTACGGCCGCCCAGTGCCGTCCAGGAGGCCCTGGCGCAGCGGTACGCGGCTGCCTTCTCCCGCTTCGACATGGAGCAACTGAGCATGCTGCTCCATGTGGACGCGACCCTGTCCCTGCCGCCGTACGCCCTGTGGATGCAAGGCGTCTCGGCCATCGAGACCTGGCTGACCGGACCGGCCGTGGGCTGCCGCGGCTCACGCCTGCTGCCCACCTTCGCCAACGGCTCCCCGGCGTTCGGCCAGTACCGGCCCAGCCCGGACGGCGCGGGATTCGAGCCCTGGGCGCTCCAGGTCATCGACATCTCCGGGGACCGCATCACCGACATCCATGTCTTCCGCGACACGCGGCGGCTGTTCCCGCTGTTCGAACTGCCCGACCGCATCAGCGCGTAAGCGCGAGACCGACTACTCCGACAGCATCGGCACCCAGTGACTCGTCACCCGGTGCAGCCGCTTGCGGTGGGCGGCGATCCAGTCGTCCGGCGGGACGACCGGCACCCGCACGGTGACCATGGACCCCGGCTCGTCCTCGACGACCACCTCTGGACAGTCGCGTTCACCAGTGAGCTGGACGGAGAGGGTCGGCCCCCGGTCGCTCTCCATCCACGCGACGTCCTCGCCGGAGTCGAGCCGGTCGAGCGCGCCCGCCCAGCTGTCCAACTTCCGGGCGGAGAGCGCCAGATGGATACGGCCGGAGGTGAACGGCGTCCGGACTACGATCTCGGCGTCGAGCCCGGCGCTCCAGCGGGGACTGCGGCCGAGGACGGTGACGGCGACGCTGTTCCCCTCGTCGTCCGCGAGGCGGATGAGCTCGCGCGGGACGATGTCGCCCGTGAGCCTTCGGGACGGCAGCGCGCGCTCGCCGTCCTCCTCGACCCGGTACAGGTGGCTCTGCGCCGTGCGGGTGACCGTCTCCGTCAGGCGGCCGTCGGTGAACAGGGCGCCGACGCCGTCCTCCAGCGCCCAGCCGGCGGGCAGCGCGCCGGATGCCACGGCGGCTCGGTAGGCGGGGCGGCGGCCCGGTTCGCTGTCGTAGTGCGGGCAGACCGAGCCGGACAGCAGCCCCAAGCCGTCCGGCAGGGACGTCAGCGGTCCGAAGGAGTCGGTCAGTGAGCCTTCGGCCCAGCAGTTGGCGCCGGCGCTGATGCCGCACAGCAGCGTGCCGCGGTCGTAGGCCTCGCGCAGCAGCCGGTCCACACCGTGTGTGCGCCACACCGCCAGCAGGTTCGCGGTGTTGCCGCCCCCGACGTACACGACATCCTGGGCGAGCAGGAAGGTGCGCAGCGCGGCGTCGTCGAGTTCCCTGCGGAACAGCGGCAGGACGGCGGGCTCGCACGCGCGTGACCGGAACGCGGCGAGGAACTGCTCGATGTACGCGGGGGCGTCGCCACTGGCGGTGGGGACGAAGCACACCTTGGGCCGGGGAGTGCGGGCGTGACCGAGCACCCAGTCGTCCAGCAGGCCGTCGTCGTCGGTGGAGAAACCGCCCCCGAGCAGGGCCAGACGGGGTTCGGGAAGGACGGCCACTGATCCTGCTCCTCGGTGCTGGGGTCCATGAGCTCGGGGCGTGGGCGAGACTCTACCGGCCCCGGCCGGCTGTCCCTAAGTCCCGTCCGTGCCGTACAGCTTCGCCGACGCGTCCACATGGGCCAGGCGGCGCAGGGCGCTGAACACGGCCTCGCCCAGGACGGTTCCGACGACCACGCCCTCCACCATGTCCTCGACCGCCACGCGCCGGTCCACATAGGCGAGGTCGGCGGCGGCGACGCGTTCGGCGGCGTCGGCGTAGTCGTCCAGGACCTCGGCGAACGTTCCGTGGCCCAACCGGGCCATGGCGGCAAGGGCCTTGGCGAGGTCGGCCGCGGCGGGGTTCGACTCGGCGGTGCGCCAGCCGCGCCGGGAGATCAGCTCCGCCACGACCGTCTCGGCGGCTTCGGACTCGGCGTCGTCGTGCTCGACGCCCATACCCCCGAGGCGGTCTGCGGCGGCGCCGAGCACCTGGTGCAGCGGACGGTCCCGGTCGTCGATCGCCGCCAGGACGGCCGCGATCTCGACCACCTTCATGCCGCCGACGTCGAGCAGGGCGCGGATCAGCTGCAGCCTGCGCTCGTGCGCCTCGCCGTAGCTCGCCTGGTTCGGGCTGGACAACTCGCCCGGGGGGAGCAGCCCTTCACGGACGTAGTACTTGATCGTCGGCACCGGAACGCCGGTCCTTCGGCTCAACTCTCCGACGCGCACTGCCGGTTCACCCCTTCACCCTTGCCCGCCGACCCTGGAGGGCCCTTGCGGGCCCGGCTCCCATCATAGATAGTGGCGCTATCGGATAGCGGATAGTACTGCTATCCACTTCTTGGGGGTGGCTGTGTCTTCCTTGTTTTCCTTACGTATGCGTCCGCCGTCGTGGCACGGACCGCTGGTCCTGTTCGCGGCGGCGATGGCGGTGATGGCGGGCGTCTGCGCGGTGGGGCTCGTCGTCGACGACCGGGTCCTGGCGGGCGCGCCGATCTGGTCCAAACCCTTCAAGTTCGCGGTCTCGTTCGTGCCGTACTGCCTCTCGCTGGCCTGGATGCTGTCGCTCCTGCCGAGCGGGCGGCGCGTGGGCTGGTGGGCGGGGACGGTCGTCACCCTGGCCTGCCTCGTCGAGATGGCGATCATCACCGGTCAGGTGGTGCGCGGAAAGCGCAGCCACTTCAACTACGAAACGCCCTTCGACGAGGCGCTGTACGACGCCATGGCCGTCACGGTCGTCGTCCTGTGGCTCGGCACCCTCGTCATCGCCGTACTGCTGCTCCGCGCCCGGATCGCCGACCGCGCCACCGCCTGGGCCATGCGCTCCGGCGTCGTCCTGGCCCTGTCCGGCGCCGCCGTCGGCTTCCTGATGACCCAGCCCGCTCCCGGACAGCGACGCGGCGTCTCCAAGGTGGTCGGCGCACACAGCGTGGGCGTGCCGGACGGCGGTCCTTCGATGCCGCTGACCGGCTGGTCGACGACCGGCGGCGATCTGCGGATCCCGCACTTTGTGGGCATGCACGCCCTGCAACTCCTGCCGTTGGTCGTCGCGTTGCTGACCGCCCTCGCGCCTCGCTGTGCCCGTCTCGGCGACGGGAGGGTGCGGTTGCGGCTGGTGCTGGTCGCCTCGGCGGGGTACGCCGCCGTCTTCGCGCTGCTGCTGCGGCAGGCGCTGCGGGGGCAGCCGTTGATCCGTCCCGACGGTGAGACGTCGGGGCTCGCCGGGCTGATCCTGGCGGCCGTCGCACTCGGCGTGTACGGGGCCCTGCGGACCCGAACCGGCAGCTCGCACAAGGAAAGTGACACCCTCTCAGTGAAGGAGCTCGTCTCGTGACCGGATTCCTCTTCGAGTTCACGTTCTGGCTGGCCGCACCGGTCTGGCTGCTCATGATCTTCGCGCCGGGGTGGGGGCCGACGTCCCGCATCGCCGCGTCACCGTGGACGGTGGTGCCCGTGCTCCTCGTCTATCTCGGCTTTGCCGTCCCGGTGTTCCCCGAGTTGTGGGCGGCGGTCAGCAGCCCGGACATCGACACCTTCCGCGACCTGACGGCCCTGGCGGACGGCGCGGGAGCGGTCTGGGCGCAGATCATCGCCTGGGACCTGCTGATCGGGCAGTGGATGTACCGGGAGAGCCGGCGTCTTGGGATGTCCCCGCTGGTGATGGGACCGATGCTGGTCCTCACGATCCTGCTGTCACCGTTCGCGCTGCTGCTGTTCCTCGGGCTGCGCGAGGCGGCACGGGCACGGCGCACGCCCCGCGACGACCTGGCGTCCGCGGCGGCGACCGGACCCCTGCGGGCCTCGTAGCGCGTCGCCGACGTGGTTCACGGCGCCGTGGTCAGGACCGGGACGCGGCAGAATGCTGCCTTGTGAAGATCACCGCGCAGGAACTCAACCGGGCCACGCTCAGCCGCCAACTGCTCCTGGCCCGGGAGCCGTTGGCCCTCCCGGACGGGGTGCGGCGCGTGGTGGCCCTCCAGGCGCAGCATCCGGCCTCACCGTATCTCGCGCTCTGGAACCGGCTCACCGACTTCGAACCGGCCGGGCTGGACGCCGCGTTCACCGGGCGGTCCGTGGTCAAGGCGACTCTGATGCGGATCACTCTGCATGCCGTGCACGCCGAGGACTACCAGGTCTTCCGGACGG
This sequence comes from Streptomyces sp. NPDC079141, assembly GCF_040686775.1. Classification (NCBI taxonomy): domain Bacteria; kingdom Bacillati; phylum Actinomycetota; class Actinomycetes; order Kitasatosporales; family Streptomycetaceae; genus Streptomyces; species Streptomyces sp. NPDC079141. The sequence continues at coordinate 697,564 of NZ_JBFBLP010000001.1, read as the reverse complement.
CGATGCAGCCGACGCTGTACGGCTCCCGCCTCGGCTATCGCTTCGCCGCCGCGGGCCTGACACCCGCCGACGCCGAGCAGCTGGTGCCGGAGCTGCTGGCCTTCGCGGAACGGCCACGCAGCTCGGCCGAGATGCAGGCGTGGGTCGAGGAGCGGCTGGGCGCCGAGCGGAAGGACGGGGCGTGGTGGGGGCTGAAGGCGTATACGCCACTGCACCACGTTCCTACCGACGCGCCGTGGTCGTTCGGCGTCCGGTCGTCCTTCGTCGCGGCCGGCACCGGCCCCGTGCCCACCGGACGGGCGGTCGAGCCGGAGGCGTTGCGGACCCTGATCCTGCGCTATCTGTCGGGGTTCGGGCCCGCGACGGTCGCGGACGTGGCGCAGTTCGCCATGGTGCAGCGGGCGCCCGTTCGCGCGGCCCTGCGCGACCTGGACGGCGTGGTCGAACAGCTCCAAGGTCCGGACGACGTAACGCTGTTCGACCTTCCGGGCGCCTCCCGGCCGCCCGCGGACACCCCCGCTCCGCCCCGACTCATGGCCATGTGGGACAGCATCCTGCTGGCCTACGCCGACCGCAGCAGGGTGATCCCTGAGGTCTACCGGCCCTTGGTCATCCGGAACAACGGCGACGTGCTGCCCACCCTTCTGGTCGACGGCCAGGTCGCCGGCGTGTGGCGGCCGGTGGACGGCGGCATCGAGGCCACCGCCTTCCACCCCCTGTCACCCGCCACCTGGGACGGACTCGCCGCGGAGGCCCAGGCCCTGACGGCGCTCCTCGCCGACCGCGAGCCGGCGGTCTACAGCCGTTACGGCCATTGGTGGGCGAAGCTGAAGCTCCCCGACGCCGAGGTCCGGCTGCTGCCCGCCTAAGCGCTCCGCTCGAAGTGCGGCGCTGTGCCGTCGGTCGGCCGCGGCGCCGTCGTGGCTGGTCGCGCCCGCGCGGCGGAGCCGCATGTCGATACAGCCCCGCGCCCCTTCGGGGCGCTACCGATCTCGCGGCGTCGGCCCGCAGCAGCTCGCGGCCTATCCGATGGCCTCCGCCAGCCTCCCCACGACCGCCAGGTCCGGCGCCGCCCGCATGGACGCGACAGCCTGCCTGCTCCCGAACTCGCGCTGTGCCTCCGTCACGGTCGGATCGACCGCGCACTCGGCCTGGACATGGATGAAGTTCAGCTCCGTCGCGAAGAGCATCGAGAACGACTGAGGGCCCGTGACCTCGCCAGGGCCACCGGCGCTCCGGTACGCGCGTGCCGTGCGCCGGGCGGCGTCGACGTCGCCGCGGTTGCGGCCGGCCCATACGTACGCGGCCCGTGCGAGCTCCCGTTCCGCCGAAATGGGTCCGGCGTTGTCCCAGTCGAGGAGGACCGGTCCGTCGGGGCCGACGAGGACGTTCTGGGGTTGCAGATCGAGATGCGAGGTCACCAGGTCCGAGGGGTCGGTCGGGGTCACCCAGCGCGCCAGCTCGGCCGCGGACGTGTCGATGAACCGGCCCAGTTCGTCCGCCCACTCCAGACCGGCCCGGCGCACCTTCTTGTGCACGTCCCGCCAGTCGTCGTCCTGCGGGCACCGCTCGTACCAGGCGTTCGGCGGCTCGCTCGCGCCCGCGCCGGCCAGGTGCAGCAGCGCCATGGTCCGGCCGATCCAGCCCAGGATCTCCGGGTCGGAGGCATCCGCCTCGGCACCGTCGACCCAGTCGTACAGCTTGACGTCGGACCCGCCCGAGGAGAGGGCGACATGAGAGGCGTACGCGCCGTGCCGGTCGGGGAGCAGACGCGGTGCCGCGATGCCCAGGTCCGCCGTGGCACGCCGTAACTCGGCCTCCCGGCGCACCTGTTCCTCGTCGCAGCCGAAGAGAAGCTCCTTCACGGCCCATGCGGTGCCGTTCCCGGAGAGCTTCCAGATCTGGCCCAGAGCGCCACGGGTGACGGGGGTGATCGTCCATGGTCCGGGGCCGAGGCCGTAGGTCTCGGCGAGGATGTCGGCTCTGTCGTGCATGGGACACCTCTCTGATCTCATACCAGGGTTCGGTTTGCGCAGAGATCACCGTAGGCGGCCCCGCACACTCTTGCCCCAGCTCCGCCCACACGCTTCACTTGCTCCACCTCCCACAGGAGAACTCCCGACCCACCCGTAGAAGGGGCAGTTCTTTTGTCAGCAATACGTGCCACCGCCGTCACCGCGGCGGCCTGTGCGGCCGTGCTCACCACCGCGCTGCCGTCCTCGGCCATCAACTCCTACAACGCGACGCCCGCTCCCGAACGCACCGAGGTCGGCGCGCTCGTCGCGACCTGGGACAACGATGGTGACCCCGCGACCCCGGACCGGGTCGACTGGGTCTGCTCCGGCACCATGATCGACGCCGACACCTTCCTGACGGCCGCGCACTGCACCACCGACTGGCCGGACAACGTGAAGTTCTACGTGTCGCTCGACCAGGACGTGCAGTCCGGGCTCGACGCCGCCGCCAAGAAGTACCCGGGCGACCCGGCCGCCCAGGCGAACGCCGTCGCCGTCCAGGGCACCGCCCACAGCCACCCCGGCTACCCCGGGCCGGCGTCCGACACGCACGACATCTCGGTGATCGAACTGCCCGCCGCGAAGGTCAAGTCCCGCTGGACCTTCACCCCGGCCACCCTGCCCACCGCCAACCAGCTCGGCGCCCTCGGCCCGCAGGGGCTGAACTCGACCGACTGGTTCGTCGCCGGCTACGGCACCCAGGAAGCCGTCAACGGCCCCGGCGGCCAGACCCACCCCGGCGGCGGCGTCCGGATGAAGGCGCCCGTCACCTTCGACGCCCTCAACAACTCCTGGGTCCGCCTGGCGATGACCGCGCCCCAGGGCAACGGCGGTGCCTGCTACGGCGATTCGGGCGGCCCTAACTTCGCGGTGATCGGCGGCAAGAACGTCCTGGCCGCCACCACGATCACCGGCGACACCCCGTGCTACGCCACCAACGTGGTGTACCGCCTGGACACCCCGGGCGCGCGTGCGTTCCTGTCCCCGTTCGTGAAGCTGCCGTAGGACCGGACGGTCAACTCGCCTCCGCCGGGCGCGCCTTGCGCAGCTCCAGCATGGCGACCAGGCGCTGCGCCGGGTCGTCGAGGTCGATGCCGGACAGGGCCACCGCCCGGCGGATGCGGTAGCGCAGGGTGTTGGGATGGATGTGGAGGCGTTGGGCGACGGTACGCACGTCGCCGAACGCGTCCAGATAGCCCAGCAGCGACTCGCACAACTGGCCGCCGTACTTGCGGTCGTGGCGGATGAGGACGTCCAGTGCGGGATCACGGATCTCGGGGCGGCTGCGCAGCAGGTCGAGGATCTCGCCGAGGACGACGGCGGCGCGCGCGTCCGCGTACGTCGCCACCTCGCGCCCGGGGTCGTCCGCCACGACGCCGAGGATGCGGTCGGCCTCGGCGCGCGCCGCGGGCACGTCCGCCAGGCGCGGCACGGGCGTCGCCACCGCCGCCTGCACCGGCGTACGCATGTGCCGGCGCAGGGTGCCCACCAGCTCCGCGGTCCAGGCGGCGAGCCCGGGGTCGGGCGCGCCGCCGTTCGCCGTACGGGCCCCGCCCTCCGCCGCCGGAGCCGCGTCCGGGACCACCACGTACAGCCGCCCGTCCAGGCGCGCGGCGACCGCGGTGCGCCGGTGGGCGGCGGCGTGCAGGGAGACCATCTCGGCCGCGCGGATGCGGCGCAGCTCCGCCTCCGGGCCGCCGTCCCATACTGACGCTGACCCTGGTCGCCGTCGTGGTGCTCGCAGTCTCCACGTTCCTGGTCGCCCGCTGGTCGGACCGGATCGGCCGCCGCAGGTTCATCATCGGCGGCGCCGCCTTCGGTGTGGTGTGGGGCGCGGTCCTCTTCCCGCTGCTGGACACCAAGAACAGCGTCCTCATCGCCGTGGCCCTCAGCGGCGCCCTGCTCTGCATGGGCATCATCTACGGCCCGGCCGGCGCCTACATGCCCGAGCTGTTCAGCACCCGGCTGCGCTGCTCCGGCGCCGGCTTCTCCTACAACCTCGGCGGTGTGCTCGGCGGTGCCGCGGCCCCGCTGATCGTCACCGCCCTCGCCGAGAGCTACAGCCCCTCGGTCGGCGGCTGGTTCATGAGCGCCATGGCGTTGCTGTCCCTGGTCTGCATCCTGGCGCTGCCCCAGACGAAGGAATGCGACCTGGACCGGGTCTGACGGCACTTACGCTGCCGCCATGAGCACAGCAGCACAGGCGGTGGCACGACTCACCGGACAGGCGGTGCACGCGGAGCGCCGCCTGTCCGGCACGCTCGCCGAGGTCACCCTCGACGACGGACGGGTGGTGATCGTCAAGCGCGGCGACGGCGGCCCCGGCGCGGCACGGGCCGAGGCGGCGGGCCTGCGCTGGCTGGCCGCCGCCGGCACGGTCCGGGTGCCCGCCGTGCACGGATACGACGAGGACTGGCTGGTGACCGAACGGGTCCTGCCCGGCAGGCCGAGTCCCGCCGCGGCGGAGCGTTTCGGCCGCGACCTGGCCGCCCTGCACGCCGCCGGAGCACCGGCGTTCGGCGCCCCGCCGCCCGACGGCCCGCGGGACGCGTACATCGGCCTCGCCCCGATGCGCAACGACCCTGGCTCCGACTGGCCGCACTGGTACGCCGAGCACCGGGTGCTGCCGTATCTGCGCCGGGCGGTCGACGACGGCACCGTCAGTGCCGCCGAGGCCGGGGTGGTCGAGCGGGTCTGCGCACGCCTGCCCGAGCTGGCGGGCCCCGCCGAACCGCCCGCCCGGCTGCACGGCGACCTGTGGAACGGCAACGTCCTGTGGGGCGCCGACGACCGGGCCTGGCTGATCGACCCGGCCGCGCACGGCGGTCACCGCGAGACCGACCTGGCGATGCTCCACCTCTTCGGCTGCCCCCACCTGGACCGGGTGCTGGAGGGCTACCGGCGGACGGCACCGCTCGCCGCCGACTGGCAGGACCGCGTCGGCCTCCACCAGCTCTTCCCGCTCCTGGTCCACGCGGTCCTGTTCGGCCGCGGCTACGCCGAACAGGCCCTCGGGGCGGCCCGTTCGGCGCTGACCCGCTGACTCAGCCCGCCAGCACCTTCAGGACCTGCTCGGCGGTGTCCTTGCTGGACTGGGGGTTCTGGCCGGTGACCAGGTTGCCGTCCCGCACCACCTTGCTGCTCCAGGCGGCCCCGGTGTCGATGACCGCGCCGCGCTCGCGCAGCCGGCTCTCGACGAAGTACGGCGTGTTCTCGCCCAGTCCGCCCTGACGCTCTTCCTCGTCGGTGAACGAGGTGAGGGCGCGGCCGGCGAAGGTGAAGGAGCCGTCGGCCTTCGTGGCGCTCAGCAGCGCGGCCACACCGTGGCACAGTGCGGCAACCGTCTTGCCCTGCGCGTCGGCCTCGTTGAGGACGCGGCCGAGGTCGGCGTCCTCGGCGAGGTCGGCCATCGGGGCGTGGCCGCCCGGGAGGTAGATCGCGTCGTAGTCGTCGGCGCGCACGTCGGCCAGCGCCAGCGGGGCGTCCAGCCGCTCCGCGAGGGAGTCGAGGTAGGCGCGGAACCGCTCTGCGTCGTCCGCGCTGACGCCGCCGCGCTCGTCGAGGCTGAGCGCGTCCACGGTCGGCCGGACACCGCCCGGGGTCGCGAGGTCCACCTCGGCACCGGCGGCCGTCAGCACCTGGTGGGAGGCGGCGACCTCCTCGGCCCAGTAGCCGGTGGGGTGGGTGGACCCGTCCGCGAGCCGCATGCTGTCCGCGCCGGAGATCACCATCAGAATCTTCGCCATTGTCCTGTCCGCTCTCTTGTCACTTGTTGGTCGGTCGGTACGTCGGGGACAACGGCAGAATCCATCAGATACTTTCCCTTGACGCATCGAGCGTCATAAGAATTCTTATGGATGGAGTTTGCGTGCCCAGCCTGGATCTGCTGTCGACGTTCCTGGAGATCTACCGGTCCGGATCCCTGTCGGCCGCCGCTCAGCGGCTCGGCGTCACCCAGCCCGCCGTCACCGGACAGCTCGCCCGGCTGGAGGAAGAGGTCGGCGAGCCGCTGTTCGTGCGCTCCCGCAGGGGCGTCACCCCCACACCGCGCGCCGCGGCGCTGGCCGCCCGCGTCGGACTGCACGTCGACGAACTGCGCGAGGCCCTCGGCTCCGCCGACGCACAGCCGGCGCTGCGCGGCACCCTGCGGATCGGCGGCGCGGCCGAGGTGATGACGCTGCGCGTGCTGCCCGCCCTCGCGCCCCTGACCGGGCGCGGCCTGTCCGTGCACGCGGCGCTCGGCCTGGCCGACGACCTGCTCAGAACGCTCGCGAACGGCGGCCTCGACCTGGTGGTCTCCGCGGTACGGCCCACTGGCGACGCCGTCCTCGCCGTACCGCTCGTCGACGAGGAGTTCCTGCTGGTGGCGCCGCCCGCGCTGGCGCACACCGTGGACGCGGAGCGGCTGCGCGGCGAACCGGCACGGGCGCTGGCCCATCTGCCGCTGGTCGCCTACGCGGAGGAGCTGCCGATCGTCCGGCGGTACTGGCGCAGCGAGTTCGGGCGCCGCCCGGCCAACCCCGTCGCGCTGGTCGTGTCCGATCTGCGGGCGGTGCTGGCCGCGGTCGAGGCGGGCGCCGGAATCTCCGTACTGCCGCGCTATCTGGCCGCCCCGGCGCTCGCGGCGGGCACCGTGGTGCAGCTCCACGAGCCCGAGGTCCCGCCCCTGAACACCCTCTATCTGGCCGCCCGACGAGGGGCGCCGGGCAACCCGGCGCTCACCGTCGTCCGCGACCACCTGCTGCGGACCGCCCGCGAATGGGGCGGGCTGTGACGCCTCAGGCAGGCACCTTCAGCGTCTCGACCGCCCGGACGAGTGGGGCGAGTTCGGGGTTCTTGGCTGCCTCGTCGAGGGCTTCGCGCAGGGCGGTCTCGTTGGTGGGGCGTGCTTCTTCGAGGAGGGTGAGGCCTGCTGCGGTGACGTTGGTGTAGATGCCGCGGCGGTCGGTGGGGCAGAGGTAGCGGGCGAGCAGGCCGCGGTCTTCGAGGCGGGTGACCAGGCGGGTGGTGGCGCTCTGGCTGAGGACGACGGCGTCGGCGACCTGTTTCATTTGGAGGTGGCCGCCTTCGCCGTCGTGCTGGCGGCTGAGGACGTCGAGCAGGGAGTACTCGCGCACGCTGAGGTCGTGTCCGGCCTGGAGGGCGCGTTCGATGTGGGTCTCGATCCGCCCGTGCAGCAGGGAGAGCGCGCACCAGCCCTGGGCGAGGGCGGTGAGTGCGGGGTCTGTGGCGGTCATGAGGCCTGTCTCCTCCGTCCGGATGCGGCTGCCTCCAGGATAGCCAAGAATGAAATAGTCATCGTGAGCGGCTATGTGGCGAATGCAAGCACCCGGAAATCCGATGGCCGCCATGATCACGCCGCCGGTATCGTCCGGACCACCCGACCGGTCACCTCCGAGGACCGGCGACGGCACCGAGAGCGAACCCCCATGACCGGCCGGCCCACCACCACGACCCTCTGGCGCCCCACCGGCCCCAAGGAGCTGGACCTGGTCCGCGAGCTCCACTGGCGCGCCTGGCCGCCGCGCCTGCCCGAGCAGCCGATCTTCTACCCGGTGCTCAACGAGGACTACGCGATCAGGATCGCCCGGGACTGGAACGTCAAGCACGACGGCGCCGGATTCGTGACCCGCTTCGAGGTCGAGTCGGCCTTCCTGACCCGCTACCCCGTACAGCAGGCGGGCGGCGAGACGATCCTGGAGCTGTGGGTTCCGGCCGAGGAACTCGATGAGTTCAACACGCACATCGTCGGCACGATCGAGGTCGTCCACGAATTCCGGTGAAGAGCTGAAGAAAGGAAAGTGCGCATATGTCGTCCGGGTACGGCTTTCACCCGCTGATTCTCGTCGTGAGGTTCGCCTTGGAGCTGGTGGCCCTGGTGTGCTTCGGGCTCTGGGCATGGAGCACGGCGCCCACTCCACTGCGATACCTCCTCGTGGTCGCCGTCCCCCTGGCCGTGGCCGTGCTCTGGGGCGTCTTCGCCACCCCGGACGATGCGTCCCGGTCCGGCGAGACCGTGATCGCGACCCCCGGCCCGCTGCGGCTCGTGCTGGAGCTGGCCGTCTTCTTCGGCGGCGCGGCGGCGATCTACGCGGCGGGTTTCCAGGCGTCGGCCCTGACGCTCGCCGGGGTGCTGGTCGTGTACCACCTCCTGTCCTGGGACCGCGTGGTGTGGCTGCTCGGACATTGAGCCGCCCGGCCACGGAACCCGGAACAGCAGGGCGGCCGCGTTCAGGAGGCTGACGGAGCCGCCTTCGCCCGCATCATCACGCAGTCGAACTCCACGACCCGCCCCGTCGTGGCCTCGCGCGTCACCGGGTACATGCCGGTGATCTCGAAGCCGCCGTTCTCGTACGCGGCGACCGCCTCGGCCATCGCCGGGCTGCCCTCGTACAACCGCAGCACGGCGACCTCCGACTGAAGACCCACGAAGTCCGTGACCCGCTCGCCGGCGCCGGCGAACACCTCAAGGTCGTAGCCCTGGGTGTCCATCTTCAGGAAGGGGCGCGGCTCTGCGATGCCGTCGAGCGCCTCCTCCAGTACGCCGTCCAGGCGCCGGATCCGGATCTGCTCGGTCTGTGTCTTGTGGAACCGCTGGTAGCGGCCGCGGCCGTAATCGCTGGCCGGGAGCAGGGAGTTCATCGTGTTCCAGCCGACGTGGATGTCGGCGGTCGTGTCCTCGCGGCCCAGCCCGCAGTGGTGCACCCGCCACTCCGGGTCGTGCTCGGCGGCCTTGCGCAGCCGGGCGAAGGCCTCGGCCGTGGGCTCGAAGGAGACGATCCGGCCGGTGTAGCCGAGCCGGCGCAGCCGCTTGGCGTACTGGCCGTGGTTCGCACCGACGTCGATGACACAGTTCACGCCGTACAGGTCGAGCATCGCCGTCACGTGCTGGGTGCACAGATACTCGGCGGCCGCCATCTGGAACTTGCGCTCGTCCGCCGCGGTCCGCTCGCCGAGGAGGAGCCGCGCCCCGGTGTCGCCGAGCCGGACGCTGTCCCACTGGCCGGGTGCCGTACCGGGCTTGTCGCGCAGCACGAACCAGGTGTCCTTGCCCGCGGCGGTCACCGTGTACCGGCCGTCGTCCCGGGTCAGCAGGTCGGCCCCCGGTCCGAGCGGGGTGCGCACATGCCCACCGCGCCGGGAGACCACCGCGGTCCCCGGTCCGAGGTCCGTCACCCGCAGGCCGAACTTGGGCATCAGCTGGAGCAGTCGTCGGTAAAGGGTCTGCATCCGCCCACCCTTGCAGAGTTGTCCGGAAGTCATCGCTTGTTTGAACGGTTTTCAACGGGCGGGTTTCGAGCGGGAGTTGGCTCGTGCGCTCATCCGGTCGGGTCACCCGCGTTGCCGGGGTACGGCCGCCCGGTGAGGCTGCCGTAGGAAACAGCGCCGTTCAGCAGGAGGTATGCATGCGCACGTCCCCGGTCCTCGCCGTGGCCGCGCTGGTCATGGTCACGACTCTCGGTGGCGCCGGTACGGCCGCGGCCGACTTCTGCGACGAGTACGAAGCCTGCGCCCAGGGCAGCGCGACGAACTCGCCCGGCGTCGGCAGCGGCAACCTCGTACAGGCCCCCGTGCACGCCCCCGTCAACGCCTGCGGCAACACCGTCACCGTCGTCGGCATCCAGAACCACACCACGGACGACGTCTGCGTCAACGACTGAACGCTTGACTTCGAGAGCGCTCGAAGTCATAGCGTCACCGGTGTAGGTGACGGTCCCCGTGAGCGGAGACGGACATGCGTGTGGGTGTGCACATCAACCGGTTCGACCACCCGGGAGGCGGGCCGGCGCTGGGCGCCGAGCTCGCCGCGGCGGGCGCGGCCGCCGAGGCGGCGGGCGTGAGCTGGCTGTCGGTGATGGACCACTACTTCCAGATGGAGTTCAACGGCGGCGCCGAAGCACCCATGCTGGAGGCCTACACGACGCTCGGCTATCTCGCCGGGCACACCTCCACGGTCCAACTCGGCGCGCTGGTCACGGGTGTGACGTACCGTCACCCCGGACTGCTCGCCAAGATCGCCACCTCGCTCGACGTGCTCTCCGGCGGCCGGGCCACCCTCGGCATCGGCGCCGCCTGGTACGACCGTGAGCATCACGGTCTCGGTGTCGGGTTCCCACCGGTCGCCGAGCGCTTCGAGCGGCTGGAGGAGACGCTGCGGATCTGCCGGCAGATGTGGGACCCGGACGACAACGGCCCCTTCGAGGGCCGGCACTACCGGCTCGCCGAGACCCTGTGCGTACCGGCCCCGGTCAGCCGGCCGCACCCCGAGATCATGATCGGCGGCGGGGGAGAGAAGAAGACGCTGCGGCTGGTCGCCCGGTACGGCGACGCGTGCAACCTGTTCGCGACCTCCCCGGAGGAGGTCGCCCACAAACTCGACGTGCTGCGCCGCCACTGCGACACGGAGGGGCGGGACTACGACGAGATCCGCCGGACCGTGGTCTACACCGGCGAGGCCGCCAACGTGGGCGACCTCGACGCCTTCACCCGGGACATCGGCGGATACACGAAGTTCGGCATCGACACCGTGATCCTCGCGCCGCGCACGGGGGAGCCGGCCGCGTTCATCGAGAGCTTCGCGGCCCCGGCCGTTCAGCGGCTGGCCGGGCTCGACTGAGCGGGGGCGGGCGGGCAGCTGCGCGAGACGATCCGGGTGCCGCCCGCCTCGATCACGCGGACCTGTAACGAGCCGCAGACACACCGGGTCCACACCGTGCTGCCGGCCGCGGTGCCGTGCCGGGACACCACCTGGAAGGGCTCGGCGCCGTCCGGCCACCCGCAGTGCGGGCAGAGGGTGCCGGTCGTGCTGATCATGGCAACTCCTCGTACGTCGTGGTCGGTTCGGTGTCGCGACACGGCCAGAGTGCAGTGCGACGTCCGTACACGTCCAGGTTGACTTTGCGGACCTCACCTTGAAGCGTGGGCTTCATGATTGACCTGCGCCGACTGCACGTCCTGAGGGCGGTCGCCCTCCCCCAGTTCTCGGCTTCGCTCGAACCGGGGGGACCCCCATCGGCACGGTCACCGCGGCCGCCCGGGCCCTGCACTTCACCCCGTCCGCCGCCTCCCAGCAGATCCGGCAGCTCGCCCGTGACCTGGGCGTCGACCTGCTGGAACCGCAGGGACGCGGGGTACGGCTGACCCCGGCCGCGCAGAGCCTGCTCGCGCACGCCGACGCCATCGAGGCCCGCTGGGAGGAGGCCGAGCTCGATCTGCGCGCCGAGTACGGCGACCCCGCAGGGCCGCTGCGGGTCGGCGGCTTTCCGGTCGCCGTGTCGGTGCTGCTGGCCCCGATGGCCGCGCGGCTGCGCGAGCGGCACCGGCGGCTGACCGTGCACATCCAGGAGACAGGGGTGACGGAGAGCTTCGACCTGCTCTTCGAGGGGGAGCTCGACCTGGCCGTGGTGGAGGCCACCCCGCGCAATCCGCCGCTGAGCGACGCGCGCTTCGACCAGCAGCCGCTGCTGGACGACCCGTTCGACCTCGTCGTCCCCGCGGACCATCCGCTGGCCGGGCGCGAGGGCGTGGGCCTCGCCGAGGCGGCGCACGAGGACTGGATCGCCCCGGTGCCGGACAGTCCCTGCCGGCTGCATGTGCTGTCGGCGTGCGGGGCGGCCGGGTTCACCCCCGGCGTGGTCCATCACGCGCTGGACTGCAACGTCACGGCCCACCTCGTCGCGCACCGGCTCGGCGTCGCCCTGATCCCGCGCCTCGCCCAGCTGACCCCGCACCTGCCCATCACCCGGGTTCGCTGCACCGGCAACCCGCACCGCAAGCTCCTCAGCTGCACCCGCCGCGGCTGCCGCACCCGCCCGGCGGTGGCCGCGGCGCTGGAGGAGCTGCGGGAACTGGCGCCGACGGCGGTGGCCTGAGCCCTCAGCGGCCGTCGGTGAGGGTGAGCTGGCGGCGGTGGAAGTCGAAGTGTTGGGTCGGGTATCGATAGAGGTCCGCGACGGTCATCACGTCCTGGAAGAACGGGTCCCACCGCGTGGGGTAGTGCATGGCGAGCGCGAGATCGGCCTCCTGCTCTGCATCGAGGCTGCGGTGCAACCAGCCGATCACACGGTCGAACGCCGTCCCCATCCGCCGCCGTCCGAGGACCCTGGCCGCGCCGACCGGGCCCAGGTAGTTGATCACGTCGAACAGCCCGGTCCCCGCGCTCAGGATCCGGGCGAAGACCCGGGAGGCGCCGCTCGGCAGCCGCCCGAACACCCGCAGCAGCACCAGGAGCGGCCGGATCAGGATGTAGCCGAACAGCATGTGGAACAGCAGCTGCCCATTGGTCCATCGGGTGCCCGCGGTGCCCCGACGCAGGTCGGCGTCGGTGGCGCCGTCGAGGAGCCGGTGAAACGTGACGCGGGCCCGCTCCAGCTCGGCGTGTATCGCCTGCCGGTCCACCGCGGACTCCGCCATGACGGCCTCCCGCTCCGGGTGCGGATCACGCGCCTCTTGTCGTGCTTCCCCGATTGTCCCGCTTCCGCTCCGGCTCGTCCGTGAGCTGTGAGCCGGTCAGCGCATGACGAAAGCGGGGCACGAGCCTCCCGGCTCGTGCCCCGCTTGCCGGCTGTGGGCGTCAGGCGGCAGCGGTCTCGTCGGCGTGGCCGTAGACGCGGGCGATGACCTCGGTCAGCTGGGCGGCGACCTCGGTGTCGTCGACCGGGTGGGTCTCGGCGAAGCGGGTCACGGAGCCGGGGATGGAGAGCTTGACGTCCTCCAGCACCTTGCCGCCGGCGATGCCCACGGCCTTGCGGGTCTCGTCCTGCGCCCATACGCCGCCGTACTGGCCGAAGGCGGTGCCGACCACGGCGACGGGCTTGCCGCCGAAGGCGCCGGCGCCGTACGGGCGGGACAGCCAGTCGATGGCGTTCTTCAACACGGCCGGGATGGTGCCGTTGTACTCGGGCGAGAACAGCAGGAAGGCGTCGGAGGCCTGCGCGGCCTCGCGCAGCTTGGCGGCGGCGGCCGGGACGCTGCCCTCGACGTCGATGTCCTCGTTGTAGAAGGGGATCTCGGCCAGGCCCTCGAAGAGCACGACCTCGGAGCCCTCGGGAGCGAGCTTCACGGCCGCCTCGGCGAGCTGGCGGTTGTGCGAACCGGCACGAAGGCTGCCGACGAGCGCGAGGATTCGAACAGACATGCTAACTCCAAAGGACTCAAGCGGGGGTCAGGAAGCGGACCGCGGTCCGGTTTCTTTTGTAGCACCTTAAGCGGACCGCGGTCCAGTTTCATTCCCGATGCTTTACGCTGGCTTCATGTCCGCGTCCCTGCCGCCCTTCCCGTTGCCACAGGAGCCTCTCGACGAGCCGGAGTTGCTGCAGCTCGGTTCCGCCGAGGACGAGCCGTGCCTGCGGGCCGACGCGGCCCGCAACCGGGCCAGGCTGCTGGAGGCCGCGGCCCGGCTGGTGGCCGAGCACGGCGCGGCCGGCGTGACCATGGAGGCGGTGGCCGCGGCGGCCTCGGTAGGCAAGGGGACGGTCTTCCGCCGCTTCGGCGACCGCACCGGCCTGCTCACGGCCCTGCTCGACCACTCCGAGAAGAACTTCCAGGCCGCGTTCATCGGCGGCCCGCCCCCGCTGGGGCCCGGGGCACCCCCGGTGGAGCGGCTCCAGGCCTTCGGCTGCGCCCTGCTGCGCCGCTCCGCCGACGAACTGGAGCTCCAGCTCGCGGCCGACCCCGGCGCGGAACGCCGCTTCTCCAACGCCCCCCGCCGCTTCCTGCGCGGCCACGTCCTGCTGCTCCTGCGCCAGATCGTCCCGGACGCGGACTGCGAACTGCTCGCTCTGACGCTCATGTCCTACCTGGACCCCGCGGTGATCCACTACCGGACCAAGGTCTGCGACATGCCGCAGGAGCGGGTGGAGGCGGGCTGGCTGGACCTGGTCGCCCGGGTGACACGCACGGAACTGCCCGGCTGAGCCCGCCCGGCGGCAGCGGGGAGAACCGGTCGTCCCGCCAACATTTTCGTTGAGGCGCGTACCGTCGTCCCCCGCCCGGACCCCCGCCCCACACCTCTGCCAAGATGCCGTACGTCATGGTGCAGATACCGAACACGCCCGCCCCCGCGTCCCCCGCACCGCGCTCCGTGCCCACGAGCGCCGATGTGGCCCGCCTGGCCGGCGTCTCGCGCGCGACCGTCTCCTACGTACTCAACAACACCAGCGCCGTACGCATCAGCGAGCCCACCCGGCGCCGGGTGCGCGAGGCGGCCAAGGAACTGGGGTACGTCCCGCACGCGGCGGCCCGCAGCCTGCGCGCCGGACACAGCCGTATGGTCCTCATGCCCGCGCCCGCCTTCCCGGTCGGCCCGCTCTACAGCCAGTTCATCGCCGACCTCCAGGGGGCGCTGGGCCGCCTGGACTACACGGTCGTGCAGTACGGCAGCGTCGGCCTGTACGGCGACGAGGCCGCCCGCGCCTGGGCCGAGCTGCGGCCCGTCGCCGTCCTGGTGCCGGGCTCCGGGCTCGGCCCGCAGGGCGTGACGGTGCTCAAGCGCTCCGGCGCCCGGGCCGTGGTCACCATGGGCCCCGAATCGGTCGAGGGCGCCCACGCGCTGCTGATGGACCACTCGGCCGTCGGCCACTGCGCCGGCACCCACCTCCACGAGCGCGGCCGGCGCCGTATCGGCGTCGTCATGCCCGAGGAGCCCGGCCTGGAGTCCTTCTCCGGACCCCGCCTTGCCGGCGTGCGCCGCGCCCTGTCCGGCACCGACGCCACCGTCACCGAACTGCCCCTCGGCTACGACGAGGAGGCTGCCGCGCGCCTCGCCGCCCGCTGGCGCGGCCTCGACCTCGACGCCGTGTTCGCGTACAACGACGAGTACGCGATGCTGCTGATGCGCGCCCTTCAGGACGAGGGCGTGCGCATCCCCGAGGACGCGGCCGTCATCGGCGCCGACGACCTGATGCTCGGACGACTGCTGCGGCCCCGGCTCAGCACGGTCCATATCGAGCTGCCGTCCGGCCGTGACCTCGCCGAACTGGTCGACCGCGCGGTGCGCAACCCCGGCGCCGCGCCCGAGACGCACAAGGTGCTGGGAGCCTCGGTGGTGCACCGCGACTCCAGCTGACCCCGGGGGAGGCCCGCCATGCGCACCACGGTCGGCATCATCGGCGGCGGGCCCGCCGGACTCCTGCTCGCCCGCCTGCTGCACCGCGAGGGCATCGACTGTGTCGTCCTGGAGAGCAGGACGCGCGCCTACGTCGAACAGCGCCAGCGCGCCGGAATGCTGGAGCAGGGCACGGTCGACGCGTTACGGCAGGCGGGCGCGGCCGACCGGCTGCACGCCGAGGGCCTGGTGCACCAGGGCATCGAGTTGCGCTTCGACCGCGAACGGCACCGCATCGACTTCCCGGCCCTCACCGGCGGCCGTACCGTCACCATCTACGCCCAGACCGAGATCGTGAAGGACCTGGTCGCCCTCCAACTCGCCGACGGGCCACGGCTGTTGTTCGAGGCGGAGGCGGTCGGGATCGACGGCGTGGACGGCGAGCGGCCCGTCGTACGATTCCTGCACCAGGGCCGCGAACAGACACTGACCTGCGACTGGGTCGCCGGCTGCGACGGTTCCCACGGCATCGCCCGCGCGGCGGTCCCGGCCGCGCTGAGCCGCACGTACGCGCACGACCACCCCTACTCCTGGCTCGGGGTCCTCGCCGAAGTCCCGCCGTCCAGCGATGAGTTGATCTACGCCCGCGGGGAGCGCGGCTTCGCCCTGCACAGCATGCGTTCGCCGACGGTGTCCCGGCTCTACCTCCAGGTGCCCAACGGCACCGATCCGGACGACTGGCCCGACGGCCGGATCTGGGACGAACTCGCCGCCCGCTTCGCGGTCGACGCCGACTGGACCCTCGACCGCGGGCCGATCACCGCCAAGTCCGTGACGCCGATGCGCAGTTACGTCCACGAGCCGATGCGCCACGGCCGGCTGCTGCTGGCCGGCGACGCCGCCCACATCGTGCCGCCCACCGGGGCCAAGGGGCTCAACCTCGCCGTCTCCGACGTCCGCGTCCTCGCCCCCGCCCTCACCGAGTGGTGCCGCACAGGCGGGACACAACTGATCGACAGATACTCGGAAGTGTGTCTCGAACGTGTGTGGCAGGCGACCCGTTTCTCGTATGACATGACTAAGATGTTGCACGCTCAACCAGACGGGGATGCGTTCGACCAGCGGATGCAGCTCGCACGTCTGCGCCGGGTCACCGCATCCCGCCACGCGGCCGCCGAACTGGCGGCGAACTACACGGGACTTCCGCTCGCCCGGTGAGTCCCGCGGTGACCGAACGGAGAGCCGTCATGTCGTTGCTCGACCCCAAATCCTGGCAGCCCCGGCCCCTGACCGGGCCCGAGCACACCGTCACTGAGCCCGCCACCGGCGAAGCGCTCGGCACGGTCACGCTCGCCGCCGCCGAGGACGTCGCACCGGCCGCGGAGGCCGCCCGCGCCGCCCAGGCCGAGTGGGCGCGCCTGCCGCACTTCGTGCGCGCCGGGGTCCTGCGCCGGGCCGGCGACCTGTTCGCCGCGCACACCGACGAACTGCGCGAATGGCTGGTCCGCGAGTCGGGCTCCATCCCCGGCAAGGCCGACTTCGAACTGCACGTCGCCGCCCAGGAGTGCTACGAGGCCGCCGCCCTCGCCTCCCGCCCGGCCGGAGTCGTCCTGCCCAGCGAGGCACCCCGCCTCTCCTACACCCGCCGGGTCCCCGTCGGCGTCGTCGGCGTGATCTCCCCGTTCAACGCCCCGCTGATCCTCTCCATCCGCTCCGTCGCACCCGCCCTCGCGCTCGGCAACGCGGTCGTGCTGAAGCCGGACCCGCGCACCGCGGTCTGCGGCGGACTGTCCCTCGCCGCGGTCTTCGCCGAGGCGGGACTGCCCGAGGGCCTGCTGCACATCCTGCCGGGCGGCGCGGAGACCGGCGCGGCCCTGGTCGCCGACCCGCGGGTGCCCGTCATCTCCTTCACCGGCTCCACCGCGGCCGGCCGGGCCGTCGGCGAGGCCGCCGGACGCCACCTCAAGCGCGCGCACCTGGAGCTGGGCGGCAACTCCGCCCTGGTCGTGCTGGAGGACGCCGACATCGACGCGGTGATCTCCACCGCCGCCTGGGGGTCCTTCTTCCACCAGGGGCAGATCTGCATGACGACAGGCCGCCACCTGGTCCACCGGTCGCTGTACGCGGAGTACGTCGAGCGCCTGGCCGCCAAGGCAGACTCGCTCGCCGTCGGCGACCCGCACCGCGACCAGGTCCATCTCGGCCCGCTCATCGACGCGACCCAGCTCGCCAAGGTGCACGGCCTGGTCGAGGCCAGCACCGCCGGCGGCGCCAAGCTGGCCGCGGGCGGCACCCATGACCGGCTTTTCTACCGGCCCACGGTCCTGGCCGACGTGGACGACCGGACGCCCGCGTACGCCGAGGAGGTGTTCGGCCCGGTCGCGCCCGTACGGTCCTTCGCCACTGTCGAGGAGGCGGCGGCGCTCGCCGCGGACAGCCCCTACGGCCTGTCCCTCGGGATCGTCACCCGCGACGCCGCCCGGGGCCTCGATCTCGCCGAGCGCATCCCGACCGGCATCGTGCACATCAACGACCAGACGGTGAACGACGAGGCCGTGGCGCCTTTCGGCGGTACGGCCGCCTCCGGCACCGGCGCCCGGTTCGGCGGCGAGGCCAACCTGGAGGCCTTCACCGACCTGCGCTGGACGACGGTGCGCGGTGACGTGGCGCCGTACCCCTTCTAGGAATTACTGGCCGTTCTGCTCGGCCTGCGCCTGCTGCGCGGCGACGGCCTTGCGGACCTCGTCCATGTCGAGCTTGCGCGCCTGTCCGATGACGTCCGTCAGGGCGGCCTCGGGCAGGGCGCCCGGCTGCGCGAACACGGCCACCTGGTCCCGCACGATCATCAGGGTCGGGATCGACTGGATACCGAAGGCCGCGGCCAGCTCCGGCTGCGCCTCGGTGTCCACCTTGCCGAACACCAGATCCGGGTTCTCCTCGGCCGCCTTCTCGTAAACCGGGGCGAACTGCCGGCACGGACCGCACCAAGCCGCCCAGAAGTCGATCAGGACGAACTCGTTGTCCGTGACCATCTGGTCGAAGTTCTCCTTGGTGAGCTCCACGGTGCTGCTCATGGCGTGTTCCCTCTTCCTGGTGTCGGGGCGAAGCCGTCGGCACAACACGGCCGGACGGACAGGTATTCCGTGCGCGCGTTCCGTGCGCGGACAGACACGCATCGGCGCGCTTACCCGTGTGGCCACACCGCACACCACCCACCAGACTGAGCCCATGACGGAAACGGAAACCAAGGCGTACGACGTCGTCGTGCTCGGAGCCGGACCCGTGGGGGAGAACGTGGCCGACCGCACCCGTGCGGCCGGTCTGTCCACCGCGGTCGTGGAGAGCGAACTCGTCGGCGGCGAATGCTCGTACTGGGCGTGCATGCCCAGCAAGGCCCTGCTGCGCCCGGTCATCGCCCAGGCCGACGCCCGCCGCCTGCCGGGACTGAGCGGCGCGGTGCAGGGCCCCCTCGACACGGCCGCGGTCCTCGCCCGCCGGGACGAGTACACCGCCCACTGGAAGGACGACGGACAGGTCGGCTGGCTGGAGGGCATCGGCGCCGACCTCTACCGCGGACACGGCCGTATCACCGGCCCGCGCACGGTGACCGTGGGCGACAAGATCCTGACCGCCCGGCACGCCGTCGCCGTCTGCACCGGCACCCGGGCCCAACTGCCGGACCTGCCCGGCCTCGCCGAGGTCAAGCCCTGGACCAGCCGGGAAGCCACCAGTGCCCGGCGGGCCCCCGGGCGCCTGGTCGTCGTGGGCGGCGGAGTCGTCGCCACCGAGATGGCCTGCGCCTGGCAGGCCCTGGGGTCGCAGGTCACGCTCCTGGTCCGGGGCAAGGGACTGCTCTCCCGCATGGAGCCGTTCGCCGGCGAACTGGTCGCCGAGGCGCTCACCGAGGCGGGGACCGACGTGCGCACCGGCACCTCCGTGCGGTCCGTGACCCGCGAGAACGGCACGGTCGTGGTTGTCACCGACGCGGGCGACCGCATCGAGGCCGACGAGATCCTCTTCGCCACCGGCCGCACCCCGCGCACCGACGACATCGGCCTGGACTCCATCGGCATCGAACCCGGCTCCTGGCTCCCGGTCGACGACAGCCTGCGCGTCACCGGCAGCGACTGGCTCTACGCCGTCGGCGACGTCAACCACCGCGCCCTCCTCACCCACCAGGGCAAGTACCAGGCCCGCATCGCCGGTGCCGCCATCGCCGCCCGTGCCTCGGGCGTCCCGCTGCTGGAGTCCGATCCCTGGGGCGCGCACGCCGCCACCGCCGACCACGCCGCCGTCCCCCAGGTCGTCTTCAGCGACCCCGAGGCCGCCGCCGTAGGCCTCTCCCTGGCCGAGGCCGAACAGGCGGGCCACCGAGTCCGCGCCGTCGACTACGACCTCGCCAACGTCTCCGGCGCATCCCTGTACGGCGACGGCTACCGGGGCCGCGCCCGCATGGTCGTCGACCTCGAACGCGAAATCCTCCTCGGCGTCACCTTCGTCGGCCCCGGCGTCGGCGAACTCATCCACTCGGCCACCATCGCGGTCGCCGGCGAGGTCCCGATCAGCCGGCTGTGGCACGCGGTTCCGTCGTATCCGACGATCAGCGAGGTGTGGCTGCGGCTGTTGGAGACGTTCCGGGACAACTGAACCACCCGATGCCGCCGCACCCTTCCTGACCTGCACGACTGTGGGTCCGGGGAGGGTGCGGCGGCAATTCTGGGACTTCTCCGGGAATCCGTGGTCAGGACCCGGCTGTTGCTGCCGCCCCGGCGCGGGCCCGGTGTGCGCGGATCTCGTCGTGGTGGTCGGCGGCCCAGCCGACCAGGCTCGTCACGATCTCGTGGAGGCCGCGGCCCAGCGGGGTGAGGGAGTACTCGACGCGCGGCGGAACCTCCGCGTATGCCGTGCGGGTGATCAGGCCGTCCTCCTGGAGCTGGCGCAGGGTGAGGGTGAGCATCCGCTGGGAGATTCCGGGGACTTGGCGCTGCAGCTCGGTGTAGCGCAGCGGGCCGGACTCCACGACGGCGATGAGGAGCAGGCTCCACTTGTCGCCGACGCGGTCGAGGACCTGCCGGATGAAGGCCATCTGCTCGGCGGGGATGCCGGCGCAGGGCCCCACTGCTGCCGCGCCGTCCGAACCTGTCGTGGCCTCCATGACGCACATTCCTCTCCGGCACGAACACCGATGTGCCTTTTGTATCGACTTCCATACTGTCCCATCATGGCGCTACGCACAAAACGTAGGAATTGAAGCGCAGGCATGGGAGGCGCGTCATGAAGATCGAGATCTGGGCCGAGGTCACCTGCCCGTGGTGCGGCCTTGGCAGCCACCGTCTGGACCGGGCCCTGGAGCGGTTCGAGCACGGCGACGAAGTGGAGGTCATCCACCGCTCGTTCCCGCTGAGCAGCTCGTTCCCCGTGGGCCAGACCTTCGGCGTCCGTGAGGCGCTGCTGCGCCGACACGGCCTGGGCGGCTCCCAGGCGGAGGCGTCCACCCGCCGGATCGAGGCACTGGCCGAGGCCGAGGGGCTCAGCCCCTACAGAGTGCTGGACAACCGGGTCGGCAACACCGACCTGGCGCACGAGTTCCTCGCCCACGCCTCCGCCGAGGGCAAGAACCGCGAAGCCTGGGACGCGATCTTCCGTGCCTACTTCGGGCAGGCCCGTCCGGTCTTCAGCCTGGACGACCTGCTCGGCCTGGGCCAGGAGATCGGTCTGGACCGGGAGGACACCCGCCAGGCGCTGACCGGGCACCCCTACCTGCGGCAGGTCCGCGACGATGCCGCCCGCGCCCAGCGCCTGGGCGCCACCGGCGCGCCCTTCATCGTCGTCGACGGCACGTACGGCATCCCCGGGGCGCGGCAGAGCGACGGCCTTCTCGACGTGCTGCGCACGGCCTGGGACGAGTCCCACCCGCTCACCTCGGGCGCCGACGGCGACGCTCCGGTCTGCGGCCCCGACGGCTGCGCCGTACCGGCACACGGCTGACCTCCGCCCTTCCATCCCCGACACACCGTTGACCGTCTTGAAAGGCTGACTTCTCCATGTCGTATCTCCTGCACATCGACGCGTCCTCGCTCGGCGAGGCATCCGTCTCCCGTCAGGTCGCCCGGTCCTTCCGTGCCGAGTGGAAGGGCGCGGTCGTCCACCGTGACCTGGCCGTCTCGCCCGCGCCGCACCTGGGCGCGGCGGGCATCACCGCCCGCACCGCCGACCCTGCCGAGCGCACCCCCGAGCAGGCGAAGGCCATGGCGGTCCAGGACGAGCTGATCGAGGAATTCCTAGGTGCCGACGCCTACTTGTTCACCGTGCCGATGTACAACCTCACGATGCCGTCCGTGTTCAAGGCGTGGCTGGACCAGATCATGGTCGACGGCCGCACCCTGAACTTCGACGGGCCTCCAGCCACCGCGGGCCGCCCGGCCGTGCTGATCTCCGCACGCGGCGGCGGCTACGGCCCCGGCGCCCCCAAGCACGGCATGGACCACCTGGTGCCGGCGCTGGAAACCGTCCTGGGCCACCCGACCAACCTCGGCCTCGACGTCACGACGGTCACGCCCGAGCTGACCATGGCTCCGCACGTGCCGATGCTGGCTCCTCTCCTGCCCCTCCACGAGGCGTCGCTGACCGACGCCCACGCCCAGGCACGCAGCCTGGCCACGGCCATTGGTGGCCGGAGGGCCGCCTGACCGGTCTCGACCATCTCCCGACCGGCCCCGGCCGGTCCCGAAAGGCAATCGATCACCATGTCCAACCTGCTCGTCCTCGGCGGCAACGGCCGCACCGGTATCCACGTCCTCAACGAGGCCGCACGGCGCGGCCACCGCGTCCGGGCCCTCGTGCGCAACCCCGACGTCGTCCAGGCCCCGGCCGGCGTCGAACTGATCCGGGGTACGCCCGCCGACATCGACGACATCCGCAAGGCCGCCAAGGGAACGGAGGCGGTGATCAGCGTGCTGAACAACGCCCGCGCCTCCGACAACCCGTGGGCCAAGCCCGTCACCCCGCCGATGTTCATGACCGACGCCGCCCGCAACACCCTGACCGTGATGGGGGAGGAGGGCATCCATCGGATCGTTCTCACCTCCTCGCAGGGCGCAGGCGACGACTGGGCCCGGCTCAACCCGCTGGTCAAGGCGTTCATCAAGATGTCGAACATCAAGGCCGGCTTCGAGGACCACCATGGCGTCGACAAGGTCGTGCGAGCGTCCGACGCCGACTGGACCCTCGCCCGAGCCGTCGCCCTCACCGACAAGCCGATGAGTGGCCCGCTGCGCGCCGCCGAGGCCGGCACCGAGAAGCCGGGGGCGCGGATCAACCGCGCCGACCTTGCCCGCTTCCTCCTCGACGCGCTGGAGAAGGACACCTGGAACCGCAAGGCACCCCACGTCTGGAACGCACGCGCCTGAAACAGCCGTCTCAGGTGGGCAGTTCGAAGCCGAGCGCTGCCGCCGCCTCCTTCGGGGTCGGCTGCGTCCAGCGCTCGGCCATCGCCTCGTTCGAGGCCAGCGACCGCAGTTCGGCGCGGTCCAGGTAGAGCATCCCGCCCAGGTGGTCCGTCTCGTGCTGGACGATCCGCGCGGGCCAGCCGGTGAACACCTCGTCCAGCGGGCGGCCGTGCTCGTCCTCGCCCGTCAGCCGTACCTCGGTGTGCCGGGCCACCACCGCCTGCCAGCCGGGCACGCTCAGGCAGCCCTCGAAGAAGGCGGCGCGGGCGGGGCCGACGGGCTCGTACGCCGGGTTGACCAGCACCCGGAACGGCTGCGGCACCCGGCCGCGGGCCAGCCGTACCTCCTCCGAAACCGGCGCCGGATCCTCGATCACCGCGATCCGCAGCGGGACGCCGACCTGGGGCGCGGCGAGGCCGACGCCCGGTGCCGCGTGCATGGTGAGACGCATGGCCTCGATGAAACGGGTCAGCAGCGCGGGGCCGAGCTGGCCGTCGTAGCGCTCGGCGGGGCGGCGCAGGACCGGGTCCCCGGCCGCCACGATCGGCAACGGGCCGTCCGTGGAGAGGAGTTGTTCGAGCCGGTCGGCCAGGGGAGTCGGGTCAGTCGGAGTGGGCATGGCGTCAGGATGCCACGACAACCACCCCTGTGACGCAGGTCACTTGGAGCGCCGGGAACTCGACGTCATCCCGCTCCGACTACTGGACCGCTACAGCAGAAAAGCGTCCCCAGCCCGGAGAGGCCCGCCGATGTCCACCGCTCCCTCGACCACCACCACGGACGAGGTCCCGCCCCCCGAAGCCCCGGCACCGGCCCGCCGCACCTGGGCCTCGCTGCGCCCGCTGGTCCTGCGGCTGCACTTCTACGCCGGAGTGCTCGTCGCACCGTTCCTGCTCGTCGCCGCCGCGACCGGCTTCCTGTACGCCGCCGCGTTCCCGGCCGAGAAGATCGTCTACGCGCACGAACTGACCGTCCCCGTCGGCGAGGAGAAGCTGCCGGTCTCCGCGCAGGTAGTCGCCGCCCGCAAGGCCCACCCCGAGGGCACGGTCACCGCTGTACGGCCCTCGCCGGAGGACGACGCGACCACCAGGGTGCTGCTGTCCGGCGTCGAAGGCGTCGACGAGACCCACACCCTCGCCGTCTTCGTCGACCCCTACACCGGCAAGGTGCGCGGCGCGCTCGAACAGTACGGCTCGACCGGCGCGCTGCCGTTGCGCACGTGGATCGACGAGTTCCACCGCGACCTGCACCTCGGCGAGACCGGCCGCCTCTACAGCGAACTCGCCGCGAGCTGGCTGTGGGTACTCGCGGGCGGCGGCCTGGTGCTGTGGTTCTCCCGTCGCCGTGCCCGGCGCAAGGTGCGCGGGACGAACGGCCGCCGCCGCACGCTGGGCCTGCACGGCACCGTGGGCGCCTGGGCCGCCGCCGGGTTCCTCTTCCTGTCGGCGACCGGGCTGACCTGGTCGGCGTACGCGGGCGCCAACATCGACGAACTGCGCACCTCGCTCGGCGGTGCGACGCCGTCCCTCTCGGCGACGGTGGGCGGCGAGCACTCCGGCCACGGCGCGTCGGCCTCCGCGGGGGAGGCCGAGCAGGGCGTCGGCCTGGACAAGGTGCTGGCGGCTGCCAGGGCCAAGGGCCTCGGTGACCCCGTCGAGATCGTGCCGCCCGCGGACGCGGAGTCGGCGTACGTCGTCAAGCAGATCCAGCGCAGCTGGCCGGAGAAGCAGGACTCCGTCGCGGTGGACCCCGCCACCGGCGAGGTCACCGACGTGCTGCGGTTCGCCGACTACCCGGTGCTCGCCAAGCTCACCCGCTGGGGCATCGACCTGCACACCGGTGTCCTGTTCGGCCTGGTCAGCCAGATCGCCCTGATGCTGCTCACGCTCTCGCTGATCCTGCTGATCGTGTGGGGCTACCGCATGTGGTGGCAGCGCGGCCGCGGCTCCGCCTTCGGACGGCCGCTGCCGCGCGGCGCCTGGCAGCAGGTGCCGCCGCAGATCCTCGTACCGCTCGCGGCCCTTGTCGCCGTGGTCGGCTACTTCGTCCCGCTCCTCGGGATCTCCCTGCTGGCCTTCCTCGCCGTCGACATCGTGCTCGGCCAGATCGCCCACCGGCGCGGGCGGCGGAGCTACGGAACTGCCCGGGGGGAGTAGAGATGCGGGCGGCGGACCCTGTCCGCCGCCCCCGCTCTCAGGCAGACAGCGCGGCCAGCTCCTTGTTGGCCCGCTCGGTGACCAGGCTCAGCACGCGCCCGGCGGCCGCCAGGTCCTCCACGGGTATGTCGCCCCAGATCCGGGCGGAGATCTCCGCCTGCTCGGTGCTGGACTCGGTGAACAGCTCCCGCCCGGCGTCCGTGAGACGGAGCCGGGACGCCTCGGCGGTGATCAGTCCCTTGGTGGTCAGCTCCTCGACGACCGCTTCGGCGTCTTCCGCTTCCACCTTGAGGGAGGTGACGACGTACCCGACGACTTCGTCGCGCTCGACGGGGGCTTCGGCCGTGGCGACGACCCTGAGGGCGATCATCTGCTGGAACGTGGTGCCGTACCGGGCCAGGACGGTCTCCAGGACGCCACGGGCGGCGTAGTGGGCCAGTCCGAGGGTGCGGGCGTCGGCGTTGGGTGCGGTGGTGGTCATGATGGCTCCTACTTGTCTTCACTGTCGTTGCCGAACGGATCAAGAGGTGCGTCGAGCAGGGCCGCGAGATCGCGCCTGAACTCCCGTGTCCGGTCGCTGTCGAGACCGCCGAGCGGCTGCAGCAGCTGGTCCAGGAGCCCCTGGACGACCGTGATCGCCTGCCCGGTCCGCTCGCGGCCCTCGTCGGTGAGGGCCAGCTGCACGGCGCGCGGGTCGCGCGGGTCGCGGGTGCGTTCGAGGAGACCTGCGGCCTCCAAGGTGCGGGCCAGCTTGGAGACGTACAGCGGTTCGAGTCCGGTGTGGTCGGCCAGGCGTCGCTGACTGGGCCGCTCCCCGCTGCGCTGCATGCCGTACAGCGAGGCCACCAACGCGTACTGCGCGTGGGTGAGCCCCAGTGGGGCCACGGCCCGGTCGACCGCGACCCGCCACTTCGTGGACAGCCGCCACACCAGGAAACCGGGGGAGGCCTTCTCGGAACCCTTGCTCATGACGGATACAGTACATGGCTACTATGTACATGGCTACTATTTTCGGGTGAGGGCCCCGAAGTCGCCGGGAGTTGGCCTGACGGACGGGCGTCCAGGGGCTAGGTTGGGCGCCATGAGCAATCTTGATCGCGAGGCGGTGCCCGCAGTGTGCGGCGGCCGTGGCTTTGTGGTGGCGGAGCCCGTGCGCGAACTCCTCAGCCCTCGCCGGGTCAAGCTCGGCGAGTCCTCCGAAGTGCGCCGCCTGCTGCCCAACCTGGGCCGGCGCATGGTGGGTGCCTGGTGCTTCGTCGATCACTACGGCCCCGACGACATCGCCGACGAACCCGGTATGCAGGTGCCCCCGCACCCGCACATGGGCCTGCAGACGGTGAGCTGGCTGCACGAGGGCGAGGTGCTGCACCGCGACTCCACCGGCAGCCTCCAGATGATCCGCCCGCGCGAGCTGGGCCTGATGACCTCGGGCCGGGCGATCAGCCACTCCGAGGAGAGCCCCCGCTCCCACGCCCGCTTCCTGCACGGCGCCCAGCTGTGGGTCGCCCTCCCGGACGGCAGTCGCCACACCGACCCGCGCTTCGAGCACCACGCCGAACTGCCGACGGTCACGGCACCCGGCCTGACCGCCACGCTGATCCTCGGCGACATGGACGGCGCCACCTCGCCCGGAACGACGTACACGCCCATCGTCGGCGCCGACCTGGCCCTCGCCCGCGGGACGGACGTACGCCTCCCGCTGGAGCCGGACTTCGAGTACGCCGTGCTCGCCATGTCCGGCGAGGCGCACGTCGACGGCGTCCCCGTCCTTCCCGGCTCGATGCTCTACCTCGGCTGCGGCCGCACCGAACTCCCGCTGCGCGCCGAGTCGGACGCGGGCCTGATGCTCCTCGGCGGCGAGCCGTTCGAGGAGGAGCTGATCATGTTCTGGAACTGGATCGGACGGTCCCAGGAGGAGATCGCACAGGCGAGGCGGGACTGGATGGAAGGGACGCGGTTCGGGGAGGTGAAGGGGTACGACGGTGCCCCGCTGCCGGCCCCCGAGCTGCCTGCGGTGCCCCTGAAGCCGCGCGGCAGGGTGCGCTGAACTGCGGAAACTCACGCACAACCGCCCCGGACGGCAAGTCCGGGGCGGTTGTGCGTCGTCACCAGTTCATCGGCAGACCGGTGATGAACGAGGTGAGCCGGTCGGAGATGACTCGGTCGTCGTGGGCCGAGTAGTGCCAGTCGCAGCCGAGGAAGTCCAGGCCCGAGTGGTCGAGGAACCAGGAGCGGACCCCGCTGTCGCCGGAGTCGTTGCGTGCCTTGACGATCTGTTGGACATCGTCGGCGTACTCGCCGGCGCCGACGGCCACGATGGTGGTGCCGGACCCGTACCGCGTCCGCAGCTTCTGCAGGAAGTCGCCGTAGGCGCTGCGGTAGGCGGCCGCGAGGCTGTCGGGCGTCCACGACTCACCGGGGTTGAGAGTGGAGAAGTCGTTGGTGCCGAGGTTGACCACCACGAGCTGGGGGCGCCAGGTGCCCGGGTTCTGCCAGACGTCGCCGGACACGTTCTGCAGGGCGCGGTCGTAGAAGGTGCGGTACGTGACGTCCGGCGAGCTTCCGCTGGCGTTGCGCACCATGCCGAGGCCCGAGTAGCCGTTGATCTGGTAGTCGGCGTCCAGCTGCCGGGCGGTGAGGGCGCCGTAGCTCACGTCGGTGTTGGTGTTCCGCCTGAGCTGCTCCGAGGTGCAGGTGCGCGAGGTCGAGAGGTTGCCGTAGCCCACCGTGAGGGAGTCGCCGATGAACTCGATCTGGCGGTTGCGGGCCGTCGGTTTGCTCAGGACGGCACCGCCGGGCGCGGCCACGAAGCCTCCGAACGTGCTGGTGTCCCCCGGCGTGTCGTTGCGCTTGACGAGCCGGACGGTGTGCGTGCTGTTCGACAGGCCGTTGATCCAGTGCGTGGTGTTGCCGGGCGTGACGAGCGTGGCGACGGTGGTTCCGTCGACCTGGACGTCGTAGTCGGCGGCCGAGTCATTGAGCACGATGCCCACGCCGGTGCCGCTGACGCGGCCCTCGAAGTACACGCCGGGCCAGCTGTACTGCACGGTGTTTCCGGCGTCCTTGACCCGCCCCGCGGAGTGCGCCTGTGCCAGTACGCCCGTCGCGCGGACCAGTTGCCACTGCTGGTTGGCGCCGCCCCAGTCGGTGAACTGCACGACCTTGGCGCCGTCCGCGGTGGAGGCGTTCTGCACCTCGACAGCCCTGCCGCTGTTGCGGTTGATCAGCCGGACGTACCCGTCCGACGAGTCGGCCAGCCGGAACTGCTGGTTGGTGCTGTTGGCATCGCCCCACTGCACGATGTCCGCGTGGTCGGCGGTGGAGTAGTTCAGGACGTCCAGCACCTTGCCCGAGTGCTGCGCCTTGAGCCGGTAGTAGCCGTCGCCCGAATCGACGAACTGGAAGCGCTGGTTGGCGCCGTCGTGGCGGGTCCACTGCGAAAGGCCCGCCCCGTCGGCCGTGCTCGCCCCGGAAACGTCCAGCGCCTTGCCGCTGCCCCGGTTGACCAGCACATACCAGGCGCCGGTGTCCACGGTGTCCACGGTGGCCGCCCGCGCCGTCCCGGCGGTGCCCAACGCGGTCATGAGCGCCGCCAGCAGGGCGGTCACCGCCGTCAGCACCCCCGTGCGCGACCCGCCTAATGTCAGATGCATGCCATCTCTTTGCATTCGAGTCCGTTTCACTGAATGTGGCCGACGCCCGAGGCGGCGGGCTGTGCCGGCTACAGCGCGGTGAAGGTCCACAGCAGGTTGGTGCTGCTGCCGTAGGTCCACTGCTTGGTGATGGATCCCGAGTCGACGTTGCCGCCGCCGTCGAGGACCAGGCCGGTGGTGCGGTTGGCGACCGAGTAGCGTTCGCCGCCCCGGTGGGTGATCGTCCACTGCTGGTTGGTGCCACCGTTCCAGGGGGCCTGCCTCGCGGCGGAGCCGTTGGCGGTGGCGCCCCAGCCGTCGGCGACCATGCCGTTGGTGCGGTTGACCAGCCTGTAGTAGCCGTTTCCGACCGCCTCCGCGTGCCACTGAAGGTTGGAACTGCCGTTCCAGGTCCACTGCTTGAGGTTGGACCCCGAGTCGACGTTGCCGCCGCTGTCCAGCGCGAGACCGTTGGTGACGTTGGTGATCCGGAAGTACGTCGCCGGGTTGAACTGGACCTTCAGCGAAACGATTTGGTCGTTGTTGCCGGTGACCCTGAGGTCGGGACTGTCGGCGGTGAACGTCCAGGAGGTGCCGGTGAAGTTGTCACCGGAGTAGCCGATCACTTGGTAGCCGGGGGCGAGCCGGAGGGAGGAGACGGTGCCCGGTCCCGGACCGGCCGCCCTCAGGTCGGCCGCGGTGTACTCGCCGAGGGCGAGCGCGGCGGCCCTGCCGGTGTAGTCGACGTCAGGGAAGACGACGGCGCCGACGAGCGGCTTCAGGGCGGGGATCGCGCCGGAGAAGGCGAGCTTGAGTACGTAGGCGCCCGCGCTGTACGGCGCCGAGGACGGCAGGGTGACCGTGAGGCCGGAGGAGCTCTGGGTCGGCGTGGGCAGGTCGATGTAGGTGCCGGCCGTGTTGCCGAGGAGCTTCACCGAGGTCAGCGACGAGAGGTTGATCCTGTCCGAACCGAGGGTCTTGATCGTCAGTGAACTGCCGGGCCAGCCCAGGACGGTGGCGTACAGCACGTTGTCGGCCTTGTTGCGGGTGAAGCGAATGTCCTGCGGGGTGCCGGCGGTCGGGGTGGTGAACGAGCCGCCGCCCATCTTTGTCGGGCCCTCGCCGTACACCGTCCAGGCGCGGGTCGCGTACACCGACTCGCCGAAGCGCTTCAGGTGGTCGCCGATACCGAGCAGGATGTCCTTCTGCGCCTGGGGGATGGTGCCGTCGGCCATCGGCGCGATGTTCAGCAGCACGTTGCCGTTCTTGCTGACCCGGTCGATGAACGAGTGCAGCATCTGCTGGAAGCTGTAGTAGCCGATGCCCTGGGTGTAGCACCAGCTGCTGCTGGAGATGCTGTCGTCGGTCAGCCAGTACGGGGCGGTGAGGTCGCCGGGGCCGCCGCGCTCGTAGTCGAAGACCTCGCCCTTGCCGTGCATGCCGTCCTTGTACGTGGTGACGACCTCACGGCCCCAGGCGTTGGCCTGGTTGTAGTAGTACGCAAGGAAGTTCAGGCGCTGTTGCTCGTCGACGGCGTCCAGATTGAAGTCCTGCCACAGGATGTCGGGCTGGGCGCGGTCGACGACCTCCTTGAGCTTGTCGAACCAGAGCTGGTTCTCCGCGGCCGAACCCAGCTGCCCGTAGAGCTTCTTGAGGCTGGTGTCCGTCTGGGCGGGGACGTGCTCGTAGAAGCCGGTGAAGTTGTACGCGTGGTGCATGGCCACCAGCAGCTTCAGGCCCTTGGCGCGGATGGCCGTGGAGAACAGCCGCAGCAGGTCGAGACCCGGGCCCTTGTCCACCGAGTTCCACTCGTTGACCTGGCTGTCCCACATGGAGAAGCCGTCGTGGTGCTCGGCGACCGGGCCGGCGAACCTGGCGCCGGCGTCGACGAACAGCTGCACCCACTCGTCGGGGTCGAACTTCCCGCCGGCCGACTTCAGCTTCGGCGCGAACTGGACGGTGTTGCCCGCCAAGTCCTTGGCTCCGTTGATGAAGTTGTGGTACGGCCATGCCGACGGCTGGCCGTAGGTGGCGATGTGATGCCGGTTCGCGTTGCTTCCGGCCTGGTACATGTTGCGCGGGTACCACTCGTTGTCGAAGGCCGGGACGCTGAACGCGCCCCAGTGGAAGTAGATCCCGAACTTCGCGTCCTGGAACCACTCCGGAGCGGGCGGGTGCTGGTCGACCGAGTTCCAGTCGGGCGTGTACGTGCTGGGCGCCGCCTGGGCGACGCTGCCGCCGAACACACCTCCGGCAACTGCCGCGGCGGCCACGCAGGTTGCGCCGGCCAGGAAGTGACGTCTGTTCATCGAGCTCGACATGGGCACATCCCTGATGCGGAAGGGGGCAGGGGGAATGGTGGGCCACGCATGAAGGTCGGCCATGCCGCCCTGGGATGTCAACCAGTGTGCAGGCAATTGATGGGATGGATCTCGGGTTCTGGCTGTCGCCCCTGACTTGCGAGTGGGCCATGAGCTGGAATTTCGTGGTGGATCAGGCGGAGGTCTGGACACCGGCCCGGGGGGCCTCTATAAAGACATCCCATCAATGTTGTGCGGCGATACGCAGCTGTCGTCCAGGTGAAACATCTCCCGCTACGGGACCGGCGCGAGGAAGCACCGATGAGACTCAGAACCGCCCTCTGTTCCGCCGTCTCCGCCCTGTCCGCACTGGCACTGCTCAGTGCGTGCGACAGCGGCTCCGCCACGTCGGCATCGTCGAACGGCGCGCCACTGATCGGCGTCGACTACCCGCGATCCGACACCGACTTCTGGAACTCCTACATCAAGTACACGCCCCAGTACGCGAAGGAGCTGGGGCTGGAGACGAAGACGACCAACTCGCAGAACGACGTCGCCAAACTGACCGCCAACGCACAGACGTTCATCAGCCAGGGGGTCAAGGGAATCGCGATGGCCCCGCAGGACACCGCCGCCATCGCGCCCACGCTCGCGCAGCTGGAGGCGAAGAAGATACCCGTCGTCACCGTGGACACCCGCCCCGACACCGGCAAGGTGTTCATGGTCGTGCGCGCCGACAACCGCGCCTACGGCGAGAAGGCCTGCCAGTACCTGGGCACGAAGCTCGGCGGCAAGGGCAAGGTCGTCATGCTCCAGGGCGACCTGTCCTCGATCAACGGCCGTGACCGCACCGAGGCGTTCAACGACTGCATGAAGAAGAACTACCCCGACATCAAGGTGTTCGGCGAGGCCACCAACTGGGACGGGGCGGTGGCGGCGCAGAAACTGCAGACCGATCTGACCGCCCACCCGGACATCAAGGGCATCTACATGCAGTCCAGCTTCGCCCTCTCCGGCACGCTCCAAGTTCTCAAGCAGAGGGGCCTGTTGGTGGACCCGGAGGACAAGAAGCACGTCTTCGTCGTCTCCAACGACGGCATCCCGGAGGAGCTCAAGTCCATCGGCGAGGGCAAGATCGACGCCACGGTCTCCCAGCCGGCCGACCTCTACGCCAAGTACGCCCTGTACTACCTCAAGGCCGCGATCGACGGGAAGACGTTCAAGCCCGGCAAGACCGACCACGACAGCACCATCATCCAGGTCCGCGACGGCCTGCTGGAGGACCAGCTCTCCGCCCCGCTGGTCACGGCCGACGGCGGCACCTACGGCGGTGTGCCCAGCGTCAAGAGCGACGACAAGTCGCTGTGGGGCAACAACCTCGGCTGACACCTCTCCGGGATCCAACGGCTCACGAGAACAAGGCGGTTGAGATGAGAGACGGGGAGCGAGCAGTCACCCCCGCGCCCGCCCCGGCGGACGACGGACGGGCCTCGGTGGGCCCGCCCGTCGTCGAGGCGACGGGCATAGTCAAACGATTCGGTCCGACGGTGGCCCTGAGCGGCGCCCGGATCACCATCCGGCCCGGCGAGACCCACGCGCTCGTCGGCCGCAACGGGGCCGGCAAGTCGACCCTGGTGTCGGTCCTCACCGGCCTGCACGCCGCCGACGAGGGAACGGTCACCTTCGGCGGCAGGCCGGCCCCCCGGCTCAGCGACCGTGACGCCTGGCGGCAGCGCGTGGCCTGCGTCTACCAGAAGTCGACGATCATCCCCACGCTGACCGTGGCCGAGAACCTCTTCCTGAACCGGCACGACCAGGGACGGGGCCGGCTCATCAGCTGGCAGGCCACCCGTCGCCGCGCCCAGGACCTGCTGTCGACGTGGTCGGTGGACGTCGACCCGCAGACACCCGCCAGTGAACTGAGCGTCGAACAGAGGCAGTTCGTCGAGATCGCCCGTGCGCTGTCCTTCGGGGCTCGGTTCATCATCCTCGACGAGCCGACCGCCCAGCTCGACGCGGCTGCCATCAACCGGCTCTTCGACCGCATCCGCGACCTGCAACGCCAGGGCGTGACCTTCCTGTTCATCAGCCACCATCTCCAGGAGATCTACGAGATCTGCGACATGGTGACCGTCTTCCGCGACGCCCGGCACATCATCACGGCGCCGGTCGCCGAACTGCCCCGCGCCGACCTGGTCGCCGCCATGACCGGCGAGGCGGCGGCCGACCGGCAGGGGGAACGGGCGAGCACCCTCACGCCGGGCGCCACGGCCGCGTTGAGCGTCCGCGCACTGCACGGCGACGCGTACCACGACGTCAGTTTCCAGGTCGGCGCCGGAGAGATCGTCGGCCTCGCGGGCGCCGCCGGCAGCGGGCGCACCGAGGTCGCCGAGACCGTCGTAGGGCTGCGGGTGCCGGCGGCGGGCGAGGTGGAGATCGCCGGGCGGCGGCCCCGGCCGGGCAGCGTGCCCGCCGCCCTCGCCGCAGGCGCCGGGTTCGTCCCGCAGGACCGGCACCACCAGGGCTTCGTTCCGGACATGTCGATCGCGGACAACGCCACCCTGTCCGTGCCCAAACGCATCGGGCAGGGCGGATTCCTCAGTCGCAAGCGCCGGGACCGGCTCGCCGAGGCCATGATCGAGAACCTCGCGATCAAGACCCCCGGTCCCGAACTGCCCGTCTCCTCCCTGTCCGGAGGCAACCAGCAGAAGGTCGTCATGGCCCGCGCCCTGGCCGACGACCCGAAGCTGCTGGTCCTGATCAACCCGACCGCGGGCGTGGACGTGCGCTCCAAGGAGTTCCTCCTCGGCAAGGTCGAGGAGACCGCGGCCACCGGAACCGGAGTGCTCATCGCCTCCGACGAACTCGACGACCTGCGCATGTGCGATCGGGTCCTGGTGATGTTCCAGGGCCGTGTGACCTCGGAGATCGCCCGCGGCTGGCACGACCACGGCCTCGTGGCCGCGATGGAAGGAGTGGACCTGCATGCCTGACGTACTGCCTGAATCCGTCCTCGCGGACACCGCCGCCGCCCAAGCCGTGGAGCCCCCGGCGAAGCGGACCGCCCTGCTCGGCGGCCGGATCCCCCTCGCCCGGCTGCGCGACCTCGCGCTCGTCCCGGCCATCGTGGTCATCGCGATCGTCGGACAGATCGTCAACCCGGTCTTCCTGCAGGCCGACAACCTCATCAACGTCCTGCAGACCATGTCCGAGATGGCCCTGCTGGTCCTCGCCCAGGCGATGATCCTGATCGTCAAGAAGATGGACCTGTCGCTGGAGTCCACCATGGGCCTCGCGCCCGGTGTCGCGGCCTGGTTCGTGGTGCCGACCGGCGCGGGACACGGCCTCGGGCTGCTGCCCGGCGCCTGGGCGATTCCCGTCACGCTCGCGGTCGGCGCGCTGGTCGGCGTCATCAACGCCCTGCTGATCATCCGCTTCGGCCTCAACGGCTTCATCGTCACCCTCGGCATGCTGATCGTCCTGCGCGGCATCCTCACGGGCATTTCCGGCGGCCAGACCTTCTTCCAGCTCCCGGAGTCGATGCTTTACCTCGGCACTGCCGAATGGCTCGGGATGCCGGCCTCCATCTGGATCTGCCTGGCGCTGTTCGCCGTCGCCATCGTCGTCCTCGGCTGGACCAGCTTCGGCCGCTCGCTCTACGCCATCGGCGGCAACGTCGACGCCGCGAAGGCGGCCGGCATCCGCACCGACCGGGTGCTGTGGATCGTCATCGTCACCGGCAGCGTGCTCGCAGCCCTCGCCGGGCTGATGCTCTCCGGACGCCTGGCCTCCGTCGCCTCCGCCCAGGGCAACGGCTATATCTTCACCGTCTTCGCCGCCGCCGTCATCGGCGGGATCAGCCTCAACGGCGGCAAGGGCACCATGTTCGGCGCGTTCAGCGGCATCCTGCTGCTCTTCATGATCCAGAACGTGCTCACCCTCGCCGGTGTGCCCGCGCAGTGGATCGGTGCCCTCAACGGCCTGATCATCCTGGTCGCACTGACCATCTCGCGCATCACGGGCGGCAAGGTCCAGGAGTGAACCGGGCGGCCGACCGGGCCGCCCGACTTCCCCCGCCGCCTCACATCTCGTCGCAAGGGGCCGTACCGCCCCTGCTCTCACAGGAGTTGCCGCATGTCATCCGCCCTGCCCGCGTCCCCGGACACTGCCCGCATCACCGCCCTGGACGTACTGGACGTGCGTTTCCCGACGTCCGAGCACCTGGACGGGTCGGACGCGATGAACCCCGAACCCGACTACTCCGCCGCCTATGTCGTCCTGCGCACCGACGCGGGCGACGGACTCGAAGGGCACGCCCTGGCCTTCACCACCGGCCGCGGCAACGATGTCCAGGCCGCCGCCATCGCGGCCCTCGCCCCGTACGTGGTGGGCCTCTCGGTCGAGGAGGTCTGCGGCAACCTCGGAGCGTTCTCCCGCAGCCTGGTCCACGACCCCCAACTGCGGTGGCTGGGACCGGAAAAGGGCGCCATCCACATGGCGACCGGCGCGGTCGTCAACGCCGCCTGGGACCTGGCCGCCAAGCGGGCCGGCAAGCCCGTGTGGCGCTTCCTCGGCGAGATGTCGCCCGAGGACCTGGTCGCGCAGGTCGACTTCCGCTGGCTCAGCGACGCCCTCACCCCGCAGGACGCCCTGGAGATCCTGCGCCGCGCCGAACCCGGCCGCGCACAGCGCATCGAACACCTCATCGACCAGGGCTACCCCGCCTACACCACGACCCCCGGCTGGATCGGCTACTCCGACGAGAAGCTGGCCCGCCTGGCCCGCGAGGCCGTCGCCGACGGCTTCACCCAGATCAAGCTGAAGGTCGGCGCCGACCTTGAGGACGACGTACGGCGCATGCGCACCGCCCGCGAGACCGTCGGCGACGCCATCCGTATCGCCGTGGACGCCAACCAGAGGTGGGACGTCCAGGCCGCCATCGACTGGATGAGCGCCCTCGCCCCCTACAGCCCGTACTGGATCGAGGAGCCCACTTCCCCCGACGACATCCTCGGCCACGCCGCCGTCCGCAAGGCCGTCGGCCCCATCAAGGTCGCCACCGGCGAGCACATCGCCAACCGGGTCGTCTTCAAGCAGCTCCTCCAGGCCGGTGCGGTCGACATCGTGCAGATCGACTCCGCTCGGGTCGGCGGCGTCAACGAGAACATCGCGATCCTGCTGCTCGCCGCCAAGTTCGGCGTGCCGGTCTGCCCGCACGCCGGTGGCGTCGGCCTGTGCGAGATGGTCCAGCACCTGTCGATGTTCGACTACATCGCCGTCTCCGCGACGACCGAGGACCGCGTCATCGAATACGTCGACCATCTGCACGAGCACTTCGTCGACCCGGTCCGCATCGTCGACGGCCACTACCAGGCGCCCACGCTCCCCGGACTGAGCGCACAGATGCACCCCGAGTCCCTCAAGGAGTACAGCTACCCCGACGGCCCCGTCTGGAGCGCCCGCGTCTGACGTGTCCCACCGGCTGCCCGACCTGAAGAAGGGGACACTCCCGTGCTCCTGACCGAACTACTGCATCCCGGCATCCTCACATCCCTGGCCGGCGCCGGCCACGGCGCCCGGGTACTGCTCGCCGACGGCCACTACCCCGCGAGCACCGCCACCGGCGAGCGCGCCCGGACCGTCCACCTCAACCTGGCTCCCGGCCTGCTGGACGTCACCACCGTGCTCGACGTCCTGCTGCGCGCCCTGCCGGTCGAGGCAGCCCAGGTGATGGTGCCGCCGGAGGGCGAACCGGAGCCGCCCGCCATCGCCGAGTACCGCTCGATGCTGGCGCCCGTCCCGGTCGACGCGCTCGGCCGCTACGAGTTCTACGACGCCGCCCGCTCGCCCGACCTGGCGCTGGCGATCGTCACCGCCGACACGCGTACTTACGCCAATCTGCTGCTGACCATCGGCGTCCGCGCTGAAGGGACCCTGACCACACGATGACACTCGCCGTCCGTTACACGGCCGCCCGCACCCTGGACACGGCCCCCGCCGAGCTCTCCCCGCCCGGCCCCGGCGACGTGGAGCTCGCCCCCGCCTATGTCGGCATCTGCGGCACCGATCTGCACATCTTCCACGGCGACATGGACGCCCGGGTCGCCACGCCCGCCGTCCTCGGGCACGAGATGTCCGGTCGCGTCGTCCGGGTCGGCCCGGGCGTCGAGGGCTGGCGGCCCGGTGACGCGGTCACCGTGATGCCGCTGCGCTGGGACGACACCTGCCCCGCGTGCCTGAAGGGCCATCAACACATCTGCCAGCACCTGGACTTCATCGGCATCGACTCCCCGGGGGCCATGCAGCAGCGCTGGACCGTCCCGGCCTCGACGCTGATCCGGCTGCCCGACTCCCTTGCCCTGGACCGGGCCGCGCTCGTGGAGCCGACCGCGGTCGCCGTGCACGACGTGGGCCGGGCCCGGGTCGCCGAGGGGGAGAAGGCCGTCGTGGTCGGCGGCGGCCCCGTCGGCATCCTCATCGCGCTGGTCGCGCGCGCCGCGGGCGCCGAGGTCCGGGTGGTGGAGCTGAACGCCCACCGTCGGCTGCTCGCCGAGGAGTTGGGGCTGACGGCGTGGAACCCGGCCGACGACGACGTGCCGGAGCTGGTACGGGAGTGGACCGGGGACGCGGGCGCGGACGTCGCCTTCGAGGTGTCCGGCGCGGCGGGCGGCGTGGAGACGGCGGTCGACGTGCTGGGAGTGCGCGGCCGGCTCTGCCTGGTCGCCATCCACCCCCGGCCCCGCGAGATCAACCTGCACCGCTTCTTCTGGCGCGAACTCACCCTCGTGGGCGCCCGGTTGTACGACCGCGGAGACTTCGAGAAGGCTGTCGCCCTGGTGGCGGACGGCACGATCCCGGCCGAGCGGCTGATCAGCAAGGTCGTCCCCCTCACCCAGGCGCCCGCCGCTTTCGAGGCCCTGGAGGCCGGCGGTGACGTGATGAAGATCCTCGTGGACTGCGCCGACGAATCCGACGACGCCCAGGGAGCCGCCGTATGACCTCCTTCGACCTCACCGGGAAGCTCGCCGTCGTCACCGGGGCCCGGCGCGGCATCGGGCGGGCCATGGCCCGCGCCCTCGCCGAGGCCGGAGCGGACGTCATCGGGGTGAGTGCCTCGCTGGAGGAGTCCGGCAGCGCGGTGGAGAAGGACGTCGTCGAGGCGGGCCGTACGTTCGAGGCGATCCGGACCGACTTCGCCGATCCCGAGGCCGTCCGGGCCCTGGGCGCGGAACTCGCCGGGCGCGAGCGGCCGGTGGACATCCTGGTCAACAACGCGGGCACGATCCGCCGTACTCCGGCCACCGAACACACCGAGGCGGACTGGGAGTTGGTGCTCCAGGTCAACCTCAACGCGCAGTTCGCGCTGACCCGTGCGGTGGGCGCGTCGATGGTGGCACGCGGCCAGGGCAAGGTCATCTTCACCGCGTCGCTGCTCAGCTTCCAGGGCGGCATCACCGTCCCCGGGTACACCGCCGCCAAGCACGGCATCGCCGGTCTGACCAAGGCGCTGGCCAACGAATGGGCGCCGCACGGCGTCAACGTCAACGCCCTCGCGCCCGGCTACATCGCCACCGACAACACCCAGGCGCTGCGGGACGACCCGGTGCGCAGCAAGGCGATCCTCGACCGCATCCCGGCCGCCCGCTGGGGTGACGCCGACGACCTGGCGGGCGCCACGGTGTTCCTCGCCTCGGACGCCGCCGCCTACGTCCACGGCGTCGTCCTGCCCGTCGACGGCGGATGGCTCGGCCGATGAGCGGCACCGACCTGGCCGCCGTACTGGCCGGTGCTCGCGTGCTGCCGGTCCTGACGGTGCGGCGCGTCTCGACCGCCGGCCCGCTGGCCGACGCACTTGCGGCGGGTGGTGCCCGGTGCGCCGAGGTCACCTTCCGCACACCGGACGCCGAGCAGGTGCTCAAGGAGATGGCCGGTCATGGTGGTCTGTCCGTCGGTGCCGGCACGATCCTCACGCCCGAGCAGGCGGAGCGGGCCGTGGCCGCCGGGGCCCGCTTCGTGGTCTCGCCCGGCTTCGACGAGAAGGTCGTCGCGAAGTGCCGCGACCTGGGCGTGCCCGTGGTGCCCGGCATCGCCACCGCCACCGAGCTGATGCGCGCCCTGCGGGCGGGACTCGGCACCGTCAAGCTCTTCCCCGCCGAGCCGCTCGGCGGCCTGCCGATGCTGCGGGCGCTCGCGGCTCCCTTCCCCCGGATGCGCTTCGTGCCCACCGGCGGGATCGGCGCAGCCCAGCTGACCGCCTACCTCGCACACCCGGCGGTCCTTGCCGTCGGCGGCAGTTGGATGGCCACCACCGACCACCTTCGGCGCGGCGACTACCCGGAGATCAGCCGGCTCACCGCGCAGGCAGTGCAGAGGAGCGTGACGTGATCGACGTGCTGGCCCTTGGCGAGGTGATGCTGCGCTTCGACCCGGGCGAGGGGCGGATCCGTACCGCCCGCTCCTTCCAGGTCTGGGAGGGCGGCGGCGAGTACAACGTCGTACGCGGACTGCGGCGCTGCTTCGGGCGGCGCACATCCGTCGTCACCGCGCTCGTCGACAACGCGGTGGGCCGGCTCGTCGAGGACCTGATTCTCCAGGGCGGTGTCGACACCTCACTGATCCGCTGGGTGACCGACGACGGCATCGGCCGCACCGCCCGCAACGGCCTCAACTTCGTCGAACGCGGCTACGGCATCCGCGGCGCCCTCGGCGTCAGCGACCGCGCGCACACCGCCGTCTCCCAGCTGCGCAAAGGGGACGTCGACTGGGACGCCGTGTTCTCGTCCGGGGTGCGCTGGTTCCACACCGGCGGTATCTTCGCCGGTCTGTCCGACACCACGGTGGATGTCGCGGACGAGGCCATGGCCGCCGCTCGCCGCCATGGCGTCACGGTCTCCTACGACCCCAACTACCGCCCCAGCCTCTGGGCCGGCCGCGGCGGCGCCGACCGGGCCCGCGAGATCGACCTGCGGCTCGCCCGGCACGCCGACGTGGTCGTGGGCGCCCTGGGTCTGGCCGGGACCTACCCGGGACAGGCGCGCATCGGGGCCGACCAGGTGGCGGACGCGCTCGACGCGGTGGCCGACCTGCTGCCCGAGGTGTACATACTCGCCACGACCCTGCGCGACGTGCCCTCGGCCGGCGTCAACGACTGGTCCTCGGCCGCCTGGTCCGCCGAGACCGGCTTCATCACCGGCCCCCTGATGACCGGCCTGCACGTCCTGGACCGCATCGGCTCCGGCGACGCCTTCGCGGCAGGCCTGATCCACGGACTGCTCGATGACACAGGACTGGAGCGTGCCCTGGCCTACGGCACCGTCCACGGCGCGCTCGCCATGACCACGCCCGGAGACGTCTCCATGGCCTCGCTCACCGAGGTCGAGGCGCTCGTAGCGGGCGGATCGGCCCACGTCAGACGCTGAACCGCGCCCCGCCACCCCAGGAGCACGCTTTGCACCAACGGAAGATCCAGAACACCTCCGTCGCACTCACCGACCTCGGCTTCGGGGCCTCCGTGATCGGCAACCTGTACCGCGTCACCCCGGTCATCGAGGCGACCTCCGCCGTCGATACGGCCTGGGAGGCCGGCCTGCGGTACTTCGACACCGCTCCGCACTACGGCCTCGGCCTCTCCGAGCGGCGTCTCGGCGCCGCCCTGCGAGACCGCCCGCGTGCCGAGTACGTCGTCTCGTCCAAGGTGGGCAGGCTGCTGGTACCCAACGAGGACCCGCGCGGCGTCGACACCGAGGGCTTCGTCGTACGGGACGACCTGCGCCGGCAGTGGGACTTCAGCCGGGACGGCGTGCTGCGGTCCATCGAGGACACCCTGGAACGCACCGGCCTGGACCGCCTCGACATCGTCTACCTGCACGATCCGGACGACCACTGGCGCCAGGCGGCCGAGGAGGCCATGCCCACGCTCGCGGAATTGCGCGACCAGGGTGTGATCGGCGCGATCGGCGCCGGCATGAACCAGTCGGCGATGCTCGCCCGCTTCCTGCGCGAGACCGCCGCCGACGTGGTGATGCTCGCCGGCCGCTACACGCTCCTGGACCAGTCGGCGCTGGACGACGTCCTGCCCGCCGCCCGGGAACTGGGCAAAAGCGTGGTGGCGGTGGGTGTCTTCAACTCGGGACTGCTGTCCCGGGACCGGCCCGCCGAGGGCATGAAGTACGACTACCAGGACGCCCCACCGGCTCTGGTCGCCCGCGCGCGGGCGATCGCCGAGGTCTGCACGGCCCACGGGACGACATTGCCCGCGGCCGCGATCGCCTTCCCCCACACGCATCCCAGTATCATCAACGTCACCCTCGGCATGCGGAATCCGGAACAGGTCGTACGGAACGTGGAACTCCATGGTCAGCACATCCCCGACGGGCTCTGGGCCGATCTCCGCGCTCAGGGGCTGATCCGGTCGGACGTGCCCGGGAGCCACGGCCCGGGGAGGGAGCCACGTTGTCTCTGACGGACAAGGCCATCGAGCAGATCCGTGAGTTGATCCGGACCGGAGCCCTTCCCCCGGGCTCGAAGCTCCCACCGGAACCGGACCTGGCCGCCCAGCTGGGTCTGTCCCGCAACCTCGCCCGCGAAGCGGTCAAGGCGTTGGCCGTCGCGCGCGTCCTGGAGGTCCGGCGGGGCGACGGCACGTATGTGACCAGCCTGCAGCCGAGCCTGCTCCTGGAGGGACTCGGCGGTGCGGTGGAGCTGCTGCAGGGCGACTCGGTCGCCCTGCAGGACCTCATGGAGGTACGGCGGCTCCTCGAACCCGTCGCCACGGCCCTGGCCGCCACCCGGATCACCGATGCCCAGCTGGCCGAGGTGAAGCAGCACCTGGACGCCATGCGCGAGGCCCGCGACGACGTCGAACGGCTCAACGCGCACGACGCCGCCTTCCACCGCGCCGTCGTCTCGGCCACGGGCAACGAAACCCTCCTCACGCTCCTGGAAGGCATCTCCGGCCGCACACTGCGCGCCCGCATCTGGCGTGGCCTGGTCGACGACAAGGCGGCCGGCCGCACCCTCGCCGAGCACGAGGCGATCTACAACGCGCTGTGCACCCGTGATGCCGTCCTCAGCCAGGCCGCCGCGCTGCTGCACGTGAGCAATACCGAGCAGTGGCTGAGGGAGCACCTGCGCTCGGGCGGAGCCGTCCCCTTCGGCACGACGACGGAGTGACGGGCGGGCGACGCCCGCGCAAGTCCAGGCTGCCCGTTGTCGCTGCCCCCTGCCCGCCGCCGTGGGGGCGCTGCGGCGTCGACCGCTGCGCGCCGAACGGGACTGGCTCGCACCCGCACGTCCTTGTACCCCACTCCCTCCCCACGGACCGGAAAGACCATGACGAGGATCGACGCACACCATCACATCTGGCGGCCGATGTCCGCCTCCCTCCCGACGACGGACTCCGGCCCCCGCCGCCGCGCGCACCGCTGGCTCGACGCACCGGAAATGGCCCCCGTGCGGCGGGACTTCACCCTCGCCGACCTGGCGCAGGAGACCGCGGCGGCAGGCATCGACCGCACCATCCTGGTCCAGGTGTTGCCGGACGCGGACGAGACCGCGGAGTTCCTGGCCCTGGCCGCGGGGGCCGACCTGGTGGCCGGCGTCGTCGGCTGGGCCGACCTCACCTCGAAAGGCCTCTCGGACACCCTGGCCGCCCTGCGGTCGGCGCCCGGTGGTGAACTCCTGGTGGGGATACGTCACTTGGTGCAGAGCGAACCGGACCCCGACTGGCTGAAACGGTCCGACGTGAACCGGGGCCTGCACACGGTCGCCACTGCGGGCCTCGCCTACGACCTGCTCACCCTCCCGCACCAACTGCCCGCCGCCATCGCCACTGTGCGAACGCTGCCCGAGCTGACCTTCGTCCTCGATCATCTGTCCAAACCCCCCATCGCCTGGGGCGAACTCCAGCCGTGGGCGTCACTGATCCGTCAACTGGCCTCGCACCCCAATGTGTTCTGCAAGCTGTCCGGGATGGTCACCGAGGCCGAGTGGGACCTCTGGGGCGAATCCGCCCTGCGCCCCTACGCCGACGTGGTGCTGGACGCCTTCGGCCCGGAGCGGGTCATGTTCGGCTCGGACTGGCCGGTGTGCCTGCTGGCCGCCTCGTACCAGGAGGTCGTCGCCGTGGCCGAAGAGCTGACCGCTGGCCTCACCGAAGCCGAGTGCTCCGAGGTCTTCGGCGGTACGGCCGCCCGCGCCTACCGACTCGGCTGAGCGAGGCGCCCGCCCGGGAGTCTCCCCGGACGAGCACCGGCCTCGGATCAGGATGTCGTGCCGGTCACCGTGCTCCCCGACTTGGTCATGTGGTACGTCACGCTCGCGCCGCTCCAGAACTCGAAGGTGAGGTTGACGCGCGCGTTGTCCTTGATCGCGTTGAAGAATGCAGGCTTGAGTCGGATGGCCTTCTTGGCGT
Organism: Streptomyces sp. NPDC079141; assembly: GCF_040686775.1. Classification (NCBI taxonomy): domain Bacteria; kingdom Bacillati; phylum Actinomycetota; class Actinomycetes; order Kitasatosporales; family Streptomycetaceae; genus Streptomyces; species Streptomyces sp. NPDC079141. The sequence goes on along the minus strand of NZ_JBFBLP010000001.1, from coordinate 654,556 downwards.
AGTCCGGCGCGAAGGCGGTGTTGAACTGCTGGCACGGCGTCCAGTCGGTCGGGCCGACGTTGCCGCCGTCGGCGTCGGCGGTGCTGTGGGGCCTGCTGCTTCTTCATGTTCATCCGCTCTGGATGATCTAGCCGGTGTCGCCCTCAAGTGACCGCCTCCTTCCAGGAGGTTGCCGCGTTTCTCAGGAACTCACAGACAGGCCGGCGGCACCGGCGACGCCTGCGGCAGGTGTTCCGGCTAGCCGTCCCCGATCCCGGGGGAACCCTGTCCACCGCGCACGGCTCGGGGCGAAGCCCCGAGTTCACGGCGGCAGGCCTTGTTGAACGCCTGGAGGTCGGGGATGCCGACCGTGGCGGCGATCGCGGAGATGGAGAGGGTGGACTCGCGCAGCAGATGGCGCGCGCGTTCCAGGCGGCGCTGTCGGATGTAGGCGACGACCGTGTCGCCGGTGACCGAACGGAAGAGCCGGGTGAGGTGGTTGTGGGAGACCCCGGCGGCGCGGGCCACGCCGGGCACGGTGAGGGGGTCTGCCAGCCGGGACTCGATGTAGGAAATCGCCGCGGTGACGGCCCGGTGGGGGTCGTCCTGGTGGCCCTGCGAGGCGGCCGGGGCGAGGTGGCTGACGCGCCACAGGGCGGTCCAGATCTCGGCCGCGGCACGGACGGGAGTGCTCGGCCAGGCGGTGACGGCCTGGAGCATCAGCGCGGACAGTGCGGGCAGTTCCGGGCCGGCGTCCTGCATGACGGGTACCGTGCGGGGTTCGCCGGTGGCAGGCAGGCGAAGGTGGGCGTACAGGTGCTCGGAGCGGCCCCGGTAGCGGTACCGGACGGTCGTGGCGGGCGGTACGAGACTGATCCGGCCGGGGCGGATGGTGTGCGGCGTGCCGTCGACGATGAGGTCGGCCTCGTACCGGTACAGGTGCAGCTGCCACAGGTCGGGCAGGTGGAAAACGTCGGTGTGCCCGGCCGGGCCGTGGATGCCGACGCCCACGTTGGCCACCACGGGCGGCTCGTCCAGGCGAACTACGACCTCATCCATGGTGAAAACTTACCAGTGGTGGTGAGCCGGGCCCACGCGCCGGACGCGGTGCGCTCCTTAACGTGGTGGGCATGAACACAACCGGAGAGCACCTGCTCAGCTCGGTGCAAATGGCGCACTTCGTCGCCCATGGCTCGCTGCGTATCGACGCGGTGGTGCCCGCGGAGATGAACGCCGAGGCCGTGGAGGCCTTCGCGGCCGGAATCCCGCCGGTGCCCTACGGCACGCCGGTCCCCAAGGCCTATCCCGAGGGTTCCTTCGCACGGCGCCTCGTCGAACTTCCCGAGGTGGCGGGCGCGCTGACGAGTCTCGTCGGACCCGATCCGCACATCGACCACCACGCCGTGCACGTCCGGGAGCCGCACGAGGGCGCGGCACAGCCGCTGCACGGGGACGCGATCATCGACGTACGGACCGATGCGTTCGACGTGCAACTCATGTACTACCCGCAGGAGGTGACGCTGGACATGGGCGGCACGCTGAGCGTGCCCGGCAGCCATCTGCGGCGTACGAACGAGAGCGACACCGGCCGGTACCAGAACCTGCGCGGCCAGAGCCGACTGGTCTGCCCGGCGGGCACCGTGGTGTTTCTGCACCACGGCCTGTGGCACGGAGGCCGGCGCAACGACAGCGACATCCGCCGCTACATGTTCAAGATCCGCTTCAACCCGACGGTCCGTCAGCGGCTGCTGTGGGACACCTCGGACCTGTCGGACCCGCGTGTGGCACAGGAGTTGAACACCGGCTTCCCCTGGTACGAGCAGGCGACCGGCCGCCTGGAGCTCTACAACCGCGTCCTGCTGTGGCGGGCGCTGACCGGCGACGAGGGCTTCGACCTCGACCACTGGGTCACCCGTGTCTCCAACCGACCGCAGGAGGTTCCCGCGTGAGCACGATGACTCCCGTCCCGACCTCGACGTCGACCGCCTCCGCGGTCCGCCAGCAGGTGCTGGTGCTGTACCTGGGCACGTCGGCCCTGGACTCCTGGGTCGTCGGCTGGTCGCTCTACGACGGCACCGGCCGCACGTCACCCACCACGGGCGACAGCGACGAACCTCCCTACGAGACGGGCCTGGCAGCCCTGTGCGACGGCTGGCGTCTGATCCAGGCGGCTCAGCTGATCCCGCCGTCTCCGGGGCACGAGTACGACGTGTCGTTCCTGAAGCACGAGTTCTTCTTCGAGAAGCTCGTGGATCTGGGCGACGCCGAGCAGTGACCGCGCCGGACGGGCATCGCCTGTCGGCGGGGCGCGCAGAACAACCTGCGGCGGGCCGGGTGTCCCGGCCCGCTTGCGGCGCGGCAGATCCCGGCGGACTCGACTTCGTCACCAACAACCCGACCGTCAGCGGCGGCTGACCCGACAACAGCGTTGCTGAGACATCCCTTCAATCAGTAGCGAAGAATTCGCTTGAGGCATCGAATTATTTCGAAATCGAGGTGTCCTCCGGTGGGGCGGTTGGCCGGAAGAACAGTGTTGACATGCCTGAGAGTCTCTCTAATATCCGTGAGGCCAACGATCCGAAAGTCAATCGAAATTTCGAACAGCCTGCACCCGTCCTACGTGTGGCATGAGCCTGCCATGCGTCATGGTCATCCGCTGTCTGTCCGCCCTCCTCCGAAAGGAGCCCCACGGTGCCCAGACGATCAGGCAGACGACTGCTCCGTCTCCTCGCGGCCGCCGCACTGGTGGTCACCGCGTCCTTGACGGCCTCTGCCCAGACCACCGCTTCGGCCGCCCCCGGCAGCCCCGCACTCACCCCACCCCTGGGGTGGAACAGCTGGAACAGTTTCGGCTGCGGAATCACCGAGACCCAGGTCCGCCAGGCCGCCGACGCGATGGTGTCCTCGGGCATGCGGGACGCCGGCTACCAGTACGTGGTGGTCGACGACTGCTGGTTCGACCCGCAGCGCGACGCGGCGGGCAACCTGCGGGCCAATCCGACCAAGTTCCCCAGCGGGATGAAGGCGCTCGGCGACTACATCCACAGCAAGGGCCTGAAGTTCGGCATCTACCAGGTGCCGGGCGAGCGCACCTGCGCGCAGACCAGTGGCGCCTATCCGGGCTCGACGGGCAGCAGGGGGCACGAGGCCCAGGACGCAGCCACGTTCGCCTCGTGGGGCGTCGACTACCTCAAGTACGACTGGTGCTCCTCCAGCGGTACCCGTGACGAGCAGGTCGCGCGGTTCTCGCTGATGCGTGACGCCCTGCGCGCCACCGGGCGGCCGATCGTCTACAGCATCAACCCCAACAGCTTCCACGCCATCACCGGCGCCACGTACAACTGGGGCGAGGTCGCCGACCTGTGGCGGACCACCGAGGACCTGCTGGACATCTGGCAGAACGGCAACACCAACAGCTATCCGATGGGCGTCGGCAACGTCCTCGACATCAACGCGCCGCTCGCGGCGCAGTCGGGCCCGGGGCACTGGAACGACCCCGACATGCTCGTCGTCGGCCGCCCCGGGCTGTCGTTGACGGAGTCCCGGTCGCACTTCGCCCTGTGGGCGCTGATGAGCGCTCCGCTCATGGCCGGCAACGACATCCGCACCATGTCGGCCGACGTGAGCGCGATCCTGCGCAACCCGCGTCTGCTGGCGGTGAACCAGGACGCGCTGGGCGCGGGCGGGCGCAGGGTGCGGGACGACGGCAACACCGAGGTGTTCGCCAAGCCCCTGTCCGACGGCTCGGTCGCGGTGGGCCTGTTCAACCGGGGAAGCAGCACGGCGAACGTCACCACCACGGCCGCCCAAGTCGGCCTGTCCGGCGGGTCGTTCACCCTCACGGACCTGTGGACCGGCGGCACGTCGAGCACCTCCGGACAGATCTCGGCGAGTGTCCCCGCGCACGGCGTGGCCGTGTTCAAGGTGAGCGGCGGCAGCCCGCTCGCCGCCACCACGTCCCGTCTGCGCGGCAACGCCTCCGGCCGCTGCATGGACGTGGACAACGCCTCCACCGCCGCCGGCGCCACGGCGCTGATCTGGGACTGCCACACCGCCGCCAACCAGCTGTGGACCACCTGGGCGGGCGGCGAGATCCGCGTCTACGGCGACAAGTGCCTGGACGCCAACAACCAGGGCACCACCAACGGCACCCGGGTCATCACCTGGCCCTGCAACGGCCAGAACAACCAGAAGTGGACGGTCGGCTCCGACGGGACGATCCGCAACGTCCACGCAGGGCTCTGCCTCGACGCCAACGGCTCCGGCACCGCCAACGGCACCCCGCTGGTCCTGTGGAGCTGCAACGGCCAGGCAAGCCAGAAGTGGAGCCGCGTGTGAGGGTCTTCGCGCACCGGACAACAGCCCACTCACCGAGGCTCACCCGGGCAGTCGCCTGGACCATGGTCCTTCTGCTGGCGTTCGCCATCGTTCCCGCCGCGGTGCAGCCCACCGCGGCCAGGGCCGACAACCCCATCGTGCAGCACGTCTACACCGCCGACCCGGCCCCGCTGGTCCACAACGGACGGGTCTACCTCTACACCGGGCACGACGAGGACGGCTCGACCTGGTTCACCATGAAGGACTGGCGGGTCTGGTCCTCCGCCGACATGGTCAACTGGACCGACCACGGCTCCCCGCTCGGCCTGACCACCTTCAGCTGGGCGTCCGCCGACGCGTGGGCGGGACAGGCCGTGGAGCGCAACGGCCGGTTCTACTGGTACGTCCCCGTGAAGAACCGGGCAACCGGCCGGATGGCCATCGGCGTGGCGGTGGCGGACAGCCCCACCGGCCCGTTCCGGGACGCCCTTGGCCACCCGCTGGTGGAGAACGGCGAGATCGACCCGACCGTCTTCATCGACGACGACGGCCAGGCCTACCTGTACTGGGGCAACCCGAATCTGACGTACGTCAGGCTGAACGCCGACATGACCTCCTACTCGGGCAGCCCGACCAGAATCCCGCTCACCACCGCGGGATTCGGCACCCGCACCGGTGACCCCAACCGTCCCACGCTGTACGAGGAAGGCCCCTGGGTCTACAAGCGCAACGGCCTGTACTACATGGTGTTCGCGGCCAAGTGCTGCTCGGAGTTCATCGCCTACTCCACGGCGCCCGGCCCGACCGGGCCCTGGACCTACCGCGGAACGGTCATGCCCACACAGGGCAGTAGCTTCACCAATCACCCCGGGATCGTGGACTTCAAGGGCAATTCGTACTTCTTCTACCACAACGGGGCGCTCCCGGGCGGCGGTGGCTTTACCCGCTCGGTCGCGGTGGAGAGGTTCTCCTACAACGCCGACGGCACGATCCCGTTGATCAACATGACGAGCGGCGGCGCACCCCAGGTCGGCACGCTCGACCCGTATGTACGCCAGGAGGCCGAGACCATCGCCTGGGGATCCGGGATCGAGACCGAACCGTCCGTCGAAGGCGGAATTAACGTCGGCTGGATCGAGAACGGCGACTACATCAAGGCCAAGGGCGTGGCCTTCGGGACGGGCGCCTCCTCCTTCACCGCGCGCGTGGCCTCGGCCGCCGCCGGCGGCACCGTCGAACTGCGCCTCGGTTCGCCGAGCGGGACGGTCGTGGGCCGGTGCGGTGTGCCGAACACCGGGGGCTGGCAGAGCTGGACGACGGTCACCTGCCCGGTCAGCGGCGCGGCCGGAACCCAGGACCTCTACCTGCGGTTCACCGGCGGCAGCGGCTACCTGTTCAACATGAACTGGTGGCGGTTCACCGCAGGCGCCACCACCCCTCGGCCCTAGCTCGGCCCGGACCCCTGTATCCGCTTGTCGCGCGCCGTGGTCGCGGTGCTGCTCGTGCTGCCCATGGGAGGCACGGCACGCGCCGCCGACCACGGCGCGAACGCCCCGCTCACCGCCTCCGGCACGGCCGACCCCTCCTCAACAGGGGTTGCGACGACGGCCGCGGCAGCAGGCGAGGGGAGGGGGAGAGGCGACCGTGCCGGACAACCGAGCGGGAAGACCTTCGACGGGAGAACACAGGCAACGCGGCGAGGGGCCCCCATCGGTGACGATCGCGTACATCGCCGAATCCGCGGGCGTCTCGGTGCCCACGGTGTGTCCTGTCGGTGGCGCAGCTCTCCGAGACGGAGCGGGAACAACTGACGGCGAAGGGCATCCCGTTCGTCGTCTTCGACCCGATCGACGAGTTGCAGGCGCTCGGCGTCTACCAGGCCGCGCGTGAGCTGGGCCTGCGTATCCCGCACGAACTCAGCGTCGTGGGCTTCGACGACGTACCGGCCGTGGCCTGGATGGATCCGCCCCTGACCACCGTCCATCAGCCGCTGGCCGAGATGGCGGCCGCTGCCACCGAGTTGGCCCTGGCGCTCAGCCGGGGCGAGCAGGTGCCGCAGGTGGGACTGGAGATCGCTACCACTCTGACCGGTCGGTCAGGACGTCGTCACGACCGTACCGGTGACCGAGTCGCCGGACTTCGTGACCTTGTACTTCACCTTGGCTCCGCTGTGGAAGTGGAAGGTCAGGTTCGCCGGATCGCCGTCACGCAGTGACTTGAGCATGTCGGCGGTCAGAATGATCGTGCCGTTCGCGTAGTCCGGCCGGAAGGCGTTGTTGAACTCCTGGAACGCGGTCCAGCCGGTCGGGCCGGCGTTGGTGCCGTCGCCGTACGTGGCCTCCATGGTCGCCAGCTCGTCACCCTGGTACTTGGTGGGAATGGTGAACTTCTCGGCCGTGCCCGTGGCGTTCGACAGCTCCGGAGTGTCGTAGGTGACGACGTCGATCTGCCAGGGCAGTCCCTTGGAGAACCGGGCCTGGAGCGTTGCGTTGACCCCGTACTCGCGAGCGCCGGTCAGCCGGGTCAGGGCCGATGCCGTGAGGGTGATCCGATCCTTGAAGAGGGTGTAGTCCTGGCCCTGGACCAGCTTGGTGCCGCCGTGCCACAGGCTGCGGAACTGGGTGCCGTTCAGGTTCAGGGTGAGCGACTTGGCCGTGATCGGGCTCGACTTCGCCACGTAGACTTTGTCGAAGGACGCGGTTCCCGAACGGGTCGTCCAGCTCGACTTGATCCAGGCGAACAGGGCGGGGTCGCTCCACTGCAGGGTCTGTCGGTTCAGGTAGGCCCAGGTTCCGGGGTCCCACAGGGCGGTGGTGACACCGGCGGTGCGTGCGAGGTGTCCGACGTGCTCGTAGTACTTCAGCGCCTCGCCCCGCTCAATACGGGAGGGGTGGTTGGAGTCGGGGTATCCGAGCAGGCCGTACTCGCCGAGGTAGACGGGGATGCCCTTGGTGACAAAGGTGTTGTGCATACGGGCGAAGGCGTCCTCCGCGTCGTTGCGGGCGGCCTCGTCGTACCGGGTGCCGCCGGCGATGTTCACGCTGAACGGGTACCAGCTGTAGAAGTGCACGGTGGCGACCAGGTTGCTGTCGTGCAGCCCCGTGATCGTGGTGTACAGGTCGTCCATGAGCTCCTGGGAGGGCGTGCCGACCTGCGTGGTCAGGACGAGCATGCGGTCCGAGTTCCCACCGCCCGAAGCGCGCACGATCTTGTGGAACGAGGTGAGCAGCTCGCTCAAGAACTGGGTCTTCTGCGCGGCCGTGGCGTCGTCGAACTGCGGCTCGTTGACGCCTTCGAAGAGCAGGGTGCGCGGCTGGTCCCGGAACGCCGCGGAGATCTGGGTCCACAGGGCGTCGAAGCGGGCGCGCACGTTGTCATGGTCGGTGGACATCTTCGAGATCCACTGCCATGAGTCGTGGTGGACGTTGAGCACGACGTAGAGGCCCTCCGCCTGCGCCCACTCGACCACCTCCTTGACGCGGCTCATGTACGCGGCTTCGACGGTGTACGGCGCGGTGGCGGACTGGTGCGCGCTCCAGGTCACCGGGATGCGGACGCTGCGGAAGCCCTCCGCCCGGATGGTCCTGAACAGCTCTCTGCCGGCCTTGGGGTTGCCCCAGGACGTCTCGTCCGGAATCGCGTCCAGGGTGTTGCCCAGGTTCCAGCTGGTCTGCATCGCGGCGACGGCGTCCGTGGTGCGGGCCGGAACGGTGACCGTGGAGCGTGCCTGCTGTGCCGCGCCGCCGGGCGCGGCGAGCGCGGTGCTGCCGGCCAGACCCAGGACGACGAACAGTGTCATCAGCAGGCCGGCCAGGCGTCCGGGCCCGCGGCTGCGATGGTGTGCGGGTTGCCGTATGTCCTTCATGCGTCATGCCTTTAGGTCGGTCGTGCCTTTCGGCCGACGGTGCGGGTTGGTTCCCTCCGTCCCCTTCCCTGTTGGATCGACGTGTTGAAGCGGATCGAGCAGGGGTGGCTGTGTGCCGGGGTGGCGTAGTTATTGGGTGCCGAGGGACCGCCGGGCGGCGGAGGATCGAGTGCCCGTTCTGGCCGGGTGGAAGGACTTGGCGGAGCGTGAGGACCGAGTTGGTATTCATCCTGGGGATCCGATTCTTCTTTCTCCGGACTACCGGATCGATGAGGCACTGAGCCGGTATCTGTGCCGGTCGTCGTTCGCCCGTCTCGCGCAGGAGACGAAGCGGAACTACACGGACGACTACTGCTTGTTCTTCGACTTCCTGTGGGGCCGCGAGAAGACTTGGCGCGACGCCACGGCAGACGATCTGTGGGACTTCGAGGACTGGCGGACCCGCTCGCTGCGGAACCCACGTCGGATCGGTGGGGCACGGTGGAACCGCGGGCTGGCCGCACTGATCCGGCTGTACGAGTGGGCGGTACAGCGCGGCCACGTGACGGTCAATCCAGTGATCATGCGATCGGTCCTCGGCAGGAGCGGCCAGCGTGTTCTGGTGCCGGCGGCCCGGGCGAAGAACGCGCGGACCAGCGAGGTTCGTTGGCTGACCCCGCGGGCTTTTCGTCGCTGGGTAGAGGTCGGTCTGCGTGGCTATGGCGCTGACGGCATGCCGTCGGCGGGGTGGGCTGGTCGTCTGGCCGACCGCAACAGTGCCTTCGCCGACCTGCTGTTCTCCTCAGGAGTTCGGCTGACGGAGGGGGCTTCGTTGCTGACGCTGGAGGTTCCCCGCCTTCGGCTGGAGGGCGGTCGTTACTACGTGGGGCGGCTCGCTCGGGTGGCGACGAAGTCAAAGCGGGCGCGCACGTTCTACGCCTCCTCCGTGGTGGTGGGCGAGATCGAGGGGTACGTTGAGTCCTCGCGCGCCCGGGTGGTGCGGCGCGCGCAGGCCTTGGGCCGCTACGACGATCTGCCAGCGCGGCTGGTGACTCATGAGACCGGTCGGCACCGGCGTGTACTGCATTGGCGCGACCGGGACGGCGTGGTCGGGCTGACCCCGCTGGCCGAGGCGACGGTGGAGGAGCGGATGAGCTTCTTCATCGAGGGGCCGACAGGTCCGGAGCCGCTGTGGCTCTGGCTGAACGAGTCCGGTCTGCCGTTCCACCCGGCCTCGTGGGAGAACGTGTTCCATGCCGCGAACGAGCGGTGCGAGGCGGTGCTGTCGCCAGTGGTGGGCGAGGCGCCGTTCTGTACGCCGCACATGTGCCGGCACAGCTTCGCGTTGTTGATGCTCGTGGTCCTCAACCACGTCATGGACCGGCGTATGGGGCTGACGCCGGAGGAGCGGCGGGACTTCCGTCTGCTGTACGGCGATCCGTGGCGGATGGTGCAAGACCTGCTCGGTCACGCCCAGCTGGAGACCACGAAGGCGGTCTATCTCGCCTCGGTCGCGGATCTCCAACTGCGGTCGCTGCTCGCCGACTTCGTGCCCACCGCCGGACCGGTGTCGGAGCAGGAACTCGCGGGGCTGTTCACGCAGCTGGCCCGCGAGAGCGAGGGCATCCAGGACCTGGACGAGAAGCTGGTGGCCCAGTGAGCCGTCGCGGCCGCGCGGCCGCCTTGCCCGATGGTCCGCATCAGCGTCCGCCGGTCCTTGAGGAGGACGGCCTGGCCGTACGGCACGAGGATGCACAGGGGCGGGTGCACACCTACGACTTCGGCGCGCTGCCGGTCCCGGAGGCGTTCCAGCGGTCGTTGGCCGTGCTGTACGCGGCCAAGTGCGCGCCGGGCGGAGGCTGGGACAGCATCGAGACCAGCGAGGCCCATTGGTACCTCATCAAGCCCTTCGCCGAGTTTCTCTCCGGCCTGGACGACATGCCGCAGGACGTGGACCGGCTGACACCAGCCCACTGGAGTGCGTTGCGGCTGAGTCTGCCGCCGCGGGCGAACGGCTACAGCAAGTACGCGTCGATCGCCGGCCTTCTCCAGATGGATCAGCGGCTCGCGCAGCCGGTGCGGGAGGCGATGGCCACGCGGTTCGTGTGGGAGCCGGGCCGTGAACAGGCCTATGGACCCGAGGAGTTCAAGGAGATCCGCGTCGCGGCCCGCCGTACGTTCCGCTCGGCACTGCTGCGGATCCGGGAGAACACCGACCGGCTGGCGGCCTGGCGCGCGGGCGCGATTGAGCCGGGCAGCCGGGAGTGGCTGGTCGGGGAGGCCGTGGACGTGCTGGCGCGCACCGGCGATGTCCCGCTGTATGAGTGGGGACGCAGGGTGCGTCGTCGCTACCGTCCGGCTCTGGGCGGCGACTCGGCGCAGCACACCTGGAAGCGGCTCTTCCTCAGCCGCAAGGAGACGGCCGCGCTGGCGGTGCTCATCGCCTCCGAGCTCGGGCTGAACTCCACGCCGATCTCCGAGATGCCCGTGCCGGAAACGCTGCCCGGCACGGCGGAGGCGGGGATGCCGGTCTACCGGCTGCGGCTGGAGAAGCGCTGCCGCGCAGGTCACCGCGGCCGCTTCGAGAGCCGGAACCTCACCGATTCCGGCGCCGACTCTTCTGGGCGGATCATCAGCGAGGCCCTGGAGGCGACCGCGCACGCCCGGGCCGTGTTGGCGCGGCTCGATGCGGACATCGACCGGCTGCTGGTCTGGCATCAGACCACAGAGCACGAGGGACAGGCCTACCGCAGGGCCGTCCGGGTCGGTCAGTTCGGATTCGGCGTCGACGAACGCTCCGGCGCCGACTGGGCGCGGTCGGTCGGGCTGTCCGGCTCTCCGCTCAAGCGCATCCGCAAGACCGTGAACGTGCTGCACCGGCGTGAGCCCGGGCAGAACACCCAGGACACGCATGACAGCGTCTACGTGCTGCCGGAGCCGCAAGTCCAGCAGGCGGCCGTGCCGGTGATCGCCGACGGGGCCCTGGACGCGGTGGCTGCCGCCCATCGCACCGTGTTCGCCGCCCGCCTGACCGAGAAGACCGGGGCGGGGGAGCGGGAGACGGCGACGGCGGGCTGCGCCGACTACGAGCACAGCCCGTTCGGGCCGCCGGGCCAGACCTGCGCCGCCTCGTTCCTGCTGTGCACGGCCTGCCCGAACGCGCGTGTCACGCCCGCCCATCACCCCCGTCTCGCGCATCTGCACCAGGCGCTGGGCACCCTGCGCGGCGTTGTGGAACCGGCCGTGTGGGAGGCGGACTGGGCCGATGCCCACGCCCGGCTCGCTGATCTACGCGACCGGGTCGGACAGCCGCTCTGGGATGCCGCGCTCGCCTCGGTCAGCGACGCCGACCGTGATGTCATCGATCAACTTCTCCAAGGGGACTACGACTTGTGACCGCTCTGCCTTCCGAAGTGCCGACATTGCCTGGATGGAGGACTCCGGTCATCGCACCGTCTCTGATCCTCGCGCCCGGGCCGGTCCCGATCTCGATCTACGGCGACGAGGTCTGGTCTCTCGCTCCGTTGATCGCCAACCCCAGTGCGTCGCGGGTCGGCGTGGACTGGTCGAAGTTCCCGGACGCCTTCCGTGAAGAGATGCGTCTGGCAGCCTGGATGATGATCAATACGGCGTTGCCGGCGAGTGTTCTGGTCGGTCACCCGGCCTGGCACTCTCGCCTGGGGCCGCACGGGATCTACGACACCGTGCGGCGGTGGCAGCGCTTCGCCCACTGGCTCGCCGCCCAGGAGATGTCCGGCCTGGGTGCGTGCACGGCCGAGACCTTCACCGCGTACGCCGGTCACCTGGCCCGCCGGTCAGGGGCCAACCGCAACGACGGTACGACGGAACTGGTCGCGCTGACCCGCTTGTGGGCGTTCGACGCCGCCAGCGCCCGCCCGGTCGGCCTGGTGATGCCTCCCTGGCACCAATACGGCGTCGACGACTACCTCCCGGCCACGCCTGGTCCCGGCCCCGGGGAGAACAGCCGCGAGCCGATCGCTCCGGCCACCATGGGGCCGTTGCTGATCTGGGCACTGCGCGTGGTCGACGACTTCGCCGACGACATCCTGTCCGCCCAGGCGGAGATGCAACGCCTGACCGAGCAGGCCGAACAGACCGTCGGTACATGGGAGTCCATGGGACGGTTGAGGACCTATCTGGACCAGCTCGTGGAACGTGGTGCACCCGTGCCCACCAGATGGCACAAGGGCGAGCACCAGATCAGCATGACCTACATAGCCGCGCTGGTCGGCTGCTCCCCGAAGCAGGTCAACAGCCATCTGCGGACCGAACTGCGGGAGGGCTTCCGCGACTACGCCCGGCGCCACCCTGGCCCCTGCCCGCTCACCACACCGATCACGGGGCGAGTCGCCGGACAGCCGTGGACCGAAGCGATCGACTTCACCGAGGTCCCGCAGCTCATGCGGCACCTGAGCGCCGCCTGCTTCATCGTCCTGGCGTACCTGACCGGCATGCGGCCCGGAGAGGGGATGGGCCTGGAGAGCGGCTGCTGCCCCGAACCGCCATCGCCGGGACGGCACCTGATCTACGGCCGGGTCTTCAAGGGCGTCCACGACCAGGACGGCAACCACTACTCCGCCGGGCAGGTGCGGGAAGTTCCCTGGGTCGCCATTCCGCCGGTGGTGACCGCGATCCGCGTGCTGGAACGCATCGCCCCGGACGGGCTCCTCTTCGACACCGCCGTCCACTCCATCCCTCGCGGCCGCATCTCCACAGGCCGGGTCGTCGGCTTCGAGGCGATGCGCAACCGCGTCGAGGACTTCATCGCATGGGCCTCCGGCCTCGCCGTGCGCCTTGACCGTCCCCATGAAGTCATCCCAGACGATCCGTTCGGGGCGCTGGGCGTGGCACGCTTCCGCCGGTCGCTGGCCTGGCACATCGCCCGCCGACCCGGCGGACTGGTGGCCCTGGCTATCCAATACGGGCACATGCGCACCGCCATGAGCGCCGGCTACGCCGCCCGCGGCCGCGGCGGCATCCACGAGCTGCTCGACATCGAAACCGCCCGGGCAACCGCCGACACCCTCACCACCCTCCACGACGACCTCGCCGCCGGAACCGGAATCTCAGGGCCGGCCGCACGGCGAGCGATCCACGCCGCCGCCCAGGCCCCCACCTTCGCCGGGTCCATCCGCACGCACCGGCAGGCCCGGGACGTCCTCAGCAACCCGGCCCTGACCGTCTACGACAACCCGCGCTCGTTCCTGATGTGCGTCTACAACCGCGACCGGGCGCTGTGCCACCGCCTGGACGTCGCCGACGCCCCGCGGCTGGACCGCTGCCAGCCGTCCTGCGCGAACGTCGCACGCACCGACCACCACGCCGACCAACTCCTTCAGCACGCCCAGACCTTGGAGAAGCAGGCCGCCTCCGAGGCGGTGCCCGGCCCGCTCGCCGACCGGCTGTCCCAGCGCGCCGGGCAGCTGCGTGCGCTGGCCGACCGCCACGTCCACGACCGCATCAACGCCCAGGAGCCGACCACATGAGCCCCGCCCCCGATGAACGCGACCGCATCCAGACCGCGATGGACCGCATCCTGGGCGGCCGGCCGGAACACTCCAACGGGGCGCTGACCATCGTCGCGCTCGCGGCGGAGGCACAGGTGCCCCGCAACGCGCTCACCCAGCGCCATCCGGATCTCAAAAACGCCTTCTACGACCAGGTCCGCGCCCGCGGCCAGACGCCGGACAGCGAGAAGCGGCTGCGCCAGCAGGTACGCAAGCTCAAAGAGCTGCGGGCCGCCGACGCCGAAGAGATCGCCCGGCTGAAGACCGACGTCGAGGCGCTGGTCGGCGCCCTGCACCAGTCGATGACGGAGAACCGTCTGCTGCGCCAGCAACTCGCCGACCGCACCGGCACCGTCCGCACGCTGCCCACCCAATCCCGCATCGGAGACACCACACACCCGCTGCCGCCCGACCTCACGCCCTCCTCGGACTGCTGATCGTCTCCCGCGCCGGGAACGCGGTCGGCATCGGGTGCTGCCTGGCCTGACCCAGGACGAGCAGGACGCGCTGCAGGGTCTGCTCAAGCGAGCCCTCTCCCGCGCTGAAATCCTCCAGGCCTGACGGCGTCAGACAGCGGATCGCACACACGGGTGTGCGGTGCGAGGGGCTTGCTCAGATGCCCGTGCGCGTAGGGCTGGGGAGGGAGCCGGAGCCGATACCTCCCGGCGAGCACACGGTCACGATCTGGCTGATCTCCTCCGAGAACTGGTGCCAGACGCATAGGCGAGCTCACCAGTACGGGAGCCCGAGTTCATCTGTGTCACACCGCGCTACAACCGGACGCATTTCAAAGCCTCGACCAGCAGCGTGACCAACTCGTTGATGATCGGGGGGCGGATGCCGGGTCTACTCACTGCAAGAACCTCGCGGCGGAGCGGCGCGGCCTCGGGCGGAAGAACAACCCGTTCGACTCCCGGCTGATCACTCTCTCCGCTGATGAGCGTGGCCGGGATCAGACCCACCGCCAAACCAGCTCTGATCATGGCCAGCATGCTGTGCAGGTCCTCGGCTTCCAGCGTTACCTCGGGCGAGATCCCCAGTTCTCCGGCCCAGCGATGCAGCAAACGCCGATCGGGACTGTGCGCATGGCCTGAGGTCCATTCCATCTCAAGGCATTCCGCCAGTTCCAACGGCCCACGGCCCTCCTGAGCGCCCGTGACGAGGATCAGCGGCTCGTGCCCCAGGGAGGTGATGGTCCACTCACCGGAAGTGGTCGGCTGGTCCTCGGGCAGGTATCGATAGGCGATGAGCAGATCCAGGTCCCCCGATTTGACCTTGGGCAACCCTTTGTCTGTCTCCACGATGACGAGGCGGATGCGAGGGCCGTGGCCACGAGACTTGAGAACGGACAGAACCCCGGGGAGCAGGTGGCTCATCGCGCTGGGATAGGCGCCGACATGCAATTCGGCGATTTCACGGTTCGAGATGCCGTTGGCGGCGTCCCGGAACTGGGCAGTCGCGTCGAAGAGCGCCTCGGTCGCCTGAGCGAGGGAGCGGCCGGCAGCGGTCAGGATCAACCGGCTGCCGGGGCGGCGGACGAGCAGTTCGACGCCCATGTCCCGCTCCAACGCGGCGATGTGCTGGGACACCGCGGAGGGTACGTAGCCGAGGGCTGCCGCGGCCTCGGCCATGGAGCCACGGTCCACCACGGCCATGAAGGTGGACAGGAGCTTCAGATCGGGCTGGGACTTCATGAATCGTGAACTTTCCCTTCTCGATCCATCGCTTTACGTGTTCCGATGCCGGTGCCAGAGTCTAGGCAGCTTGCCCGAAGGGCCGCCCACCTGCGCTGGTACCGACCGTCGGTAGCCGCCCGCAGGACTGTCCCCCACTTCTGCAGAAAGCCGAGGCCATGGCCATCGACCTGCCCGTCCTCCGGGCCCACTTTCCCTCTCTCGACCACGGCCTCGCCTTCTTCGACGGACCTGGTGGGACCCAGACCCCCCGCCCCGTCGCCGACGCCATCGCCGCGACGCTGACCGGCCCTCTCTCCAACCGGGGGGTCGTCAGCCCATCCGAGCTGAATGCCGAGCGCGCCGTCGCGGAGTTCCGCGCCGCCTATGCGGACCTGCTCAATGCGCCCGCCGACGGCATCGTCCACGGGCGCAGCGCCACCCAGCTCACGTACGACTTCTCCCGCCACCTGGCCAAGGACTGGAAGGCTGGCGACGAGATCGTCCTCAGCCGCCTGGAACACGACTCCAACGTCCGCCCCTGGGTCCAGGCGGCCGAGCGCGCCGGAGTGACCGTCCGCTGGATCGAGATCGACGCCGGGACGACAGAGCTGGACCTCGACTCGTTCGAGCGGGCGCTGTCGCCCAGGACGCGGCTGGTCGCGGTCACGGCGGCCTCGAACGTGCTGGGCACCAAGCCGCCCGTGCGTCGGATCGCCGACCGGGCTCACGAGGTCGGCGCCCTGGTCTACGTGGACGGCGTGCACTACGCCGCCCACCACCTGGTGGACGTACCCGCGATGGGCGCGGACCTGTTCGTCTGCTCGCCGTACAAGTTCCTCGGACCGCACTGCGGCGTACTCGCGGGAGCGCCCGAACTCCTCGAAACCCTCCAGCCGGACAAACTCCTGCCGTCGCCCAATACCGTGCCGGAGCGCTTCGAGTTCGGCACGCTGCCCTACGAGATCCTGGCGGGCGCCACTGCCGCCGCGAACTTCCTCGCCACGATCGACCCGGGCATGGGCGCCACGCGCAGGGAGCGGCTCGCTCATTCGCTGGGTTCTCTGCACCAGCACGAGCAAGCGCTGCGTACGAGGCTGGAAGAGGGTCTGCGCGCTTTGGGCGACCTCGTCACCCTGCACTCGAAGGCAGCCGACCGCACCCCGACCCTCCTGATGACCCTCGAAGGCCGCGACGCCCGCGAGGCCCAGGTACATCTGGCCGCACACGACGTCCTGGCCCCCGCCGGGTCGTTCTATGCCTACGAGCCCTTCGCCGCCCTGAAGCTGGAGGACCCTGCCCTGAGGGTGGGCCTGGCGCCGTACAACACCGCCGACGACGTGGACAGGCTCCTCGACGGTCTGGATCGCTTCACTTCAACACGCTGAACTTGACAGAGAAGTGGTCGGGGAGGGCCCCGGTTCAGTGGTCAAGGGGAGGCGGGCTCAGCCGTCGAGGGGCTCGTAGTCGAACCAGTCGAAGTGGACGGTGCCTGCCGCGGCGTACATGCCGATGACCCGGCCGGTGAAGCCGCCGGCGACCTCGGTCGACAGGTAGCGGCCGTCGAGGGTCGCGAGCGAGGTGAAGGCGCCGTCCGGCAGCTCGATGCCGAGGGAGACGACATCGGGTCCGGTGCGCGCGTCGTGGGGCGCGGGCGGCTCGGAGATCCGCACGCCGAGGACGACCGGGCCCGCCGGCACCTGCTGCGTGGCCACGACGGCGCGCACCGAGCCGACCCGCGAGACCACCCGCACCTGGGTGCCGTCGGTCTCGATCTCGTAGTGGTGCTGCTCGTCGAGCCGGACGGCGAGCCCGCCGCTTCCCTCCGCGGCATCGACCAGGGTGCGCGCCCGGCACGACAGATGCTGCTGGCGCCGGCCGGTGAACACCGCGTCGGGCTCGTCCAGGGAGTCGCCCCGCGCGCGGAGCGTCAGCCAGCCGGGGCGCTCCTTGGTGGTGCAGTGCTCGGCGAGCCGGTCGCGCAGGGAGATCCAGTACGGTCGCAGTTCGGCGAGCTCGAAGTCGTCCCGCTGCTGCTCGACGGGACCGGGGGAGAGCGGCCACGGCAACTCGGGCAGGTCCAGGGTGACTTCGCCGACGACGGGCCAGTCGTCCACCCAGGTCACGGGCGCGAGGAAGGTCTCCCGGCCGAGCACGTGCCAGCCGGGGGTGCCGCCGCGCGGCCGCACCCCGAGGAACACCATCCACCAGGAGCCGTCCGGGGCCTGGACCAGGTCCGCGTGCCCGGTGTTCTGGACCGGGTGGTCGGTGCCGCGGTGGGTGAGGATCGGGTTGGCCGGGCACGGCTCGAACGGGCCGCTGGGCGCAAGACTGCGGGCGATCGACACACCGTGGCCGCGCTCGGTGCCGCCCTCGGCGATGAGCAGGTACCAGTAGTCGCCGATCCGGTACAGGTGCGGCGCCTCCGGGGCCTTGGCACCGGGCCCGCCCGACCAGAGCTTGTGCGGGGTCCCGTACGTCTGCCCGGTGGACGGGTCGATACGGAGCTGCGAGACCCCGGCGACCGTGCAATAGCAGTTGCCGTCCTCGTCCCAGGCCAGGTCGGGGTCGATGCCGGGCACACCCGGTGCCCAGATGGGATCGGACCACGGTCCGGCCGGGTCGGTGGCGGTGACGACCAGGTTGCCGCCGCCCTCGCTGCAGTTGGTGACGATCAGCCAGAAGCGGCCGTCGTGATGGCGCAGGGTGGGGGCGTAGATCCCGCCGGAGGACCACGACTTCAACAGCGGCAGCTGCTCCGGCCGGTCCAGGGCGTTGCCGATCTGCGTCCAGTTCACCAGGTCCCGGCTGTGGAACAGCGGTACGCCGGGGAAGTACTCGAAGCTGGAGCAGGCCAGGTAGTAGTCGTCGCCGACGCGGCAGACGCTGGGGTCGGGGTGGAAGCCGGGGATCACGGGGTTGGTGGAACGTCCGTCCGGCCGGTGCAGAGGGGGCACCCGATAGGTCCTCTCGTGGGTTCGTTGTGCGGGCGTGCGGTGGTTCAGGGAGCGCCGGCGTCCGTGGGGGTGATGCGGAGCAGCACGGCGGACGGCGCGGTGGGCTGGGTCGGACTCAGCTCGGCCGTGTCGGGCAGCCAGGCGGAATCGGCCCTACTGGCCGAGGGGTAGAGCAGGTCGACACGGACGGCGGTGTCCCGCAGGTGGGGCAGGTGAGGCGATGGCCTCCTCAACGGCGAGCTGTCGAAGCGCTTCGCTTGCAGGTGAAAGTTAACGGACAAGTTTCGTGAGAAACAAGGGGTCATCCAGCGAGAGACTTTCTTTCGCTGGCACATTGACAGTCCGTCATAGAAAGTGGGGCTGTCGAAGCGCTTCGACACTCGTGCTTCAGAGGTGACCGTCCATGGGATCAGATCCCGGGAGCGAGGGTCATCCGGCGGTCAGAGTGGTCCACTTCTGGTTGGCGCCGCCGTGGCAGTCCCACAGGTGGAGCTGCGTGCCGTCGGCCGTCGAAGAGCCCGGAACGTCGAGGCAGCGGCCGGAGGCGGGGTTGCGGTAGCCGCCGTTGTAGGGCTGCCAGACCTGGTTGGCGCCGCCGTGGCAGGCCCACATCTGCACCTTGGTGCCGTTGGCGGTGCCCCAGCCGGCCGCGTCGAGGCACTTCCCCATCGAGCGCAGGGTGCCGTCGGTGTAGGCGGACCAGAGCTGGTTGGCGCCGCCGCCGCAGCCCCAGGTCTGGGCGGCGGTCCCGTCGGCGGTGCCGGCGCCGCTGACGTCCAGGCACTTGCCGGTGATGCCGGACTCCACGCGTGCGGGGGCGGGTGCGGGGTTCTTCAGCCACCCGGCGTTGTCCGCGGCCTGGATGCTGCGGTGGAAGGCGTCGGCCATCTTCTGGTAGCCCGAGTTGTTGGGATGCAGGGCGTCGGCCAGGTCGGCCGTGGTCAGGCTGCTCATGTCCACGTAGGCGACCTTCTTGCCCGCCGCCTGCGCGTCGCTCACGATCCCGGGGATGGCCTGGTTGTACGCGGCCCGGTACTGCTCCTCCGAGCCGCTGGTGGACACGACCAGGGAGGCCACCAGGACGGTTGCGTCGGGGGCGGCGGCGGTGATCCGGTTGACCAGCGACCTCAGTCGCTCGGTGGCGGTGGAGACCTGGTAGCTCTCGTTGAGGTCGTTGGTGCCGATCTCCAGGGTCACGACGTTGGGCCGGTAGCGGGTCAGGGTGGCGTCGGCGAGTGCGGCGATCTGGTGGATCTTGTAGCCGGAGTGGCCCTCGTTGTCGGGGTCGGACATCGAACCGCCCCGCAACGTGCCGACGAAGTCCAGCGGATGGCCGTCCGCGGCAAGGCTGTTCCACAACGGAGCTCGGTAGCCGTTGCCGGTGCTGCTGCCCACCCCCCAGGTGATCGAGTCACCCAACGGCATGACCCGTAAAGGTGTGTTGGAGGCAGCGGCGGCAGGCGTCGCACCTGCCGCGGTCACCCCGAGCGCGGCGGCGACGAGCATGACCAGGGAAAGAATCCAGGACTTTCTCATGCAGGCGTCCTCTTCGGTGAGTGAGTGCTGAATCGGCGGGGCTGATCGCCGTTCACGTCAGCAACTCGGCTTCCCTGACGTCCCGTTGACGGCCAACCAGCCCCTCAAGCGCCCACAGATATCATGTGGATCCCCGCCTGGACATCCCATGGATGCCGGAATTCTGTAACCGGAGGTGTGGGGGTGGGTTCTCCGTCGCTTCGTCTTAATGCCGCTGTTCCAGTGGCGTGTTCGCGACCCTTTCTCGCTCCGGCGACGACTCGCTGACATCCCATGTCTGGCTGCCGCACTGCCGGTGTCAGCGGTCCTTCGTGGGTGACCCCGGTGCGACGGCGAGAACGCGGACGTCCCAGGCGTCGAGCCGTACGGGCGTGCCGGCTGGGACCGTGCTGCCGTCCAGGGCGTCGGTCAGGTCCACCGGGGCCTGGGTGGTGACCGGCTGCCAGCTCCAGTTGTGGACGACATGGACGCGGCGGCCGTCGGGGGCGGTGCCGGTGGCGACGGTGACCGAGTCCGGCAGGTCCTGCCAGCCGCTGCGCGGGGAGGGTGCGAGCCAGGTGGCGAGCGCGCGGGCCAGGTCGCGGCCGGGAACCGTCCCCACGCAGGTGATGCGGCCCGCGCCGTGGCGGCGGGTGGTGACGGCGGGCCAGCGCCCGAAGTGCGGGTGGTCGTACTCGGCGAGCACGTGGGCGTCCTCGACGGCCAGGCCCTCCACCCAGCGGGTGGCCACCGCGCCGTCCGCCAGCTGGAGCGGGCTGTCCGGCGTGGTGCGCAGGGGCAGGTCCGCGTGGAGGTTGCTGAACTCGTCGTACCGGACGCCCGCGGCCTGAACCAGCCGCGCCGGGGCCACCTCGTGGCGTGCCCGCGCCTCGTGGTCGCCGTAACCGGTGCGGGGGCCGAGGACGAGGTGGCCGCCCGCCTCCGCGTACGCGCCGAGCCAGTCGAGCGTCCCGTCGTCCGCCACGTACAGCGCGGGGGCGATGAGTACGGGATGCAGCTCGGCCGCCGACTCCGGGGCCAGGCCCGGGCGTTCGCCACGCGGATCGTGCAACTGGCGGGCGTGCAGGATCCGTACCTGGCGCCCGGCCTCGAACGCGCCCCGGTAGAACGGGTCGAAGATGCCCTCGTACGCACCCCCGTCCGGACCGCCGTCGGGACCGGCGAGCGGCGGGTGCTTGCGCATCAGCCACTTGCTCGGCGCCGAGTACACCATCGCGATGTCGGCGTCCGGGGTGATCCCGGCGACCAGGTCCCCGGTCCGCTCGAACTCGGCACCCAGGCGGGCGAGTTCACCGTAGACGCGCCCCGGTCGACCGCTGTGCGGGAGGATCCCGCCCCAGTACGTCTCGGTGCCGAAGTGCAGCGTGTGCCAGTGCCAGTACTCGATCATGCGGGCCCCGCGCGCGACCAGCGCCCACGCGGCCTGCCGCCACTGCCCGTCGAAGGCGGGACGGTTGTCGTATGTGCCGCCGATGGCCTGGGCGTTGGTCTCCGTGATCAGGAACGGCTCCTGACGCGAGGAGTAGATCCGGTCGGCGCTCTGGTGCAGCGCCCACGCCCCGTACGCCATCCACTGCTGCGGCAGCTTCTCGCGCGGCGGCTCGGGCATCGTCAGGCTGTCCTGCATGTCGTAGTACGGGTTGCCCGCGGTGATGTCCAGGCTGTCGGTGAGCTCGTCGTCCTCCAGACCGGGATGGCCGTAGGCGAGGCACGTGGTGACGAACTGGCCGGGCCGCGCGTACTCGCGCACGATGCCGGCCTGCCAGGCGATGAACTCGGTGGTCTGGCGGGCCTGGAACGCCTGCCAGGCCAGGTCGTACTGCGGCTGTGCGTTGCCCTCGGGCATCCACAGGTCGGCCCAGGTGGACAGCCGGTGCGACCAGTACACCAGCCCCCACTCGCGGTTGAGGGTCTCGACGTCGCCGTACTGCTGCCGCAGGTCGTCGACGAACCGCTGGAAGACGCCGTGGTTGTGCGGCAGGCGCGGGCCGGGCTCGTTGTCGACCTGGAAGCCGATGACCGCGGCGTGGTCGGCGTAACGGGCGGCGATCGCGCGGATCACCCGCTCCGCGTGGAAACGGAACGCCGGGTTCGTGAAGTCGACCTCCTGCCGGGCGCCCCACGCGGCGCGGCGCCCGGTGGCGTCCTCGGCGGCGATCTCCGGGTACTGCCGGGCCAGCCACGGCGGCACCGCGTAGGTGGGAGTGCCCAGGACGACCGAGATGCCGCGCTCGTGGGCGCCGTCGAGAACCGGCTGCAGCCAGTCGAGCTCGAACCGGCCGTTCTCCGGTTCCCAGGTGGACCAGACCGACTCGCCGACGCGGATGACGGAGAACCTCGCCTCAGCCATGAGATCGAGGTCGGCCTTGAGCCGCTCGTACGGCTGGTACTCGTGGTAATAGGCGGCGCCGAACAGGACGCGGGGCGGCAGTTGAGTCATGCGGAGTCCTTGAGGAGGCGGGTCGGATGGTTCATGTTGTTCACGACAGCTCTGCCGGACCGGTGCTCTGACGTACCGTCAAGACAGGGGCCAGCAGGATGTGTTCGTCCTCCGGCGCGGTGTCCTGCGCAGCAGACTGAGCAGCGGGCCGATCGCCCCCTCGTGCTGCACGACGAACCCGGTGGTTCCCGGCCGCTCGGCGAAGACGCGGTCGAGCACCAGGGCGGTGCTCGCGTAGGTGCCCTCGCACGGGCGGTGCAGGAAGCTCAGGCCGCGTTCTCCGGCCCGTTCGGCGAACCCCGCGAGGGTGCGTTCGGCGTACCCGGCGTGCCGTTCGTAGATCTGGGAGGACCTTCGTCGCTCGTGATCAGCAGGACGTCGTGCCCGTGGTGTCGGGCGGTCGAGGTGGCGGAGACGGCGATCTCCATCATGACCGGGACGTACATGTCCGTGCGCAATGGCATGACCAGCGCGATGATGTGCGAGCGGCGACCGGCCAGTGCCCTGGCGCCGGCGTTGGGGTGGTAGCCGAGCTCGGCCGCTGAGCGCCGCACGCGGCGTCGGGTCTCCTCGGACACCGAGGTCCGGCCGTTGAGCACGTAGCTGACCGTGCTGGTCGAGACGCCCGCACGCCGGGCCACGTCCGCGATGGTCACCATGGTGGTGTCTCGGCTTCCTTCCGGTCGCTCGACAGAGCTGTCGAAGCGCTTCACCTCCCAGGCAAGGTAATGAGGTGTTTCCAGCGAAACAAGAGCTCCAGGTGAAAGAAGACTTTCTTCATTTCGGGCATTGACACCTGATCGGAAGCGATGGCAGCGTCGAAGCGCTTCACCAACCGCTGTCTCTCCCGCTCGTCGAGGGGTTCCTCCGTGGGCTCTGCCTTCCCGTACGAAGCCGACCGGCTGCCGTTCCGCGATCCCGCGCTCCCGTTGGGAAAACGCGTCGAGCGCCTGGGCGCGGAGGCCGGTGAGGCCCGGCTGGAACTCCCCCGCCCGACGGCCTCCACGACCTCACGCTGACGCTGCACGGCGCTTTCCGGCCGGCCGCCTTCAGCCTCGTCACGTCCGACTGAGACCGCAGCCCCACCCGCACCGGCGCGGCACCGCACCACCACCCTGACACCGCCTACGCCTCACCCGGAGGAAACCCCCATGCCGCTCACGGACTTCGGACCGGACGAACTCGAAGGCTTCCGGCCCGAGTCGCCCGCCCCGGAGGACTTCGACGCCTTCTGGCAGCGAACCCTCGCGGAAGCCCGCTCGTACGACGGGGCGGTCAAGGCCGAGCGGGTCACCCCCCAGTACCTGCTGCGCACCGTCGAGGTCGACGACGTGCGCTTCCCCGGCTGGCGGGGTGAGCCGGTGGCCGCCTGGCTGCTGCGACCGCGTGACGCGACCGGTCCGCTGCCGGTCGTCGTCACCTACCTCGGCTACTGCGGCGGACGCGGACTGCCCACCGACCACCTGTTCTGGCCCACCGCCGGCTACGCCCAGCTCGTTGTCGACAGCCGCGGCCAGGGCCACGACACCCCGGACCGGGGTGAGGGCGACGGCACCCAGTGGGTCGAGGGCTTCATGACCCGTGGCATCGACTCGCCCGACCATTACTACTACCGGCGGCTGATGACCGACTGCGTGCGAGCCGTGGACGCGGTCGCGCAGCTGCCCGGACTCGACACCGGCCGGATCGTGCTGGCCGGCGGCAGCCAGGGGGGCGGCCTGGCGCTCGCCGTCGCCGGCCTCGTCGGGGACCGTGTCGCGGCGGTGATGCCGGACGTCCCGTTCCTGTGCAACTTCCGCCGCGCCGTGCAGATCAGCGGCGAGGGCCCGTACCCGGAGATCGCCAAGTACCTGCGCTGGCACAGCCGCCACCGGGTGGTGGAGACCTTCTCCACCCTCGACTACTTCGACGGCGTCCACTTCGCCCAACGGGCCACCGCCCCGGCGCTGTTCAGCGTCGGCCCGATGGACCCGGTCTGCCCGCCCTCGACGGTGTACGCCGCCTACAACCACTACGCCGGTCAGGACCGCACGATGACCGTGTGGCCGTTCGCCGACCACGGCGGCGGCTGCGGCTCCAACCCGCCCACCCAACTGGCCTGGCTGCACCAGCGCGGCCTGGCGCCGGAGCTCTGAGGACCGTGCCCTCCGCATCCGGGCCCCAGCACGGTGACAGCCGGTGCTGCGGCCTCGTCCACGTCGACCACCACACCCCGACCCGAACGCCCAGGGACAGTTGCCACTGGTTCCGGCCCCTGATCACCGCGCACCGCGCGCGGACGGAGGAATTCACCCGATGAAGTTCACCGACGGCTACTGGCTGATGCGCCCGGGCGTCACCGCGCGCTACGCCACCGAGGTCGCCGACGTCCGGGCCGACGAACACCGGATGACTCTCTACGCGCCGGTGAAGCACGTGCTCAGCCGCGGCGGCATGCTCAACAGCCCGCTGCTGACCGTCGAGTGCTGGTCGCCGGCCGAGGGCGTGATCGGGGTGCGCGCCACCCACCACGCCGGTTCGGTGCGGCACGGGCCGGAGTTCGCGCTGCCGGGCGCGCGACCGAACGCCGGAAAGGTGCACCGGGACGGCACGGTGGTCGAACTCAGCGCCGGTGAACTGGCGCTGCGGGTGGACACCTCCCAGCCCTGGCACCTGGAGTTCACCGCCGGCGGTCGGGTGCTGACCCACGTGGGCGAGCGCGGCACCGGCTTCGTCACCGACGCCGACGGCCGGCACTTCATGCTCGGACAACTCTCCCTGGACGTAGGAGAGTTGGTGTACGGGCTGGGGGAGCGGTTCACCCCGTTCGTCAAGAACGGGCAGATGGTGGACATCTGGCAGGCCGACGGCGGCACCAGCAGCGAGCAGGCGTACAAGAACATCCCCTTCCACCTGACCAACCGCGGCTACGGCGTCTTCGTCAACCACCCGGGCAAGGTCAGTTACGAGGTCGGCTCCGAGTCGGTCGGACAGGTCCAGTTCAGCGTCGAGGACCAGTCGCTTGAGTTCTTCGTCGTCCACGGTCCGACCCCGAAGCAGATCCTGGAGCGCTACACCGCGCTGACCGGACGCCCTGCCCTGCCCCCGGCCTGGGCGCTCGGCCTGTGGCTGACCACGTCCTTCACCACCGACTACGACGAGGCCACCGTGGGCCGCTTCGTCGACGGCATGGCCGAGCGCGGCATCCCGCTGAGCGTCTTCCACTTCGACTGCTTCTGGATGCGCGGATACCAGTGGGCCGACTTCGACTGGGACGCGGAGACCTTCCCCGACCCGGAGGGCATGCTGGCCCGGCTCAAGGAGCGCGGACTGAAGATCTCGGCCTGGATCAACCCGTACATCGCGCAGAAGTCGGCGCTGTTCGAGGAAGGCATGCGCGAGGGCCATCTCGTGCGGCGCCCGGACGGCAGCGTGTGGCAGTGGGACCTGTGGCAGCCCGGCATGGCGCTGGTGGACTTCACCGACCCGGCCGCGCGCGACTGGTACACCGGCAAGCTGAAGACGCTGCTCGACCAGGGCGTGGACTGCTTCAAGACCGACTTCGGCGAGCGCATCCCCACCGACGTCGTCTGGCACGACGGCTCCGACCCGGAGCGGATGCACAACTACTACACCCACCTCTACAACCAGGCCGTCTTCGAACTGCTGCGCGCCGAGCGCGGTGAGGGCGAGGCGCTGCTGTTCGCCCGCTCCGCCACGGCCGGCGGTCAGCAGTACCCGGTCCACTGGGGCGGCGACTGCGAGTCCCACTTCAAGGCCATGGCCGAGTCCCTGCGCGGCGGGCTCTCCCTCGGCCTGTCCGGCTTCGGCTTCTGGAGCCATGACATCGGCGGCTTCGAGGGCACCCCGACCCCGGCCGTGTTCAAGCGCTGGGTGCAGTTCGGGCTGCTCTCCTCGCACAGCCGTCTGCACGGCAGCAAGTCCTACCGCGTGCCGTGGGACTACGGCGAGGAGGCCGTCGAGGTCACCCGCGAGTTCACCCTGCTCAAGCATCGCCTGGCCCCCTACCTCCAGCGCGCCGCGCAGCAGGCGCACGCCACCGGTGTCCCGGTGATGCGCGCCATGGTGCTGGAGTTCCCCGACGACCCCGCCGCCGCCACGCTCGACCGGCAGTACATGCTCGGCGACGACCTGCTCGTCGCCCCGGTCTTCAGCGACGACGGCACGGTCGAGTACTACGTGCCGGACGGCACCTGGACCAATGTGCTGACGGGTGCCGAGGTCACCGGTCCGCGCTGGGTCCGCGAGCAGCACGGCTTCCACACCCTGCCGCTGCTGGCCCGCCCCAACTCGGTCCTCCCGCTGGCCGCCGACGATCAGCACCCGGTCTCCGCCTGGGCGGACGGCGTCGAACTGCGGGTGCACTCCCTCGCCGACGGCGCCGAGCGCACCGTGGTGATCCCGGGCAGCGACGGCCCCGGTGAGACGGCCCGTTTCCACCTGCGCCGCCGGGGCGGCCTGCTGCACGTCACCACCGACAGCCCGCACCCGTGGCAGCTGCGCGTCGGCGGCCCGGACGCAGCCGTGCACGGCCGGCCCGCCGGCACGGGGGAGGCCTCCCTGCCGTATCCGGCCTGAACCGAACCGCCAGGAGGGGGTCCGCGCGCCGACGACGAGCTCGCCGACGGTGTGAACCTGTTCGGGGCGCGAGCCTTGCGCGGGATATCTTGCGGCGTGAGGGAAAGGCGGGCCGTCCGCCGTTGCGCGGAAGGATCTCGTCCTGAACACCCAGCTCGCGGAGACACTGTCCGCGGCCCTGCTCGTCCTGGTACTGGTCTGTGCGGTCGTCCGCCCCTTCGGCTGGCCCGAGGCGGTGGTGGCCGTACCGGCCGCCGCGCTGGTGATCGTCACCGGCGCGATCCCCCTGGACGACGCGCTCGACGAGGTCGAACGGCTCGGGCCGGTGGTCGGCTTCCTGGCGGCCGTGCTGGTACTGGCTCAGCTCTGTGACGACGAAGGGCTGTTCCAGGCGTGCGGGGCGTGGATGGCGCGCACCGCGGCGGGCCGGCCGCGGCGGCTGCTGGCCCAGGTGTTCCTGGCCGCGTCGGCGATCACCGCGGTGCTCAGCCTGGACGCCACGGTGGTGCTGCTGACGCCGGTGGTGTTCGCCACCGCGGCCCGGATCGGGGCGCGCCCCAAACCGCATGTGTACGCCTGCACCCACCTGTCGAACACGGCCTCGCTGCTGCTGCCGGTGTCCAATCTGACCAACCTGCTGGCGTTCGCGGCCAGCGGGTTGAGCTTCACCCGCTTCGCCGCGCTCATGGCACTGCCCTGGGTGGCCGCGATCGCCGTCGAGTACGTCGTCTTCCGCCGCTTCTTCGCCACGGACCTGGACGCCGGAGCCGAGGCCCCCGCCGCCGTGGAGCCGCCGCGGCTGCCGAAGTTCGCGCTGGCGGTCGTGGGCTGCACGCTGGCCGGGTTCGTGCTGACCTCGGTGGTCGGCATCGATCCGGCGTGGGCGGCCCTGGCGGGTGCGCTGGCCCTCGCCGTCCGGGCCCTGCTCCGGCGGCGCACCACGCCCCGGGCGCTGCTGAGTGCCGCGTCCGTGCCGTTCCTCGCCTTCGTGCTCGCCCTGGGAGTCGTGGTCAGGGCGGTCGTGGACAACGGGCTCGACGAGGCTCTGGGCCGGCTGATCCCCGAGGGCACCGGGCTGCCGGCACTCCTCGCTCTCGCCGCGCTGGCCGCCGTACTCGCGAACGTGATCAACAATCTGCCGGCGGTCCTGGTGCTGCTGCCGCTGACCGCCCCGTCGGGGCCGGGCGCCATCCTCGCCGTGCTGCTCGGGGTCAACATCGGCCCCAACCTCACCTATGCGGGCTCGCTGGCCACCTTGCTGTGGCGGCGTATCGTCCACGCCCACGAGGAAGAGGTCGAGTTGAAGGAGTTCACCCGGCTCGGCGTGTACGCCGTACCGGCGAGCCTGGGGGCCGCGGTGCTGGCACTGTGGGTGTCGCTGACCGTGATCGGAGGAGGCTGACCCCATGGCCGTGGTCGTCTGGATCGTCGAGGGAACCTGGCCCGTGTGTGTGGACGCCGCCCGCGCCCACGCCCCGGCGGACGCGGAGATCGTCCTGCTGCACGTCACCCCGGCCGATGTGCCGGGCGCGGCGCACGGTGCCTTCGCCGGGCTGCTCGGCCGCGGTCACCCCGAACGCGATCCGGGCACACGCCTGGAACGCCTCGCCGCCGCCTCCGCGGAGCAGCTGCTGCGGGCCGCTGCCGACCGGTTGGGGCGCACCTGTACCCGCAGCGAGCGCACCGGGCGGGTGGAGCATGAGGTCGTCGCCGAGGCAGAGGGCTGTGACCTGCTGATCCTGGCCCGCGACGGCGACCGCACCCACCTCGGCCCGCACAGCCTGGGCCCGGCCAGCCGCTTTGTCGTCGACCACGCCCCCTGCCCGGTGCTGCTGGTCTGGCCGGAGCCGCCGCCGGGCCTGCGCACCCTGCCGCCCCCGCCGCCGCAGGCCTGACGGAGATCGGCACGCCGACGCTCACTGCGCCAGCCGGGGAGGCCCGATGAGGTGCAGTCCGATCTGTTCCGCAAGCCACTGAGGGCGCAGATACGACCCCTGCCGGTCATGGATGTAGACGGTGTGATCGGGGGCGGGTTCGTCCCAGTGGAGCTGCCGGGAATTGGCGGAGAGGGAGACATGCGCGTGCTCGTCCTCCGCGGGCAGGCGCAGCGCGGGCACCGCCGGCCAGCGCAGCCGGCTCCACACGAGAGTTGCCGGGCATTTCCCGACGGCGGCGGCGAACAGGTCCTCCAGCTTTCCCACGGGCTGGGCCGTCCACGACACAAACATGGGAAAAGGACTCACGGACGTGGCGCCGGTGGCCGGCTGGATCGCCGGACTCTGCCCGTATCCGAATTCGGTGACCGGCGGCATACAGGCCCTCAGCCGTTCCAGCTCCCGCGCCCCGGACACCGTGGCCTCGAAGCTCACCTCGCCGTCCGTCGAGTCGGCCAGGTCGATCAACTGCCGGGCCGTGCTCACCGCGGCCGCGAGGTCCGCCGTCCGGAACACCGGATGCGCATGTGAGTTGCCCATGGCGACACTATGTCAGCTGCGGTTGCGGCCGGCGTCGTGGGCGAAGCTCGACCGGCGCTCCAGGTCCGGTAGAGCGGATCGTGGTTTCTGGGCAGTAACAGTGGGGCTCCAGTCATCAACTGATTGCCTGGGAAACGCGGGGGATGGGATGTCCGATTCCTTTCCGGCTGACGCACGTGCATTTCCGCTGTCCCGACAGCAGGAAGCCGTGTGGCTGGCGCGGCAGCTCCAACCGGAAGGCGACCTCTACAACGTTCCTGTCGTCTACGCCCTTTCCGGCGCCCTGCATCGGGAGGCGCTGGCCGAGGCGCTGCTGCGGGTGCTGCGGCGGCATTCCGTGCTCCGCGTCGCGATCCGACACGGAGCCGACGGCGAGGTACGGCAGCGTGTCTGCGACATGCCGGACGACATCCTGCGCGTGCACGAGGTGACACGGGACGAGCTGGACAAACGGATCGAGGACGCGGCCTCGGCCCCCTTCCCCGCCGACGCGACCTGCCGACTGCGCGCCGACCTCTTCCAACTCGCCCCGCAGACCGCCGTCCTGCTCCTGGTCTTCGATCACGTGGCGACGGACGCACCGTCGATCCCCTTGCTGCTACGGGACTTGGGCGAGGCCTACGCCGCGGCGCTGGACGGACTCGACGACCACGCGCCGGCCGACGGCTACTTCGACTACGTCCATCGGCAGCGCGCCCTGGACGCCTCCGCCGAGGGCCGGGCGAGCGCCGACTTCTGGGGCCGCCTGGTGGCCGACCTGGAGACCCTCCCGACCGGCCGTGACACGGCAGCCGCACCGGCTCCCCATGCGTCCGTGCCGGTCTCCCTCGGGACGGATCCGGCACGGGCCGCCGAGCGGCTGCGGACCACTCCCTTCACCCTCCTGCTGTCCGCCTTCTCCCTGACGCTCCAGCACTTCCTGCGCTCCGACGACGTCGTCGTCTCCTACCCTGCGGTGGACTGGCGGCGGTCCGAGTACGACCAAGTCGTCGGCCTCTTCACCGACCTGCTGGTCTTCCGCTGCCCGTCACGAGCGGGGCGCACCCTGCCCGCGTATCTGGCGGCCGTACAGGACTCGCTCTTCGACTGCCTGGAGCATCAAGGGGCGTCGCTGGAGCAGCTGTGGGCCCGGCTGCGGACGCTCGGCGGGGGCGGGGCCGTGCTGCCGCCGATGCTGTCCGTCAGCGAGGGCGGCGAGGAGCTGCACCTGCGCGGTGTGCAGGCGGAGCGCCGCCCGCTCACCCCGCGCGACGCCAAGTCGGAGCTGATGCTGGCCGTCGAGCTGGGTGAGGAGCGGATCACGGCACGTCTGGACTTCGATCCCGCGGTGTATCCACCTGCCACCGCGGAGCGTCTCGCGCGCGCCTTCGAGGTGGTGCTCGGTCGGATCGCCGACGGCTGGGACGGTCCCGCGCTCGGGGTGGAGCTCATCGGGCGCGCCGACCGGTCGCTCGTGCTGGACACCTGGAACGCGGCGCCCGGCGCGCCCGCCGCCGAGCACGTTCCGGCCGCGTTCGTACGGCAGGCCCGAGCCGCTCCCGAGCGGACCGCCCTGATCGAGGAAGGGCGCGAGATCACCTACGGGGAACTGGAGTTGACGTCCCGCTCCCTGGCCGGGCGGCTCGCCGCGCTGGACCTCCCGGCCGGGAGCGTCGTGGCCCTGTGCCTGCCCAGGTCGGCCCGGTTCGTGGCCGCTGCCCTGGCCGCGCTGAGGTGCGGCCTGGCCTTCCTGCCCGTCGACCTCGACCAGCCGGTGCGCCGCCGCTCGTTCGTGCTGGCGGACTCGGGCGCGGCCGCCGCCGTCGTAGCGGACGAGGAAGCCGCCGGACTGCCGGACGGGCTCACGGCCGTCGCCTGGGACACCGCCGGGCCCGCCCCGGAGTTCGAGGACCGGACGACGGGCGGGGCGGATCCCGCCTATGTCATCACGACTTCGGGCAGCACCGGCCTGCCCAAGGCGGTCGTCGTCCCGCACCGGGCGCTGGCCAACAACCTCCGGTGGAAGCGCACCGAGTTCGGTTTCGGCGCCGAGGACCGCTTCTACTTCAAGACGCCGCCGGTCTTCGACGCCTCGCTGTGGGAGTACCTGGCGCCGCTGACGCTGGGCGCCGCCGTGGTCGTGGCGCCCCCGCAGGCGCACCGGGACCCGGCGCTGATGGTGCACGAGATGCGCCGGTACGCGGTGACCGTGGCGCAGTTCGTGCCGACCGTGCTCAAGGCGGTCCTGGCCGAGGAGGCGTGGGCCGAAGGCACCGCACTGCGCTGGGTGTTCGCGGGCGGGGAGCCGCTCGACGCACGGGTCGCCGAGACCGTGCGGCGCGACAGCGGTGCGCAGGTGGTCAACCTCTACGGCCCGACCGAGACCGCCATCGACGTCACCTCCCACACCTGCGTACCGGGCGGGGCGCGGGACGCCGCGGAGCCGATCGGCCGTCCCGTCCCCGGTGCGCAGGCCTATGTCCTCGGCCCCGGCGGCCAGTTGCTGCCGCCGGGCTTCGTGGGCGAACTGTGCATCGGCGGGCTGCCGTTG
Source organism: Streptomyces sp. NPDC079141 (assembly GCF_040686775.1). Taxonomy (NCBI): domain Bacteria; kingdom Bacillati; phylum Actinomycetota; class Actinomycetes; order Kitasatosporales; family Streptomycetaceae; genus Streptomyces; species Streptomyces sp. NPDC079141. Next base: position 622,700 of record NZ_JBFBLP010000001.1, on the reverse strand, counting down.
GCCCTCGGCTACGCGGGCCGCGCGGAGCAGACCGCCGAACGGTTCGTCCCGCACCCGTTCACCGACGACCCCCGGGCCCGGCTCTACCGGACCGGGGACCTCGCCTCCTTCCGGACCGACGGTGTGCTGGACTTCCACGGCCGCGAGGACGCCCAGGTCAAGGTCCGCGGCCTGCGCGTGGACCTGGACGGCATCCGCAACCTGCTGCTGGAGCACCCGGGCGTGCGCGACGCCGTGGTGACGGTGCGGCCCGAGGCACCGGACGCGCTGATCGCCTACGTCGTCCCGCGCGCCGGCGGCGCACCGGTCGACGTACGCGGCCATCTCGCCGAGAGCCTCCCGCCCGAGCACCTGCCCACGCATGTCATGACCCTGCCCGACATGCCGGTGACCGCCACCGGCAAGGCGGACCTGCGGGCCCTCCCGCCGCCCGAGACGGGGCGGGCGGCCTCGCCGGGCAGCGGCCCGCGCACGGACCTCGAACGCCGGCTCACCGAACTGTGGGCCGAGGTCCTGGGCACCGATCCCGAGCGGGTGCCCCGCGACCGGAGCCTGTTCGAACTGGGCGGCACCTCCCTGACCCTGATCCGACTGCACCGGCGGCTCAGAACGGAGACGGCGGCCGGAATCTCGGTGACGGACCTGTTCAAGTACCCGACCGTGGCCGCCGTCGCGCGCGCGGTGAGCGGCGTCGAGAGCGACGAAGGATGAGCATGAACCCCGTGCAGGACCCGCAGCCCGTCGCGATCGTCGGCATGGCCTGCCGCTTCCCCGGAGCACCGGACATCGACGCCTACTGGTCCGCGCTCCTGGCGGGCCGGACCGCCCTGACCCCGTCGGCGGCGGACGAACTGGACGCCAAGGGAGTGCCCCCGCAGGTCCGCGCCGACCCGGACTACGTGCCCGTCGCCGGCGCACTCGACGGCGTCGACCTGTTCGACGCCGCCTACTTCGGCATCCCCCCGGCGGAGGCGGCCGCCATGGACCCACAGCACCGCCTCTTCCTCCAGGAGGCGGTCCACGCCCTGGAGCACGCCGGCTGGGCAGGCCGCGGCGACGACCGCCGGGTCGGCGTGTTCTGTGGCACCGGCGAGAACCGCTACGTCGCCCTGCTGCCCGAGAACCGGGCTCCGCGCGGCATGTCCGACGCGCCCGCGGCACTGCCCCTGCGCGTCTCGTACCACCTTGACCTGCGCGGCCCCAGCGTCTTCGTCAGCAGCCTGTGCTCCACCTCGCTGACCGCCGTGCACCTCGCCCGGCGCAGCCTGCTCGCCGGGGAGTGCACCCTCGCCCTGGCCGGCGCCGTCTCCGTCCAGCTCCCGCAGCACCACGGCTACCGGGCCCACGACGGCGGCGTGATGTCCGCCGACGGCGCACTGCGTCCGTTCGACGCGCGGGCCCACGGCACCGTGCCCGGCAGCGGCGTGGGCGTCGTCGTCCTCAAACGGCTCGCCGACGCGGAGCGCGACGGCGACACCGTCCACGCGGTGATCCGCGGCTCCGCCCTCAACAACGACGGCTCCGACCGCCAGAGCTTCGCCGCACCCAGCGTGCGCGGCCAGCGCGACGTCGTGATCGCCGCGCTCACCGACGCCGGCGTCGAGGCCGCGACCATCGGCTACGTCGAGGCGCACGGCACCGGAACGCCGCTCGGCGACCCGGTCGAGCTGGCAGCCCTGCGCGAGGCCCGGGAACGGCTCGGCGCGAGCACACCCTGCGCCGTGGGCGCCGTGAAGTCGTCCGTCGGACACCTGGACACCGCCGCCGGAATGGCGGGACTTCTCAAGACTGTGCTCGCCGTCCGCGAGGGCACGATCCCCGCGACCGTGGGGCACGACAGACTCAACCCCCTGATCGACGTCGGCGACAGCGGCCTCTACGTCAGCACCGACGCCCATCCCTGGCCGCTGACCGGACATCCCCGGCGCGCTGCCGTCACCGCGCTCGGCGTCGGCGGCACCAACGCCCACCTCGTACTGGAGGAACCGCCGCGGCCGTCCGCCCGGGCCGCCGCCGGGGACGAGGGCGAACCACGCGTCTTCCCGCTCTCCGCCCACACCCCGCAGGCGCTCGACCGGCTGCGTGAGCGCCTGGCCGCGGCCGTGACCGCGCCCGGCCCCTCCCTGCTGGACACCGCCCACACCCTCCAGCAGGGCCGTACCCCACACCCGGTACGCCGGGCATGGGTGGCCTCCTCACGCGCAGGCCTCGCCGACGCGCTGCGCGACCGGCGGGGCGATGCGGAGATCGAGGACCGACTGGTCCTGGGCATCCAACTCCCGCTGACCCAGTCGGAGTTGGACGGCGGCGTGTACGAACTGCTCGACTCCCTGGCCGCCCTCGGTATACACCCCCACGCCATCACCGCCGTGAACGGCGGCGAGTTCCTGGCCCTCGGTCAGGCCGGCGCCCTGCCCCGCGACGTGGCGCTGCGCTGTGCCACCCGGCACCTGAAGGCGCTGGCCTCGGCGGGCGGCGATCTGAGCGCGTGCGAGCGGCTGCTGCTGGAGACCGAACGGGAGCTGCGGGCCTGCACCCTCGCCCCGCCGGCCTTCGCCGTCCACGCGCCGGTCCTGGGGGAGGAGTTCGGCCCGGACCGGGCCCCCTCGGCCGACCACGTCCTGGAGCTGACCCGCGCCGTGGTGATGGGCGAGGACGCGGGGCTGCTCCCGGCGCACTGCCCGGACATCGTGGCCGCCGCGGCCGACCGGGACACCTGGCTGCGACTGCTGGCGCACTGCTGGGAACGCGGCGCCGACGTGCGCTGGGAGCGGCTGTCCGGCACCGAGGGCGGGCGCCGGGTGCCGTTGCCGGGCTACCCGTTTGAGGAGGTGCGGCACTGGGGGATTCGTACCGCGCCGGTGCCGGTGCCGGTGCCGGTGCCCGTGCCCGCGTCTGCCTCGGGAACGGCCGACGTGCCGACCGAACTCGCCGCCATCTGGCGGACGGTGCTCGGCGTGCCCGAAGTCGGGCTGGACGACGGCTTCTTCGCCCTCGGCGGCCACTCCCTGCTCGCCGCGCAGGTCATGACACGGATCCGGGAGAGGTTCGAGGTACGCGTCTCCCTCGGTGACCTCCTGGACGCCGACACGCTGGCCGGAATGGCGCGGCTCGTCGAGGACGAGATCGCCGCGATGCGTGTCTACGCCGCCTCGACCGCCGTGCCGGACCACACGAGGGAGACCGTGGAACTGTGAACGTCACCCGCTTTCTCGACGATCTGGCCGCGCGCGGCATCCAGGTGACCCCGGCCGACGGCAGGCTCGCCGTCTCCGCCCCCGAAGGCGTCCTGACCGACGGCGTCAAGGACGCCATCCGCGGCCGGCGCGAGGAGATCCTGGAGTTCTTCCGGGAGTACGAGGAGGAGCAGTACCGGCGCGGTGTGCGCATCGAACGCGTGGACCGGCGGGCACCCATCCCGGCCTCCTACGCCCAGCACCGGCTGTGGCTGGTCGAGCAGACGGCGACCGAACTGCCCGTCTACAACATGTACTTCGCCAGTGACCTGGAGGGCGACCTCGACGAGGACGCGCTGCGCGGCGCCGCCGAGGACCTGGTGCGCCGCCACGAGATCCTGCGCACGGCCCTGACCGAGACCCCCGACGGCCTGTACCAGACCGTCCACGACGACTGCCCCGCCGTCTTCTCCGTGCGGCGGACCGACACACCCGGCGCACGGGACGAGGCCCTCTTCGACGCCGTAGCCACCCGCTTCGACCTGGCCACGGCCCCGCTCATCCGCTTCGACCTGCTGCGCACCGGCGCGAGGCGGTGGACCTTCGTCGTCACCCAGCACCACGTCGTCTCCGACGGCTGGTCGACCGGCCTGATCAAGAAGGAACTGTCGGAGCTGTACGCGGCCCGCCGCGCAGGCCGCCGCCCCCGCCTGCCCGAACTGTCCGTGCAGTACGCCGACTACGCGGTCTGGGAACGCCAGTGGCTCGGCAGCGACCTCGCCCGCCGCCAGCGCGACTACTGGCGCAGCACGCTCGCCGACCTGCCACCCCTGCTGGAACTGGTGCCCTCGCGGCAGCGCGAGGCCGTCCAGAGCTACCGCGGCTCCGCACACACCTTCCGCTACGACGCCGCGTTCCTGGCCAGGGCCCGCGAGCTGTGCGCCGAGACCGGGACGACGCTGTACGGCGCCTTCATGGCCGCGTACTCCCTGCTGCTGTCGAGGATGACCCGCCAGGACGACATCGCCGTCGGCAGCCCGCTGGCCAACCGGCCCTACGCGGCGCTGGAGTTCACCCTCGGCCTGTTCTTCAACTCCATCACCGTACGCAGCCGGATCGACGAGACCCGGACCGTACGCGAGCACCTCGCGCGGACCCGGCGCACCGCGTTCGACGCCTTCGCCCACCAGGACCTGCCGTTCGACCAGGTCGTGCAGGCGGTGGCGCCCGAGCGGAGCAGCTCGCACTCCCCGGTCTTCCAGACGATCTTCATCCTGCAGACCTACCCGGGCGAGGAGTTCACGCTGCCCGGTGTGCGGGCCACGGCCGCCGACACGCCCTTCTACTCCGCCCAGTACGACCTGATGTTCAAGCTGCGCGAGGACGGCGACGGCCTCAAGGGCCTGCTCCTGCACAGCGACACCCTGTTCGACGAGGACGACGCGCGGCGCTTCACCGGCTGGTTCCGGCACCTGGTGGAGCAGATGTGCGCCCACCCGGACGCCCCGCTGAACACCCTGCGCCTGACCGACCCCGACAGCGAACGGCTCATCGCCGGCTGGAACGCCGCCACGGCCCGCCCCGTGCCCGCCGGCCGGGCCGAGGAGACCGTCCTGCGACGGCTGCGCGAGCGCGGAGACGCACCGGCCGTCACCTTCCGCGGCCGGAGCGTGTCCGGCGCCGAACTCGCCCGGCGCGCCGAGTCGGTGGCGGCGGGCCTGCACGCGGCGGGGCTGCGGCCCGGGGCACGCGTGGCCGTCCTGGTGCCCAGATCGCCCGAGCTCGTCGCGGTCCTGCTCGGCGTCCTGCGCGCGGGCTGCGCCTACGTCCCGCTGGACGGCACCGCCCCCGACGCGCGGCTCGCGGCCATGCTCGACTCGGCCGACTGCACCGCCCTCGTCACCGCCGCGCCCTACACGGGCCGGTGCCCGGACTTCCCCGGCCGGCACCTGGACGCGGCCGCGCTGCTCACCGCCCCGGGCACCGCGGGCCTCCCCGAGCCGGACCCCGGGGCCGCGGCCTACGTCATCTTCACCTCCGGCTCCACCGGGCAGCCCAAGGGGGTGGAGGTCACGCACGGCAACCTGAACAACCTCTTCATCGCCCTGGACGAGGCGGTCGCGCTGCCCGACCCCGCCGTCTGGCTGGCCGTCACCGGCGTCACCTTCGACATCGCCGTGGTCGAGCTGCTGTGGACCCTGGCCCGGGGCGTGCCCGTGGTGCTCGCCGAGACGGCCGAGAGCCTGCGCCAGGACACCACCGACGGCGCCGAGCCCGCCACCGTCCCCGAACTCGTCGTCCGGGAAGGCGCGACCGCGCTCCAGGCCACCCCCACCCTGCTGCGCGGCGTCCTCGCCCTGCCCGGCGCCGAGGAGGCCCTCGCCCGGCTCGACGTGCTGATGGTCGGCGGGGAACCCCTCGACCGGACGCTGGCCGCACGGCTGAAGGGGCTCGGCATTCCGCGCGTCCTCAACATGTACGGGCCCACAGAGACCACCGTCTGGTCGACGTACTGGGAGGTCCCGGCCGACGCCGACCAGATCCTCGTCGGCCGCCCGCTGGCCAACACCGCCGCCCACATCGTGGACGCCGGCCTTAACCCCGTCCCGGTCGGCATGTACGGCGAACTCGTCCTCGCGGGCGCCGGTGTGGCCCGCGGCTATGCCGGCCGGCCCGAGCTGACCGCCGAGCGCTTCCCCCACCTGCCCGCCGTCCACCCGGGCGGACCCGTCTACCGCACCGGCGACATCGCCCGCCTGCTGCCCGGCGGCGACATCGAACTCGTCGGCCGCGTCGACAACCAGGTGAAGGTCAACGGCTACCGCATCGAACTGGAGGAGATCGAGCACGCGCTGAACTCGCTGGACTCGGTCGCGCAGGCGGCCGTGTGCGTGCAGCGCGACGGCGAACGCGCGGTCCTGGTCGCCCACTTCGTGCCCCACCCCGGCGCGGAACCCGACGAGGCGACGCTGCGCGCCGGCCTCGCCGGCCTGCTGCCGGACCAGATGCTCCCGGCCGCCTACGTCTCCCGCACCACCCTGCCCACCACGACCAGCGGCAAGACCGACCGCAAGGCCCTGCCGCCGGTCCGGCTCACCGCCGCCCGCGACCACACCGCCCCCGAGCCCCGCAACGACCTGGAAAGACGCCTGCTGGACGTCTGGCGGTCGGTACTGCGCGACGAGAACGTGGGCCCGGCCGACGACTTCTTCCAGTCCGGCGGCTCCTCCATCCTCGTGGCCCGGCTGCTCACCGAGGTCCGCGCCCACGTCCGCGAGGACGCCCGCATCGTCGACCTCTTCCGCTACCCGACCGTCCGGGCGTACGCCTCCCACCTCAGCGGCACGGACCGCTCCGGGACGGCGAACGCCGGCCGAACCGCGGCACCGGCCGCCCGGCGCGAGGCCCAACTGCGGCGCCGACAGCAGGTCCTGCGCAAACAGCAGCGCCGCGCGGCGGCACCCGCGAGCGAGCCGGACTGACAGGCCACCGACCCCGACCCCCGACCGTCCGGCACACCCCTCCCCACGGCGGTGTTGCCCCGCCCCCGGAGCAGAAGCCTTGGCTGCCGACCTTCCCGACCACGACACCGACGCCCCGGCCGTCGCCATCACCGGTATGGCCTGCCGCTTCCCCGGAGCCGACTCGCCCGGCGCGTTCTGGGAGCTGCTCCGGGACGGCGTGGAGCCGCGCGAGGCCGTGCCCGAAGAGGAACTCGAACGCGCGGGCCTGCTGGAACGGGCCCGCAGCGACCCGTCGTACGTCGCCTTCCGTAAACCCTTCGCCGACCCCGCCCTGTTCGACGCGGGCTACTTCGGCCTGACCCCGGCCGAGGCCGCCGCCACCGACCCGCAGCAGCGCTTCCTGCTGGAGACCACCGTCCACGCCCTGCACGACGCGGCCCTCGACCCCGGCTCCTTCAAGGGCGCCGTCGGCGTGTTCCTCGGCCTGAACCACTCCGACTACCTGCTCCACCACGTCATGCACCACCCCGAGGTGACACAGAGCCTGGGCTGGCATCGCGTCCTGATGGGCAACGACCGCGGGTTCACCGCGACCGGCGTCTCCTACCGGCTGGGCCTGACCGGCCCGAGCGTCGCGATCGACTGCGCCTGCTCCTCCGGCCTGGCCGCCGTGCACCACGCCTGCCGCGCCCTGCTGGATTACGAGACGGACGCGGCGGTCGCGGGCGGCGCCGCGATCAAACCCACCGACCTCGGCTACCCCCATGTCGACGGCGGCATCGGCTCACCCGACGGCCGCTGTCGGCCCTTCTCCGCCCAGGCGGCGGGCACCGTGTTCGCCAGCGGCGTCGGCGTCGTCGTGCTGCGCCGCCTTGAGGACGCCCTGGCCGACGGCGACCGGGTGCTGGCCGTCATCCGCGCCAGTGACCTCAACAACGACGGCGCCCGCAAGAGCAGTTACACCGCCCCCAGCGCCGAAGGCCAGGCCGAGCTGATCGCCTCCGTGCACCAGCTCGCGGGCGTCACGGCCGACCGCGTCTCCTACGTGGAGGCACACGGCACCGCCACCGCCCTCGGCGACCCCATCGAGGTCAGCGCCCTCACCGAGGCCTTCCGGGAGACCACCGAGGAGCGCGGATTCTGCGGGATCGGGTCGGTGAAGTCGGCCATCGGCCACACCGACTCCGCCTCCGGCATCGCCGGACTGATCAAGGTGGTGCTCGCGCTGCGCCACCGTGAACTGCCCCCGACCCTCGGCTGCGAGGAACCCAGCCCGCACATCGACTTCGCCACTTCGCCGTTCCGCGTGATCGGGCAACGCGAGCAGTGGGACGGCCCGCGCCCGCTCCTGGCCGGCGTCAGCTCCTTCGGCGTGGGCGGCACCAACGTCCACCTGCTGGTCGAGGAAGCGCCCGCCCCGCCGACCCGGCCCGCCCCGGCGCCGACCGGCGCACAGCTGCTGCCCTTCTCGGCCGCCTCCCGCACCGCCCTGGACGCCTGGGAGAAGAGCCTGCGCGAACGGCTCGCGGACGAAACCCCGGAAGGTGTCCGCGACGTGGCGTACACCCTCGCCCGGGGGCACGCGGTCCTGCCGTACCGGCGCGCCCTGCTGTGGACGCCGGGCACCGAACCGGTCGTACTCGACGGCGACTTGACCCCCACCGGCCGGGCGTCGTGTGCGTTCGTGCTGCGGCACGGTGCGGCGGACCCGCGGGTGCTGCGGGAACTCCTCGCCGATGAGCCCGCGTTCCGCCGGACGGCCGAGCGGCTGGCCGGGCCGTGGGCAGCGGCCCGGGGGAGCGAGGTGCGGCAGGCACTCGACCTGCTGGCCGAGGAGGGGCCCGCGGAGCTGGTCGCCGCCGTGCTGTGCCTGGGCGAGGCCGCCGTCTGGGCCGAGCACCGCGGTGCGGCGCCGCGCGCCCTCGTGGCAGGCCCGGTGACTCGGCCCGCCGCCGCGGTCCTGGCCGGCGCGCTGGCCGAGGACGACCTCGCCGCAGCGCTGGCGGGCCTCGCCCGCGGCATCCCACTCGCCGAGAGCCTGCGCCGCGTCGAGCCGCGTACGGCGGACATACCCTGCTACGACGAGGACGGCACCGAAGTCTTCCCGGCCGGGCAGGTGCCCGACCTCGGGGGGCGTCCCGTCGCCGCGGGCCGCCGTGTGCTGCCGCCCCGCGTGCGTGCGCTGATCCGGCTCGGCTCGGCGGACGGCCTGCCCGGAACCGGCGTACCGGACTCCTTCGGGTCGGCCCTCGCTGTCGACGAGACCTGCCTGACGGCGCGCCTGGGCCGGGGCTGGGCGCTGGGGCTGGTGGAGGACCTCGACGGGTCGGCGGACGCCGACGGCGGCCGGGTCGTGGACGTGCCCCGGTACCCCTTCGACCGGCAGCGGCACTGGCTGGAGCCCCGCCCGGCGCAGCGGGCCGAGAGCGAGGAACCGGCCGGGGACGGCTTCCTGGCGCAGGCCGTCGAGATCTTCGCCCAGTGCCTCGGCGTCGACGAAGTCGCCCCCGACGACGATCTGTTCGGGCTCGGCGGCGACTCGCTGCTGGCCACCCGGGTCGTCGCCATGGCGGGCTCGCGGCTGCGGGCGAGCGTGCCGCTGGGCAGCTTCCTGCGCGAGCCCACACCGCAGACCCTGGCCCGGCTGGCCGCGGACCTGGCGCCACCGGAGCCGCAGACGGGCGGGGCGCTGCCGGCCGACGGGGTGCTGCCGCTGACCCCGCAGCAGGAACGGTTCCTGTTCCTCGACGAGATCGACGGGGCGGGGGAGGCCTACAACGTGCCGGTCCTCGCCGACCTGCGCGGACCCCTGGACGTGGCGGCGCTGCGCGGCGCGCTCGCCGACGTCGTGGCCCGGCACGAGAGCCTGCGCGCGGTGTTCGCCACCACCGTGGACGGCGCGACCCAGGAGATCCTGCCCTCGGTCCCGGTGGAACTGCCCGTCGTCCCCGTCGCGGACGAACCGGCGCTGCGCGCCGCCGTCGCCGAACTCCTCGACTTGAGGCTGCCGTTGGACCGGGCCCCGGTCCTCGCCGCCCGCCTCTTCTCGCTCGGCCCCGACCGCAACGTACTGGCGCTGTCCGTGCACCACATCTGCGCCGACGCCCACTCCACCGGCGTCCTGCTGCGCGACCTGTACGCCTGCTACACCCGGCGCACCACCGGCACGTCCGCCGCCCTGCCCGCGATCGACGGACTCCTGGCCGCCCACGCCCGGTCCGTCACCGGATGGCTCGCCTCCCCGGACGCCGACCGCCAACTCCGGTTCTGGCTCAAGGAGTTGGCCGACCTGCCCGAGCCGCTCCAGCTGCCCGGCGAGGAGCCGCCCGCCGCCCGCGGCTACCGCGGCGACCTGCTCGACTTCAGCCTCCCCGCCGGCCTGTCCCGGCAGGTGCGGGAGCTGGCCGAACGGCTGGACACCACCCCGTTCGTGGTGGTGTTCGCCGCCTTCGCGGTGCTGCTGGCCCGGCTCGGCGGGCGACCGGACCTGGTCGTCGGCGTGCCGGTCTCCGGCCGGCACCGGCCCGGGACCCGCGATCTCATCGGCAACTTCGTCAACACCCTGGCGATCCGGGCCAGTACCGGCGACGCCCCCGACTTCGGCTCGCTGGTGCGCCGGCTCGCCGAACGCGTCACGGCCGGCCTGGACCACCAGGACCTGCCCGTCGAGGTGGTCACCCGGCACCTCACCGGCGGCGGCGACCCGCAGGGCACCCCCCTCTTCCAGGTGCTGTTCAACATGCTCAGCCTGGACGCGGGCGGCGCCGAACCCCCACCCGGCCTGGAACGCCGCCCGCTGCCCTTCGACCGGCACACCAGCCCCTACGAGCTGTCCCTCGACTGGTGGTTCGCCCGCGACGGGGCCATCGCGGGCCGGTTCCTGTACGCCACCGACCGCTTCGGCCGGGAGACGGTCGCCGCCTGGCAGGAGTCCTTCGCCTTCCTGCTCGACACCCTCACCCGCGCCCCGGACCGCCCGCTGCGTGAGATCCCCGCCGAACCGCCCGCCGCGGCCGCACGCACAGCCGCCGCGCTGACCGGCCCGACCGTGCCCGTGCCGCGGCGCCCGGTGCACGCCGTCTTCGCCGGCCTGGCCGCCGCCCGCCCCGACCGGCTCGCCGTCACCGACGGCCGTACCTCCCTGTCGTACGGCACCCTCGACCGGATCTCCATCGGCGTGGCCGAACTGCTCGCCGAACGCGGCGTCCGGACCGGCGAGAGCGTGGGCATCGCCATGGACCGGGGCGTGCCCGTCGTGGCGGCGATCCTGGGCGTGCTGCGCGCCGGGGCCACCCCCGTGCCCTTCGACCTCACCCACCCCGGGCAGCGGCTCGCGGTGATGGCGCAGGACTGCGGCGCCCGCCTGGTGCTGTGCACCCGCGCGGCGGACGCCCGGTTCGCGCACGGCGCGACCCCGCTGGAACTTCCGGACATCACCGCCCTGCGCGGCGCCGCCCGGGCCGCGGCCGGGGACGACGTGGACCCGAACGTGGGCGCCTACCTGACGTACACCAGCGGGACGACCGGACGGCCGAAGGGCATCCACTTCCCGCACCGGGCGCTGGCCAACCTCATGCACTGGGAGACCGAGGGCCACCGTGCCGCCCGCAGGTGGCTGCAGCTCGCCTCCTTCGGCTTCGACGCCGCCTTCCACGAGATGTTCGGCGCCCTGTGCTCGGGAGGATCGCTGCACATCGCCGACGAGGAGACCAAGCACGACCACGACCTGCTGGCGGACTTCGTACGCGGGCAGCGGGTGCAGAAGGCGATCGTGCCGGTCTCCCTGCTGCACGCGCTCGCCGCCCGCTTCGCCACGGACACCTCCGCCTTCGCCTCCCTGACGGAGATCGCCTCCACCGGCGAACAGCTCCGGCTGAGCGAGTCCGTGATCGCCTTCTTCGAGGCCCTGCCGGACTGCCGCCTCATCAACAACTACGGCCCGGCCGAGACACACGTCGTCACCTCCTACCGCTTCACCGGCCCGCCGCACACCTGGCCCCGGCACGCACCGATCGGGCGGCCCATCCAGAACGTCACCCTGGCCGTCCTCGACCCCGACGGACAGCCCGCACCGCACGGTGCGGTCGGCGAGCTGGTCATCGGGGGCGTCTGCGTGGCCACCGGCTACCTGGGGCAGCCGGAGCTGACCGCGGAACGCTTCCTCGACCGCGGCTATCGCAGCGGCGACCGGGCCCGGCTGCTGCCCTCCGGCGACGTCCGCTTCCTCGGCCGCGGCGACCGGCAGGTCAAGATCCGCGGCTTCCGGGTGGAACTGGGCGAGGTGGAGAGCGAGATCCGCAAGGATCCCGGCCTCGACGACGTCACCCTGGTCGTGCGCGGCCACGAAGGCGACCAGCGCATCGACGCCTACCTGGTCACCACCGCCGGACCCGGCATCGCCGAGCGCACCCGCGCACGGCTGCGCGCCGCCCTGCCCGCGGCGATGGTGCCCGCCTCCTTCACCGTCCTCGACCGGCTCCCGGTCAACGTCAACGGCAAGGTCGACACGGCACGCCTGCCCGCACCCGGCGCCTCCCGGACCCCCGCCGCGGAACCCGAGCCGCACGGCAGTGCCCTGTCCTCGGTGCTCGCCATCTGCCGACGGGCCCTGCAGAACCCGGACCTCGGCCCGGACGAGGACTTCTTCGACGCCGGCGGCCACTCCCTGCTCGCCACCCGCGTCCTGCACGCCGTCCGCGAGGAGTTCGGCGTCCGCCTCTCGGTACGGGAGTTCTACGAGGCCGCGACCGCCGCCGGAATCACCGCCGCCCTCACGGGCCGCGACCGCTCGGACGAGCCGCACGAGGAGCTGCCCCCGGCCGCCGAGCCGCTGCTGCTGCCGCCGGGACTGAGCGACCTCGTCGACGGAACCCCGTCGGCCGCCCGCCAGAAGACCTTCGTGTTCGACACCGGCCGGCCCCTGGACGCCGCGCGGCTGCGAGCCGCCGCGGACGCGGTGACCGCCCGGCACCGGGCCGTCGACCCCGACCGCGGCGCGCGCCCCCACGAGATCGCGGTGCACGAGATCCCGGCGGGCCAGGACCCGGCCGCCCGCCTCCACGACGAGGCCCAGCGCGTGCCCATCACCCCCGGCCGCGACCCCCTGTTCCGCCTGGCGCTGGCTCAAGCACCCGGCGACACGGGCCTGTTGGCCCTCACCGTGCACCTCGCCGCCCTGGACGGGCGCGGCCTGAACACCCTGTGCCACGCCCTGGCCGAGGCGTACGACGACCCGGACGCCGTCGGCGAGCCCGACGACGGCTTCCTGCGTTATGCGACCTGGCGCCGCGCCCTCGTCGGCTCCGAACGCGCCCGGCAGGCGGCCGACCTCTGGCGGTCGCTGCTGCCCGCCGCCCCCGGCGAACTGGACGTACTGCGCCCCGAGGCGGACGGCGTCGTCGCCGGACGGACCTCCTGGACACCCGGGGAGCGGCTCCAACAGCAGCTGCGCACCGGCTGCACCGAGCATCGCGTCACACCGTTCCTGCTGCACCTCACCGCCTTCTGCACCGCCCTCGCCTGGTCGCGCCGGACCGACGAGGTCACCTGCGCGGTCGCCCTCGACGGCCGCGTCCACCCCGACCTGGACGGGACCGTCGGCGCCTTCGCCAACGTCGTACCGCTGCCGTTCCGGCTGGAACGCACCCAGCCGCTGCACCGCGCGCTGGAGGCCGTACGCACCGCCTTCCACCGGATCGACGCCGTCCGCACCGTGCCGTACAGCGATCTCGCCGCGGCCGACGGGCGGCTCGGCGCCTTCCGGGACCTGCCCGTCGTCTTCAACTACGCCCGCGACGACGGAAAGGAGCTGCGCCTCGGCGGGCGCCGCCTGCCCGCCGTGGGCCCCGACCCACTGGCTCCCGGGCAGCGCCTGCACTGCACGGTCGCCGACGGTCCGGCCGCCTTCCGGACGCGGTTCAAGTACGGCGCCGGACCCGCCGAGCGGCTCGACGCCCGCCTTCCCGCCCTGTACCGCGCGGCCCTGTACGCCCTCGTGTTCGAGGCCGACACCCCTGCCGAGGACCTCATGGCCTCGGCCGACCCCAGGCAGGAGCCATGAAATTCGGCCTCTTCTTCTTCGCCAACGGGCAGGGCGCGCCCGAGCAGTACCGCCTGCTGCTGGAGGCGGCCCGCATCGCCGACGACGAGGGCTTCTCCGCGGTGTGGACCCCGGAGCGACACTTCCACGACTTCGGCGCGCCCTTCCCCAACCCCGCCGTGACCTCGGCCGCGGTCGCCGCCGTCACCTCGCGGGTCGGCGTGCGGGCCGGGAGCGTGGTGCTGCCCCTGCACGACCCCCTGCGCGTCGCCGAGGAATGGGCCGTCGTCGACCAGATCTCCGGCGGACGCTCCGGCCTCGCCCTCGCCTCGGGCTGGAACCCGCAGGACTTCGTCCTGGCCCCGGACCACTTCGAGCGGAACAAGGAGCTGGTGCGCGACGGCGTCCACGCCCTGCGCGCGCTGTGGGCCGGCGAGGCCGTGCCCAGGCGAGGGCCCGGCGACACGCAGTGGAGCGTGCGCACCCACCCGCGCCCGCGCCAGGACGACATCCCGCTGTGGATCACGGCGGCCGGCTCGCCCCGCACCTTCTCCCTGGCCGGAGAGCTGGGCTGCGGCGTCCTGACCCATCTGCTCGGCCAGTCCTGGGACCGGCTGGAGGACAACCTCGCCGACTACAGCGAGGCGTTGGAGAAGACCGGCCACGGCATCGAGCAGGAGCGGGTGGCCCTCATGCTCCACACCTTCGTGACGGACGACGCGCATACGGCGCTGGAGACGGCGCGGGCGCCCATGACCGCGTACATGCGCTCGTCCATGAACCTCTTCGGACTGAAGTCGCCCCAGCCGGCCGGCGCGGGCGAGCCGACGGAGGCGGCGATGCGGGAGCTGCTGGACCACGCCTACGAGGAATACGCGCACTCGCGCTGCCTCATCGGCTCCGTCGACGGCTGTCTGCCGCTGGTCGAGTCGTTGGCCGAACTCGGCATCGACGAGGTCGCCTGTCTGATCGACTTCGGGGTGGGGACGGACGAGGTGCTGGCCGCGCTGCGTCATCTTGCGGTGCTGAAGCGGAAGTGCGAGGAGCTGTGAAGGTCTTGCCGAGTGACATCACGTTCAGGGAGTTGCTGGATCGCGGCGCACAGCCGATTCCGGTTCAAGAAGCGGAAGTTGCCTGCTTTCTGATTCACCATTCGGGAGGTTCCGCCGCCAGCTTCTATCCGCTGATCGGCCATCTGCCCGAGAACTGGCGGTCCTTGGCGGTGGAACTGCCGGGCCGGGGTGCGTCCATGGGCCGGGGCCACTGCCACAGCACGGCGGAAGTGGTGGAACGGCTCATACCCGCCGTCCTCGCCCAAGGGGCCGAACGGATCGCCGTCTTCGGCCACAGCCTCGGCGCACTCGTGGCGTACGAGCTGGTCAGAGAGCTGGAGCGGCGAGGCGTGGCACCGGTGTGGCTCGGCGTCTCCGGCAGCCCCGCCCCCCAACTGGTCGCCGGGCGGCGGCTCGGACGGCGGGATCTGTGGTCCCGCGAGCGGCTCGTGGCATTCCTGCGGGACCTCGGCGGCACCCCGGAGGAGATGCTCGCCGTGCCGGACGTGGTCGACTACATGGTTTCCGTGCTGCGCGGCGATCTGCGGGTCGTCGACACCTATGAGCACGTCGACGGGCCGCCGCTGGCGACGCCGATCTCCGTCTATTCCGGAGACGCCGATCCGATGGCCGGCACGGCGCAGCTGGCGGGCTGGCGCGAGAGAGGCCGAGGAGCCGTGGACATCCGGACCTGGCCCGGTGGCCATTTCTATCTGTTCGACCATGTCGAGAGTTTCACCGAAAGCCTGGTGGCGGATGTGCGTTCGGCCGTACGGCAGGCGGCGGGAGCGGCACCGGAGAAGAAGGGCGCAGAGCTGTGAGCGAGAACAATTCCGCCGCCGCGCAAGGGGCTTCGAAGCAGACTGCGGAGCAGGCTTCGGGGCCGCTTTCGGAGCCGGGGAGAATGCGGCGGATCGCCGGTGCGGCACTTCCGCTGTACCTCACCATGATCGCCTCGTCGGCGGCGTCGCTGGTGGACACGGCCGTACTGGGGCGGCACGCCACCGGCTCGCTGGCGGCCTTCGCCGTCACCCTGGCCGTGTTCAGCCCCGCCACCGCCGCGGTGTCCGGGGCGATGCGCGGTGTGATGCCGTTCGTCTCGGCCCACAAGGACGACGCCGAGAAACTGCTGCCGGTGCTGCGCAACGGCATGTGGCTGGGCATCTTCGTCGGCCTGCTGGGCGCCGTCGCGGTCGCGGCCGTGCCCCTCATCGGCAGCGTCGGCGGGATCCCGGAGGCGACCCTCGACGAACTCGGCGTCTTCCCCTACCTCCTGGCCGGCGCCGTCGTCATGATGTCGATCGCCGCCACCGCCACCTCGGCGCTCGTCGGCCTCGGCCAGGGCAAGGCCGTGATGCGCGCCGGGCTGACCGGCACGGCGGCCGCCGTGGTGCTCTCGCTGCTGCTGGTCGGCGGCGTCGGCTCCTTCGACGGCCTCGGCCTGCCCGGGGCCGGCATCGCGATGCTCACCTCCCTGACCATCAACGCCTCCCTCGCCCACCTCCAGCTCCGCCGCAACACCGTGCTGGCGGGCCGCCCGCTGGGCCTGGGCCGGCCGCGGCCGCGCGAGATGCTCAGGCTCGCCGGGGTCGGCATCCCGCTCGCGGCGACCGTGCTCATCAAGTTCGCGGTGCTGGGCGTGCTCGCGTTCTCCGCTGCCCGGGTCGGCACGGACAGCGCCGCCGTGCACAGCATCGCGCTGTCCCTGGTGAACCTGATGTTCACGGCCGCGGTGGCGGTCGGCCAGGCGACCGTTCCGCTGATGGCCGATCCCGTCAAACGCGGTGACGTCGCGGAGATCCGGCGCAGCGCGCTCGCCGGGGCGGCCGTCGCCGTGTGCACGGTGGCCGCGCTGGCCGCGCTGCTGGTCCTGGCCCGCGGTCCGGTGATCTCGGTGTTCACCAAGGACGACGGCCTGCACGACCAGGTGCTCGACCTGCTGCCGCTGGTCCTCCTCGCGGTCCTCGCGGACGCGGTCCAGGCGGTCTTCGGATTCGGGCTGATCGGTATCAAGCGCACGGTGCCCAGCCTGGTCGCCTTCGCCGGCTGCTACGGCCTGCTGGCCCTGGCCGCCGTCCCGGTGGCCGACGCGGGCGGCCTGGACGCGCTGTGGCTCTCCCTGGCCGGCGCCAACCTCCTGCTGGTGGGGGGCCAGGCGTACTTCTTCCACTCACGCAGCGGCGCGGTGCGAGCGGCGGAGCCGACGGCGGTGAGCGCCTGAGGTTCGCCGCCGAGCCGGTCCCCAGAGGTGCCCGAGTCCGTCGTACCACCCTCCCCAAGACACCTGTTCTTGCGCACGGTTAGGAGTCCGTCGTGAGCACCAACGATCCCCACGAGGCGCCTGGCACGCTGGTCGGGCTCTTCCGGTCGACCGCGGCCCGCCACCCCCGCAGCAACGCGGTCAGCGATGACGAACAGACCCTCACCTACGAGGAGTTGGACCGCCGCTCCGACGCCCTCGCCGCGCATCTCGTCGCGCGCGGGGTGGGCCGGGAGGACCGCGTGGCGGTGCACCGGCCGCGCTCCAGCGAGGTCTTCGTCGCCCTGCTCGGCATCCTGAAGGCGGGCGCCGCCTACGTCGCCGTCGACATCCGCTACCCGGACAAGCGACGGGACCTGATGATCCGCCGCAGCGGCGCGAAGGCCGTCGTCACCGAGCCGGGCTGGACGGAGCGCCTGTCCCACCTGGACACCGACGTCGTCGAGTGGCGCAGCGAGCCCGCCACGGCAGCCGTCCCGGCCCCCGCGCCGCCCGCCGCCGCGGACGCGGCCTGCGTCCTGTTCACCTCGGGCTCCACCGGCGTACCGAAATGCTTCGTGCTGGAACACCGCCACCTGCTCGCGTTCGCCCGCAACTCCGTCATGCCGGAGCTCCTCCCGACCGACCGGACCAGCCAGATTGCCAGCGTCTCCTTCGACGCCTTCCACTTCGAGACGTGGTGCAGCCTTGCGGGCGGCGCCGAGATCGTCGTCCTGCCGTCCATGACCGAGCTGCTGGCCTCGGACGTGAAACAGGAGCTCGAAGACCGCCGCATCAGCGTCATGATCGCGCCGACGATGGCCTTCAACCACCTGGCCCGGGAGACCCCGGAGACGTTTTCGAGCCTGCGCGTCCTCCAGGTCGGCGGCGGCGTCATGCTGGCCTCCGCCTGCCGGGACGTCCTGGCGAGCGGCTTCAAGGGCTCGCTGTGGAACCTGTACGGCCCCTCGGAGACGACGACCGGCTGCTCGGTGCACCGGATCGACACGGTCGCCCCCGAGGAGACCGCTGTCCCCATCGGCCGGGTCCTGGACGGCTTCTCGATGTACGTCCTGGACGCCGACCGCAAGCCCGTCCCCACCGGCGACATCGGCGAACTTTACGTCGGCGGCAAGGGCGTCTCGCGCGGCTATCTGGGCCTGCCGGAGCTGACGGCGCAGCGCTTCCTCCCCGACCCCTTCACCGCGGACGGCAGCCGCATGTACGCCACCGGCGACCTCGGCCGCCAACGGCCCGACGGCGTCTTCGAGTACCTGGGCCGGGCCGACGACCAGGTGAAGATACGCGGCTACCGGGTGGAGCCCGCCGAGGTCGAACAGGCCCTCGCCCGGCATCCGTTGGCCCGCGAGGCGATCGTCCTGCCGGTCGGCGAGGGGCTCGATCTGCGGCTGGTGGCGTTCGTGGCGGCCGACGAGGCACTGACCGCCGAGGAGCTGACTGCGTACGCCGAGAACGAACTCCCGGAGTTCATGGTGCCCAGCCGCGTCCTGCTGCTGCCCAGGATCCCCGCCAACGAGAACGGCAAGCGGGACGTGGACGCCCTGCGCCGGCTGCTCGACGAGGAGTCCCGCAGCCGCGCCGCCGACGACCGGCCGACGGGCGAGACGGAGACCTACCTCGCCCGCCTCTGGGAGGAACTGCTGGGCACCGGACCGGTCGGCGCCGGGCACGACTTCTTCGCCGCGGGCGGCAACTCCCTGCTGGCGTTCCGCATCCGGCAGCGCATCACCAAGGACCTGGGCGTCCCGCTCGGCTTCCGTGCCGTGCTGGACCACCCCGTGCTCCGGGATCTGGCGGCGCGCATCGACGCGAGCGAGCGGGTGTCGTGATGCGGCGCCTGGCCGTCGTCCACGACGTGGGAGCCGCGAGCGTGGTGGACGTCGCCGTGGCCCTGGAGGGCGTCGCCGAGCCCGTCTTCGTCTGCCCCGACTCGCGCATGGGCGACCAACCTCGCGAGGAGATGGCCGAGTTGGGCTGCCTCTGCGACATCGGCGGGCTCAGCGCCGACGAGGCGGCCGCGAAGGTACGGCAGGAACGGCCCGACGGCATCGTCACCTTCAACGACTACCAGCTCGCGACCACCGCCACCCTGGCCGCCGCCCTCGAACTGCCCTTCCACCGGCCGGACCTGGTACGCACGCTGCTGCACAAGTCCGCGCAACGCGCGGTGCTCAACGCGTGCGGGGCCTCCGACGTGGCGTCCCGGCCGGTGACCGACGAGGCGTCCGCGCTGCGGGCGTCGGCCGAGGTCGGGCTGCCGGCGGTGCTCAAGCCCGACGTGGGCACCGGAAGCCGCAGCACCTACCGGATCCGCTCCACCGAGGACCTGCTGAGCGCCTGCCGCACGGAGCTGCCCGGAGAGGCGTTCGTGCTGGAGCGCGAACTTCCGGGGCGTACGGACACCGCGCCGTGGGCCGACTTCGTCTCCGTGGAAACCGCCGTTCTGGACGGCCGTCTCGCCCATCTGGCGGTGACCGGCAAGTTCCCGCTGGAGCCGCCGTTCCGCGAGACCGGCTCGTTTGTGCCGGCCGGCCTGGGGGAGGAGGACGAGCGGAGGGTCGTGGACGTGGTCACCCGCGCCCTGACCGCCCTGGACGTCCGCACCGGCATCTGCCACACCGAGGTCAAACTCACCCCCACCGGCCCCCAGGTGATCGAGGTCAACGGCCGGCTGGGCGGGGCGATCGGCCCCCTCCTCGCCCGGTCGTGCGGCCTGGACCCGGTGCGCCTGGCGGCCCGGATCGCGCTCGGGGACACCGCGGCCCTGGACGAGACCAAGGACGTGACCTTCGACCGGATCGCCTTCAAGTACGCCCGGCAGCCCCCGGAGAGCGCCCGGCGAGTGGCGCAGGTGCACGGCCTCGAACGGCTGCGCACGCTGCCCGGCGTCCAACGCGTCGTACCGGGACACGGCGCAGGCGCCGCCACCGACTGGCAGACCGGCACCGCGGGCCACGTCTACCAGTGCTTCGGCAGCACCGCCTCCCACGGCGAACTCGCCGTCCTGCTCGAAGAGATGAGCGATGCGGTCGAGGTCCGCTATGCGTGACGTCCATGGGGATTACGAGACTGAAAGTGCTGCAGTGAATACGACACAGACGGTGCGCTCATTCCACGACCTCCACACCCACGACCTCCAACTCCCCGTCGTCACACTGTTCAGCGGCGGCCTGGACAGCACCTATCTGCTCCACCGCCTGACCCGGGCCGGCTACCGCGACATCCACGCGGTGAGCGTGAACGTGGGCGACGACGAAACCAGCGCGGAAAGACAGCGCATAGCCGACACGCTCGGCATCCGCCTGCACCTCATCGACGCGCGCGAGACCTTCGCCCACGAATTCGTGCGGCCCGCGATCTGCGCCCAGGCCGTCTACCTGGACACCCACCCGATCAGCTCCTCCCTCAGCCGCCCGCTCATGGCACGCCTGGCCGTGGAACTCGCCCGCGACATCGGCGCGCACACGGTCCTGCACACGGCCAACCGCTCCCAGAACACCCTGCGCCGGCTCAACGGCGCGATCCGCCTCCTCGGCTTCACCGGCTCCTACGGCAGCCCCTACGAATGCGACCCGATCGGCCGCGAGCAGAAGATCTGGGAGCTGAAGCAGGCGGGCCTTGAGGAGATGGCGAGCCGGATCGTGAGCGGCGACTCCAACCTGTGGTGCCGAGAGTTCGAGTCCGGCATCCTCGACGACCCGGAGGACCACGCCGTACCCGAGCACCTCTACCGGTGGAGCGTGGTGACCCCCGGGACGCCCGAAGAGGTCGTCGCGGTCCGTTTCCGTGCCGGGGTACCCGTGGCGGTGGACGGCAGGGAACTCCCGCTGACCGAACTGATCGGCGAACTCAACCGCCGCGCGGGCGCCTTCGGCATCGGCCGGTACAGCGGCCTGGAGCACCTCGCGGGCGGGGAAAAGGTGCTGGAAATCCGGGAGATGCCCGCCGCCGGCCTCCTGCTGCGCTCCTACCGCCATCTCGAAACAGCCGTGCTCGACGCCGAGACCATCCGGGAAAAGATGCACGTCGAACAGGTCTGGGTCCGCGAGGCGCTGGAAGGCCGCTGGTTCGGCGAACTGCGCGCGGCCTGCCAGAAGTTCATCGAGACCTGCGCGGAAAAGGTGGACGGATGGGTGCGATGGCGGCTGACCGCAGGCTCCCCGCAGACCACGGCGATCGTGGCGGACCAGCACCTGTACCTGCGCAACCGCGAGGACTGGGAACAGCGTTCGACCGACCTGGCACCCGCCTGACCGGACGAGCGGCACAACGACACCGACCCGAGGCGACACGGAAGGAAGGCCGAACGACATGCCGGCGATGACAGCCGAGACCCTGGCGGCCGCCCGCTCCGCCTACGCGGACAAGGGCTGGTACGTGGCACCCGGAACCCTGAGTCCCGACGCCCTCGACAAGATCCGCGCGAGCATACGGGCGATCTCCGCGACGGTCCGACCCGAGGTGGTGTACGAGGAGGGCACCCGCACGGTCCGCGCACTGCACGGCTGCCACCGCTACGACGAGATCTGCGCCGAACTGATCCGTCACCCCACGCTGTTGGACCTCGCGGAGACCCTGATCGGCGGACCGGTCTACCTCTACCAGTTCAAGGTCAACATCAAGAGCCCTCGGGAGGGCCAGGAATGGCCCTGGCACCAGGACTACGCGTTCTGGGCCCACGAGGACGGCATGCCGCGGCCCGACGCGGTGAACATCGCCCTCAACATCGACGACGTGCACGAGGCCAACGGCCCCCTCACGGTGCTCTCGGGCTCCCACACACTGGGCCTGGTGGAGGAGGCGAACAGCACCGCGAACGCGGGCCGCGACTGGCGCGACCATGTCTCCGCCAAGCTCACCTACACGGTCCCGGAGGCGGCGGTACACACGCTGACCACCACGTGCCCGCCGGAACAACTCCTGGGCCCGGCAGGCACCGTGACGGCCTTCCACCCGTCGATCATCCACTCGTCCACGAACAACACATCCGCCGACCGCCGCGCGATGCTCGTCCTCACGTACAACTCGGTGACCAACGCCCCGACCCGCCTGACCCGCCCGCCGTTCCTGGTGGACCCGGACACGAGGCCCGTACGACGCCTGGCGAACGCGCTGGCCTGAGAGGCAACCGAGCGGGGCGCTAGGCCCGGTGGGAGCGGACGGCGACCGCGCGGCGGAGGGCTTCGCGGCACGCGAGGACAGCGGGGTGGCGGCTGCGGCCCCGGCGTACGACGGTGAAGATACGGCGAGTGCGTTGGCCGCGGGGGAGTTGCAGCTGGGGGACGGTGGGCGGCCGTCCGTCCCAGACGAGGTCGGGGAGGAACGCCGCGGCGTGCTGCTGCTCGACCAGGCGCTGGTGGAGCAGGAGGTCGGTGGTCTCGAACCGTACGTCGGGTTCGAAGCCGGCGCCGCGGCACAGGGTCAGGGCCCACTGCCGGGCGGTCGTGCCCACGGGCTCCATCACCCAGGGGTGGTCGGCGAGTGCGCGCAGCGCCGCCGTCGGGCCGCCGGCGTCCGATGCGGCGGCCGGGTCCGGGAGGGCGAGGTGCAGGGGGTCGTCGAGCAGGTCTTCCTGTTCGAGTTCGGCGGGCCGCGGGTTGGGGTTGCCGGGGTACTCCTCGGCGAGGACGAGGTCGAAGTCGCGGGCCTGGAGCCCGGGCAGTGCCTTCTCCGGTTCCCTCTGCGTGACGTGGACGCGCAGCTGCGGATGCCGGTCACGCAGCAGGCCGAGCGCGGTCGGGACGAGGGCCAGGGCGGCCGTCTGGAACGAGGCGATGCGCAGCGTGCCGGTCAGGTCGGTCAGCGAGGCGGCGATGTCCGCCTCCGCGCGCTCCAGGCGGGCAAGGACCGCCTCGGTGTGGGCGACGAGGATCTCGGCCTGCGCGGTCAGCCGCACCCGCCGTCCGACCGGCTCAAGGAGGGGCACGCCGACCTCGGCCTCCAGCTGGGAGAGCTGCTGGGAGACGGAGGAGGGGGCGTACGAGAGGGCGGCGGCGACGGCCGCCAGGGTGCCGCGGTGCTTGAGCTCGCGGAGCAGGCGCAGCCGGTGCAGATCGAACATGGGACGCCCGCTCTCCTCGCCCTGGCGGGCCGATGGCTGAATGGTCGGCTTTTCCGACGAGTGTAGGTCGGAAACATTCGCTGGACCGATCGTAGGAGGGCGTCGGACCCTGATCATGTGTCCGACAACGCTTCCACTCCCCGTGCGCTGCCGTGGTTCGCGCATCCCGATGCCCGTGCCTGGCGGTGTGAACCCGCACCCGCCGAGGTGCGGGTCTTCCACTCCTCGCTGCCCGACTACGCACCCACCCCGCTGACCGAACTCCCCTCCCTGGCTGTGGAGTTGGGCGTCGGCCGAGTCTTCGTCAAGGACGAGTCGAACCGGCTGGGGCTGCCCGCCTTCAAGGCGCTCGGTGCGTCGTGGGCGGTTCATCGCGTACTGGCCGAGCGAATCACGGGCGGCCCGGTCACCCTCGTGACCGCCACCGACGGCAACCACGGCCGCGCGCTGGCCCGCACGGCACGCCTGCTCGGGCAGCACGCCCACGTGTTCGTCCCGCGCGGGGTGCATCCGCAGGCCGTGGCCGCCATCGTCGCCGAACACGCGGACGTCACCGAGGTCGCGGGGGCCTACGACGAGGCGGTACGCCTCGCGGCCGAGGCGGCTGCCGCTCCGGACGCGGTCCTGGTCCAGGACACCGCCTGGCCGGGCTACGAGCGGATCCCGGGGTGGATCGTCGAGGGCTACTCCACCCTCTGCGCCGAGATCGACGAGCAGCTGACGGCCGCGGGCGTCGTCGCAGGGCCCGGCCTGGTCGCCGTACCCGTGGGTGTGGGGTCGTTGGCCCAGGCCGTGATCACCCACTACCGCAGCCGCCCCTTTGGGCCCGGCCCGGCGCTGCTGTCGGTGGAGCCGGAAGCCGCGCCCTGCGTCCTCGAAAGCCTCACCCTCGGCGCACCCGTCAGTGTCACCACCCGGGAGACCGCCATGGCCGGGCTGAACTGCGGCACCCCGTCCAGCCTCGCCTGGCCCCACCTGCGCTGCGGGCTGGACGCCGCGGTCGCTGTCGCGGACGCCGACAGTGCCCGTGCGGCCCGGGATCTGGCCGCTGCCGGTGTCTCCGCGGGCCCCTGCGGGGCCGCGCCGCTCGCGGGCCTGCGCGCGGCGCTCACCGGCGGGGGAGCCGAGGAACGCCGTAGGGCATTGGGGCTCGGGCCGGCCTCGGTCGTCGTGCTGCTGAGCACGGAGGGCGCCGCTGCCAATCCGCTCGCCGGGGCGGCGGCGTGCTGACCCACTTCGGGGCCGCGACCGGCGTTCTCGGGCTGCTGACCGTCGCACCCGGCCCGGACATGGCGGTGGTGACCCGACGTGCCCTCGTCGCCGGACCCGGGGACGCGCTGCGGACCGTGGGCGGGATCGCGACCGGGCTGCTGCTCTGGGGTGCGCTGACCGTGGCAGGGCTGGCGGCCGTGCTCGCCGCCTCGCCCGTGGCCTACCTGGCCGTCAGGCTCCTCGGCGCCGGCTACCTCGTGTTCCTGGGCGCGCAGGCGCTGTGGCAGCACCGCCGCGCCGCGGCCACGGCCGTCACGGACGCGGCTCCCGCCTCCGTAGGGAGCCCCTGGCGGACCGGGCTGATCAGCAATGTCCTCAACCCGAAGATCGCCGTCTTCTACACCGGGCTGCTGCCCACGCTGGCACCGCCCGAGCTGCCCACGGCCTACGCCATGACGCTCCTCGTACTCCTGCACTGCACCCTCACCCTGGCCTGGCTTGGCAGCTATGTGCTCCTGCTGGCCAAGGCCGGGCCGGTCCTGCACAGGCCGCGGATCCGCCGTGCGCTCGGTCGGATGACGGGCGTCGCGCTGATCGGCTTCGGCATCGCGGTCGCCACCGCGTCCGGCTGACCGGTGCGGACCGGTCAGTGGTCCTCCGCTGTCACCGGGCTCGGATGCGCCGGGTGCCAGGGCGCGTCCGCGCGCGTGGGCCGTGCGTCGGCGGTGAGCCGGATCGCGTACGCCGGCCCCTCCCCGGGGACGGGGCCGAGGTAGGTGTGCCCGGTCAGATGGCACCAGGCGGGCAGGTCGAGCGGCGCGGCGGGGTCGGTGGCGATGACGTGGACGACGGTGCCCGGGGGAGCGCCGTCGATCTGCTTGCGGAGGCGGAGCAGGAGGGTGACGCAGAGCAGGCCGCTGCCGTCGACGACCAGGTCGGCTTCGGCAGTCATCGGCCGCTCGCGGACGGGGTGGTGCCGGGGCGGCGGTCCGGGTCCGAGGGCAGGTCCAGGCCGTGCGAGACGACCGGCCGGGCGCTGCCGTCGGCCAGCCGATAGGTCAGGCCCACCACCGCGGTGCGTCCGGAGGCGACCTGGTCGGCCAGTTCCCGGGAGCGGTCCATGACGAAGTCGACGGTGTGCCGGACGTGGGTGGCGATGAAGCCGTCCTCCGCGCTCGCCCCCGCGGCACGAGCGGCCAGCACACTGGGCGTCACCCGCTCGATCACGTCCCTCAGATATCCACGAGCGGCCCTGCCCTCCGCCACGGCGGCACGGGTCGCCGCCACGGCACCGCAGGCGTCGTGGCCGAGGACCACCACCAGCGGGCAGCCCAGCACGCTCACCCCGTACTCGATGCTGCCCAGGACCTCCGGCCCCGCCGCGTGCCCGGCGGTGCGGACGACGAACAGGTCCCCGAGCCCCTGGTCGAAGATGATCTCGGCGGCCAGCCGGGAGTCGGAGCAGCCGAGCAGCACGGCGAACGGGCGCTGGGCGGAGGCCAGGTCGGCGCGGCGGGCGGCGTCCTGATTGGGGTGCCGGGGCGTGCCGGCGGCGAAGCGGAGATTGCCGGCCAGGAGCAGGTCGAAGGCTTCGCGCGGGGTGGCAGGGGCGGGGTCGCTCATGATCGCAGGCTACGGAGGGAGCCGGCGCGGCGATGCGCGGGGGTCGGTGGCCGCGGCCGCGCTCAGGCCGGGGGAGCCGGTGCCGTGACCGCTCGCGGCGGTCGATCCGGCAGGGGCCGGGGGTGGACGGTCTGCTTCATCACGATGGTCGAGTTCAGGCCGCGCACTCCCGGCAGATGGATGAGTACGGACTCGTAGAGGTGCTGGTAGGACGGCAGGTCGGCGCTGACCACGCGGATCAGGTAGTCCGGTTCGCCGAACAGCCGCTGCGCCTCGACGACCTCGGGGATGTCGGCGAGCGCCGCGTCGAACTCGGTCACCGCGTCGGGCCGGCTGAGGGTGGCGAAGAGCAGGACCTCGAAGCCGTATCCCAGGGCCGCCGCGTCGACGACGGCACGGTAGCCGCGGATGATCCCGGCCGTCTCCAGTTCCCGTACGCGTCGCTGGCACCGGGAGACGCTCAGCCGTACCTTCTCGGCCAGATCGGTGAGTGTGATCCGGCCCTCGGACTGGAGGATGGCAATAATTTTGCGATCTGTGGAATCCACGGGCAAGACTCTAGCGGCAGAGGGGGTGATTGGCGCAAAGTTCACGAACATTTTGCCCGTCGCCCTGGCTAGCATCCAGCCATGGCAACCGACATCACCCCGGGACCGGTCTTCGACACCGTCGTGGACCGCAGGAACTCCAACTCCATGAAGTGGGCCTCCGCCCACCAACTCCTCGCGGCCGACGAGGCCGCGGCCGACCCGCTGCCGATGTGGGTCGCCGACACCGACTTCAAGGCCCCGCAGGTCGTGATCGACGCGCTGCACCAGGCCGTGGACCACGGCGTGTTCGGGTACCCCGGCGGCGCGAGCGACAGCTATCTCGACGCCGTGACCGGCTGGCAGGCGCGGCGGTTCGGCTGGGAGGTGCCGCGGGAGTGGGTGCTCCAGACCGCGGGCGTCATCACCACGCTCAAGACCGTGGTGCAGGCGTTCTCGGCGCCGGGCGACTCGGTGCTGATCCAGCCGCCCGTGTACGCGCACTTCCACAACGACGTTCTCTTGAACGGCCGCCACCTCGCGTTCGCCCCGCTGGAGCGGACCGAGGACGGCTACCGGTTCGACGCCCGGACGTTCGAGGCCGCCATCCGGCCCGACACCAAACTGTTCATCCTCAGCCACCCCCACAACCCGACCGGGAACGTCTGGACCGAGGACGAACTGAGGACCATGGGCGAGATATGCGCCCGGCACGGCGTCCTGGTCGTCTCCGACGAGATCCACCAGGACCTCATCGTCAACCCCGACAAGAAGCACATCCCGTTCGCCTCGCTCGGCCCGGAGTTCGCCCGGAACAGCATCACCTGCACCGCCCCCAGCAAGACCTTCAACCTCCCCGGCCTGCAGAGCGCCAACGTCTTCGTCCCCGATCGCAGGCTGCGCGAAGAGCTGGCCCGCCAGTACGAGCGCAACCTGTTCCCGCTGGTCAACGTGCTGGGCATGGTCGCCGCCGAGGCCGCCTACACCCACGGCGAGCCCTGGCTGGAGGAACTGCTCACCTATCTGCGCGGCAACCACGCGCACTTCGCGCAGGCGGTCAACAGCGCCACCTCCAAGGTCAGGGTCCTGCCGGCCGACTCCCTCTACCTGGCGTGGATGGACTGCCGCGCCCTCGGCATGGACGCCGAGTCCCTGGACAAGTTCATGCTGACCAAGGCCCGCCTGTGGCTGGACAAGGGACAGAAGTTCGGCATCGAGGGCCACGGCTACGTGCGGGTCAACCTGGGCTGCCCCCGCTCCACCGTCGACGAGGCCGTGGCACGGCTGCTCACGGCCGTCGAGGGCCTGCGAACGCGGGCGGCGACAGCATGACATCCGCCATCGAGGCCCGCCTCACGGAACTCGGCGTGCCGCTGCCCGAGCCGGCCCGGTCCGTCGCGAACTACCTGCCGTACACGCGGTCCGGCACCCTGCTGCGCACCTCCGGGCAACTGCCGCTGCGCGACGGGGCCCTGGTCGCCACCGGGCTGCTCGGCCGGGATCTGGACGTCGCCACCGGACAACTCGCCGCACGGTGGTGCGCGGCCAACGTCCTGACGCAGGCGAAAGCCGCCCTGGGCAGCCTCGACCGGATCCAACAGCTGCTGAAAATCACGGTGTTCGTCGCCGGCACCCCCGACTTCGCCGAGCACCACCTGGTCGCCAACGGGGCCTCCGACCTGTTCGTCGCGGCACTGGGCGAGCCGGGCAGGCACGCCCGCTCGGCCGTCGGCGTCGCCGCGCTGCCCATGCGGGCTCCCGTCGAGATCGAGGCGGTCATCGCCCTCGTCTGACCGGCCCGGACGCGTCCGTGGCCCGTTGCGGGCATGCCGCGGCGGCACACCCTGCGGCATGCCCGCACCCCTTCGTCAAAGCAGCACCCCTTCGTCCAAGGGAGCAGTGACATGGCCTCAAGCGCCGCGAAGGACTACGAAAGAGAAGATCTCAAAAGGGATCTGAAAAGCCGGCACATCCAGATGATCGCCATCGGCGGGGCCATCGGAACCGGCCTGTTCTACGGCTCCGGGTGGGCGGTCGAGACCGCAGGCCCCGCCATCATCGTGACGTATGCCGTCGCGTCCGTGGCGATCTACTTCATCATGCGGGCCCTGGGCGAGATGTCGGTGGAAGAACCGGTGTCCGGCGCCTACATCTCCTACGCGAACCGCTACATCCGCCGGTTCGCCGGCTTCCTGAACGGGTGGAACGCGTTCATCTTCCTCCTCGCCGCCACCGCGGCGGAACTCAACGCCCTCGGACGCTACGTGCAGTACTGGCTCCCCGGAGTTCCGATCTGGGTGACCGCGGCGGTGGCGGTCACCGGACCGGAAGCCGACGCCCCGAGCCGCAGCCGGCCCCGCACCTGCCGCTGCCGCTCGACCCACGAGGCAGCGCGCGCTGACGCACGGAACCGGTGGCCACCGTCCCGCGGTGGCCACCTCGCTGTCGTCAGCGCCTCCGGCCGGTGTTGAGGCGGGCGGCCTGGCGGGTCAGGTAGTCGCGTTCGGCGAGGGTGGAGGCCTTGCGGGCCGCCTCGGCGTAGAGCCGCGCCGCCGTCGCCAGGTCTCCGTCGCGCTCGTGGAGGTACGCCGCCGCCGCGGTGTAGCGGGGCAGGGAGCCGTCCAGCGCCGCGAGTTCCGCCAGCCCGGCGCGCGGTCCGTCCGCCTCGCCGACGGCGACGGCACGGTTGAGCCGGACCACCGGGCTGTCGGTCAGGCGCGCGAGCTCGTCGTACCACTCGACGATCTGCACCCAGTCGGTCTCCTCGGCGGTGAGCGCGTCGGCGTGCAGGGCCGCGATGGCGGCCTGGGCCTGGAACTCGCCGAGCCGGTCGCGGGCGAGGGCCGTCTGAAGGATCGCGACGCCCTCCGCGATCAGCTTGGTGTCCCACCGGCCGCGGTCCTGCTCGGCGAGCGGCACCAGACTGCCGTCGGGCGCGATCCGGCTGTCGCGGCGGGCATGGTGGAGCAGCATCAGGGCGAGCAGCCCCGACACCTCGGGATGGTCGATCGCGGCCGCGAGCTGCCGGGTGAGCCGGATGGCCTCCGCGGCGAGGTCGACATCGCCGGAGTAGCCCTCGTTGAAGACCAGGTACAGGACGCGCAGCACGGTGGCGACGTCGCCGGGCCGGTCGAAGCGCACGCCGGAGACGGTGCGCTTGGCCCGGCTGATGCGCTGCGCCATGGTCGCCTCGGGCACCAGATAGGCCTGGGCGATCTGGCGGGTGGTGAGCCCGCCGACGGCGCGCAGCGTGAGCGCGACCGCCGACGACGGGGTCAGGGACGGGTGGGCGCACAGGAAGTAGAGCTGGAGCGTGTCGTCCACCGCGGGCGCGGGCCCGGGCGCCGGTTCCTCGTCGACGAGGTCCTCACGCCGGCGGCGGGCGGCGTCCGACCGCGCCTGGTCGAGGAACTTGCGCCAGGCCACGGTGACCAGCCAGCCCTTCGCGTCCCGCGGCGGGTCGTCCGGCCAGACGCGGACCGCCTCGACCAGTGCGTCCTGCACGGCGTCCTCGGCCGCCGCGAAGTCGGCTCCGCGGCGGACGAGGACGGCGAGCACGCCCGGCGTGAGGCTCCTCAGCAGTGCTTCGTTCACGAGTGAGGGCAGTCCGTGATGGTCGGCGTCGCCGTCAGGAACGGACGCACCTCAAGCCACTCGTGGATCGGCTTGCCGCCCGCCCCAGGGGCGGCCGACAGCTCCCCGGCCAGCTCGACGGCACGCTCGTAGCTGTCGACGTCGATCACCATCCAGCCGGCGATCAGGTCCTTGGTCTCGGCGAACGGTCCGTCGGTGACCGGAGGGCGCCCCTCACCGT
The DNA here is from genome assembly GCF_040686775.1 of Streptomyces sp. NPDC079141. Taxonomy (NCBI): domain Bacteria; kingdom Bacillati; phylum Actinomycetota; class Actinomycetes; order Kitasatosporales; family Streptomycetaceae; genus Streptomyces; species Streptomyces sp. NPDC079141. The sequence goes on along the minus strand of NZ_JBFBLP010000001.1, from coordinate 592,472 downwards.
CGTAGCGCACCCACGTTCCCTCAGGGGCCAGCGCCTGACCGTCGACGTACTCGCCGGTCTTCTCCAGCCGGGCCGCGAAGTCGCCCATGTATTGCATGTGCGCCGAGATCTCCTCCGGCGTCCACTGGTCCATGGGCACGTCGTTCACCGCTGCCGGGGCGCCGCGGTAGTGCTTGAGCAGCAGGTACTTGGCCATTGTGTTCTCCTCGGTGCTGGTGCGACCCATTGTGGTCGCGTTCACCCCGGGGACGGAGCCGGTCACGGGTTCTCGACATCGTCGGCCGAATTATTCGAAGACGCGAGGCGGAACCCGGGCGACGACTTGATAGGCAAGTGGCGACTTGCCTATCCTCAGGCTGTGGCCGACGACCTCTTCAAAGCCTTGGCCGATCCCACCCGCCGCACCATCCTCGACGAGCTCACGGAGAAGTCCGGACAGACACTGTTCGAGATCTGCGCGCGACTGAGCATGAAGCACCGGCTCGGCATCTCGCGCCAGGGAGTCTCCCAGCACCTTGCCGTGCTGGAGGCCGCGGGGCTCGTCGAGACCAGGCGGGACGGCCGCTACAAATTCCATGACCTGAACACGGCCCCGCTCCGGCAGATCATCGAGCGATGGCCCCTGCCCGACCCATCCGGACCGGAGGAGAGCACCCCATGAAGATTCACCTGACCAGCGTATTCGTCGACGATCAGGCCAAGGCCCTGCGCTTCTACACCGAGATCCTGGGCTTCGTGAAGAAGTACGACGTGCCGATGGGCGAGACGGACCGGTGGCTGACCGTCGTCTCGCCCGACGAGCCCGGCGGCACCCAGCTCCTCCTGGAGCCCGCCGGCCACCCGGCCGCCAAGACCTACCGCGACACGCTGGTCGAGGACGGCATCCCGCTCGCCCAGTTCGCCGTCGACGACGTGAACGCGGAGTACGAGCGCCTGCGCGGCCTCGGTGTCCGCTTCACCCAGGAGCCCCTGGAGATGGGTCCCGTCACGACCGCCGTCTTCGACGACACCTGCGGCAATCTGATCCAGATCGCGACCCAGCCGCAGTAGTCCCGCTACGAGCCGGCGCCTCCACTACGGGTGTCACGCTGTCCGGGCCGGAAGGCGGAGGACGAAGTGGGCCCCGCCCGCGCCGGGTGTCAGGGTCAGCGTGCCCTGGTGGGTGGTGGCGATGCGGTGGGCGATGGCCAGGCCCAGGCCGGAGCCGCCGGCGTCGCGGGTGCGGGCGTCGTCGAGGCGGGTGAAGCGTTCGAAGATCCGTTCGTGCTCTTCGGGCGGGATGCCGGAGCCGTCGTCCTGGATTTCCACGGCTGCTTCCCTGCGGTCGGGGTCGTGGGTCAGGCGGACGGTGATGGTGCTGGTCGCGTGGCGTTCGGCGTTGTCGAGGAGGTTGCCGAGCACCCTGGCCAGCAGCATGGGATGACCTTGTACGGCGACCGGGCCGGGGTCGGTGTGCACGTGGACGGTCAGGCCGCGGGGCGGGCGGCGGCGGGCGGTCTCGTCGCGGACCAGGTCGGTGAGGTCGACGCTCCGGTCCCTGCGCCGGTCGGTGTGGTCGGCGTCCAGGCGTGCCAGGAGCAGGAGGTCCTCGGTGAGGTCCTGGAGACGCTTGGTGTCCTCATGGGCGTCGTGGACGACCTGCGGCCAGTCGGCGGCCTCGCTGCGGTTGAGTGCGAGTTCCAGTTCGGTGCGCAGACAGGCGAGGGGCGTGCGCAACTCGTGGGAGGCGTCGGCGACGAACTGGCGCTGCCGCTCGACCGCGGTCTGCAGGCGGTCCAGGGTGGTGTTCATCGTCCGGGCCAGCAGGGCGATCTCGTTGCCGGCCCGCGGGACGGGGACGCGCCGGTCGAGGTGATGGGCGCTGAGGTCGGCGAACTCGGCCCGGATCGCTTCGACGGGGCGGAGGATCCGGCCGGCGGCGATCCAGGTGCTGGCGGCGATCAGGAGGGTGATGCCCAGGGCGCCTCCGGTCATGGACCACATGAGGGTGTTCAGCCGGGCCTGGTAGGTCTCCAGTGAATGGACAACTTCCGCTTGTCCCTCGGCAGTTGTGTCGAAGTGGGCCCGCAGGGGCGGCGAGGCCCTGGTGTCGGTCCACGGGGCGAGGGACAGCGACGGCTCCAGCCCTTCGTCCGTGTCGCCCGCCGCGAGGCAGATGGTGAACCGGTGTTCGCCCTCGTTCATGTCGAGCACCGGGTGCCGAGTGCAGGGCTTGAAATCACCGGGGGAGTAGCCGCCCGGCGGACTGAGTCCGATGGTCTTGTCCAGGGCTTCCTGAAGGAGCGTCGTCCTGACGGTGACGCCGACCGAGACGGCGCACGCGGTCAGGGGCAGCACGGTGATGACGGCGGTCAGCAGGGTCAGCCGCATGCGCATGGTCGCCGGACGCAGCCGCCGCCACAACAGGCGCGGTTGTGGCCGCCTCACGCGTGCGCTCCCTCACCGGCGTCGAAGCGGTAGCCGATGCCGCGGACCGTGTGGATCGTGCGCCGCCCGAAGGGGGTGTCGATCTTGCGGCGCAGGGCGCTGACGTAGACCTCGACGACGTTCACATCACCGCCGAACCGGTGGTCCCACACGTGGTCCAGGACTTCCGTCTTGGTGACGGTCTCCCCGCTGCGGCGCGCCAGATACTCCAGGACCGCGAACTCCCGGGCGGTGAGCACCACCGGAGTAGCGCCCCGGCGGCAGCTGCGGGCCGCGGGGTCGACCTCCAGGTCCCCGACCCGGATGACGACGGGCCGCTCGGGTCGTCCGCGGCGCAGCAGGGCCCGCAGCCGGGCGGTGAGCGCGACGAAGGAGAACGGCTTGGTGACGTAGTCGTCGGCACCGGTGTCCAGGCCCTCGGCCTCGTCGTACTCACCGTCCTTGGCGGTCAGCATGAGCACCGGCGTCCACACGCCCGCCGCCCGCAACCGCCCGCAGACCCGGTAGCCGTTCAGGCCGGGCAGCATCACGTCGAGCACGATGGCGTCGTAGTCGCCGTCCTGTGCCAACTCCAGCCCGCGCGGCCCGTCATGAGCCAGGTCCACGGCGTACCCCTCGCCGACGAGCCCACGGCGCAGCAGCTCTGCCAGCCGTGGGTCGTCCTCCACCACCAATATCCGCATGGCCCCCAGGATGACCCACTGTCACGCGGTGGTTCCTGAAGAAGCCTTCAGGAACCTTCAGGATCCCCACAGCGGCCCCGTGGCACTGTTGCTGCGCAGCAACGGGGCAGTGGCTGGGCCCACTTGGTTCCGTCGTCCGCCTGAAGCCGACCACCCACTTTTCGGCCAGGGCAACGACGGCCCGGCCCTGCCCCCGTTGCGCGCACCCCGGTTCACCAGCTGACGAGCGTCGAGTTCGGCTCGGGACCGGCCGCGAAGGTGAGACTGCCGACGGCCACGCTGCCGTCGGTCCAGGTCAGCGGGGGCGTTTCCATGCCCGTGAGCCACACGTCGTTGGTTCCCGGGACGAGATGGGGGGCGCCCCGGTGCATGGGCGCGCGGGACGGGTCGATGTGCCAGATGAGGACACCGTCGCCGGGGAAGTCCACGTCGTACTTCCGGCCTCCCGCAGGCGTGCGGTGTTCGAGGAGGAAGTACTCCGAGGCCATCCGGCTCGGATGCCAGAGAATGACGGCCCCGTCCGGCCGCTGCGGGGAGATCTCGAAGACATTGGCGCCGCCGTGTCCGGTCAGCTGGATCCGCTCCGGTTCGCACCAGCCCAGGGCGAGCTTGTGCCAGGCGTCCAGGTGCACGACGACCTGGTCGTTGCTGTCGAACGGGTACGCGCCCATCAACGTGAGCAGGTGATTACTGTTGTTGGGGTCGTACATGTCCAGGGTCCCGAGGGAGTGGGACACCTCGTGGCCGATCTGGTAGAAGGGCGTGAAAGCTCCCGCGAACGCAAGGTTCAGCTGCATCGTCTTCGTTATGGAGAACGGGATCAGGTTCACGGTGAACGGTATGGCCTCGGTGACGCGGTTGGCCGGCCAGCGGACGCGATGGTTCTCCACCGCCAGTACGACCAGCTCGTCGGCCGTGACCACCGAACTGGCGTCCGCGTCCATGCCGTAGAGCTGGTACGGGAAGACCTCGGCGATGCGCTTGGCCACCTTCTGCACGTGCTCGGCCTCGCTGGGACTGCCGAACACCCCCATGGACACAGGTCCCAGGACCCCGGCGCGGGTGAACCAGAACCGGCCGCTGGAACACTCCTGGACGTACTCGGTGAGGCTGGCGGGATTGACCGGTGTGGTGGTGAACGGTGACGTGGGATGGCCGAAGGCCAACTCCTCGTAGTACTCCAGCGGATGCTCGTCGGAGATCTTCAGGAAGCCGCCCTGTCCGTCGTCGTCCCACTCCATGAGCATGACCACCAACGGACGCGGCCCGAGGGCCTTTCGGCCGGAGACCCTGATCCTCCCGTGGCCGAACTCCTCCAGCGACGGAGCGACGGTCGGCACCGGATCGTGCGGCAGCGGGGCGTCGCACCCGGCCGCCTCCATCTGCGCCCGGGTTTCGTCGATACGCAGCTCCAGGAACTCGGCGCGGTCCAGCAGCTGCGCGCGGCCTGCCCCGAACGGCTCCGTGAGCAGGTCGTTCAGCACCTGCTGGAGCTCCGCGGCGAGATCCCGGAGTCTTTTGCGCAGTCCCTTGCATGCCGTCGGCTCAGGCTTGGCGTACAGCCTTCCGTCGCGCAAGCCCCTCATACGACGCTACGCCGGGCGTGCGCCGACGGCATGTCGGGGCGATCGTCGGCGTCAGACGACCGGCGGCATGTCGCTGGGCCGGGAGTCCAGGCCCGTGCGGTGGTTGACCCAGGAGCCGCGGGTGAAGTCCGGGACGGGGACCGGACGGCCGCCCGCCGCAAGGGACTTGACGCTCAGCGGGATGGGGGAGCACCAGACGGCGCCGTCGTAGACGTCCATGTCGGGGACGAGGCCGGCGCGCATCTGCTGGACGGTGCGCCACTGCAGGACGTAGTCCATGCCGCCGTGTCCGCCGTTGTTGGCCGCGTCGTCGCCGATCTTCAGCCACAGCCAGTGGTCGAACTCCTTGCGGTAGGCGTCGAACGCCCGCCAGGTGTGACCGCTGTGGTCCGGCTCGATGTACACGCGGCCCCCGCTCGCGGACGTCACGCCCGCGTAGTCCTCGAAGATGCCCCGGCTGCCGGCGAGTGAGTTGATACGGCTGTAGGGGCGCGGCGAGCTGACGTCGTGCTCGGCGCGGATCACCCGGCCCTGCGCGGTGTCGATGAGACAGGTGACGAGGTCACCGTTGATGTAGGTCTCCTGCCAGCTCGGGTGGGACTTCGGCACGAAGCGCTCGCGGTAGTCGGCGAGGCCCTTCGGTTCGGTGGAGGTGGCCCGCAGGAACGCCATGCGGTCGCCGCGGTTGATGTCCATGGCGCCCGCGATCGGGGCGAGGCCGTGCATGGCGTAGAAGGAGGCGGTGCTGCGGGTGTGCCACAACCGCCGCCAGGCGTCGGTGTAGTAGGTGTCGGAGAACAACAGGGCGCGCAGGTCGTGCAGATAGCCGCCGTGGCCGTTGGTGACCTCGCCGAACAGGCCGTCGTGGGCCATCTTGAGCATGGCCAGCTCGTTGCGGCCGTAGCAGCAGTTCTCGGAGAGGATCAGATGGCGGCGGGTGCGCTCGCTGGTGTCGACCAGGTCCCAGAGCTCCTCCAGCCCGGTGGCGACGGGCAGTTCGACGAGGACGTGCTTGCCGGCGAGCAGTGCGGCGCGGCCCTGTTCGTAGTGGAACTCCCAGGGGGTCGCGATGTAGACGAGGTCGATGTCGTCGAGGCGCAGCATGCGCTCGTAGGCGTCGGCCGAGCCGCCGTACTCGGCCGGGCGGGGTCGGCCCTCGGCGACGAGCCGGTCGGCGGTGCGTCTGGCCCGGTCGGCGCGGATGTCGCACACGGCGGTCACGGTGCAGCCCGGGACGGCGGCCCAGCCCGAGGACATGCCGTGGCCCCGGTTGCCGAGGCCGATCATGCCGACGCGGACCGTCGGGTACACGTCGAACGGGACATTGACCATGGACTTCTGGCCCGGGCTCCGCGACGGGGTGCCGTCGGCGGTCGGTGCCGCGGGGGCGGCGGCTTCGGTGGCGTAGGCCCTGGTGCCGAGTCCGGCGACTACGGCACCCGAGGCCAGGGCCCCGCCCATGAGGGTACGGCGTGAGACAGCAGGGATTTCAGGCATGGCGCGGATCGCTCCCTTATGCGTGGCGGCCGGCTGCTCTTGCTGCCGCATGACTCTGTCCACGCGAGCGCCGTGTGTCAATAGGTGCTTGAAAACAAGGAGTTGCGAGCAGAAACGAGCATGAGCTCGGTGGCGGGGGCGATCCGTGCGCGGACATGACGGATCCGCCGCCCCGGCTGCACCGGTGCGGCGGATCCGTGCGGTCGTCCGGGTCAGGCGGCGGCGGACAGCACCTCGGTGATCTGCCGGCGGATGACGTCCTGTGCGTCGGAGGGGAGCGCGGCGAGATCCGTGCGCTCCAGGGTGTGCAGGACGTTGTCGGTGTCGGTGTCGCAGGCCGTGCTGTGGGTGAGGACGTCGTAGCCGTCCCGGACGGCGACGCGCAGGCGCCTGCTGCCGTCGGCCTCGGCGTGCACCGCGGCGGCGACCACCAGCGGCGGGGGACCGCCCGCCGGGACGTCCTGCTTGTGGTACCCGCTGGCGACCGGGGTCCGCCAGCGCAGGCTGAGCAGCACATGACGCTTGGCCAGAAGATCGGCCAGGTCGGTCTCGTAGACGTCGTCCGCCTCCAGTACGGTCGCCCGGGCGTCCAGGACGAGCGCGGCGGGCAGCAGACAGCGCAGCGTGCTGCCGACGATGTTGCCGCCGACCGTGGCCGAGCGGCGCACCGCACCCGTTCCCACCCCGGCCGCCGCGCGGCGCAGCACGTCGGGCACGCGGTCGTCGACCTGGCTCAGCAGCACGGCCGAGCCCAGCGTCTCGGCGCCTATCTCATTGGCCTCCGGCAACTCGCGCAGTGACACCGCGAGTTCGGGGAACCCCTCCCGCTGGAACGACGCCCACACGAGCGTCGCCCCGCCGATGGGCACCGCCCCTTCGGCGAGGCACTTCTGCAGTTCGGAAACGGACGAGGGAAGACGCAGCAACACGGCAGCCGACCTGCTTTCCCGATGTGGCTTGAATCAGTTCAGGGCTTCCGCATTGTCCACACGCCCCCAGGGGCGCGTACAGGGTTCACGGTTTCACTCCGTGCGCCCCCTCGGCGCCGGCCCGTTGCTGTGCCGCACCACCAGCTCGACCGGCACCAGCGACTCGACCCGCGGCGGCTCCGCCCGGCCGTCGATGCGCGTGCCGATCCCGGCGAAGTCGGTGCGCGCGGTGGTCAGCGGCGGCAGCAGATGGGCGGCCTCGGGGATGTCGGCGTAGCCGACCACGCCGACCACGGCGACCCTGCCGACCTCGCCCGGCACCGAGCGACCGGCTTCGTGCGTCGTCGTCACAGCGGGCATGCGGGGGATTCCCTTCGGTGCGGACCGTCTTTTTGGGGGCGGGGTCGGGGTTGGTGCGGCTGCGGGCCGGTGGGGGCTGATCGCGCAGTTCCCCGCGCCCCTGGCGGGGCGCGGACGGTGCGACGAGTCCGTCGGCTCCACGTGCTGACGGCTCAGCGGACCGTCAGCTCCGACGCCGACGCCTCAGGCGTTCGGCCCGACCCTGGTGCGGCCGGTCAGCCACAGCGTGGCGGCCAGGCAGAGTGCCGAGACGGCGCCGAGGAGCAGGGGGACGGTACGGATGCCGGACCATTCGATCGCCTTGCCGAGGGGTCCCGCCACCACGCCGCCGATCATCGAGGCCGCGATGACCACGGCCCCGGCGCGCCGGGCTCCCGGGGCGGCGCGGTGCAGCGAGGCAGGCCGGTCGGGAAGATCGGGGCGATGAACAGGCCCACCGGCGTAGGCGTAGGGGGCCAGGGCGGGGAACCGGGCCGGCAGCAGACACACCGTCATGCCGGCGCAGGACACGGTGATGCTCGCCTGCGCCGAGAAGCGCAGGGCGAGCGGGGCGACCAGAAAGCGGCCGACCGTCATCATCAGCCAGTAGACGGAGGTGGCGGTCGCGGCGATGCCGGCGCTGTAGCCGACGGTCTCCAGATGGGTGGGTTCCCAGCCGCCGACACCGGCCTCGATACCGACGTGCAGGACGTAGAGGGCCACGAAAACGGCCAGCACCGAGACCAGGCTGCGGCCGAGGACCGGCGGGGCCGTCCCGTCCGCGGCCGGGTTCGGCGCGTGGTCGCGTACGCCTCTCAGGCACAGCAGCAGCGGCAGGTTGGCCGGCGCGAAGGCCAGGAACACCGCCGGGTAGTGCCGGGCGCCCACCGCGCCGATCAGCGCCGGGCCGAGGATCGCGCCGATGCCGAAGTGCGCGTTGAGGATGTTCAGCATGGCTGTCGAACTGTGGCCGAAGCCGACGGCGAAGAGCTGGTTGAGGCCGTAGTCGATGCCGCCGAAGCCCAGGCCGGCCAGCAGGGCCAGGGCCAGTGCGGTGGGCCAGCGCGAACCCGGCGGCGCCCACGGCCATGAGCAGGTACGACGCGCCGAGGATGCGCCGGTTGCCGACGCGGCCGTAGAGCCGGTCGAAGAGCAGGACACCGGCGACTCCGCCGACGAAGTGCGCCCTCAGCCCGAGTCCGGGGCCGACGGGGTGAGCGCGAACTCCTCGCGCAGGGCGGGGATGACGGGTCCGTAGAACGCCTGGAGGGCGCCGATGACGCCGTCAACATCCCCGTCGGGAGCGCTCTCCGTGGCCGGTTCTCGGCGTTGTCGCGAGGGAAGAGCCGTTACTAGGGTGCTGATTGACGTTTCAAAAGAAGCTGTCAACTCCCTGTCGCAGTAAGGAAGTTGACCGAAGCAAGTGCTTACTGCTCACGGGCCTTCGCCCCTCTCCGTCCCCATTCGGAAGGCAAGCACTGTGCACATGGAAACGCTCGACCACCTCGTCATCGGCGCCGGCCCCGCGGGGCTCCAGCTCGGCCAGATCCTGCAGTCGGCCGGACACTCCTACCGGATCCTGGAGAGCGGCCCCACCCCGGGCACGTTCTTCCGCACCTTCCCGCGCCACCGACAGCTGATCTCCATCAACAAGGTCCACAACGGCACCACCGACCCCGAACTCAACCTCCGGATGGACTGGAACTCCCTCCTCTCCCCGGACCCCGAGCTGCTGTTCACCCGCTACAGCAAGCGCTACTTCCCGCACGCCGACGACCTCGTGCGCTATCTCGCCGACTTCGCCGAGGCCTTCAAGCTCGACATCGCCTACGACACCCGGGCGGAGCGGATCCGGCGCGGCCCCGACGGCTTCACCGTCACCGACCAGCACGGCCACGACCACCACGCCCGCCGCCTGGTCATGGCCACCGGACTGACCCGGGCCCACGTCCCCGACATCCCCGGCATCGACACGGCCGAGGACTACGCGGACGTCCCCGTGGACCCCGACGACTTCACCGACCAGCGGGTCCTGATCCTCGGCAAGGGCAACTCCGCCCTGGAGACCGCCGACAACCTCGTCGAGACCGCCGCCGTCATCCATGTCGCCGGACCCCACTCCATCCGCATGGCCTGGAACACTCACTACGTCGGCCATCTGCGCGCGGTCAACAACAACTTCCTCGACACCTACCAACTCAAGTCGCAGAACGCGCTGTTGGACGGCGACGTGCTCTCCATCGCCAAGGGCGACGACGGCTACCGGGTCCGGTTCAGCTTCGCCCGCGCCGACGAGGTCGTGAAGGAACTGCGCTACGACCGCGTGATCGTGTGCACCGGATTCCGCTTCGACGCCTCGGTGTTCGACCCCGACTGCCGCCCCGAACTCGTCATCAACGACCGCTTCGCCGCGCTCAACCCCGCCTACGAGTCGGTGAACGTGCCAGGCCTGTACTTCGCCGGCACCCTCATGCAGCAGCGCGACTTCAAGAAGTCCACGGGTGGGTTCATCCACGGCTTCCGCTACGCCGTCCGCGCCCTCGGCCGCATCCTCGACGAACGCCACCACGACACGCCCTGGCCGCACCGCGAGCTGGAGCCCGACCCCGCCGCCCTGGCGGACGCCGTCGTGGCGCGCGTCAACCGGTCCTCGGCGCTGTGGCAGCAGTTCGGCGTCCTCGGCGACGTCGTCGTCACGGCACCCGGGACGGCCCGCTACCACGAGGAGGTCCCGGTCGCCTACGCCCACGAGAGCGAACTCGCCCGGGGCGACGCCTACTTCACGATCACCCTGGAGTACGGCCCCGACCACGACAAGGTCGACCCCTTCGACATCACCGTGCGCCGCCCCTCGCAGAACTCCGCGGACCAGGCCTTCGACGCCGCTTATCTCCATCCAGTCGTCCGCCACTTCCGGGCCGGTGAACTCATCGGCGCCCACCACCTGGCGGAGAACCTGGAGAACGAGTGGAACAACCCCCAGGTGCACACGGCGCCGCTCGCGGACTTCTTCGCCCGTGCCCTCGACCTCCAGCCCGCCGACCCGGGGCGGTGAGGCGGCCGTGATGCTGTCCCTGCGGGACTTCGAAACCGCTGCCCGCGACAAACTCGACCCCGTGTACGCCGACTTCATCGCCGGCGGCGCACGCGACGAGATCACCGTACGGGCCAACGAGGAGGCCTTCGAACGGCTCCGGCTCATGCCCCGGGTGCTGCGCGGCAGCGCCGTACGCGACCTGGAGGTCGACCTGCTGGGCAGCCGCGCCAGCCTGCCCGTGCTGCTCTCGCCGACCGCCTTCCACAAACTCGTCGACGCGGAAGGCGAATCAGCCACCGCGCGGGCCGCCGCGGCCGCGGGCGCCATCATGATCGTGAGCATGGCGTCCACGGTCGCCGTGGGCGAGATCGCCGACGCGGCCCGCGCCGCGGGCTGCGCACCGCTGTGGTTCCAGCTCTACATCCAGCCGGACCTGGAGATCACCGAGGCCCTGGTGCGCCGGGCCGTCGACGCCGGCTGCACCGCCCTGGTCGTCACCGTCGACTCCCCGGTGCTGGGCGCCGGCGAACGCAACCGGCGCAACGGCTTCCACGACCTGCCGGCCGGCCTGCGCTGCGAGAACCTGGTCGACCTGCGGGACGGCGAACGCGGACACGTGCGCCAGATCGCCATGTCGGCGGAGCTGTCCTGGGAGCACATCACCTGGCTGCGCTCGATCACCGACCTGCCGATCCTGCTCAAGGGCGTGCTCCACCCCGAGGACGCCCGGCTCGCCGTCCGGCACGGCGTGGACGGACTGCTGCTGTCGAACCACGGAGGACGCCAACTCGACGGCGTCCCCGCCACGTTGGAGCTCCTTCCCGAGATGGTCGCCGCGGTGGCGGGCCGCATCCCGGTCCTGCTGGACGGCGGGGTCCGCCGGGGCACGGACGTGGTCAAGGCACTCGCGCTCGGCGCCCGCGCGGTCGGCATCGGCCGCCCGGTGATGTGGGCGCTGGCCGAGGGCGGCGAAAAGGGCGTACGACGGCTGCTGGAGCTGTTGCGCGAGGAGGTCGAGGACGCCGTCGCGCTGTGCGGGGCGGCCGGACTCGACGAGCTGACCCCCGGGCTCGTGCGCCCCGCCTGGTCGGGACCGCTGTTCGAGGGGGCGAGGTCATGAGCGCCGTCCTGTGGACCGCCGCCGGCGCCGCTCTGCTGCTCGGCCTGCCCTTCTGGCTGCCCCGGGCCGTCGTCGCCCTGCGCGTGGCGATCTTCGCCCGGATCAACGGCGACGAGGGCATCACCGCACCGGGCCGTGAGATACCCGCCGAGGAGTTCCGGCAGGTGTACGGGCATCCCGCGGCGAGCGGCCGCAGCCGGGGCGCCGCCCTGTCCGACCTGTTCTGGTACTGGCTCGCGCCCGGCCCCGAGGTCCACCAGGAGCACCTGGAACCCGGACCCCGCTACGACGACGTGGCACGCACGACCCGGCAGATCCTCGCCGGGCTGTCCCGCGCGCAGTGGACGGAACTCGTCGACCGCTGCACCCGGCGCGTCCTCGACGAACTCGGCGAGGACGCACACGCGCGCGTGCACCACGTCCGGCTGCGCGATGTGATGATGCCGATCTGGGCCGAGGTCTACCACGAGGTCGTCTTCCGCGAGCCCTGCCCGCGCCACGTCCGGGACCTGATCACCGGCAACGCCGACGACGTCGTCAGCGCCCTGAAGTGCACCCGCCTCAGGCACATGGACCGGCGGGCCCGCCTCACCGCCCACCTCGGGGACCGGCTGGCGAACGACCCGCCGCCCGTGCCGCTGCCCTCGACGCTCTCCGAGCGGGAACGGGCGTACTACCTCCAGGGCACGTTCTTCAACACGGCCGTGGTGCAGATGTCGGAGGCCATGGCCCACCTGCTGCTGGCCCTCGCCACCCACCGGGACGTGCAGGACCGGCTGCGGGCGGGCACGACCGACCCCGGCTACCTGGACCGGGTCATCGACGAGACCCTGCGGCACTTCCCCCTGTTCGGCGTGGCCCACCGGATCACCACCGGGGAGATCCCCCGCACCGGACGGCCCGCCATCCCCGCGGGATCCGTCCTGCTGTTCAACTACCCCGAGTACCAGCGCTCGGACGGGACCGCGGCCGAGGAGTTCGACCCGGACCGGTGGCTGGCCAAGGACACCAGGCCCGCGGCGTACATCCCGTTCGGCGTGACCGCCAACCGGCCCTGCCCCGCCCGGGGCTTCGCCGTGCTCACCATGCGGGTGGCGGCCGAGGAGGTGCTGCGGCGCTTCCGCCTGGAGTCGTCCGCGGAGCACACCCGGTCCCTGCCCAGCCGCGGGCCGTGTCTGCTGGTCCCGCACTCCGCCACGGTCGGCCGGTTCCGGCTGGCCGCGATGCGGCTCGGCGACCGCTGGGCCACCGTGCCACGCAGCCTCACCCAACTGGTGCTCGGCACCTACATGGTGTGGGACGCCCGGCGCCAGGGGCTGTGCCGCACCTACTTCGCGGAGCGGCCCGGCGGGACCGCCCCGACCGCGGTCGGCAGCCGGTGAAGGGGGCAAGGACATGACTCCCGTGGAGCTCGCCCCCGCCTTCTTCGCCGCCGTCGTGGTGATCCTGCTGACGTGCCGTCTGGTCGTCGCGGTCGCCGCCCGCTTCGGCCAGCCGCCGGTCGTCGGCGAGATGATCGCCGGTGTCCTGCTCGGCCCGTCCCTGTTCGGCCTGGTCGCTCCCGACGCCTCCGCCGCCGTCTTCCCGGCCGAACTCAAACCAGTGCTCTACGTTGCCGGCCAGATCGGTCTCGTCGCCCTGATGTTCCACGCCGGCTACGAGTTCCGGGCCCACGCCGGCCGCAGCCTGGTCAAGTCCGCCGTCACCGTCTCCTCCGCCGGCGTCGCCCTGCCGCTGCTGCTCGGCGTGGGGCTGACCTTCGCGGCCCACGGGCACGTGGACATCTTCGTGGACGGGGTGTCGGTGTGGGTGACGGCGTCGTTCGTCGGGGTGGCCCTGGCCATCACAGCCTTCCCGATGCTGGCCCGCATCATCACCGAACGCGGCCTCGCCGGAACCCGGTTCGGGTCGCTCTCCCTCGCCTCGGGCGCCACTGACGACGCCGTCGCCTGGATCATGCTGGCCGGGGTGCTCAGCGCGGCCTCGGGCGAGGCCAGCCACATCCTGACCGCCGTCGGCGGCTCCCTGCTGTTCGTGGCGGTGCTGCTGACGGTCGGGCGCCGCCTGCTGGCGTGGATCGTGGAGCACCGGGCGATGAGCGAGGAAACCCGGCTGCTCGGCACCATCGCGGTGCTGTTCTGCGGCGCCTGGTTCACCGACATCATCGATCTGTACGCCGTGTTCGGAGCGTTCTGCATCGGCATGGCCATGCCCCGCTCCGAGGCGTCCGAACGGCTGGTGCGAACGGTGCAGTCGGTGACGCAGGTGCTGTTCGTCCCGATGTTCTTCACCTACTCCGGCCTCAACACGGAGTTCGACGTCTTCGCCGACCCCGCGGTGACGGTGTTCGGCGTGTCGGCGGTGGTCCTGGCCGTGTTCGGCAAGTTCGGCGGCTGCTGGGCGGCGGCCCGGCTGCGGGGCGAGCCGCAGCCGGTGGCGCTGCGGGTCGGCGCGCTGATGAACGCCCGGGGGCTGATGCAGCTGATCGCCCTGAACATCGGCCTGGCCGCCGGGATCGTCACGTCGGCCATGTTCTCCGCCCTCGTCCTGGTCGCCCTGGTCACCACGGTGATGACGGCGCCCATGCTCAGCTGGTTCGACCGCCGGGACGCCCGGTCCCGGCCGGTCGAGGAGCCCAGGGAGACGGAGACGGTGCCGACGTGACGCGCACCGGCGCGGGACTCCTCGTCCGGCAGCTCGAACGGGAGGGCGTCCGGCATGTCTTCGGCGTGCCGGGCGTCCAGCTCGACCATGTGCTGGACGCGCTCGCCCGGGCCCGGGACGCGGGCGGACCCATCGAGTATGTGGCCGCACGCCATGAACAGGGGGCGGCCCACATGGCGGAGGCCTACGCCCGCACCTCCGACCGACCCGGAGTCTGCCTCGTCGTCCCCGGCCCCGGGGTGCTCAACGCCCTCTCGGCGGTGGCCACCGGCTACGCGTGCTCCTCGCCGCTGCTGTGCCTGGCCGCAGACATCCCGTCGGCCCTGTCCGGCCGCAACCTCGGCATGCTGCACGAACTGCCGGACCAGGGCGGGGCGTTGGCGTCGGTGACGAAGTGGTCGGCGCGGGCCGACAGTCCGGAGGAGATCCCGGGGATCGTCCGGGAGGCGGTACGGCGGTCCCGGGCGGGGCGTCCGCGGCCGGTGGCGGTGACGCTTCCGGCGGATGTGCTGGCGGGGGAGGCGCACGGCGGCGTGCCGGGACGGGAGGTGCCGTACGAGCCGCCGGACCCGGACCCTCCGGACCCCTCCACCGTCGCCGACATCGCCGCGGCCCTGCGCACCGCCCGCCGCCCCCTCCTCCTCGCCGGTGGAGGCGTACTCGCCGCGCGTGCCGGGGACGCCCTGACCGGCCTGGCCGAGCGGCTCGGCGCGCCGGTGCTGACCAGCCGTAACGCGGGCGGCGCGATCCCGGCCCACCACCGGCTCGCGCTGCCCGCGCTGGCCACCCCGCGCGTGCTGCCCACGGCGGACGTGGTGCTGGCCGTCGGCACCCGCTTCGTCTCTCCGCGCGGTACGGCACTGCCCACGGCACCCGGCGCGACCGTGATCCTCGTCAACGCCGATCCCGCCGATGTGGGGCCGCCCAGAACTGCCGGCCTCACCCTGTGCGAGGACGCCCACACGGCGCTGGAGGCCGTCACGGCGGCGCTGCCGCCCGGCCCGCGCCGCTCCGAGTGGTCCGCGCAGGAACTCACCGAGGTCCGGGCGTGGTGCACGGGCCGCGTGGCGGAGGCCGAACCCCAGTGGTCCTACGTCCGGGCCCTGCGCGAGGCGATCCCGGACGACGGATTCCTGGTCAACGAGCTCACCCAGGTGGGTTATCTGGCCGCCGTCGGCTACCCCGTCCACCACCCGGGCACCTTCCTCACGCCCGGCTACCAGGGCACTCTCGGCTACGGCTATCCGTCGGCGCTCGGCGTGAAGGCGGCGCACCCGGACCGCGCGGTGGTGTCGCTCAACGGGGACGGCGGCTTCTGCTTCAACCTCCAGGAACTGGCCACCGCGCGGCGTTACGGCATCGGGGTCGTCGCCGTGGTGTTCAACGACCACGCCTACGGAAACGTCCGGCGCATCCAGGCGGACGAGTTCGAGGGGCGGTTCATCGGCAGCGATCTGAGCAGCCCCGACTTCGTACGGCTGGCGGAGTCCTTCGGGGTCCCCGCGGTGCGGGCCGAGACGCCGGGGGAGCTGGCCGGGGCGTTGAAGGAGGCGTTCGGCGAACGGGGACCGTCGCTGATCGAGGTGCCGGTGGGGGAGATGCCCAGCGTCTGGCCGCTGCTGCTGGGAGGTGCGCCGGGGTCGGTTCGCGACTGACAGGGATTGGACTGTCTGTACAGCTACTGGACGTGTAGTCTAGACAGGGCTCGGCGGGACATGCCGCCGAGCCCTGGAACTGCGTACGGGCAGGAGCGCGCAATGGCGGCCGAACGGGCCTTGGAGGCGGAGCGGGACGCGATCGTCGCCGCGCTGAGACCGGTTGTCGACGGGTTGGTGGCGACCTTCGGGCCGATGTGCGAGGTGGTGCTGCACGACTACCGGCAGCCGGAGCAGTCCGTGGTCGCGGTCGCCGGTTCGGTGACCGGGCGGGCCGTGGGCGGGGCGATGAGCGAGATCGGCATGCGGATCGTCGGCCGCGGCGACGAGGCCGGCGACGAGCTGAACTACGTCACCCGGACCCGGGGCGGCAAGCTGGTCAAGGCGTCCACGATGGTGCTGCGGGACTCCACGGACACCGTGTTCGGCGCCCTCTGCGTCAACCTGGACATCACCGCCGTGCAGGACGCCCACGCCCTGCTCGGCGCGCTCGCCGGCCTCGGCGGCACCCCGGCCGACGTGCCGGTCACCACCTTCGGCAACGACATCGACTCCGTCGTCGACGCCATCCTCGACGCCCACCAGCTGCGGCAGAACGGCAGTTGGGCGGGGCTGGACCGCGCCCAGCGCCTGGAGCTGTTCCGCGGCCTGGACGAGCGGGGCGTCTTCGCCGTGCGGCGCGCGATCGAACAGGTCGCCGCCCGGCTCGGGATCTCCCGCGCCTCCGCCTACAGCTACCTCTCCCAGGCGCGCGCCCAGGCCGCGCCCGGTGCCGACCTTGATGGAGGACACGCGTGACAACCACCACCCCGCCGGTCACTCTCGACGACATCCGCGACGCCGCCCAGCGCCTCAAGGGCGTCGCCCACCGCACCCCGGTGCTGCGCTCACGCACCCTGGACGCGCTCGTCGGCGCCGAGGTCTTCCTCAAGTGCGAGAACTTCCAGCGCGTGGGCGCCTTCAAGTTCCGCGGCGCCTACAACGCGGCCTCCCGCCTCACGCCGGAACAGCTCGCCCGCGGCATCGCCGCCTACTCCTCCGGGAACCACGCCCAGGCCGTCGCCCTGGCCGCCCGGGAACTCGGCACCACCGCCGTGATCGTCATGCCCGAGGACGCCCCGCGCTCCAAGCGGGCGGCCACCGAGGGATACGGCGCCGAGATCGTCACCTACGACCGCTACACCGGCGACCGCGCCGCCATCGCCGAGGCCCTGGCCGCCGAGCGGGGCCTCACCGTCATCCCGCCCTACGAGCATCCGCACGTCATCGCGGGACAGGGCACGGCTGCCCTCGAACTTCTGGAAGAAGTTGGGGAGTTGGGGGCGCTGGTGACGCCGGTCGGCGGCGGCGGACTGATGGCCGGGAGCGCCACGGCGGCCAAGGGCCTGTTCCCGGGCACGCGGCTGATCGGGGTGGAGCCCGAGGCCGGGGACGACACCAAGCGCTCCCTGGAGGCGGGGCGGCGGATCGAGATCCCCGTGCCGCGGACCATCGCCGACGGCCAGGCCCTCCAGACGCCCGGCGAACTCACCTTCTCGGTCAACCGGCGGCTCGTCGACGCCATCGCGCTGGTCGGCGACGACGAGATCCGGGAGGCGATGCGCTTCGCCTTCGAACGGCTGAAGATCGTCGTGGAGCCGAGCGGTGCCACCCCGCTGGCCGCCCTCCTCACCGGCCGGGCGGGGCCGCTCCCGCGCAGGGTCGGGGTGATCCTCTCCGGCGGGAACATCGACGCCGAGCGATT
Organism: Streptomyces sp. NPDC079141; assembly: GCF_040686775.1. Taxonomy (NCBI): domain Bacteria; kingdom Bacillati; phylum Actinomycetota; class Actinomycetes; order Kitasatosporales; family Streptomycetaceae; genus Streptomyces; species Streptomyces sp. NPDC079141. The sequence continues at coordinate 574,791 of NZ_JBFBLP010000001.1, read as the reverse complement.
CGCCGAGCTCTGCGGGACGGCGGCCTGAGCCGACGTCCCTGGAATGGCGGCCCCGGGTGGCAGGGCGGACGATGGAGTGGTAGGGGCTCGGCCGCCGACGGCGGTGTACAGGGCCGCCGCGCGACCGGCCCCGGCCGCGGTGTCACGCGGCCGGAAGGGAGTACGTCATGGTGCTGGAAGTGAAGACGCTCGACAAGCCGGACGAGCGGCGTGATTTCCCCCGCGGCCACCTCGAAGCCGTCCACATGACAGATCTCGACTTCGCCGTGGCGACCTTCGAGCCCGGCTGGCGCTGGACCGAGTCCCTGGCCCAGATTGTGGGCACCGACACCTGCCAGATGCATCACAACGGCTACATCGTCCAGGGCCGCATGCACATCAGCATGAACGACGGCAGCGAGCAGGAAGTCGGCCCCGGTGACGTCTTCGTGTGCTCGCCGGGACACGACGCCTGGGTGGTGGGCGACGAGCAGGTCGTGGCCTACGACTTCCAGGGGCAGACGGCGAGGGAGTTCGGCAAGAAGCAGTGAGGCCGCCCGGCGCGCGCCGGTACGTCCCACGGTGATGTCCCCCGGCTGCGTCCCGGCACCTCACACAGTGATGACGACCTTCGCGCGTGCGTGCTCCACCTCCAGATACCGGATCGCCTCGGCCGCTTCTGCGAGCGGATACGTCCGCTCGACGACCGGGGCGATCTTCCCGGACTCGGCCAGCTCACGCAGGGCGGCGAGGTTCCGCTTGCCGGCCTTCGCCGAGATCTTGACCAGCCGTTGCCGCACGAAGGGCGCCGCCAGCCGCCGCTTGAAGAACAGCCCCATGGGACCGAGGAGGCTGCCTCCCTCGTAGACGCCCCCGCCGGACAGGATCAGCGTGCCGGAAGGGGTGACCGCGCGTCGGAACGCTCCCAGGGAGTGGTTGCCCACCAGGTCCAGGACCACGTCGTATCGGCGTCCGCCGAGGGTGAAGTCCTCCTGGGTGTAGTCGATGACGTGGTCCGCGCCGAGCGAGCGGACCAGGTCGGCGTTGCGCGTGGAGCACACGCCGGTCACCTCGGCGTCGTAGGCCTTGGCGAGCTGCACGGCGAACGTGCCCACGCCGCCCGACGCGCCGTTGACCAGGATCGTCATGTCCTTGCGTGCGCCGGCCAGGTCGCGGACGCCGATGAGTGCGGTGTTGCCGGCCAGGGGTATCGCGGCGGCCTGCTCGAATGTGAGGTTGCCGGGCTTGGGGCCCACCATGCTGTCCTTGGCGCAGACGTACTCCGCGAAGGCGCCGTCGGCCTCGCCGTACACCTCCTCGCCGGGCCGGAGGTCCGTGACCCCAGCGCCCACCGCCTCCACCGTGCCCGCGAAGTCCCTGCCCCTGATACGTGCCTTGGGCCCGCGCAGCCCCATCACGGCGCGTGCCACCTTGGGGTCGCCGCGCATGAAGTGCCAGTCGTAGGCGTTCACCGAAGCGGCGTGCACCCGCACCAGCACCTCGCCGTCGCCGGGCACCGGCCGCTCGATGTCCCGGAACTCCAGCGTGTCCGCCGAGCCGTACCGGCCTTGCAGCACTGCCTTCATGGCATCTCCCTCGTCACAGGCGAGCGTAGGTGAGCGGCAGCGGCCCGGACATCAGGGACGAACCCTGATCTTTTCTACGGGTGAGCCGCTGCACTTGCCCGGAGGAAACCGATCGGTTTACTGTAAGGGCATACGGAAACCAATCGGTTTTCAATTGCTGATCCCAGTCCGCTGTCCCCAGTTCGCAGTCCATGAGTCGGGAGAACCCCATGACCACCATCGAAGGCTCCGTCGCCCTCGTCACCGGCGGCAGCCGCGGAATCGGCCGGGCCCTGGTCACCGCCCTGTACGAGCGCGGCGCGAAGAAGGTGTACGCCACCGCCCGCGACCCCCGGACCGTCACGCACCCGGACGCCGTGCCGCTGGCCCTGGAGGTCTCCGACCCCGCGTCCGTCGCGGCCGCCGCCGAACAGGCGCAGGACGTCACCCTGCTGATCAACAACGCGGGCGCGAGCGTGAACGCGGGCTTCCTCGACTCGCCCGTCGAGGATGTCCGCCGCGAGTTCGAGACGAACTTCTACGGGCCGCTCCTGGTCACCCGTGCCTTCGTCCCCGTCATCGAGCGCAACGGCGGCGGCCACATCCTCAACGTCCACTCCGTGCTGTCCTGGCTCGGCCTCGCCGGCTCCTACAGCGCCTCCAAGGCGGCCCTGTGGTCGCAGACCAACTCCCTGCGCCTGGACCTCAAGCCGCGCGGCATCGAGGTCACCGGCCTCCATGTCGGCTATGTCGACACGGACTTGACAGCGAAGATCGACGAGCCGAAGTCCACGCCCGAGAGCGTGGCGGTGCAGGCCCTGGACGGCATCGAGGCCGGGGCCTACGAGGTGCTGGCCGACGACATCAGCCGGCAGGTGAAGGCGGGTCTTGCCGCGGACCTCTCGGCGCTCTATCCGCAGCTCGCCGCCTGATCACACCGGCAACAGACGGGCGATGAGGGCGCTGAGCTGTCGGGCGTTGCGGCACTCGTGCATCTCGACCAGCTCGGCGTACTCGGGCGCGGCGGAGTCGCCCGTGCCCCAGCTGGAAGCCTGCTCGGGGTTCAACCAGTAGACCCTGCGGGCCCGTTCGGCCAGCTGCCGGACGGCCGGCAGGTTCGGATCACCCATGTTCGTCCGGGCGTCACCGAGCACGAAGACGGTCGTCCGCGGCCCGACCGCGTCGCCGTACCGCTGCGCGAACTCGCCGAGCGCCACACCGTAGTCGCTGCTGCCGTGCCAGCCGGTGAGGGCGGCCTCCGCATGGATGCGGGCACCGAGGCCCTCAGGGTCTGCCGCGCCGTGCTCCATCAGTCCGGTCACCTCGTCGATCCGGTTGACGAAGGCGAACACCCGCACCTTGCTGAACTGGTCGTGCAGCGCCTGCACCAGCAGCATCGTGAAGTCCGAGAACCCGGACACCGAGCCCGACACATCGCACAGCAGCACCAGTTCGGGCCGCACGGGACGCCGCCGGCGCAGCACCGGCTTCATCGGCACGCCGCCCGTCGACAGCGAACCGCGCAGGGTCCGCCGTAGATCGATGGTGCCCCGGGCGGCCCGGCGGCGGCGGGCCGCGAGCCGGGTCGCGAGCTTGCGGGCGAGCGGCTGAACCGCCCTGCGCAGCTCGGCCAGTTGGGCCTTCCCGGCGAACAGGAAGTCGACCCGGTCGGCGGACGGGGCCACCCCCCGCCGGGCGATCTCGTCCCGCCCGCGCCGCTCGGCCACCCGGCGCCGCGCCTCCTCGGCCACCAGTGCCCGGAACGCCTCGATACGGCGTCGGATCTCGTCCTCCAGCAGCCGGTCGGCGAACCCCGAACTCCCGCTCCCCGCGCGGACGTCGTCGCGCACGCGCGCCATCAGCGTCTGCGGGCGGATCCGGTCGAGGGTCTGGTACGACGACCAGCCGTCCGAGGCGGGCGAGGAGCCGTAGCCGCCGAAGCCGTCGACCGCCTCGACGGCCAGCCGGGCCAGCAACGTGTCGTCGCCCGCGGCGAGCGCGGCCGCGAGACGCTCGCGCAGGTCGTCCCGGTCGGCCGCCTGCTGCTCCGGAGCGCCGACGCCGCGCGGGAAGTACAGGTCGAAGACCGGGTCGAACACGGGCCGTTGGGCGGTGCCGTGCAGCAGCGTGGCGGCCAGGCCCTCGCGCAGCCGCTCGCGGTCCGCGAACCCCAGTGCCTCGACCGCCTGGGCCGCGTCCACGGTCTCGCCGGTGCCGATCCGGACGCCGTGCGCGCGCAGGGCCGCGACGAGCGACGTCAGCCGCTCCGTGGCGCCGGCCGGCGCGGGCAGGGTCACAGGGCGTCCAGGTCGAGCTTGGCGGAGGCCTTCAGGACGTCGTCCTGGTGCTTGAGGAGCACCCCGAGGCTGTCGCGTACGACCGTCTCGTCCAGGGTGTCGGCGCCGAGCGCGAGCAGGGTGCGCGCCCAGTCGATCGTCTCGGCGACCGAGGGCACCTTCCGCAGGTCCATGGCCCGCAGCGCGCCCACCACCCGGACGACCGAACGGGTCAGCGCCTCGTCGAGCCCCGGCACCTTCAGCCGTACGATCCGCCGCTCCAACTCCTCGTCGGGGAAGCCGATGTGGAGGAACAGACAGCGGCGGCGCAGCGCCTCGGACAGCTCACGGCTCGCGTTCGAGGTGAGGACGACGAAGGGGCGGCGCGTGGCGGTGATGGTGCCGAGCTCGGGGACCGTGACCTGGAAGTCGCTGAGCACCTCCAGGAGCAGGCCCTCCACTTCGACGTCGGCCTTGTCGGTCTCGTCGATCAGCAGCACCTTCGGGTCGTCGCCGCGGATGGCCGTCAGCAGCGGGCGCGTGAGCAGGAACTCCTCGCTGAAGATGTCCGTGCGGGTCTCGTCCCAGGTCTCGTCGCGGCCCGCGCTGATGCGCAGCAGCTGCTTGGCGTGGTTCCACTCGTACAGCGCCCGGGACTCGTCGACGCCCTCGTAGCACTGCAGGCGGATCAGCCGGGCCCCGGCGACCTCGGCGACGGCCTTGGCCAGCTCCGTCTTGCCGACCCCGGCCGGGCCCTCCACCAGGAGCGGCTTGCCGAGGCGGTCGGCGAGGAAGACGGTCGTGGCGACGGCGGGCGAGGCGAGATAGCCGGTCTCGGCGAGACGCGCGGAGACGTCGTCGACGGATGTGAACAACGGGGCCTCCAGCTCAGGGGTGGCGCGGAGTCCCTATCTAAGCGCTTGTTCACCGCTCGTGTCACCCGGAATCCAAGGCTTCTTCCGGCCGGAAGACGGCCGGACGAGGTCCTCGCGGCGAGCCCGGAGCGACAGATCCCGGCCTACGAGGCCCGGCTCGCGCCCGGCCCGCAGGACGCCGCCCCACCCCGCGAGTGGATCCTGGAGCTCTTCGGCCGGCTGGAGGCCAACGCCACGGAGTCCGAGTACTGCGGCTGCCCGTACCTGGCCGCCCTGGTCGAGCTGAAGGACCCCGAACACCCCGCGAGTGTCGTGGCGCGCGACGTGAAAGAGCGTCTCCAGGTGTTGTTCCGCACGCAGGCCGAACTCGGCGGCGCACGCGACCCCGAACTGCTCGCCCGCCAGCTGATGCTGGTCCTCGACGGGGCGAGCGCCCGCGCCGGGGCCCGCATCGAAAAGCTGGACGGGCTGACCACCACCGTCGCCGCGCTGCTGGACGCGGCCGGAATGGAGTGAGGGCGGCACGCGCTACGACAGCCATCGAGTGAGAGCACGCGCCTCGACAGCGAAGGAGGCAGCCGCCGAAGCGACCGCCCCACTCGCCGTACCCGTCCCTCTCAGGACGCCACCGCCACCGCCCGCACCGCCGGGGTGCGCAGCACCCGCCGGGCCGTGAGCAGGCTCGTGCCCAGGGTCGTCGCCGCCGCGACGGCGACCACCGCGGCGCCGATGCCGTAGGCCTCGCCCGGCAGTACGCCGTTCGTGCGGACCATGGTGAACGGGACGATCCCGGCGAGCGCCGCCAGCGCGCCGAACGCCACACCGGTCACCGTGAGGATCAGCGCCTCGGTGCCGACCGTGCCGAGCACCTGGCCCGGCGTCGCCCCGGCCAGTCGCTGCTGCCCGAACTCCCGGCCGCGGTAAGTCGTCGCCGCGTACAGCGAGTTGACGAGCATGATGCAGACGAACACCACGATGATGCCGACGACCGTGAAGTTGAGCGTCTCCAGGTTCTTGGCGTCGACCGACTTCACCGCGCCCGAGGCCGCCAGCGCGTCGCTCTCCACCGCCTGCGCGGTCAGCGTGACCGTGGACACCGCCGTGAAGAGGATGAGCGACATGAGGATCCCGGCGAGATGCCCGGCCCGCTGCCGCAGGTTCCGCACGGCCAGCCAGCCGCTCGCACCGCTCAGCGGCAGCCGGTCCAGCACCCCCGTCAGCAGTCGCGGCGCCAGCAGCGCGCAGCCCACCGACAGCAGGATCGCCCCGTAGGCGGGCGGCGCCATCAGCGCCTCGTCGGTCGCGGAGAACGCGAAGGTGGAGCACACCGACAAGGCCCCGGCCGCCAGCGCCGCATACGCGAGGAACGTCCTCGCCCTGCCGTGCCGGCCGGTCCCGCGCGTCGCCCGCCGCACGGCGAGGAACGCGGCGCCCGCCGAGGCGAGCAGCGTGATGTCGACGCCCGTCATCAGTGCGACGGGACCGAAGGAGTGCTCCACGGACTCGGCGACCTGACCGCTGTCGTGGAAGACCTCCAGCAGCATCCGCCCGCCGAGCATCGCGGGCCCGATCGCCAGCGCCGCGCCGAGCAGCGCCACGGCCACCGCCTCACCCACGACCATCCGCCTGATCTGCGCCGGGGTCGCCCCCGAGCAGCGCAGCAGCTCCAGTTCGGCCGTCCGCTGACGGACGTTGACCGTCAGCGTCGAGGCCACGGCGAAGAACACCAGCAGGGTGCCGTAGCCGCCGACGACACTGGCCGCCATGGTCAGCGTGTCCGCGCTCGTCGAGTCGACGCCGGCCTGTCCCGCCGTGTCGTGCAGCGAGTTGAACGTCATGATGATCGCCGCGCCCAGGAAGGCGGCCAGCAGGGTCGCCAGGAACCGGCCCGGCCGCTGCCGGATCGACCGCATCGCCAGTACGAACATCGCTCACACCTCCGTCGCCACGTCGTCACCCAGGTGCGCCAGACGCTCGGCCACCGCGTCGGGCGTCGGCGCGTCCATCCGGCCCGCGAGCCGGCCGTCCGCCAGGAACAGCACCGCGTCCGCGTAGGAGGCGGCGACCGGGTCGTGCGTCACCATCACCACCGTCCGCCCGTGCACCCGCACCGCCTGCTGGAGCAGCCTCAGCACATCCCGGGCGCTGCGCGTGTCCAGCGCGCCCGTCGGCTCGTCCGCGAAGATCACCCGGGGTTCGGCGACCAGAGCGCGCGCGATGGCGACACGCTGGCGCTGCCCGCCGGACAACTGGTCGGGACGGTGACCGAGCCGGTCGCCCAGCCCGACGGACGCCAGCACCTCCCGCACCCGCCTGCGGTCCACCCGCCGCCCCGCGAGCTTGAGCGGCAGCACCGTGTTCTGCGCGACGGTCAGCGTCTCCAGCAGGTTGTACTGCTGGAACACGAACCCGATCCGGCCCCGCCGGAACTTCGTCAGCGCCGTCTCGTCACCACCGGTCAGCTCCGTGCCGTCCACCTGGACGATCCCGCTGTCGGGCCGGTCGAGCCCGGCCGCACACTGCAGCAGCGTCGTCTTCCCGGAACCAGACGGACCCATCACCGCGGTGAACGTCCCGCTCCCGAGCCCGAGCGTGACCTCCCTCAACGCGGTCACGGCGCTGTCGGCCTCCCCGTAGGTCCTGGTGACCTTGACCAGCCGGAGCGCCTCGGCGGCGGGTCCCTCGTCGTGCGCACGTCGCGAGCCTGTGCGAAACATCGTCATCACTCCCCGTCCGGCACTCCCTGTGCCCTGCCCAAGAAGCTACGGAGACGGCGAGCGCGGCACATTGGGCGCAGAACCCGTATCCCGGGGTGTACTCAGCGACACCCCGGACGGGTCACCACAACGAGCCGACCCGGTGGTCCACCCGCTGCAATGGAGCGATGACCGCGCCCCCGGACGACTGCCTCGCACGCAACGAGTGGATCTGCGGCGAGTATCTGAGCACCCGCCGCGAGATCCTCGTCGACGCGGTGATCCAGCACCTCGAACTGACCGCGGTCTCCGTCCTCCTCGGCCTCGTCCTCGCCCTGCCGCTGGCCGTGCTGGCCCGCCGCTGGGGCTGGACCGCCGGACCCGTCCTCGCGGTGACGACGATCCTGTACACCGTTCCGTCCCTGGCGATGTTCTCGCTGCTGCTGCCCGTGTACGGGCTCTCGGCGAGCCTGGTCGTCGCCGGACTCGTGCTGTACTCGCTGACCCTGCTGGTGCGCAACATCCTCGCGGGCCTGCGCGCGGTCCCCGAGGAGACCCGACAGGCCGCGCGCGGCATGGGCTACGGCCCGATCCGGCTGCTGCTCACCGTCGAACTGCCCCTCGCCCTGCCGGCCGCCATGGCCGGACTGCGCATCGCGACGGTCTCCGCGGTGTCCCTGGTGACGGTGGGCGCGATCGTCGGCTTCGGCGGGCTCGGGAACCTCATCTACGCGGGCATGAACACCTACTTCAAGGCCCAGGTGCTCACCGCGTCGGTACTGTGCGTGGTGATCGCCGTCGCCGCCGACGTCCTGCTGCTGGGCGTGCAGCGGCTGATCACCCCGTGGACGAGGGCGGCCCGCGGATGAACACCCTCACCGACGCCTGGGACTGGCTGGCCGACTCCGCGCACTGGGCCGGGGACGACGGCATCTGGCACCGGCTGCTGGAACACCTCGTCCTCACCGTCGTCTGCCTGGTGATCAGCTGCCTGATCGCCCTGCCGGTCGCGCTGGTCCTCGGCCATCTCGGCAAGGGCGGCGCGCTCGCCGTCAACATCTCCAACATCGGCCGCGCGGTCCCCACCTTCGCCGTGCTGGTCCTGCTGCTCCTGACCCCCGTCGGCCGCTGGGGCGAGGGCCCGACCGTGGTCGCCCTGGTGCTGTTCGCCGTACCGCCCCTGCTCACCAATGCCTACGTCGGCATGCGCGAGGTCGACCGCAGTGTCGTGCGGGCGGCGCGCGGAATGGGCATGACCGGACGACAGGTGATGTTTCACGTGGAACTGCCCCTTTCGCTCCCCATGGTCGTCAACGGTGTCCGGATCGCCGCCGTGCAGCTCGTCGCCACCGCGACCATCGCAGCCCTGGCCGGCGGGGGAGGGCTCGGCCGGATCATCACGGCCGGCTTCAACCTGGCCAGTACGCCGCAGGTGGTGGCCGGCGCGGTGCTCGTCGCCGCCTTCGCGCTGATCGTCGAGGGCGTCTTCGAGGTGGCCGAACGGCTGGCGCCGCGCTGGGCGAGAGGGGTGTCATGAGACGGGTGAGGGGTGCGATGGGACGGGTGAGGGTGCCATGAGACGCCGCCACGCCCTGGCCGCCCTGCTGCTCCTGACCGGCTGCTCCACCGGCCCGTCCCTGGAGAACCGCGGCGCGGTCACGGCCCCACCCGGCGACAGCCACAGCCTCACCATCGGCTCCGCCGGCTTCACCGAGAGCGACCTGCTCGCCCAGATGTACGCGCTGCTGCTGAAGCAGGCCGGCTACAAGACCTCGATGCTCACCGTCGCCAACCGCGAACTGTACGAACCCGCCCTGGAGTCCGGGCAGATCGACGTCGTCCCCGAGTACGCGGCCACCTTCGCGGACTGGCTCAACGCCAAGACCAACGGCGCCGACGCGCCACCGGTCGGCTCCCCGGACCTGGACGAGACGATGACGGCACTGCGCCGCCTCGCCGCACCCCGCGGCCTCACCGTCCTCGACGCCGGCCGGGCCGTCGATCAGAACGCCTTCGCGGTGACCGCGTCCTACGCACGCAGCCATGGCTTGAAGACACTGAGCGACCTCGGCGCGTCGGGTCAGGAGGTACGGCTGGCGGCCGGCGACGAGTGCGTGCAACGGCCGTACTGCGCACCGGGGTTGAAGAGCACCTACGGCATCGACATCACCGGCGTCGACCCCAAGGGCGTGGGGACGACGCAGGCGAAGCGGGCCGTGCAGAGCGGCCAGGACCAGATGGTGCTGACCACGACCACCGACGCCACCCTGGACGACTTCGGCCTGGTCCTCCTCGCCGACGACAAGCACCTGCAGAACGCCGACTACGTCGTCCCGGTCGTCAACCGCTCCCGGGCCGGCAGCGAGACGGTGACCCGGACGCTCGGCGCGCTCAACGACGTCCTGACCACGGCCGACCTGGCGTCGATGAACCAACAGGTCGACAGCTGGCGCCGGTTGGCGTCGGACGTGGCACGGACCTACCTCCAGGACAAGGGCCTGCTCAAGTGACGGAGCTGTGACGTACGTGACCGTACTGGTGCGGCGAGCCGTCTTCCCGGGCGACGCCCCCGGGGGTACAGGTACTTCATGACGGTCGACGGGGGACACCGCCACAGTGCGTGGCAGAAAATGCGTGAGTCGATCGAGGGGGCCGACACCGAGCTGAAGCCCGAAGGGCTGATGCATCTGGTGCCGGCCGGACTCGGCGAGCTCTATGTGAAGTTCGGTGACCTGTATCCCGAACAGCAGCTTGATCTACAGCTCCTGTACGGCGCCTCGCAGCGCGCCTTCGAGCGCAACACCAGGGTCGCGGCGCGCGTCTCCGTGCAGCGCGTGCTCGGCAACACGCTGACCGACCGGCGGCTCGACACCGCCAAGCCGAACGACGACCTGCTCAAGTACCTGGACGCGGAGATAGCCGACCTGCGGGCACGGCTCGTGCAGGACAGCGCGACCGCGGTCAGCCGGGGCCTCAACGTCGGTCTCGCGCTGGGCTCCGCCGCCAGCCTCGTCCTGCTCGCCGTACCGCTGCTGTGGGGGGTCGGCCTGCTCCAGGCGCTGGGTGTGACGCTGAACTGCACCAACCGCTGGCATCTGCTGGGCGCGTTCGTCTGCGGAGGCGTCGGCGCGTTCGGCGCGGTGCTCAGTGTGCTGGTCCGACTGCGGGGCAACGCCGAGCAGTTGACGAAGCGGCAGAACAACGGGCGGGAAGGCCTGATCGTGCCCGGGCAGATGGCCCGCAGCATGCGCCACGAAGGCGTCTACCGGGTGTTCGTCGGATGGATCCTCGCGCTGGCGGTCTACTTCCTGCTCAGCGGCGGCCTCGTACCCGTCTTCGAGGTCCCCGCCACCGCGAGCCAGATCTGCCCCTCCGCCGGAGACCCCGGCTCGCCCGCCAAGGGCACCGACTTCTGGGGCTTCTGGTGCGCCATCGGCTTCGTCGCCGGCTTCAACGAGCGCTGGGCGTTCGGCATCCTGGGCCGGGAGGCGACGCGCAGGCCGAAGAGCGGCTGACACTCACGCGTCGGCTGCGGTGTGCAAGCGCACCCGAGGCCCACGCATGCGCGTCGGCCGTAGTCTGCAAGCACCCCCAAGGCTCACCCACGCGCCTCAAGCGTCCGCCACGGAGTCGAACCGCACCCGGTCCCGCGGCACGCCGAGTGCGTCCGCGTCCACGGAGCGGCGCAGCGCCTCGTGCAGCTTCGCCGGGGTCAGGACCCCGAGGAAGCGGGCGCCGTCCAGCACCGCCACCCATCCGGCGTCGTGCTGGAGCATCACCCCGAAGGCCTGCTTGAGCGGCGCGCCCACCGGCACCCAGGCGTTCATCCGGTGTGCGTGGTCGCCGACCGAGCCGCCCGCCGCGAGATCGTCGGCCCCGGCCCAGCCGTGCAGCTCGCCGGCGCCGTCGAGGACGACGAGCCACCTGCCGCCCTCGGCGCGCAGCCGCTCCGCGGCCGCGGCGGCCGGTTCCTCCAGCCGGGCGACGGGCGGCTGCTCCAGGTCGGCGGCCTCGATCTCGGTCACCGACAGCCGCTTCAGGCCCCGGTCGGCCCCGACGAACTCGGCGACGTACGGCGTTCCCGGGTTGCCGAGCACCGTCCCGGGTGTGTCGAACTGCTCGATGCGCCCCTGCCCGTACACCGCGATGCGGTCGCCGAGCCGCACCGCCTCCTCGATGTCGTGCGTGACCAGCAGCACCGTCTTGCGCACGGCGGCCTGCATCCGCAGGAACTCGCCCTGCAACTGCTCCCGCACCACCGGATCCACCGCCCCGAACGGCTCGTCCATCAGCAGCACCGGCGGGTCGGCGGCCAGCGCCCGCGCCACGCCGACCCGCTGCCGCTGTCCGCCCGAGAGCTGGTCCGGATAACGGGGCCCGTACGTCTTCGGATCCAGGCCCACCAGCTCCAGCAACTCCGCGGCCCGTGCCCGGGCCTTGGCCTTCTTCCAGCCGACCAGCGCAGGCACGGTGGCCGTGTTGTCGAGGATCGTGCGGTGCGGGAAGAGCCCGACCTGCTGGATGACGTATCCGATCCGGCGCCGCAGCCGTACCGGATCGACCGTCATGACGTCCTCGCCGCCTACGAGGATCCGCCCCGAGGTCGGCTCGATGAGCCGGTTGACCATCATCATGGTCGTCGTCTTGCCGCACCCGGACGGCCCCACGAGGGTCACCAGTTCGCCCTCGGACACCTCGAAACTGAGCCCGTCCACGGCCGTCGTTCCGTCCGGATACCGCTTGCTGACCTGCTCGAACCGGATCATGTCCTCACGCTAACGGCGCGGGTCGCAAGCCGCCCATCAGCGGTGTCCCACTGGCTGGTGAAGGATGGGTTCCGATTTTGAACGGTTTCAATCCGCAACTCCTCGCGCCGAGGCGTGAAGAGTTCTGCCGGAAAGTGCCTGCATTTCACGCTGCTGAAGTGGTGGACACCTGCCACACCTGCCACTAGCTTCAACCGCCGACCGAGCTGAATCGATACAACTCCGAGCAGCCGAAGGGACAACGGCATGACCGACGGAGTCGACAGCACGAACGGCAGGACAGTGCGCCGCAGAACGGTCCTCACCACCGCGCTGGGTGCCGTACCGGTGGCCATGGCGGGTGGAATCGGGAGCGGGGGGACGGCGGCGGCCGCCCCTGCCTCGGACCGCTCGGCCGTCGAGGGCCTCACGGTGGAACACCGCACGAACCCGCTCGGCGTGGACGCGCCGCACCCGAGATTCGGGTGGCGCACCGCCTCCCGCGCCCGCGGACGGCGCCAGACGGCGTACCGGATCCTGGTCGCCTCCACACCCGAGCGTCTGGCCCGGGGTCGCGCGGACGTCTGGGACAGCGGCCGGGTCGCCTCCGCGGACTCGGTGGCCGTGCGCTACGCGGGCCGCGCCCTGGCCCCCTCCACCCGCTACCACTGGACGGTCCGCGTGTGGGACGAGGACGGCCGCGCGCTCCCCGCCGCACCCACCGCCTTCTTCGAGACCGGCCTGCACAGCACCGACGGAACGACCGGCTGGGACGGCGCGCAATGGATCGCCATGGCCGGGAAGAAGTCGAACAGCGCGGGCGCGCCCCTCCTGAGACGCCAGGCCGCCCTCAAGGACCGACACATCAGCGCCGCCCGGCTGTACGTGTCCGCCCTCGGCGTGTACGACGCCTACGTCAACGGCCACCGCGTCGAGGTGCCCCAGGACGGCGGCGCCACCCACGAACTCCTCACCCCGGGCTGGACCAACTACGACACCACCGTCAGCTACTTCACCTACGACGTGACCGGCCTGGTCGCGGGGGAGCGGCAGGTCACCCTCGCGGCGGTGCTCGGCAACGGCTGGTACAACGGCCGCATCTCCGACAACAGCGCCTACTACTCCAAGGACGGCAACCGCCTCGCCCTCAAGGCCAAGCTGCTCATCCGCTACACCGACGGCTCGACGCAGACCGTCGTGACCGCGCCCGGCGACGACTGGCGGGCGACCGACACCGGCCCCTACCGCGCCGACGACATCTACGACGGCCAGACCTACGACGCCCGCAAGGAGCTACCGGGCTGGACGGCGAACGGCTTCGACGCCGCCGACTGGACCGGCACCGAGGAACACGACTTCGCCACCAGGTTCCCGGACGCCCGACTCGTCGCCTACCCGGGCGAGAGCGCCCGGCTGATGCCGCAGTGGGACCGGACCCCGGAGTCGATCACCGTCTGCACGGGCGTCACCGGCGAGGGCAGGGGCCGTGTCGTCGTCGACCCCGACCGGACCGTCACCGACCCCGCCAAGGCGGCGACCGCCCGCATCACCCTGCGCCCAGGCGACACCGCCGTCATCGACCTCGGCCAGAACATGGTCGGCGTCCCCCGCTACACCCTCTCCGGCCCCGCCGGCACCCAAGTCACCGTCCGCTTCGGCGAGATGCTCAACGACGACAGCGAAGGCGCCGACGGCCCCGTCGGCTCGGTCTACCGGGCCAACCTGCGCACCGCCAAGGCCACCAGCACCTACACCCTCAAGGGCGCCCCCGACGGCGAGACCCACCAGGACTCACTGACCTTCTACGGCTTCCGCTACGCCTCCGTCACCACCACCGACACCGTCACCTTCACCGGCTTCACCGGCCGGGTCGCCACCTCCGCCCTGCACGACATCGGCACCGTCACCACGGACGACGCGGGCACCAACCAGCTGATCAGCAACGTCCGTTGGGGCCAGCGCAGCAACTACCTGTGGGTGCCCACCGACTGCCCGCAGCGCGACGAACGCTGCGGCTGGACCGGCGACACCCAGCTGTTCTCGGGCACCGGCCTGTACAACGCCGACGCGGTGAATTTCCTCGGCCACTTCCAGGACATCCTGATCGACTCCCAGCGCACCTACGGCGCGGACGGCGCCCAGTTCACCTGGATCGCACCGGGCGCCCGCTACAACGCGCCCATCCCGGCCAGTGGTTGGGCGGACTGCGGGGTGGTCGTGCCCTGGACGGTGTGGCAGATGTCCGGCGACACCACGGTCGTGGAACGCAGTTGGGACGCCATGAAGGCTTACATGGACTGGATCCGCGGGCGCACCGGCGACACCTACGCCGGACAGGGCGCGATCTTCGGCGACTGGCTGGCGTTCCAGGACACCAGCACCCAGCTGATCAGTGACGTCTACTACGGCTACAGCGCCCGCCTCATGGCCGACATGGCCCGCGCCACCGGCCGCACCGCCGAACTACGTGCCTACGACGAGCTGTTCACCCGGATCAGACGCGCCTTCATCACCAAGTACCTCGTCACCGACGCCACCACCGGCGAGGTCACCGTCCGCTCCAGCCTGGGCGAGGCACCGCCCTGGATCGGCGGCAAGCCCGAGGACAACAGCCAGACCGCCCTGCTGTGGGTCCTCAAACTCGGCCTCTACGACACGGAGGCCCAGCACCGCCGACTGGTTGAGCTGCTCGCCGAGAACATCGGCAACGACGAGGCCTACAAGGCCTCCCACCCCGACAGCACCCGGGTCAAGTACGCCGAGAACACCCTCTCCGTCGGCTTCCTCGGCGTGAACGTGCTGGCCCCCGTCCTCACCGACGAGGGCCGCGTCGAGCTGGCGTACCGGATCCTCCACCAGGACGCGATGCCGTCCTGGCTGTACTCGGTGCGCAACGGCGCCACGACGATCTGGGAGCGCTGGAACTCGTACTCGAAGGAGGACGGCTTCGGCCCGGTCGACATGAACTCGTTCAACCACTACTCCTACGGCGCGATCATGGAGTGGATGTACGAGAGCATGGCCGGCATCGCCAAGGACCCCGCGCATCCGGGCTTCAAGCACTTCTTCCTGCGCCCGCACCCCGACCCCACGGGGAGGATCGCACAGGTGCGCGGCGCGCACCGGTCGCCGTACGGGGAGATCGTCAGCGAGTGGACGATCGAGGACCGCAGGCTGAGCTACCTGGCTGCGGTCCCCGCCAACAGCACGGCGACCCTGCGCCTGCCCACTGCGGACCCCGACTCCGTCCGCGAGGGCCGCGCACCGCTGTCCCGAGTCCGGGGCGTCGAGTACCTGGGCTTCACGGACGGCACCGCCTCCTACCGGCTGCCCTCCGGCCGTTACGAGGTGACGTCCGCGCTCGCCTGACTTCCGCTCACCAGCACCACCTCCAGGGTGCGCGGACCGTGCACCCCCTCGACCCGGTCCAGCTCGATGTCGCTGGTCGCCGACGGACCCGAGATCCAGGTCAACGGGCGGGCCGGGTCGAGGCGTTCGAGGGCCTGCGGGACGGAGGAGACGACCTGGTCGGGTACGCGTACGACGCAGATGTGGTGGTCGGGGACGAGGGTGATGCGGCGGCGGCCCTGGTCGGGGCTGCCGTCGAGGACGAGGGTGCCGGTTTCGGCGATGGCGAGGGCGCAGCCGGTGACCACGCTCTCCACCTGGTCCAGTTCGTGCGGGGTGCTCTCGGTCCGGTCCGGGATCTGCTCGGCATCGGCGTCCGCGAGCCACGACGGATCGAGCCCCGGTGGCGCGAGCACCGTCTTCGCGCCCCGCGCGGCCAGCATCCCGGCGATCGTCGTCGCCAGGTCGCCGGGGGTGCACCGGTGCACGATCGCCCGGTAGTCGGCGAGGTTCTCGGCCAGCAGGTCCACCGTCTGCTCGACGCTGCGCTGCCCGTGTTCCCGCAGATACGCCCGCTCGATCGTGACGTCCTCGCCGGGGGTGTGGGCCAGTGCGCGTCGTACCCGGCCCAGGATCTGTTCCCTGCTGCTCACTTGGCGTCGTCCTTTCCGCCGTTGGTGCGCTGCCACCAGTCCCGGAACGGTTCCGCCGGTACGGGTGGCAGATCGCGGGTGTCGCTCCAGGCGCGGCCCGGGCCGGGCAGGCTGCGGGGGTGGAAGCGGCGGGTGCGGGAGGCGAGCCGCTGCCCGGTGCGCAGGGCGCCCGGGTGCGCGAACGCCCAGCGCGCCGCCCGCATGGCCGCCCGCTCGGCCGCGTGCCCCTTCGCGGGCTTGAGTACGGCCTTGTTGCCCTCGCGGGTGACCTCGCCGCCCTGCACGACCCGCTCGCGCAGGTGCACCAGCACCTCGGGGATGTCGATGGCCACCGGGCACACCTCGTAGCAGGCCCCGCACAGGGAGGACGCGTACGGCAGGGAGGCGTCGATCTCGCTTGCGGTGCCGCGTAGTTGGGGGCTGAGGATGGCGCCGATCGGGCCCGGGTAGACCGAGCCGTAGGCGTGGCCGCCCGCCCGCTCGTAGACGGGGCAGACGTTGAGACACGCCGAGCAGCGGATGCAGCGCAGGGCCTGGCGGCCGACCTCGTCGGCGAGGGTGTCGGTGCGGCCGTTGTCGAGCAGGACGAGGTGGAAGGTGCTGGGTCCGTCGCTGTCGGTGGTGCCGGTCCAGGTCGACGTGTAGGGGTTCATGCGTTCGGCCGTCGAGGAGCGGGGCAGGGTCTGCAGGAAGACTTCCAGGTCCTGCCAGGTGGGGACGATCTTCTCGATGCCGACGACCGAGATGAGTGTCTCGGGCAGGGTCAGGCACATCCGCCCGTTGCCCTCGGACTCCACCACGACCAGGGTGCCGGTGTCGGCGACCATGAAGTTGGCGCCGGAGATGCCGACCTTGGCGCGCAGGAATTTCTCCCGCAGATGCTGCCGGGCGGCCTCGGCGAGCTCGGCGGGCGTGTCGGTCAGGCCCTCGGGGGCCGGGCGGCCCCACTGGCTCATCTCGCGGGCGAAGATGTCGCGGATCTCGCCGCGGTTGCGGTGGATGGCGGGGACCAGGATGTGCGAGGGCCGGTCCTGGCCCAACTGCACGATCAGCTCGGCGAGATCGGTCTCAAAGGCGCGGATGCCCTCCGCCTGAAGGGCTTCGTTGAGCCCGATCTCCTGCGTGGCCATCGACTTGACCTTGACGACCTCCGACTCACCCGTCTGCTTGACGAGGTCGGCGACGATCCGGTTCGCCTCCTCCGCATCGGCGGCCCAGTGGACGATGCCGCCCGCGGCCGTCACCGACTCCTCCAACTGCACGAGGTAGCGGTCGAGATGACGCAGCGTATGGTCCTTGATCCGCTTGCCGGCCTCGCGCAGCTCAGCCCAGTCCGACATCTCGGCGACGGCCTTGGCCCGTTTGTCGCGGATGGTGTGGGTGGCGTGGCGCAGATTGCCGCGCAGGGTCTGGTTGTGGACCGCCTCGTGCGCGGCCTTGGGGAAGGCCGGCATGCCCAGATACGTCCCGCTCATACGGCCTCCTCCTCGGTGCTCGCCAGGATCTCGGCGATGTGCACCGGCCGCATGCCTGTCCTGAGCCGGGTCATCGTCCCGCCGATGTGCATCAGACAGGAGTTGTCGGCCGCGCACAGCACGTCCGCGCCCGTGGACTCGGCGTTGCGGACCTTGTCCGCGCCCATCGCCGCGGAGACGTCGGAGTTCTTCAGGGCGAAGGTGCCGCCGAAGCCGCAGCATTCCTCGGCCCCCGGCAACTCGACCAGCTCCAGCCCCTTCACGGCCTGCAGCAGCCTGCGGGGCCGGTCGGCGAGGCCCAGGCCGCGCAGCCCGTGGCAGGTCGGGTGGTAGGTCACCTTGTGCGGGTAGTACGCCCCGACATCCGTCACCCCCAGCACATCCACCAGGAACTCGGTCAGCTCGTACGTCTTCGGCACCACCGGCGCCAGCACGGCGGCGAGGGTCTCCCCACGGCCCTCCGCCCGCGCCCGTGCACCCATCCGCGGATACAGCTCCCGCACCATCGCCCCGCACGACCCGGAAGGGGTGACGATCGCCTCGTACTGGCCGAAGACCTCGGAGAAATGCCGCGCCAGAGGCTCCGCCTGATGGCGGTAGCCGGTGTTGTAGTGGGCCTGCCCGCAGCAGGTCTGGGCGACGGGGAAGTCGACCTCGACACCCAGCCTGGTCAGCAGTTTCACCACCGCGCGGCCGGTGTCCGGATAGAGCGTGTCGTTGACACAGGTCAGGAACAGAGCGACACGCATCGCGGCTCCTCGGGGTTGATCATGGGATGAATGCAGCCTAGTGCGGGTTGGGCGGCCCGGGGAGACCCCGCTCACCCATCGGTGAGCCGGGCCTCCGCCTCCTGCCACCGGGCGGTGCCGCCCCGCGGTTCGTACCGCGTGAGCGGCTGGGTGCGGGTGAGCAGTTGCCGCCCGTCCGCGAGGTCACGGACGAGGCCGTGCGGCCGGGCCTGGACCAGGACGTTGCCGAGGGCCGCCGCCTCCGTCGGACCGGCCACCACGGGCAGCCCGCAGGCGTCGGCGGTCAGCTGGCACAGCAGGGCGTTGCGGGTGCCGCCGCCGACGACGTACACGACGTCAACCGGCTGGTCGGCCAGCCGCTGTGCGTCCGCGATCGCCCTGCGGTGGGCGAGGGCGAGGGAGTCGAGAATGCAGCGCGTGATCTCGGCGGGCGAGCCCGGCACCGGCTGGCCGGAGGCCCGGCAGGCCTCCGCGATCCGCTCCGGCATCCGGCCCGGCGCCAGGAACGCGGCGTCGCCCGCGTCCACCACCGACCGCAGCGCCGGCGCCTTCGACGCCTCCAGCAGCAGCCCGCCCAGATCCGGGTCGCCCCAGGCGCGCACGCACTCCTGGAGCAGCCACAGGCCCATGATGTTGCGCAGGTAGCGGACGGTGCCGTCCAGCCCCAGCTCGTTGGTGAAGTTGGCGGCCCGGCTCTCCTCGGTCAGCACCGGCGCGTCCAGCTCCAGGCCCGCGAGGGACCAGGTGCCGGTGCAGATGTACGCGAACCGTTCGCCGGCCGCGGCCGGGACGGCGGCCACCGCCGAGGCGGTGTCGTGCGAGCCGACCGCGGTGACCGGCACCGGCCCGGCAAGACCGGTCTCCTCCAGCACCTCGGGGCGCAGGAAGCCCGCCGGATCACCCGGCTGACGCAGATCCGCGAACAGGTCCAGGTCAATGCCGAGACGTGCAGCGATGTCTGACGCCCAGTCACGGGTGCGGGGGTCGATGAGCTGGGTGGTGGAGGCGTTGGTGAGTTCGGTGCCCTGCTCGCCGGTGAGCCAGTACGTCAGCAGATCGGGAATCATCAACAAGCGCTGTGCGCCGTTGAGATGATCCGCCGTCAGTTGGTACAGGGTGTTGAAGGGCGCGTACTGGAGCCCGGTGGCCGCGTACAGCTCCTCGGCCGGCACCGTCGCCCACACCTTCTCCGCGATCCCGTCGGTGCGGGAGTCCCGGTAGTGCACGGGGTTGGCGAGCAGTGCCCCGTCGGCGTCCAGCAGGCCGTAGTCCACGGCCCAGCTGTCGATGCCGACGGAGTCGACCTGCCCGGCCGCGCGCAGCCCCTCCAGCACTCCCGCGTAGAGCCCGAGGATGTCCCAGCGCAGTCCCTCCGGGAGGCGGACCGGCCGGTTGGCGAACCGGTGTGCCTCGGCCAGCTGAAGGCTGTCGGGGCCCACCCGGCCGACCATGACCCGCCCGCTGGACGCGCCGAGGTCGACGGCGGCGTACGACTTCACGAGCGCGCTCACCGCAGGAAGGCGGCCGCGACGCCGGCGTCGACCGGGACGTGCAGCCCGGTGGTGTGGGTGAGCTCCCCGCCGGTCAGCGCGAACACCGCGTTCGCCACGTGCTCGGGCAGCACCTCCCGCTTGAGGATGGTCCGCTGGGCGTAGAACTCGCCCAGCTTCTCCTCCTCCACCCCGTACACGGCCGCCCGCTGCGCGCCCCAGCCACCGGCGAAGATCCCCGAGCCGCGCACCACGCCGTCCGGGTTGACACCGTTGACCCGGATCCCGTGCTCGCCCAGCTCGGCCGCCAGCAGCCGCACCTGGTGGGCCTGGTCGGCCTTGGTGGCGGAGTAGGCGATGTTGTTCGGCCCGGCGAAGACGGCGTTCTTGGAGGCGATGTAGACGATGTCACCGCCCAGCTCCTGCGCGATCATCACCCGCGCCGCCTCCCGCGACACCAGGAAGGAACCGCGGGCCATGATGTCGTGCTGCAGATCCCAGTCCCTGGCCGAGGTCTCCAGCAGCGGCTTGGAGATGGAAATACCGGCGTTGTTGACCACCAGGTCCACCCCGCCGAACGCGAGCAGCGCGGCCTTGAACGCCTCGGCGATCTGCTCCTCCGAGGTCACGTCCACGGCAACGGCGACCGCCTTGTCCGGCCCGCCCAGCTCCTTGGCGACCGCGGCCGCGTTCTCCGCGTTGAGGTCGGCTACGACCACGCAGGCGCCCTCGGCGACCAGCCGCTCGGCGATGGCCCTGCCGATCCCGCTGCCCGCGCCCGTCACCACAGCCACCCGCGTCGCGAGCGGCTTCGGCTTCGGCATCCGCTGGAGCTTGGCCTCCTCCAGCGCCCAGTACTCGATGCGGAACTTCTCCGCCTCCTCGATCGGCGCATACGTGGAGACCGCCTCCGCCCCGCGCATCACGTTGATCGCGTTGACGTAGAACTCGCCCGCCACCCGGGCCGTCTGCTTGTCCTTGCCGAAGGAGAACATCCCCACACCCGGGATCAGCACGATCGCCGGGTCGGCGCCCCGCATCGCGGGAGAGCCGGGCAGGGCGTTGCGCTGGTAGTAGGCGGCGTACTCCTCCCGGTAGGCGGCGTGCAGCTCCTTCAGCCGGGCGACCGCCTCCTCCAGCGAAACGGCCGGCGGCAGATCGAGCACGAGCGGGCGGACCTTCGTGCGCAGGAAGTGGTCCGGGCAGGAGGTGCCCAGCGCGGCGAGGCGCGGGTGCTCGGCGCAGGCGAGGAAGTCCAGGACGGCCTCGGAGTCGTTGAAGTGCCCCACCTGCGGCCTGTCCTGCGAGGCGATCGCCCGGACATACGGCGCCAGCGCCGCCGCCCGCTCCCTGCGGTCGGCCTCGCCGAGCGCCTCGTAGCCCTCGATCACCGGGCCGAAGGGCTCCGCCTTCCCCTTCTCCTCCAGGAACTTCTCCGCGGTACGGATGATGTGCAGCGAGTTGCGCTCGCACTCCTCGGAGGTGTCACCCCACGCGGTGATCCCGTGCCCGCCGAGGATGCACCCGATCGCCTGCGGATGGGCGGCCTTCACCGCCGCGATGTCCAGCCCCAGCTGGAACCCGGGCCTGCGCCACGGCACCCACACCACACTGTCGCCGAAGCACTCCGCCGTCAGCTTCTCCCCGTCCGCCGCACAGGCCAGCGCGATCCCGGAGTCGGGGTGCAGATGATCGACGTGCGCCGCCTCCACCAGCCCGTGCATGGCCGTATCGATCGAGGGCGCCGCACCTCCCTTGCCGTGCAGGCAGTAGTCGAACGCGGCGACCATCTCGTCCTCGCGCTCCACCCCCGGATACACATCCACCAGCGCCCGCATCCGGTCCAGCCGCAACACGGCAAGCCCGCCCTCGGTCAGCGTCCCGAGATCACCACCGGACCCCTTGACCCACATCAGCTCCACATCACCCCCGGTGACGGGATCGGTATCGATACCTTTCGCCGAGGCATTGCCGCCGGCGTAGTTGGTGTTACGGGGATCGGCGCCGAGCCGATGGGACCGGGCGAGGAGATCGGCGGCGGAGGGATGGGTTGCCATGACTTCGGTTCCTTACTGAAGAGAGGGTGACGACGTTTCCCTGGGGGCGCGGGGAACTGCGCGACCAGCCACAGCCGGCCCGCACCCCGCGACGAACAGCTCCCGGCAGACGCTCACGCGCCCCAGCCGGCCTGCTCACCTCCGACCCGCTCAGCCACGATCTTCGAGGCCCACCCGGACCGGGCATACGCGGCCATGGGATCGGGGTCCAGCCCCATCTCCTCGCGCACCTCGGCAAGCAGCGGCCGCACATCCGTGTTGTACGCATCCATCACCACGGCATTCGCGCCGAGCACGTCACCGGAGGCCTGCGCCTCGGCCAGAGCGACGCCGTCAACCAGCAGCGCCTTCGCCGTCGCCTCCTGCACATTCATCACCGACCGGATGATCGCCGGGATCTTCGCCTCGATGTTGTGGCACTGGTCGAGCATGAACGCCACATCCGGCGTGAACCCGCCCCCACGCACCACCTCATACATGATCCGGAACAGCTGGAACGGATCCGCGGCCCCCACCATCAGGTCGTCGTCCGCATAGAACCGCGAGTTGAAGTCGAACCCGCCGAGCTTGTTCTCCCGCAGCAGCGTCGCCACGATGAACTCGATGTTGGTACCCGGCGCGTGATGCCCCGTGTCGACGACGACCTGCGCCTTCTCACCCAGCTTCAGACAGTGCGCATACGCCGTCCCCCAGTCCGGCACATCCGTCGTGTAGAACGCCGGCTCGAAGAACTTGTACTCCAGCAGCATCCGCTGGCCCTCGCCCAGCCGCCCGTACACCTCCGCAAGACCCTCCGCCAGCCGGTCCTGCCGCCCCCGGATGTCGTCCTGACCGGGATAATTCGTGCCGTCGGCGAACCACAGCTTCAGATCCGTCGAGCCGGTCGCGTCCATGATGTCGACGCACTCCAGCAGATGATCCACAGCCTTGCGGCGCACCACCGCATCGGGGTGGCAGATGCTGCCCAGCTTGTAGTCGTCGTCCTGGAAGGTATTGGAGTTGATCGCCCCCAGCCGCACCCCCCGCTCCTCCGCGAACTTCGCCAGCGCCGCGTAGTCCTCCACCTTGTCCCACGGAATATGCAGCGCCACCGTCGGCGCCACACCCGTGAACGCATGCACCTGCGCCGCGTCCTCCAGCTTCTCCTGCGGGGTACGCGGGACGCCCTGTTGTGCGAACACCTTGAATCGCGTGCCCGAGTTCCCGTACGCCCACGACGGCGTCTCTACGGCCTGTGTCTTGAGCGCGGCCTTCACCGCGGCGAGCTCGGTCACTTCGTGGCTCCTGTGACGTCGGGTCGGAAAGTCTTCTGAAACGCATCTCTGAAACGCATCGCTGTGAAACGATTCAAGACGGGAAGCTATGAGCCGTCCGCAGGGGTGTCAAGCCCTGCGGCCCAGGCTGATGCTCGTGACTCTGCCGTGACCTTCGTTCATCGAAATTTTTTCGATACGAACCCATTGACGTGACATGCGCTCCGTGCCTAACGTCCCGGCAACCAAGTTGAAACCTTTCACGACGTCGAGAGGGCCGTCCCGCCGACGTCGTCGAGGAGCCCCCATGACCCACCCGTCCACCACGGGTCCGGCCCCGGTTCTTGCGCTCAGGGACATTTCGAAGTCCTTCGGCGCGGTCCGCGCCCTGCGGGACGTCTCCCTGGAGCTGTTTCCCGGGGAGGTGCACGCCCTCGCCGGAGAGAACGGCGCGGGCAAGTCGACCCTGATCAAGACACTCGCCGGAGTGCACCGGCCGGACACCGGCCACGTGCTGCTCGACGGCGCGCCCGTCGTCTTCCACGGCCCCGGCGACGCCCGCGACGCCGGTATCGCCGTGATCTACCAGGAGCCGACCCTCTTCCCCGACCTGTCGATCGCCGAGAACATCTTCATGGGCCGCCAGCCGCGGCGCGTCCTCGGCCGCATCGACCACAAGGCCACGCACCGGGCGACCCTGGCCCTGATGCAGCGCCTCGGCGTCGAACTCGACCCCGACCGCCCGGCGCGCGGCCTGTCCATCGCCGACCAGCAGATCGTGGAGATCGCCAAGGCGCTCTCCTTCGACGCGCGGGTCCTGATCATGGACGAGCCCACCGCCGCCCTCACCGGCAGCGAGGTGGCCCGTCTCTTCGGCGTCGTGCGCACCCTGCGCGAACAGGGCGCCGCCGTTCTGTTCATCTCCCACCGGCTGGAGGAGATCTTCCAGATCTGCCAGCGGGTGACCACCCTGCGCGACGGCGCCTGGATCGCCAGTGAGCCGCTGGACGGCATGACCGAGGACGATCTGGTCCGCCGGATGGTCGGCCGCGACCTCGACGAGCTCTACCCCAAGCAGGACGTGAAGCCGGGCGAGGTGGCCCTGAGCGTGCGCCGGCTGACCCGCGAGGGCGTTTTCACCGATGTCTCCTTCGAGGTCCGCCGCGGCGAGATCGTCGGCCTCGCCGGACTCGTCGGCGCCGGCCGCACCGAGGTCGCCCGGGCCGTGTTCGGCATCGACCGCTGGGACGCCGGCGAGGTCTCCGTGGACGGCAAGGCCCTGGTCAACGGAGCCCCCTCCACCGCGATGGCCTCCGGGCTCGCCCTGGTCCCCGAGGACCGGCGCGCCCAGGGCCTGGTGATGGACATGTCCATCGAGCGCAACATCGGCCTCACCGGACTGCGTACGACCGTCAAGGCGGGCCTGATGGACCGCGGCGCCGAACGCAGCCGCTCCCTCGACTGGGCCGTCAAGCTCCAGGTGAAGTACGCGCGGATCGCCGACACCGTCAACACGCTGTCCGGCGGCAACCAGCAGAAGGTCGTCCTCGCCAAGTGGCTCGCCACCGGCCCCAAGGTGCTGATCGTCGACGAGCCCACGCGCGGCATCGACGTCGGCACCAAGGCGGAGGTCCACCGGCTGCTGTCCCAGCTCGCCGCCGACGGCGTCGCCGTCCTGATGATCTCCTCCGACCTGCCCGAGATCCTCGGCATGGCCGACCGCGTGCTGGTGATGCACGAGGGCCGGCTCACCGCCGAGATCGCGCGCTCCGAAGCCACCGAGGAAACCGTGATGGCCGCAGCCACCGGGAGGGCCGCCGCATGACGGTGACCACCCCTCAGCAAGCCCCCGTCGCCGAGGTGCCCAAGGCCGGTGCCACCCGGCTCGTCGACCGTGTCTTCAAGATGCGCGAACTGGCCATCCTGATCGTCTTCCTGGTGATGATCGCCGTCACCCAGGCGGGCAACAGCGAGTTCCTGTCCGAACAGGGCATCAAGGACCTGCTGCTCAACGCGACCATCCTGGTGCTCGTCGCCACCGGCCAGTCCCTCGTCGTCATCACCCGCAATGTCGACCTGTCCGTCGGCTCCACGCTCGGCATCAGCGCCTTCGCGGCCGGCACCTACCTCCAGGGCGGCGGCAACTCCGTCGTGGCGGTCCTCCTCGCGGTCCTGATGGGCATCGGCTTCGGCCTCCTGAACGGCCTGCTCGTCAGCCTCGGCCAGGTGCCCGCGCTCGTGGTCACCCTCGGCACGCTCTACATCATCCGCGGCATCGACTCGATCTGGGTCGGCTCGCGGCAGATCACGGCGGCCGACCTCCCGGACGGCTTCGTCGACTTCGGCTCCGGAGGCATCTCGGCCGTACCGTGGCTGGCGCTGATCGCCCTGGCCGTCCTGGTGGCCACCGCCTACTACCTCAAGCACTACGGCAGCGGCCGCGAGCTGTACGCCCTCGGCTCCAACCCGGAGGCCGCCCGCCTCGCCGGCATCCCGGTGCGCCGACGGATCCTGGCCGCCTACACCTTCTGCGGCGCGCTGGCCGGACTCGCGGGCGCCATGTACCTGGCCCGCTTCGGCAACGTCGACTCCGGCACCGGCAACGGCTACGAACTCACCGTCGTCAGTGCGGTCGTGGTGGGCGGTGTCGTCTTCACCGGCGGCTCCGGCAGCGTCTACGGCGCGGCGCTCGGCGCGCTGCTGCTGACCTCCATCAACAGCGTGCTGCCCGCCCTCGGCGTCAGCTCCGTCTGGGTGCTCGCCATCAACGGCATCCTGCTCATCCTCGCCATCGCGGTCGACCGGATCGTCGCGCTGCGCGTGGCCACCGCCCTGAAGAAGAGGAACGCCCGCCATGGCTGACTTCTCGCTGAGCCGAGCCATCCGCTGGGACACGGTCGTCGGCGCGCTTCTGATCGTCGTGCTCCTGCTGTCCTTCGGCACGGTCGACGGTTTCGGAAACGCTTTCAACCTGTCGTTCCTGATCGGCAGCACCCTTCCGATCGCTCTGATCGCCCTGCCCATGACCCTTCTGGTCGTCTCGGGCGAAATCGATCTCTCGGTCGCCTCCACGGCCGGTCTGTCCGGCGCCGTGATGGGCGCCCTGTGGAACCAGGGCATGACGATCGAGACGATCATTCCGATCTGTCTGCTGCTCGGTGTGGTCTGCGGACTGATCAACGGCCTGCTGGTGACCAAGCTGGGCCTGCCGTCCCTCGCCGTCACCATCGGCACCCTCGCCGCCTACCGGGGCATCGCACAGATCGTGCTCGGCTCCGACGCGGTGACCGACTTCCCCACCCAGTACCTGGACTTCGCGGCCGGACGCATCGGCGACACCTTCATCCCGTACGCCCTGCTGCCCTTCCTGGTGCTGCTCGCCATCGCCGTGGTCGCCCTGCACGCCACCCCGTTCGGCCGGTCGCTGTTCGCTATCGGTGCCAGCGAGGAGGCGGCCCGGTTCGCCGGCATCCGGGTCAAGCGGCAGAAGCTGATCCTGTTCACGGTGACCGGCCTGATGGCCTCCCTCACCGGCATCTTCTGGGCCCTGCACTACGCCAGCGCCCGCTACGACAACGCCACCGGACTCGAACTCTCCGTCGTCGCGGCCGTACTGCTCGGCGGTATCGACTTCGACGGCGGCAAGGGGACGCTCGGCGGCGCGATCGCCGGTGTCTTCCTCCTCGGTGCGCTCCAGAACGTGATGAGCCTCCAGGACGTCTCCGCCCAGTCGCAGATCGTCGTCACCGGCGTCCTGCTCGTCCTGTCCGTGCTCGGCCCCCGGGTCGCACGACAGATCGCCGTCGCCAGGGCCGGCCGCAGGGCAGCCGCGGCACCGGTGTCCAAGACGCCCGAGCCCACCCCGTAGCACCCCCCTCCGTCACTCCGCCCCATAAGGAAGAGCCGTCATGCGCAAGTCATCCCTCCGCCGTGCCTGTGTGGCCGTAGCCGCTGTCTCCGCCCTCTCCCTCGCCGCGACCGCCTGCGGTGGCACCACCAAGGAGGACGTGAAGAACGAGGGCGCCTCGGCCGCCTCGGGCGGCAAGGCCGACCCCAACGCCGAACTGAAGAAGGGCCTGACCGTCGGCTTCCTGCCCAAGCAGGTCAACAACCCCTACTTCACCTCCGCCGACAAGGGCGGCGAGACCGCGCTGAAGGAGCTGGGCTCCAGCTACAAGGAGGTCGGCCCGTCCAGCGCCACCGACACCGCAGGACAGGTCTCCTACGTCAACACGCTCACCCAGCAGCAGGTCGACGCGATGGCCGTCTCCGCGCAGGACCCGGGCGCCCTGTGCACCGCGCTCAAGCAGGCCATGAGCAACGACATCAAGGTCGTCACCTACGACTCCGACACCAAGCCGGAGTGCCGCAACGCCTTCGTCTCGCAGGCCTCCGCCGAGGACCTGGGCCGCACCGAGGTGCAGCTGCTCGCCGAACAGATCGACTACAAGGGCGAGATCGCGATCCTGTCCGCCGCGCAGACCGCGACGAACCAGAACATCTGGATCGACTTCATGGAGGACGAGCTCAAGGACCCGAAGTACAAGGACATCAAGCTCGTCAAGGTCGCCTACGGCAACGACGACGCCCAGCAGTCCTTCCAGCAGACCCAGGGCCTGCTCCAGGAGTACCCGAACCTGAAGGGGATCATCTCCCCGACCACCGTCGGCATCAAGGCCGCCGCCCAGTACCTCTCGGGCTCCAAGTACAAGGGCAAGGTCAAGCTGACCGGCCTCGGCACCCCCAACGACATGCGCAAGTACGTCAAGAACGGCACCGTCGAGGCGTTCGAGCTGTGGGACCCGGCCAAGCTCGGCGAGCTCGCCGCGCGCACCTCGGTCGCGCTGGTCTCCGGGCAGATCACCGGCAAGGAGGGTGAGACCTTCACCGCCGGCGACATGGGCGAGTACACGATCGGCAAGGACGGCGTGATCAGCCTCGGCAAGCCGACCGTGTTCAACGCCGAGAACATCGACCAGTTCAACTTCTAGTTCAGGAGCGGTACTTCATGCAGCGCGTCTGTTTCCTCCTCAAGGTCCGCGAGGACCGGCTCGCCGAGTACCGCGAACGCCATGCCGCCGTGTGGCCGGAGATGCTCCAAGCGCTCTCGGCCACCGGCTGGCACAACTACTCGCTCTTCCTGCGCGACGACGGCCTGCTCGTCGGCTACCTGGAGACCGAGGACTTCCAGGCCGCCCTCGCCGGCATGGAGGCCACCGAGGTCAACGCCCGCTGGCAGGCCGAGATGTCCCCGTTCTTCGAATCCCTCGACGGGGCCCGCCCCGACGAATCGATGAAGCCGCTCACCGAAGTGTTCCACCTCGCCTGACCCTCCCCATCAGGACCAACTGGAGCCGCACTATGAGAAGACGCACGCTGCTGGCAGGTGCCGTCGTGACCGCCATGTCCACCTCCGCCGTCACCGGCGGCACCGCCCGCGCGGCCGACCCCGGCCCCTCGGTGACGCAGACCGGCAGCACCACGCTTGACAGCCAGGCCCTCTTCTTCGTGTCGTACGACGGCCTGGTCAACAACAACTCGTTCCAGAAGAACGGCCTGTTGACCTACAAGGGCTACCAGTACGCCGTCTGGTACACCGCCGACCGCAACGCCGTCGTGGGCCGCCGCGCGCTCGGCGCGAGCACATGGTCGACGGTCCAGGTCGGCCACACGCTGCGCTACAACGACTCCCACAACGTCATCTCCATGGGCGTCTCCAAGGTCGATGGCCGGCTCCACCTCAACATGGACTCCCACAGTGACGGCTTCACCTACGTCAAGTCCGTCGCCGGGCTCATGGACAACCCGGCCGGACTGAGCTGGACCGCAAGCCGGTTCGGCGCCCCGCAGTCCACGCTGGACGGTCTGACGCTCACAAGCCAGTTCACCTACCCCCAGTTCATCTCCACCCCCGAGGGCAGGCTCCAGCTCAGCTACCGGGTCGCCGTCTCCGGCAACGGCCGCAACGCGCTTGCGGAGTACGACGGTTCGGCCTGGACCGCGCTCGGCGAATGGTCCAGCTCCACCGGCACCTACACCAGCGAGCACGGCTCCTCGACGGCCCGCAACATGTACCTGCACGGCATCGACTACGACAAGAACGGCCGACTGCACTCGTTCTTCACCTGGCGCGAGCAGAACGGCGCCGTGATGTGCAGCAGCGGCGGCATCACCAACCACGACACCGGCTACGTCTACTCCGACGACCGCGGCCGCACCTGGCGCAACAACGCCGGCACACTGGTGGGCACCACCGGCGGCTCCGACAAGGTCGCCGTCACCGACAGCGGCCTGGTGATCGACCCGCTGAACCCGGACCACTCCCTGATGAACCAGGAGAGCCAGTTCACCGACTCCACCGGCCTGCCGCACGCGATCATCTCCTACGTCCCCGGCCGCTTCGGCCAGTGCACCACGAACTACGTGACCGACCGCACCACCAACGGCCGCGCCTTCCACGTACGGAAGAACTCCTCCGGCGCCTGGCAGAAGACCGAGATCCCGGTCCCGCTCAACTCCAGCCAGCGCACCAAGCTGATCCTGGACAAGTACGACAACGCCTACGCGATCTTCCCCTTCGGCCGGATTGCCGGGGCCTCCAAGGCCTCCGGCTACACGGACTGGACGCTGCTGTACGACGGCAGCGGGCTGAACGCCTTCGGTGAGGTCGTCGTCGACGAGACCCGCATCGCGCAGGACAACGTCCTGTCGGTGATGTACCAGGTGAAGTCCACCGGTACGACACCGTCGGCGCTGCATGTAGTCGACTTCCGGCTCCCCGCCTGACCGATGCCGTTGTGGGGCGGCCTGACGGTAATGTGAAGGCCTCCCGCCGCCCCTCGTTCTCCTGGAGGTTCCTGCCTTATGGCCCAGTCGGTGGGTATCAAGGACGTCGCCCGCGCCGCCGGAGTCTCCGTCGGCACGGTGTCGAACGTCATCAACCGTCCGGACTCGGTCGCCACCGAGACCCGGGCGCGGGTGCTGTCCGCGATCGACCGGCTGGGCTATGTCCGCAGCGAGTCCGCGCGGCAGCTGCGCGCGGGCCGCAGCCGGATCATGGGGCTGCTCGTGCTCGACATGGGCAACCCCTTCTTCGTCGACGTGGCGCGCGGCGCCGAGCGGGCCGCGCGCGAGGCCGGGCTCGGTGTGATGGTCTGCAACAGCGCACAGAACCCGGGGGAGGAGGCCGAGTACCTCTCGCTCTTCGCCGAGCAGCGGGTCCGCGGCGTCCTGCTCACCCCCGCCGACGCCACCGGCCGCAACATCGAGACGTTCCGGCGCCACAACATCCCCTTCGTCCTCGTCGACCGGGTCGCCGAGGGCACCACCGAGTGCTCGGTCTCCGTCGACGACGTCGCGGGCGGCGCGCTGGCCGTCCGCCACCTGGTCGACCTCGGGCACCGCTCCATCGCGTACGTCAGCGGCCCGCCCGGCTTCAACCAGGTGCGCGACCGCCGCACCGGCGCCCTGAACGCCCTCGCCGAGGCGGGCCTGGGCCCCGAGGTGCTGCGCGAGCTGCCCACCGAGCGGCTCGACGTCGCCGCCGGCCGGGACGCCGGCGCCCGCCTCCTCGGCCTCGCCGACCGCCCTACCGCCGTGTTCTGCGCCAACGACCTGCTCGCCCTCGGCGTCCTGCAGGCCATGTACGCCGCCGGCATAAGCGTCCCCGACGACCTCGCCATCGTCGGCTACGACGACATCGAGTTCGCCGCCGCCGCGGCCGTCCCGCTCACCTCGGTCCGGCAGCCCGCCGTCACCATGGGCGCCCTGGCCGCGGAGCTGCTGCTGGAGGAGACGGAGGAGGAGAGCGGCGTGAACGGCGGACGGGGACACGAGCACCGGCGGGTCGTGCTCCAGCCCGAGCTGGTGGTGCGGCGCTCCAGCCTGTCCGCCCGCTGATCCGGCGTTCAGTACGATTTCATGATCCCGGGGATCGGATATCGGACGGACATGTGCTGAACTGGGACGCGCCTTGAACATCCGTCCGTCCCGGGAGCCCTGTTGACCGCGACCTACCGCCAGCCCGGCGTCGTCCTCACCGACCGCACCTTCACCGTGCCCCTCGACCACGACGACCCGGCGGGGGAGACGATCGAGCTCTACGCCCGTGAGGTCGTCGCCTCCGACCGGGCGCGCCAGAACCTGCCGTGGCTGGTCTACCTCCAGGGCGGCCCCGGCTTCGGGGCGAACCGTTTCGTCGGCAGGCCGGCCTGGCTCGGCCGCGCCCTGAAGGAGTACCGGGTCCTCCTCCTCGACCAGCGCGGCACCGGCCACTCCAGCCCCGCCAACCGCCAGACGCTCCCGCTGCGCGGCGGCCCCGCCGAGCAGGCCGACTATCTGACCCGCTTCCGCGCCGACTCGATCGTCCGCGACTGCGAGGCCATCCGCCCCGAGCTCACCGGCGGCGCCCCCTGGACCGTCCTCGGCCAGAGCTTCGGCGGCTTCTGCACGGTCAACTACCTCTCCACCGCCCCCGAGGGCCTCACCGCCGCGATCGTCACCGGCGGCCTGCCCTCGCTCGACGCCCACGCCGACGACGTCTACCGGGCCGCCTACCCCCGTATCGAGCGCAAGGTCACCGCCCACTACGCCCGCTACCCGCAGGACGTCGAGCGGGCCCGCCGGATCGCCGACCACCTGCTGAGCCACGAGGTGGTGCTGCCCAACGGCTACCGGCTCACCGCCGAGGCCTTCCAGTCCCTCGGGATCCTCCTCGGCGGCGGCGAGGGCAGCCACCGTCTGCACTTCCTGCTGGAGAACGCCTTCGTCCGCACCCCGCAGGGCATGCGGCTCTCCGACGCCTTCCAGGAAGAGGTCCAGGGCCTGCTGTCGTACGCCGGCCACCCGCTCTACGCCCTCGTGCATGAGGCGATCTACGGCCAGGACGCCCGCCCCACCGCCTGGTCCGCCGAGCGTGTGCGCGCCGAGTTCCCGCAGTTCGACGCCGCCAAGGCGCTGGCCGGAGACGGTCCGCTGCTGTTCACCGGCGAGTCGATCCACCCGTGGATGTTCGACTGCGACCCGGCGCTGCGCCCGCTGCGCGAGACCGCCGAACTCCTCGCCGCCCGCACCGACTGGACCCCCCTGTACGACCCGGCCCGGCTCGCCGCCAACGAGGTCCCGGTCGCGGCGGCCGTCTACCACGACGACATGTACGTCGACACGGCCCACTCGCTCACCACCGCCCGCACGATCCGCGGTCTGCGCACCTGGGTCACCGACGAGTTCGAGCA
Source organism: Streptomyces sp. NPDC079141 (assembly GCF_040686775.1). Lineage (NCBI taxonomy): Bacteria > Bacillati > Actinomycetota > Actinomycetes > Kitasatosporales > Streptomycetaceae > Streptomyces > Streptomyces sp. NPDC079141. Next base: position 542,397 of record NZ_JBFBLP010000001.1, on the reverse strand, counting down.
CGACGGCGTCCGCGCGGGCGGCCCGCGCGTGCTGGACCGCCTGCTGGGACTGGCGCGTGACGAAATGTAAGGTCCTCGCCCATCCCTCGAACTAGTCTGCGGGCATGAGCGATCCGAAGATCACGCAACTCCAGCCCATGCCCGACGACTGGCACCGCGCGCTCGCGGTCGTGGCACACCCGGACGACCTGGAGTACGGCTGCTCGGCCGCGATCGCCGCCTGGACGGACGCGGGCCGCGAGGTCTCCTACGTCCTGGTGTCCCGGGGCGAGGCGGGCATCGACACCCTGGAGCCCGCGAAGTGCGGCCCGCTGCGTGAGCAGGAGCAGCGGGCCAGCGCTGCGGTCGTCGGCGTCTCGGAAGTGGAGTTCCTCGACCACCGCGACGGTGTGATCGAGTACGGCACCGCCCTGCGCCGTGACATCGCCGCCGCGATCCGGCGCCACCGGCCCGAGCTGGTCATCACCCTCAACCACCGGGACACCTGGGGCGGCGTCGCCTGGAACACCCCCGACCACGTCGCGGTCGGACGCGCCACCCTGGACGCGGCGGCCGACGCCGGCAACCGGTGGATCTTCCCCGAACTCATCGAGCAGGGCCTCGCCCCCTGGAACGGCGTCCGCTGGGTCGCCGTCGCCGGCTCCAGCACGCCCACTCACGCCGTGGACGCCGCACCCGGTCTGGAGCGCGCGGTGCGCTCACTGCTCGAACACCGCACCTACATCGAGGCGTTGACCGACGAGGACCCCGAGACCTACGTCCGGGGCTTCCTGAGCGCGCACGCCGAGCAGACGGGGCAGCGGTTCGGCGGGAAGCCGGCCGTGTCGTTCGAGGTGTTCGCCCGCTGACCCGGCAGGCTCAGGCGGCCACGGCCAGCTGCCCGAGCGTGCGGTCCGGGGCCACCACCCGCCCGTCGGGGAGGAGTTCACCGGTGTCGTCGAAGGCGATGGTGCCGTTGCACAGCAGGTTCCAGCCCTGTTCGGGGTGGGACGCGACGATGGCGGCGGCGTGGTGGTCGGGGCTGTCGGCGGTGGGGCAGGCGGGCCGGTGGCTGCACATGGCGTCTCTCCTCGGTCGTACGGCTCCAGCTTCTGTCGGGTCGTACTCCAGTGGTAGCCGAGCTAGTTTTCCGTTGTATGAGGGGACCCCCACAGGGCCGGAAACTCATCGGTGAGTTTCCGGCCGTAGGCTTTTCGTCATGCAAGATCACACGACCGCCCAAACCGACCTGCGCGGCGACTGCCAGAACTGCTTCGGGCTGTGCTGTGTCGCCCTGCCCTTCGCCGCGTCCGCCGACTTCGCGGTCGACAAGAAGGCCGGGACGCCCTGCCGGAACCTCCAGGACGACCACCGCTGCTCCCTCCACGCCCGGCTCCGCCAGGAGGGCTTCACCGGCTGCACGGTCTACGACTGCTTCGGTGCCGGTCAGCGGGTCTCGCAGGTCACCTTCGGCGGCCAGGACTGGCGGACCGGCCCACGGGAGCACGCCCGCGCCATGTTCGACGTCTTCCCGGTCGTCCGTCAGCTCCACGAACTGCTCTGGTACCTCACCGAGGCGCTCACCCTGCCCGCCGCCCGCCCGGTCCACGCCGAGCTGCGCCGGATGCTGGAGAAGACCGAGGAACTCGCCGGCCGCACGCCGGAGGAACTGGGCGCGCTGGACGTGGCCGCCCACCGGCAGGAGGTCAACGTGCTCCTGCTGAAGTCCAGCGAACTGACGCGGGCCGGTATCCGTGGCCGTAAGAAGGACCGCAGGGGCGCCGATCTCATGGGTGCCCGCCTCAAGGGCGCGGACCTGCGCGGGGTGAGCCTGCGTGGCGCCTATCTGATCGCCGCCGACCTGACCGGCGCCGATCTGCGGGGCGCCGACCTCATCGGGGCGGACCTGCGCGACGCCGACCTCACGGACGCCGATCTGACCGGGGCGTTCTTCCTCACCCAGCCGCAGCTCAACGCGGCCCGGGGCAGCGCCGGGACCCGGCTGCCCGGGTCACTCACCCGGCCCGCGCACTGGACAGCGCAGCTCCTCTGACGCGGGCTCGTCGGCCGAAGTGGGGGAGCACCGGGCGAGGCTCAGGAGCAGCCCTTCGGGCATCGGCGTCAGCTGCTCGATCAGGTGTGGCCGGTCTGCGGGTCGGGAGTCGGCCCCGGCGCCGTGCGGCTCGGAGAGCCGGCCGACCGCTTCATTCGCCCAGCCCGCGCACGGGACAGCGCGGCTCTGACGCGGGTTCGTCGGCCGTGGCCCTGGCCGGGCCGGAGGGGCGGCGGCGCTTGAGCCCCAGGCGCAGCCCCTCGGGCATCAGCGTCAGCCGTTCGGTCACGCGCAGCCGGTACTCCGGGTCGGGCAGCAGCTCGTAGCGGCGCAGCAGCAGGCCGAGCACGAGGGTGGCCTCGTGCAGGGCGAACTGGCGCCCGATGCACGCCCGGGCCCCGGTGCCGAACGGCTTGAACACGTGCGGCGGACGGGACCGCACCGCCTTGGGGTCGAAGCGGTCGGGGTCGAAGCGTTCGGCGTCCTCGCCCCAGACCTCCGGATCGCGGTGCAGCATCGGCGTGAGCACCAGCGCCCAGGCACCGCGCCGCATCGGGTGCTCCCCGGCCAGGACCGTGTCCCCGCGGGCCTCCCGGGCGAAGGCGGGCGCGGTCGGCCACAGCCGCAGCGACTCGTCCAGCACCCGGCGCAGATAGCGCAGTTTGGCCACCTGGTCGTAGCCGGGCCGAGCCGTGTCGCCCCAGACGCGGTCCACCTCGGCGCGGGCCCGCGCCGCGACCTCCGGGTGCCGGGCGAGGTAGTACAGGGCGAAGGACAGCGCGCCCGAGGTGGTCTCGTGGCCCGCCACCAGGAAAGTGATGACCTGGTGCCGGACGTTCTGTGCCGACAGCCGCTCCCCGGTCTCGGGGTGGGCCGTCTCCAGCATCCGGTCCAGCAGGTCGCCGTCGCCGCTCTTCGTACGGCGCTCGCGGACCAGGTCGTCGACCGTGCGGTTGAGATAGGCGATGTCGGCGTCGTTGCGCCGGGCGGCCCCGCGCAGCAGGAACGGCACCGGCACGGTGTTCAGCCGTTGCGCGTGGGCGAGCGTGCCCACCATCGCGGTCACGAAGGGGTGCGGCCGGGCCCGCTCGAAGGAGCCGAAGTCGTGGCCGAAGCCCGTGCGGGCGATCGTCTCCAGGGTCAGCTTGGTCATGTCGCCGGGCACGTCCACGGTCCGGCCCGTGGCGAGCGCGCCGTCCCAGTGGGCGGTCAGCCGTTCCGCCACGTCCAGCATCATCGAGTGATAGCCCTCCATGGCCTCCCGGCTGAACCCCGGCGCCAGGACGTCGTGCGCGAGCTGCCAGTTGGGCTCGTGGTTGTACGCCGTGAACAGGGCGTCCCCGACGACCGGGCGCAGATTGGCGATGCCGAGGCCCACATGCTTGGCGAACCGCGTCTCGTCGGCGAGGTCGGCCGTGAGACCGGCACCCCACACGAACACGAACTCCTTGTTGAACGCCCTGCGCCGGAAGATCGGGCCGAGCAGGCGGGCGTAGCGGAGGGAGTCCTGGAGCGGCCTGGTCCTGCTCGCGCCCAGGATGTCGCCGAGCAGCGGGAGCCGGCGCGGCGGATGCGGAATGCGGTGCAGCTCGGGCCAGCCCTGTTCGGCGCTGCGGAATCCCCTCGGCAGCGCGGCCTGGGTCGTCGTCTCCGCCATGACGCGATCTCCCTTGATCCTGCGGCAGGTTGAGCCTTTTTGTACGTGGGTTCAATAGCGGGTTTCAGTCTGGTCCGCTCGTTGAATCGACGTCAAGTAAGGTGCGGGCATGAGCGCGAACCAGGGGGAGCGCACCCGGCGCAGACTCAGCACCGAAGAACGCCGGGAGCAGCTGCTCGCGGTCGGGGCCCGGCTGTTCTCGGAGAGCCCGTACGACGAGGTGTGGATCGAGCAGGTCGCCGAGATCGCCGGTGTCTCGCGCGGGCTGCTCTACCACTACTTCCCGACCAAGCGGGACTTCTTCGCGGCGGTCGTCGAGCGCGAGAGCGAGCGCATGCTGCGGCTGACCGCCGCCGTGCCCGGCGTTCCGGTGCGCGAGCAGCTCACCGCGAGCCTCGACACCTACCTGGAGTACGTCGAGGCGCACGCGCACGGCTTCCGCGCCTTCCATCGCGCCGACGCGGCCGGCGACCAGGCCGTGCGCAAGGTCTACCAGCGGGCCCTGGCCGCGCAGGAACAGCAGATCCTGGCGGCGCTTGCGGCCGACCCCGAGTTCGGCGCGGTCCTGGAGGAGCGTCCCGACGTACGGCTGGCGGTGCGCGGCTGGCTGGCGTTCACCACGGCCGTCTGCCTGGAGTGGCTGCGCGGTTTCGATCTGACCCGCGAGCAGGTGCGCGAGCTGTGCGCGCGGGCGCTGCTCGGGGTCATCTCACGCTGAAGGCCCGGTAAAGGCTCCGTAGAACTCCGCACATCGGGGGCACAGGTTGGAGGTGCCGGTTGGCGTGCGCCCCGATCTTCGATAGGTTAGGCAAGGCTTACCTAAGGGAGGTACGGAATGGGTGACACCCAGAGCTGGACGGCCGCGCCTGCCGCGGCGGAGCGGGCCCGGTCGGTGCTCGCCGCCGCATGGTCCTGCGCGGTGACCGCGGAGGGCGGCCGGGAGGAGTTCGTCGGCGCGCACTCCGTGGCCGAGGACGGCAGGGTGCTCCTGGACGTGCCCGAGGACAGCGCCCTCGTCACGGCGGCGATCTGCGCGCCCCGCGGAGAGCCGACCGCCGTACTGGAGTTCGCGGACGTCGCGCCCGTCCCCGTACGCAACCGGATCCGCGCCCGCCTGTGGCTGGCCGGCTGGTTCGCCGCCGAGGAGGGCCGGCTCGCCTTCCAGCCCACGCGCGTGGTGCTGCGCCGCCCGGACGGCGCCGTGGTCGTCGACCTCGACGAGTTCGCCGCTGCCGAGCCCGACCCGCTGACCCTGGCCGAGGCCCGGCTGCTGACCCACCTCGCCGACTGCCACTCCGACGCCGTCGAGCGGCTCACCCGGCTCGTCGAACCCGACAGCCTGCACGGCGCGGTGCGCGTCCAGCCCCTCGCCGTCGACCGGCACGGACTGACGCTGCGCATCGAACGCGCCCGCGCCCACGGCGACGTACGGCTGCCCTTCCACCGGCCCGCCGACGACGTCGCACAGCTCACCGAGCGCATGCACGTCCTGCTCGCCCAGGCCAGCGCCGCCTCCTGCCCCCGCGCCCTACAGCGGCAGCGCACAGACGGCGACGGGTGACGCGAACGGTTCGCCCGCCAGGCGCAGTTCACCGCTCGCGTCGTCGACGTGGAAGACACTCACGGTGCTCGACCGCTGGTTGGCGGCGAACAGCAGCCCGCCGTCCGGCGAGAAGGCGATCTGCCGCGGGAAGTCACCGGCCACCGGCACCGTGTCGAGGAGCCTGAGCCGGGCGCCGTCCGCCTCCACCGCGTACCGGGTGAGGCTGTTGTGGCCCCGGTTGGCGAGATAGGCGTAGGCGCCGTTGGACGTCACCAGGAGCTGCGCCGGGTAACTGGTGCCCGAACCGGTGCCCGTGGACTGCGCGTCGCCGACGGTCAGCCGGCCGGTGTCGGGGTCGTAGGCGCAGACGGCGACGGTGTTGTCGACCTCGTTGGCGAGGTACGCGAACCGGCCGCCGGGATGGAAGGTCAGATGGCGCGGACCGGCGCCCGGCCGGGTCTGCGCCCGGGAGACCTCGGTGAGCGTGCCCTTCGCCTCGTCGAGGCGGTAGGTGTACACGGTGTCCGTGCCCAGGTCGACCGCGAGGACGTGGCCGCCGTCCGGGCTCGTGACGAACTGATGGGCGTGCGGGCCCTGTTGACCGGGCCCCGGCGCGGGAGACGTGTGCGTGACCAGGTCGGTGCGCTCCCCGAGCGCGCCCGAGTCCGTGACGGGGTGCACGGCCACGCTGCCGGAGGCGTAGTTCGCGCTGAGCAGCCAGCGCCCGCCCGGATGAACCGACAGATGACACGGCGCGCCGCCGCCGGTGCCCCGGCTGCCCAGCACCTTGCGGTCGGCGAGCCGGACCGCGGTGACGGCGCCGTCCGCGCGCTCGTCGACCGCGTACAGGGTGCGGCCGTCCGGATGCAGCGCCAGATACGACGGGTCGCCCATGCCGGTGAGCGTGCCCGCCCCGGTGACACGCCCCGTGCCGGGGTCGTAGGAGGCCAGCCCGATGCCCCGGCCGCCGCCCTCGACCGAGGTGTAGGTGCCGAGGTAGAGCGGGCGCGGTCCGGAGGGTCTGCGGGCCGCGCGCGTGGGGCTCACGCTCGCCTCGGCAGGCGTCGAATCCGCCGGAGCCGGGGCGTCGTCGCAGGCCGTCGCCGCCGGGAGGGCCACCGCGGCGGCCGTCCCCGCGAGGGTGCCGACGAAACGGCGCCTGCTCACGCCTGCACTGCCCATGTCCACACCTCGGGTCGTCCCTCGTCGCTGTCGCGACAGCCACCCTCGCGTGGATCACCCGGCCGGTGCAACCGAGGGACTACCAGTCACCGTCCTCCACCGGCTTGCCCGGCGCGTCCTTGAGCTGCTTCACCTGGCCCGGCGCGGGCTGCTGCCAGGGCTCGTGGTCGTCCCCGATCCAGTCGCCCACCGGCTTCACACCCTCCAGGGCGTCCGTGGGCGCCAGATCCTGCGCCTCGTCGTCGTAGTAGTCGTACCAGGGCAGCCCCGCGCGCGTGTACGCCGCCCGGTTCACGGGGGACGGAGGCGGCTCCTCGCCGGTGATACGGCGCCACTCCGGGGGCGTCACCAGGTGGACGAAGACCCGGCCGGCCGGTGTGTCGGCCCAGTCCGTCGCCGGGCGGTCGTCCCGGTAGACCTCCTGGCGCATCGAACCGCCGACGCCCAGGCCCATCGCGGGGGCGGACCGGGGGCGGCCGCCGGGCGCGGCCGCTGCCGGGGCGGGCGCCGACATCGGCATGATGGCGCCGTAGCTCCCCGTCGCGGTGACCGACCGCTGCCGCTCGGCCAGGCGCCGCTGCTCCTCACGCCAGCGCTCCCGCGCCTCGTCGGTCAGCGGGAACGACTGGAGCTGCACCCCGCCCCACACCTCCTCGCCGGTGACCTGCCCCTCCACGGTGGCCCCGAGGCCCAGCGGCACGGCCACGAACTGGCGGACCGTCCCCTTGCCGGAGTTGATGCCGTCCAGCCACGGCTGGCGCGGCAGCACCACATAGTTCTGCGGGTCCCGGGTCAGCCGGTCGCTCCACGGCCTGCCCGAGACCGCGCACACCTTGCCCACACCGACCTGGAGGGCGGCGGGCTCGGCGCTGCCCGCGAAACTCAGCCACATCGCCTCGCGCAGATACATCGGCAGCAGCACACCGCCGCGCGCCCGCCACGCCTCGGGCACGGTGTCCGGGAAGTCGGCCACCCGCCGCACCGGGAACTCACCGAGCCCGGGCGGCAGCGGATGCGTGCCGCTCTCGGGCAGCCGCAGGGTGCGGACGAACCGCACCGCCACACCGCCCGGCAACCGCAGGGTGTTCCCGTCGATCCGTACGCCCTCGCCGCTCATCCGCACGCCCCCTTGCTCCGTGGTGACTTCGTCACCTAGAACGACGCGCGGCGGCGAGACGGTTCCGGCGCAGCCGCTCGGGCACGCGGATGTTCTCCCGCAGCCGGGTCAGCCGGGGCATGCGCTCACGCTGCTCGCGCGAGACACGGTCGAGCTCCTCCAGCAGACGGCGGGAGCGGTGCTCGGTGTCCATCTCGTCCAGGATGCGGTTGACCTCGGTCAGCACCGCGCCGTGCAGCTGCCACTGGCGGGCGTCGCGCTGAACCTCCTCCAGCAGCAGCTGGGCGAGCTTGTCGCGGGTCGCGGCGGCCTGGCGCAGCTCGGTGGCGAGCCGCTCCTCCGCGGACTCCGCGCTCCGGCTGGCATGGGCGGTGACCAGGACCGCGAAGCTCACCATGGCGTCCGCGATCTCGGACAGCAGCTGCTCCACCGCGGCGCCCGTCCGGTCGGGGAACAGCGGGTCGGGGTCGCGTTCCTTCGCCAGGTCGGTCAGGGTGCGGGCGAGTACCCGCAGCACGACCATGCAGATCTCCAGGGTGTCCAGGCCGGTGCGCAGCACCACCCGGTGCAGCAGGCCCTCGCGCACCCTGGGATTGAGCCGCAGACTGTCCTCCGCCTGCCGCAGCGCCGCGTCCACCTCGACGATGTCGTGGTCGAGGCGGCGCGCCTCGTGCAACCGGGCCGCGGCGCGCTCCACGGGCGTACGGCCCGCGGCCTCCTCGCCCATGCTCAGCATCAGCTGCCGCATCCGGCGGGCCAGCCCCTCGATGGACTCGCCCGCCTCGCCCACCCACACCGGCGGCGCCAGGAGCAGGTTGCAGGCGAGCCCGACGACCGCGCCGATCAGGGTCTCCAGCACCCGCGCCCAGGCGGTGTCCCCGACGGTCGTCACGCCGAGCACCAGCATCGCGCTGATCGCCACCTCGGGCACGTACTCGTCGACCCGCACCAGATGGCCGACGGCCAGCGAGGCCACGATCAGCAGCGCCAGGCTCCACCAGGTCAGACCCACCAGCAGACTGAAGGCGATGGCGACGAGAACCCCGGCCACCACGGAGTTCACCCGGCGCACGCCGTTGGTGAGCGTGGCGTAGAGGGTGACCTGGACGACCAGCAGCGCGGTCAGCGGCGCGGTGAGCGGCGCCGCCTCGGGACTCAGCCGCAGCGCGATGACGTACGCGACCGTCGCGGCGACCGCGGACCGCATCGTCTGGACGACCACCGGGTCCCGCCTGAGCTTTGCCGCCCACGCGCGGAATTCCTGCCACTCCTGTACGTCTCGCATCCTCGCGATGTTCCCCTCTCATGCGGAACGCAAGTGTCCGCATGAAGGCTCAGGTTGATCGACAACGGGATCCCTGGCAAGGGGCGGGGACGGAGGTCCTCACACGTACAGTTTGTCCAGGAAAGCCATGAGATTTCCTGTTGTGCGGGCGATCTGCTCCTCCAGCGTGAGGCTCTCCTCGATCCGCGGGCCGCTCTCCGGGACCTTCTTGCCGCGCAGATAGAGCGAACAGGCCAGGTCGGCGCACATGTACAGGCCGACCGAGTTGCCCTCGCGGCCCGCCGTGCCCGTCTTGCGGGCGGTCATCAGGGAGACGCCGCCGCGCGGATGGGACGTCAGGCAGAGTGAGCACATGCTGTACCGCAGCAGGCTGCGCTGCGGGGGCGGAAAGCGCAGCGTGATGCCGACCTCCTGCCCCTCCCGCTCGGCCACCAGGTGACTGCGGTCCGGTGCGCCCGGATCCCGCCACCCCAGGAAGTCCAGATCGTCCCAAGGGCGTGCGTCGAGATCCCTGGGCACATAAAGACGTTTGGCCTCCCCCTTCGAGCAGTTGATGAACGACTTGCGGATGTCCTGCTCGGTGAGTGGTCTCATGGGGGGCTCCCGGGATAAGCGAGACGGCAAAACCTAGGGACACTAGGTATGTGGCTAGGCTAAGCAGCTTCATGGGGGAGAGGCCAGTGAATTTCGGCGACATCGGATCCACGCGCGCGCGGGCGGCCGTACACCACGTCGCGGCCTCGTCCCACGGACCGGAAATGCCGCCCGTTCAAGTACAGATCCTGATGCTCATGCGTGCTCAGCAGCAGTTGCAGCCGGACAGAGGCTAGCGAAGATCGCGATCCGCTCTCGGGAACGTCTGGTTCAGCTGCGGCCCCGTGGAGATGTGCTGGTGTGCCGGACGCTGCACTGTTCACCGCGGGACAGGTGGTCCGCCTGCCGTGAGATTCGACAGAGGCACGCACACGAGAGCGGCCAGGGCGTTGCCCGTGCTCCGGTGGGCAGGACACAATCACCGTCCATGCAGGGGGCATTGACGGCCGAGCGGTGGATACGGAGGACGGCATGGGGCAGCCCATTCTGGTGCGGGCAGGGGGCACCGAGTTCTATGCGGAGGTGTCAGACGGCGGCGGTCCACAGCCGGTCGGGTTGGGGGACGCGCTGTCCTTCGACGGCGTACGCGACATGATCGAGGCCGTGGGTGGGCATCTGTCCGCCGCATGGGAGAGCGCCAAGCCCGCCGAGGCCACCGTGAGCTTCGGCGTCAACCTGTCGACCAAGACCGGAAAGCTCTCCGGGCTCTTGGTCGAAGGCGGCGGCTCGGCGTCCTTGGAGATCACCCTGACCTGGAAGTACGACACCGACGGCGCCGCAGCGTCGTGACCATGGGCGGGTCCGCGCACACCGACGGGGATCGCGAACTGCGGCGCCACGTCGTGAAAGTGGTCGGCGAGGCCGGGAGAACCCTCGGCACCGGCTTCTTCGCCGCGCCCGGCCTGGTGCTCACCGCAGCCCATGTCGTGGGGGACGAGCAGGTCGTGGAGTTGGTCGCGGCAGCCGCCGCGTACGAGACGACGCACGAGGGGAGGTCCGACAAGGAGCACGAGCTGAAGCTGAGTGCGCGCGTCGTTGCCCGGTCCCGGCCGCGCACCGAGGGCGCGCTGTGGCCCTTCCCCGATCTGGCGGTGCTGCGCATCACGACGGTCCCGCTGCCCGAGCACCCGTGTGTCCGCCTCGCCCCGACCGACCCGGACCCCGAGCGGGACTGCCGGACTTGGGGGTTCGCACGTCGCGAGTACGGGATCGAGCCCCATGGCTCACCCGCGACCTTCCGCTGCGAAGGCGTCGAGGGGGATGGCAGCCTCCGGTTGAAGGGCGGGCAGGCGAGCCCGGGCTTGTCCGGAGCGCCGCTGGTGTGCCCGCGCAGCCGCGCCGTGGTCGCCGTGATCACCGCATCGCGTGACATCGACGGCGATCTCGGCGGTTGGGCGACCCCCATCTCCGCCCTCCTGCCCGGCACGCACCCCGAGAACGAACTGGCTGCCTGGGGCGGAGAGTTGCTCACCCGCAACGAAGAGACGTTCCTCGCCGACCGCGCCTCCTGGAACCGTGTCCTGCCCATGCGCGATCACCCCGGGCACACCGCCCTGAGTCGCCCCTGGGGAACCTTCAATCGCGGCCCCAGGACCAGCCCCGCCGATCTCCTGCGTGCCGACTACGGCATCGTGCCGTACGCCTTCCGCGACGACGTACTCGCCGACATCGAGCGCTGGTGCGAACAACCGCAGGCCATCGCTCTGGCCCAGGTGGCGGCGCCTGGCGGGGCCGGAAAGACCCGCTTCGCCCTGGAGCTGGCACGGTGCACCCTCGCACGCGGCTGGGTCAGCGGACTGTGGACCCGCGAACGGGACGCCGGCGCCCTCGCGGCCCTCGCTCTGCCCCGACTGGTGATCGTCGACTACGCGGAGGCCGTCGACACGGCGTCCCTGTGCGGCTTGTTGGAGATCCTGAGCGCCCACGCGTCACCCGCGGCCCCGGTACGTGTCCTGCTGCTCACTCGAGGGCAGGGCGCATCGGCGCGGGCACCCCTGACGCGCCTCGACGAGGACGCCCCGGCCGCGCTGCGCGCCGTCGTCGACCACGCCGAGGACATCACGGCCGCCGTGCGCCCACTCGACCCCGAGGAACGCGCGACACTCCACGACCGCGCCGTCCACGCCTTCGCCGAAGCCTGGGGCGTCACTCTGCCGACACTCGACACCGCCCGCCCCGACCTGACGGGCGATGCGTACGCGCGCCCCTTGGATGTGCTCTTCGAGGCGTACGACACCGTCCTCGGGGGTGGATCGGGTGGCAACCGAGTACCCGGCGTGGAGAGGGTGTTGAGCCACGAGCGCCGCTACTGGGACACCACCGCGCCGGCCGTTCCCGGACTCGGAGACGCGGCACGGCGCCGGGCCGTCGCGGCCGCCACGCTCGCTGCGGCGGCCGACGGAACACAGGCCCACGCCCTGCTCGCCGCCGCCCTCCCGGACCTCGGGATCGACGACCGGCAGACGGTCGTGGACTGGCTCGCCGACGCCTACACCGGCGACGCCCTGCTCAACCCACTGCGCCCCGACCGACTCGGCGAGGCATTCCTGGCGCGCGAGTTGGCGCAGGAGCAGCGTGCCGGGGCCGTGTCAGGGGCGCGTACGCCGCTGCTCGAAGCGGTGCTTGGGCTCCCGCATGACACTCAAGTTGCCCACGCCCTGGACGTGTTGGCGCGACTCGCCGCATCAACGCCCACGGCCATCGCGGCCATCGCGCGCGCCCTGACCGCACGACTGCCCGACCTGGTCGAGCGGGCCACGACGGCCGCGCAGGGCACCGCCCGGCACCCCGCGCGCCCCGAACTCGCCGGGAGTCTGCTGCGCTGCCTGGACGGACCGGTGCTCGCCGAGACGGCCGCCGGTGTCGAGGGCGGCGACCTCGCGCACGCCTGCCTCCGCCTCGGCGACCTGGCACGGTCGACCGGCGGCGGGCGCGTGGGCGAGGCGCTGTACGAGCGCGCCCGTGACCTGCACGAGGAAAGCGCCGATATGTACCCGACGCGCCAGACGCACCCCGAACTGGTCGCTGTGTACGGCAGGTTGGGGGACACGGCACGCGCCCGAGGCGATTTCCGCCAGGCCGCCGAACGGCACCGGCAGGCCCTGCGGCACGTCGAGAAACTCCTCGCCGCCGACCCGACCGACCGGACCTTCCTGCGCGCGGCGGCCGTCTCGCACGACCGACTCGGCGAACTCGCCCGCCTGGCCCGGGACTGGGACGAAAGCGAGCGCCGCTACCGCCGTTCCCTCGGCATTCTGCGGACCATGGCGGAGCCTGGAGCGCAGCCCGAGGAGGAAGCCCGGCAACTCCAACGGGACACCGGCGTGGCGTACAACCGCCTGGGCGATCTCCTGCGCGGCCGGGGCCGTATCGCCGAGGCGCTGGCCCACCACGGCCACGCCCTGTCCATCACCGAGACCCTGCTCGCCGGCTCCCCCGACGACGCCGTACTCCGGCGCGATCTCGCCGTCGGTCACGGCAGACTCGGTGAACTCCACCGCGAACAGGGCGATCTCGACCGTGCGGAGCGGCGCTTCGGTCAATCCCTGCGGATTCGCGAGGAGTTAGCGCGCCACGAGCCGGCGAACGCCACGTACCGGCGCGATCTCGCCCTCGGGTGCGCACGACTCGCCGAATTGGCGGCCGAACGCGCCGACGCACAGCGCGCCCGCGAGCTGTACCGCCGAAGTCTCACACTCTCCGAGGAGCTGGCCGACGGCGAGCCCGACAACGTGGTCTATCAGCGGGACGTGGAGGTGGTGCGCCAGCACCTCACCACCCTGGCGGCGAAGGCCGATCGGCAGGATCGACAATCCCTCACGATGGGTCAGTTGATGTCCACCCTCGCGGAATGCGCAGGCGAGGACGACAGCATCGACCTGGACGACGCCGACATCACCGACGTGACTTTCGACGAAATCGGCTACGACTCCCTGGCACTGCTCCAGGTCGCCGGTAGGCTGGAGCGTGAGTACGGCGTGACCCTCGACGAGAAGGATCTCGTCGACGCCGACACCCCCGGTCGATTCCTGAGCCTGGTGAACAGGACGATCCGCTCCGAGCACGACACGGAGATATCCGACCACGCGGCGACCCAACTCCCGCCCACGGAGCGCGAGATCCAGTCCTGGCTCGCCGCCCGCATCACCCACCACACCGGCATCGGGGCAGTGGCCATCCTGCCCGAGGTGCTCGTCAACGAGATCGACGGCTTCGACTCGGTGGTGTTCACCAAGCTGTTGGACGACATCGAGAAGACCTACGGCGTCTATCTGCCCTTCAGTATGAGCTGGGTGACCACCACCACACTGCAGCGCCTCGCCCAACGCCTCACCGCCGCCGTCACCGACGCCCACCCGGCGACCACTGCCTAGGCGACGTCCCTGGTGGTCGTCGCCCACTCCAGTGGCAACACCCGCGGGTCACGCAACTGCCGTGCCCCGCCTCCTCCAGCCACTGCCCACGAAGCCGGCGCGCGAGGTCGTCCGCGAGTACGGCAGGGTCGGGAGGCGCGAGCCTGAGAAGCCCCGGCGGCGGGCTCCCCGGCGGACCGGCCGAGGAGCCCGCCGTGGCACGACCGCCGGCGCGGGGCCGCCCGTGAGGCCGGGCGGTCAGCCGATGAACGACTCGGGGCCGAAGCGCCCCCAGGCCAGGAAGGCGGCCAGGGCGAGATAGGTCAGGTTCAGCGCGGCGTGCAGGGACTCCTTGCGGCGCAGGGTCACGACCGCCGCCCCCGCCATGATCAGCACTACGCCGACGGCCGCCAGCGGCACCAGCACGGGCGCGATGTCGAGCGTGGCGGGCAGGATCAGGCCGACGGCGGCCAGGAGCTCGACCGCTCCGAGGGCCTTGACGAGGCCGGGGCTGAACAGCAGGACCCAACCCCCGCCAGGGGCCTTGGCCAGCTTCTCGTAGGGGAGGAGCAGCTTGTTCGCGCCGGCGATCAGGAAGACGGCGGCCATCAGTCCGGCGATGATCCACAGGGCGAGGTTCATGGGGGCGCTCCTTGAGGTGTTGCACTCGTTGCGGTAACTCGTCGCCCACAAGGCACCGTTGACGCGATGTCTGTGACAGCCCGCCTGTGTGATGTGGGACACACGTTGCTGTGATCGTCCGCACCCGTGATTGATCATGGGCCGGTCCGCAGTCGAGTCGAGGAGACAGGAGCTGACCATGGGGGGCCAAGTCGGCGGTGACGGTGGGGTCGTGGACGGGGACGGCGGTCCGGACGCCGCCACCCGGGCGTTCGTCGCCCACCGCAATCTGCTGTTCACCGTCGCCTACGAGATGCTCGGCTCGGCGGCCGACGCCGAGGACGTCGTCCAGGAGACCTGGCTGCGCTGGACCGCCGTCGACCTCGACACGGTGCGGGACCACCGCGCCTACCTGGTGCGGATCACCACCCGTCAGGCACTCAACCGGATGCGCACGCTCAGCCGCCGCAAGGAGTCCTACGTCGGCTCCTGGCTGCCCGAGCCGCTGCTGACCGCGCCCGACGTGGCCGACGACGTCGAACTGGCCGACAGCGTCTCCATGGCGATGCTGCTCGTGCTGGAGACCCTCGCACCCGCCGAGCGCGCGGTCTTCGTGCTGCGCGAGGTCTTCGACCTGCCCTACGACGAGATCGCCGACGCCGTCGAGAAGACCCCCGCCGCGGTCCGCCAGATCGCCCACCGCGCACGGTCGCACGTCGCGGCCCGACGGCCGCGCGGCACCACCTCCGCGTCCCAGAGCCGGGCGGCCCTCGACGCCTTCCAACGGGCCGTCGAGACCGGCGACTTGCAAGGGTTCTTCGACGTCCTCGCGCCGGACGTCGTCATCCTGAGCGACGGCGGCGGCATCCGGCAGGCCGCCGTGCGGCCCATCGTGGGCCTGGACAAGGTGTCCCGCCTGCTGGCCGGCGGCCTGGGCAAGGTCGGCTCCACGCTGTCGGTCGAGCCGGTCCAGGTCAACGGCGCCCCGGCGCTGGTCCTGTGGCGCGACGGCGAGCTCGACACCGTCATGACGCTGCGCATCGACGAAGGCCGCGTCACCGGGATCTACTTCGTGCGCAACCCCGAGAAGCTGTCCCGAGTGGAACAGGAGAACGCCGTGGGCCGCTGAGCCGGGGCGGGAACTCCCCGCCGTGCGGCGGGGTGAGTCCGTAGAGTTCCTGGCACACAGCTCGGATCGGGGAGGGTGGGGCAGGGTGACGGACTCCTGGGAACGGGCCCGGCGGATTCTCGCGACGGCGGGCCTGCCGCCCGAACGTCTCGCCCGTGTACGCGTGTTGACCGGCGGCACGTACAACACCGTCGAGGAGCTGCGCCTCACCGACGGCAGCCGCTACGTACTGAAGGTGCCGCCTCCGCCCACCGTCCCGGGGCTGCGGCACGAACGTGAACTCCTCGTGTCCGAGGCGGAGTTCTACCGCGCGGCCGCCACCGTCGGCGTACATGCGCCGCGCGTGGTGGCCTTCGCGGAGCGAGAACTGCTCATGACCGCCTGCCCCGGCGACCCCTGGGACGACTCGTTCACGGACGCCGAACAGGAGGACCTGCGCACGGAGTTGGGACGCCAGGTGGCCCGCCTCCACCGCGTCACCGGGCCGGGTTTCGGCTATCCGTCCGGCGCCCTCGGCCCGCTCGCCCCCGACTGGCGCACCGCCGTCGGCGGGATGCTCGACGCCGTCCTCGACGACGCCCGGCACTACGGCGCCCGGCTGCCCCGCCCCGCCGACGAGGTGGCCCGCACGCTCCGGGCTGCCTACCCGGCCCTCGACGACGTCACCGTCCCGCGTCTGGTCCACTTCGACCTGTGGCCGGGCAACATCCTGGTCGACCGTTCGACGGGCACGCCCCGCATCGGCGGCCTCATCGACGGCGAGCGCATGTTCTGGGGCGACCCGGTGGCCGAATTCGTCTCCCTGGCCCTGCTGGGGGACATCGAGAAGGACGAGGGGTTCCTCGCGGGCTACCGGGAGGCCGGCGGCCGGGTCGACTTCGACACCGCGACCCGGATCCGGCTGGCCCTCTACCGCGCCTACCTCTACCTGATCATGATCACCGAGACGGTCCCGCGCGGCCCCGACGCCGGACGCGACCGCTGGGTACAGGAAGCGGTTGCCCCGGAACTGGTCGCGGCGCTCGACGAGATCGAGGATCTGACCCGCACCGCCTGAGCCGCCCGCCGCCCGGAGAGGTATCTTCCAGGTCGGACGGGGTACGAAGGGAGCCACATGGCGGGGCGGAACGGGCGCACGGTACGCGATCTCAGACGGGCCAACCGCGCGGCCGTCCTCAAGCGCCTCTACTTCGACGGCCCCCTCAGCCGCTTCGAGCTCGGCCCGGTCACCGGACTGAGTTCCGGCTCGGTCAGCAACGTGGTGGCCGACCTGATCGCCGACGGCCTGCTGGAGGAGGCCGGCAGCGTCGAATCCGACGGCGGCCGGCCCCGCACCCTGCTCCGGGTGGCCCCCGGCAGCGGCCACATGATCGGCGTCGACGTCGGGGAGACCCGGGTCCGCGTCGAGCTGTTCGACCTGGCCCTCACCGAACTCGCCCGCACGGAACGGCCGTTGGAGCGCCAGGGATACGAGGTCGAGGTCGTCGTCGGTCACATCCGCGAGGGCGTCGCCGAGGTGCTCGCGCACGCCGGCATCGCCCCCGATCGGCTCCTCGGCGTGGGCATCGGCGTCCCCGGCATCGTCGAGCACACGCCCGACCGCGGAGCCGTCGTCCACGGACAGACGATCGGCTGGGACGCGGTGCCGCTGGAGTCGCTCCTGCGGGAGGGCTGCGAGCTCCCCGACACCGTCCCGTACTTCATCGACAACGGCGCCAGGACCCTCGGCCAGGCCGAGATGTGGTTCGGCGGCGGACGCGGCGCCCGCAGCGCCGTCGTCGTCCTGTTCGGCTCCGGCGTCGGCGCCTGCCTCGTCACCCCCGAGGCCGAGCACGGGCGGGCCATCGAATGGGGGCATCTGACGGTACGGGTCAGGGGGCGCCGCTGCCGGTGCGGCGCGCTCGGCTGCCTGGAGGCGTACGCGGGGGCCGAGGCCCTCCTCGACCGCTGGCGCGAGGCGGGCGGGCAGCCGCCGGAGACCGCCGACCAGGAGAGCGGCCTGGCCGCGCTGGCCGCCGCGGCGGATCCGGCCGACGGCGGCCCGGCCGACCCGGCGGCCCGTGCCGTACTGGAGGAGACCGCCGAGTACGTCGGCGCCGGTCTCTCCGACCTGATCAACCTCTTCCAGCCCGAACGCATCCTGATCGGCGGCTGGGCCGGCCTCCGGCTCGGCGCCCGGCTGCTGCCCGACGTACGCCGCCACGCGTCCGCGTACGCCCTGCGCCACCCGGCCGAGCGGGTCACGATCGAGCTCGGCGGGCTGGGGCCGGAGGCGGTCACCGTGGGGGCCGCGGTCCTGCCGCTCGCCGACTTCTTCGCCCGCGGCGGCCGCCGCGCCGACCCCGAGCCCGAGGGCGCGCCGCCCGCCTGGCGCACGGCCCTGGAGGAGCGCGCCACGCACTGACGTTTCGCCGGCCGCCCGGGAGGTACTCGCGCGACCCCGGACCGCAAGAGGAACGCGTGGGAAGGAGGACGCCGTGGCCGACCGTCGCTTCGAAGAGCCCGCGGACAACGGCGGAACCGTCCCGAGGGACATGCCGGACCAGCAGGTCGGTGCGGGCGAGGACCCGTGGGACGTGGACCCCGCCGACGTGGACGAGGAAACCGACGACGTCCCCGGCGCCGACGAGGCCGGGGCGGGCCGGCAGTCCGGCCCCAGGTCGGCCTCCGTCCACCCCGAGCAGCCGGTGCCGGACGAGTCCTCGGCCTGACCCCGTCAGCTCGCCTTGCGCCCACGCAGCGGCTCGGTGTCGGCACCCTCGCCCTGCTGGATGCCGAGCAGGAACTCCTCCAGCACCTCGGGCGCCGTGTGCCGCGGACGCCAGCCCAGCTCCGTGCGCGCCCGGGCGCAGTCCAGCAGGGGCAGCCTGAGGGCCGCGTCGAACAGCTGCGGCGAGGCCGGCAGGATGTGCAGCCCCCACGCCGCGGCGATGGCCGAGCGGGCCGCCGTACGCGGCAGCCGCACCGGGCGGGCGCCGAACATCTCGCCCAGCAGCTCCGCGTCGACCGGCGGCTCGGCCGCCAGATTGAAGGCGCCCCGCACGTCGGAGTGGATCGCGAGCCGGTACGCCTCAGCCGCGTCGTCCGTGTGGAGCGCCTGGACCCGCAGCCCGGGGATGTCGGGCAGGAACGGCAGCATGTGCGGCCGCACCAGAGGGCCGGGCAGGAAACGCCCGCCGAAGATCCGGCGCTGCTCGCTCGCCGACTCCCGCTTGAAGAGGAACGCGGGCCGCATCCGCACCACCCGCACCTCCGGGTGGTCGCGCTCAAAGGTGTCCAGGGTCCGCTCCAGATAGGCCTTCTCCCGGCAGTACGCGGCGTCCGGCCAGCCGTGCGTCGGCCACGACTCGTCCACGGCGTGGTCCTTCGGCCCCGGCGAGTACGCCCCGACCGACGACGCGTGGATCAGCGCCGGCACCCCGGCGGCAGCCACCGCGTCGAACACGCGGATCGAGCCGAGCACGTTCGTGCGCCAGGTCACCGCCGGCTCGTGAGTCGGCTGGAACGCCCAGGCCAGATGGACGACGGCGGCGGCGCCCGCGAACCGCTCTGCGAGCTCCGACCCGTCGGCGGACAGGTCGACCGCGGACCACTGTGTCTTCGGGGGCGACCAGCCGGGGATCCTGCGGGCCAGCCCCAGCACGGATCCGACCTCCGCGTCCTCCGAGAGGAGACGCACCACGCTCGTGCCGACATTGCCGGTGGCGCCCGTGACGACGATCCTGCTGCTCACCTTGGACTCCTCTCGACCGCTGTCGGGGCACCCCGAGTA
Organism: Streptomyces sp. NPDC079141; assembly: GCF_040686775.1. Taxonomy (NCBI): domain Bacteria; kingdom Bacillati; phylum Actinomycetota; class Actinomycetes; order Kitasatosporales; family Streptomycetaceae; genus Streptomyces; species Streptomyces sp. NPDC079141. Next base: position 523,113 of record NZ_JBFBLP010000001.1, on the reverse strand, counting down.
CCCGGTGGACACGGATGCACGCGACACGCGGCTTGCGTTCCAGGCATGCCTCATTCATCCTACGCATGAGCAGGGGTAGGGTGGGCCGGGTGGGACTGTCCTTGGGAGAGCGGGTGCGGTCGGCCGTCGCCGCCCTGATGCATGCGACGGGCGAGTCGCAGACGGACCTGGCGCTGGCGCTCGGCGTGAGCCAGGCGCAGGTGAGCCGACGTCAGTCCGGCAGCGCCGCCTGGAGCCTCGCCGACTGCGACGCGCTGGCCGCGCACTTCGGCATCGATGTACTGGACCTGCTCGCCGGGCCGACCCGCGCGTGCGAGTCCCTGCCGGTACGGCGTCGGCGGCGCCGGGACGCGAGGACGGTGACGGGATGACGGGCTTCGAGGCGATCGACGACCTCCTGGCGAACGCCCGCCAGGAGGTGCCCCTGCCGCCCGCGGAGGAGCGGCGCGCCCTGCGCGAGGGCCTGAACCTCTCCCGTACCCAGGTCGCCCAGGCACTCGGCGTGAGCCCCTCCACCGTCGGCGGCTGGGAATCCGGCCGGGACCCGGGCGGCGCGGTGCGCGAGAAGTACGCGTACTTCCTCGAAGGCGCCCGCACGAAACTGGCGCCGCCGGAGCCCGAGGACAGCGCGCCGGAGCAGCCGGACCCCGGCCGCTCCGAGCCGGGCGACGACGTCGGGACGCTCACCGTCGCCCGCCCCTGTGTGCTGTGCGGCGCGCCCGCGCATCACGAGGTGGCCGGCTTCCCCCAGCACCTGGACCCCGCCGAGTGCGGCACCCCGCCCGCCCCCGAGCCCGTGCAGTCCGTGAAGGTCGCCCCCGTAGGCCGCCGTATGCAGACCGCCTCCGACACCCCCGACCCGATCGGCGAGGCGGTCGCGGCCGCGCTGGCGCAGCATGAGGGCGACGTCGAGGCCGCCACCGCCGCACTGGTCAGGCGGGCCATCCCGGACGCCATGGCGCTGCTGGACGCGACCCGCAAGGGCGGCCGCTACGACGTCGTGGCGCACCCCTGGATCCCGGACGTCCTGCGCAAGCAGACCGCCCGCGGATCCGACAGCATCTGGGAGGCCCGCCCCAAGTGGGCCCGTACCGAACTGCCGCCCGGCGCCCACGAGGTGACCGCGCTCGACATCAACGGCGCCTATCTCAGCGCATTGAAGACGCACCTCCCCATCGGCCAGCTGGAGCACTCCACCGGCTTCGGCCACGACCGGCGCCGGGCCGGCGTCCACCTGATCACCCCGCCCGCGTGGGAGCACGAGGCGTATCTGCCCAACCCGCTCGGCAACCGGGACGAACCCGGCCCGCTGTGGGTCACCGAACCCACCCTGCGCCTGCTGCTGCGCCTGTCGGGACCGAAGTACGGCTTGTGCGAAGCGCCGCAGATCCACGAGTCGTTCACCTCGGGGGCCACGGAGAACCTGCTGGAGAAGTTCCGTATCGCCATGAAGGACGCCCGTGACCGGGCGATCGCCGAGGACGACGAGGTGACGCTGGAGTACGTGAAGGCCATGTACGCCAAGTTCGTCTCCACGATGGGGGAGTCGAACTACAACCGGGAGCTGTACCGCCCCGACTGGATGCACCTCATCCGCTCGCAGGCCTTCGCCAACCTCTGGACCAAGGCGTACAAGGCGCATGACGAGGGTCTGACGGTCGTCCGCGCGATGGGCACCGACGAGCTGCATGTGATCGGCGACTGGCGGCGCGTCTTCCCGGAGGGGCGCGGGGTCACCGAGGTGAAGGTCAAGGACGTCTACTCCGTCGGCGAGAGCGACTGACCCGCCGCGCCGCGCCGCGCGCCCAGCGCCTGGCGGGCAGGAGAAAGCCCCGACCGCGACGGGGGAATCACGGTCGGGGCGGACCAAGGGCGGGTACGGATGGCGGTCGCCTCTCGGCGAAAGGCGCCACAGGGCTTCAGCCGAACGATCGTCCCTGTGAGCAAAGGTGAGGCCCGGGGACACTGTCCCATCCGTACCCACGCCTCGTTCAACGGGCAACCACCCCCGGGTGTTCCGTGCTCCGGCCCGTTTTGGGGTGATCTGCATCACCGGTCGCCGGCCTGGCGCTCCCGGGTCCAGGCCAGCAGCTCCGGAAGCGACCACGTGGTGACGACGCGGTCGGCCGGCACCCCGCACTCCTCGGCCCGGGCGCAGCCGAGGATCTGCCAGTCCAGCTGGCCGGGCGCGTGGGCGTCGGTGTCGATGGAGAACAGCACTCCCGCCGCGACCGCCCGGCGCAGCAGGCGCCGTGGTGGGTCCAGCCGCTCGGGGCGGCTGTTGATCTCCACGGCCGTGCCGGTCTCGGCGCACGCGGCGAACACCTCCTCCGCGTCGAACTCGGACTCGGGCCGCCCCCGCCCGGTGACCAGCCGCCCGGTGCAGTGCCCGAGCACGTCGGAGTGCGGATTGCGGACCGCGGCCACCATGCGGCGGGTCATCGAGCGGGCGTCCATGCGCAGCTTGGAGTGGACCGAGACCACCACGACGTCGAGCCGCTCCAGCAGCTCCGGCTCCTGGTCGAGCGTGCCGTCGTCGAGGATGTCGCACTCGATCCCGGTCAGCAGCCGGAACGGCGCCCAGGTCTCGTTCAGCGCCGCCACCACCTCCAGCTGCTCGCGCAGCCGCTCGGGCGACAGGCCCCGGGCCACCGTCAGACGCGGGGAGTGGTCGGTGAGCGCCGCCCACTCGTGCCCGAGCGCGGCCGCCGCCCGGCCCATCTCCTCGATCGGGCTGCCGCCGTCGGACCAGTCGGAGTGCAGATGGCAGTCCCCGCGCAGCAGCGCCCGCAGCCCGGCGCCGCCGCCGTCGTCGTCGTACGGGCTCCCGGTCTCGCCCTCCAGCTTCTCCAGATAGCCGGGCACCTGCCCGGCCAGCGCCTCTCGCACCACCTGCGCCGTCTTCGGGCCGACCCCGCGCAGCGTCTCCAGCGTCCCGGCGGCGGCCCGCTCGCGCAGCTCCGCCTCCGGCAGCGCCGCCAGCACCCGGGCCGCGGTGCGAAAGGCCCGTACCCGATAGGTGGGCGCCAGTGACCGCTCCAGCAGGAAGGCGATCCGGTCCAGTGCCTCGACGGGATCCATCGCCACCTCCCCCTCCAGGGTTCCCCAGCGCCGCGGACGGCGCACCGCGGGCGGGGCCCGAGAGGGCGCAGTGGCTGATCGGGTGAGCTGTCCGGTTGGCAATTGGCGGATGCGTTCTACGCTCTATTGCATGACCGAAATCGCGAGCCCGTACATCTCCCATCCGCGGATCATGGTGCTCGGGGTGCAGCCGGGCACGCCGCCGTTCCGCATCGTGGAGATCGACGGCATGGTGGTCGGTGAGGCGAGAGCCCTCATCGACGTACTGGAGACCGCCGCCGCGTACGGCATCACCGTCCACGACCTGGACGATCCGGACGTGGTGAGGTGGGTCGGCGGCGACAAGTTCACCTGGACCCGGCACTAACCCGGACCCGGCACCAGGACCGCTCAGCCCACGGTCCATTTCTGGTTGGCGCCGCCGGTGCAGGTCCAGATCTGCAGCCGGGTGCCGTTGGCCGAGTTGTTGCCGGTCACGTCCAGACACTTGTCGGCCTGTGGGTTGACGATGTCGCGCGCCGCGGTGACGGTCCACTTCTGGTTGGCGCCGCCGGTGCAGTCCCACAGCTGGACGGTCGTGCCGTCCGCGGTGCCGTTCCCGGTCGCGTCCAGACACTTGCCGAGCGCCCGGAGCGTGCCGTCGCCGCCGGCGGTCCACTGCTGGGCGGCGGTGCCGTTGCAGTCGTAGAGCTGGACGGGGGTGCCGTTGGCGGGGTTGGCGCCGGCGACGTCCACGCACTTTCCGGCGAGCCCCCTGATCGGCACGCCGGCGGCGGAGTCGCTCGTCGTCACCGACACATGGTCCACCACGAGCTGCTGCGGGAAGACGGTGGAGCCGTCCGGGTCGCCGGGCCAGTAGCCGCCCACCGCCAGGTTCAGGATCAGGAAGAACGGCTTGTTGAACACCCAGGTGCGGCCGCCGAGGTCCGCGGGTGTGCGCCGCTGGTAGACGTTGCCGTCCACCGACCAGGTGATCGAGTCCGGTGCCCAGTCGACGGCGAAGGTGTGGAAGGCGTCCGCGAAGGCCTGGCCGTTCGGCAGGGAGTAGGCCGCGCCGATGCCGCCCGCGCCGGAGTAGCCGGGGCCGTGGAGCGTGCCGTGGACGGTGGACGGCTCGAACCCCACGTTCTCCATGACGTCGATCTCACCCGAGTCCGGCCAGTTGACCGGTGTGCCGAGCATCCAGAACGCCGGCCACATGCCCTGTCCGCGCGGGACCTTCATCCGCGCCTCGACATGCCCGTACTGTGCGGTGAACTTCCCCGCGGTGTTGATCCGGGCGGAGGTGTACTGGCAGGTGCCGTACCAGCACTGGTAGTTGGCCGGGTTCTCCCGCCGGGCCGTGATGACCAGATGGCCCTGGCCGTCGAGGGCGGCGTTGCGGTTGCCGGCCGTGTAGTACTGGCGTTCGTGGTTGTTGACGTTGTCGCCGGTCTCGACCTGCCACTTCGAGGAGTCGACGGCCGTTCCGGCGGGCCCGTCGAAGGTGTCGGAGAACGTCACGGCGGCCACGCCGACGCCCGGGTCCTCCGCCCGGGCGGGGCCGACCGCCACCGACGCGACGAGCGCGCCGGACAGGGCGGCGAGAAGGATTCTGCGCAGTGAGCGGGGGGAGACCATGGCGCTCCCTTCCGTCGGGTGCCCGAGGGGACGGGTGCGCCGACCGAGGTGGGGGTGAAGGTGTCGCTTCTTGATTTAAGGAGTGAGATAAGTGCGCGTCAATACCTTGGTACGGACCAGTAGTTGAGCGAGCCCGGGCACCCCTCGCCGGCGGCTCAGACCCCGGCCTGGTCCAGGGCGCTCTGCAGGGACTGCCGGTAGCCCTGGCTGGTGTACGTGGCGCCGGACACGGTGTCGATGTCCGCGCTCTGCGCCTGGAGGGTCTCCTGGTTGAGCGTGGGGACCGCCGAGGCGGAGATCTCCCTGCTGCGCGGCGCCTCGCTGGGGGACTGGACGGCGCTCGCGCCGGTGATCCTGCCGTCGGTGAGGGTGATCCGCACCTGGACCGGCCCGTACTTCGTCTCGGCCGCGACCCCGGTGACCGTGCGCGTGGTGGGCGCGGCCGAGGTGGTCTTCGGCGGCGCCGGGGCGCTGGTGGTCTTCGTCGGGGCGGCCGACGTCGCCGTGGCGGACGGGCTGCGCTTCTTCCCGGGGGTCCTCGACGGCGAGGCCGACGCGGAGGGAGAGTGCGAGGACGCCGAGGGGGACACCGCTGACACGGCGGCGCTCGGCGTGATCGTCGGCTCGGCCTGCGCCACCGCCGGGTCCGTGGTCGGCTTGAGCGCGAGCAGCAGCACGATGCCCGAGACGGTGCCGACGGTGGCCAGCAGCGCATGCCGGAACGGATGTTTCTTCCTCACGGGACTACCAGCGCATCAGCAGCATCAGCTGTCACATGGGCCTCAGAACTCGAAGGACTCGTGGTGGATCCGGCGGTGCGGGACGCCCGCCTCGCGCAGTGCGGCGTAGGACTCCTCGGCCAGCCCCTGCGGACCGCACAGGTACACGTCGTGACGCGCGATGTCCGGCAGGATCCTGTGCAGCAGCTTCGCGGTGATCGCCGTCCTGCGGCCGTCGGGCCGGTTCACGAGGTACAGCAGTTGCGCCCCGCGCGCGTCGGCGATCGCCTCCAGCTCGTCCCGGAGCGCGAGTTCCTCGGGCGTGCGGGCCCGGTAGAGGAGGGTGAGGTCCCCGGGCGCGCCCGGCAGCGTCTCGAACAGGGCGCGCAGCGGAGTGATGCCGGCGCCGCCCGCGAGCAGCAGCACTTTGCCGCGGCTGCGCCGGGCCGCTGTCATCGCCCCGTACGGTCCCTCCGCCCACACGCGTGTGCCCGGCCGCAGCCGGGCCAGCGCCGCGCTGTGTCCGCCGACGGCCTTGACGGTGATCCGCAGCAGGTCGGGGCGGGGCGGCGCCGACAGCGAGTACGGGTTGGCGCTCCAGCGCAGCCCCTCGGTGAGGAACCGCCAGCGGAAGAACTGCCCCGCCTCGGCTCCCAGCCGATGCAGCCGCCGCCCGCGGATCAGCACCGAGACCACCCCCGGCGCCTCCGGCACCACCGACTCGACCCGCATGCGGTGCCGCAGGTTGAGCCGCACCGGGGTGAGCACGCGGTACCACAGCAGCAGGGCGCAGACCGTGCCGTACAGGGCGTACCAGGCGGCGCGGGCGGTGGCGTCGCCGACGAACTCGGCGCCCGTGCCGAGCTGGTGCCAGAAGGCGAGGTAGACCGCGGCGTAGGTGAGCAGGTGCAGGTAGTACCAGACCTCGTAGCGCATACGGCGCCGCAGGGCACCGGCGGAGACGAAGCCGACGAGGAGCAGCAGGCCCGTGCCGACCGCCGCCTCGATCATGTGCGGGTAGTCGGTGACGACGGACGTTGTCTGCGCCACGATGCCGGTGTCCGCCTGGAGTGCGTATCCGTAGAGGATCAGCACGACGTGGGCGAGGGTCAGCGACAGCGCGTAGCGGCCGGTCCGGGCGTGCCACCGCGTGACACGGTCGGATCCGACCCGTCGTTCGAGCGCGGGCACGCGCGCCATCTGGGCGACCACCAGGGCGATCACATAGCCGGCGAGCAGCCCGGTGATGCGGCCCGCGTGCACCAGCCGGTCGGCGGTGGTCGCGGCGACGGCGGGGGTGTTGCGCCACCACAGCCACAGCACGGCGGCCGCACCCGCCCAGGCGAGCGCCAGCAGGGGTGTCGCGGGAGATCGCCGGGGCCGGACCCGGCGCATGGCCTGGCGTCTGCCCGCCCGGCTGTGCTGGATGGTCGTCAACGCTGGTCTTTCTCTTGCCGGCAGCCTTCGTGTCCCGGGGACCGTACAGCGGACGGACGGCTGAAAACGATCGGGGAAGTGCGGGTGCGAGGCCGGACGCTCCACCCCGGGACCGGGGAGCGGAACGATGCACACTTCCCCGCAGCCACCTACTCCAGCGCACGCACGGGACGCGGTGTCACACCCTCGGTGGCGAAGCGGCCGCCCGGTCCGTTTCGGACACGCCCGCGGTTTCGGCTGTGGCAGACTCGCCGCCCATGCAAGACCGCGACCGGAAGACAAACCACCAGAAAACGCAGCGCCCTTCAGTGGGCGTCGCCTGTCTCGACCAGCGCGGGAAGACCGCGCGGCGCGCGACCGGCTGCACTGCCGGAACGAGGTTCTCCCTACCGGCGTCCGTACCCCGCGCGCTTGCCAGCGCCACCCGCGAAGCGCCCCCGCCCGCCCCCGACAGCGGTCCAACAGCCTCTGAATCCACCGTGATTAACCTCACCCCGAGGACGGCTGCGTGAGTCGCGCGGAACGACGCCGCCACGCCCGTTCCCGCGAGCCCCGCGGCCACTGGAAGCTCCTCGCCCTCACCCTGTCCGTCGTCTTCGCCGTCCTCCTCTTCGAGGGCTGGACCAGCCACGAGGTCGACGCCGCCAAGACACGGATCCCGTGCACGAAGCCCGTACCCGAGGCCGTCGACCGCGGCGGGCCCGTACTGCACCGCATAGACGGCAACCGCGCCGTCTCCTCGGCCGCGCCCGCACGGACCGTCGCGCTCACCTTCGACGGCGGCCCCGACCCCGTCCGGACCCCGCGCCTGCTGAACCTGCTGCGCAAGCACCACGCGCACGCCACCTTCTTCGTCCACGGCGCACGGGCGGCCCGCCACCCGGAGCTGGTCCGGCGGATCCTCGCCGAGGGTCACGAGATCGGCTCGCACACCTACACGGGGGCCGACCTCGGATCCTCGTCGCGGGTGCGCGCCGCGATGGAACTGACGCTCACCCAGAAGACCCTCGCGGGCTCCGCGGGTATCCGCACCGACCTGCTGCGCATGCCGCTGACCACTCAGGTGGACACCCTGTGCGGCGCCGAGTGGACGGCGGCCCGCCGCGCCGCCGCGGACGGCTACGTCGTGGTCGCCGCGGACCGGCCCGACCGCGATCCGGCGCACGGCATGGTCCGCCAGTTCAGCCAGACGGACCTGGCGTACCAGGAGGCCAAGGCCCTGCTCGGCAACGCGCGCGCCGACCGGTTCACCACCGTGACGGACGCGCTCGGCATGCCCCCGGCCGACACACCCGTGTCCACTGCCGAACGCTGGCAGGGCAGGGCGCTGAACTGGGCCACGACCGCCGGACACACCTTCACCGGCGCCATGACCTGGGTGCTGCTCGCGCTGGGCGTCCTCGGTGTGCTGCGGCTGCTGATGCTCACCTTCTTCGCCCGCGCCCACGTCCGGCGCCTGACCCGCTTCCGGCCCGGCGCGCCCTGGCTGCGCGAGATCAACGCGCCCGTGACGGTGCTGGTCCCGGCGTACAACGAAGAGGCCGGCATCGAGTCCACGCTCCACTCGCTGCTCGCGTCCACGCACCCGTACCTGGAGGTCATCGTCATCGACGACGGCTCGACGGACCGGACCGCGGACCTCGCCACCTGGATCGACGACCCCCGCGTCCGGGTGATCCGGCAGCCCAACTCGGGCAAGGCCGCGGCGCTCAACACCGGCCTGGCGAACGCCTCGTACGACATCGTGGTGATGGTCGACGCCGACACCGTCTTCGAACCCGACGCCCTGCACCGGCTCATCCAGCCGCTCGCCCACCCTGCCGTCGGCGCCGTCAGCGGCAACACCAAGGTGGGCAACCGGCGCGGCCTGCTGGGCAGATGGCAGCACCTGGAGTACGTCTTCGGCTTCAACCTCGACCGGCGGATGTTCGAGGTGCTGGAGTGCATGCCGACGGTGCCGGGAGCCATCGGCGCCTTCCGCCGGGACGCGCTCCTGGGCGTCGGCGGGGTGAGCGAGGACACCCTCGCCGAGGACACCGACCTGACGATGGCCCTGTGGCGGGCCGGCTGGCGGGTGGTCTACGAGGAGTCGGCCGTCGCCTGGACCGAAGTACCCACCTCGCTGCGGCAGTTGTGGCGCCAGCGTTACCGCTGGTGCTACGGCACGCTCCAGGCGATGGGCAAGCACCGCGGGGCCCTGACGGAAGTGGGCCCGGCCGGGCGCTTCGCCCGCCGCGGACTGACGTATCTGATGCTGTTTCAGGTGATCCTGCCGCTGATCGCCCCGGTCGTGGACCTCTTCGCGCTGTACGGGGCGCTCTTCATGGACCCCGCGCAGTCGGTGGGGGTGTGGCTGGCCTTCCTCGCCGTCCAACTGCTGTGCGCCGGACACGCGTTGCGGCTCGACGGGGAGAAGCTGCGGGCCCTGTGGTCGATGCCGTTCCAGCTCTTCGTCTACCGGCAGCTGATGTACCTGGTCGTCATCCAGTCCGTGGTCGCCCTGCTGGGCGGCACCCGGCTGAAGTGGCAGCGCATGCAGCGCTCCGGGACGGCCGCGGCCGAACAGCTCAGACAGCCGGTCGCCGCACGGGAGTTGTCGTCGAGGTGAGGCACCATGAGTGAACCCCGCGTGATCACGGGACGGATAGTCGGCGCAGAGGTCGTCACCGAGGACGCACCGCCCTACGAGGAGCACGAACCGGTCCGCGGCGGCCGCAGCCACAGCCTGCGGCCGCCCTGGGTGCGCCCCAGCCGGCGCCGCCGGGTCGCCCGTCTGCTGGCGCTCCTGCTGTGCGCCCTGCTCGTCACCGGCCTGGGCACCTACGCCTGGGCCGACCTCCGGCTCGACCGGGCGGTCGACCTCGGCGGCGACGCCGGGCGTCCGCCGGACGGGAGGGGGACGACCTACCTGATCGTCGGCTCCGACAGTCGGGACGGACTGTCCGAGCAGGCCAAGGAGGATCTGCACGCCGGCGGCGGCGGGGGCGGCCGCACCGACTCGATGATGCTGCTGCACACCGGCGCCCACGGCACCACGATGGTCAGCCTGCCGCGCGACTCGTGGGTGACGCTGCCGGCGTACCTCGATCCCGGCACCGGCAAGCACCACCGGCCCGCGAAGGACAAACTGAACGCCGCCTACGCCCTGGGCGGCGCCCGGCTCCTCGTGCGCACCGTCGAGCTCAACACCGGCCTGCGCGTGGACCATTACGCCGAGATCGGCTTCGGTGGCTTCGTCGAAGTGGTGGACGCGGTCGGCGGTGTGGACATGTGCGTGGACCGGACCGTCAAGGACGAGAAGTCGGGCCTGGACCTGACCGAGGGCTGCCACACCCTGGACGGCGGCCAGGCGCTCGCGTTCGTCCGGCAGCGGCATCAGGAGGCCGACGGCGACCTCGGGCGCAGCAGGAACCAGCAGAAGTTCCTCGCCGCACTCGCCCGCACGGCGGCCTCGCCGCGCACCGCCCTCGACCCGCTGCGCACCTACCCCCTGCTGGACGCGGCACTGGACACCCTCGTCGTGGACCAGGACATGGAACTGCCCACCCTCGCCGCGCTGTTCCGGGCGATGAGAAGCGTCTCCTCCGGAAACGGCAGACAGCTCACCGTCCCCGTCGCCGGGTCGGGCATCAGCACGTCCAAGGGCAGCGCCCTGCGGTGGGACGCGGAGCGGGCGGCGAGGCTCTTCGGCGAGCTGAGGAACGACCGGCCGGTGACTGCCCCCAAGTAAGGCCGCCGTCACGCTTGGTGACGCCGTGACACCTTTGGCCCGCCATCCGATGGGATATGTGTGGGGCTGGTGTTACTCATGGTGCATCTGGTGCAGGTGATGCAGCTGATGTGACGACCTTCACCCTCATGTAGCCGAAAGTGATGAATTCCTTACCCAACGGGCGCGTAAGGGACTGTACGCAGACAACGCGCCACCCTTGGAGGTTTTTCGAGTGCGACCGTTCACCCTCAACTACGTCTGTCCCAGCGGGCTTACGACCATGGTGACGCCGTACCACTTCGACGCCGCACGGCAGTTGAACGTGCTGGCCGACGGCCGCCCGGCGGTGATGGACCGGGAGCTCCTCCTCGCGGCCGGTACGACCACGTCCACCGCGGGTTCCCAGACGCACTTCGACGACTGAGGATCCCTCACCGCATGACCGTACTGATCCTCACGTCCGACGAGGACGTGACCGCCGACATGGTGGTGGCCAGGCTGCACGGGACAGGAACTCCCGTGATGCGCCTGGACCCCGCCGACCTGCCCGGCAGGGCCGTGCTGTCGGCCGACTACGCGCACGGCGACTTCGCCGGCCATCTGTCGGTCAACGGGCACGTGCTCAGCATGGGCGGCCTGCGCTCCGTGTGGCTGCGCAGGCCCGGCGAACCGGCGGCGCACGCGGCACACCCCTCGCCGTGGCTGACCGCCGAGACCCGACAGGCGCTGTTCGGGATGCTCTTCTCCGCCTCCGCGCGCTGGATGAACCATCCGCGCGACGCGGACCGGGCACGCCTGAAGCCCTGGCAGCTGAGGGTTGCCCACCTCAGCGGCTTCGCCGTACCGCCGACCGTGTTCACGACCTCGCCGCGCCTGGCGCGGGAGTTCGCCGAGGAACACCGGGAGGTGGTGGTGAAGTCCGCCTCGGGGCCGCCCCCCGACGAACCGGGGATGGCCCTGCCCACGACGCTGATCGGCCCCGACGCGGACTTCTCCGCCGTCGCGGCCGGTCCCGCGTTGCTCCAGCGGTATGTGCCCAAGCGCGCCGACATCCGGCTGACCTGCGTCGGCGTACAGCAGTTCGCGGCGCGCAAGAGGGCCGACCCCGGCCAGGTCGACGGGCGTTTCGGCGACACCGGGCACGGCTGGGAGCCGGTCGCCGTGCCCGGGCGCATCGGGGGCGCGGTGCGTGAGTACATGCACCTCGCCTCACTGGCGTACGCCGCCTTCGACTTCGCCGAGGACGAGGACGGCGTCTGGTGGTTCCTGGAGTGCAACCAGGGCGGCCAGTTCGGCTTCGTCGAACTGGAGACCGGGCAGCCGATCTCGGCGGCGGTCGCCCACTGGCTGGCCCAGCCGAAGGACACCCCCGTCTAGGGGCGACGCTCCCGCGCATGCACTGCCCGGCCCATCCGCCGCCCCAGCAGCAGATAGCCGAGCAGTGCTCCGGTGGTGTTGAGGATGACGTCGTCGATGTCGAAGGCGCGTCCGGTGACCAGGGCGCCCTGCGCGAACTCGACCAGCAGCATCACGGTCGCCGTCAGGAGCAGCACCCGCAGGACACCGCGCGCCTTCGGCGCGACGACCGGGGCGAGCACTCCGAACGGCACCCCGAGCAGCAGGTTGCCGCCGATCTGCTTGACGGCGTCGCGCAGGGCGGGCTGGTCGAGATAGGCCCGCAGCGAGCGGCCCGGGCGCACATTGGTGTGGGCCAGCGACTCCGAGGCGGGCGAGGGCTGGAGCGTGAGCCGGGCCAGGACGACGGCGAACGCGACCATGAGCGCGAACGCGGCGAGCATGGCCACCAGACGGGCCAGGAACTGAAGGGGGTTGCGCTCGCGTAGGGCGGCACGGGCCATGGGGGATCCTCCAGTCTTCAACTTCCCTTCGTGGTAGGGCGGTTACCCCCACGGCCGCTGATCACGCGGTCCCGTAACGGACGTCCACCTCCTTGAAGCCGAGCGAGCGCAGCAGCCCCTTGAGCATGTCCGTCGTGTTGCTCTCGGCGCGCTTGGTCAGCGCGCTCTCCTTCGCGGCCTCGCCGATGTGCTGTGCGGCGAGCTTCTGCACGGCCTGCTCGCTGTTGGGGTTGTCCGAGAAGAGATCGCCGAGCCGGTCGAACAGCCCGCGCTGCTTGGACACGGCGTAGGAACGGTCGGGGTCGAGTGCGGGTTCGCCGAGCGCCGCGTGCGGCAGCTCGATCGTGGCGGACGTACGGTCCTCGTCGACCCGCACGTCGTCCTTGCCGACCTTGCCGAGGTCGACGTAGGCGTCCACGGTGCCCGCGCCGACGTACAGCGTGCGGGTGCCGCGGATCGCGTCGGGCAGGTACTTGGCGTCCTTCTCCAGGTCCACGACGACCTGGAAGTTGCCCGAGGCGGCGTCGTAGCGGCTGATGTCCTGGATGGATTCCAGCAGTGCGGGGCCCGAGCGGTCTTGGGTCTCCGTGCCGAACAGGTCCTTCAGACCCGGGAGCACGCTCAGCCCGATCCCGGCGAACAGCAGCGCGAGCACCAGCGCGAAGGCGCTCACCGCCTTCGCCCAGCCGGGAATGCGCCTGGACAGGCGCCTGATGGGAGTCGTCATGGCGACGGCCCTCCTTCCTCCTGTCCGAATGCCCCCCAAGAGCCGTATGAGACCGGTCCGTTGGCCGATAGGCGCCCCTGACGGAAGCACACGGGGCGCACTAGCGTGAGAGGCCGCCCCCACCTGCCGGCCAGGAGTCCCGGATGAGCGCAGACACGCCCCGGCCCCTTCGCCCCATGCACCACATCACCTTCCCCGAGCCCGGACCGCCCCGGCCGGGCACCCTCGCCACCGGAACCCCGGTATGGCTCGTGACCCGCTACGCCGAGGCGCGCCAGGTCCTCATGGACCCGCGGTTCGACCGGCGCTCCCTGCACGCTCCCGGCGCTCCGCCGCTGCTCGTCGTGCCGAACCTGCTCGACGACCCGGGCGGGCTCCTCAACCAGGACGGGCCCGCTCACCAGCGGCTGCGCGGCACCGTGCAGCGGGCGTTCACCCCGCGCGCCATCGCCCGCTGGCGGCCCTGGGTGGCGTCCGTGGTCGACTCGCTGCTCGACGCCTTCGCCGGGCGGACCCGGCCCGCCGACATCGTCGAGGGCTTCACCTGTCCGCTGCCCGTGTCGGTGATCTCCCGGTTGATGGGCCTGGACCACGTGGACCGCGACCGGATCCGGTACTGGGCGGACCACGCCCTGTCCGGCGGCGCGCACACGGCCGAGCAGGTCGGCGCCGCGATGCGGGAGTTCGGCGTGTTCGCCGGGGAACTGGTCGCCGAACGGCGCCGGAAGCCGGGCGACGACCTGGTCAGCGGCATGGTGGCGGCGGGCGACGGGCTCGGCGGCGACGACCGGCAGCTGGTGCCCCTGGTCTGCGGGCTGGTCGTCGCCGGGCACGAGACCACCATGACCGCGCTCGGCAACGCCGTCGTGCGCCTGCTCACCGACGGCCGCGACGCCTGGCCCGGCCTCGCCCGCGACGAGGAGTCCGCGGCGACCGCGGTCGAGCAGCTGCTGCGCACCGTCCCGCTCAGCGAGGGACGGCTGCTGCCCGGACTGATCCGCCGTGCCGTCGAGGACGTGGAGATCGGCGGAGTGACGATCCCCGCGGGCAGTGTCGTCGCCGTCCAGACGAACTCCGCCGGCCGTGACCCGGAGGTCTTCCCGCCCGGCCCGCCCGACCTGTTCGCGCCACTGACCTCGCCCGGCGTCGCCTTCGGCGCCGGACCCCACCACTGCCTGGGCGCCTGGCTGGCCCGTATGGAGCTCGCCCTCGCCCTGCACGGCCTCGCCACCCGCTTCCCGTCGCTGCGCGCCGAGTTCACGCCGGAGACGATCGACTGGCGGGAGGGACAGCTGACGCGCAGCCCGCGGAGCCTGCCGGTCTCCTGGTGAGGCCGTCACGGCCGGCGGATCTCCCGGTCGCCCGACGGACGCGACCACCACACCCCCTCCCCGTGCGTGAGTCCCGGCAGCCGCAGCCCCATCTCGCGCACCCGCCGGGCCGGCAGCTCCCCGCTGATCAGCCAGGCCGTCGCCCCGCCCGTCGTGCCCGTGAACTCGGCTCCCAACGAAGCGAGTTGAGCCGTGACCGGGGCCAGCGCGTCGAGCGGGACCTCCGTCTCGAAGGCGTGGTACGGCTCGAACAGCCGGGTCCCCGCCCGCTCCAGGGCCCGGCGCAGCACGACCGGGGTCAGCCCGCGGAAGTCGGCGGCGGTGCTGACCGGGGCGCAGTAGCCGGAGCGGACGAGCGTGACCCGGTAGTCCGTGACGGCCGCGCCGCACAGGCCGGTGCCCATCGTGGCGTGCACGGTCTCCTCGATCGCCTGGTGGAAGGCGCGGGGCAGCGCCCCGAGTTCCGTCTCGTAGGCGAACCGTCCGCCCGAGCCGCGCGGCCCCGGCTCCACCCGCAGGCCCACGGTCGCCCAGTAGCGGGTGCGGTCGAGCCACGGCAGCTCCTCGCATGCCTCGCCCGTTCCCGCCGGGCGCTCCAGGAACCGCACCCGGCCCGGCTCGAACTCGGCCTCGATGCCGAAGTCCTGGACGAGCGTGGCCGCGAGCACCTCCATCTGGACCTCGCCGTACAGCAGCAGCGCGGTGGCGCCCGAGTCCGTGGGCCGGGCGTGGAGGAGCGGGTCCTGGTCGGCCAGGGCCAGCAGCGCCGAGCGCAGCGCCGCCGCCTGCTCCGGGCGCCGGGCCCGGACCAGGGTCTGCAGGGTCGGCGGCGCGAACTGCGGTGCGCGGTCGGTGACCTCGCCGAGCCGGTCGCCCACGCGCAGTCCGGCCGGGACGGTCAGCGCCGCGATGTTCCCGGCGGACAGCGGCCCCGCGCCGCCGACCACGTCCAGGCGCGTCACCCGTCCGGACACCTCGCTGGTCCGGCCGTCGGCATCCCGGCGCAGGAACGTCAGCCGCTGGCGCAGCGCCACCTCACCGTCGTACAGCCGCAGATACGCGGTGCGCTCGCCGCCGGGACCGGGGCGTACGGCGAACACCGTGCCGCGTGGGGCGGTGCCCGCGGCCGGCGGGGCGGGCGGGATCAGCCGGACCAGGCCCGCCACGAGCTCGGCGACTCCCTGGCCGCCGAGGGCGGAGCCGAAGAAGACCGGGTGGAACGAGCCGTCGGCGGTGTGTGTCGCCAGGGCGGTGCTCAGGGCGTCGGCGGTGGGGGCGGGGCCGTCCACGACCGCCGCCAGGATGGCCGGGTCGACCTCCGCGAGAGCTTCGGCCTCCGGCGGCACAGGCGTCACCCGGGCATCGGAGGTGCCGATGTCCGTGACCGACGTCAGGGGGGCGACGTTCGCGGTCAGCAGGCGCCGGATGTCGTCCAGGAGTGTGTCTGCGCGGGCGCCCGCGCGGTCGACCTTGTTGACGAACAGCAGCGTGGGCAGCCGCAGCCGGCGCAGGGTGCGCAGCAGCACACGCGTCTGCGCCTGGACGCCCTCCACGGCGGAGAGCACCAGCACCGCGCCGTCGAGGACCTCCAGGGCGCGCTCGACCTCGGCGATGAAGTCGGAGTGCCCGGGGGTGTCGATGAGGTTGATCCGGGTGCCGCCGACGGTGAAGGAGGCGACGGCCGAGCGGACGGTGATACCGCGCTCCCGCTCGATCGCGCCGTCATCCGTACGGGTGTCACCGGCGTCGACGCTGCCGAGCCGGTCGATCGCGCCGTGGTCGAACAGCAGCCGCTCGGTGAGGCTGGTCTTACCGGCGTCGACGTGGGCCAGGATTCCGATGTTCAGGGTGTGCATGCGAAAGGTCGTCCTCGAAGACCGTGGGCCGATGGGGGCACTGGGTGGTTTCGAGGAGTCGGCGCATGCGGGCGGTCCTGACATGAGGGAACACGGACGTCGCCCATGATGGCGCGCACCCCGAGGCGCTCGGCAACCGGTTTTCGCGAGGTCAGTAGCATGTGGCCGACAGCCGAGATGATCATGCGAGGAGCGGATCGTGCGAGACATCGCCGTCTTCAGCGGTAGTGCCCATCCCGAACTGGCGGCGGAGGTCTGTGCGCATCTCGGTGTGCCGCTCAGCCCCACCCGGGTCAGCAGGTTCGCCAACGACTGTCTGGAGGTGCAGCTTCAGGCGAACTGCCGGGAGCGGGACGTCTTCCTGATCCAGCCGCTGGTCGCCCCCGTCCAGGAGCACCTCGTCGAGCTGCTGCTGATGTGCGACGCGGCCCGCGGGGCGTCCGCCGGACGGATCACCGTCGTCATGCCGCACTATTCCTACGCCCGCTCCGACAAGAAGGACGCGCCCCGGATCTCCCTGGGCGGACGCCTGGTCGCCGACCTGATGGTCGCGGCCGGCGCGAGCCGGGTCCTCGCCATGACGCTGCACTCGCCCCAGGTGCACGGCTTCTTCTCGGTGCCGGTGGACCATCTGCACGCGCTGCGCGAACTGGCCACGCACTTCCGGCAGTACGACCTGTCCCGCACCACCGTCGTCTCGCCCGACCTGGGCAACGCCAAGGAGGCGGCGGCGTTCGCGCGCATGCTCGGCGCCCAGGTGGCCGCCGGCGCCAAGCAGCGCTTCGCGGACGACCGGGTCAGCATCAACTCCGTCATCGGTGAGGTCGCCGACCGCGATGTCATCGTGCTGGACGACGAGATCGCCAAGGGCAGCACCGTTCTCGAACTTCTGGACCGGCTGCGGGAGTTGGGCCCGCGCTCGATCCGGGTCGCCTGTACCCACGGCCTGTTCACGGCCGGGGCGCTCAAGCGGATCGGCGAGCAGCCCGACGTACTGGAGATCGTGTGCACCAACACGGTCCCCGTGCCGGAGGAGGAGCGCACCGACAAGCTGCGGGTCCTCACCGTCGCCCCCCAGCTCGCCGAGGCCGTGCGCCGTATTCACAACGGCGAGTCGGTCAGCGCCCTGTTCGATGCGCCGCGGAGCGAATAGACAGGAGATAGCCGGGTAACGCCCGGCCTCACTCCCGTGACCAGGAGGGCCCCAGTGGCGAAGGCGAAGTTCGAACGGACCAAGCCGCATGTGAACATCGGCACCATCGGTCACATCGACCACGGCAAGACCACGCTCACGGCGGCCATCACGAAGGTGCTGCACGACCGGTTCCCCGATCTGAACCCCTACACGCCGTTCGACCAGATCGACAAGGCGCCCGAGGAACGGCAGCGCGGCATCACCATCTCGATCGCCCATGTCGAGTACCAGACGGAACGCCGGCACTACGCCCATGTCGACTGCCCGGGGCACGCCGACTACATCAAGAACATGATCACCGGAGCGGCGCAGATGGACGGCGCGATCCTCGTGGTCGCCGCGACCGACGGGCCGATGCCGCAGACCAAGGAACATGTGCTGCTGGCCCGGCAGGTGGGCGTGCCGTACATCGTCGTCGCCCTCAACAAGACGGACATGGTGGACGACGAGGAGATCCTGGAACTCGTGGAGCTTGAGGTGCGCGAGCTGCTCACCGAGTACGAGTTCCCGGGCGACGACGTGCCGGTGGTCAAGGTCTCCGCGCTCAAGGCGCTGGAGGGCGACGGGCAGTGGACGCAGTCGGTGCTCGACCTCCTCGACGCGGTCGACTCGGCGGTGCCGGAGCCGCAGCGTGATGTGGACAAGCCGTTCCTGATGCCGATCGAGGACGTGTTCACCATCACCGGCCGCGGCACCGTCGTCACCGGCCGGATCGAGCGCGGCACGCTGCACGTCCACAGCGAGGTCGAGATCATCGGCATCCACGAGCAGAAGACCAGGACGACCGTGACCGGCGTCGAGATGTTCCGCAAGCTCCTCGACGAGGGCCGGGCCGGCGAGAACGTCGGACTGCTGCTGCGCGGGGTCAAGCGCGAGGACGTCGAGCGCGGGCAGGTCGTCATCAAGCCCGGATCGGTCACCCCGCACAAGGAGTTCGAGGCGCGCGCGTACATCCTGTCCAAGGACGAGGGCGGCCGGCACACGCCGTTCTTCGACAACTACCGTCCCCAGTTCTACTTCCGCACGACCGACGTCACGGGCGTGGTGACCCTGCCGAAGGGCACCGAGATGGTCATGCCGGGCGACAACACCACCATGTTCGTCCAGTTGATCCAGCCGATCGCGATGGAGGAGGGTCTGAAGTTCGCGATCCGTGAGGGCGGCCGGACGGTCGGGGCGGGGCAGGTCACCAGGATTGTGAAATAGCGCGGTTCATCGAGAACAGCACCGGTTACACCGAGCCGGACGTGGCCTCGGGCTGACCCTGGCCCAGGGCCGCGTCCAGCGTCGGATGCGGAGGCAGCAGCCGGGCCAGCCCGGTGATCCGCAGCACGCGCAGCGTGAGCGGGTGCGTACAGACCAGGTGGAGCTGTCCGCCGTGGTCCAGGACCCGGCCGCGCGCCCGGTACAGCAGGCGCAGACCGGAGCAGTCGAAGAACTCCACCGGCCTGAGGTCGATCACGATCCGCGGCGCCGGCTGTGCCGTCAGCCGGTCGAGGTAGGCGACGAGCTCGATCGCCGCGGCGATGTCGATCTCGCCGCGGAACTCCAGCACCGTGTGTCCCCGGTCCTGGCGGACGCGCAGGTGCCGGCTGAGCGGTGCGGGTTCCTGCTGCACGTCGATGTCGCCTCCAACCGGCTCATTCGGCGGTGGGGTTGCAGGTCACCGGGGACCGGGGTGACATCGTGCAGCGAGCGTACGAGCGCGAGAATGTCACGGGACACCGAGTGAGCGCAAAACCGTTCCTCGCCCAGCAAGTTACCCCCGATGGGATGAAGTTGAGCATGTTCGATTGACATATGTCGTCGAATTCGGCCGGAGACCTCCCGAGGTGGCCGGGACGCGTTACGACAGGGCGTGCCAGGCCTTCGACAGGGCCTGGCGGAACTGCTCGGACTGGTGTGCCGTGAGATCCCGGACCATCCGCTCCTCCAGCTCCCGCACCGGACCCTCGTGCCGTGCGAGCACCTCGCGCCCGGTGTCGGTGAGCAGGATGAGCAGTTCGCGGCGGTTGCGTGGATTGCGCTCCCGGCGGACCAGACCCCTGCCCTCCAGTGTCCGGACGAGGTCGGCGATGGACTGCGCGGTCACGAACGAGTCGCGGGCCAGCTGGGCGGCCGACAGTCCGTCGTGCCGCTCCAGCACGGTCAGCGCCGTGTACTGCAGCGCGGTGATCCCCGACGGCCTGACCAGCTCGTCCAGGTGGGATCGCACCACGAGCTCCACTTGTTTCACCATGTAGAGGAGTGACGGAGGAGCCTTGGTTCCCTGTGTGCCGACCATGGACCCAGCCTAGGGCATTGACAGGAATCCTGTCTGTAATGAGACTGCGGACCAACAGGAATCCTGTTTGTTGAACTCTTGGCAACGAGGCTGAGGAGTGGCGATGACCGCCTTCGAGATCGAACCCGGCCGGCTGTTCATCGGGGGCCGGTGGTGCGAGGCCGCCGACGGAGCGCGCACCGAGGTGGTCGACCCGTCCCGGGGCGCGGTCGTCACCACCGTCGCCGAGGCGGGCCCCGCCGACGTCGACGCCGCCGTGCGCGCCGCACGAGAGGCCTACGACGACGGCGCCTGGTCCGGGCTCGGCGGCCGGGAACGCGGCCGGATCCTGTACCGCGTCGCCGAGCTCATCCGGGCCAACGCCGACGAGCTCGCCGAGCTGGAGAGCCTGGACGTCGGCAAGCCGATCACCCTGTGCCGCGCGGTCGACGTGGCCAACGCCGCCAACGACTACGAGCACTACGCCGCCTTGGCCCACTCCCTGCACGGCGCCAACCGCGACACCCCCATGAACGCCCTCGCCTACACCCGGCGCGAGCCGCTCGGCGTGGTCGCCGCGATCACCCCCTTCAACTTCCCGCTGATCCTGGCCGGCTCGAAGATCGCCCCCGCGCTCGCGGCCGGCAACACGGTCGTCCACAAACCGGCCGACGAGACCCCGCTCAGCGCCCTGTACATGGCCCGCCTGCTCACCGAGGCGGGCGTCCCGGACGGCGTCGTCAACGTGGTCACCGGCACCGGCCCGGTGGCCGGCGAGGCCCTGCTGCGCCACGCCGGCATCGACAAGATCGCCTTCACGGGGTCCACCGCGGTCGGCCGGCACGCCGCGAGCGTCGCCGGTGCGGCGCTCAAGCCCGTCACCATGGAACTCGGCGGCAACGCCGCCCACGTCGTCTTCGAGGACGCCGACCTGGAGAACGCCGTCGGCGCGATCATCAAGGGCTTCGTCTTCAACACGGGCCAGTTCTGCATGGGCGGCCCCCGCCTGCTGGTCGCCCGCCGGGTCTACGACACCCTGCTCGGCATCCTCGCCGAGGCGGTCCCCGGCGTCCCGGTCGGCGACCCCCGGCGGCCCGAGACCGTGGTCGGCCCGATGGCGGGGGAGAGGCACCTGAGGAAGGTCGAGGAATACGTCGACCTGGCCCGCAAGGAGGGCGGCCGCATCGTCTGCGGCGGCGAGCGCATCGACCTCGACGGCGGCTACTACTACCGGCCCACCGTGATCGCCGACCTGCCGAACGACTCCCGCGTCGTCCAGGAGGAGATCTTCGGCCCGGTCCTCACGGTGCAGCCCTTCGACTCCGAGGACGAGGCCGTCGCCCTCGCCAACTCCACCCCGTACGGCCTGGCTTCGGGCGTCCAGACCCGCAACCTCGCCCGCGCCCACCGCGTCGCCGGCCGGCTCCGCGCGGGCATCGTGTGGATCAACGACTGGGCGATGCTCGACCCCGCCGTCCCCTTCGGCGGGGTCAAGGACTCCGGGTTCGGCCGCGAGTACGGTCCCGAGGCGCTCGCCGCCTACACCCAGGTCAAGTCCGTCGTCGTCTCGCTCGACTGAGCCCGCTTCCCAGGGAGTTCCTGCGATGCCCATCACCACCCGAGCCGCCGTCGTCGAGTCCGGCGGCGCGCCCTTCACCCTCTCCGAGGTCACCCTCGACGACCCCGGACCCCACGAGGTGCTCGTCCGCCTCGTGGCAACCGGTCTGTGCCACACCGACCTCGGCGTCGCGAGCGGCGGACTGCCCTTCCCGCTGCCCGGAGTCCTCGGCCACGAGGGCGCCGGAGTCGTGGAGGCCGTCGGAGCGGCGGTCTCCGGCGTCGCGCCCGGCGACCACGTGGTGCTGTCCTTCACCTCCTGCGGCGACTGCCGCAACTGCCGCGGCGGCCACCCCGCCTACTGCGCGACCTGGCTGCCGCTGAACCTGATCGGCGGGTGCCGGGCCGACGGCACCGGCACCATCAGCCGGGACGGCACCCGGCTCGGCGGGCACTTCTTCGGCCAGTCCTCGTTCGCCGAGCGGGCGTTGGTGGACGAACGCAGTCTGGTCAAGGTCGATCCCGAGGTGCCGCTGACGTCGATCGCGCCGCTCGGCTGCGGAGTGCAGACCGGCGTCGGCGCCGTGTGGAACGTACTGAAGCCCGAGACCGGCGACACGGTCGTCGTACTCGGCGCCGGGGCCGTCGGCCTGTCGGCGGTGATGGCGGCCGCACTCACCCCGGCCACCACCGTCGTCGCCGTCGACCGTGTTCCCGAACGCCTGGAACTGGCGCGGGAGTTGGGTGCCACGCACACCCTGGACACCGTCGCGGGGCTCGCCGACTTCACCGCCGACGGCATCGTCGAGACCACGGGCAGCACCGCCGTCCTGCGCCAGGGCGTCGACGCGCTCGCCGCCCGCGGCACCCTGGTCGTCGTAGGGGCTCCGCCGTTCGGCACCGAAGTCGCGCTGGACGTCAACGGGTTGCTGGCCGGCAAGCGGATCGTCGGCCTCACCCTCGGCGACGCCGAGACGCGGACCTTCATTCCGGCCCTGGTACGGCTGGTGAAGGAGGGGCGTCTCCCGCTGCACCGTCTGATCAGCACCTATCCGTTCGCGGACATCGAGCGGGCGGCGCGGGACATGCGGGAGGGCAAGGCCGTCAAACCCGTGCTGGAGTTCTGACCCCGGTCAGTCCACCGTCAGCACCAGCTTCCCCGCGGTCCGGCCGGTGTCGCCCAGCTCGTGCGCCTTGGCGGCATCGGCGAGCGGGAAGGCCCCGGCGACCGTCGCCCGCAGCTCGCCCTTCTCGACGAGGTCGGCGATCGCCTTCATCCCGCTGTGCGAGGCGTCGACGAGCATCCACAGCGCCCGCACGCCGAGCCGCTCCGCCTGCGTGTACAGCTCGTCGGAGGCGACCGGCAGGATCGAGACCAGAAGCCCGCCCGGGCGCAGTACGCGCAGCGAGCGGAGGCCGGTGTCGCCGCCGATCGTGTCCAGGACGACGTCCACGTCCCGCACCGCCTCGGCGAAGTCGGTCGACCGGTAGTCGACCGGCTCGTCCACGCCCAGCTCCCGCAGGAAGTCGTGCTTGCCCGCGCTCGCCGTGCCGATGACATACGCGCCGCGCGCCTTGGCGATCTGCACGGCCACGTGCCCGACGCCGCCGGCCGCCGCGTGGACCAGCACCCGCTGCCCGGGCCGGACGTCGGCCGTCTCGACCAGCGCCTGCCACGCGGTGAGGGAGACCAGGGGCAGAGCGCCCGCCTCGGCGTGGTCGATCACGGACGGCTTGTGTGCGAAGGCCCGGGCCGGGCCGGTGACGTACTCGGCGTGCGAGCCCTGGCCGTAGGGGTAGGGCAGCATGCCGAAGACCTCGTCGCCGGGCCGGAACCGGGCGACGCCGAACCCCACCGCCTCGACGACGCCGGAGACGTCCCAGCCGAGGACGAACGGCGGCTCGCCCAGGAAGAGGCCCAGGGCCCGGTGCTTCCAGTCGGTCGGGTTGACGCCGGCCGCACGCACCCGGACCAGCACCTCGTTGGCGCGCGGGGCGGGGCGTTCCAGCTGTACTTCGGCAAGGACCTCGGGGCCGCCGAGGGCGTTCTGGCTGATGGCTCGCATGGTGTTCTCAGTGCTCATGGTCATTCAGCCTGCCGGGGGCGGCGACGCCGGGAAATGGCATGATGGCCAACCTTCGATAAGATCGTGCCATGCAGCACATGGAGCGCGTAGTCGTCCTGGCGCTCGACGGGGTCTACCCCTTCGAGCTCGGCATCCCCGCCCGCATCTTCGGCGCGGCGGACGGCCGCTACGAGGTGGTCACCTGCTCGGTCGACGGCAGTCCGGTGCGCAGCAACGCCGACTTCACCATCGGTGTCGGGCACGGCCCGGAGGTCCTGGCCACCGCCGACACCGTGGTGATCGCGCCGATCTCGCCGACGGAGATCACCGAGACCCTGCCGGAGCCGGTCACCGCCGCCCTCGCGCTGATTCCCCCGACGGCGCGCATCGTCTCCATCTGCACCGGTGCCTTCGTCCTCGCCGCGGCCGGGCTCCTCGACGGGCACCGGGCCACCACCCACTGGCAGCTGGCCGACGCCTTCCGGCGCCGGTATCCGCACATCGCCCTCGACCCCGACGTGCTCTTCGTCGACGAGGGCCGCATCCTCACCTCGGCCGGTGCCGCCTCCGGCGTCGACGTCTGTCTGCACCTGGTGCGCAAGGACCACGGCAGCGAACTGGCCAACTCCGTCGCCCGCCGCTGTGTGGTCCCGCCGTTCCGCGACGGCGGCCAGGCGCAGTACATCGAACAGCCCGTCCCCGACCAGGGCGCAGCCAGCACGGCCGCCACCCGCGCCTGGGCGCTCGCACGTCTCGGCGAACCCCTGACCCTGGCCGCCCTCGCCGCCCACGCCCGGATGAGCCTGCGCACCTTCGCCCGCCGCTTCAACGACGAGGTCGGCCTCAGCCCCGGCCGCTGGATCGTGCAGCAGCGCGTCGCCCGCGCCCGCCATCTGCTGGAGGCCAGCGACCTGTCGGTGGACCACATCGCCGGCGAGGTCGGCTTCGCCACGGGCGCCTCCCTGCGCCAGCATCTGCACGCCGCGATCGGGGTCTCCCCACAGGCGTACCGGCGCACGTTCCAGGCGGCCCGGCAGGGGTGAACGTTCTGTGTCACTGCCGCGTCGGAGGAGGGAACGGCAGGACGAAGGAACAGGGGTGGGGATGCGCAGAGGACTGATGGCGACGGCGGTCGTGCTGGCCGTGGCCGCGGTGGGCTGCGGCGACGGCGGCGGCGAGGAGGCGGTCGTCGAGGGCTCGGCGCCGACCACGCCGTACAGCGGGCCGCTGTACGTGCCCGTGAAGAACCTCGACGAGGACAGCCCGCGGGCGACACGCATCGAGTCCGGCGCCGCGGGCCGCGCCCTGGAGTGCGACGGGGAGATCTACGACGGCGGCGGAAGCGGAACCTGGAGCGAGGGCGACGGCGGCGGCACGCCGGAGGAGGGCCTGGAGGCCTACTTCGACATCGAGCAGCCGGACGTGCCCCGCACCGGCTACCGGGTGGAGCGTGAGGAGGACGAGCGCGTCCTGTTCTCCCTCGACGTGGACGGCCGGACCAAGGTCGCGGTCGTGGTCGCCAAGGACGGGAAGAACCGGCCGGGCTGGGGGCCGGAGACCAGCGCCTCCTGCGACCCGGCCGAACTCCCCGAGAGCTTCACCGACTCCCAGTGGTACGAGATCTGGACCGACCGGGACGGGCGGCGGGTGCCGATCACGACGGTGCACAGCAATGTGGGACCGGAGCACTGCGACTGGCAGTCAGCCCACTTCCTGTCGACGGGCCGGGGCAAGGACGGACGGCTCTACGCCCGCGACCCCGACAAGGTGCTTCCGCCGGGGGCGCTCACCTCCGCCTACGACGGCGACGTCCCGATGCCGGGCGACGCCCGCGACACCGGATACCGGTACGGGGAGCGGGAGTTGTGGCTGACGAAGGACGACCGGGCGCCGGCGTACGTCCGCACCCCGGACGGCGTGGAGGCCTGGCCCCAGGTGAACGACGGCTTCGGCTGCGCGTAGCCGTCAGCGGCTGGCGTGCAGGGCGACCAGCAACTGCCAGACCTGATGGGCCACTTCCTCGGAGCCGGCCTCGATCATCCCGTGCAGCCAGTCGGCCAGCACTCCGGCGAACGTGGCGGCGACGGCGGACGCGACGAGGGGGGCGTCCGCCGCGCCCACCAGCTCCCGTTCGCGCAGGCTGTACGCGCGCAGGTCCCGGTGCAGCACCCGGCCGAGTGGGCCGCCGCCGCCCGGGCTCAGCAGCGCCCGGTACAGCGCGGAGTGCGGGGTGAGCGAGGCGAAGAACTCCACCAGCGCGGGCGGGGCGTGCACCGGGTCGGGCCGGCCCCGCCAGGCGTGCAGTGCCTCCACGGCCTCGCGCACGACATCGGCGCACGCGTCGACGGCCAGCGCCTCCAGGTCGTCGTAGTGCACGTAGAAGGTGGCCCGGCCGACCCCGGCCCGGCGGACCAGGGCGGCCACCGACACCTCCGCCAGCGGGCGTTCGGCGCACTCGTCGAGAAGGGCCTGCCGCAGCCGGGCCCGGGTGCGCGCGGACCGCGGGTCCTCGGGCGGGGGCGTGCTCACCCGGCGACCAGGACGGCGGCCAGGGCGAGGGCGCCGGGCAGCGCCTGGGCGATCAGGATGCGGGGGTTGGCGGTGGCGGCGCCGAAGACGCCCGCGACCACGACACAGACCAGGAAGAAGACCTGGACGCGGTAGCCGGTCGGGTCGGCCGCGATCAGGCCCCAGATCAGACCGGCCGCCAGAAAGCCGTTGTACAGACCCTGGTTGGCGGCCATCGGCGCGGTCGCCCGGGCCATCTCCGGATCGAATCCGTGCAGCCCCCGGCCCGGCTTCTTCTGCCACAGGAACATCTCCATCACCAGGATGTAGAGGTGCAGCGCGGCCACCAGGCCCACCAGCACGTTCGCGACCGTTTCCATCGATGCTCCACTCTCTCGTTCCTGGACAGATGTCCACTGTACATGGACAGGTGTCCAGGTTCGATTCGGACCGATTCCTGGCGGAGAGTGACGGAACCCTCACCTCCGTCGACCGGGCCTGGTTGATCCTTTCGCCCTTGAACCCGATAAGCTCCCGTACAGCGCTGCGAGTTGACCCGGTCGCGATCGGTGCTCTCGCGGTGCGTACTCATGAGTGCGGTCCCCTTGCACACCCCCCTTGTTCGGTCGCGTTGGTTCGAAGGATGCAGATGGAACTCGCCACTCCGCCCCCGGCGGCGCGGGCACCTGTCGCCTGGTACAGCTGGTGGCTGATGCCGCTGGCTTTAGGAGGCGGAACGGTCGCCGCGACATTCATGAGCTCCGAGCGAATAACCGCCGCCGTCGCCGGTGCCGCCGCGACCGCGGCGAGCAGCGTGTGCGTACGGCTCCTCGTCCGCACCCGGACGCAGCTGCGCCGCGCCGAGAGCGGGTTCCGTGCCTCGCAGGCCGAGCACTCGCAGCAGTGGCAGCAGCATGTGGCGGGCCTGGAGCGGAAGTTCGCGGCCGAGCGCGTGGCCCAGGAGGGCGAGCGCGCCGCCGTGGAGGGCCGGCTCGCCGAGCAGGCCGACGCCTATGAGGCGCAACTGGCCGAGCAGGCCCGGGCGTTCGAGGAGCGGCTGGCCGGACAGGTCCAGTCCTACGAGGCCCAGCTGGCCGATCAGGCCGACGTCTTCAAGGAACAGCTGGCCCACCAGCACGAGGCGGTCGCCCGCCTCGCCGCCGAGCAGCTGCCCGAGGCGCTGGAGCGGCTGCGCGCCGGAGAGGCGGTCGACGACCTGCTGCCGGTCGCCAACCAGTGCGCCAAGGTGAGCACCGAGCTCCAGGGCGAGCTGCGCAAGATCATGCGCACCTCCCTGATCGGTGTCGAGGCGGAGTTCAACCGCTCGACCTCCGCCGAGCAGGCCGTGATCAGCATCGGCAACCGCATCCACGTGCTGACCAGCAAGCTGCGCGGGCGCCTGCACGAGATGCAGGGCGAGCACGGCCGGCTGCCGTCCGTGGCACGCGGTCTGATGGAGCTGGACCAGGCGATCGGCCCCGCCGACTGTCTCGCCGCCAGCGTCGGCGTGCTCGGCGGCTCGGACCGCCCGGGCCGGCAGTGGCAGGAGCCGCAGCGGCTGCTCAGCGTGGTCCGCGGCGGCATCGGCCGGATCAAGGACTTCCACCGGGTCGAGGTACGGCAGCTGCCCGAACTCGGCGTCGACGGCGGTCTGGTGGACCACCTCACGCTGATCTTCGCCCACCTCCTGGACAACGCGGCCCGCTACTCGCCGCCCACCGAGCCGGTGGTCGTCTCCGGCAAGGAGGTGCCGAACGGCGTCGGCATCGAGATCCAGGACTCCGGCAAGGGCCTGAGCGAGGAGAAGAAGCGCGAGGCGGAGCATGCCCTGGCCGGCACCGCGCCGGGCGCCGGACTCGGCGGCATCTCGGAGGACGCCAGCATCGGCCTCCGGGTCGTCGGCAGCCTGGCCCGCCGCTACGGCATCCGGGTCACCTACGCCGACTCGCCGTGGCTCGGCACCTCCGTGGTGATCGTGGTCCCGCACAAGTACTTCAGCCAACTGCCCACTGCCGCCGCGGCCACCGCGCCCGCCGCCCCGGCCGCCCCGGCGGCCCGGACCGCGGCGACCGCCACGGGTCTGCCGGCCCGTACCCCGGTCACCGCCACCGAGCCGGCCGAGGCGGAAGCGGGTGACGACGTGGAGACCACGCCCGGAGGTCTGCCCCGCCGCCGCAGCAAACGCGGCGAGACGGCCAGGACCGAGCCGGCCGAACGCGCCGAGCGCAGCGAGGGGACCCCGGTCGCGGCCGTCCCGCCGGACGCGTCCTTCGCCGGCCTGGCCGCCTTCGCCACCGCGGGCCGCGAGCCCGGCGAGGGCGGGCCCGCCGAAGGCCCCGACGCCACCGCCGGACGCGAGTCCACCGAGCAGCGAACTGAAGAGAGCGACAAGTCCGTATGACGCAGCAGGGAACCGACGTGAGCTGGGCGCTCCGCGATCTCGTGGAGTCCATCCCGGAGATCCGCTTCGCCCTGGTGGCCTCAAGTGACGGCAAGGCCATCACTTCCTACGGCGCCGAAGACCCCGACGACGTGGACCGCTTCGCCGCCGTGGTGGCCGGTCTGCAGGCACTGGCCCAGCCGGTCGCCGAGCAGTTCCCCAAGTACGCGGGACAGCTCAGGCTGGCGATGATCGAGGTCGACGGCGGCCACCTGTTCGTCGTACGGGCCGGGGTGGAGACGTATCTCGGCGTCCTCGCCCGGGAGGGCCTGGACCAGGGTCTGCTCGGCCACCAGATGAGGGACCTGGCGCGCAGAATGGGAGAGCTTCTGGGCACCACTCCGCGCCTGGAGGAGCACTCTGGATGAGTGCCCCCCGCCGGCCCATGGACCCGTCCGGTCTTGAGCGCTACTACGTCCTGACGAAGGGGCGCAGCGGACCGGGCGGTTCGGCGTCGAGCCTCGACGTGGCGACCCTCATCGTCTCGCGCGGGGCCCCCGTACCAGGCATGCAGCACGAGCACGAGGAGATCCTCCGGCGCTGCCGCGATCCGCTGTCGGTCGCCGAACTCGGCGCCCACCTCGGACTGCCCTTCAACATTCTCGCGGTGCTGCTGACGGATCTGCTGGAGGCAGGCCGCGTCGAAGCCCGTGACCCCATCCCGGCGCACGACGCCGGCCGCGGGCCCGACCTCGCGCTCCTTGAGGAGGTACTCAGTGGACTTGAAAGGCTTTGACCATCCCGGGGTGCAGGCGGCCCACGGCGGCACCCGCTCGGTGAAGGTGATGATCGCGGGCGGGTTCGGCACCGGGAAGACCACCATGGTCCGCTCGGTGAGCGACATCAAGCCGCTCACCACGGAGGAGACCCTCACCCAGGCGAGCGTCGACGTCGACCACCTCATCGGGGTCGCGGACAAGACGGAGACCACCGTCAGCCTCGACTTCGGCAAGATCGGCATCAACGACAGCCTGATGCTGTACCTGTTCGGCACCCCGGGCCAGGAACGTTTCTGGTTCCTGTGGAACGGCCTGTTCAAGGGGGCGCTCGGCGCGGTCGTGCTGGTGGACACCCGTCGGCTCGCCTCCAGCTTCCGGGCGATCGAGGAGATGGAGCGGCAGGAGGTGCCGTTCGTCATCGCCCTCAATGTCTTCCCCGACTCCAAGGAACACCCCGTCGAGGAGATCCGGGACGCTCTGGACATCCCCCCGCACATACCGATCGTTGCCTGCGACGCCCGCGACCGGGCATCCAGCCGTGACGTACTCATCGCCCTGATACGTCACTTGCAGGAACGCTCCGCCGTCGCACTGGAGCCCCGATGAACGACCAGAACCCCGCCGGTCCCGACGCCCCCCGCGGCTGCCCGGTCGCGCACGGTTCGGACGAACTCGTCCGGCTGTACGGGCCCGAGGCGGCGACCGACCCGCGCGGCATCTACGAGCGGCTGCGCAAGGAGCACGGCTCGGTCGCGCCGGTGCTGCTGGAGGGCGACATCCCCGCCTGGCTGGTACTCGGCTACCGGGACAGCCGGCGCGTGCTCGACAACCCCCGCCAGTTCGCCCGCGACGGGCGGATCTGGCGGGACTGGCGGGAGGGCCGGGTCGCGGACAACTCTCCGCTGGTTCCGATGCTCGCCTGGCGCCCCGACTGCGTGTCCCAGGACGGCGAGGCCCACCGCCGGCTGCGCGGTGCCGTCAGCGACGGGCTGCAGTCCGCCGCCGCCCGCGGTGTCCGGCGCCACGCCACGCACTTCGCCAACAAGCAGATCGACGCGTTCGCGGACTCCGGCCGCGCCGACCTGGTGGCGGACTACGCCGACTTACTGCCGATGCTCGTGATGGCCCGTGTGCTGGGGCTCGCCGAGGCGGAGGGGCGTCGGCTGGTCGAGTCCTGCGCCCAGGTCATGAAGGGCGGCGAGGACGCCGTCAGGCACGACGGCGTGATCAGGGAGATCTTCGGCGAACTCGCCGAGCGCAGACGGTCCGAACCCGGCTCCGACCTCGCCACCGGCCTGCTGGAGCATCACGCGGCTCTCGACCACGACGAGGTCGTGCTGCACCTGCGCGCGGTGCTGATCGCCGCGCACGTCACGACCAGCCTGCTGGCCCGGGTGCTGGAGCTGGTCCTGACCGACGCCTCCCGGCTCTCCGGGCTGATCAGCGGTCAGCTGAACATCTCGGCGGTGGTGGAGGAGGCCATGTGGAACTCTCCGCCGCTGGCCGTCCTGCCGGGGCGTTTCGCCGCCAGCGAGGTCGAACTGGGCGGGCACCGCATCGAGGAGGGCGACCTGCTCGTCCTCGGTCTCGCCCCGGGCAATGTCGACCCCGAGATCCGGCCCGACCCGGGAGTGTCGGTGCACGGCAACCAGGCGCACCTGGCGTTCGGTTCGGGCCCGCACGAGTGCCCCGGGCAGAGCATCGGGATGTCCATCATCGAGGTCGCGGTGGACGTCCTGCTGCACCGACTGCCGGGCCTGCGCCTGGCCGTGCCGCCGGAGGAGCTCGGCTCGACCGCGTCGACCTGGATGTCCCTGCTGGACAGCCTGCCGGTCGAGTTCGAGGTATAGGCCCTGAGACGACGATGCCCCGGCCGGGTCACCCGGCCGGGCCATCGTCGTCCGTGGCGTCAGCCGTCGAGCCAGTCGCCCGCGACGTCCGAGGGACGGTGTCCCGTGGCGTTCCAGAGGAAGTGCGGGTGGGCGCAGCCGAACATGTAGGCGAGCAGCGCGGTGTCCTCCCGCCCGGTCCCCGGGTCGTGCAGGGTGTGGTAGAACTCGGCGCCGACTGCGCCGGAGTCCTGTTGGACCTGTCGGGCGCGGGCCGTGGACGCTGCGGCCCTGGATGCCTCCACGGCCGCGATGTACGTACGGCGCAGAATCTCCCACGTGGTGTCGGTGTTGCCGTGCCAGGGGCCGTGCACTGCTTCGAAGGCATGGAGCTCGGCGTCGAACAGGGCCCAGGTCTCGGGGAACTGGGCTCGGCAGCGTGCGGACAGTTCGGCGGTCCGGGGGCTCAGCGCCGGTGCGGTGGGCCGCGGGGCGATGGTGAGCGTGGTGCCGTGGGTGAGGATGCCGGTGCACGCGTTGGGCTGCAGGTCGCACAGCGGGCAGTCCTGGGCCGGGGCCAGGCCCTCGGTGATGCCGTCGAACCACAGGGCGTGGCGGCCCGTGAGCCCCATCCAGACGATGGTGCTGGGCATCAGCCACGTGTCCCACATCGGGAGATGCGCCTCGGGCATGCAGCCGTACTTGACGGAGGCGATGGCGGAGGCGGCGTAGAGGGCCTTGGTGTGGGCGGGTATGTCGGCGAGCCAGAAGTTGCTGATCTCGCCGGTGAGGGCGTCGGCCCGTACGTCGGACATGTCGTCGATGACGCGGCACAGCAGCAGGGAGGCGAGGTGTTCCTCCTGCCAGAGTTCGGTGTCGGGTGCGACGTGCCAGAACAGGCAGTCCATCATCTGCAGGAGTGAATAGGTGCTCTGGCCGAGGGGGTTGGTCTGGGGGAGTACGACGTTGCCCGCTTCGTGCTGCTGGAGCCAGTACTCGTCGACGGATCGCTTGTGGGCCGCGAAGAGGCCGCAGACCAGGGCCCGTGCGGTGTTGATGCTGAAGTTCTCGGCCAGGCGGTCTTCGATGAGTTGGGTGAGGCGGGTGGTGTCTATGGTGTCGATCACGCGTTTGTACTCGTGGAAGAGCAGGATGTCGTCCTCGAAGCGGTGGCGGTAACCGAGGTCCCGTTCGAGGTCGTTCATCTGCCGGGCCAGGGACCAGCCACCGGTCAGGACGCTGTCGAGTTCCCGGTGGTACGGCCAGGTCTTGACGGCGAGGGGAAGACCGGCGCTCTGCCGCCAACCGTAGTCGGCCGGCGTGCGTGCGGGAGGCTCGGGCAGCCGACGGCACAAGGAGCAGTCACAGGCGGCCGTCCGCTCCTCCTCGCGCGGCGGGGTGAGTGCCCGGCTCCGCCAGGCCCCCTCCAGCATCGCGCAAGTCAGCCGGCAGACCTCGACATCGGTGGCGACCTGGGGGAAGGCCGCTTCGATCACGCGCAGGCCGGCGTCGAGCCGCCGCAGCCTGGCATGGCCCTCCTCGTCGGGCGGGAGGAACGCGCGCGGCGCCAAATGGAGGGCTCCCTCCACATGCAGCGTGGTGCCGGTGTGGGGGGAGCCGAGGGCGTCCAGCCGCTGCTGAGCGGCGTTCTGGCAATCTCGGAACTCTTCCGCGCACTCCTTGGTGTGCTTCACGAAGAGGCGGGCCAGGGCGTTCCCCGCCTCCGCCGACTGGAGCTGGGCGTTGGGCTGCGCCGGGATCAAGCTGTCGGTGGATGTCATGCGCTTCCTTTCGGGAGACGTGGCGCGAGGTCCCCCCGCCCTGCGGGCGGGCGGCCGTACGACCGCCCGCTCATTCGAACTCACCTTCCCGATGCGAAAGTTGAATCGGGAAGCGGAACGAGGCTTCCCAGGGCGCAAATGATCTACACCGTGACCCGGGCGTGATCTCCGTTACTGCTCAAGCGCCTTGAGCTGCGTACACTCGCGCGCCCCCGACATAGGTCAGGGCCACCCGGGTCTCGGCGAGCGCCTCCGGCGGAATGGCGAACGGATCCCGGTCCAGGACCACGAGGTCCGCCAGTGCCCCCGGTTGCACCCGGCCGGTGTCGTCGAGGTGGTTCACGTACGCCGATCCCGCCGTGTAGGCGGTCAACGCCTCGGCGAGCCCGATGCGTTCACCCGGCAGGAACACCGGCCCCGCGCTCCCCGGCGTCACCCGGTTGACCGCCACATGGATCCCCTCCAGCGGGTCGGCGCTGCTCACCGGCCAGTCGCTGCCCGCCGCGAGCCGGGCGCCGGAGCGCAGCAGCGCGCCGAACGGGTACTGCCACGCGGCCCGTTCGGGTCCGAGGAAGGGAACGGTCAGCTCGTCCATCTGCGGCTCGTGCGCGGCCCACAGCGGCTGGATGTTCGCCGTGGCCCCGAGCCGGGCGAACCGCGGCACGTCGTCCGGGTGCACGACCTGAAGATGAGCCAGGTGGGGCCGCGTGTCGCTCGGCCCGTTCGCCTCCCGCGCCGCCTCGATCGCGTCCAGCGCGTCGCGCACGGCCCGGTCGCCCAGGGCGTGGAAGTGGCACTGGAAGCCGAGCGCGTCCAACTCGGTGACGTACTTGGGAAGTTGACCGGCGTCGACAAAGCTGGTGCCCCGGTTGGCGGTGGCGCAGCCGCACCGGTCGAGATAGGGGTCCAGCAGTGCGGCCGTGCCGTTCTCGGCGACCCCGTCCAGCATGATCTTCACGGTGCCCGCGCCGAACCGGCCGTGGCTCAGGGCGGCCCGCCGCTCGACCAGTTCGGGAATCTGCTCGGCCCCCCGCGCCCGGTCCCACCACAGGGCGCCGACGACGCGCGCGGTGAGCGAGCCGTCGCGGGCGGCCGTCAGATACGCCTCGGCCGGGTCGTCCATGCCGAGGAAGTCCCCGATCAGGGCGTCCTGCCAGGCGGTGATGCCGAGCGCGTGCAGCCGCTGCTGGGCGTGCAGCAGCGCCGCCAGCCGGTCGGCGGGCGTGGCCCGCGGTGTGAGCCGGCCGACGAGCTGCATCGCCCCCTCCTGGAGCGTGCCGCTCGGCTCGCCCGTCGCGTCCCGCTCGATCCGCCCGTCGGCCGGGTCGGGCGTGTCGCGGGTGACACCGGCGAGTTCGAGGGCCCGGCTGTTGACCCAGGCGCCGTGATGGTCCCGGTTGGGCAGATAGACCGGCCGGTCGGGGACGATCGCGTCGAGCAGCTCCTTCGTCGGCGTGCCGCCCTCGAAGGCCTCCATGGACCAGCCGCCGCCGGTGATCCACTCCTGTTCGGGGTGGGCCTCGGCGTAGGCCCGGACGGCGGCGACCGTCTCGGCGGCCGTCCGCGCCTCGGTCAGATCGCACCGGGACAGCTCCAGGCCCGCCGGCACCGGGTGCACATGCGCGTCCTGGAACCCGGGCAGCAGCAGCCGTCCGGCGAGGTCGACCACCTCGGTGCGCGGCCCTGCAAGCTCCAGGACCTCGTCCCGTCCTACGGCGGTTATGCGGTCGCCGGTGACGGCGACGGCGGTGGCGGTACGGCCCTCGGGGGTGAGGACGGGGCCGCCGGTGAAGAGCAGATCTGCGTGCATGGTTCCGTTTCCTAGTGGGGTGTCGGGATCAGGTGCGGGGCCTCGGCGTCGGTGCCCCGGCCGGTGAGGAAGTACGGCGACCTGCGCACGAACCGGGCCCAGGCGGCGGCCAGGAAGCCGGAGGCGATCATCGCCAGCGGAGTGGCCAGCAGGAACCAGCCGTTGTCGGCGCTGACTTCGAAGTGGTCGGTGGAGGTGTAGAACGACCAGCCGAGATAGCCGCCGAGCCCGAGCAGGGACAGGGCGCTCAGTGCGGGCACCACCACCGCGCGCATCGCCTCCCGCCAGTTCTCGCGCAGCAGGGAGCGGAAGCGGACGGCGGCGGCGAGTGCGGTGAGCGCGTAGGACAGGGCGACCACGATGCCCACGGCGCTCACCGTCGCCATGATCATGTCCGCGAGTCGCGGGATGACCAGGGAGAGCGTCGCGACCGCCGCGGCGAGCGCGCCGATCAGCAGCGTCCCGGCGGCCGGAGTCCCGTACCGGGGGCTGACCTTGGACCACACCGGGCCGAGCGTACGGTCCCGGCTCATCGCGAACATTCCCCGGGCCGCCGGGATCACGCCGGCCTGGAGCGAGGCGACCGCCGAGAACATCAGCGCCACCAGGGGGAGCGCCGCGAGCGGCTGGGAGGCGAGCCGCTCGCCGAAGAACGCCAGACCCTCCGCGCCGTGACCGGCCAACTCCTCCTCCGACAGGACGCGTTGGAAGGCGACCGAGCCGAGCAGGAACAGCCCCAGCATGGTGAACAGGGTGGTGAAACCGGCCCGGGAGGCGTCGCGGGGGTCGCGCACCTCCTCGTTGACGGTGAACGCCGCCTCGAAGCCCCAGTAGCAGAACACCGACAGCAGCAGGCCCTGCGCGAGCGCCGTCGGCGAGGGGATCGCGAACGGGTCGAACCAGCTCAGGCTGAAGTCGTGCGGGCCGGTGACGATGCCGTAGCCGCAGAAGCCGAGCAGGACGACGTACTCGAAGATCAGCAGCCAGCCCTGGAGGCGGGCCGCCTTGCGGACGCCGGTCACGGCCGTCCAGGTGACCGCCGCGAGGACCACGACGCCCAGGGCGGTCGTCTGTGCGGTCGACCCCGGATCCAGGTCCAGGCCGCCCAGCCGGTGCACGCCCGCGTCCCCGGCGAGCTGGATGATCGCCGAGCCGGTGACGGCCGTGGTGTACGCCAGGAACGCCACCGTCGCCACGATGGTCACCCAGCCGACCATGAAGCCGAGCCAGGGGGTGAGCGAACGGCCCACCCACACATAGCCGTTGCCCGCGTTCGGCTCGACGCGGTTGAGCCGGGAGTAGGCGCCCGCGATACCGAGCACCGGCAGGAACGCGAGCAGCATGATGGCCGGCAGATGCAGGCCGACCACCCCGGCCGTGACACCGAGCCCGATGCCGATGCTCGTGGTGGCCGCCGTGCTGGAGGCGGCGATGGCGACGCCGTCGAGGACGCCGAGGGATCTGCGCAGCGCTGGTGGGTCCACGGCTGGGGGAGTAAGGGTCATGGCGGGCTCCGCTCGCACCAGGGGGCCTGGTCGGCCCCGGTGACCGCACATGAAACTGTCCGGGTACTTAACAGGTCAACAGTGTTGTCGTAAGGTGCCGCCAACCCCTCCCGGGAGGCATCCATGACCGACCGCGTCGTCCCGGCCGCCGAGCGGCGGCGCCGGCGTCCCACCAAACAGGGCGTCGTCCTGTCCGAGGAGCTGATCGTCGCCACCGCGCTGCGGCTGATCGAGGAGCACGGCGCCGAGGCGCTGTCCGTGCGCCGGCTGGGCCGCGCCCTGGGCGCCGACCCCAGCTCCCTGTACCGGTACTTCCGGCACACCGACGACCTGATGCTCGCCATCGCCGACGAGCTCATCGGCCGTACCCTGCGGATCTGGCGGCCCACCGGCGACTGGCGGGCCGACCTGCGGGACCTGGGCCTGCGCATGCACGCCGGGTCTCTCGCCCACCCCAGGGCCGCGGTGCTCAGCGCCTACCGCGTCACCGGACGCGAGCACGAGATCCAGGCCGTGGAGACCATCCTCGGCGTGCTGCGCGACGCCGGTTTCCCCGACGCCGAGGCGGTGCGCATCTACCACGCCTTCGTCGACCAGGCCCTCGCCTTCGCCGCGCTCGACTCCGCGAGCACGGCCCTGCCGAAGGCCGCCCGCGACGCGGAGGCCGCCGTATGGCCGGCCACCTACGCCCGGCTGCCCGCCGACACCCACCCGCACATCGCGGCCACGGCCCGCCATCTCGTCGCCGACATGCGGCGCAGCGCCTACCCGGCGGCGCTGGACCTGCTGCTGGAAGCGGCGGGCGCGCGACTGGCGGCAATCCGGGGACAGGCCTGACCCCTCGCGGTCACACTGGACATGTTGATCAACGACGTCCCGCCCGGAGGCACTTCACGATGGCCGCTCAGCCCGCACGCCCCGCCAAGCAGCGCAAACTCGACACCCTGCACCGACTGGAGCACGACGAGGACGTGTGGGTCGCCACGGCCGGCCCCGACGGCGCGGCGCCCTACCTCGTGCCGCTGTCCTTCCGCTGGGACGGCGACACCCTGCTGCTGGCCACCCCGGCCGCCAGTCCCACCGGCCGCAACCTCAAGGAGACCGGCACGGCGCGCCTGGGCATCGGGCCGACCCGTGACGTGGTGATGATCGAGGGCAGCGCCGAGGCCTTCACCCCGGCCGAGCTGTCCGAAGGGGAGGCCGACCGGTTCGCCGCCAAGACGGGCTTCGACCCGCGCGAACTGTCCACCCCCTACCTGTACTTCCGGGTGCGCCCGCAGCGCATCCAGGCCTGGCGCGAGGCCAACGAACTCTCCGGTCGCGAGCTGATGCGCGACGGAGTGTGGCTGGTCGCGGACTGATTCCGCCGCTCGGGGATATCCGCAAGGGGGAGGGCGGCGGGGCAGACCGCCCCGCGCCCGCGGACCGTACGGAGGAGACATGGCACTGGTGAAAGCGGGCGTCGTGGTGCTCGACTGCGCCGAGCCCGAGAAGCTCGCCGTGTTCTACAAGGCGCTGCTGGAGGGCGAGCAGACCGCCGCCACCGCCAATCGCGTGGAGATCAGGGGCGCCGACGGTATCCGGCTGGCGTTCCGCCGCGATGTGAGCGCCACCCCGCCGAGCTGGCCGCGCCCGGAGGACTCCTTCCAGGTCCACCTGGACTTCGTGGTGGAGGACCTGGACGCGGCCGAGCGCAGGGTGGTCGGACTGGGCGGCCGCCCGATGGAGACGAAGGACTACTTCCCGGGCCCGTACGAGGAGCGCGGCTACGCGGACCCGGCGGGCCATTCGTTCACGCTGCGCAAGGGACAGCGGCCGACGGCGCCGAAGCAGGGGTGAGCCGAGCGCCCCGGCAGGGGCGCCAGCAGCCGGGGTTCAGTCCCGGCCACCCTTCTCCGCGGCAGGCCAGACGCCGGTGGTGCGCTCGATCGCCTTCGCCCCCGTACGATCGACCGCACTGCGCACCGCGGCGAAGATCGCGCCCTGGATCGCGGCTGCCAGCAGGATCTCCCCCCAGCCGCGGTCGCGGTCCAGCGCGTCGGGAGCGTCCTCCTCGTCGCGCAGCACCATCCACGTACGGCGGAAGGCGAGCCCCGCCAGTGCCCCGCTGACCCACCCCAGGACGAAACCCAACGGCCTGTAGGCGAGGGGGAGTTTCTTCCTCTTGGCCACGTCGGTCTCCTTCGTGTCGTCGGGCTCAGGCCCGGCCCCGGTCCGGCACCCGTTCCTCCCTGGGCACGGGCCCCGGCGGGGTGCCGTCCCCGAACGGCCGGCCGCCCAGCTGCTCGCGGTGGTGCGGGGTCAGCCAGCCGGACGGATCCGGGCCGAGCGGCACGATGCCGGTCGGATTGATGCCGGTGTGCACCTGGTAGTAGTGCCGCTTGATGTGGTCGAAGTCGACGGTGTCACCGAAGCCGGGCGTCTGGTAGAGGTCCCGGGCGTAGGCCCACAGCACCCGGTTCTCCGTCAGCTTCCAGCGGTTGCACTTGAAGTGGCCGTGGTAGACGGCGTCGAAGCGGACCAGCGTGGTGAACAGCCGGATGTCCGCCTCGGTGAGGGTGTCGCCGACGAGATACCGCTGCCCCTCCAGCAGTTCGGCCAGCCACTCCAGCCGCCGGAAGACCCGCGCGCACGCCTCCTCGTACTCCCGCTGACCGATGGCGAAGCCCGCCCGGTACACACCGTTGTTGACGTCCTCGTAGACGGCCGCCATCACCTCGTCGATGCGGTCGCGCAGCGCACGCGGGTACAGGTCGGGCGCCTCCGCGCGGTGCAGGGAGGTCCACTCGGTGGCGAAGTCGAGGGTGAGCTGCTGGTAGTCGTTGGTGACCAGCCTGCCGCTGGGCACGTCCACGATCGCGGGCACGCTCACCCCGCCGGGAGCGTCCGCCTCCCGCCGGTCGTAGGCCTCGGCCAGGTAGCGGATGCCGAGTACGGGGTCGCGGCCGCCCGGATCGAGGGTGAAGCGCCAGCTGCGGTCGTCCTGGACCGGATCGGCGACCGCCAGCGACAGGCCGCTGTCCAGCCCGAGCAGCCGCCGGGAGATCACCGCCCGGCTCGCCCACGGACAGGCACGGCTGACGACCAGCCGGTAGCGGCCCGCCTCCACCGGCCAGCCGTCCCGGCCGTCGGCCGTGATCCGGTCCGTGAAGTGGCTCTTGGACCGCTGGAACGACCTACGGCCGTACGAGGCGTTCCCGAGCCCCTCGCCGTCACTGCGCATGACCTCTCTCCTCCCGGCCGGACGACTGCCCCACGCCCACCGGGTCCCCCGATTTCCGCACTCGGCACGGCGTGCGGCGGCACACGAAAGCCCCGCCGCGACGGGGGAGCGCGGCGGGGCCTGACGCACGTGTGCCCGGCGGACACCGGTTCATGCGTGACCGGCCGAGAATTTTTTTCCGGACGCCCTCAGTCCCCGTCGACGGGCTCCAGCACGAAGACCGGGATCTCCCGGTCCGTCTTCCGCTGGTAGTCGGCGTACGGCGGATACGCGGCCACGGCACGCTCCCACCACGCGGCCTTCTCCGCCCCGGTGATCTCCCGGGCCTTCATGTCCTGCTTGTCCGGGCCGTCCTGAAGCTCCACATGGGGATCGGCCTTGACGTTGAAGTACCACACGGGGTGCTTGGGCGCCCCGCCCAGCGAGGCGACCGCGGCGTACCGCCCCTCGTGCTCGACACGCATCAGCGGCGTCTTGCGGAGCTTCCCGCTCCTGCTGCCCCGGGTCGTCAGCAGGATCACGGGCAGGCCCGTGTCCCTCAGCGTCGTCCCCTCGGTGCCGCCGGAGCGCTCGTACAGCTCCACCTGCTCGCGCACCCACCCGGTCGGGCTGGGCTCGTACTCGCCCTCAAGAGGCATGGCATCGGTCCCATCGTTGTGTTCCGCGACTGCCTGACACGTCCCTCAACACTGGCCCGGGCCGGTTTCATCCGTCCCGCACGTGACCGCCCCGCGGGGGGAATCCAGGCCAGAATTCCCCTTCGGGTGATCTGGCCGAACTTCGCGTCGAACCGTTCGATGCCCCGGGCATCTAATGACGACCGGCACGACGCCCCCCTTCGTCTGCGAGGTCTGCCATGACGGAACCGGACACCGTCGCCTTCCCCCAGAGCCGCACCTGCCCCTACCACCCACCCACCGCCTACGACCCGCTGCGCGGCACCCGTCCGCTGGCCCGGATCACCCTCTACGACGGCCGCCCGGCCTGGCTGGTCACCGGCCACGCCCTGGCCCGCAGCCTGCTGGCCGACCCGCGGCTGTCGGCCGTGCGCTCCCGCCCCGGCTTCCCGGCGCCCACCGCGCGCCTGGCGGCCGTACGCCATCGAAGGACCGCACTGTTGGGCGTCGACGACCCCCAACACCGCGTCCAGCGACGACTGATGGTGCCCTCCTTCACCCTCAAGCGGGCCGTCGAACTCCGCCCGGAGATCCAGCGGATCGTCGACGGGCGGATCGACGAGATGACCGTGCAGGGGCCGCCCGCCGAGCTGGTCGGCGCCTTCGCGCTGCCCGTGCCGTCGATGGTGATCTGTGCGCTGCTCGGCGTTCCCTACGCAGACCACGAGTTCTTCGAGGCGCAGTCACGACGGCTGCTGAGCGGGCCGGCGCCCGCCGACACCCAGGACGCGCGCGACCAACTGGAGGGATATTTCGGTGAGTTGATCGACCGGAAGCAGAAGCGGCCGGAGCCCGGCGAAGGCATCCTCGATGAACTGGCCCACCGGCAGCTGCGCGAGGGCGAACCCGGCCGGGAGGACCTGATCGCGCTGGCGCTGATTCTGCTCGTCGCGGGCCATGAGACCACCGCCAACATGATCTCCCTGGGCACCTTCACCCTTCTGCAACACCCCGACCGGCTGGCCGAGTTGCGCGCCGATCCGGAGCTGCTGCCCGGCGCGGTCGAGGAACTGCTGCGGATGCTGTCCATCGCGGACGGGCTGCTGCGGGTGGCGATGCGGGACATCGAGGCGGACGGGACGACGATCCGGGCGGGCGAGGGCGTGGTCTTCTCCACCTCGGTCATCAACCGCGACGAGTCCGTCTTCCCCGAGCCCGACATCCTGGACTGGGGGCGGGCCGCCCGCCACCATGTCGCGTTCGGCTTCGGTATCCACCAGTGCCTCGGCCAGAACCTGGCCCGCGCCGAGCTGGAGATCGCCCTGCGCACCCTTTTCCGGCGGCTGCCCACGCTCGCCCTCGCGGCTCCGGCCGACGAGATTCCCTTCAAGCCCGGCGACACGCTCCAGGGGATGCTGGAACTCCCCGTGACCTGGTAGGAGGCTGACGGCCATGCACATCGACATCGACCAGGACCTCTGTATCGGCGCCGGCCAGTGCGCACTGGCCGCACCCGGCGTCTTCGCTCAGGACGACGACGGCTTCAGCACC
The DNA here is from genome assembly GCF_040686775.1 of Streptomyces sp. NPDC079141. Lineage (NCBI taxonomy): Bacteria > Bacillati > Actinomycetota > Actinomycetes > Kitasatosporales > Streptomycetaceae > Streptomyces > Streptomyces sp. NPDC079141. The sequence goes on along the minus strand of NZ_JBFBLP010000001.1, from coordinate 481,707 downwards.
CTGCTGCCCGGCCGGGAGGACGGCTCCGGCGACCCGATGGTCCGCGAGGCCGCCAGGGCCTGCCCGGTCGGCGCGATCACCGTGGCGTAGCGCCCAGCAGCAGCCGCGCCGCCGCACGCGCCTCCCGCGCGGGCTCGGTGCTCCTGGTGATGCCCGCGGTGACCATCGCGCCCTCGGCCAGCAGGAACAGCTGCCCGGCCGCCGCGCCGGGCAGCCCCGCGTCCGTCACGAGACCGGTCAGGTACTCCCTGAACGCCCGCTTGTGCGCCCGCACCTGGGCCGTCACCCGGGCCGACGTCGCGCCCAGCTCGCCGTAGGAGTTGATCCACGCGCAGCCGCGGAAGCCGGGCTCGCCGAACCACTGCTCCAGCCAGTCGAAGACCGCCAGGATCCGCTCCTCGGGGTCCGGACTCTGCTCCACATGGGCGGCCAGGCGTCCGCGCCAGCGCTCGTCACGGCGCTCCAGATACGCCTCCACCAGCAGTTCCTTGGCCGGGAACAGCTGGTAGAGCCGCTTGAGCGAGACACCCGAGGTGCCGCGGACGTCGTCCATGCCCACCGACTGGATGCCCCGCCCGTAGAACAGCTCCTCGGCGGCGTCCAGGGCCCGTTCCCGGGCGGTTGCGCTGTCCATGTCCGACCACTCTCCGTACGACCGTCGCTTGACGGGAGAACCATCGTTCTCCTACGGTGTCGATCGTAGCGGAGAACGCACGTTCTCCCGAACCGTACGGAGGACCGCATGACCGCCCGCCCGCCCCTGCCCCCGTTCACCCGCGAGACCGCCGCCCAGAAGGTGCAGGCCGCCGAGGACGCCTGGAACACCCGCGATCCGCACAAGGTGGCGCTCGCCTACTCGGAGGACTCGGTCTGGCGCAACCGCGACACCTTCGTCACCGGGCGCGCCGAGATCGTCGAGTTCCTCACCGCGAAGTGGGCGCGCGAGGACGAGTACGCGCTGCGCAAGGACCTCTGGGCCTTCGACGGCAACCGCATCGCCGTCCGCTTCCAGTACGAGAGCCGCGACACCGACGGCCGCTGGTGGCGGTCGTACGGCAACGAGCTGTGGGAGTTCGACGAGCACGGCCTGATGACCCGACGCGAGGCCAGCATCAACGACGTGGCCATCGAGGAGAGCGAGCGCCGCATCCTCGGCCCGCGACCGGAGGCGGAGCGGGGAGCGTCGTTCCCGCTTCAGTAGGGTTTTCGGATGACCGAACAGGCCGGGAAGACCGGGAAACCCTTCCTCTACGTCGTCGTCTGCGCCGCCGGGATCGCCGACGGCGTCGACAAGCTCATCACCGCCGCGCAGGAGCGGGGCTGGGAGGTCGGCGTCATCGCCACGCCCGTCGCGATGAACGGCTTCTTCGACACCGCCGCCGTCGAGACCCGGACCGGCCGCCCGATCCGCTCCGCCTGGCGCACCCCGGGCGACCCGCGGCCCTTCCCACCGCCGGACGCGGTCGTCGTGGCACCGGCCACCTTCAACACCGTCAACAAGTGGGCGGCGGGCCTCGCCGACACCCTCGCCGTGGCCACCCTGTGCGAGACCTACGGCCTCGGCGTCCCCGTCGCCGTCCTGCCCTGCGTCGCCGACGCCCTGGCCGCCCACCCCGCCTACCGGGAGAGTCTGACCCGGCTGCGCGCGATGGGCGTCCGCTTCGGCGAGCCCTACTCGGGAGAACCCCAAGAGGGCGGCGGGCGACCGGAGTTCGGGTGGCAGCGGGCGCTGGATCTGCTCGACAGGCCATAGGGGCGGCCAACCCGGCCCAGGCGTTTCGCAGGACGTACGCTCCCCCTGGTACCGACCCCGAAGGCAGGAGCAGCAACGATGCAGTACGTGAAGCTCGGTTCGACGGGCCTGGACGTGTCGCGGATCTGTCTGGGCTGTATGACCTACGGGCTGCCCGACCGAGGCGTGCACGAGTGGACGCTCGACGAGGAGGCGTCACGCCCGCTGATCCGTCAGGCGCTCGAAGCCGGGATCAACTTCTTCGACACCGCGAACATCTACTCCGACGGCACCAGCGAGGAGATCGTCGGCAAGGCCCTGCGCGACTTCGCCCAGCGCGACGACGTCGTGCTGGCCACCAAGGTGCACGGGCGGATGCGGCCCGGGCCCAACGGCGGCGGCCTGTCCCGCAAGGTGATCATGACGGAGATCGACCACAGCCTGAGCCGGCTCGGCACCGACTACGTCGACCTGTACCAGATCCACCGCTACGACCCGCACACCCCGGTCGAGGAGACCATGGAGGCCCTGCACGACCTGGTGAAGGCCGGCAAGGTCCGCTACATCGGCGCGAGTTCGATGTACGCCTGGCAGTTCTCCAAGATGCAGTACACGGCCGAGCGGTACGGCTGGACGAAGTTCGTCTCCATGCAGAACCACTACAACCTCCTCTACCGCGAGGAGGAGCGCGAGATGCTGCCGCTCTGCGCGGACCAGGGCGTCGGCGTGCTCCCGTGGAGCCCGCTGGCCCGCGGCCGGCTCACCCGGGACTGGGGCACGGTCACCGAACGCAGCGCCAACGACAACTTCGGTAACCGCCTCTACCAGGAGGGCGACCGCGCGATCGTCGACGCGGTCACCCGCGTCGCGAACGACCGCGCAGTGCCGCGCGCCCAGGTCGCCCTGGCCTGGCTGCTGCACCAGGACACGGTGGCCGCGCCGATCGTCGGCGCGGCCAAGCCGCGGCACATCGAGGACGCGGTGGCAGCGGTGGAGCTCGAACTCAGCGACAAGGAGACCGAGGAGCTGGAGCAGGCGTACACGGCTCGTCCGATCGTCGGTCATTGACGGTCAATGGGGTCCCTGTGGCGCGAACTCCGTGCCGCAGGGGCCCGCCCCCTCGCTCTCCGGCAGCACGACCCGCTCGCCGCCCATCGTGAGGGTCCGGTAGTAGCCGCCGATCCGCGCGGTCGAACGTCCCACGTAGTGACCGATGAACGACCGGCGGAACCGGTCGGACGAACGGTTGGGCTGCGACCCGTGCACCAGACTCCCGTTGAAGAACAGCACGTCGCCCGGCGCCAGGTCGACCGGCACCGCCGCAAGCCCGGCCGGCGGCGGAACGTACTCCCGCGCGAACGAGACGTCCTCGTCCGCCACTTCGGGACAGAACAGGTCCATCTCATGGGTGCCGGGGACGACTTCGAGGCCCCCGTTCTCCCGGTCGATCTCGTCGCAGGCGATCCAGGCCGCCACACAGGTGCCCGGCTCGACCCGCAGATAGAAGTTGTCCTGGTGCAGCGCCTGCCCACGGGCACCCGGGGGCTTGAAGTAGAACATGCTCTGCGCGGCCAGCACCTCCTCCCCGAGCAGCACTTCCAGCACGGAGCGCAGCCGGGGGTCGAGCAGCACGCCGCGGGCCGTCCCGTTGATCTCGTGCGGCTGCATCACCCGCGGGTACCTGCGCAGGGGGTCGGCGTCCGACCCGCGCGGCTCGAAATGCCCCGGCACCGGCCCGGCCGCGTGCAGCGCCGCGAACTCCGCGCGCAACCGCTCGATCTCGTCGTACCCGAACAGCCCGCGTACGACGGTGAATCCGTCCGAGCGGAACCGGGGCAGGATGGAGGCGCCGGAGGCGCCGATGTCCGTGGCTGTCATGCGTCCACTCCTCGTTCAGGTGTCCTCGGCCCGCCACGCTAGGCCGACGCGCACCCGAGGAGGATGCCCGTGCATGCTGACCGATTGCCCGACACTGCTGATCCCGGCGACCCCGCGCCGCCGCCGGGCGTGGTGGTGATCGGGCACTTCGACCAGCCGCCGGGCTACGGCGTCGACCGGCCGCGCGGCGCGGACAGCTGGCTGTTCACCTGGACCACCGGCGGCCACGGGCGGCTGCGCCAGGGCAGCGCCGTGACGCGGGCCGGCGCCGGGGACCTGGTGGCCCTCGCGCCGGGCGTCCCGCACCGCTACGGCGTCGAACCGGGCGCGGAGCACTGGCGGTTCTGGTGGGCGCACTGCCAGGCCCGCCCCTCCTGGCAGTCCTGGCTGCGCCCGTACGACGCCGGGGACGGGATGTACGTCGTGAGCCCGACGCCGGCCGCGGTGCACGACCGCGTGGCGGCGGCGTTCGTCCGTATGCTCGCCGACGCGCGCTGGACGGGCGCGGAGGCGCCGCCCGCCGCGCAGGCCACGGACGACTCGATCGCCGTGGCGCACGGCACCGCCGCCCGCGAACTCGCCCTGTGCTCACTGGAGGAGGCCGTCCTGCTCACGGCCGCCACCGCGCGGACGCCGTCGCCCAGGCCCGGCGTCGACGCCCGTGTACTGCGTGCGGAGGCGCTGATCGCCGCCGATCCCGCCGCCCCGCACACGGTCCGATCGCTCGCCGCGCAGGTCGCGCTGTCGCCCTCCCGCTTCGCCCATCTGTACACCCAGCAGCTCGGCCGCTCGCCGATGCGGGCGCTGCGCGAGGCGCGGCTGCGGCATGCCGCGCGTCTGCTGGAGAGCACCGACCTGTCCGTGGAACGTGTGGCGGCGGCGTCGGGCTTTGCCAGTCCCTTTCACTTCAACCGGGTCTTCCGCGAGCGGTACGGGATGCCGCCGGGCGCGTACCGGGCGGGCGGCCCAATGGTTGGCGCCGGAGTCGGGGAAGGCGGGTGAAGGTGAATGGGCCCGTATGACCAGGCGATGGAGCCGGGGCACCCATGCTCAATGGTTTTCGGCGGCGTCCTGAGCGAAGCCGACTGATTGCCATTTCCGATTTCATGCGGGACCCCGCAATCCACGGGATTGAGTTATTGACGGTCGGTCAATTGCCTGTGGCTACTACACGGTACGAAAAGTTTCGGAATCACTTGTTCCCTGTCCTTGACCTGTGCAAAGGTGGCCAACGCTCCCTCACGCCCCACGCTTCACAAGAGCCGCGCCCGGAGCATACCTATTGGTATGGACCTTCAATGCCGCAAGTTCTCCGGAGGAATGCCGTCGTGCATGACGCAGGCCTGTCGAATTCACCGGACGCCGCCGACCTCTTCGATGTGACCGACGCCGAACTGAGCGCCGAACTGAAGAAGTGGACAGGGGCGTCACCGGCGCTCCACCCCGTCGGTGAACTCCTGGACCGCCACTGGGAAGCGGGCTTCGCCTATGCGCGGCTGTGCACCGCGGACGCACGGTCCGCGGGCATGCTCACCACCGCGGCGTTCACCCGGCTCTTCGGCGAGACACTGCGGCAGACCGGGCCTACCTCGGCATGGCGCCCCCACCTGCTGGTCACCGTCCGCCGTATCGCCGCCGAGTGGGACACCGACCAGCGACGCGAACTCCTCCACCCCGAGCTGCAATCCGGCGCCGACGGCCAACGCGCCGCCGCCCGCCTGCTGCCGCCCGCCCACCTGCGTCTGCTCTCCGGGGCGTTCCAGCGGCTGCCCCAGTCGGCCCGCTGCCTGCTGTGGCACACCGAGGTCGAGGCCGAACCGCTGCGCACCCCGGCCGGACTGCTGGGCCTGGACGAGGAGGGCGCCCGGATCGAACTCGGGCGCGCCCGCGACCGGTTGCGCGAGGAATGCCTCCAGCTCCACCGCGAACTCGCCCCGGAACAGGAGTGCCGCCGCTACCTCCGGCTGCTCGACGTCACCTACCGGCGCGGCGGCGCCGACCTCGACCCCGACCTGCGCGAGCACCTGGACCACTGCCGACACTGCCGACCCACCGCCGACCAGCTGAGCTCCTTCAACAGCTACCTGGGCCCGGCACTGGCAGAGGCCGTCCTCGGCTGGGGCGCGCAGGCCTACCTGGAGTCCAGGACGGCCGTTGACGACGCCGACGCCGAGACGGCGCCGGCGGCCATGGCGGGGGAGGACTTCAGCACCGTTCAGGAGATACCGCCGGTTGTGGGCAGGGGCGCCCCGGCTGCGGCTGCGGTGTGGCCGGGGCCGCCCGCAGCAGCCGCCGCCGTTCCGCCTGCCGGGCCTGCGCCTGCTGACGGTACGGAGTCCGGCGCTCGCGCGGGCTTCCGTCGTCGGGACCCGGCCGGTTCGGAGTCCGGCCTTCGCTCCGGCTCAAGTCGTCGGGATTCCGCCCGTGTGGAGCCTGTTGCGCCGCCAGGCCCTCAGTCGGGCCTGCGTGGGTGGGACTCGGTCGGCGTGGAGCCTGGTGCGGAGTCCGGCGCTCGCCCGGGCCTCGACGGGTGGGACCTGGCCGACATGGAGTCCGGCCTTCGTCCCGGCTCCCGCAGCCAGGACCCCTCCCGTACAGACCCCCGCGCGGAGCCGGGCCCTCGCCCGGGCCGTCGTCGCGGCGCCGCCCGCACGGCGTCCGGCCCCGGCTCGGCCCCCGCCGGTCGCTCCGCGCAGCGCAGTGCGCGGCGTGCCGCGCGGCGGCGCAACCTGGCTGTGGCCGTGGTGACGGTGGCCGCCGTGGTCGTGGTCCCGTTGGTGCTGTGGTCGGCGCTCGGTCCGGGCGACGAGACCGGTCCGGCCGACGGTGAACGGCCCTCCGAGGCCTCCGGCTCCGGCAACGCGGCGAGCACCGACCCGTCCTGGGCCGGTGCCGAGGAAGCCGCGCAGGGCACGCTGACCGGGCGGCTGCACAACCTCTCCTCCGGCCAGTGCGTCGGCGTCGTCGGCGGCAAGGCGGTCCTGGGGGCCGAGACCGAACTCGTCAAGTGCTCCGCGCAGGCAGGACAGCAGTGGTCGTACGAGACCGACGGACTGCTGCGCAGCGTCGCCGACCCCGGTCTGTGTCTGGACTCCCGCCTCGGCTACTCGGTGCGGCTGGCCCCGTGCACGGAAGCGTCCCATCCCGACGCCCGGAACGTCCGCTACGACTTCACGCTCCGGGGCGCCCTGGTCCCGCGCTGGAACCAGGACCTGGCCCTGACCCCTGCCGCCACGGACGGCTCCGGTGCCCTCGTGGTGAAGACGCGAGCGGAGCGGACGCGGGCGGAGGCCGCGGCCCAGCGCTGGGTGGTCGACACCTCCAAGCCCGAGCTCCAACTGGAGGTCGTCAACTGGGACATGGTCGAGGAGACCCCCTCCGCGAGCCCTGCTCCCCGCCCGTCGAACACACCCACGGCCAATCCGTCACCGAAGCGGTCGTCGCCGGACCCCACGCCGACCGCCTCGGACCCGACGCCCACGCCCACGCCCTGCTACGCGTATGGGTGCTCATGGGACGGCGACTACGGCTTCGGAGACGGCCGCCACTCCGGAGACGGCGACGGACGGCACTGAGGAAGCCGCGGATCGGCCCCCTGCGGACCGCTCAGGGCCCCGCGCCCGGCGCGAACACGGTGAGGTGCACCGTGGAGGCGTTGCCGGACACCGGCACCGCACCGGCCGTCCACGGCACTTCGAGCGGTTCCCGCTCGTCCGGCGGGGTCACCAGCAGTGCTGCGGGGCGGGCGGTGCGGGCCCCGCTGATCTGCGGGCTGCTGAACGACAGCCCCGCCCAGGCGCTGCTGCCCGGCGCCAGGGTCACGGACGCGGGGGAGCCGGGGGAGCGCTCGGGGTCCGGGCCCAGCTGGGCGCCCGAGGCGTCGACGAAGGCGGCGCCGGGATAGCCGTAGACCGTGCAGGTGCGGTCGGAGGCGTTGGTCAGGACGATCGGGAAGTTCCGCTGGCCGGCGCCCGGGTCGACGCGGCCGACCTCGGCGCGCAGCTCGGTGGTGCGGCAGCGGCCCTCGGTGACCGTGGTCCCGGCCGCGGACGGGGTGGGGGAGGCCGGTTCGGTGGCGGCGGCCCGGTCGCTCGGGCTGCTGCTCGACGGCGTTCCGGCGGGGGTGTCGGACGGGGCGGGCAGTTGCTGCGGGGCGGTCGTCGTGCCCTCGGTGCCGCACGCGGTCAGTGCCCCGAGCACCGCGACCGCGCTCGCGACCAGGGCGGCCCTGCGTGCGGAGGAGGACGTGTTCGCCATGGTTCTTCACGCTCCTGAAAGCGCTGCTGAAGGTTCGTCAGTCGGTGCCCGACGGGTGGTGCCTCTTGTTGAGTGTCCGCCGCACGCAAGGGGAAACCCAGAGGCTTACCGGCCGGGTCACTCCTCGTCGACAAGGGCCAGCTCGGCCCAGATCGTCTTGCCGTCGGTGGTGTGCCGGCTGCCCCAGCGCTGGGTGAGCTGGGCGACCAGCAGCAGCCCGCGCCCGCCCTCGTCCCAGGTCTTGGCCCGGCGCAGATGCGGGGCCGTGTGGCTGCTGTCGGAGACCTCGCAGATCAGGGTGGCCGCGTCGTGGATGAGCCGCAGCCTGATGGGCTGGGAGCCGTACCGGATGGCGTTGGTCACCAGCTCGCTCACCACCAGCTCGGCCGTGAACGACGCCTCGCTCAGCTCCCACAGGTCGAGCTGCTCGACGACCTGCTTGCGGATCGGTGCGACCAGCGCCGGATCGGCCGGGATGTCCCAGGTGGCCACCTGCGACGCGGGCAGCCCCCGGGTGCGCGCCAGCAGCAGCGCGACGTCGTCGGCGACCCCGCCCGGCGGCAGCAGCATGTGCAGGATCCGGTCGCAGGTCTCGTCCAGCGAGTCGGCGGGGGCCGACAGTGCCTCGCTCAGCAGCGCGTGCCCGGCGTCGGGATCGCGCTCGCGGCTCGCGATCAGACCGTCGGTGTAGAACGACAGCACGGTGCCCTCGGGCAGGTCCAGCTCGGCCGACTCGAAGGGCAGTCCGCCGAGGCCCAGCGGCGGCCCCGCGGGCAGGTCGAGCTGCCGGGGCGCTCCGGCCGGCGGGACCAGCACGGGCGAGGGGTGGCCCGCCCGGGCCAGGGTGCAGCGCCGCGAGACGGGGTCGTACACCGCGTACAGACAGGTGGCGCCGACCTCGCCGGGGCTGCCCTCGCTGCCCGCCTCCGCCGACAGCCGGACCACCAGGTCGTCGAGGTGGGTGAGCAGCTCGTCGGGGGCCAGGTCGATGTCGGCGAGGGTGCGTACGGCGGTACGCAGCCGGCCCATGGTGGCCGAGGCCTGGACGCCGTGACCGACTACGTCGCCGACGACCAGGGCGACCCGCATCCCGGACAGCGGGATCACGTCGAACCAGTCCCCGCCGACGCCCGAGCGTGCCGCCGGGAGGTAGCGGGAGGCCGCTTCGACGGCGGCGGTGCGTGGCAGCGTCCGGGGCAGCAGGCTGCGCTGGAGGGCGAGGGCGGTCTCGCGCTCGCGGGAGTAGCGGCGGGCGTTGTCGACGCACACGGCCGCGCGAGCGGTGATCTCCTCGGCCAGCAGGACGTCGTCGTCGGTGAAGGGGTCCGGCCTGCGGAACCGGGTCAGCACGGCGACGCCGAGGGTCAGGCCACGGGCCTGGATCGGCACCGACATCGTGGAGTGGATGCCGTACTCCCTCACCCGTTCGCTGCGGGCCGAGTCCTGGCGCAGCCAGTCGTCGAGCTGGCCGGTGGGCACCGAGGCGACGACGGACCGGCCCGCCGTCAGCGAGGCGGCCTGCGGGGACTCGGCGGGGTAGAACTCCAGCTGCCCCGGTTTGACCACCGCCTCGGGGCTGCCCGGGTTCACCGACTGGTGGGCGGCGCGGCGCAGACCCACCGGGGCGACGAGCGGCGTGGGCGGTTCGCCGCCCTGACCCTGCGGGTCGAGCAGGTCCACGCTGACGAAGTCCGCGAGCGCGGGCACGCACACATCCGCGAGCTCCTGCGCCGTTCGGGTGACGTCGAGGGTGCTGCCGATGCGGACGCTCGCCTCGTTGACCAGCTGGAGCCGCTCCCGGGCGAGGTAGTTCTCGGTGAAGTCGTGGGCGGCCAGGCACACCCCGTGCACCCGCCCGTCGGCATCGGTGACCGGCGCCATCCGGGCCAGCCAGGCGTGGGCGCGCTCCTCGCCGCCGGTACGCATGTACGTCTGCACGTCCTGGGCCCGCCCGGTGGCCAGCACCCGTGCCAGGTGCTCCTCCAGCTCCTCGCTCTGCGTCTTGCCGCCGATCTCGGACAGCCGCAGCCCCCGGATGCGCTCCTCGGGCAGCCCGATCACCTCGGCCATGGCGTCGTTGACCCGGCTCAGCCGCAGCCGCTCGTCGTAGACGGCGACGGCGCACGGGGACTGGATGAGCGCCGAGGACAGCGGGTCGTCCGGGGAGCGGGGGGCGCGGCCCTCCAGCGGGGTGACCACGAGCCAGTGGGCCGCGCGGCCGCCGTGGGGCGGCCGGTGGTGGGCCAGCAGCCAGACCCGCACGGTGTGGCCGTCGTGGTGGCGCAGCGCGAGCGTGCCGTGCCAGCGGGGGCCCGTCGGGGCGGGCACGGCGCCGTCGACCACCAGGTCGGCGGCGGGCCGGCCCACGACCTCGGCGGGCGGCCAGCCCAGCAGACGCCGGGCACCGGCGTTCCACTCCAGCAGGGTGCCGTGCTGATCGATGACAGCCCGAGCCGTTGCGGCGTCGTCGAACGGGTCGTGCGGGGTCATCGTCGCCACTCCAACGCGGACACTCACAGTGAACAGGCGCGTCACTTGAGTTCCAGCCTAGTGCGTCCGGGCCTTCGGCGGACGGGAACCCCTGTGCGGGCGGTCGAACGAGCGAGACCGGGAAACCGGCACGGGGCGCCCAGGGCTCTCCCCGACCCTTGACGATGTTGTGTGGCATCCCGTCAGAATCTGTGTGTTCACGATCAGTTGTGAGTACTTCTGGGCCCTGATGAGGGAGAGCCGCCATGACGGTCACACGCAGATCGGTACTGATCGCCTCCACGGCCGCGCCCGCGGCCGGAGCGCTGCTGGGCGCTCCGGCGCAGGCCGCCGAGACCGCAGCGGGCGCCGGGGGCCGTTCCGGCCGCCACACCGTCCCGCTGCGCGACGGCTGGCGCTTCGCGCTGGTCAACCCGGGCGGGATCACCGACCCGACCGGCGCGTACGCCGACGCCGCCGACCCCGGACACGACGATTCGGCCTGGCGGGAGGTCGCCGTCCCGCACGACTGGTCGATCGAGCTCGCCCCGACCACCGAGCACGGCACCACCAGCGGCACCGGCTTCTTCCCCGGCGGCCTCGGCTGGTACCGCCTGGCCTTCACCCTGCCGCCCACGCTCGCCGGCAAGCGGATCTCGGTGGAGTTCGACGGCGTCTACATGGACTCGTACGTCCACTGCAACGGCGAGGAGGTCGGTCGGCACCCTTACGGCTACACCGGCTTCGCCCTGGACCTGACCGACCTGCTGCACACCGACGGCACCACCGAGAACGTCCTCGCGGTCAAGGTGCAGAACCAGCTGCCCAGCAGCCGCTGGTACTCCGGCAGCGGCATCTACCGCGAGGCCCGGCTCGTCGTCACCGAACCGGTGCACGTGGCGCGCTGGGGCACATACGTCACGACCCCGGACGTCACCGAGGAACGGGCCGTCGTCCGCGTGCGGACCTCGGTGGTCAACGCCTCCGGCAGCGGCACCGACGTCGAGGTCGTCTCCCGCATAGCCGGCCCCGGCGGCCGCACCGTGGCCCGTGCGTCCACCACCGTCGCCGTCACAGACTGGGCGACCGCGACCCATGAACTCACCGTCCCCGAACCGCGGTTGTGGGACTTCGCCGCGCCGCACCGCTACACCCTGCACACCGAACTCCGCGTCGGCGGCGAGACCGTCGACACCTACCGCACCCCCTTCGGCATCCGCACCTTCCGCTTCGACGCGAACGAGGGCTTCTTCCTCAACGGCTCCCACACCAAGATCCGGGGCGTCGACCTCCACCACGACCTGGGCGCGCTCGGTGCCGCGGTGAGCATCGACGCGGTCCGCAGACAGATGACGATCATGCGGTCCATGGGCGTCAACGCCCTGCGCACCTCCCACAATCCGCCCGCCCCGGAGGTGATCCAGGTCTGCGAGGAGATGGGCGTCATCATGATGGTCGAGGCCTTCGACTGCTGGCGGACGGGCAAGAACCGCTACGACTACGGGCGGTTCTTCGACGAATGGGGTGCCAAGGACGCCACCGAGATGGTGCTGGCGGCCCGCAACTCGCCCGCCGTCGTCCTGTGGTCCATCGGCAACGAGGTCCCCGACTCCACCTCCACCGCCGGCCTCGCCATGGCCGACCGCGTCATCGACGCCATCAAGGCCGCCGACGCCACCCGGCCGCTCGTCATCGGCTCCGACAAGTACCGGCGGCTGCCCGCCAAGGGCTCGGCGGCCGACCTGATGCTGGCCAAGCTGGACGGTCTCGGCCTCAACTACAACACCGCCAAGTCCGTGGACGCCCTGCACGCGGCCTACCCGCACCTGTTCCTCTTCGAGTCCGAGTCCTCCTCGGAGACCTCCACCCGCGGCACCTACCAGGAGCCCGAACGCCTCAACACCGGCGAGAACTACACCCCGGGCCGGCGGGCGACCTCCTCGTACGACAACAACCTCGCCTCCTGGACCATGAGCGGGGAGTACGGGCACAAGAAGGACCGCGACCGCAAGTGGTTCACGGGGCAGTTCCTGTGGTCGGGCATCGACTACATCGGCGAGCCCACGCCGTACGACGTGTTCCCGGTGAAGGCGTCCTTCTTCGGCGCGGTCGACACGGCAGGCTTCCCCAAGGACATGTACTACCTGTTCCGGAGCCAGTGGACGAGCGAGCCCATGGTCCACCTGCTGCCGACGACCTGGAACCACGAGGCGGGCGACACGGTCGAGGTGTGGGCGTACTCCAACGTCGACACCGTCGAACTCTTCCTCAACGGCCGGTCCCTGGGCACCCGGACCTTCGACACCAAGGAGACGGTCGACGGCCGGGTCTACCTGGAGACCACCGAGGCCACCGGCGACGACAAGACCTTCACCGACGGCCCCTACCCCGGCAGCTACACCAGCCCCAACGGCAGCGCCGGCAAACTCCACCTGACCTGGAAAGTGGCCTACGAGCCGGGCGAGTTGAAGGCGGTGGCGCGCAGCGAGGGCAGGGTCGTCGCGACCGACGTGCTGCGCACCGCCGGCCGGCCGCACTCCGTACGGCTCACCGCCGACCGCAAGTCCCTTGCCGCCGACGGCCGTTCACTGGTCTTCGTGACCGCCGAGGTCGTCGACGCCCGGGGCGTGCCGGTCCCCGACGCCGAGGACCTCCTCGCCTTCGACGTGCGCGGAGGCTCGCTCGCCGGGCTCGACAACGGCCGCCAGGAGAGCGCCGAACGGTACCAGGCGAGCACCCGGACCGCCTTCCACGGCAAGGCACTCGCGATCGTGCGGTCCGGCACGAAGGCGGGCGAACTGACGGTGACCGCACGGGCCGAGGGCCTGCGCGCGGGCACCCTCACCGTGCGCACCACGCACGCCGACCAGGTCGCGCTGACCCCGGCCGCGGACTTCGCGCCGGACCAGCCCGAACCGCCGAAATACCCGCACGCGGACGCCAGTTACTCCGGCCGCCCGGACACCCTCCCGGCTGCCATGCTCGACGGCGACCCGGCCACCGGCTGGTCCAACGCCTTCCACAAGGCACCGACGGCCCTGCTGCCCGCCTTCGACGGCGCCCGCGCCGAGGACTGGGTCTCCGTGGACTTCGGACGGGCGCGGACCCTGGACCGGGTCGAGGTGTCCTTCACCGTCGACGCCGGACACACCCTGCCCGCCTCCGTCGAGGCCGCCATCTGGGACGGCCGCAGGTGGGCGCCCGTCACCGGGGCCTCCGTCGACTGGGCCACCGCCTCGGACGCGCCGACGGTGATCGCCTTCGACGCGGTGCGCGGCTCCCGGCTGCGCCTGACGCTGACCAGCCGTCACCCCGGCGAGGCGCGCGGGGCGCTGTGCATCAGCAGGCTGGCGGCGCCGGGCGTCTGACCGGGGCGCGCGCGGTCCGGGCGGGAAGTGCTCCCACCAGTCCCGTCCGGACCGTTGACGCCGTGTCATGACTGGAACAACCATGGCGTACGTCAGTAAATGGGAGCGCTCCCATCGCGAGCGTCACCCGTACCTCCCCGAGGAGCCCAGGCGTGAAACGACGCAGAACGACCCTGTTGTCCCTGACTGCCCTGCTGGCGGCGGGACTTACCGCGCTGCCGACCGCAACGGCAGGCGCCGAGGAGGTCGAGCAGCTCAAGAACGGCACCTTCGACACGACCACCGAACCGTGGTGGGCGACGAGCAACGTCACCACCGCCCTGTCCGACGGACAGCTCTGCGCGAACGTCCCCGGCGGCACCGCCAACCGCTGGGACGCCGGCGTCGGCCAGAACGACATAGCCCTGGTCAAGGGCGAGACCTACCGCTTCTCCTTCACCGCGAACGGCGCCCCCGAGGGGCACGTGGCGCGCGCGATCGTCGGCCTGTCGGCCGCGCCGTACGACACCTACTTCGAGGTGACGCCGGAACTGAGCGTCTCCGGGAACTCCTACACGTACACCTTCACCTCGCCCGTCGACACCGCCCAGGGGCAGGTCGCCTTCCAGCTCGGCGGCAGCCCGGACGCCTGGCGCTTCTGCATGGACGACGTGTCGCTGCTCGGCGGAGTGCCGCCCGAGGTCTACGAACCGGACACCGGCCCGCGCGTGCGCGTGAACCAGGTCGCCTATCTGCCCGCCGGGCCGAAGAACGCCACCCTGGTCACCGACGCCACCGGGAAACTGCCCTGGCAGCTGAAGAACGCCTCCGGGGCCGTGGTCGCCCAGGGCTGGACCGTGCCGCGCGGCACCGACGCCTCCTCCGCCCAGAACGTCCACTCCATCGACTTCGGCGGTTACCGCAAGCAGGCCGGCGGCCTCACCCTGGTCGCCGACGGAGAGACGAGCCGCCCCTTCGACATCGGGACGGCCGCCTACGAACGGCTGCGCCTGGACGCCGCGAAGTACTACTACACCCAGCGCAGCGGCATCGCGATCCGCGACGACCTGCGCCCGGGCTACGCCCGCCCCGCCGGCCATGTCGACGTCGCGCCCAACCAGGGCGACGGCGCGGTGCCCTGCCAGCCGGGCGTGTGCGACTACACGCTCGACGTCACCGGCGGCTGGTACGACGCGGGCGACCACGGCAAGTACGTCGTCAACGGCGGCATTTCGGTGTGGGAGCTGCTGAGCACCTACGAGCGCGCCCTGCACGCCCGCACCGGCCGGCCGGAGAAGCTGGGCGACGGCACGCTCGCCATCCCCGAGAGCGGCAACAAGGTTCCCGACCTCCTCGACGAGGTCCGCTGGGAGCTGGAGTTCCTGCTGAAGATGCAGGTGCCCGCGGGACAGCCGCTGGCCGGCATGGCACATCACAAGATCCACGACGAGCAGTGGACCGGCCTGCCGCTGATGCCGCACGACGACCCGCAGAAGCGTGAGCTGCACCCGCCGTCCACCGCGGCGACCCTCAATCTGGCGGCGGCGGCCGCGCAGGCCGCGCGCCTGTACAAGCCGTACGACAAGGAGTTCGCGGCGAAGAACCTGGCGGCCGCCCGCAAGGCCTGGGCGGCGGCGCTCGCGCACCCGGACCGCTACGCCTCCGAGAGTGACGGCATCGGCGGCGGCACCTACGCCGACAACAACGTCACCGACGAGTTCTACTGGGCGGCGGCCGAGCTGTATCTCACCACCGGCGAGAAGGAGTTCGCGGACCGTGTTCTCAACTCGCCCCTCCACACCGCCGACATCTTCGGCCCCCTCGGCTACGACTGGGCCCGCACGGCCGCGGCGGCCCGGCTCGACCTGGCGACCGTACCCAGCAGACTGCCCGGCCGCGACAAGGTGCGTCAGTCCGTGATCAAGGGGGCGGACGGCTACCTGACCACCCTGAAGTCACACCCGTACGGCATGCCCTACGCCCCCGCCGACAACCTCTACGACTGGGGCTCCAACCACCAGGTCCTCCACAACGCCGTGGTCATCGCCACCGCGTACGACATCACCGGAGGCTCGAAGTACCGGGACGGCGCGCTGCAGAGCATGGACTACCTCCTCGGCCGCAACGCGCTCAACATGTCGTACGTCACCGGCTACGGCGAGGTCAACTCCCATAACCAGCACGCCCGTTGGTACGCCCGTCAACTCGACCCGAGCCAGCCGAACCCGCCGCAGGGCACGCTGGCCGGCGGGCCGAACTCCGGCATCCAGGACCCCTACGCACAGAGCAAACTCCAGGGCTGCGTCGGCCAGTTCTGCTACATCGACGACATCCAGTCCTGGTCGACCAACGAACACACCATCAACTGGAACTCGGCCCTGACCCGCATGGCGTCCTTCGTGGCCGACCAAGGCTGACCCGCTGAGGCCGCCCGGGCGGCACACTGAAGGCATGAACTCACCGGCACCGCAGGTCGATCCGCGCCGCACCACCGTTGTCGTGGTGGGCATCGACCGCTACGAGGCGGGGCCGGCCTGGGATCTCGACGGGCCCGTGGCCGACGCGCTGCGGTTCGCCGAGTGGTTCATGTCCCGAGGTGTGCCGCCCGAGCGGATCACCGCACTGCTGTCGGCTCGCGCCCCGAAACCGGACGACTTGCCGTACCCCGTGCTGGAGGCCGACCGTGCCACGGTGCACCGCACGCTGCTCAGAACCGTCACGGCGGCCCCGAGCGACCTGCTGTGGGTCGTGTGGGGCGGCCACGGCGTCGTGGACGCCGAGGGCCGACGCAGACTGCTCTACGCGGACGCCACCGCCCACGACCCCCTCAACCTCGACTTCGACGCGCTCTTGACGTACTACCGCTCCGCACGCGGCCACCCTCGCCAGATCTGGCTCGTCGACGCCTGCCAGAGCCTGCGCGATCCGTGGCGCGCCCGCCGCCTGCTGCCGCACGAGGACTACGGCGCCGCCAGCCCGGTGACCGCCCGCAATCAGGCCGTCCTCTTCGCCGTACGCCCCGGCGAGGCCGCAGCCAACCTCACCCCCTCCCGCACCGGCCTGTTCAGCCGCGAGGCCCTGGCCGTCCTCGCCGACGACGCCGCCTGGCCACCGGACCCCGGCGCGGTCATGGACCGCCTGCGCGACCGCTTCACCCACCTGCGCGCCGCGGGCCTGCCGCAGCAGACACCCACCTACGTCTGGTCGCGCACCTGGGACGGCGACGAGGGCCAGCTCCTCTCCCTCGGCCATGCCGACGGCCGCGTCCCCGAGCAGGACACCGACCTCACCCCGGACCGCCTCCGCACCCTGACGGACGCTCTGCTGGCGGTCCCGGAGTTCGTGGAACCGCACGGCCGGGAGGAGATCCTCGGCCTGCTCAGGACCGGCGTCCGCGCCGCCATTCCCCGGCACAGCCGAGCACGTCTGGACACGATCAGCATCGTGCGCACGTGTGCGCGGCGGCCTGGGGCGCTGCGGGAGTTGGGGGAGGCGGTGTTGTTGTGTGCGGGGGGCGGGGCGGGGGCGGAGCGGGTGCACGGACTGATCGTCGAGGTGACCGGTCCGTAAAACTGGTACCGGGTCACGCCCCGGACTGCGCGTCGGCCGTCGGTGGCTTAGCATCCGGCCCTATACACGAGCCTCGCGAACCGGCGGACTCCCGGGACCCCGTCGCAGCGCCTCTCGACAGCCCGGCCGACCTCACCCCGCAGCAGCTCCGGCCCTTGGTGGACGCCCTGATGGCGGTCGAGGAGTTCGCGGAGCCGGGCGGCCGCGAGGTGATCCTGGGCCTGTTGCCGAGCAGTGTGCGGTCCGCCATTCGTCGCGACCGCCGCTCGCGCCTCGACACGATCAGCATCATCAGCACCTGCTGGCGGCGCCCCGGGGCACTGCGCAAGCTCGCGGAGGCGGTGTTGTTCTGCGCGGAGGGAAGCCCTGAGGCCGAGCGGGCCTACGGCCTGATCGTCGAGGTCACGGGGCATCCGGCCTGATCGGCCGTCACGTCGCTTACGCATCCCGGCTGTCGGTCCCATAAGCTCGGGCCCCATGTACGAGCCCCGTGAAGCGGCGGAGTCCGCGAGCGTCGACTCCTGGTTGCCCCGACTGTCCCATCTGACGCTGGAGGACCTTCCCCAGGTCAGTCACGCGGCGCTGCGGCCCGCGATGGACGTGCTGCTCGACAGCGTCGACCGGTCGTTCAGCACCCGGGCCGGCAGTGACGGAGGCTGACCGGGAGCTGGGCCGTCACCGACTCGACGGCGCCTTCCTCCGGATGTTCTGTTCCACCGGTGAACGCGACCAGGTGGCGCACACACTTCTCGACGCCGAGTACAGCCGACGCCTCCTGATGCTGCGTCTGCTGGTGGACGAGGTCGCCGCCCGGCCCGCGGCGGTCGGTGCGCTGGCACCCGCGCGTGAGGCGTGGGAGCTGCTCGCGCGGGCCCAACGCCGCAACCCGGACGCGGTGCGCCGGCTGCTGATGGACCCGCAGACGGGGCTATGGGCGGCGCATGTGCTGCGCAGGCTGCGCGGTTCGGCGGACGACGACGCCCCGCTGTGGACCGACGTCGGGCAGCTGCACGCCCTGGCCGCGGCCGGTGCCGTCCTCGCCGGGCTCGACTTCCGGATGGCCGTACCGGCCCGGGAAGGGTCCGTACTTCTGCCGTGTCTGGGACAGGCGTGGTCCGCCGACGCGGAACCCTGGGCTCTGGCCGAGGTAAGCGCGCTCGGCGGTGCGGCCCAAGTGCGGCTGGAGGGCGGGCCCGTGGTGGACGTGCCGGCCGATGCCACCAGGGACGGTGCGGGCTGGCGGGGCATGCGGCGGCTGTCCACCAGCCATCAGGGCCTCGCTCTCGCCCTCACCGTCGACGATCTGGCCCTGTATCCCGTCGTCGCGGGCGCGGCGAGACCGGCCCGGCTGGACGAGGCGGCCGTGCGGCGCTGGCAGTACGCGCTCGACCGGGCCTGGGCGCTGCTGGTCGAGGACCACCGCGAGAGTGCGCAGGCGCTCTCCGCGGGGCTGGTTTCCCTCGTACCGCTGCCGGCGGGCGAGCGGTTCCGGACGGACAGTGCCTCGGCCTCGGAGGCGTTCGGATGCGTGATGCTCTCCGAGCCTGGCTCCGACGGCCCGGACCACGAGGACACCGTGGAGTTCGCGGTGACGCTGGTGCACGAGTTCCGGCATACCCTGCTCAACGGACTCATGCACCTGACGCCGCTCACCGGTGACTGCCCGGACCTCTACCACGCACCCTGGCGGGACGACCCGAGGCCGCTGACCGGCGTCCTGCACGGCGCGTTCGCCTTCTCCGGCGTGGCCCGGTTCTGGCGCACGCGCTGCGCCCGCGACACGGGCAGCGCACTTGAGCGCGCCCGGTTCGAGTTCGCACTGTGGCGGAGCCAGTCCCGTGCCGTGCTGGAGACGCTCGACGCCCTGCCCGCCCTGACCGCGACCGGCCGGGCCCTCGTGCGCGGCCTGCTGGCCGACCTCCGGTCCTGGCACGACGAGGCGCTGCCCGAGTCGGCCGTACGGACGGCGGCCCGGGCAGCGGCCCACCAGCGGGCCGCCTGGCGGGTCCACCATGTGGTGCCCGACGAGGAGACGGTGCGGGCGGCCGCGGACTCCTGGACGAGCGGCGCCGAACCGCCGCGCGCCGTCGCCGCGGACGCCCGTGGAACCATCCGTACCGACCCCGAAGGACGCCGCCTGGATGTCGTCGCGAACCTGCTCCGCCTGAAGATCGCGGACCCGCCCGCCTTCGCCGCCGCAGGAACGCACCTCAAAGGGGTCACCGCAGCCGACCTGGCATACGTCGCGGGCGATTTGACGGAGGCCGAGGCCCGGTACACGAGGGAGGTGGCCACCACCGCGCGGCCCGTCTCCTGGGGCGGACTCGCACTCGTCCTCGCCGACCGCGCGACCGGCGCGGGCCACCGCGCCCTGGGAGAGCGGCCGGAACTGCTGCGCGCCGTCTCCGGTGCGATCACCCGGCGGTCCGGGAGGACGGTTCCGCCGGTCGAGCTGGCCGACTGGCTGGCCCGCGCCTGGGACGGCGCCGGCGCTCACAGCGGCAGCGGATCCATGTCGCAGTCCACCCGGTGTTCCCTGCCCAAGGCCCGGCGGACGACGGGGTGATCCGCCCCGAGCGACCGGCCGAGCCGCTGCGCCGTCGCACTGTGCAGGCGTTCCGCCTCCTCCTGCTCGCCCAGCGCCCGTAGGTCCAGGGCGAGGTTGGCGGCGCAGGCCAGGGTGGAGGGATGGTCCGGTCCGAGCACCTCGGTGGACAGATCGAGGGTCTCGCCGTCCAGTTCCCGGGCCGCCGCGTACTCGCCCAGCTCGTACAGGTCACCGGCCAGGTCGGTCGCGCACACCAGGGACGACGGATGGCGCGGCCCAAGGGCCCGGCGGAACTTCTCCAGCACCCGCTCGTCGGCGGCACGCGCGGCCTCCGCCTCGCCGAGCAACCGGTGTGTGATGGAGAGGTCCACCTCGGCCGACAGCGTGTGCGGATGCGCGGGCCCGTAGGCCTCGGCGTACTTCTGGTGGATCCGCACGCCGAGATTGCGGGCGGTGGTGAGCTCGCCCGAGTGCCGCAGGTCGATCGTCAGCTCCAGCGTCGACGCCATGGAACCCGGGTTGTTCTCGCCGTACCGGCGGATCAGGGCCGCCTGGGCGCGCTCGGCCGTCTCCCGTGCCTCCTGGTGCAGGCCGGCCTTGCGCAGCGCCACCGCCAGGTGCCGGTGACTGGACAGGGTGAACGGGTTGTCGGGGCCGAGCAGGCGCAGGGCCCGCTCGGTCAGCTCCCGCTGGTGGGTGAGGGCGGTGTGGTAGTCGCCGAGCTCACGGATGTCGAGGACGAGGCCGAGCCAGGTCATGAGGCTCACCACGTGGTCCTGGCCGTAGTGCCGCTGCTTGCTGTCCCAGGTCGCGGCGTCGAGCTCGCGTGCGGCGGCGAAGTCCCCGGCGAGGCGGAGGCTGACGCCCCGGTTGTGGGCGGCCCGCAGGGTCTCGGGGTCCTCGGGGCCGAGCAGCCGCACATAGCGCTCGTGCACCGACTCCGACAGTTCCAGGGCGGCCGTGAAGTTGCCCTTGACCCGGCGGTCTATCGCCACGTTGCCGAGCGCGGCGAGGGTGTCCTCGTGGTCCTCGCCGACCGTGCGCCGGTAGGCGTCCAGCACCCGGTCGTTGACGGCCGCCGTCTCGGCGTACCGGCCCATGCTGAACAGCACGACGCCCAGCCACCGGGACACCTCCAGGGTCTGCGAGTTGTCCTCCCCGCTGTCCTGCCGCCAGGCCTCGTAGGCGGACTGCGCCAGTTGCAGCGCGGCGTCGAAGTTCCCCGAACGGCACAGGTACCGCACCTCGTTGACGATCAGCGCGCGCACCCACCGGTCGGTGGACCGGACGGCCTCCGAGACGATCAGGTGCGGGTACAGCTCGCCGTAGCGCGGCCAGTGGTTCACGTCGTGCGGGTCGGCGGGATCATGGGCCGCCAGCAGCAGATGGGTGCCCTGCCGCATGCGCTGCTGCTCGGCCTCCGTCATCCGGGCGATCAGCGCCGCCTGGACGAGCCGGTGCATCTGGAGGGAGTTGGTGCGGAAGTCGAACCGGGCCAGCGAGTGCCGGCCGATCTCCCGGATCGCCTGGCCGAGGCGGATCGGGTCCTGCAGGACCGCGTCGAGCTGGGGGGTGATGGTGGCGCCCCGGCGTCCCGCGAACAGATTGCGGGAGATGGACTCGGGCGCGCAGAACGCGCACAGCTGCAACAGCTGCATGGCCGCGGGGTTCTTGGTCTCCAGATGGTCCAGTGAGACGTTCCAGGCGGCCATGACGGGGAACTGGTAGTCCAGCGGTGCGCCGAGACTGAGCAGGTCGACCTGCTTCTCGTCCAGCAGCCGCAGGTATTCGTCCGCGGGCATCCCGGTCTCGGCGCGCCAGGCGGCGGCCTGTTCGACGGCCAGCGGCAGATCGCCCAGGGCCTCCGCCAGGCGGTCGGCCTCCTCGTCGCTGATGTCGGGGCCGCGCCGGCGCAGCAGGTCCACGCTCTCCTCCCGCCGGAAGACGTCCACCTCCAGCGGCTTGGCGACGCCCGCCCACTGCGGATTGCGCGAGGTGACGAGGATGTTGCCCGGCCCTCCGGAGGGGAAGTAGGGGCGCACGGCCTCGGGGCTGTCGGCGTTGTCGAAGACCAGCAGCCAGTTGTCGTAGGGCTCTCCGCGGCGCAGCGCCTCCAGGACGGCGGTCACGGACCAGGTGGCGTCGCTGCCCGCCTTCAGGCCGAGCCGCGGGGCCAACTGGACCAGGGACAGTGCGATCTGGGCGGTGCGTTCGGCGGAGATCCACCAGACGACGTCGTAGTCGCCGAGGTGGCGGTAGAGGTACTCCACGGCGAGCAGCGACTTGCCGACACCGCCCATCCCGTGCAGGGCGTTGGGCAGCACGGCCGTCGCCTTCTCCCGGCGCAGCCTGCGGTGCAGGGCCTCCAACAGCTCCTCGCGGCCGGTGAAGTTGGGGTTGCGCGGCGGCACGTTGCCCCAGACGGCCGGGGTGGAGCGCCGGTCGGCCGGCACCGGGGGCCCGCCGGGCGGGATGTCGGTGCGCGGCTGCGGTCCGTTGGTCGGCTGGTTCACCAGTTCCTCCTGCTTCCGGAGGTGCGAAGGGGGTGGCGCCGGTGCTCTCCCGGCGGAATCGGCCGGGCCCGCGAGGAGCGGCGGGGCCCCGGCCGCCACGATCTCGCGCTCCAGCGCCCGCGCCTGGGCGGCATGCGGACCCGACAGGGCATGCAGTACGGCGATCTCCGCCTCGGCCCAGGCGCGGGTCTCGGCGTCCGCCCGGCGCGGCGGCGGGCTGTGCTGCCCGGCCAGCAGCTCGGGCACCCGCCACAGCCCCCGGGCCGACGGCCCAAGGGCCTCGCCGACCAGGTCGACGACCTGCCGCAGCTCCTCGGTCCGCCCCGCGGCGAGCAGTTCGCCCCGGACGTCCGGCGCGAAGGCGTAGGCGATCCGCGGACCGGCCGTGGGCGGCGGGCCGGTGACCGGGTGGATCAGACCATGGGTGAGCAGCTGGACGAAGTCGGAGATCCGGGCCCGGGGCCGCAGCCGGGTCAGCACCCGCCGGACCAGGGGGACGGCCAGCGGTGTCGCGGCGATCAGCGTGCCCAGCGCCAGGGCCTCCGGCGACACCGACCGGCGGAACGCCGCGACACGTTCGGCGGCCCCGGACCGGGGTCGCTCCGGGGGCGGGCCACCCTGCTCCGGGGCCACGAAGGTCAGCGGAAGCCGGACCGACGTCCCCCGGGGACCGGTGATCAGCCGCACCCACGACGTCAGGCTGCGGGGAGTCAACTCCAGTACGGGCACCGGCAGATACGAGGTGGCGTCCGTCGCCTCCCCGGGCGTGCCGAGCCCCATTGCCCTTGCCCGCGTCCCGAGTTCGCGGTTGGGTGCCCCGGGGCCCGCCGACCGCGGCGACAGCGGCCAGGTCGGGATGCCGGCCTCTGGCCAGGCCTGGTGGGGCAGCAGTTGGACGACGGCCAGCGGGCCGGATCGCGCCCACCGGTGCAGTACGGGTCCCAGGGCGCCGGTGCGCCAGCCGGGCGCGTTGCCGTCCGTGACCACCAGCGTGAGCCGTCCCGGCAGCGGGGCGGGCCCGCGTCCCGGTGGCCGTGTGCGCAGACCGCACCGGTCCACGCGGCGGAAGGCACGTGAACGGCGCAGCAGTTCGGTGAGCTCCGCGGCCGTGTCCTGCCAGACGGCCATCCCGGGGTCGGTGTCCACCGCCACGACCACGTCCCAGGGGTGTGGTCCGCCAAACCCCCGCAGCGCGCGCAGCGCGCCCTGCGCGTCGGCGATGTCCGTCCAGCGCCCGGGGTCCGTCCAGGGAGCGCACCCGCCCCGGCCGTCGAAGGACGTCATGGCCCCTCCACGGCAACCCATCGCCAGACGGCGTCGAGGGCTGCCTCCCCATCCTCGATTCCTTCCCGGCTTCCGCCGGGCGCACCCGCGTCGAGCAGATGCAGGGCGTCGAGGAGCGGTCCGGTCACCGGTCCGGAACCGTCCACGGCCAGGTCGAGCAGCGTGTCGGCATCCGCCGCGGGCAGGGCGGGGAAGCGCGCCCGGACCAGCGCCGCCAGCCGCTCCCGGGCCGGCGGCGCCAGCTCCAGGGACACACAGTGCCGCAGGAAGGACGGCGACAGGTCCCGCTCGCCGCCGGTCGTGACGACGACGAGGGGCGGCTCGTGGCAGCGCACGCGCGCGTGCCGAACCGTCGCCGTGCCGCCCGCCTCGCAGGTGTGGACCAGGGAGCCGGAGTCCGTCCCGTCGGGGGAGCCGAGGAGCTCGGGAATGGTGAACTCGCCGTCCTCCAGGACGCCCAGCAGTTCGTCGGGCAGGTCGAAACCGCCCCGGTCGAGATCGTCGACCAGGACGACACGCGGTAATCGACGCGCCAGCAGGGCGGTCCCCAGCGGGCCCAGGCGCACCGAACCGGCGCCCGCGGGACCGTACAGCCCGTCCCGCAGGGTGCTGCCGCCGGTGATCCGCCAGCGCAGCACCGGCCCCAGACCCAGTTCGCGTGCGATCCGGTACGCCAGCGCCGACTTGCCGGAGCCCGGCGCGCCGCCGACCAGCAGCGGGCGGCGCAACCGGAGCGCGAGGTTGACCCGCAGCACCTCTTCGGGATCGGCCGCCCACGGGGTGTCGGCGGGCCCCAGCATCCTGGTTGCCGTCTCGTCCGGCCGGGGCGGCTCAGGACCTTCGGGCGCGCCGGAGAAGGTTCGCCAGGGTGGCGGAGCGGGCCAGCGGCGATCGCGCTCGGCCTGGCTCAGCGGCACGCCGGTGCCGCGATAGAGCCACCACGAGTCCATGGGCGCATCCTCCTTGCGAGGGCCGGCCGCGGGGACCGGAACGGGGGTCGGGACCGGGTCACAGCGGTTTGCGGTCGGGGTCGTCCCACAGCACCGCGAGGTGCCGGCCGATGTGGTGCTCGGGAGTGCCGGAGCCGAGTACCGCGGCCTGCCGGCGGAACCGGGTGATCCGTGGCAGCAGATCGGCGAAGCCGCCGGCGAACAGGTCGCTGAGCACCTGCCGGAACTCCGTCGTGGACTCGCTCGTCCGGTGCCACACCACGACCGGATACCCGGTGCGCAGCGCCGTCCTGAACTCCAGGCTGCCGTGCGCCCGGTCCGCCTCGGGCGGTTCGCTGAGCACCGCCGCCACATGCCCCTCGTCCAGCAGCCCGGCCGCGACCCGGTCCGGATGCTGGGCGCTGGTGTTCGGGATGCTCATGTAGACGGAGCTGGTCGTCGGCTCCTGGCGCAGCTTCTGCCAGCGCAGCCGCCACCAGCCGTGCCAGCGCTGGTCCAGCAGCCGGTCCAGGCTCCGGATCACCACCGCCGGATAGGTCATGCCGAGGAGCAGGTGCGGATCCTCGGAGGCGTCCAACGGCCATGACTCCACAGGCAGGTTGATGAGTTCCAGCGGGAGCACGAACTCCAGCCGCAGCTGCCCCGGACGGTCGCCCTCGGCCCGCTCCACCTCGGAGATCACCTCGCTGACCGTGCGCTGGAGATCGGCGAACGGAATCACCGGGCTGTCATGGCGCCCCTCGAAGTCCCGTCCGCGGGCGTCGGAGTGGAACCAGTGGGACACGGTGTAGTGCCCCTCGTCCAAGGGCGCGGGCATGATCCGGATGGCGAGGTGCTCGTCGTGCGTGACGGGCTGCCGCTCCGCCGGCCGCACATACCGTCTTCGGTCGAGGGTGTCCCCGAACTCCCAGCGCAGGGCGCGATGCCGGTTGATCGCGCGGACCTCCTGGCGGTGCGCCGCGTCCATCCACGCGGACGCCTCGTCCAGATACGCCATCCACGGCGGCACCTGTCCCGGCGCCGTGTTCTGGCCCACCAGGTAGAGGAAGTCCGACCAGGCGGTGGTGGAGTGTTCGGGGAGGGTGCGTAATCGGGACAGGGTCGCCCGGCCCACCAGCCGCCGGCGCTCGTCGTCGGTGAGCCGCAGTGACAGCAGGGACTCCGCCAACAGGCCCCAGGACGCGGTGAACTCGGCCGGCAGGGTCCGCGCGGCCTTCCACTCGTCACAGAGCCGGAACATCTTCAGCGACTCGGCGGAGCCCGGGTCGAGCAGGTCGAGGACGGCGGCGAGGCAGGACAGGCCGTCCGGTCCGCGGCCGTCGAGCGGGCTCTTCATGCAGAGCAGCAGCAGGGCGATGTACTGGTTGCGCGGGATGCTGTGGCGGGGCAGCCGGCCCGTGCGCCCGAGCCGGTCGACCACGAGGACCAGGAACTGCTCCTGGTCCTCGGGCGTGCGCAGGCTGTCGCTGCCCACCAGGACGTCCACGGCGGTACGCCGTATCCGGTCCTCGATCTCCTCGCACAAGGAGGCTCCCCCCTCCGGCGCCCCACCCGGGCGCTCCCTTGCCCTGTCCGAACGACTCGCTGTGTACGCCTGTGACACAAGATTAGGGGCCACGGTCCTCCGGGGAAGAGGATCGGCACAGCGGGCGCCGGACAGGGCGTGGGAGTGCTAGGGGTCGCGCCGTACGAGCTCCCCGGGCCGTTCATGCGCGGTCAGCGTGTGCAACTGCGCCTGATCGAGGGGCTCGTGCACCTCCACGTACTCGCCGTGCGGCAGCCGCTTGATCACGCCCGTCTCGCGGCCGTGCAACACGCGCTCCTTGTCGCGGAGTTGGAGACCCAGGCAGATGCGGCGGGTGATGACGAAGACGGCCGCCGGGACGACGAACACCCCGATCCGGATCGTCCAGGTGACCACGTTGATCGACAGGTGCAGCCGGGTCGCGACGATGTCGTTGCCGCCGCCCGCCAGGAGCAGGAGGTAGAGGCTGATCCAGGACGCGCCGAGGGCCGTGCGGAACGGGCGGTTGCGCGGGCGGTCCAGGAGGTGGTGTTCGTGTTTGTCGCCCGTCAGCCAGGCCTCCAGGAACGGGTAGACGCCGATGAGGATCAGCAGGAGGGGGAAGACGAGGATCGGGATGAGGACGCCGAGGACGAGGGTGTGGCCCCACAGGTTGATCTCCCAGCCCGGCATGACGCGGACCAGGCCCTCGGCGAAGCCCAGGTACCAGTCGGGCTGGGCGCCCGTGGAGACCTGGTCGGCGCGGAAGGGGCCGTACACCCACACCGGGTTGATCGTCGCGACCGCGGCGATGACGGTGAGGGTGCCGAAGACCAGGAAGAAGAAGCCGCCCGCCTTCGCGAGGTAGACCGGCATGAACGGGGCGCCGACGACGTTGCGTTCGGTGCGGCCGGGCCCGGCGAACTGGGTGTGCTTGTGGTAGACGACCAGCAGGACGTGGGCCACTACCAGCGCCGCCATGATGCCCGGGATCAGCAGCACGTGCAGCGAGTAGAAGCGGGCCACGATGTCGTCGCCCGGGAACTCGCCGCCGAACACGAACATCGACAGGTACGTGCCGACGATCGGTACCGACAGCAGGGCGCCGTTGACGAACTTCAGGCCCGTGCCGGACAGCAGGTCGTCCGGGAGCGAGTAGCCGAACAGGCCCTCGAACAGGCCGAGGAAGAGCAGCGACCAGCCGAACAGCCAGTTGATCTCCCGGGGTTTGCGGAACGACCCGGTGAAGAAGTGCCGCATCATGTGCGTGAACATCCCGGCGATGAAGATCAGCGCCGCCCAGTGGTGCAGCTGCCGGATCAGCAGTCCGCCGCGCACGTCGAAGCTGATGTCCAGGGTGGAGGCGTACGCCTCGGACATGCGCACGCCGTTGAGCGGCAGGTAACTGCCCTGGTAGGTCACCTCGTTCATCGACGGGTGGAAGAAGAGCGTGAGGTACACGCCGGAGAGGATCAGGACCACGAAGCTGTACAGGCAGATCTCGCCGAGCAGGAAGGACCAGTGGTCGGGGAAGACCTTGCGCAGATACTTCCGGCCGAGGGTGTGCGTGCCCAGACGGCCGTCGAACCAGTCGGCGAGGCGTTCGCCCTTTCCGGGCGGTGCCACGGTGGTCACTGCTCCTCCTTGGGGACGTGCGTGAGCTTGTCGGGATTGGTGACGATGTAGACGTCCTGGACGCGGTCGCCGTCCGGCGTGAGGTCCATGACCATCACCGCGTACGGCGAGTCGCCCTCGAACAGCACCGCCGCGTCGTCGCCGTTGACCCGGCGGTAGCCCAGCTGGAGGTCCTGCGGGCCGCGGCGGCCCGCGTACCCGGTGAGCAGCCGGACGGCCTTGTCCCGGCCGTGCACCGGACGCAGCCCGGCCGGCTTGCGGTTGCCGCCGCCGTCCGTCCACACCGTGACGTCCGGCGCGAGGATCTCCATCAGTTCCGCGATGTCGCCGCCGAGCGCCGCCTGCACGAACCGCTCCGTCGCCGCCCGTCGCACCCGCGGATGTGCCCGGTACCGGGGCCGGCGCGCGTGCACATGGGACCGCGCGCGCCGCGCCAACTGCCGTACGGCGGCCGGGGTGCGGTCGATGATGTCAGCGATCTCGGTGTGCGGGTAGCCGAACACCTCGTTGAGGACGAACACCGCCCGCTCCAGAGGGGTCAGCGACTCCAGGACCACCAGCATCGCCAGCGACACGGACTCGGCGCGCAGGGCCGGGTCGTCGGCGCCGTCCTCGTCGCCGGCGGCGACCAGTGGCTCGGGCAGCCACGGGCCCACGTAGGTCTCCCGGCGGCGGGTGATCGCGGCGCGCCGGTGCAGGGCGTGGTTGACCGCGATCCGTACGAGGTACGCCCGCGGGTTGGCGATCCCGTGGTCGGGGGCGCCGCCGGCCCGGGCGGTCCACGACAACCAGGTCTCCTGCAGGACGTCCTCGGTGTCGGCGACGCTGCCGAGCACGTTGTAGACGACGCCGAACAGCAGCTCGCGATGGCCGACGAAGTGATCGGTCGCCTCGTCGAGCAGGCCGTCGGATTCGGGAAGGGGTATTTCGGACATACAGGGGCCTCCGCAGCGGTGCGCTCACACCTGCGACGGCCTTCGGGGGTCCGTGTGTGACATCGGAGGAGTGGAATGTGACCCACGTCTCATGGCCGGGTTGCCCGGGGTCCCGGTCTCGGTACCGTCTCGTGCCCCGTTTGACCTGGTGATATTTACGGTCAAGTACCCGCGCGGTACCGTGAGGGCATGCCAGCTCTCAACGTGGAGTTCAGCGACCGCGAGCTAGAGGACCTGCGGCAGATCGCCAAGGAACGCGGTACGTCCATGAAGGCCCTCGTCCGCGAGGCGGCGGCGGCCGACATCGCCCGGCACCGGGCGCTCCAGGAGGGCGCCGACGCCTTCCGCCGGTTCTTCGCCTCCCACGCCGACGAATTCGCGGCCGCCTTCCCCGACGACGAACCACCCGCCAAGGGCGAGGGGCGGGCTGCCTGACCGATGGCACCCGTCATCCATATCGACGTGCCCTGGCTGCTCCAGCGACACGAAGAGGTCCTGCCGGACCAGCCCACGATCAACGACTTCTCCGCGCTGGTCGCGGCCGTCGCCCGGCACCGCGTGGACCCGCCGCGCCTCGGCGTGGACTCCGACCCCGCCTGGCGGGCCGCCGCGCTGCTGCACACCCTCGCCCTGCTCAAGCCGCTGCCCTCGGCCAACGCGCGCTTCGCCTGCGCCACGGCCGTGTCCTACATGTTCGTCAGCGGCGTCGGCATCGACCCGCCCTACGGCGCCCTCGTCGACCTCGCCCGCGATCTGATCGACGGCAAGACCGACGTCTTCGGCGCGGCGGACCGGCTGCGTTCCTGGCAGATATGAGCGGGCCGGGAGTCGGGTCCCGGCAGATGTGAGGGGTGCCGGCAGGCAGTTCCCGGCAGATTTGAGGGCCGTCGCCCCGGCCGCCTCCCTCGGGGCCGCCGACCGAGGGCGGGAGGATCGGGGTCGGCGGCCCGTTCGCGCAGGAGAGCCGCCGTCCTGCGCGGGGCCTTCCGAGGGGCCGCTTCCAGTGGACTACGCGGCGGTGTGCGCCGGGAGCGTGCGCGCCGCTCCGGCGTGGGTGCGCGATTCACACGGGGCGCAGGGAATGACGAAAGCCAGTGCGAGTGGGCCGAGTTGCCGTCGAATCTGACTTTCTTTCAAAGGTGCTGATGTTGCTCAAGTGCCTTGTTGGGCAAGAGTGTTTTGTGCGAGGGTGAAGTGCCCGTGCGGGGGGTAAAAGCCGGGTCGCATTCGTCCGTGGGGGAACCGGGCCGAATGGGGGTTGGCGAATTCACGCTCCCCGCGTCCGGCGCCCAAAAGGTACGCACCAGGCAGAACTCCTTTTCGGCGGCCGGGACTTCTGTGTGTCACCTTTGCGTGGGAAGGAATCCGCTCAGTGCCCACCCCCCACCCCCCTCGCCCTCCTTACCCGCCGCCCGGCGGGCTTCCCGGGGATTCCGACGAAGGCCTCGCCGTCCTGCTGCGCGGCCGGCCGGACGGCGAGGCCGCCCAGTCCGTCGCCCTGCTGATGGCGCGGCACTGGCAGCCCGCCCAGGAGTACGCGGCGATCTGCCTCGCCTCCCGGGCGGACATCGCCACCATGGTCACCGCCGCCGCCTTCCACCAGGTCCTCAGCCGGCTGACCCTCGGCGAACCGGCCGTCGCGCTGCGCCCCCGCCTCCTGATGGCCGTACGGGACACCGTCCGGGACTGGGCGGCCGAGGAACGAATATCCGCGGTTCTGCCGGATCTCGGGAAACCGGCAGGGGGTCGCGGTATGCGGGCCGCGAAGTCCATGACGGCGGAAAACCGCAAGCTGGCCGGGCGTTCATTCCATGCCCTTCCCGGACTCTCCCGGTGCCTGCTGTGGCACACCGAGGTCGAGGCGGAGCCGATTTCCGTCCCCGCCGGGCTGCTGGGCATGGACACCGACACCGCGTCGGCCGCACTCGAACAGGCGCGTGAAAAATTCCGCGAGGGGTGTGTACATGCCCATCGGGAACTCGCGCCGACCAAGGATTGCCGGTTCTACAACCGCCTTCTCGACGTCCCCATTCGGCGGGGCGGAGCACTCCTGCCGGACGTCGAACAGCATCTGGCCCAGTGCCGCTACTGCCGCGCCGCCGCCGAACAACTGAGCCATTTCGAGGGCGGGTTGGGAAGTCTGCTCGCCGAGTCCGTGCTCGGCTGGGGCGCCCGCCGCTACTACGAGTCCCGTCCGGGCCGCACCCAGCAGGGCACCCGCACCCGAACCCGCGGCTCCGCCCGGCACGGCCGCGGCCGCCGACGGCTCCTGCCGCCGCACCTCGGCAGGGTGCCGGGCGGGCCCCGGGCCCTGCTCACCGGCGTGGGCCTGACCTCCGCCGGGCTGCTCGCCACGTTGCTGGCCGCCGGCGTGTGGTCGGACGACGACGGCACCGCCCCGGCCGCCTCCGGCACCGCCGTCCAGCACCCGCCCACGGTCTCCACCGCACCGCCCGGCACCGCCCAACTCCCCGTCCCGCCCCGGCGGACCGGACTGCGCAACGCCGGCGCCGACCTGTGCCTGGCCGTCCGGGGCGAGCCGCGCCGGGGCGCCGGGACCGAGCTCGCGGCCTGCTCGGCGGCGGCCGCGCAGCAGTGGTCGTACGAGAAGGACGGGTTGCTGCGCAGTGCGGCGGAACCGGAGTTGTGCCTGGACTCGCATGTGGACGCCGGCGTCGTCGTCCTCGGCCGGTGCGCCGACGAGGACGACGAGCGCGCCGACGACGTCCGCTACGACCTCACCGTGCAGGGCGAGTTGCTGCCCCGCTGGGACGAGCAGCTCGCGCTGACGTCGACCAACGGCGAGCCGGGCGCTGACATCGTAGTCAAGGTCCGCGACGACTCCGACGCACAGCGCTGGCTGGCCGAACCGGGGAGCTCGGCGGGCCCGGGCTCGCCGACGGCCACGGGCGGCGCGGCCCGGGTCGCCGACGGCCGGCTCTAGGCGACCACGTCCCGCGGCGGCCGGCCCGACAGATAGCCCGTCACGTTCTCCACGGCGGCCAGCGCGATACGGACGAGGGTCTCGCGGGTGACACCGCCGGCGTGCGGGGACAGCACGACGTTCGGGGCCCGGAGCAGGCGCAGGGCCGGGGTGGGCGGTTCGGGGTCGAAGACGTCGAGGCCCGCCCGGCCAGGGCGCCCTTCTCCAGCGCGTCCGCGAGGGCGTCCTGGTCGATCAGGGCGCCCCGCGCGGTGTTGACCACGAATGCCGTCGGTTTGAGCAGCGCGAGCCGGCCGGCGTCCAGCAGGTGCCGGGTCTCGTCGGTGAGGGGCGCGTGCAGGGAGACGTAGTCGGCGGTGCGCAGCAGTTCGTCCAGGGGGACCTGCCGGGCGCCACCGAACTCCTGCGGCCGCCGGCCCGCATGGACGACGGTCATGTCGAACGCGGCGGCCCGGCGGGCGACCTGCTGTCCGATGCGGCCCAGGCCCACGATGCCGAGCGTCTTGCCGGACAGCTCGGTGAGCGAGCCCCGGAGCCGGGGGAGCGCCCAGTCCGCCTCCACCAGCGCGGTGTGGGCGGGGATCAGCTGCTTGGCGAGCGCCAGCATGAGGGCGAAGGTCTGCTCGGCCACGTTCTGTGCCTCGGCACCGCTGGAGCCGATGGTGCACACCGGCACACCGCGGGCCCGGGCGGCGCCCAGATCGACGTAGTCGAAGCCGTGGCTCGCGCACTGCACCAGTTCCAACTCCGGTGCGGCGGCGAGGTGTTCGCCGGTCACCGGGGCCAGTGCGGTGATGATCACATGCGCGGTGCGCAGCGCGGCCGGGTCCTCGTCCGCCGTCTCGACGACGGTGACGTGCGCCTTGTCGGGGAAGAGCGCGGCGAGTCCGGATCCGATGCCGCGGCCGCCCACATGGGGTGCGATGACGGCGAGGACGTTCTTCACGGCGGTCATACGGTGTCCTCGACGAGGTCGGCGGGACCGACGGTGGCGGGACGGGCGTGCCCGGTCAGGGCGAGAGTGAGGTCCAGCTCGGCGAGCAGACAGCGGATCACATGCTCGACGCCCGCCTGCCCGTCGAGCCCCAGCCCGTACACGTAGGGCCGCCCGACGAGCACGGCCCGGGCGCCGAGCGCGAGCGCCTTGAAGATGTCGTCGCCCGTGCGCACGCCGCTGTCGAACAGCACCGTCAGCCGGTCGCCGACCGCCTCCACGACGCGGGGCAGCGCGTCGGCCGCCGCGACCGAACCGGCCACCTGCCGGCCGCCGTGGTTGGAGACGACGACCCCGTCCATCCCGGCGTCGGCCGCCGCCCGCGCGTCGTCCGGGTGCAGAATGCCCTTCAGCACGATCGGCCCGTCCCAGTTCTCGCGCAGGAACCCCAGGTCCGGCCAGGTCTTGGCGGGGTCGGCGAACATGCCCACGAAGTGCATCACCGCGGCGTTGGGGTCCTCGTGCACCGGCTTGGCCAGACCGGCCCGGAAGGCCGGGTCGGAGAAGTAGTTGGCGGTGCCCACCCCGTGCAGGAACGGCAGATAGGCCTGGTCCAGGTCGCGCGGGCGCCAGGCCAGCAGCGGGGTGTCCAGGGTGACGACGAGCGCGGTGAACCCGGCCGCCTTCGCCCGGTTCAGGAAGCTGCGGGCCACCTCCAAGTCCTTGGGCCAGTACAGCTGGAACCAGCGCTCGGCGTCCCCCATGGCCCCCGCGACCTGCTCCATGGAGGTGCTGGACGCGGAGGACAGGACGAACGGCACGCCCTGCGCGGCGGCGGCCCGGGCGGCGGCCGACTCGGCGTCCGGATGCATGATCGACAGCACCCCGACCGGCGCCAGCGCCAGCGGCGCGGGCAGCGCCCGGCCCAACACCTCGACGGACAGGTCCCGTTCGTGCACGTCCCGCAGCATGCGCGGCACGATCCGGCGCCGCTTCAGGGCGTCCCGGTTGGCGAGGGCGGTGCTGCCGTCCCCCGCGCTGCCCGTCACGTACCCGACCGGGCCGGGGCCGAGCCGCTGCTCGGTGAGCGCCTCCAGCCGGGTCAGATCGGTGGGCAGCCGGGGGACGGCTCCCGTCATGCCGTTGAGATAGATCTCGTACTGGAAGTCCGCCCAGTGCTTCGCCATCGGTACGTCCGCCTCTCGTCGCTGAGAACGCGCTGCAGACAGACCATACCGACCAGTAGGGAGGGGATGTGGATCAGGCCCGGGTCACGGACTCGTGCAGGATCCGGGCCAGTTCGCGCGGCTGCGAGAACATCGGCCAGTGGCCGGTGTCCATGTTCACCAGCTCCCAGCGCTCGCTCTTGAGGAGTTCGGCCGCGGCGCCCCATGGCTCGTCGCCGTCCAGGAGGCACTTGATGTAGGTGCCGGGCAGTTCATCGAGCGGGCGGGCCATGACCGCCGGTTCGGTGAGGGTGGCGCCGGGGTGCGGGGTGGCGCCCTTCACCAGCCGGGCCACCTGGTCGTCCGTCAGCCCCTGGCCGGCGAACTCGGCCGGGTCCGGGCACGGCCAGAAGCCGTCGTGCGCGGCGATGGCCTCCCGCACCGGGTCGCTCGGCCAGCCCGACAGGAAGGACTGCCCGTCGACCGCCACGTTGGCGTCGACGAGGACCACCCGGCCGACCCGGTCACCGAGCCGCACGGAGGCCTGGCCGACCGGGACACCGGCGTAGCTGTGCCCGACGAGGACGACCTCCCGCAGACCGAGCCGCTCGACCTCGTCGACGACGTCCTGGACGTGCGTCTGCTGTCCGGCGGGTGTGCCCTTCCTCTCGGCGAGCCCCGACAGCGTCAGCGGATGCGCGTCGTGTCCGGCGGCGTGCAGCTCCGCCGCCACCTCGTCCCACGCCCACGCGCCGAGCCAGGACCCTGCCACCAGTACGAAATGAGTCATGCCCGCAAACTAGCCGAGGGGTCTGACAACGGCGCCCCGGCGCCCGGGCCGGTGATCGGCGCCACCGGCACGTCGATCGTGCGGGCCAGTCGGGCGCCCTCGGGGCCGTGGACCGCCCGCGGTTCGGGGAACAGCCGCAGCAGTGCCAGGAACAGCACGGCGGCCGTGGCCATGGACAGCGGCAGGCTGATGTCGACGCCGCTGGCCAGGTCGCCGAACGGACCGACGAACTGGCCCGGGATGTTGGTGAAGAGGACGCCGAGCAGCGCGGACACCCACCAGGCGGTCATGCCCCGCCAGTTCCAGCCGTGCGCGAACCAGTAACGGCCACCGCGCTGACGGCGGTTGAAGACCTGGAGCGCCTCCGGGTCGTACCAGCCGCGACGGGTCCAGAAGCCCAGCATCATCACGACCATCCAGGGCGTGGTGCAGGTGATGATCATCGTGGCGAAGGTGGAGATCGACTGCACCAGGTCCAGGCCGAACCGCCCGACGAAGATGAACGCGATCGACAACGTGCCGACGAGCACCGTCGCCTGTACCCGGGACAGCCGCGGGAAGACCGAGGAGAAGTCGAGCCCGGTGCCGTACAGCGCGGTGGTCCCCGTCGACATGCCGCCGATCAGCGCGATCAGGCACACCGGCAGGAAGAACCAGCCCGGCGAGATCGCCAGCAGCCCGCCCACGAAGTCAGGGGCGGCCGGATCGACGTACTCCGGCGCCTTGTTCGCGATGATGCTCGCGGTGGCCAGGCCGAAGACGAACGGCAGCAGCGTCGCGATCTGCGACAGGAACGCGGCCCCGACCACCTTGCGGCGCGGCGTGCTCGCCGGGATGTAGCGCGACCAGTCGCCGAGGAACGCGCCGAACGACACCGGGTTGGACAGCACGATCAGCGCCGCGCCGATGAAGGACGGCCAGAACAGGGACTGTGTCGCCGCGTCCGCGGAGTCCGTGAACACCCCCGCGTACGACGGGTCGAAGTCGCCGGCGAAGGCCACCGCGCCCAGCACGAACAGCACGCTCGCCGAGATCACGGCGACCTTGTTGACGAACAGCATGAAGCGGAAGCCGTACACGCACACCGCGAGGACCAGCACCGCGAACAACGCGTACGCCACCGAGTAGGACAGGTTGCCGCGCTGGAGCCCGAAGAGCCGGTGTGCGCCGCCGACCAGGGCGTCGCCGGAGCTCCACACCGAGATGGAGAAGAACGCGACGGCCGTCAGCAGGGAGAGGAAGGAGCCGACCACGCGGCCGTGCACGCCGAGGTGGGCGGAGGAGGAGACGGCGTTGTTGGTGCCGTTGACCGGTCCGAACACGGCCATCGGGCACAGGATCAGGGCGCCCGCCACGACCCCGAGGAGGGTGGCGGCGAGCCCCTGCCGGAAGGAGAGGCCGAACAGGATGGGGAAGGCGCCGAGGACGTAGGTGGAGAAGGTGTTGGCGCCGCCGAAGGCGAGCCGGAACAGGTCCAGTGGGGTGGCGGTGCGGTCGGCGTCGGGGATGCGGTCGACGCCGTGGGTCTCGACCTCGGTGAGGGAGGGGGACAAAGGGGGCTCCAGCGGGGGCGATGCGGTGGAGCGCGTGGTGGCGCCGTGGGGACGAACGGCCGGCGGTGCCGCAGGGGTGCGCGG
This sequence comes from Streptomyces sp. NPDC079141, assembly GCF_040686775.1. NCBI lineage: Bacteria > Bacillati > Actinomycetota > Actinomycetes > Kitasatosporales > Streptomycetaceae > Streptomyces > Streptomyces sp. NPDC079141. The sequence goes on along the minus strand of NZ_JBFBLP010000001.1, from coordinate 445,614 downwards.
CGGGGCGGGGAACCGTCCTTCAGGGGTGAGCCGACGCTACGGCGCGGGCAACACCCCTGCCAGAGGACGTTTCATCCATCTTCCGCTTCGTCGGTGGGCGAATCGGCCACCTCCTCCAGGTCCGGGCCCTGGGAGCGCACTCGTTGGACGTTCTCCAGGGACTCGCGCAGTTCGGTGAGCCAGTCGTCGGTGTGCCGCTGGACCAGGCGCACGCACCAGGCGAGGGCATCGCTGCGGCTGCGGGCGACGCCGCCGGCGATGAGGGTGTCGAGGACCTGCCGTTCGGGCTGGCGCAGCCGGGTCATCACGGGCGCGGCGACATGGGTGAACAGGGCGCGCTCGGCGCCGCACTCCACCCCCCAGGAGACCTTCCGGCGGAACCGGTGCTCGGCCTCGCGCGCGACGGCGATCCGGGTCTCCCGGGTGCGCTCCCGGAACTCCTGGATCCGCCCCTGCACGGCCGCGTCCCGCTCGGCGTCCGAGACGTCCTCGGCGAGCCGCGGGCCGGGGATGCGGCCGATCACGGTGATCTCCTCGCGGTCGACCGTCACCTCGGTCAGCTGCTCGAAGAGGTCGTCGGGCAGGCGGCCGGCGAACCAGCCGCGCAGTTTCTCTCGCTGCTCGTTCGTAATCATGTAATGACGATTACTCGGCACGACCATGAACACAAGGGGGTGGGGAGGAATCGGCCGAGGGCGGAATCGGAATGTTTCAGGCCGATTAAAGAGCGCGTGGAAACCGGCCACTTGGCTGCTCCGGGCGATCAAGATCCGCCCAGTTGAGGGGTTGGAACGTTCGAATTCCGTTACTTCGCGCCACTGATTCAACACGCAAGGTTACTGAAACCTGTGGGTCGGATGTGTGTTCCGGCGACGGAGTCGGCAGACTCGCGCTCGCTGGTTCCGGCCCGACCGGGCGTGGTTCCGGCACACCCCCGATCTGAGCGGAAGGATGCACACAATGCGGAACACCGCGCGCTGGGCAGCGACTCTCGGTCTGACGGCCACCGCCGTCTGCGGACCCCTTGCCGGGGCCGCCCCCGCCGCCCCCGCCTCGCTCTACGCCCCCTCGGCGCTCGTGCTCACCGTGGGGCACGGTGAGAGCGCGGCCCTCGCCCTCCCGGAGCGGGCCGTCACCCTCTCCTGCGCCCCGACGCCGACCGGCACGCACCCGGCGGCCGTCGAGGCCTGCGCCGAACTCCGCGGCACCGGAGGGGACTTCGACGCCCTGGAGGCCACCGAGGGCGTGCTGTGCACCCGGGAGTACGACCCCGTGGTCGTCACCGCCGAGGGCGTCTGGCAGGGCCAACGCCTCTCCTACGAGCGGACGTTCTCCAACGAGTGCATGCGGAACTCCCTCGGAGCGAGCGTCTTCGCGTTCTGAGGGGCCGGGATCGCACGGTTCCCGTGAGGACGTGCAGCGGCCCGTAGCTGGGGAGTGCGAGCCCTGACACGGGACCTGCGATCTCGCACCGAGGGCCGGCCGGGCGGAGTGGGGCCGCCCGGCCGGCACCTCGGATCACTGTCATGCGCGGCCGGTTTGTGCCGTCGATCGGCTGCGGCGCTGCCGCGACGTGTCAGGGTCGGCCGGTCAGGTAGCCGCCCATCGAGGTGAAGTACTCGGTCGCGGGCAGCTCCCGGCCGTCCTCGGTGCGGACGCGCGTGATGGCCAGGCCGTGGTTGCGGCCCGTGCGGGCGTCGGCTCCGGCGACGATCACCACGCCGTCGCCCTCGCGGTAGAAGATGCGGCCGGGCGTGCCGCCGTACCGTCCCTCGGAGACGAACGCGGCCAGCACCTCCAGCCGCCGGCCCTTGTGGAAGGTGAAAGTGCTGGGGTACGGCTCGGACTGGGCGCGGACCAGGCGTTCGAGGTCCTCGGCCGGCCAGGTCCAGTCGATGCGGCTGTCCTCGATGGCCCGCTTGTGGAAGAAGCTCGCCTGCGAGCGGTCCTGCCGGGTGAACTCCGTCTGCCCGGAGGCGATGAGGCCGAGCGCGCCGATGGTGACGGGGGCGATGAGGTCGACGGTCTTGTGGAAGAGGTCGGTGGCCGTGTCCGTCGGGCCGACCGGTACCGCCTCCTGCCGCACGATGTCGCCGGCGTCGAGTTCGTCGTTCATCATGTGCGCGGTGACACCGACTTCGGTCTCGCCGTTGATCAGCGCCCAGATCAGCGGGGAGAAGCCCGCGTACTTCGGCAGCAGCGAATCGTGCACGTTGAGCGTGCCGTGGCGCGGGAGGCCGAAGATGCGCGGCGGGATCCACGTCCGCCAGTTGTTGGCGACGATGATGTCCGGGTCGGCCTCCTTGAGGCGCTCGAACAGCTCCTCGTCGTCGGGGCGGTTGCGGATCAGCACCGGGACGCCGTGTGCCTCGGCGAGGTCGGCGACCGAGTCGCTCCAGATCTTCTCGTAGGCGTGCTCGCTCTTGGGGTGCGTCACCACCAGCACCACGTCGTGCTCGGAATCCAGGAGGGCTTGAAGGGTGCGGTGCCCCCAGGTCTGGTAGCCGAACATGACGACCCGCATGCGGTTCCTCCTCAGCGCAGGGACTGACCAGCGCCAGTCAGTAAAGCAAGGCTTACCTAAGTGCGCAACGGCGCTCACTGGGGCGCGTGTTGGGAGGCGGCGCGCCCCCTCGTGCCCGTTTTGCCTATCGACAGTCCCGCGGGATCAGCTTAGCCTTACCTAAGTTTTGGGCCGCTGCACTTTGGTGCGCCCTCCCGCGCTCGACAAGCGGCCGCCGCGCACGCCGGCCGCCCCGCACGATGGGAGTGACATGGCACAGGCTCTTCCCGGCGATGCACCACTGATCCACGATCTTCTGGGCGTCGGCTTCGGGCCGTCGAACGTGGCCATGGCGGTCGCGATCGGCGAGCACAACGCACGCGTCGGCGGGCAGGAATCGGTCGCCGCCCACTTCTTCGAACAGCAGCCCCGCTTCGGTTGGCACCGCGGCATGCTGATCGACGACGCGACCATGCAGGTCTCCTTCCTCAAGGACCTGGTGACGCTCCGGAACCCGGCCAGCGAGTACAGCTTCCTGTGCTACCTGCAGAGCAAGGGACGGCTGATCGACTTCATCAACCACAAGAACCTCTTCCCGCTGCGGGTGGAGTTCCACGACTACTTCGAGTGGGTCGCGGCCAAGGTCGACGACATGGTCTCCTACGGCCATGAGGTCGTCGGGGTCGCACCCGTGCTCCGCGACGGACGTGTGGACCACCTGGACGTGACGGTCCGTTCGGGGGAGGGGCTCGCCCTGCACCGCGCCCGCAACCTCGTCATCGGCACCGGTCTGCGACCCCTCATGCCGCAGGGCGTGGAGCGCGGCGACCGCGTCTGGCACAACTCCGAACTGTTAGCGAAGGTCGAGGGGTTGACCGGCACCTCGCCCTCCCGGTTCGTCGTCGTGGGCGCCGGGCAGAGCGCCGCCGAGAACGTCGCCTATCTGCACCGACGCTTCCCGCAGGCCGAGATCTGCGCCGTCTTCTCCCGCTACGGCTACAGCCCGGCCGACGACAGCAGCTTCGCCAACCGCATCTTCGACCCCGCTGCGGTCGACGAGTTCTTCACCGCGCCCGAGGACGTCAAGCGCAGACTGATGGACTACCACGGCAACACCAACTACTCCGTGGTGGACATCGACCTGATCGACGACCTGTACCGGCAGATGTACCAGGAGAAGGTCCTCGGTACCCAGCGGCTGCGCTTCCTCAACGTCTCCCGCGTCACCGGTGTCGAGCAGACGCCGGACAAGGTCCGTGCCACGGTGCACTCCCTCGTCACCGGCGAGGAGACCCAACTGGACGCCGACGTCGTGGTGTTCGCCACCGGCTACAGCCCGGCCGACCCCCTCGGGCTCCTCGGCGAGGTCGCCGACCGCTGTCTGCGCGACGACGAGGGCCGCGTCCGCGTCGAACGCGACTACCGCATCGCCACCGACCCCGAACTGCGCTGCGGTATCTATGTGCAGGGCGGCACCGAGCACACGCACGGCATCACCTCGTCGCTGCTGTCCAACACCGCGATCCGGGTCGGCGAGATCCTGGACTCGATCCTCGACCGGGACCGGAAGTCCGCCTACGACACGGCCCGCCCGGTCGCCGACGGCATCGGAAGCACTGCCCGCTAGCAGGTCTGGACGAGGGATAACGTACGTCGACATGGGCACGACCGCACTTGAACGCCCCGCGTCCAGGGGCACAACTGAGGCCCGTCGGCCGCGGGTTGTGGGTTTGGGCACGCTGGTGGTGATCCTGCTGACCGTGGGAGCCGTGTCGTTGGCCGTCGGTGCGCGCGCGTTGAGTCCCGCCGAGGTGTGGCACGGGCTGTTCGCGGCGCCGGAGTCCGACCAACGGCTCACCGAGATCAGGCTCATCGTGCAGACCGTACGAGTGCCCCGGACGGTGCTCGCGATCGTGGCGGGCATCGCCCTGGGCGTCGGCGGCGCGCTGATCCAGGGGTACACACGCAACCCGATCGCCGACACGGGCCTGCTGGGCGTGAACGCCGGCGCGTCGTTCGCCGTGGTGTCGGTGATCGCCGTGTTCGGGTTCTCCAACCCCTTCCAGTACGTCTGGTTCGCCTTCCTGGGCGCGGCGGTCGCCGGCGTCGTCGTGTTCGGCCTTTCGAGCATCGGGCGGGGCGCCGGCAATCCGCTGACGCTCGCCCTGGCCGGGCAGGGGATCACGGTGTTCCTCGCCGCGATGACCACGGCGGTCTCCCTGTCGGACCAGGCCGCGCTGAACGCACTGAGGTTCTGGAACGCGGGCTCCGTGGCCGGTGTCGGGTTCGACGTCATCTGGCCGGTGACCGCGTTCATCGCGGTCGGGCTGGTGCCGGCCCTGGCCACGCTGCCCGCCCTCAACCTGCTCAACCTGGGCGACGACGTGGCACGCGGACTGGGCGTGAACATCGCGCTGAGCCGGACCGTCGGCATCGTCGCCATCACCCTGCTGGCGGGCGCGGCGACCGCGGCCTGCGGCCCCATCGCGTTCCTCGGGCTCATGGTGGCCCACGTGGCCCGTTACCTGACCGGGCCGGACTACCGCTGGCTGGTGCCGTACGCGGGTCTGCTCGGAGCGGTCGTCCTCCTGGTCTGCGACATCGTGGGGCGTGTGGTGGTGCGGCCGAGCGAGCTGGACGCGGGTGTCGTCGTCGCCCTGCTCGGCGCCCCGTTCTTCGCGGGCCTGGTGTGGCGCGGAAAGTTCAGGAGCGCATGAACGGGACAGAGGTGAAGCCGTCGGTGGCGCCGGGCGTGCGGCTCGGCCAGATGTCGTTCGTGTGGCGGCCCTGGATGGTCCTGGTCGCGCTGGTGCTGGCGGCGGCGGCCTTCCTGGTGTTCTGCGTGTCGATCGCCGTCGGGGACTTCCCCATCGGCCTGCCCCAGGTGATCGCCACGATCCTCGGCCGGGGCGAGCAGGTCGACGAGTTCGTCATCATGGACCTGCGGATGCCACGGGCCCTGGCCGGGCTCGTCGTGGGCGTGGCGCTCGGGGTGTCCGGGGCGATCACGCAGTCCATCGCGCGAAATCCCCTGGCCAGTCCGGACGTTCTGGGCATCACCGGCGGTGCCAGTGCGGTCGCGGTGTTCCTGGTGACGGTGTCGGGCGGAGCCTCCGCGGCGATCACGGACTCCGTGGGCCTGTCCGCGGCGGCGCTCATGGGCGGCCTCGGTACGGGCCTGCTGGTGTACTTCCTGGCCTGGCGGCGCGGGATCGACGGACTGCGGCTCATCCTCATCGGCATCTCGGTGAGCGCGGTGATGGAGGCCATCACGACCTGGCTGCTGGTCACCGCCGACATCAGGGATGTGGCGCTGGCCCAGGCCTGGTTGGTGGGCTCCCTGGACGACCGGTCGTGGGGCGAGGTCCGGATCGCGCTGTGGGGCACGCTCGTTCTGCTCATCGTGGTGTCGTGCGCGGCGTTCCAGTTCAAGCCGATGCACTTCGGCGACGAGGTCGCCGCGGGCCTGGGCGTCCGCTACGCGGCGGTGCGGGCGGTGCTGCTCCTCTGCGCGGTCCTGCTGGCCGGCGTGGCGGTGAGCGCGGCGGGCCCGGTGCCCTTCGTGGCGCTGGTCGCGCCGCAGGTGGCGATGCGACTGGCGAGATGCCCGACGCCGCCGATGGTCGCCTCCGGCCTGGCGGGAGCGGTGCTGTTGATCGGCTCGGACCTGGTCGCGCGCACCGCACTGCCGATCACGCTTCCCGTCGGTGTGGTCACCGCCGCGATCGGCGGCCCCTTCCTCGTTTATCTGCTGGTGCGGGCGAACCTCAGATAGATGATGCAAAACTTAGGCAAGCCTAAACAAAGGGGGGCCGCGTGGTCGCTCAGAACATCACCGAGGCCGAGTCCGGGGTCGACTCCGCGGCCGGTGACGTCTCACGGCTGGCGGCCAGGGGCGTCACGGTCGGGTACGGCGGCCGGATGGTCATCGACGATCTCGACGTGGCGATACCGCCCGGGGTGATCACCACGATCATCGGCCCCAACGGCTGTGGGAAGTCGACCCTGTTGAGGACCCTGTCGCGGCTGCTGAAGCCGGCCAGGGGGACGGTCGTGCTGGACGGCGAGGACATCGGCAGACTCAGGACCCGGGACGTGGCGAAGAAGCTCGGCCTGCTGCCGCAGGCGCCGGTCGCTCCGGAGGGGCTGACGGTGGCCGACCTGGTCGCCAGGGGCCGCCATCCGCACCAGAGTTGGCTGCGCCAGTGGTCCTCGGACGACGCCGCCGTCGTAGAGCGCGCGCTGGCCATGACCGGGGTGTCCGAACTGGCCGACCGTGCCGTCGACTCGCTGTCCGGCGGGCAGCGCCAGCGCGTCTGGATCTCGATGACCCTGGCCCAGGGCACCGACCTGTTGCTGCTGGACGAGCCGACCACCTACCTGGACCTGGCGCACGCGATCGATGTGCTCGACCTGGTGGACGACCTGCACGAGTCGGGCTGCACCGTGGTGATGGTGCTGCACGACCTCAACCTGGCCACGCGCTACAGCGACAACCTCATTGTGATGAGGGAGGGTTCGATCCTGGCGCAGGGGCACCCGCGGGACGTCGTCACTGCCGAGCTGCTGCACGAGGCGTTCGGCCTGCGGGCCCATGTGATGGACGACCCGGTGGGGGACCGGCCGCTCGTCGTGCCGGTCGGTCGCACACACGTCCAGTCCAACTCCCAAGGAAACAAAGGGAGTTAGGCTAGGCTAACCTCATTTTTGTCGGTAAGGTTTGCCTGCCCTTAGAACGAGGCGCAATGGACAGTGCGAAAGCAAGGGATTGCGGATGCTCCTCCATAGAACGGCTCTTCTGAAGCCCTGGCGGCGGGTGGCGGCGGTCGTGTCCGCCGCGGCCCTCGGCGTCGGCCTCCTCGCGGGATGCGGTTCCGACTCGGACTCCGACTCCTCGGAACCGGCAAGCGACAACAAACCGGCCGCCGCCGGCGCGTTCCCGGTCACCGTGGAGCACGCGTTCGGATCCACGAAGATCGACGAGGCGCCCGAGCGGGTCGTCTCCGTCGGCTACACCGACGACCAGACCATCCTGGCGTTCGGCATCAAGCCGGTCGGCATGGTCGACCAGTACCCGAACCCGGCGGGCCAGAGTCCCGACATCAACACCCAGTGGCCCTGGGTGAAGGACAAGTGGGGCGACACCAAGCCCGAGGTCATCATGAAGAACGGTGACTCCGGCCCCAACTACGAGAAGATCGCCGCCCTGCGGCCGGACCTGATCATCGCGGTCTACTCCGAGATCGACCAGGCCGCCTACGACAAACTCTCCAGGATCGCCCCGACGGTGGGCCGCACCAAGACGGAGAAGGAGCCGTTCAGCGCGCCCTGGCAGGACAACGCACTGCACATCGCCACGGCACTCGGCAAGGCCGAGGAGGGCGAGAAGATGGTGGCCGACATCCAGGCCCAGCTCGACACGGCCAAGAAGGACCACCCCGAGTTCGCCGACCAGACCGCCGTCGCCCTGTCCTGGTACGAGGACTCGGTCGCGCCGTTCACCTCCACCGACGTACGCGGACGACTCGTGTCCGGCATCGGCTTCCAATACCAGACCGAGATCGACAAGGTCGCGGACGGCAGCTTCTACACCAAGCTGTCCCCCGAGCGCATCGACCTGGTCGACGTCGACCGCATCTTCGTGATCAACGACAAGGCGGACACGGAAGCGCTGAAGAAGTTCAAGCTGTTCGCCAACCTGGACGCCGTGAAGAACGGCAAGGTCTCCTACCTGCTGGACAGCGAGGGCCCGGCGGTCGGCGCCGCCATCTCCCAGGGCACGCTGCTGTCCATGCCGTACGCGGTCGACGAGCTCGTCAAGTCGGCCGGGTAGGTGTGAGCACGACCGACACGCACGTCGCCCCGGCGGCCCTGCGTACGGCAACCGGACGCGAGGCCACGCGATGGGTCGCGGCCCACTGCCGCGATGTGCCCTGGCTGACCTGGGCCACCGTGCTCACCACGGTGGCCGGGGCGGCGCTCCAGGTGCTCCCCGTGCTGCTGCTCGGCCGGGTGGTGGACGGGGTCGTCGAAAGCGAACCGCGCTCGATCCTCGTCACCATCGGGGTGCTGATGGTGGCCGCCGCTCTGCTCGGCGCGGCGGCCACCGCGGTCTCCACCTACCTGATCGGCCGGCTGGGCGCGGATCTGCTCGCCCGGCTGCGGGAGGGCGCCGTCCGGGCCGTCCTGGGCATGCCCAGCGCACGGATCGAACAGGTCGGCCGGGGAGACGTGCTCTCCCGGGTCGGTGACGACGTGGCCGTCATCTCCAAGGGCATCCGTACGGCCGTCCCCACCATCTTCGCCGCGGGCGTCCTGGTCGCCATCGCCACGGTCGGCATGTTCGGCCTCGACTGGCGGCTGGGCCTCGCGGGCGCCGGCGCACTGCCCGCGTACGCGCTGGCCCTGCGCTGGTACCTGCCGCGCTCCGCCCCGCTCTACCGCAAGCAGCGCGTGGCCCAGGCCGACCGCGCGCAGGCGCTGATCAGCGGTCTGAACGGGATCGACACGGTCCGGGCCTACCGCCTGGAGGGCGCCTTCCGCGAGAAGGTCACCGAGGAGTCGTGGCGGGTGCGCGACCTCGGGATCGAGGTGTTCCGGTTCTTCGGCCGGTTCGTGGGCCGGGAGAACCGCGCCGAGTTCATCGGGCTGGTCCTGATCATCGTGGTGGGCTACGCCCTGCTGGAGGCCGACGCCGCAAGCCTCGGCGAGGTGTCGGCGGCCCCGCTGCTGTTCCACCGGCTGTTCACCCCGCTCGGCCTGATCATGTTCACCTTCGACGAGGCGCAGAAGTCGGGCGCGAGCCTGACCCGGCTGGTCGGCGTGCTGGGGGAGCCCGCCGAGGAGCGGCTGGTGGGCGACGCGGCCGTCACACCGGTGGACGCCGCACCGCTGCCGGTGACGGTGCAGGGGCTGACCTTCACCTATCCCGGCACCGAGGAGCCGGTCCTGCGCGACGTCGACCTGAAGATTCCGGCAGGCGGTTCGCTTGCGCTGGTGGGGGCCACGGGCGCGGGCAAGACGACCCTGGCCGCACTGATCGCCGGCATCGGGACCCCCGACACCGGGTCGGTGCGCATCGGGCCGACCGACCTCGCCGGACTGGACGAGGCCGGGGCGCGGGCCCTGGTGAGCATCCTGACGCAGGAGACACACGTCTTCTCCGGTCCGCTCGCCGACGACCTGCGGCTCGCCGCGCCGGAGGCGACCGACGCCGAACTGAGGGACGCGCTTCGCACGGTCGGCGCCGACGGATGGGTGGACGCACTGCCCGAGGGCCTGAACACCCTGGTCGGCGAGGGTGGGGAGCGCCTCGATGTCACCAAGGTGGCCCAGATCGCCCTGGCCCGGCTGGTACTGGGCCGGGCACCGGTGGTGGTGCTCGACGAGTCGACCGCGGAGGCGGGCAGCGAGGGCGCCGCCGAGCTGGAGCGGGCCGTGCTCGCCGCGTGCGCGGGCCGGACCACGCTGTTCGTGGCGCACCGGCTGACCCAGGCGATGACGGCGGACCGGATCGCCGTACTGGACGCGGGGCGCGTCGTGGAACAGGGCACGCACGACGAGTTGGTGGCCCTGGGCGGCCGGTACGCACGACTGTGGCGGGCCTGGCGCGAGGGAAGTTAGGCAAGTTCCGAGTCGGTGAGGGTTGGTTGAGGCCAACCCTCGCTTCTGGAAGGGGCATTGGGTCTTCGATGACGGAGATGACGGAATCGCGCGCTCGTCTCGTACTCCTTTCTCCCGAGCGCCTGGCCGACGTGCGTCGGCGCACCGGGGACTACTCCGACAGGACCATCACCGAAGCCTGCGCCATCGGGCTGTCGTACTGGGCGACCGGCGGGAGCCCCGACGGCATCGGCCTCACCCCCGCCACACTCTTCGCCGACGTCCTCGGCTGGGTCGACAGCGGCGGGGCCGGGCCGGCCGGTTGGGAGGTCGGCGCGGACGGCCGCGGCATCACCGTCCCCGAAGACGTCGTACCCGCCGACGCGCAGCTCGCCCTCGACGACCTGGCCGACTTCCCGGACCGGCCCCTGGGCACCATCGGCCCCTCCGACACGGCGGCCAGGCTGCGGACGCTGGCCGAATGGAACGACACCGACGCCGACCGGATCCGCCCGACCGTGGTGGAGATGTTCCGCGAGCAGGCGCGCACCCGGCCGGACGCCATCGCCGTGGTCGACGCACACCGCTCGCTGACCTACCGTCAAGTCGCCGAATTCTCCAGCCAGTTGGCCCACCATCTGATCGAACGCGGACTCACCGCCGAGCAGGTCGTCGGCATCTCGCTCGGCCGCTCCGCCGACATGGTGATCGCACTGCTCGGCGTGCTCCAGGCGGGCTGCGCGTTCGTGCCCCTCGACCCGCAGTGGCCCGCCGCGCGCCGGGCCGTCGTCATCGAGGACGCCGGCGTCGTGGTGCAGCTCAACGACTCGGGCGAGCACGACCCGGGCGAACCCGAGGCGGTGGCCGTCGACCTCGGCGACTGGCGCCACGGCGCCCAGCCCACCGAGGGCACGGGGGTCACCGCCCCCGGAGCCGCCCTGGCCTACGTCATCTTCACCTCCGGCTCGACCGGCCGGCCCAAGGGCGCGATGATCCGGCACGAAGCGATCAGCGAACGCCTGCTGTGGCAGGTGAACGAGATCCTGGGCTTCGGCCACGACGACGCCTCCCTGTTCAAGGCGCCACTGTCCTTCGACATCTCCATCAACGAGATCTTCCTGCCGCTGGTCTCCGGCGCCCGGCTGGTGGTCCTGCGGCCCGGCGGCGAACGCGACCCGCACCACCTGCTGAGCGTCATCGCCGAACAGCGCGTCACCTTCACCTACCTGGTGTCGTCCATGCTGGACGTGCTCCTGGAGATCGCGGGCGACTCCGGGCGGCTGGACAGCCTGCGGCACGTGTGGTGCGGCGGCGAGGTGCTCACCCCGGAGCTGTACGAACGCTTCCGCCGCACGCTCGACATCCCCATGTACCACGGCTACGGCCCCGCCGAGACGACGATCGGTGTCTCCCACGTCATCTACCGGGGCGCGGCGGAACGCCTGTCGACGTCCATCGGCAGGGCCAACCCCAACACCCAGCTGTACGTACTGGACGACGAGCTGCGCCCGGTCCCGGTCGGCGTCGGCGGTGAACTGTACGTCGGCGGCTTCCTGTTGGGGCGCGGCTATGTCAACGCGCCCGGTCTGACGGCGTCCCGGTTCGTCGCCAACCCCTTCGCCGCGGACGGCTCCCGGCTGTACCGGACCGGTGACCTCGCACGGTTCACCCCGGACGGCACGCTGGACTTCCTCGGCCGGGCCGACAACCAGATCAAGATCCGCGGTATGCGGCTGGAGATCGAGGACGTCGAGGCCGGTCTCGCCGAACACCCCGGGGTACGGCACACCTGCGTCGTCGCGAAGAAGAACGCGGCGGGCGGCACCTACCTGGTGGGCTATGCGATCCCGGCCGCCGGGAGCGAGGACCTGCGGGCGGACGAGGTCAGGGCGTGGGCCACCCGGCACATGGTGGAGTACATGGTGCCCGCCCACATCGTGCTGCTGACGGAGTTCCCGCTCACCGCGAACGGCAAGGTCGACCGGCGCGCCCTGCCGGAACCCCGGGTCGCTACGGGCTCGCTCGTCCCGCCCACCACCGACAACGAGCGCGCGGTGTGCGCGGCCGTCGCGGCGCTGCTGCGGCTCGACGAGGTCGGCGTCGACCAGGACTTCTTCCAGCTCGGCGGGGACAGCATTCTGGCCATCTCGCTGCTCAGCGCCCTGCGCGAGGCAGGTCTGCACGTCACGGCACGGCAGATCTTCACGCACAGCACCGTGGGGGCGCTCGCGGCGGTGGCGGCCCGCGAGGAGACCGCCGCCGTCGACCACCGTGATGTGCCGACCGGATCCGTCGTGGGATCGCCCATCGTGCAGTGGCTCGGCGAGACCACGGACGCGATCGACGGCTTCGTGCAGTCGGTGGTGCTGAACACCCCGGCGGACCTGACCGCCGCCGCTCTCGATGCGATCCTCGCCGCCGTCCTCCGGCGGCACGACATGCTCCGCGCCAGGCTCGTACGAGGGGAGCACTGGAGCTTCGACATCCCGGAGGCGGACGGGGCCATCGCGAACTGGCAGGAGAGCGACCGGCCGCTCGACGAGTGCATCACGCTCGCCACCGAAGGGCTGGACCCGGAGGGCGGCGTGATGCTGCGCGCCGTCTGGCGACGCGCGGCACGGCAGTTGGTCCTGGTCGCCCACCACGTGGTGATCGACGGCGTGTCCTGGCGGATCCTGATGGACGACCTGGCCACGGCCTGGCGGCAGTACACCCCGGACGCGCCGATCGAACTGCCCCCGGCAGGCACGTCGTTCCGGCGCTGGACGCAGCTGCTGGAACGCGCCGCCTTCGACGCCGACAGCGCCTACTACTGGCGTCCGCTGCCGGGCACGGACCAACTCATCGGCAGGCGCCCGCTGTCCGACGCCGACACCGTCGCGGCGGAACGGATCCGGGCCGTCACGGTCGGCCCCGAGGTCACGGCCGCGCTGCTGGGCGAGATCCCCGCCAGGTTCCACGCGGGCGTCAACGACGTACTGCTGACCGCGCTCGCCGTCGCCCTCGCCCGCTGGCGCCGCCGGCTCGGCCAGGACCAGACGTTCGCCCACATCGAACTGGAGGGACACGGCCGCGAAGGACGGTTCGTGGCCGACTCCGCCGGCTTCGAGCCCGAACTGTCCCGCACCGTCGGCTGGTTCACCACCCTGTTCCCGGTGACCGTCGACCCCGGGGCGGCCCCCGATCCCACCGCAGCCGAGTACCTGACCGCCGCCCTCAAGGCGGTCAAGGAAGACCTCGCGCAGGTTCCGGACAACGGCGTCGCCTACGGCGCCCTGCGGTACCTGACCCACACCGAGTTCGACACCCCCGCACCACAGGTGCTCTTCAACTACCTCGGCCGCTTCGAGGCCGGAGCCTCGGGCGACTGGCAACTCGCTGGCACCACCGGGCAGTTGGGTGAGAAGCGCGACCCGGCCATGCGTCTGCCGCGCGCCCTGGAGTTCAACGCGATCGCCGAACCCGCCCCGGCCGGCGGGTACGAGCTGGTCACCCACATCTCCTGGCCCGAGGGGATGTTCACCGAAGCGGACATCACCACGCTCGGCGACTACTTCCGTACGGCCCTGGCCGGACTGGCCGCGCTCGACGGCGGCGGCCACTCACCCAGCGACTTCCCCCTGGTGCCGCTCACCCAGGCCGATGTCGACGCCCTGGACGGCCCGGCGCTCAAGGACATCCTGCCGCTCACCCCGCTCCAGGAGGGCCTGTACTTCCACTCCGTCTTCGACGACGACTCGGCCGGAGCCTACGTCGAGCAGCAACTGCTGACCCTGGACGGCGAGGTGGACGCCGACCGGCTCGCGACGGCGGCCACCCGCCTGCTCACCCTGTTCCCCAACCTGGCCGCGCGGTTCGTGGCCCTCGCCGACGGCCGGGTGGTCTCCGTACTGGACAGCGGCGTCCAGGCCCCCTTCACCACGCTGGACCGCCCCGGCATCACGGACGTCGAGCTCCGCGACCACGCCGAGCGGGACCGCCGCTCCGGCTTCGACCTGGCCACCGGCCCGCTCATGCGGTTCACCCTCATCCGCGCCGGCGCCGGCCGCAACGTCCTGGTGCAGACCGTGCACCACATCATCGCCGACGGCTGGTCCGTACCGCCGATGCTGCGCGCCCTGCTGGCCGAGTACCACGCGCCGGGAACCGTCTTCCCGCTCGGCGGCTTTTCCGACTACGTCCGTCGGCTCGCCGAGCACGACGACGGCGAGAGCGACCGGGTGTGGCGCGAACAGCTCGCCGAGCTGCCCGGCCCCTCCATGGTCGCCGAGGGACACACCCCGTCCGACCGGTTCGCCGACACCGCCCTGGACCCGGGCGACGACCTCGACGCGGCCGCCCGGTCGGCCGGCGTGCCGCTGAGCGTGGCCGTGCACAGCGCCTGGGCGGTGACGCTGGGCGGCATCCTGCACGGCAGGGACGTCGTGTTCGGCTCCACCGTGTCCGGACGCGACGCGGACGTCCCCGGCATCGAGAACATGGTGGGCCTTTTCATCAACACGATCCCCGTGCGCGCCCGCTGGACCGGCACCACCACGGCGCACGACCTGCTCGCCTCGGTGCGGGAACACCAGAGCGCGGTACTGCCGCACCAGCACGTCTCGCTGGCCGGGATCGGCCGCCTGGCCGGGGCCGGCTCCCTCTTCGACACCCTGGTGGTGTTCGACGTGGCCACCGACGTGGCCGCACTGCGCGGACCCGACGACACACTGGTCGTCACCGACATCGTGAATGAGGGCGCACCGCACTACCCGCTGACCCTGGTGGTCGAGCGCGCCCTCGACGGCCGCCCCCGCTTCAACCTGATCTACGACGGTGAGCTGCTGCGGGAGGCCGGCGCCCGCGAACTCCTGCACACCTTCACCCGCACCCTCACCGGGCTGCTCACCCGGCCGGACGCCCTCGTCGACGACCTGGCGGCCACGGGAGCCGGGCGACCCGAGCGGATCACCCCGACGACCCTGGGCGCCCTGTTCGACGCCGCGGCACACCGCGACCCGGCCGCCACCGCCGTCACACAGTGCGCCCTCGACGGCAGCACCCGCTCCCTGACCTACGGCGAACTCGCGGACGCCAAGAACACGTTGGCCTCGGCCCTGTGCACGGCCGGAGTCGGCCCCGGCCGCCGGGTCGCCGTGGCCGTCCCGCGCTCCCTGGAGCAGATCGTCGCCCTGGTCGCGATCGTCGGCGCGGGCGGCGCCTACGTACCGCTGGACCTGGCGTACCCGGACGAACGGCTGGAGTACATCCTCGCCGACGCCGCCCCGCACGTCGTCCTCGTGGACCGCGAGCAGCGGGACCGCTTCACGGACCTGCTGGCCCGTGCGGGCGTACCCGCCCGTGTGCTCGTCCAAGGGGACGAGCTGCCGACGGACACCAACAGGGCCGTGAGCCCGGCGAGTTGGCACGACCCCGCGTACGTGATCTACACCTCCGGATCGACCGGCAGGCCCAAGGGCGTCGTCGTCCCGCACTCCAGTGTCGTCACCCTGCTCGCCCACACGCAGCCCGCCATGAACTTCGGACCGCAGGACGTGTGGGTCCAGTTCCACTCCTACTCCTTCGACTTCGCCGTCTGGGAACTGTGGGGCGCGCTGGCGTACGGCGGTGAGCTACTCGTCCCGGAGTACGGGCTGACCCGCTCCCCGGTCGACTTCCACCGCCTGGTCCGCGAGCACGGAGTGACCGTGCTCAACCAGACGCCGTCGGCGTTCTACCAGTTCATCCAAGCCGACCGGCATGCGGACCAACCGGTGACCGCACTGCGCCGGATCATCTTCGGCGGCGAGGCGCTGGACCCCGGGCGGCTGCGCGGCTGGGTGGAGCGGCACGGCACCGGCACACCCGAGCTGGTCAACATGTACGGCATCACCGAGACGACCGTCCATGTCACCCACCGGGTGCTGACCGACGAGGACTTCGGCCCCGGCACCGACGTCAGCCCGATCGGCGGCCCGATCCCGGGCCTGGTCACCCATCTCCTCGACGAACGGCTCCGGCCGGTGCCGCCGGGCCGGGTGGGCGCCATCTACGTGGCCGGCGACCAGGTCTCGCTCGGCTACCTGGGCAGGCCCGGGCTCACCGCGTCCCGGTTCGTGGCGGACCCGTTCGCGGGTGACGGCTCCCGCATGTACCACACGGGCGATCTCGCCCGCCGTACGCTCGCGGGCGAGCTTGAGTTCGTCGGCCGCGCCGACGACCAGGTCCAACTCAAGGGATTCCGCATCGAGTTGGGCGAGGTGGAGGCCGCGATCAGGGAAGTCGACGGGGTGGTCGACGCGGCCGTCACCGTGGCGGACAGCGGCGACCATCTGATCGCCCACGTCGTGGGCCAGGTGCCCGCCGACCTCCCAGGGCTGCTGTCCGTGAAACTGCCCGCCCACATGGTGCCGGGCCGGGTGCTGCCGGTCGACGCGCTGCCGCTGACCGTCAACGGCAAGCTGGACCGCAGGGCCCTGACAGCGCGGGCCGAACAGGCCGACACCCCGGTGGCCGCGAGCGACTCCGTGCTCGCCGCCCTCGTCGACGTCTTCACCGACACCCTGCCCGGCTCCGCCGTGGACGCCGACACCGACTTCTTCCGCGCAGGAGGCGACAGCATCGTCGCCATCACCCTGGTCAACCGGGCCAGGGCGCACGGCCTGACCGTCGCGCCCAAGGACGTGTTCCTGTTCAGGACGCCGCGCGCCCTCGCCGAGCACCTGGGGACACGCGCACCACAGACCGCGTCACCCGCGCCCGCCCACCGCGAGGACGGCCCGCTGACGCCCACCCCGATCATCCTGCGCCAACGCGAACTGGGCGGCTCCCTCGCCCGGTTCGCCCAGGCAAGGACACTGGCGGTCCCCGAGGGCGCCTCCTTCACCGACGTCGAGCGCGCCGCGAACGCCGTCGTGGCCGCGCACCCGGTCCTGCGGCTGCGACTGCGCGTCGAGCACGGAGTGTGGGCCCTGCGCACCGACCCCGCCCGCGACATCACCGTCGTACGCACGCCCGGCACGGACGCGACCGCCGCCGCGAACGAGGCCGCCGGGCGGCTCGATCCCGAGGCCGGCGACGTCATCGCGTTCGCGTGGCTGGAGGCGAGCCGGACCCTGATGGTCACCGTCCACCACCTCGCCGTCGACTCCGTGTCCTGGCTGGTCCTCCTGGACGATCTGGCCGCCGCCCTGCGCGAGGTACCCCTGGCACCGCCGACCACGTCCTACGCCGAGTACGCCGAGGCGCTGGCGTCCCGCGCCACACACGTCGTCGACGACCTCGGGCACTGGATCACCACCCTCCAGGCGCCCGCCCTGCTGCCCGCGGTCGAGGGACTGCGCGAGACCACCGTCGTCCTCCCGGCCGACGTGAGCGACCGCCTGACGCGGACCGCCCCCGCCGTACTCGGCGTCGGCCTCACCGAGCTGCTGTGCGGCGCACTGCGCACCGCGCTCACCCATGTCCAGCCGTCGCCCACCGACCTCGCGATCGACCTGGAGCGGCACGGCCGGGTCCCGGCCCTCGAACACCACGACTACACCCGGACCGTCGGCTGGTTCACCTCCATCGCACCCGTACGGCTCACGGCACACACCGACCCCGTCGCCGCGGCGCGCGAGGTCGCCGAACGCCAGCCGGACGAGCGCGGGCACGTCTCCTACGGCCAACTGCGCCACCTCAACCCGCAGACCGCCCCGCTCCTCAAGGCCCGCCCGCAGGTGCTGTTCAACTACCTCGGCCGGGGCAGCGAGTCGCAGGCGCTGTACCTCACCGGCGGCGACCAGGGCAGCCCCTACGCCGTCGAGGTGAACGCCTGGCTCGAAGAGGGGAGCCTGCACGCGGCCTTCACCCTCGCCGAGGGAGTCCCGGACGAGATCACCACGCACTGGATGAGCGCCCTGGAACGGATCGCGGAAGCCGCCGCGACCGCCGAGCGCACGGCGCCGGTCACACCGCTCCAGCGAGGACTGTTCTTCCAGGCCCAGATGGCCGGCCCGGCCGGTCACTATGTCGCCCAGAGCTGGTTCACCTTCGATCGGCGCCTGGACACCGAAGCGCTGGCCGAGGCGATGGCGCAGGTGATCGCGCGGCACCCCGTCGTGGGCGCCGGCTTCACCACCGACGACGACGGCAACCCGGTCCAGGTTCTCAAGGCGGGCCGCCGCGTCCATGTCCGT
Organism: Streptomyces sp. NPDC079141; assembly: GCF_040686775.1. Taxonomy (NCBI): domain Bacteria; kingdom Bacillati; phylum Actinomycetota; class Actinomycetes; order Kitasatosporales; family Streptomycetaceae; genus Streptomyces; species Streptomyces sp. NPDC079141. The sequence goes on along the minus strand of NZ_JBFBLP010000001.1, from coordinate 427,350 downwards.
ACCGTCGAGCTGTCCACGGACGCCGAGGTGGACGCCCTGCGCGCCCGGGACCGCGACACCGGATTCGATCCCGGTGAGCCGCCGCTGATCCGGCTGACCGTGGTGCGGCTGCCCGACGACCGCGACGGCCTGCTGCTCAGCTACCACCTGCTGCTGTGGGACGGCTGGTCCCGCGAGATCGTGCTGCGGGACCTGTTCGAGGCCTACCGGGCCGCTCTGGCGGGCGAGTTGACCGACCCCGCTCCGGCCACGCCGAGCTTCGAGGACTACGCCCGGGCGCTCGCCGCCAAGGACCCCGCCGTGGCGGAGCGCTTCTGGGCGGAGCACCTGGCCGGGCTGCCGGGCCCGACGCTGCTCGCCGGACCGGCACCGGCGCTCTCGGACGCCCTGCCGAGCACGCTCGTCCACACGCTCACCCTCGACCAGTCGGAGCGGCTGCGCGACGCCGCCAAGGCGCACGGCGTCACCCTGAACTCGGTGCTGACCGGCGCGTTCGGCCTGCTGCTCGGCGCCCACACCGGGCGCAGCGACGCCGTGTTCGGGGTGACCGTCTCCGGCCGGGAGGGCGAAGGCCTCGACCAGGTCGTCGGCGTGCTGCTCAACACCGTTCCCCTGTGGACGCGGGCACGGCCGCACGACACCGTCCGCGCCTACCTGTCGGCCGTACAGGCGGCCCGGGTCGAGGCGATGGAACACGAGCACCTGGGGCTCGGCGAGATCCAGCGGGCCGGCGGGCACGAAACGCTCTTCGACAACCTGTTCGTGCTCCAGAACTTCCTGGACATGGACGCGTTCGCCGAGATGAACGCCCGGCACGGCATCACCTCGGTGCAGGCCGACGACTCCACCCACTACCCGTTCACCTGGGTCGTCACCCCCGGCGACCGGCTCACGGTCAAGCTGGAGTACCGCGACGACGACACCGAGCGCGCCCGTCGTCTCCTCGACGACTACCTGCGCGTCCTGGAGGACCTGGCCCGGTCGACCGGGCCGGTCGGCGCGCTGCCGGGACCGGGGACCCTGCCCGCGCGGGAGGTGCGGACGGATGTCGGCACCGACACGGTCGTCGACCGGTTCGACCGGGCGGCGGACCGGGACCCGGAGCGGGTCGCGCTCGTCGCCCACGGCTCGACCATGACCTTCGCCCAGCTGCGGGACCGCAGCCGTGCGGTGGCGGGTGTGCTCGCCGGGCGTGGCATCGGCCCCGAGCGGACCGTGGGTCTGGCGATCCCGCGCTCCCTCGACTCGATCGTGGCGCTGTTCGCCGTACTGCGCGTGGGCGCCGCGTATGTGCCGCTGGAGCTGGACCACCCGGACGAGCGGATCGCCGCGATCGTCGCGGACGCCGGCCCGGACGTGATCCTCACCGTGAGCGCGGTGTCGCCCCGGCTCACCGGCGAGCTGATCGAGCTGGACCGTCCGCTGCCCGCGGCCGAACCGTATCGGACGTTCGCGCCGGACGACCCGAACCGTCTGCGGCACCCCGCGTACACGATCTACACCTCCGGCTCGACCGGGAAGCCCAAGGGCGTGGTGACCGAGTACGCCGGGCTCACCAACATGCTGATCAACCATCAGCGCCGTATCTTCGAACCGGTGCTGGCCGAGCACGGGCACCGCGTCTTCCGGATCGCGCACACCGTGTCGTTCGCCTTCGACATGTCGTGGGAGGAACTGCTGTGGCTCGCCGACGGCCACGAAGTGCACATCTGCGACGAGGAGTTGCGGCGTGACGCGCCCCGGCTGGTCGAGTACTGCCTGGAGCACGGGATCGACGTCATCAACGTGACCCCGACCTATGCCCAACAGCTGGTCTCCGAAGGTCTGTTGGACAACCCTGCGCGGCGGCCGGCGCTCGTACTGCTGGGAGGTGAGGCCGTCACCCCGACGCTGTGGCAGCGGCTGGCGGAGACCGAGGGGACGGTCGGCTACAACCTGTACGGGCCGACCGAGTACACCATCAACACCCTCGGCGTCGGCACCTTCGAGTGCCAGGACCCGGTGGTGGGCGTGGCGATCGACAACACCGACGTGTACGTCCTCGACCCCTGGCTGCGGCCCCTGCCGGACGGGGTCCCGGGCGAGCTGTACGTGGCGGGCATCGGCATCGCGCGCGGCTACCTCGGGCAGCCCGGCCAGACCGCCCACCGCTTCGTCGCCTGCCCGTTCGGCGCACCCGGCGAGCGCATGTACCGCACCGGCGACCTGGTGGTCCGGCGGCCCGACGGGAACCTGATGTACCTGGGCCGCACCGACCAGCAGGTCAAGATCCGCGGACACCGGGTCGAACTCGGCGAGGTCGAGGCCGTGTTCGCGGCCCACCCCGCGGTGCGCTTCGTCGCCGCCGTCGCCCAGGCCGACCCGCAGGTCGACGGGGCGTACCGGCTGGCCGCCTACCTCGTGCTGGACGGCGCCGAACTGGCGGCGGTCGCCGCCGAAGTGGGCGCCGGGCTGCCGGACTTCCTGCGGCCGACGCACTACGCCCAGGTCGACAGCATCCCGCTGACGGTGAACGGGAAGGCTGACACGAAGGCGCTGCCCGAGGCCAAACCGCTCGGCGCGCTGACCACGGCGGGGGAGCGGGGCCCGGAGACCGCGACCGAGACCGTGGTGTGCGAGTTCTTCGCCGAGGCACTGGACCTGGACGACGACGAGGTGAGCGCGGTGAGCGACTTCGTGTCCCTGGGCGGACACTCCATGCTGGCCGTACGGCTGATCGGGCTGCTCCGCCGCGAGTACGGCCCGGTCGTCACGATCCGAGACCTGTTCACCCTGCGCACCCCGGAAGCGATTGCCCGCCACCTCGATGACAACTCCTGACTCGCAACAGCCCCGCACCGGGGCCGACATCCTCCGGACCGCACTGCGCCGCAACGTCGGCGCGATGATCTGGGGCACCGTCCTGATGGGCCTCTACCAGGCGGGGGAGACCGCGTTCCCCATCGCGCTCGGCCTGATCGTCGAGCACACGATGCAGGGCGAGCGCAGTCTCGGCGCGCTCGCCGCGTCGATCGCCGCGCTGGCCGTGATCATCACGACGGTGTCGCTGTCGTGGCGGTTCGGGATGCGCATCCTGCAGAAGGCCAACACGACCGAGGCACACCGCTGGCGGGTACGGGTCGCGGCCTGTGGGCTCCAGCCGGTGGCACGGGACGTCGACCTGAAGTCCGGCGAGGTGCTGACCATCGCCACCGAGGACGCCGACCAGACCGCCGACATCATCGAGGTGGTGCCGCTGCTGATCAGTTCGCTGGTCGCGGTGCTCGTCGCGGCGGTCGCGCTGGGCCTGGCGGACATCCGGCTGGGCCTGCTGGTGATCGTGGGAACCGTCGCGATCCTGTCGATCCTCAGCGTGCTGTCCAAGCGGATCGGCGCAAGCACCCGGGAGCAGCAGGCGAGAGTGGCGCGGGCGGGCGCGAAGGTCGCCGACCTGATCACCGGCCTGCGCCCGCTGCACGGCTTCGGCGGCAACCACCAGGCGTTCCTGTCCTACCGGAAGGTCAGCACGGAGGCGAAGCACCAGGCCGTCACCGTCGCCCGGGCGAACGGCGCCTACGCGGGCACCGCGCTCGCCCTCAACGCGACCCTGGCCGCCGCCGTGACCCTCATGGCGGGGTGGCTGGCGTTCGGCGGCGGGATCACCATCGGCGAGCTCGTCATGGCCGTGGGGCTGGCGCAGTTCATCATCGAACCGCTCAAGCTGTTCTCGGAGATGCCGAAGTACGTGATGATCGCCCGCGCGTCGGCCGAGCGGATGGCGCTGGTACTGGCCGCCCCGCCGCTGATGGTCCCGGGTGAGGAACGCCCGGCCCCCGGCCGGGACTTGGAGGTCGACTGCGTCCGCCACGGAACCCTGCGCAAACTGAAGTTCCAGGTCTTTGCGGGCGAGTTCGTGGCGATCGCCGCCTACCAGCCCCGCGCCGCTGCCGATCTGGCAGCGGTCCTGGCCGTCCACGTCCCGCCCGACGCCTACGAGGGCGCAGTGCGGGTCGGCGGGCAGGAGCTCGCGGAGCTGTCGGTCGAGGCGGTCCGTGAGCACCTGCTGGTGAACCCCTACGACGGGGAGATCTTCGCGGGCACCCTGCGCACGAACATCGACCCGTCGGGCACCAGCCGCACGGTTCCCGAGGCCGTCGAGGCGTCCATGCTGACCGATGTCGTCGCCCTCCACCGCGAAGGGCTCGACTACGGCGTCCGCGACCGCGGCGCGAACCTCTCCGGCGGGCAGCGCCAACGGCTCTCCCTGGCCCGCGCCCTGGCCGCCGACTCCGACGTCCTCGTCCTGCACGACCCGACCACGGCCGTCGACGCGGTCACCGAGCAGCTCATCGCCCGCAACATCGCACGGCTGCGCCGGGGCCGCACGACCGTCGTGATCACCAGCAGCCCGGCCCTCCTCGACGCCGCCGACCGGGTCCTCGTCCTGGACGAGGGGGTCGTCACGGCCGAGGACACCCACCGGAACCTGCTGGCCACGGACGAGGAGTACTACTCGGCGGTCGCGCGGTGACCTACTCGGCGAGCACCCAGGCGACATCGCGGAGCAGGGCGTGCCGCCAGCCCGCCCGGTCGTGACCGGAGGCCGACCGCGAGACCCGCACGGCCGCGCCGGCCTCCCGCGTCAGCGTCTCGGTCAGCTCACAGTGAGGCAGCATCCGCGTCTCGTGTTCCCCCACGTCGAACGCGACCCGCAGCCCCGACAGATCGGGCCGCTTGCGCAGCCGTTCCGCGAGCGCGCCGCCGACCGGCCCGCCCAGGGGATCCGGCGCGTCGAGGGCCTCGGGCGTCCACCAGAACGACCCCGACTGGCAGGCGACGCGGGACACCGACTCCGGGAACTCCAGCGCCGCGTACAGCGCGCTCAGCCCGCCGAGGCTCTGTCCGGCGACCACCAGCCGGCCCGGGTCGGCGGGGACGCCCGACTCCGCCACCAGCGGCAGCAGCTCGTCCCGGACCGCCTCCCACAGCTCGGGCCGGCAGGCGAACTCGGCCTCCCTGTCCCTGGTCGGAAGGAAGACAAGGGTGACGGGCGGCAGCTCACCAGCGGCGACGGCCGAGTCGAACGCGGTCATGGCCGGGTGCAGATACAGCCAGTCGTCCCCGTCGAGCAGCAGAACCACCGGCCCGCCGCCGCCCACCGGATGGACCCGCACGGTACGCCGCCCGCCGAGCCGGTCACCGGCCCAGCGGATCCGGGTGCGCGGGAGGGGGAGGACCTCGTCGGCGCCGACCGCGGGCCAGTGCGGTTGGGGCGGGGCGTCGGGCGTCGCGGCGACGGACCGGTCACCGCCCGCACCGGCCGGGTTGAACGGGTCGGCGTACGCCGCGTCGCCCACGAGGAACTGGTACGTCACCCGCAACCGCGCCGGCATGCGCACCTCGGCGTACCAGCAGTCCGTGTCGCCGCACCGGTGCAGGGGCACCGGCTCCGACCAGCTCTCGAAGCCGATGCGCGCCTCGGACCCGCGCCACAGGAACAGGGTCGTCCAACCGCCGTCCTCGGACGGTATCGACGCGGGTGTCCCCGCCGCCGCCCAGAACTCCTCGGTGCCGGGCCTGCCGGGCAGTCCGAACCCGACGAAGGCGTTCTCCGTACCGGCCGCGCGACGCATGAACGTCTCCTTGTGAGAGGCGAGGGGCGAAGGCTAAGCTCACCGTAATTAGGCGAGCCTAACCTAATGAAAGTCCTCCGGGGAGGTATTGACCATGAGCACCAACCCGTTCGACGACACCGAAGGCCGTTTCCTGGTCCTGGTGAACGACGAGGGCCAGCACTCGCTCTGGCCGTCCTTCGCCGAAGTGCCCGGCGGATGGACCATCGCCCTCGCCGAGAACTCCCGGGAGGCGTGCCTGGACTTCATCGAGTCCCACTGGACGGATCTGCGCCCCCGGTCCCTTGCGCAGTCCGCGGAGGCCTGACGCACGGGGTGATCCGCGCGCCGGGCCGATCCTCCGGAAGACCTGCGGCAGGGGGCCTCTTGGACAGCCCCTCTGCTCAACTCGTCGCGATGCGCAGCGGCACCGGATCGGGCGGCACGGGCTCCTCGTACCGATTGACCTCCGCCCACCAGGACGGGCCGTCCTCGATGAGCCGCAGCAGGACACCCTCACGGATCGCCCACGGGCAGACGGTGAGCGTCCGCAGACCGGTCAGCTTCATCGACGTGTGCCCGACCAACGCGCCGGCCAGACTCTGCGCGGCACGCGGCGCGGAAATGCCGGGCAGCCCTGAGCGCTCCGCGGCGGGCAGCGCGGCCAGCCGCGTGATCGCCTCGCGCAGATCGCGGCGGTGCAACTGCCGCTCCACGAAGGGGCCGTGCCGCCCGGGCGCCGTACCGCACAGCCGGCCCAGCTGCTGGAACGTCCGAGACGTGGCCACGGCCGTGCGCGGCCCCTCCCAGCGGATCCGCGCCGCGACATCCCGCAGCTGATGACGGACCTTGCGGCGCAACGCGCGCACCCGCTCCGGCGGCGGCGGATCGTCGCCGTCGAAGAACTCGTGGGTCAGCCGACCCGCGCCGAGCGGCAACGAGGCCGCGAAGTCCGGCAGTCGGCCACGGCCGAAGGCCACCTCCAGCGAGCCGCCGCCGATGTCCAGCAGCGCAAGCGGCCCCGACCGCCAGCCCATCCACCGCCGCGCCCCGAGGAACGTCAGCTCGGCCTCCACCTCGCCCGGCAGCGTGCACAGGTCCACCCCGGTCCGCGTCCGGACCGCACGCAGCACCTCCCGTCGGTTCGGGGCCGCGCGCACCACGGCCGTCGCGAAGGCCAGGGGCGCGGACGCACCCCAGCGGGCCGCGGTCCTGCTCGCCTCGGTGACCGCCCCGACCAGCCGGTCCACGGCCTCCTCCGGAATCGCGTCCCCCGGCCTGACCTGCTCGGACAGCCTCAGCCGCCACTTGGCGGTGTGCACGGGTAACGGCACCCCGTCCTGGGCGTCCGCCACCACGAGCCTGACCGTGTTCGAGCCCACATCCACCACGCTGATTCGCATGGGCTCGTGAGTACCCGTTCTCGGGCCACGACGACAAGAGGGCCGCCGTCCTCCCCGGACGGCGGCCCCTCGGACCTCGGGCGGTCCTACGTCACATGTGGACGACCGGCGCGGCGGAGTCGTCCTGTTCGGGCACCCCGCGACGGAACAGCGCGAAGGTGATCACGGCACCCGCGGCGAACAGACCCGCCGACCACCAGAACGCGGTGGTGTAGCTCTCGATCGTGGCCTGTGCCTGGACCAGCTTGTTGGTGGCGTCCTTTCCGGCGAGGTAGTCCGTCGCGGCGCTCGCCGCGAGCGTGCTGAGCAGCGCCGTACCGATCGAACCGCCCACCTGCTGCATGGCGTTGACGGTCGCGGAGGCCACACCGGCGTCCTCGGCCGCCACGCCGCCGGTGGCCAGCTGCATCGCGGGCGGCATGACCAGGCCGAGGCCCACACCGATGACGACCAGCTGCGGCAGCACCGAGGACACGTAGTCCGAGCCGATGCCGATCCCGGTCAGCCAGGCCATGCCCGCCGTGGAGACCGCGAAGCCCAGCGGGATCACGGCCTTCGGGCCGATCCGCGGCACCAGGACCGTCGTGCCCAGCTGAGCCGTCACCATCAGCGCACCGACCATCGGCAGGAACGCGACACCCGTCTTGGTCGGGCTGAAGCCGAGGACGAGCTGGAGGTAGTAGGTGAGGAACAGGAACACACCGAACATGCCCGCGCCGCTGATCAGCACGGCGAGGAAGGAGGCCGAGCGGTTGCGGTCCAGCAGGATCCGCAGCGGCAGCAGCGGGTGCGCGGCCCGGGTCTGCCACCAGGCGAACGCCGTCAGCAGTACACCGCCGGCGAGCAGGAAGCCCCAGGTCCGCGGGGAGCTCCAGTCGTGCGTCTCGGCGTTGGAGAACCCGTAGACCACGGCGAACAGACCGGCGGCGACCAGGATCGTGCCCGGCACGTCGAGCCTGGAGTTCGCGGCGTCGCGGTGGTTGCTCAGCAGCATCCAGCCGCCGATCAGGGCGAGCACGGCGATCGGCACGTTGACGAACAGCGTCCAGCGCCAGTCCAGGGCATCGGTCAGCACGCCGCCGAGCAGCAGGCCCACGGCACCGCCGGCGCCCGCGATGGCGCCGTACACGCTGAACGCCCTGGCCCGCTCCCGGGCGTCGGTGAACGTGGTGTTGAGCAGCGAGAGCGCGGCGGGCGCGAGGAGCGCGCCGAAGACGCCCTGCAGGGCGCGCGCGGTGACCAGCATCTCGAAGCTGGTGGCGGCGCCGCCGAGCGCGGAGGCGGCGGCGAAGCCGAGGACGCCTATGAGGAAGGCGGGCTTGCGGCCGAACAGGTCGGCCAGCCGTCCGCCGAGCAGCAGCAGGGACGCGAACGCCAGCGCGTAGGCGGTGACGATCCACTGCCGGTTGCCGTCGGAGAACCCGAGGTCGGCCTGGGCGGAGGGAAGGGCGATGTTCACGATGGTGGCGTCCAGCACCACCATCAGCTGTGCGACGGCGACGACCGCCAGGATCCACCACCGCCTCGGCGAGGCGGCAGGCGGCTCCTGGACGGCCCGCCCGGGCGCGCTGTCGATCAGGGTCTTCTCGGGCATGAGGAGCCACTCCAGGGGACGTCGTCCACGCCGGGCGTGAACGAAACGGTTTCGTACACATCGAGAGTAGAGGACGTTTAGCGAAACGGCAACGTTTCGCTGGCGGGGTGTGTGCCCCGGAACGGCTGCGCGGCCCGCGACGCTGTGCCACTGTGTGGGACAACGGGGTGCTCGAACGGGGGACGGGGGCCATGAACATCGCCATCACCAGCGCGGCCGACGAGGCAGAACTGCGATCGCTGTATCTGTGGCTGCGGGACGACTCCTACGTGCGGCGCAACGCCCACGTCGAGGTCCGGTCCGAACCGACCGCCCCCGACCGCATGGGCACCGCCCTCGACTGCGTCCAGCTCGTCCTCGACAGCGGTTTCCAGCTCGGGAACCTCGCCCTGGCCTGGGCCGCCTGGCGCGCCACCCGGCCCGCCCCGCCCGAGATCACCTTCGAGCGCGACGGTGTCAGGATCACCCTCTCCGGACAGGATCCCGAGACCGCCGCCCGACTGCTGGCGGAACTCGAACGGTAGCGGGGTCATGGACACCACGGCCGCGCCCGACAGATCCGCCGCCGTCCTGATCGGCGTGAGCGCGTACGACCACCTGGCACCCCTGCCGGGCGTCCGGGGCAACGTCATGGACCTCGCCGCCCAGCTGCGGGACCCGACCGTGTGGGGGCTGCCCGAGGAGCGCTGCCGCGTGGTCCTGGAGCCGGGCAACGCCACCGCCGCCTTCGCGCCCCTGCGGGAGACGGCCGACCGCAGCCTCGACACCCTGGTCGTCTACTACGCGGGCCACGGCCTGATCGACCCCAACCGGGGCGACCTCTGGCTCGGCCTGCCCGGATCCGTCGTCGGCCGGCCCGACACCTCCCTCCCGTACTACTGGCTGAGCCAGGAGCTGCTGGGGCTGCGCGTCGAACGCCGGATCGTCATCCTCGACTGCTGCTACAGCGGACGGGCCCTCGGCATGATGGGAGACGCCCAGTCCGCGGTCGCCAACGGCGCTGTGATCGAGGGTACTTACCTCATCGCGTCCGCCGAGGAGTCGGCCCAGGCGGTGGCCCCGCCGGGGGAGCGGCATACCGCCTTCACCGGGGAGTTGATCAGCCTGCTGGCCCGTGGCGTGTCGGACGGGCCCGAACTACTGCCCCTGGACACGGTGTTCCAGCATCTGGCCGACGCCTGCCGATCACGGTCCTTCCCACTGCCGCAGAAACGGGTGCGCAACTCCGCGGGCCAGCTGCCGATCTTCCGGAACAGGGCGTACACCCCGATGCCCACGGGGCGGCTGCTGGCGGGGCGGTACGAGCTGGGCCCGGTGATCGAGGCCGACGCCGCAACCGAGACGCACGAGGCCCGGGACCTGGAGCTCGACCGGCCGGTGCTGATCAAGATGATGCGCCCCGAGGCCGCGGCCGACGCGGGCCTCGCGGCCGGGTTCCGCCGACGGGCCAAGGCGCGAGCGGGGCTGCGGCACCCCTTCGTGGCCGGGCTCCACGACATCGGCACCGCACGCCGCAACCAGGTTCCGTGCCCCTACCTGGTCACCGAGTCCGTCGCGGGAGAGACGCTGGGCAGCTATGTGCGGCGGGGGCAGAACCATCCCGAGTGGGTCGTGGCCGTCGTCGCCGAACTGCTCGGCGTCCTCGAACACGCGCATGGCCGGGGCGTCTTCGGGTGGCGGCTCGATCCGGAGAGCGTCGTGTTCACCCCGGAGAACCACGTCAAGGTCGCCGACCTGGGAGACGCACCCGACGGCCACGACGACCTGCTGGAGGTGGGCAGGCTGTTGCGCACTCTCCTCGCGGGAGCCGTGCCGCCGACGTCGTACGAGGCCGATGCCGTGGTCGGCAAGGCGCTGGCCGCTGATCCCGCCGACCGGTACCGCAGCGCCGTTGACCTGTGGCGGGCGCTGTACGACCTGCGGGGACGGGCGACGCGGCCCGAACCGGCACCGGCACCGGCACCGCCACTCGTACCTCCCGCATATCCCGGGACGGCGTCGGGGAGCCTGTGGATGCGCTTCGCGGCCGGATCGCACACGGGCATGGTCCACGAGAAGAACGAGGACTCCGGCTACGCGGGGCCTCGGCTGCTGGCCGTGGCGGACGGTCTCGGGGCGGCACCGGCGGGCGAGGTCGCCAGCTCGGAGGTGATCTCGTGGATCGTCCGACTCGACGACGACACCGGCGATCCCTCCAACCTGCTCACTCCGCTGCATGGAGCCGTGCAGCAGGCCCAACGCGGGATAGCGGCGATCGCGGAGGAGGACCCGCAGCTGCGCGCCATGGCGACCACGCTCACGGCGCTGTTGTGGACGGGGCAGAAGCTCGGGCTCGTTCACATCGGTGACTCACGTGCCTACCTCCTCCGGTACGGAACGCTCACACAGATCACCCATGACCAGAGCAGGGTCCTGAACACGTTCAGGGAAGCCGATCCGGATCTGTCCGTGCGCGAAGCCCGGGCAGGTGACCGGTATCTGCTGTGCACGGACGGATTGACCGACGTGGTGTCGGACGAGTCGATCGCCGAGTGTCTGGCCAGTCACTTGCTTCCTCAGACGACGGTGCAGGAGCTGGTCAAGCTCGCTCTGCGCGGCGGCGGCCCGGGGAACATCTCGTGCATCGTCGCCGACCTCCTCTCATCGAGCGGGGACGACGGAGACCTCTCGGACACCCCCGTGATCGTCGGCGCCGTAGCCGAGCACGCTCACCAAACCGGCTTTCACGCCAACTGACGCCGCACCAACTCATGCAACCGCCCACCCACATCCGCCAACAACTGCCCCGGCGCCCCCTCCTGAGCCACCTTCCCGTCCTCCATCACGATCACCCGGTCCGCGTCCAGCACCGTCGACAACCGGTGCGCGATCACGATCCGCGTGGCGTTGAGCGCCTTCGTGCTCTCGATCACCGTCCGCTGTGTCTCGTTGTCCAGCGCACTCGTCGCCTCGTCGAAGAACAGGATCCGCGGCCGACGGATCAACGCCTGGGCGATCATCAGGCGTTGGCGCTGGCCGCCGGAGATCGCTCCGCTGCCCGAGACGATCGTGTGCAGGCCCATCGGCATCCGCTTGATGTCCTCGGCGAGCCCCGCCAGCTCGGCCGCCGCCATCGCCTCCTCCGGCGTGTACGGCTCGGTGCCGCAGATGACGTCCAGGATGGAGCCGGTGAACGGCTGCGCGTGCTGGAGCACCACACCGCACTGACGGCGTACGGCCGACTGGTCGAGGGCGGCCAGGTCCTGGCCGTCGTACAACACACTGCCCGACACCGGCTTGTCGAAGCCGATCAGCAGTCGCAGCAGCGTCGACTTGCCGCAGCCGCTCGGGCCCACGATCGCGACGAACTCGCCCGGGCGGACGGAGAAGGAGACGTCGTCCAGGACGAGGGGGCCGTCGTCGGCGTACCGGAAGGACAGGCGGCGGGCCTCGATCGCGCCGGTCAGCGGGCCCGGCCGGGTGCTCGCCGTGCGTACCTCAGGCGTCGCGTCCAGCACCGGCTTGATCTCCTCGAAGAGCGGCAGCGCGGCCACCATCGAGACGAACGCGCCGGTGATCTGGGTGACGGAGGTCAGCAGCATCGTCACCGAGGTGTTGAAGGTGAGGAACGCCGCCGCCGACATCGACCCGCGCGCCGGACCCGCCAGCAGCATGAACATCAGCAGGGTGCACAGCGGCAGGTACACCGCGCCCAGTACCGTGGTGAGGTTCTTGATACGGCCCACCCGCTGCTGGAGCTCACGGCTGCGGGCGAACCGCTCCGCCCAGGCCGCGTACGCGTAGTTCTCGGCCGCCGCCACCCGCAGCTTCGGCAGCCCGCGCAGGGTCTGGAACGCCTGGTTGTTCAGCTTGTTGCCGAGCACCACAAGGCGCCGCTGCCAGCGCACCTGCCACAGCCCGAGCCCCAGGAACACCGCGGCGATGACGACGAGCATGCCGATCGCCGCCAGCGCCATCGGGACGCTGTACCAGAGCAGTAGCCCCAGGTTCATCGCGCCGACCGTGACCGACTGGGCGAGGGTCGGGCCGACTCCGGCCAGCAGCCGGCGGATCGCGCTGATGCCCATCGCCGCGCTCGCCAGCTCGCCGGTGGAGCGTTCGGTGAAGAACTTCGTCGGCAGGCGCAACAGCCGGTCCCAGACGGCCGGTTGGAGGGTGGACTCGATCCGGCCCTCCAGGCGCAGGATGGTCAGGTTCTGCAGCAGCATGAAGGCCGCCGCCACGACGCTGCTGACCATCACCGCCAGACAGACCTGGACGATCAGCCCGGTCTGGGCCTTGGGCACGAACTGGCCGAGCACCTTGCCCGTGGCGATCGGCACCAGCGCGCCGATGGCGACCGTCACCAGACCGCTGAGCAGCAGGTTCGTCAGGTCGCCCGCGGTGCCGCGCATGCTGAACCGCAGCAGCCGGAGCGGGCTGAGCCGGCGTTCGGGCAGCGGCGGGTAGAACATCACCGCGCGCGGCTCGAACTCCTCCGCGTTGGCCTTCTCGACCGGCGTCTCCCGGCCGGTCGCCGGATGGACGGCGACATAGCCGCCGCGCCGCCACAACAGGGCCACCGGAGCCCCGGACAGGGCGCGGTGGCCCACCAGCGGGCCGACGTTCTCCCGCCACCAGCGGCCGTCGAGGCGGACGGCGCGGGTGCGGACGCGGGAGGCGAGGGCGATCCGCTCGACCGGATCCAGGCGGTCGCTCTCGGTGCCTGACTGCGCGGGCTCGGCCAGTGTGATCCCGGCCGCCCGGGCGACCAGCCGGCAGGCCGCGTAACTCGCGTCCGCGTCGGCCGCCGTGGTCCGCTGCGCCGACCGCTTGCCGATCGACGCCAGCAGTGTGCGGTCGGCCTCGGCGCGTACCGCCTCACCGGCCCTGATGCCCTCCGCCGTACGCGACTCGTGGGTGCGCTCCAGCTGCTCGATCCAGCGGTCCAGGGTGGTCAGCAGGCGGTACTGCTGGTCGACCATGCTCTGCCAGACCGCCGGGTCCATCAGCAGGTCGGCGGCGGCCTCCTGGCCGTAGAGCGAGCCGTACTGCACGCTGCCGGGCGGGACCTGCATCCAGAAGACGTCGTCGTCGGTGATCTCGGCCGCCGCGCCCGCCATCGGGGCCTGGAAGAGGATGGACAGGCTGCGGCCGACGCCGAGGGCGAGGGCGTACTCCAGCGGGCTCGTCGTCGGCGGCACGTACTGGGGGTTGCCGTACTCGTCGTAGGACCAGGTCTGGGTCTGCGCGGGCTGGTACAGCTCCCGCAGCCCGATGCGGTGCACCACGCAGTCCCGCAACGGGCGGGCCACCAGCGTGTGGTGCGGACCGGCCACCGGGCCGAGCAGCAGCGAGCCCGCCTCCAGACGGCCCAAGTGGTGCCAGTGGCCCTGCTGTTCGGCGTCCACCGCGAACAGGTCCACCGCGCCGGACGCGACCAGCCACAGCACCTGCGGCCCTTCGAGGTCGAGCCGGTTGAACCCGGCGCAGTCGATGCGCCCGCCCAGCTGACCGAGGGCGTCGAGGACCAGGTCCCCCTCGTGTACGGCAGTCATCTCACCGCTCCCTGACCAGCGTCGCGTACGCGCCGCCGCGCGCCACCAGCTCCTCGTGCCGGCCGCGCTCCACGATCGTGCCGTGCTCCAGTACGACGATCTCGTCGCTGTCGCGCACGGTGCTCAGCCGGTGTGCGATCACCACGCAGGCGCAGCCGCGTCTGCGCAGGTTGTCCATCACGACCTGCTCGGTCTCGGCGTCCAGCGCGCTCGTCACCTCGTCGAGGACGAGGATGCTGGGCCGGCGCACCAACGCCCGCGCGATCTCCAGACGTTGGCGCTGCCCGCCGGAGAAGTTCCGGCCGTCCTGCTCGACCCGGCTCTGGATGCCCCCGGGCCGGCGCACGACCACGTCGTACAGCGCCGCGTCCCGCAGCGCCTCCACCACCGCCTCGTCCGGGATCGACGGGTCCCACAGCGCCACGTTGTCGCGGACCGTGCCCTCGAAGAGGAACACCTCCTGGTCGACGAAGGAGACGGAGGCCGCCAGCGCGCCGCGCGGGATGTCCTCCAGGCGCCGGCCGTCGATCCGGATCACGCCCTCCCAGGGCGCGTACAGGCCGGAGATCATCCGGGACACGGTGGACTTGCCGCTGCCCGAGCCGCCGACGAGCGCGACCTGCTGTCCCGGGCCGACGGTGAGGTCGAAGCCGGTCAGCAGCGGCTTGTCCAGCGGGTTGTAGCCGAAGGAGATGTTCTGCAGCTCGACGTGCCCGTGCAGGCGGCGGGTGGAGTCGCCGCCGCCGGGACGGTCGTAGAGCGGGTCGGCCCGGAAGTTCTCCACGTCCTTCAGACGGGCCACGTCGGCCGCGAAGTCCTGGATGCGCCCGGCGACGCCGTTGAGGCGGGTCAGCGGGGCGGTGAAGCGGGCGACCAGCGCCTGGAAGGCGACCAGCAGGCCGACGGATATGTGGCCCTCGACCGCCCGCATGCCGCCGATCCACAGGATCAGGGCGCTGTTCAGCGTGGCCAGCGTCGGCGCGACCACGCCCAGCCAGGCGCTCGGCACACCCAGGCGCTGCTGCTCCTCCAGCGTGGTGGCGTGCTGCCCGGCCCACTTGCGGAAGTAGCCGTCCTCGCCGCCGGTCGCCTTCATCGTCTCGATCAACTGAAGGCCCGTGTAGGCGGTGTTGGTCAGCCGGGCGCTGTCCGCGCGCAGCTTCGCCGTCCGGGTGGCGCGCAGCCGGATCACGACCCGCATCGCCACGATGTTCAGCAGGGCGACCCCGATGCCGACGAAGGTCAGCTGCGGGTCGTAGGTGTACAGCAGCAGGGCGTAGAGGATGACGACCACCGCGTCCACGCCCGCCGCCGCCAGATCACGGGCCAGGGTCTCGGCCACGGCGTCGTTGGACTGCAGGCGCTGCACCAGGTCGGCCGGGCTGCGCTGGGAGAAGAACGTCACCGGCAGCCGCAGCAGATGGCGCAGGAAGCGGGCGCTGGACAGGGTCGAGGAGATGATCCGGCCGTGCAGCAGATTCGCCTGTTGCAGCCAGGTCAGGACGACCGTGAGCAGCACGGACGCTCCCATCGACGCGAACAGCACGCCGAGCAGCGAGGTCTGACCGCCGATCAGGAACATGTCGATGTAGGTCCGGCTGAGCGCGGGCACCGCCGCGCCGACCACCACCAGCAGCAGGCTCGCCAGCACCGCCGCCGGCATCGTGCCCGCGGTGCCGCGCAGCCGCGCCGGCATGGCGCCCAGGACGCCCGGCTTGCGGCCGCCCCTGCTGAAGCCGTCACCCGGCTCCATGACCAGCACGACGCCGGTGAAGCTGCCGTCGAAGTCCTCCATCGGCACGAAACGGCGGCCCTTGCCGGGGTCGTTGATGTACACCCCGCGGCGGCCGAAGCGGCGCCCCATGCCGTCGTAGACGACGTAGTGGTTGAACTCCCAGAACAGCACGGCCGGGGTCTTGACCTCGGCGAGGGCGGCCGTGTCCATCTGCATGCCCTTGGCCGTCAGGCCGTAACTGCGGGCGGCTTTGAGGAGGTTGCTGGCGCGGGAGCCGTCCCGGGAGACACCGCAGGCGATGCGCAGCTCCTCCAGCGGGACGTGCCTGCCGTAGTGGCCGAGGACCATCGCGAGGGAGGCGGCGCCGCACTCGACGGCCTCCATCTGGAGCACGGTGGGCGTGCGGACGGTCCTTGCCCTCCCCTTGGGCACGGGGCGCTTGGGCGGGGCGGCGCGGCGCCGGCCCCGGGTGTCCTGGGCGGCATTCACGGCAGCAGCCAATCGACGGGACGCTGATCGGCCAGCCGCACCGACGCGTCGGCCAGGGTCATGGAGGTGAGGGAGAAGGGCGGCCCGTCCGCGGACGACCAGGCGTAACCGCTCCTGGTACCGGACGACTTGTCCAGCTGCACGAGCACGGCCACCGGCCTGCCGTCCTTGGTGAACTGCTCGCCCAGCTGGCTGTCCCCGAGGAACGCGGAGATGGACTGCGCGGACTGGGCGCTGCGGTCCACCGACTTCACATGGCCGCGCAGCACGCCGTACTCCTGGGTGGGCACCGACTGGACGGTGAGGTCCACGGCGGCGTCGTCCGGGATGGCGGCCGCGTTCTCGGCGGGCACGTACACCGTCGCGTACAGCGGGTCCTTCGCGTGCGCGACCTTCTCCACGGCGGCGACGTTCGCACCGGTGGAGATGATCTGGCCGATGGTGGCGGCGAGCGCGGTGACACGGCCCGCGGCGACCGTGCGCACGACCGTGTCGCCCTCGGCCGTACGGACCTTCAGGACGGGGGAGCCCGCGGGCAGCCGCTCGCCCTGCTCGGCGAGGACGGCGGTGACCTGGCCGGCGACGGGGCTCTGGAGGACGTAACTGCCCTGCCCGTGCGTCAGGATGGCGGGCGCGCCGACCGTGGACGTCACCGAGCCGGTGACCGCCCACACGGAGGCCGCCGCCATGACGACGACGGTCACGGAGAGCGTGAGCCAGCCCTGGGGCCGGGCGAAGCGCACCGGAAGATCGAGCTCCTCGGGCGACTGGAGCTTGGCGAGGGCCTGTTGGCGGAACTGCAAGGAACTTCCCTCACCTGTGCGGGAGAGCTTTGAGGGCGTTTGTGGCATCCGAAGAGTCCCGGAGCCGGGATACGGCTCCGGGACTCGACGTCACAAGAGGTGCGATCAGAGACCGGCGACCAGGCCCGTGACCGGGGCGGTGTTGAGGCCGGTGGTGCCCTCGACGGTGCCGACGACCGTGTCGACCAGGCCGGAAACCGGGGCGATGCCGTCCACCAGGCCGGTGACGGTGCCGAGGGCGTTCACGGAAAGGCCGCCGGAGACGTTGTCGAGCTCGGCGTCGGAGATCTCGACGGTCTCAACCTGGGGGGTGGAGTTCATGATGGAACTTCCCTTCGTATGGATATTTCACAAGGGGGAGAGCGGCCCCCTCGTCGGTCCCCGCGGGGACTGATGGACGGCCGCGACCGCGGGCGCCCGGCGCCCGTCTCCGGGTGCCGTTGGCGGCTCCCGCGGTGCGATGGATCAAAGCACGCGGCGGGCGCGCGCTTCCAATCAACCAACCCCCTCACCAGGGAACTTGAGGCTCGAAGGCAGCCATCCGTGCAGGCGCGCGCACCGCTTGTCGGCGACTTCTTCACATGCGTCACCGCATCCGCTCGCGGCCGCGCTTGCCGACGTGAAGGCGAATCCGACACTCCGGCGCCAATGGTGTAACCGGGGGTAGCGGGTTGTGGGGAAGTGTGGTCGCCGGTGCCTTCGTTGAGCATTCAATGTGCAGATTCGCTGAAGCCCGGATTCCGTTCCGGGTGCACAACAGACCGTTGCCGACCGAATGCGGACCGTGTCAGCCCAGCAGCGCGTACACCGTGCTCGCGCGGGCGGCGAGCTCCCCGGACTCCTCGACGGTCATCGTGATGTCGGCGAACGCCATCCGGCGCCCCAGCTTGGTGACGACCGCGTCGATCAGGACATCCGAACCGACCACCGCACGCTGGAAGGACGTGGACTGCTGAACCGTCGTCATGGGCCCGTACGCCCCGCGCGCGACCGACACGGCGATCACCGTCGCCGTGTCCGCGGCGGCCATCAGGGCCTGGCCCGACAGCGCGCCGCCCTCCCGGGCCAGCCGGTCCGACCAGGGCAGACGCAGGACGGCACGGTGGTCGTCCAGCCGCTGGACCGCCAGGCCCAGTTCGAGGACCCAGGGGGCGAAGTTGTCGGCGAGGATCTTGTCGGCTTCTGCGGTGGTCATCGTCATACGGGGGATTGTTCCCGCAGCCGACGCCGGGACGCGGTGCTTGGCCGATTCGGCGTTTCGGCCGGGGCGCGCGCAACCGGAATTGAACGCCCCGCGCGACCCGTGCGTACCTCCTGCCATCCAGGCGCCCCAACCGCCGCCGGAGACACGGCGGCACGGACCCCGTCCCCCAGGAGGTCGAGAAGTTTGAGTCACAAGCGAATGCCGAAGCGCAAGGCCGCGATAGCGGTGGGCGGCGTCGCGGCGCTCGGAGCGGCCGCGATCCTGCTGCCGGGCGCCTACGCGTCCCAGGACGGCGCCTCGGACGACAGCGCGGCGCCCAAGACCCTGAAGGCGGCGGACGCCTCGGACCTGGCCTCGCAGCTCTCCGGACTGCTCGGCGACGCCTTCGCGGGCTCCTACTACGACGCCGACAGCCAGCAGCTCGTCGTCAACGTCGTGCCCGGCGACAACAACAACATCATCGTCCAGGCCAAGAAGGCGGGCGCGACCGTCCGCGAGGTCGACAACAGCCTCGCCGAACTCGACGCCGGCGCACAGACCCTGAAGTCCGAGGCGACCATCCCCGGCACCGCCTGGGCTGTCGACCCCCGGACGAACAAGATCCTGGTCACCGCGGACAGCTCCGTCACCGGCGCCAAGTGGGACCAGCTGGAGTCGACCGTCGAGAGCCTCGGTTCGAGCATGGCGACCATCAAGAAGTCCGAGGGCACCTTCAAGACCTTCCTCTCCGGCGGCGACGCCATCTTCGCGGGCGGCGCCCGCTGCTCGGCCGGGTTCAACGTCGTCGCGGGCGACGGCACGCCCGCCTTCCTGACGGCGGGTCACTGCGGGGTCGCGGCGGCCGCGTGGTCGGACGCCCAGGACGGTGCCCCCATCGCCACCGTGGACCAGGCCACCTTCCCCGGCGAGGGCGACTTCGCGCTCGTCAAGTACGACGACCCGGCCACCGAGGCGCCGAGCGAGGTCAACCTCGGCGACGGCCAGACCGTGCAGATCAGCCAGGCCGCCGAGGCCGAGGTAGGCCTCCAGGTCTTCCGGATGGGCAGCACCACCGGGTTGAGCGACGGTCAGGTCCTCGGCCTCGACGCCACCGTGAACTACCCCGAGGGCACCGTCACCGGCCTGATCCAGACCGACGTCTGCGCCGAGCCCGGCGACAGCGGCGGCTCACTGTTCACCCAGGACGGCCTCGCGATCGGCCTCACCTCCGGCGGCAGCGGCGACTGCACGGTGGGCGGCGAGACGTTCTTCCAGCCGGTCACCACGGCACTGGAGGCGGTCGGCGCGACCCTGGGCGCGGGCGACGCGGCGGGCGGCGACGCCGGCGAGGAGGCCGGAGCGGGCGAGGAAGCCGGTGCCGGTGAGGAAGCCGGCGGGGAAGAAGCCGGTGCGGGCGAGGAAGAGGCCGGCGGTGAGAACCCCGGCGCCGGTGTCGGCAACGGCTTCGGTCTGAACAAGAACGGCTGACGACCACCGACCCGGCCACCACCCTCGGCCGGGTCGGCGACCGACCCGGCTCCCCACGGCCGGGTCGGCCATGAAACCGGTCCGGGCGGCCGGCCCTCCGGCGGGAGGACCGACCACCCGGACCGCCGCATGCGGCCTGCGGATGGGGCTGGACCACCCCACGGACAGGGCTGGATCGGCCCCCGGGTCGGCCTGGTTCGGCCTGCGGACGGGGCTGGACCGCCCCACGGACGGGCCTGGATCAGCCTGGATCAACCCCCGGACCGACCTGGACCGGCCTCCGGCCTGCCCCGGCCCGCCCTACGGACGGACGTACGGCCGCGTCATGATCTCCATGTTGTGGCCGTCCGGATCGTCGAAGTACGCGCCGCGACCGCCGAACAAGTCGTTGATCCGCCCGGGTTCGGTGTGGCGGGGATCGGCGTAGTAGGTGACCCCGACCGCCTCCAGACGGGCGATCATGCCGTCGAACTGCTCGTCGGGCACGAGGAACGCGTAGTGCTGCGGCTGGATCGGCTCGTCACGCTGCTCGTAGTAGTCGAGCGTGACGCCGTTGCCGAGGTCGACGGGGAGGAACGGGCCGAAGGGGGCGCCGACCTTCAGCCCCAGGATCGCGGTGAGGAACTCGGCCGACAGCTGTCGGTCATGGGCGTGGACGACGGTGTGGTTCAACTGGACGGTCGTCACTGGGTACTGCTCTTCGTTGGGCATGGTGAGGTGTCTTCCCGTTCTGGGATCCGCTGGGACGGGCGCCGCACCGGGCGCCGGGCAGAAGGACGCGCAGGACGGGGCGGGGCTCTGGCCCGCCGCGCGCTCACGTCGAGGCCGGGAACCCGCTTCGTGCATGGCTCTTGGCCGACCCGGCAGTCACCTGACCGACCCTAACGACCGCCAGGGGGCCGGACAACTCCGTCTCCCCACTCCGGCAGCGCCCGCAACAGCAGCAACGCCACGTCGTCCGAGCGTCCCTGCGGCATCGCGCAGTGCTGCACCAGATGGTCGGCCAGCTCGTCCAGCGGCCGGTCCCCGGCCCGCGCGAGCTCGGCACCGAGGTCGGCGAGCGCGTCCTCGATGTCGACGTCCGGCGACTCGATCAGCCCGTCGGTGTACAGCACGAGCACGGAGCCGGGGGAGAGGTCGACCTGCGTCGTCGGATAGGGGGCAGTGTCGTCGATGCCGAGCAGCGGCCCGCCCGCCAGGTCGAGCACGCGCACCCGCCCGTCCGGCCGCCGCAGCAGCGGCGGCGGGTGGCCCGCCCGGGCCATCACGGCCCGCCCGCGCACGGGGTCGAGCCGCAGATACAGACAGCTGGCGAACAGGTCGGAACCCAGGTCGATGAGCAGCCGGTTGGTGCTGCGCATGACCTCCTCGGGGGCCTGCCCGACCGTGGTGTACGCACGAACGGCGGTACGGATCTGTCCCATCAGCCCGGCCGCGGTCACATTGTGGCCCTGGACGTCACCGATCACCGCCGCGGCCAGTCCCCGGGCGGGCACCAGGTCGTAGAAGTCCCCGCCGATCTCCATGCCCTGCGTGGCCGGCAGATACCTGGCGGCCGCCTCGATGCCGGGCAGCGTCGGCAGCGAGTGCGGCAGCAGCGCCTCCTGGAGGCCGTGCGCCAGATGGTGCTTGGCGTCGTAGAGCAGGGCGCGCTCCAGGGCCTGCGCGATCAGCCCGCCCAGGCTCGTCAGCACGGCCCGTTCGTCCGCCGGGAAGACATGCGGCTCGGCGTAGGCGAGCACCAGGGTGCCCACCGGGCGGCCGGAGGCGATCAGCGGCAGATAGGCCCAGGCGGCGAAGCCGTCCGGCGTGGCGTGCCGGGCCGGATAGAGGCGCTCCAGATCCAGCCGGTCCTCGAAGAACGCCGGGACACCCGTGCTCAGGGCATGCATACCGGGCGTCCGTTCCGTGAGCGGCAGCCCGTCGAACTGCTCCACGACGTGCGGATCCGGATAGCCGCGATGCCCCAGCACATGCAGCCGGCCGGCCCGGGAGCCGAGCACCACCAGGGCCTGGCCGCCCACGGCCGGCACGATCTCGTCCGCCACCAGCTGCACCACGTCCTGCACCCCGACCGCCTCGGTCAGCGCCCCCGCCAGGCCCAGCACCTGGGAGATGGTGACCAGCCGCGACGGGGTGTCGTCGGCCGGCCGGGGCGCCCGGTTCATCTCCGCCACGGCCCGCGCCCGGGTGATGCGGACGCTGAGCCCGGTGGTGCTCGGGTACAGGCGGAACGACAGCCAGTCGCCCGGCGGGCGCAAGGCCACGAACGACGTGCTCTGCTGGCTGAGCAGCGCCGCCCGGTAGCGGTCCTCGTAGACCGGGTCGTTCAGCCACGGCACCGATGCCCACAGCTGGGTGCCGAGCAGCCCGCTCACCGGGACGCCGATCAGCTCGGCCGCCGCCGCGTTGGCGAAGCTGATCCGCCCGTGCAGATCGAGCGAGCACAGCCCGTACGGCAGCCGGCCCACCATCCGCGCCGACTCCACCGTGCCGAGCGTTCCGGCCACCCCGACCGCCGAGGGAGCGGCGAGCAGATCGGGCTCGGGCAGCAGCGGGACGCTGTTCTCCAGGGCGCGCGCCAGCCGCACCGCGAGCCGGTCGCAGGCCGCGGTCAGATGCGTGCGCTCCCGGTCGGACAGCTCCGGCGGATGCGAGCCGGGCCAGGTCACGAAGACCGCGCCGTACGAGGTGTCCTCGTGCGCCACCGGCAGCGCCGCCAGCGCGAACGGATACGGGAGCACGACGGAGATCCGCGGGTACAGGCGGGCCATCTCCTCCTCGCCGCCGACCCACACAAGACGCCGTTCGCGCACCGCGTCGGACACCGGGATCGGGGCGCTGAGCCCCACCCGCTCCCACGGCGCGGCGAATGCCCGGGGCAGTCCGGCCATCACCGCCATCTCCAGCACCGGCTCCTGGGGTGCCAGCAGATAGACCGCGCCGGAGTGCGCATGGACCTCGTCCATCATCGAGGCCAGCGCCAGCGACAGCAGAGGGCGGCCGACCCGCGTCCGGGCGGTTGCCGGTGCCTGTGGGGACGGTCGGTCGTCGGACACGCCGACCACCTCCTCGCACGGCCGGGCGACGGGCCCAGGCATCAAATCTCCCCCCAGACGGCTCCTCGCGCACGGCGAGGCGGGTACGCCGGTCCGCGCGCCCCGGCCGCCGGCCCGCCCGAACGGCTGCTTTCCGGTCCGCACGGAATGGTCACAGGGGCTGCGCGGGTGTCTCATAAGCGCTGTAATGGCCAACGTGGTCAGTGAGGGCGCTGCGGGACGCAGATCGAGGAAGCTGCGTGCCGAAGACGCCCTCAAGGCGGTCCTGGCCGGACCCGATTCACCCGATCGGCTGCGCCGGGTCCTGGAACAGGTGCTCGTCTACGCGCACGCCACCCTCGCCGCCGTGTACACGCTCACCGAGGACGGCGAGCTGCTGTGCCTGGTCGAGTGGGCCGGAGCGCCCCCCACCCAGTACGCCGTGCACGACAACTACGCCGCCTCGGACGCCTCCCCGGTGGCCGAGGCGCACCGCACGGGGCGACCGGTGTGGCGCGGACCGGAGGAACTCGCCGAGCACGCCCATCTGGCCGTACTGCCCGCCAGGGGGCAGGACGGCGGCGGCTGTCTGCTGGCCGTGAGCGACCGCGTCGACGGCTTCGACACCGACGACCGTGCCTGCCTGGAACTGATCGCCGAGACCCTCGCCTGCCCCGCCCCGACGCACACCTTCGCCGGCGGCGAACTGCCGTCCAATGCCTTCAGCCTCGCCATGGACTCCGGCCGGATCGAGGTCGGCCCCGACATCCTGGACCTGTTCGGGCTCGCCCCGGCCCAGTTCGACGGCAGGGTCGAGACTCTGCTGGGCCTGACCGTGCCCGAGGACCTGCCCTCGCTGATGTCCGCCGTCGAGGCCGACGCCCTGGCCGTCGGCGACCGCGAGCTGGAGTTCCGGGTCCTGCAGGCCACCGGCCCGCCCAGGTGGCTGCGGCTGCGCGGACGCCTGCTGCCCGCCGGTGAGGGCCGCTCGGCGCGGCTGGTGGGGACCGTCGCCGACGCCTCCAAGCTGCGCTCGGACGTCACCGACGTGGCCCGTGTCCAGCGTCTGGCCGCCGCCCTCGCCACCGCCGGCACGGTCCGTGACGTCAGCCAGGCCGTGGTCACCGCCCTGCGCGCCCCGCTGCACGCCGACCGGATCGCCCTCGCCGAGCTGGAGAACGACCGGCTCGTCGTCACCGTCCTCGACCCGCCCGAACCGGAGTCCTGGCCCGAACTGTGGCGCCTTGAGTGGCGCAGCGAATGGCCCGACGCGCCGGTCCGCGCGATGCCCACCCTCGCCGCCGCCCTGCGCGAGGGCCGTTCCCGCATCTGGCCCGCAGGCACCCCGCTGGAACCCGCCCTCGCCGAGGTGGGCCCCGGCGGCCTGGCCGTCCTGCCGCTGCCCGCGGCGGGCCGCATGGCGGGCGCCTGCCTGATCGGCTGGGACGCCCCCCACCACTTCGGCCCCGACGAACGCGCCCTGCTCACCGCCTCCGCCGGTCTCGCCGGCCAGGCCCTGATGCGCGCCCGCGCCTTCGACGCCGAGCACGAACTCGTCGGCATGCTCCAGCGCCAGCTGCTGCCCCGCCGCCTGCCCCGGCTGCCCGGCGGGGAAGCCGTCGCCCGCTATCTGCCCAGCACCGCCGGCCTGGAGCTCGGCGGCGACTGGTACGACGTGATCCCGCTGCCCGACAACCACGTCGCCCTCGTCATCGGCGACGTCCAGGGCCACAGCGCGGCCGCCGCCACCCTGATGGGCCAGATGCGCACCGCCCTGCGCGCCTACGCCGCCGAGGGCCACCCGCCCGACGTCGTCGTCTCCCACGCCAACCGGCTGCTGGTGGAGATGGAGACCGACCTCTTCGCGACCTGCGCCTACGTCGACGTCGACCTGGAGGAGGGCACCGCCTGGTGCGTACGCGCCGGACACCTGCCGCCGGTGCTGCGCCACCCCGACGGCGGTACGGAGATCGCAGAGGCCGAGGGCGGACCGCCGCTCGGTGTCATGACCCAGGCCGACTTCCCGATGAGTCCGCTGCGCCTGGTGCCCGGCACGGTCGTCGCCCTGACCACGGACGGCCTGGTGGAGTCCACCGAGGCCGACATCGACGAAGGGATGGACGGCTTCGCCCGCGGACTGGCCGCCTCCGACCCCGCCCACCTCGGCCTCGTCGCCGACGCCCTGCTCGGCAACGCCCGCCGCAGCGACGACGTCGCCCTGCTGCTCATGCGCTACGACGGCATGGAGCTGCGCCCGCTGCGCGAGAGCTGGACGGTGTGGCGCGTCCCCGAGGCGGTCGGCCACGCCCGCCGCTTCACCCGGCGCACCCTGCGCTCCTGGGGCCTGAGCGGCGTGGCGACGGACGCCGTCCTGCTCGTGGTGTCCGAGCTGGTCACCAACGCCCTCGTGCACACCGACGGCCAGGTCCGCCTGGACCTCACCCTGGTCAACAGCCGGCTGCGGGTCTCCGTCGCCGACACCTCGCCCCGCAGCCCCGTCAAGCCGACCAGCATCGGCTGGGAGGCCACCGGAGGCCGCGGCATCCTCCTGGTCGAGGCGATGTCGGCGGTCTGGGGGACGGTCCCGGTGAGCGGCGGCAAGCAGGTGTGGAGCGAGATCCAGCTGGACCGCTGAACGGCGGGGCATGACACGGTCGCGGGGTCATTCGTAACGAACCGGTCATGCGGCCAACAGTCGGTAACGCACGATCGACGCTATGGTGAACCAGATGAAGGCTCTCGTGCTGTCCGGCGGAGCCGGAACACGGCTGCGGCCGATCACTCACACATCGGCCAAACAGCTGGTCCCGGTTGCCAATAAACCTGTGCTGTTCTACGGGCTGGAGTCCATCGCCGAAGCCGGCATCACCGATGTCGGCATGATCGTCGGCGACACCGCCGCCGAGATCCAGGAAGCGGTGGGCGACGGCTCGAAGTTCGGCCTCCAGATCACCTACATCCCCCAGGAACGCCCGCTGGGGCTGGCCCACGCGGTGCTGATCGCGCGGGACTACCTCGGCGACGACGACTTCGTGATGTACCTGGGCGACAACTTCATCGTCGGCGGCATCAGCGCCCTCGTCGAGGAGTTCCGCGGCAATCGCCCCGACGCCCAGATCCTCCTCACCCGCGTCCCCGACCCCCGCGCCTTCGGCGTCGCCGAACTCGACGGCGCGGGACAGGTCGTCGGCCTGGAGGAGAAACCCGAGCACCCCAAGAGCGACCTCGCCCTGGTCGGCGTCTACCTCTTCACCCCCGCCATCCACGCCGCGGTCCGGGCCATCGGACCGTCCTGGCGCGGCGAGTTGGAGATCACCCACGCCATCCAGCACCTCCTCGACGCCCGCGCCGACGTCCGGTGCACCGTCATCAAGGGCTACTGGAAGGACACCGGGAACGTCGACGACATGCTGGAGGTCAACCGCACGGTCCTGGAAGGGCTTCCGCGGCGCATCGACGGCGAGGTCGACGAGCTGTCCGAGACGGTCGGCCGGGTGGTGGTCGAGGAGGGCGCCCGGATCGTCAACTCACGCATCGTCGGCCCCGCCGTGATCGGCGCCGGATCGGTCGTCGACAACTCCTACGTCGGCCCGTTCACCTCCATCGCCGAGAACTGCCGTATCACCGACAGCGAGCTGGAGTTCTCCATCGTGCTGCGGGACTCCTCGATCGACGGCGTGGGCCGGATCGAGTCCTCCCTGATCGGCCGGCACGCCGAGGTGACCCCGGCCTCGCACGTCCCCAGCGCCCATCGACTCGTCCTCGGAGACCACAGCAAGGTGCAGATCCATACATGAACCTCCTCGTCACCGGCGCCGCCGGGTTCATCGGCTCGCGTTACGTCCGCATGCTGCTCGCGTCCGACACGCCCGACGCCGGACACATCACGGTGCTGGACAAGCTCACCTACGCCGGCACCCTCGACAACCTCCAACTCGACCATCCCCGGCTGGAGTTCGTGCAGGGCGACATCCGTGACGCCGAACTGGTCGGCAAGTTGATGGCGCAGACCGACCAAGTGGTGCACTTCGCCGCCGAGTCCCATGTGGACCGCTCGATCACCGGCGCCGCCGACTTCGTCCTCACCAACGTGGTGGGCACCCAGACCCTGCTGGAGGCGGCGCTGCGGGCCGACGTGGCGAGCTTCGTCCACATCTCCACCGACGAGGTCTACGGCTCCGTCGAGTCCGGCTCCTCCGCGGAGGCGGACCTGCTGCGCCCCAGCTCGCCGTACTCCGCCTCCAAGGCCTCCTCCGACCTGCTCGCCCTCGCCTACCACCACACCCACGGCCTGGACGTGCGCGTCAGCCGCTGCTCCAACAACTACGGCCCGCACCAGTTCCCCGAGAAGGTCATCCCGCTCTTCGTCACCAACCTCCTCGACGGCAAGCAGGTACCGCTCTACGGCGAGGGGCTCAACGTCCGCGACTGGCTGCACGTCGACGACCACTGCCGGGGCGTCGAACTCGTGCGCACAAAGGGCCGGCCCGGCGAGGTCTACAACATCGGCGGCGGCACCGAACTGAGCAACAAGGAACTCACCGGCCTGCTCCTCGATGCCTGCGGGGCGGACTGGGACCGGGTGACGCAGGTCGAGGACCGCAAGGGCCACGACCTGCGCTACTCCGTCGACTGGACCAAGGCCCGCACCGAACTGGGCTACGAGCCGCGCCATGACTTCCGCACCGGCCTCGCCGAGACCGTCGCCTGGTACCGCGACAACCGGGCCTGGTGGGAGCCGCTGAAGCGGCGCGTGGCCGAGGAGCACCCATGAGGTGGCTGGTCACCGGGGCGGGCGGCATGCTGGGCCACGACGTGCTCGCGGAACTGCGCGCACGCGGCGCCGAGGTGACCGGCCTGGACCACGCCCGCCTTGACATCACCGAACCCGGCTCCGTCGACCGGGCGTTCACCGCGCACCGGCCCGACCTCGTCGTCAACTGCGCCGCCTACACGGCCGTCGACGACGCCGAGACCGACGAGGCCACGGCCCTGCGCATCAACGGCGACGGACCCCGCCTGCTGGCCCGCGCCTGCGCCGCCCACGGCGCCCGCCTGATCCACGTCTCCACCGACTACGTCTTCTCCGGCGAGGCCCGCGCCACCCCTTACCCGGAGGATCATCCCCCCGCCCCGCGCACCGCCTACGGCCGCACCAAGCTCGCCGGGGAGCGGGCCGTGCGCGAGGAACTGCCCGACGCGAGCGCCGTACTGCGCACCGCCTGGCTCTACGGCGCCCACGGCGCGAACTTCGTCCGCACGATGATCGGCCTGGAGGCGAGCCGCCCCACCCTCGACGTCGTGGACGATCAGCGCGGGCAGCCGACCTGGAGCGCCGACGTCGCCGCCCGCGTCGCCGACCTCGGCCCCCGTCTCGGCCCCGGCGTGAACGGCGTCTTCCACGCCACCAGTTCCGGCGAGGCCACCTGGTTCGAGCTGGCCCGGGAGGTGTTCCGGCTGCTCGGCGCCGACGCCGACCGGGTGCGCCCCACCGACAGCACGGCCTTCACCCGGCCCGCGCCCCGCCCCGCCTACAGCGTCCTCGGCCATGACAGATGGCGTCAGGTCGGCCTGGAGCCGCTGCGGGACTGGCGGTCCGCCCTGCACGAAGCCCTGCCCCGGGTCCGCAAGGAGATGTCCCCCACCTAGGAGAGGAACCGTCCCCGCGATGTCGATCAGAGCAAAGGTGAAGTCCGCACTGGGAGAGAAGAACGTGCGGGCGCTGCGCCGGCTGAAGAAGCGTGTGTCCGGCCTGCGCGCCAAGCCGGCTCCCCAGCCGACCGGACTCGCAGCGATCTCGAACGACCTGAACAAGCTGGCGGTGCATTTCAAGACGGACAAGTGGGGAACGCACCGCTACACCCAGCACTACCAGCGCCATCTCCAGCACCTGAAGAACGAGCAGTTCAACCTGCTGGAGATCGGGATCGGCGGTTACCGCCGAACCGGCCAGGGCGGAGCGTCGCTGCGCATGTGGAAGCAGTTCTTCCCGAAGGCGCAGATCTTCGGCATGGACCTCCACGACAAGTCGTTCGTCGACGAGGACCGCATCACGACCTTCGTCGGCGACCAGTCCGACCCCTCGTCGCTGAACGCCGTCGCCGACAAGATCGGCGACCTCGACGTCATCATCGACGACGGCAGCCACCGCAGCCCGCACGTGCTCACGACGTTCGCCACGCTCTTCCCCCGGCTCAAGGAGGGCGGCATCTACGCCGTCGAGGACACCCAGTCCTCGTACTGGCCCGAGTGGATGGGCAGTGAGGACCTCGATGCCCGCGACACCACCATGGGCATGCTGAAGCGGCTGGCGGACGGGCTGAACTACGAGGAGTTCGTGGACGAGGACTACGAGCCGAGCTACACGGACCTCAATGTCGTCGGCGTGCACTTCTACCACAATCTCGTGATCATCGAGAAGGGCCGGAACGCCGAAGGCACCAACAAGCGGCGGGTGTTGAAGCAGCGTTACGCCGAGTCCTGACGACCGCGCAGCCGCAGGTAGTGGGCGGAGCAGTCCGCGTACGCGGGAAGCAGCCCGGACTGCTCCGCCTCGGCCAGGGTCGGCGCCGCGGCGTCCTTGTCGGACAGCACCGGGGTGATGCCGCCGGGCCAGGTGATGCCGAGCGCGGGGTCGAGCGGATCCACCCCGTGCTCGCGCCCCGGCGCATAGCCGGTGGAGCACAGGTACACCACGGTGGCGTCGTCCGTCAGCGCCATGAAGGCGTGCCCCAGGCCCTCCGCGAGGAACACCGCGTGCCGGGTGTCGTCGTCGAGCCGCACCGCCTCCCACTGCCCGAAGGCCGGCGACCCGGTCCGCAGATCCACCACCACGTCCAGAATGGCCCCGCGCACACAGGTGACGTACTTGGCCTGGCCGGGCGGCACGTCGCTGAAGTGCACCCCGCGCAGCACGCCCCGCCGGGAGACGGAGCAGTTGGCCTGCGCCAGCGCCAGGTCGTAGCCGGTGGCCTCGCGGAACTCCTCGCCCCGGTACCACTCGTGGAAACTGCCCCGGTCGTCCGGGAACACCTTGGGCTCCAGTACCCAGGCACCCTCGATCCCCAGTGATCGCACCCTGTTGCCTCCCTCAGGCCTTCCGCCGGGCCTTCGCCCCGCGCGCCACCGCGGCGAGCCTGCGCCGCACCGCGCGCACCGCCCGCCGCAGGGCGCTCGGCCCGGGCGTGCGCCGCACCTGCACGCCGTGCGCCCCGGCGCGCAGGGCGAACGGCAGTGCCAGCAGCCGTGGTTCGGCGGCCTCCGGGTCCGGGCCCAGTGCCGCCCGCCAGGTCGCTGAGCGCATCGCGGCCACCGGCAGGGCGGCCTCCAGCAGCGCCCCGGATCCGCCCGGCGCGGGGGACAGCGTGCCGCGCACGTCGAGGACCTTGCCGGGCGCGGTCAGCCGCACCAGCACCGGCTCCTCGCCGGGCACGTACAGCGGCAGGGGAGCGCTCAGCCGGTCCTGCGCGACGGTGACCTCGGCGGGCGTGAGACGGGCGAGGCCCAGGCTCCGGCTCGCACGGTCGACGTCCAGGGCGAGCGTGGTGTGCCGGGCCGTCCAGTACGGCAGCACGACCTGCCCGCCGACCGCACCGGCGTACGGGGCGGGGCGTTCGGTGCGCGGGGCCGGGCTCAGCCGGCAGTCCTTGGTCCAGCCGCCCAGCTTGACACGGATATGGACGTCCCACAGGCCGTCGGCGAGCGGCACGCTGCCCGCCGCGGAGGCCGGCTCGACCGTGGCCGTGGCCCGCAGCACCAGCCGGAACCGCCGGCCGTCCTCGGTCGGCACGGTCTCCCGGGTGAACTGCACCGGCTGGAAGTACTGGGCGGCGCTGGTGCGTTCGCGCAGCAGCAGGTCGGCGGTGGCCGAGCCGAACCGGGCGACGGTGTCGGCGCCCACCCAGGCGATCGCCTCGGCGACGTCCTTCGGCGGGGCCTCCAGCGGATTGCCGCCACCGCCCGCGGCGAACGTCAGCGGCGCCCCGCCCGAGTGGTACTCGGCGGCGAAGTCGATCCGCAGCGCGCCGTCCTGCCACGCCACGCCCTCGGGGACGGCCTTGAGGGCGATGCCCGCCTCCCACTCGGCGAAGGCCTCCACGTCGTCGTACCGGTCGGCGGCGATCAGTGCGGCGATCACCTGCTGGGTCGGCTGGAGCCCGGCCGCCACACCCGGGCCGAACCGCTCCACGACGACCTCGTGGATCTCCCGGAACAGCTCCCTGCGGTAGTCGGCCGGCGCGCCGAGCAGCCGCCGCCCGCGCATCCGCTCGACCATCTCCACCCGCAGCCAGCGCCGGTGCAGCTTGTCGCGCAGCGGGCCCGGCTCGGTGTACCGGTCCACGACGTCCAGCGCCTCGCGCAGGTTCTTGAAGTACCCGACCGGATCGAAGCGCTGGAAACCCGCGTTCGAGGCGTCGTCCCGCCGTACGTGGTAGTAGCAGACGTAGTCGCTGAGCACGGAGACGTTGTCCGCGCGCAGATACGCCTCGGTGACGAAGACATGGTCCTCCAGGCGCCGCCTGCCCTCGGGGAACCTGAGGCCGATGCGGTCCAGGAAGGCGCGCCGGAACATCTTGTGCGGGGTGAGGCTGTCGATGAGCGGCGCGCTGTCCACCGTCGCGCGCGGATGGTTGCGGCGGAACAGCTCCACCGGCACCCCGCGGCCCTGGCCGGCCATCTTGCCGACGACGACGTCCGCGCCGTTCGCCACGGCGTAGTCGTACATCCGCTCCAGGGCCTCGTCGCCCAGATGGTCGTCGTTGTCCACGAACATCACGTACTCGCCGCGGGAGGCGGCGACGCCGACGTTGCGGGGCTTGCCGGACCAGCCGGAGTTCTCCTGGTGCACGACCGTCACGCGCGCGTCCTCGGCGGCGAGCTCGTCGAGCCGGGCGGGGGTGTCGTCGGTGGAGCCGTCGTCGACGAAGATCACTTCGTACTCGTCCGGCGGCAGGGACTGCCGCAGCAGCGAGGAGACGCACTCCTCGATGTACGGCCCCGGGTTGTAGACGGGAACGATGACGCTGACCTTGACCGGCATCGGGCTCGAAGTCCCCTCGGGTCGTCGCTTGCCTGGCGCGTTGCGGCACGGTGCGTTGGGCCGATGCTAACCCGGCGACGGGCGCTTGCCACCTCCGCCCCGGCGACATGCCCGTAGCCTGATCGGGTGCGTCTGCTGCTGATGTCCGACACCCACCTCCCCAAGCGCGCCCGGGCCCTGCCCGAACCGCTCCTCGCCGAGATTCCGCGCGCGGACGTGGTGATCCACGCCGGGGACTGGGTCGATGCGGCCACCCTCGACCTGCTGGAGCGGCGCAGCCGCCGCCTGCTCGCGGTGTACGGCAACAACGACGGCCCCGACCTGCGCGCCCGCCTCCCCGAGGTGGCGTACGCCGAACTCGGCGGCCTGCGCTTCGGCGTCGTCCACGAGACCGGCGCCGCCCAGGGCCGGGAAGCCCGGTGCGCCGCCCGCTTCCCCGACCTCGACGTCCTGGTCTTCGGCCACAGCCACATCCCCTGGGACACGACCGCGCCCACCGGCCTGCGCCTGCTCAACCCGGGCTCGCCGACCGACCGCCGCCGCCAACCCCACTGCACCTACCTCACCGCCGCCGTCCACGAGGGCCGGCTGACGGAGGTGGAACTGCACCGGCTGCCGCCGCTGAACGGGTGACTCACGCCCGGCGCCACCACCGCCGTATGCGCACCAGCACCAGCGCCAGGACCACGGCGGCCGCCACCGGGACCGCGGCGCGGCGGGCGAGGGGGAGAGCGGCCGTGCGGACCAGGTCGACGGGGGCCGCCTCGGGCTCGACGGCGGGAGGCTGCTCGGCGAGCTGCTCCGCGAGGCACTCGGCGAACCGGCCGATCAGCCGGTCGCCCACCTCCGACAGCAGGCCGCGCCCGAACTGGGCCGGGCGGCCGGTCACCGACAGCTCGGTGCGCACCGACACCGCCGTACCCTCCTCGCGCCCGGTCAGCGTGCCCGTCACCGTGGCCCGGGCCGTGCCCTGGCCACGGGTCTCCCGGCCGCTCGCGATCAGCACCATGCGGTGCGCGGCCTCGTCGCGCTCCTCGAAGACGGCCGTCCCCCGGTACGTCACGGTGACCGGACCCACCTTCACCTTCACCGACCCGGACACCGTCTTGCCGTCGTAGTCCTCCACGCTCGCCCCGGGCAGGCACGGCGCGACCCGCTCGACGTCCAGGAGCACCCGCCAGGCGTCGTCGACCGGCACCGGCACGGTGAACTCGTGGTGCAGTTCCATGACTTCCTCCCTCAGGCTCCCTGCGGATGGATGGCGCCGGCGGTCGCGGTCAGCGGGGCACCGCTGCCGCCCCAGCGCAGCGCGACGATCTCGGCGGCGACGGACACGGCGACCTCCTCGGGCGTACGGGCGCCGAGGTCGAGCCCCACCGGGGAGCGCAGCCGGGACAGCTCCGCCGCGGACAGCCCCGACTCGGTCAGCCTGCGCATCCGGTCGTCGTGGGTACGGCGGCTGCCCATCGCCCCGATGTAGGCGGCCCGCCGGTGCAGCGCCTCCTGAAGGAGCGGCACGTCGAACTTCGGGTCGTGGGTGAGGACGCAGATCACCGTGCGCTCGTCGGTGACGGTGCCGCGCAGATAGCGGTGCGGCCAGTCCACGACCACCTCCACGCCCTCGGGGAAGCGTTTCGGTGTGGCGAAGACCGGGCGGGCGTCGCACACCGTGACGCGGTAGCCGAGAAAGTCCCCGATGCGGGCGACGGCGGCCGCGTAGTCGATCGCGCCGAAGACCAGCATGCGCGGCGGCGGGGCGAAGGAGTGCAGGAAGACGGCGACGGAGTCCTCGCGCCGCTCGCCGTGCGGGCCGTAGTGGCGCAGGCCGGTGGCGCCGAGGGCGAGTTCGCCGCGCGCATCGGCCGTGACGGCCACGTCCAGGCCCTCCGTGCCAAGGGTTCCGGTGACCCGGTCCGGCCACACGGCGAGTGTGGCCCCGCGCGGCGCCGGGCCGTCGGTCACCGTCGCCACGGTCACCGGGCGGCCCGCGGCCACCGAGGCGGCGACCTCGCCGAAGGACGGGTCGACGGCGGCCGTGACGGGACGCACCAGCAGGGTGATCTCGCCGCCGCAGGTCAGGCCCACCGCGAAGGCGTCCTCGTCGCTGTACCCGAAGGTCTCAAGACGGGCCTCGCCGCTCGCCACCACCTCCTGGGCCAGCTCGAACACCGCCCCCTCGACACAGCCGCCGGACACACTGCCCACGACCTCCTCGCCCGGGCCCACCGCCATGGCGGCACCGGGGTCGCGCGGCGCGCTGCGGCTCACCGCGACGACCGTGGCCAGTCCGAACGGCGATCCGGCCGCGTACCAGTCGCCGAGCACCGGGAGAATGTCACGCATCGTCGGCTCCTCTCACCACGGCCGCCAGCCTCTCCAGCGCCGCCAGGCTGTGCCCCTCGACGAACGCGTCCACGCTCGGCAGCGCCGCCGCCATCCCGGCCGCCAGGGGCTCGTAACCGGGGCGCGCCTTGAGCGGATTGGCCCAGATCACCCGGTGCGCCAGCCGGTGCAAGCGTCGCATCCGGTCCGCGAGCAGCTCCGGATCGCCACGCTCCCAGCCGTCCGACAGCAGCACCACCACCGCGCCGCGCGCCATGCCGCGCTGCCCGAAGCGGTCCAGGAACTCGCCCAGCAGCTCTCCCAGCCGGGTACCCCCGCGCCAGTCCGGCACCGCCGCCGCGACCGCCGCCATCGCCAGGTCCGGATCGCGGTGCGTCAGCTCCCGGGTCACCCGGGTCAGCCGGGTGCCGACGGTGAACGCCTCCGTCCGGGTGCCGCGCACCGCCGCGTGCGCGAACCGCAGCAGCGCGTCCGCGTACGGGGCCATGGAGCCGCTGACGTCCACCAGCAGCACCACCCGGCGTGGCCGCTCGGCCCGGGTGTGCCGCAGCAGCCGGGCCGGTTCCCCGCCGCGCCGCAGCAGCTCCCGCACTGTGCGGTGCGGGTCCACGGGACCCCGCCGGGCGGGTCGCCGACGCGCACTGCGCCGCAGCGGGCCGTGCGGCGTGAACGCGGCCAGCAGCTGATGCAGTGCGGCGCGTTCGGCGGGCGTGAGGCGGGCGATGTCACGGTGGCGCAGCACCTCGGCGGGGCTCGCGAGGGCGGCGACGGGCGGGCCCCGGTGGCCCTCGCCGGCGCTGCCGGGCGTCGTGCCCGTCCCGCGCGCGACGAGCCGGGGCCGGGGTGACGGGGCGAGGCGCGGCGCCTGTACCGACGCGTCGCCGAAGTACGCGGCGAACACCCGCTCGTACCGCTCCAGGTCGTCCCGCCCGCCGCACAGCGTCAGCCGCCCCGCCCAGTACACGTCGGCCCGCACCCCGGGGCGCAGCACGTCCACCGCCCGCAGAAAGGCGTGCAGCCGCTCGGCGCTCACCTCGACCCCGGACGCGCGCACCGCACGGGCGAAGCCGAGGAGCGCGGCGTCCGCGGCGAGCACCGCGCTCACGCCCCGCGCGCCGCGAGCAGCGCAGCGAAGTCCAGGCCCCGGGCCCGCTCGGTGTCCTCCCGGTACTTCAGCACCGATCCCAGCGTCGCCACCGCCAGCTCCGCGTCCACCTCGCTCGCCCCGAGCGCGTCCAGCGCCCGCGCCCAGTCGAGGGTCTCCGCAACGCCCGGCGGCTTGACCAGGTCCTGCCCCCGCAGCTCCTGCACCAGCGCGGTCACCTGCTCGGCCAGGCGCGCCGACACCCCGGGCAGCCTCCGGCGCACGATGGCCAGTTCGCGGGCGAAGCCGGGATGGTCGAACCAGTGGTAGAGGCAGCGCCGTTTCAGCGCGTCGTGCACCTCGCGGGTGCGGTTGGAGGTCAGCACGACCACCGGCGGCTCCTCGGCGCGCAGGGTGCCGAGTTCGGGGATCGTCACCGAGAACTCCGACAGCAGCTCCAGCAAGAACGCCTCGAACTCGTCGTCGGCACGGTCGATCTCGTCCACCAGCAGCACCGACGGCTGCGTCTGCAGCGCCTTCAGCAGCGGGCGGGCGATCAGGAACCTGCGGTCGTACAGCTCGGCCTCCAGCCGTTCCGCGTCCCGGATCCCGGCCGCCTCGGCGGCCCGCAGATGCAGCAGCTGGCGCGGGAAGTCCCAGTCGTACAGGGCCTGCGCGGCGTCGATGCCCTCGTGGCACTGGAGCCGGATCAGCGGGGCGTCGAGCGCCTCTGCGAGGGCGGAGGCGAGCGCGGTCTTGCCGACGCCCGCGTCGCCCTCGCAGAAGACCGGCCGGTGCAGCCTGAGGGCCAGGAAGCAGGCGACGGCCAGCCCTTCGTCGACGAGGTACCCCGTCTCCTCCAGGCGGGCCCGCACCGCTTCCGGGCCGTCGATGTGCCTGATCTGCGCTCACCCCGTTCCGGCGGCGGCCAGCACCGCCCGCCTGGTCAGTACGCGCGCGAGATGCGCCCGGTACTCGGGTGAGGCGGAGGTGTCCCGGGTGGGCCGGGTGTCCTGGGCCGCCTCGTGACAGGCCAGGGCCACGGCCTGCGGGTCCCCGGCACCGGCGAGGGCCCGCTCGGTGGCCGTGGCCCGCAGCGGGGTCGCGCCCATGTTGGTCAGGCCGATCCGCGCCTCGGCGACATGGCCGTCCGCGCGCCGCACCAGCGCGGCCACGCCGACGATCGCCCAGGCCTGGGCGACCCGGTGGAACTTCTCGTAGTGGAAGCCCCAGCCGTCCGCCTTCGGGATCCGCACCTCGACCAGCAACTCGTCCGGTTCCAGCGCCGATTGGAGGTAGTCGACGAAGAAGGCGCGGGCCGGGATCGCCCGCCGCCCCCGAGGGCCCACGGCGATCAGTTCGGCGTCCATCGCGAGGACCACCGCGGGCAGGTCCCCGGCCGGGTCGGCGTGTGCCAGTGAGCCGCCGAGGGTGCCGCGGTGGCGTACTGCGGGGTCGGCGACCCGGTGGCCGCGGCGAGCAGGCCCGCGTGGCGCCGGACCAGCGGATCGCGGATCACGTCGTGATGGGTGGTCAGCGCGCCGATGACGAGCGTGTCGCCGTCCTCGCGGACCCCGCGCAGGCCGGGCACGCGGCCGACGTCCACGACGAGTTCGGGGAAGGCAAGACGCAGCCGGAGCAGCGGCAGCAGGCTCTGGCCGCCGGCCAGCACCTTCGCCTCCTCGCCCGCCTCGGCGAGCATGCGCACCGCCTCCTCGACGCTGGCGGGCCGCGCGTAGTCGAATGCCGGGGGAATCATCGCTGCGCCTCCTCGATCGCCTCCCACACCCGCTGCGGGGTGCAGGGCATTCGCACGTCGTGCACGCCCAGCGGGCGCAGCGCGTCCACGATCGCGTTGACCACGGCCGGCGTCGAGGCGATCGTCCCCGCCTCGCCGACTCCCTTGACCCCCAACGGGTTCGAGGCCGCGGGCGTCTCCGTGCGGTCGGTCACGAAGTCGGGCAGGTCCGCCGCCGACGGCACCAGATAGTCGGCCATGGTGCCCGAGAGCAGGTTGCCGTCGTCGTCGTACACGGCCTCCTCGTACAGCGCCTGTGCGATGCCCTGGGCGAGTCCGCCGTGCACCTGCCCCTCGACGATCATGGGGTTGACGACCCGGCCGACGTCGTCGACGCAGACGTAGGAGCGGATGCGGGTGTGTCCGGTCTCGGTGTCCACCTCGACCGCGCACAGGTGGGTGCCGTGCGGGTAGGAGAAGTTGTCCGGGTCGACGAGGTGCTCGGCGTTGATGGTGGGTTCCATGCCCTCGGGCAGGTCGTGCGAGGAGAACGCCTCGAAGGCGATCTCCTGGATCGTCCTGCGAGCCTCCGGGGAGCCCTTGACGGAGAACACTCCGTCGGTGAACTGCAGGTCCTGTTCGGCCGCTTCCAGCAGGTGCGCGGCCACCTTCCGGGCCTTGTCGACCACCTTGACCGCCGCGTGGTGCACGGCGGCGCCGCCCACGACCAGCGAGCGCGAACCGTAGGTGTCCATGCCCTGCGGAGCCGTCCGGGTGTCGCCGTGCACGACCTCCACGTCCTCGAACGGCACGCCCAGCACGTCGGCGGCGATCTGGCTCCAGCACGTCACATGGCCCTGCCCGTGCGGGCTGGTGCCGGTGACCACCTCGACCTTGCCGGTGGGCAGCATACGGATGCTCGCCGCCTCCCAGCCGCCCGCCGCGTACCTGAGGTCCCGCAGCACCCGGCTGGGCGCGAGCCCGCACATCTCGGTGTACGTCGACACGCCGATCCCGAGCCGTACGGTGTCCCCGCGCTCGGTGCGCTTCTGCTGCTCGGCGCGCAGGTCGTCGTACCCGAAGAGGGCGAGCGCCTTGTCGGTCGCGGCCTCGTAGTTGCCGCTGTCGTACGTCAGACCCGCGATCGTCGGATACGGGAACTCCTCGTGCCGGATCCAGTTGCGGCGCCGCAACTCCACGGGATCCAGGCCGAGTTCGGCGGCCAGCTCGTCCATGATCCGCTCGATGGCGTACGTCGCCTCCGGGCGTCCGGCGCCCCGGTAGGCGTCGGTGGGCGTGCGGGTGGTGAACACGCCGGTGCAGTGGAACTCGTAGGAGTCCATCTTGTAGATCGCCGGGTACATGAAGGCGCCGAGGATGGGGACGCCGGGGGTGACCAGCATCAGGTAGGCGCCCATGTCGGCGAGCAGGTCGACTTTGAGGCCGAGGAGTTTTCCGTCGCGGTCCGCGGCGATCTCGACGTCCTGGATCATGCCGCGGCCGTGGTGCGTGGCGAGGTAGCCCTCGGAGCGGGACTCGGTCCACTTCACCGGGCGGCCCAGCCTGCGGGCGAGCGTGAGCGCGATCGCCTCCTCGCCGTAGACCTGGAGCTTGGAGCCGAAGCCGCCGCCGACGTCGGGGGCGATCACCCGGAGTTTGTGCTCCGGGACGCCGGTGACCATCGCGAGCATGATGCGCAGGATGTGCGGGATCTGGGTCGCGGAGTAGAGCGTGTACTCGCCGGAGGCGGCGAGCGGGGTGACGACGACCGCGCGGGGTTCCATGGCGTTGGGGATCAGCCGCTGCTGGTGGTAGCGGCGCTTGAGCGTCACGTCGGCGCGCTGCCGTACCGCCGCGAAGTCCTCGCCGGTCCGCAGCGGCCAGTCGTAGCAGCGGTTGGTGCCCTTGTCCGCGTGCACCAGCGGGGCGTTTTCCGCGAGCGCGGCCTCCAGGTCCAGCACCGGCGGCAGGGGCGTGTAGTCGACCTCGATCGCCTCCAGCGCGTCCGCCGCCGCGTACCGGTCCCGGGCCGCCACGACCGCCACCGGGTCACCGGCGTGGCGCACCTCGTCGACGGCGAGCGGCGGATGGTCGGGCAGCACGATGTCCTCGGTGACCGGCCAGGCACAGGGCAGCGATCCCATCCCCTCCGCGAGGTCGCCGCCGCTGAACGCCGCTACCACGCCCGGCCGTTGCAGGGCGGGCGCGACGTCGATCCGGTCGATGCGGGCGTGCGCCATCGGACTGCGCAGGATCGCCAGATGGAGCAGTCCCGGCGCGTCGATGTTGTCGGTCCAGGTGGTCTGGCCGGTGATCAGCCGGGCGTCCTCCTTGCGGGGCCGGGAGCGGCCGACCTCCGGTGCGGTCATGACCCGACCTCCTGTTGGGAGGCGGCCAGGACGGCCCGCACGATGTTCTGGTAGCCCGTGCAACGGCACAGGTTGCCCTCCAGGGCCTGGCGCACCTCGTCCGAGGTGGGGCGCGGATTCTCGCGCAGCAGATCGCGCGCCGCCATCAGCATCCCCGGGGTGCAGTAGCCGCACTGCAGCGCGTGCCGTTCGTGGAAGGCCCGTTGCAGCCCGGTCCACTCCCCGTCGTGAGCCAGCCCCTGGACGGTGGTGACCTCGCCCCCGTCCGCCTGGACGGCGAGGACCGAGCAGCTCTTGACGCTCTCGCCGTCCAGGTCGACCGTGCAGGCCCCGCAGTTGGAGGTGTCGCAGCCCACGGGGGTACCGGTCAGGCCCAGCCGGTCGCGCAGATAGTGGACCAGCAGCAGGCGGGGTTCCACCTCGTCCTGGTAAGTCGTGCCGTCCACCTTCACCGAGATACGGGTCATGTGCCCTCCCAGGGAACACCGGACGTGATGTGCGTCACTCTAGGACCGCTCCGGGGAGGCGGCGAGGGCCGGGACAGGCATTTGTTGAGCGTTAATCCGTTGCTCCCGCGACGGGACGTCTGCTGCACTGCACGGGACCGGTCACCAAAGACCCAGGAGAAAGCAATGCGCACTGCGTTCGTGTCCGCCCAGGAAGGAATCGCCCCCTCTTCAAAGGACATGACGCTTCGTGCACCTGCTCAACCTCGGGATCCTCGCCCATGTCGACGCCGGTAAGACCAGCCTGACCGAGCGGCTGCTGCACTCGGTCGGCGTGATCGACGAGATCGGCAGCGTCGACGACGGGAACACACAGACCGACACCCTCGCGCTGGAGCGGCAGCGCGGCATCACCATCAAGTCCGCCGTCGTCTCCTTCGCGCTCGACGACGTGACGGTCAACCTCATCGACACCCCCGGCCACCCGGACTTCATCGCCGAGGTCGAGCGGGTCCTCGGCGTGCTCGACGGTGCCGTCCTGGTCGTCTCCGCCGTCGAGGGCGTACAGGCGCAGACCCGGGTCCTGATGCGGACCCTGCAACGGCTGCGGATCCCCACCCTCGTCTTCGTCAACAAGATCGACCGCCGCGGAGCGCGCTACGACGCCGTTCTGCGCGCCCTTTCGCGGCGGCTGACGGCGGCCGTCGTACCCATGGGGACTACCCTCGAACTCGGTACGCCCGACGCGCGGTTCATCCCCCGGATCGACCCCGCCGCCATCGACGTCCTCGCCGACCACGACGATGCGCTACTGGCCGCCTATGTCGAGGACACGGTCCCGTCCGACCGTCTCCACGCGGCCCTGGCCGACCAGACCCGGCAGGCCCTCGTCCACCCGGTGTACTTCGGCTCGGCCGTCACCGGCGCCGGCATCGACGCGCTGACCGCCGGCATCAGGGAACTGCTGCCCACTGCTGACGGCGACCCCGACGGACCCGTCTCCGGCACCGTCTTCAAGGTCGAACGGGGAGCGGCGGGGGAGAAGGTGGCGTACGCGCGGATGTTCTCCGGGACGCTGCACACCCGCGACCGGATCCGCTTCGGCGACGCCCGCACCGAGGGCAGGATCACCGGCATCAGCGTCTTCGGCGACGGCACGCACGCGCGTGCGGACGCGGTCGGCGCCGGCCGGATCGCCAAGCTGTGGGGCCTGACCGACATCAGGATCTCCGACGCCCTCGGCGAACCCCGCAAGGCCCACGGCCACTTCTTCGCCCCGCCCAGCCTGGAGACGGTCGTCGTCCCCGGCGACGACACGGACCGGCGCGCCCTCCACCTCGCCCTCACCCAGCTCGCCGAGCAGGACCCGCTGATCGGCCTGCGCCACGACGAGGTGCGCCGGGAGATCTCGGTGTCCCTCTACGGCGAGGTGCAGAAGGAGGTCGTCCAGGCCACTCTCGCCGACGAGTACGGCCTCTTCGTCACCTTCCGGGAGACGACACCGCTGTGCATCGAGCGGCTGGTGGGCAGCGGAGCGGCGGTCGAGTTCAACAAGAGGGACCCGAACCCCTTCCTCGCGACGGTCGGGCTGCGCGTCGACCCCGCGCCCGTCGGCGCGGGCGTGGAGTTCCGGCTGGAGGTGGAGCTGGGCTCCATGCCGTACGCCTTCTTCAAGGCCGTCGAGGACACCGTGCGCGAAACGCTCGGCCAGGGCCTGCACGGCTGGGAGATCCCCGACTGCACCGTCACCATGACCCACTGCGGTTACTCGCCCCGCCAGAGCCACGCCCACCAGGGCTTCGACAAGAGCATGTCGAGCACCGGTGCCGACTTCCGCGGCCTGACCCCGCTGGTCCTGATCGAGGCGCTGCGGCGGGCGGGCACCCAGGTGTGCGAGCCGATGCACCGTTTCCGTGTCGAGGCCCCGGCGGACACCCTGGGTGCGCTGCTGCCGGTGCTGTCCGGGCTGCGCGCGGTGCCGCAGACGACCGGGACGCGCGGTGCCTCCTGTGTGCTGGAGGGTGCGATTCCCGCGGCTCACGTCCACGTGCTGGAGCAGCAACTGCCGGGGCTGACGCGCGGCGAGGGCGAGCTGGAGAGCGCCTTCGACCATTACGCGCCCGCCGCGCGCGGCGTGCTCCCCGAGCGGGAGCGCACCGACCTCAACCCGCTGAACCGCCGGGAGTACCTGTTGAACCTGACGCGGAGAGTGAGTGGTTGAGGTGGCCGAGATTGAACTTACTTGAGAGTCAGTAGTGTTGACGGTGTCCTGAAATCACCGGACTGTAGTGGACATGCCGAATATTCGGGCGCGTCTGCTCGCTGTTCTGGTTGTCCTCCTCGGATCCCTGACGGTGGCGGGAACCCCGCCCGCCACCGCCGCCACCCTGCCCTTCGACGGCACGGCGCTCACCGTGTCCGACGGCCGCTTCGTCGACGGCCACGGCCGTGAGGTCGTCCTGCGCGGCTACAACGTCTCCGGCGAGACCAAGCTGGCCGAGAACGGCGGCCTGCCCTTCGCCTCGGTCGCCGACGCGACCAAGTCCGCGACCGCGCTGCGCGCCCTCGGCGGCGGCAACGCGGTGCGCTTCCTGCTGTCCTGGGCCTACGCCGAACCCGTGCGCGGCCAGGTCGACACCGCCTACCTGGCAGCCGCCACCGCCCAGATCCGCGCCTTCCTCGACGCCGGCATCCGCGTCTACCCCGACTTCCACCAGGACCTCTACTCCCGCCACCTGTTCGACGCGGACAGCTGGTACACCGGCGACGGCGCCCCCAG
Organism: Streptomyces sp. NPDC079141; assembly: GCF_040686775.1. Classification (NCBI taxonomy): domain Bacteria; kingdom Bacillati; phylum Actinomycetota; class Actinomycetes; order Kitasatosporales; family Streptomycetaceae; genus Streptomyces; species Streptomyces sp. NPDC079141. The sequence goes on along the minus strand of NZ_JBFBLP010000001.1, from coordinate 384,690 downwards.
GTGGGCCGTGGACGCCGGGAACTACCCCGACGAGTCCTGCGGCATCTGCCTGTTCTGGGGCCAGAACATCACCCAGAACGAGGCCGTGAAACGGGCGTCCTACGACTTCTGGCACAACGCCCACGGCCTCCAGGACGCCTTCCTCGCCACCGCACAGACGACGATGACGTACATCCGGCAGAACGTCACCGCCGCGCAGTTCACCGGCATCGTCGGCTTCGACCCGTACAACGAACCGCACGCGGGCGTGTACGACTCCGGGCAGACCAGCCGCACTTGGGAGCGGGACGTGCTGTGGCCGTTCTACGAGCGGTTCCGGGCGCGCATGGACGCGGCCCGCTGGCAGGACAAGCCCGCCTTCGTGGAACCGAACCTCTTCTGGAACGCCAACCTCGACTTCCAGAAGCAGGAGGGCGGCCTGCTGGACGCCGGACAGCTCGGCCCGCGCTACGTGTTCAACACCCATTTCTACGACCAGAAGGCCATCTCCGGGATCTTCATGTGGGGCAAGGCGCAGGACGGGCAGTACGCCGGTGACTTCGGCACCGTCCGCGACCGTGCCGCGGCCACCCGGACGCCCGCGATCGTCAGCGAGTTCGGCCACCCGCTCTCCGGCTCGGTCTCCGACAAGGCCCCGACCGTCCTGAAGGCGATGTACCAGGCGCTCGACTCCCGTCTGCCCGGCGCGAGTTGGTGGTCGAACCCAACCGCCTCCGGTCCCGTCCTGTCCGGCAGTCAATGGCAGTGGGACATCTACCACGGCCGACACCACGAGCTGATGAACGGCAACCCCGACAAGGTGCTCACCGCGGGCGACGCCTGGAACGACGAGGACCTCTCCGCCGTCCGCCTCGACGACTCGGGCACCCCCGTCCTGCGCCAGGACCCCCGCCTCCTGGACCGCGTCTACCCGAGCGCCACCTCGGGCACCACCGTCGCCTTCACCTACGAGGACCGCTCCCGCGACGGCTCCACCACCCTGACCTGGAACCCGGTCCCCAGCACCCTGCCGAACGTCTCGCGCCTGGTCGGCACGGGACAGTACGCCCTGCTGATGTGGCGCTCGAACAGCGGCTCGGCGCCCACCGAGCTCCACCTCCCGGCCTCCTTCCCGACCGCCAACACCACGGTCGTCTCCGACCTGGGCACGGCGTACGCCCCGCCGCCGTACACCTCGACGGCCCCCGTCGCCGTGGCCGAGGAACCGGGCGGCACCGGCAGCCGCCGACTGCTGCTCAGCGACACGGACTCCGGCGTCCTGCACTACGCGCTGGTGACCAACGGCGCTTCGGCCCCCTCCACGGAGCTGCTGGCCGCGGCCCGGTCCGAGCTGACGGCGTGGGCCGCCGGACGGTGACCGGTTGACCCTCCCCTTACGTCAGGCTGCACGCTGGTACCCGACGAAAGGGCAGGTGAATGAGTTACTCCGTGGGGCAGGTCGCATCCTTCGCCGGGGTGACCGTGCGCACGCTGCACCACTACGACCGGGCGGGACTGCTCTCGCCCAGTGGCCGCAGCGGCGCCGGTTACCGGCTGTACGGCGACAGCGACCTGGCCCGGCTCCAGCAGATCCTCTTCTACCGCGAACTCGGCTTCTCCCTCGACGAGATCGCCGAGATCCTCAAGGACCCCCAGGCCAACGCCCTGGAGTATCTGCGGTCCCGGGTAGGGCAGTTGAGCGAGGAGATCGGCCGCCTGAAGCGCCTGGCGGAGGTGGCCGAGCAGGCGATCGAGGTCCAGCAGACGGGTGTGTCCCTGACCCCCGAGGAACGCTTCGAGGTGTTCGGCGAGATCGGCTTCGACCTCAGCTACGCCACCGAGGCCCAGCTCAAGTGGCAGGACTCCGACGGGCAACGCGAATCGATGGCGCGTGCCGCCGCGCACAGCAAGGAGGACTGGCGGCAGCTCATGGGGGAGGCCGCGGCCTGGCGCGCGGAACTTCTCGGCGCCTTCGACGAGGGGGAGCCCGCGGACGGCGAGCGCGCGATGGACCTCGCCGAGGAGCACCGGCTGCACATCGCCCGCTGGTTCACCAGCTGCCCGCCGGACATGCACTGCCGCATCGCCGACGACTTCGCCGCCGATCCGCGCGCCTTCGCCCTCGTGGTGCCGCCGTCCCAGCAGCGGCCGGGGCTCGCGGCCTATCTGTGCAAGGCCGTTCACGCGAACGCGGCCCGCCGGACGGTGACCGGATGAGGATCCTCATCGCCGCCGCCGGATCGCGCGGGGACGTCGCGCCGTACACCGGCGTCGGTGCCGCACTCCGGGCGGCCGGGCACGAGGTCGCCCTTGCCACGACCGACGCCTTCGCCCCCCTCGTCCGGGAAGCGGGACTGGAATTCCGTGTGCTGCCCAGCCGCCCCGAACCCCACGGCGACGTCTCGGACAAGCGGCAACTGATGCGCGCCGCGGCCGCCTTCGTCACCGACCTCGGGCAGGGCTTCGCCGAGGCGCTCGCGCCGGACACGGACCTGCTCCTGCTGTCGGCCACCACGGCCCCGCTCGGCCTGCATCTGGCGGAGGCCACGGGGGTCCGGACCATGGGCGCCCATGTCGTACCGGCCCACCCGACCGGCGACTTCCCGCCCGTCGTCATGGGCACGCGGTCACTGGGCCGCCTCGGCAACCGCACGGCGGGCCGCTTCGCCCTGCGCATGGCGGACCGCGTCTATCGGCAGGCCGTCGCCGACCTCCGAGGCCGCCTCGGCCTGCCGCCGCTCACTCCGGCCGCGATGCGCCGACGGCAGGAGTCGGCGAACTGGCCCGTCCTGTACGGCTTCAGCACCGCACTGGTGCCACGCCCGGCCGACTGGCGGCCCGGCCTGGACGTCGTGGGCACATGGTCGCCGTACGTCGCTCCCGGCGCGTCGCTCGCGCCGGAGCTGGAGGACTTCCTGGCCGCCGGACCGCGGCCGGTCTTCATCGGGTTCGGGAGCATGGCGGGCGGGCACGGGGAGCGGCTGGGCGAGATCGCGGTGCGGGCGCTCAGGCGCGCCGGACTGCGCGGGGTGCTGCAGTTGGGCCGTACCGACGTCGTGGGCGACGACATCCTGACCGTCGGCGACGTACCGCACACGCTGTTGTTCCCGCGCATGGCCGCCGTCGTGCACCACGCGGGCGCGGGCACCACGGCCGCCGCGCTGCGCGCCGGAGTGCCCGCCGTCCCGGTCCCGGTGGCGGCGGACCAGCCCTTCTGGGCCGCCCGGCTCACCGCGCTCGGCGCCGCCACCGCGCCGGTGCCCTACGCCGAACTCACCGAGGAACGGCTGGCGGACGCGTTGCGCGAAGTCGTGCGCCGGCAGACCTACGCCCGCGCCGCCGCCGTCGCCGCACAGCACATGGCGACGCAGGACGGCACGGGCGCGGTCCTCAAGGCGATCGGCTGATCAACGGGCCGTCGGGGAGGTCCAGTCGGACTGCACCTGGCCGAGCCGGACGCGCTGGGGGTGGTCGCCGACCGGGACGGACACCTGCTTCCGGCCGGTGGCGAAGTCGATGGCGGTGACCTGGTCGGTGCCGCTCTCGGAGACCACGCAGGACTTGCCGTCACCGCTGACCGTCGCCCAGTACGGCTTGGAGGCGGTGATCAGCGGGCCCTCCTGGAGCGTGGCGCGGTCGACGACCGTCGCGTAGTCGTCCATTGTGCCCGCCACGCACAGCTTGCTGCCGTCCGGGCTCATCGAAAGGCCGTGGTGGCGCGAGTCGTTGACGAACGTGGTGCGGTCGTCGCTGGTCGCCGGGTTCTTCGGCAGGGTCTTGGTGCGGGTGATCCTGTCGGTGGCCAGGTCGTACTCGAAGAAGCCGTTGAAGAACGACACCTGGAAGTACAGCTTGGACTCGTCCGGCGAGAACACGGCGGGCCGCACCGCGTCGGAGTAGTCGGTCAGCCCGATCGCGTCGAGGCGCTGCCGCATGTCGATGACCTTGACCCGCTGGAACGTCGTCGCGTCGACGACCGTGACGTACCGGTTGCCCTTCGTCCAGTCCAGCCAGGGGGCGTCGGTCTGCGTGTTCACGTCGCCGATCGCCATGGTGTAGATGTACTTGCCGTCCTGCGTGAAGATGTTCTCGTGCGGCTTGTCGCCGGTGCCGAACTTGCCGAGTTCCTTGCCGGTCACGATGTCCAGCACGTGCACGGTGTTGGAGGTCGAGGCGGACACCGCGACGCGCTTGCCGTCGGGGGAGACAGCCATGTGGTCGGAGCGGTAACCCGACACGGGGAAGCGCCAGTTGACGGCGCCGGTGGCTAGGTCGAGGGAGACCACGTCGGCGAAGCTCGGCCGGGAGACGACCACCGACTGTCCGTCCGGCGTGGAGTACATGTCGTCCACGAACTGGTCGTGGCCCTCGCCGACGCTGTTGCGGATCGCCATGAAGTAGATCCACTTGATCGGATCGGCGTTGATCTCCGCCATCCGCTGGTCCTTGTCGGGGATGACGTTGATCCGCCCGATCTTCGCGAAGTCACCGCCGGAGCGGATGACGTCCGCGGTCCCGTCCCAGTTGTTGCCGACGAACAGCACCTCGCGCAGCGCGGCGGCCTCGGAGGACGCCGAGGCGGCGGTGGCGGTCGCGGGGGCGGTGACGGTCAGGACGAGGGCGGCGGCCATGGCGCAGAGGTGCCGGGTTCTGATGGCAGGCATGTGTGCTCTCTCCTCTGGGGGCAGCGGGTGGCGTGCGCATGCCAAGGGTGAATCTGAAAACAAGGTCGTTCAGAGTTCTACTTACTGGAAAGTAAGGAGCGGGGGCCCTTCTCCACAAGACTGCGTACACGACAAAATGGCGAACATCCGAGGGGGAGGAGTGAGGGTGGCGGGCAGGCTCAGGGCGCCGACCGGCCGGTACGGCGGCAGGTCCGCCGAGGAGCGGAAGGCCGAGCGCCGCCGCCGCTTCCTGGACGCCGCGCTCCAGCTCTTCGGCGACACCCCCGGCTACCGCGGCACCACCGTCGCGGCCCTCAGTGAGACGGCCGGACTGTCGACACGCCAGTTCTACGAGGAGTTCCGCGCCCTGGAGGACGTCCTGGCCGCCCTCCACCTCCAGGTCAACGACTCGGCCGAACAGGCCGTCCTGGCCGGCGCCGCGGACGTGGGCAACGCCCCGATCGCCGAACGAGCCGCCGCGATCTTCCGCGCCTACGCGGCCCATGTCACCTCCGACCCGCGCCGGATCCGCATCACCTTCGTCGAGATCATCGGCGTAAGCCCCCGCCTGGAGAAGCAACGCCTGGCCCGCCGCTCCCGCTGGGTGGACCTGATCTGCGCCGAGGCGGAAGCCGCCGCAGCCCGAGGAGAAGCGGCCCCCCGCGACTACCGCATCGCCGCGACAGCCTTCATCGGCAGCGTCAACGGCCTCCTCCACGACTGGACCGCAGGCTGGGTGGCCGCGACCCTGGACGAGGTCGTCGAGGAATTGGTCCGCCAACTGCTGGCCATTTTGCGGCCGGTGGGGTGGGAAGGCGCGTAGCCGACCGGCCGAGGGGGAGGCCCATGCAGGGCGGAGACAGACAGCGACCGACGAGACTCCGCCTGGCCAGGCGGCGGCCGGCGCCGGACCGGGTGCGAGCACGCGTATCGGATCACCCCCGTCCCGGCGCATGGTGGCTCCGGATCGACTGGACGCGATGGGGAGCGGTCGTCGGCGTCGTCGCCGGCATCGGCACCCTGCTGTTCACCGGTGTGGCGACGTACTACGGCGCCCGCGTGTCGGCGGATCAGCTCGCGCAGTCGCGGGAGTCCGCGGAGCGGCAGTCCCGCGACCAGGCGACGCGCATCTCGTTCTGGATCGACCGGACGCCGACCGGTGAGGCGCGCGTCCACCTCATGAACCGGTCGCCGGACCCGGTGACCGGAGTGGTTCTCGACTTCTCCGTGGAAGTGGCGAGGCCGAACAGCCAGATCGTCGTCCGGGACCGGGTGAGCTTCTCCGTGGAACTTCTGAGCGCCCCGCCCTGTTCCGAAATGGTCTTCGACGAGCGTGAGATGAAGTACAAAGACGACGGCATGGAGGACTGGACAGAACTCCCCGACCCCATCCTGGCGATCAACGTCGAGTTCGTGTTCTTCACCGACCGCGATGGCGTGCTGTGGGCGCGAGGATCTCGGACGCTCACTTCCTCCGGAGTACAGGCCCTCCTCGACGGCGACCGGCGTGACGAGGAACCACACGAGGAGGCAAGTCCCTGGTCGCCGCCTCGGATCGGCGGCTCCGGCCGGGAGATTCAGGGCTGGTTCGAGGGCGAGCCCGCGATCAAGCGGGCGGCGTCGTGTGCGGCCGACGCGAGTTGATGGGGGCGCCCCGACCGGGAGTTACGCAAGATCCGTATGCTCCGGGCATGAGATTCTTCCGGTCGCGCGGCCGTGACGACGCCGGTCAGTCGGAATCCCCGTTGAGCCAGGCCGCCGCCCTGCTCCAGGCCGGGCGTTATGCCGAGGCGGAGGCCGAGGCCCGTGCCGTGGCCGCGGCCCGGTCCCGGCCGCGTGACGACATCTACGCACCGCTGGCGCTGAGCCTCGCCGCGCTCGCGACGGGCGCTCAGGGACGCCATGAGGACGCCCTCGTCACGTACGACGCACTGCTGCCGGTGTTCGGCAGGGTCTTCGGCGCCGAACACCCGCAGACCCTGAAACTGCGCTCGGACCGCGCCCAGGCGCTCACCGCGCTGGCCCGGCACGCCGAATGCGAGGCGGAGTGCGCAGCCGTCCTGCGGGCGGCGCAGCGCGGCACGGGCCCGGAGACGGCGCGCCTGACGGCGGCCGCCCGCAACGGACTGATCTTCGCCCTGAACGGGCAGGGGCGGCACCCGGAGGCCGAGACGCTGGCCCGGGACACCCTCGCCGTCCACCGCGCCTCGGACCGGTTCGGCCTCGTCCTGCGGCTCGGCCTGGCCCGCAGCCTCAACGGCCAGTCCCGCCACGAGGAGGCGCTCGCCGAGGCGGAGCGCGCACACGAGGTGCGCCACAGCCTGCCCGTGGAGCAGCGGCGCCCGGAGACCGGTGCCGTCGAGCTGGCGGTGGCCACCGCCCTGCTCGGGCTCGGCCGGGCTGCCGAGGCCCGCTCCCGGGCGGCGGCCGCGTACGAGGCCTGTCTGGACACGTTCGGCCCGGACCACAGCCGTACCGTCGAGGGCCGGGAACTGCTCGACCGCATCGGCACTTCCTGACCGCTCACATGTTGATCATGTGGCCGGCCAGGCCGTGCACCGCTTCCTTGACGGCCTCGCCGAGGGTCGGGTGGGCGTGGACGTTGCGGGCGACCTCATGGACCGTCAGATCCCACTGCTGGGCCAGGGTGAGCTCCGGCAGCAGCTCGGTGACGTCCGGCCCGATCAGATGGCCGCCGATGAGCTCGCCGTACTTCGCGTCGCTGATCAGCTTCACGAAGCCGGTGGTGTCGCCGAGACCGTGGGACTTGCCGTTGGCCGTGAAGGGGAACTTGGCGACCTTGACGTCGTAGCCGAGCTCGCGGGCCTGGGCCTCGGTGTAGCCGAAACTGGCGATCTGGGGCTGGCAGTAGGTGGCGCGCGGGATCATCGCGTAGTCCAGTTCCATGGTCTCCGCGTCGGCGATCGTCTCGGCGGCGATCACACCCATGGCCTCGGCCGTGTGCGCGAGCATCAGCTTCGCGGTCACATCGCCGATGGCGTAGATGTGCGGGACGGTGGTACAGCAGCGGCCGTCGACGTCGATGGCGCCACGCTCGGTCACCGTCACGCCGGTGCTCTCCAGGCCGTATCCGGTGACGTTCGGGGCGAAGCCGATGGCCTGGAGGACCTTGTCGGCCTCCAGGATCTGCTGGGCGCCGTCCTTGCCCGTGACCGTGACACGGACCTGGGGACCGGACTCGTCGATGGCGTCGACCCGCGTGGAGGTCAGCACGTCGATGCCCAGCTTGCGGTACTGGCGCGCGAGTTCCGCGGAGACCTCGGCGTCTTCGAGGGGCGCCATGCGGTCCAGGAACTCGACGACGGTCACCTTCACGCCGTAGTGGTGCAGGACGTAGGCGAACTCGATGCCGATGGCGCCGGCACCCGCGATGACGATCGACTGCGGCAGGTCCTCCGCGAGGATCTGCTCCTCGTAGGTCACCACGCGTGCGCTGCGCTTGGTGCCGGGCAGCAGCTTGGGAGTGGCGCCGGTGGCGATGATGCAGTGCTCGAAACCGATGGTCCGGATGTTTCCGTCGTAGTCGGTGACCTGGAGAGTGTGCGGGTCCAGGAAGGTGCCGCGGCCGTCCAGCTCGGTGATCTTGTTCTTCTTCATCAGGTAGTGGACGCCCTTGACCCGGCCGTCGGCGACCCTGCGACTGCGGCGGAACGCCTCGCCGTAGTCGAAGGAGACCTGCCCGTCGACCTTGATGCCGAAGGTCTTCGCCTCGCGCGTGAAAATGTGCGCCAGTTCGGCGTTGCGCAGCAGCGCCTTGGTGGGGATGCAGCCCACGTTCAGGCACACGCCGCCCCAGTACCTCTCCTCGACGACCGCGACACGTTTGCCCAGCTGGGCGGCGCGGACGGCGGCGACGTAGCCGCCGGGCCCGGCGCCGAGTACGACAACGTCGAATCGCTCGTCCTGCTCGACCATGCGAGGCACCTCTTCCACCGGATCGGTTTCCGTTCCGTGGTGGATTGTTCCTCGCTGCCGCGCGGGGCGCCACAGAGATCAACGGCGTGTGGCGGAGATCGCGTGCCCGGCACGGCAGGTCTGTACCGCGCGGCCGCCGGGGCGTCCCGCCCTACCCCGCGAGTCGCTCCAACGCCGCCAGGACCGGCGCCGTGCCGTCCTCCCCGCGGATCCGCACGCCCAACGCCCTTGCCCGCTCCCGGTACGCGCCGTGGCGTACGGCCCGGTCGAGAGCCGGGGCCAGGGCGTCCGCCGTCAGGCCGCGCAGGGGGACCGGCCGCGGAGCCACGCCGAGGGTGACCAGACGGTGGGCCCAGAAGCCCTCGTCGAACTGGATCGGCACCGGCACGGCCGGGACCCCCGCCCGCAGCCCCGCGGCCGTCGTGCCCGCGCCCGCGTGGTGGACCACGGCGGCCGTGCGGGGGAACAGCGCGGAGTGCGCCACCTCGCCGATCGTCAGCATGTCGTCGCCGTCGGCCTCCAGCCCGCCCCAGCCCCGCTGGATCACACCGCGCAGTCCGGCCCGCCGCAGGGCGCGGACGATCTCGGCGCTCAGGCGTCGGGGATCGGGCACGGTGGCACTGCCCAGGCCCACGAAGACCGGGGGCTCGCCCGCGTCGAGGAAGTCCAGCAGATCCGCCGGGAGTTGGGCATCGCCGTCGTACGGCCACCAGTACCCGGTCACGTCGAGACCGGACGGCCAGTCCCGGGGGCGAGGCACCACCAGCGGGCTGAAGCCGTGGAGCACCGCCAGTTCGCGGACGGAGCGGCTGCTCGGCAGGCCCAGGCGGGCCCGCACCGACGGCAGCGTGGACGCGAAGATCCGGTCCATCAGCAGATTCACCCCGTGTCCGGCGATCCGGTTTCCCGCGGCGCCCCAGGAGCCGGCGCCGAGCACAGGAGGCGCGAACTCGCGGGTGGGGGCGAGCGGTTGGAGATAGGCGCCGATGCAGGGCAGCCGCAGGCCCTCGGCAATGGTCCGGCCGAGCGGGGCCAGGGAACTGGACAGGAGCAGTACGTCACTGGCCCGAGCGGCGGCAACCAGGTCGTCCGTCATCCTTCCCACCAGCGCCCGCGCCATCGCGGACACCCGCATCAACTTGCCCACACCCGTCGTACTGCGGTGCAGACCCCGCCCGCGCGTGGAGTGCAACTCCGCCCGCGGATCGACGGGGAGGGGATGGAAGTTCAGACCGGACCCCGCCACCAACGGCTCGAAACAACCATGGGTGGCGAGGGTGACCTGGTGTCCCGCCCGGGCCAGCGCATGGCCGAGTCCGGTGTAGGGGGCCACATCGCCCCGGGAGCCCGCTGTCATGATCGCTACGCGCACGTCGGCCAGTATGGCCCCCGGTAGCCGGCTGCTCACGGCAACGCGACGAAGCGACCGCCCAGTTGGAGGGACCGATCTGCCGGTCAGGTCTGATCCGTTGCGGGCGGCGCCGTCGGGTCGGCTCCGGCCAGGAAGCCCGCCGCCTGCGCGTGCAGATGCCTCGCGCCGATCGCCTCCGCCCAGCGGGCGACCTCCGCCGCCAGGGCCGCGGCCCCCGCCGTGTCGCCCGCGTCCCGGGCCAGCACCGCCAGCAGCAGCTGCTGGGAGAGCGTGCCGGGGACCGCGCCCGCCCGGGCGCCGAGCGCGCTGGCCCGGCGCCAGTTGAGCAGGGCTGCGTCGTGGTTCCCGTGGTCGTGGTCGTGGTCGCCGAGGTGCCGCAGCGCCTCGCGGGCGAGCAGGTCGTCGCCGCCCGACTCGCCCGCGCGCAGGGCCGCCGCGTAGTGGGCCGGGGCCGAGGCGCGCTCGGCGAAGAGGTTGTCCGTGATCAGCCCCAGGTACATCGCGGCCCAGCCGCGGGCCACCTCGTCCGGGGCGCTGTCCAGGAGCCGGTGCGCACGGCGGCGCACGTCCGCGAGCGCGCCGGGGTCCTTCCCCTGCGGTCCGAACCGCAGCCCGTCGTCGCCGGTGAGCAGGTGAAGGTAGTCCAGGCGCAGCCGTGCGAAGCGCACCGCCCAGGCGCCGTCGCCGTCCTCCTTCTCCGCGGCCTCGACACGCTCCGCCGCGAGACGCGTCCCGGCGAACCAGTCGCTGTCCAGGGCGACTTCGGCCGCCGCCAGAGCCAGTCGCGCACGGAGGACCGGATCGCCGGAGTCGGCCGCGTCCAGCAGGCGCAGCGCCCGCTCCCAGCGCCCCGCACGGGACAACTCGCGGGCGGCGGCGAGGAGTTCGCCGGAGTCAACGGATATGGGCCAGGTGTTCGTGGTGTTCGCCATGACGGGGGAAGGTAGCCAGGTGTGAAACCATCCACAAGAAAACTATTGCGGGAGGACGTCAATGGGGGACTCCGTCGACCGGCACGTCGAGGAGTGGCAGCGGGAACTCGACTGGATGGACCCGGTGAAGGAGGCGATCTTCGCCCGGCTGGCCGTCCTGGCACGGCACGCGGCACACCACCGGCGCGACACCCTCGACTCCGACGGCCTGCCGCACTGGCAGTTCAAGGTGCTGCTGACCCTGCGCCGGCTCGGCCCGCCGTACACCACGAGCCCCTCGCTGCTGGCCGACCGGCTCGGCCTGACCCGGGGTGCGCTCTCGGCGCGGCTCGCCCCGCTGGAGGACGCCGGGTTCATCAGCCGGACGCACGAGAACGCGGACCGGCGCAGAGTGCGGGTCCGGCTCACCGCCGCCGGGTACACGGCGTTCGAGCAACACGCGGCGGCCGAGGAGGAGGGCGAGACCGCACTGCTCTCCGCGCTGACCGCGACCGAGCAGCAGACCCTCGCCGACCTGCTGCGCAAGCTCGTCCTGGCCGTCGAGACCGGGCCGGACACCGCCGCCCCGGTCCCGCAGCCGCCGGCCGCCACCTCGGCGTGACGGAGCTACTCGTCCCAGGCCTGGATCATCGTCTGTTCGACGATCTTGCCGTTCCGCAGGGACGCCATCGACTCGGCGAGGACCCGTACCCCGTCGGGGTACACGCAGGACTCGCTGAAGGCGATGTTGTCGCCCTCGACGACGCAGCGGTCCAGCTTGTGGGTCATTTCGCGGCCGTAGACGTCCTCCAGCAACTCGCTGATCTCGTCACGGCCGTGCAGGATCCGGGGACTGCTCGGCTGGGTGTTGCGGTCCACGACGCGCAATTCGGCGTCGTCCGCGTACAGCGACAGCAGCGTCGCCGCCGTGTGTTCCTCGATGCCCCGGCGCAGGGCTTCGGTGTCGAAGCCGGGACGTGCAGCGGTGCCCATGGTGACCTCCTCAAAGGCCCGCGGTCCTCGGGGAGCGGGCCGCGCAGGCCTCTCCTACGAGGCTCCTCCGCCCCGACGGCCTCGGCAAGCGCAGCGGAGCCGCTCCGCCTGACGGGTGAGCGGCGCCGCCCGGCCGTGTCCGGCACGGGCCCGCCGGCGTTGCTGAAAGCATGATCTCAACACGACGTATCGCCGCCGCCGTGGGTCTGGCCGTCTCGGTCACCGGCCTGGCCGCCCCGCTGGCGAGCGCGGCCGAGGCGGACGGCCAGAACGCCGGGACGCTCAGCCCGATGAGCATGCTCGACTCGCTCACCGTCAGCGACATCCCCGCGGAGCACAAGGCCGAGATCCCGCGGCCGTCCGCGCAGCTGAACCAGCTGAACAGGGTCCACGAACTGAACCAGCTGCACCAGGTCACCGACCTGGCCGCCCCGGTCACCCAACTGCTCCCCGGCATCCAGTACTGACCCACCGCACCGAGGGCCGCCCGGACGTCCGGGCGGCCCTCGGCGCGTTCTCAGCCCGCCGTCGCCAGGAACTGAGTCGCCGCCAGCTCCGCGTACAGCGGGTCGGCGGCCACCAGCTCACGATGGGTGCCGACCGCCCGCACCCGGCCCGCGTCCATGACGACGATCCGCTCCGCCATCGTCACCGTCGACAGCCGGTGCGCGACGACCAGCACGGTGGTCGACCGGGCGACGTCCGCGACGGTGTCGCGCAGCGCCGCCTCGTTGACCGCGTCGAGCTGCGAGGTGGCCTCGTCGAGCAGCAGCAGCCGAGGACGGCGCAGCAGGGCGCGGGCGATGGCGACGCGCTGGCGTTCACCGCCCGACAGCTTGGTGCCGCGGTGTCCCACCAGGGTCTCCAGGCCGTTCGGCAGACCGGCGACCAGCCCGTCGAGCCGGGTCGTCTTCAGCACCCGCGCGATGTCGTCGTCGCCGGCCTCCGGATTGCCCAGCAGCAGGTTGTCCCGCAACGAGCCCGACAGCACCGGGGCGTCCTGCTCGACGTAGCCGATCGCGGACCGCAGCCGGGGCAGCTCCCAGTCGGTCAGCGCGCGGCCGTCGAGGGTGATGACGCCGGACTCGGGGTCGTAGAACCGCTCGATGAGGGAGAAGACCGTGGTCTTGCCGGCGCCGGACGGGCCGACGAAGGCCGTCATCCCGCGGGCCGGGACGGCGAACGTCACCCCGTGGTGGACGTAGGGCAGATCCTCGGCGTAGCGGAAGCGGACGTCCTCGAAGGCGAGGGCGGCCGGTTCTGCGCCCGCCGCGGGCAACGGCGCGGGCCGCACGGGCGGTTCGGCGGGCAGCCGCAGCGCCTCCTGGATCCGGGCGAGCGCCGCCGAACCCGTCTGGTACTGGGTGATCGCGCCGACGACCTGCTGGATCGGCGCCATCAGATAGAAGACGTACAGCAGGAACGCCACCAGTGTGCCGATGTCGATCGACCCGGTCGCCACTCGCGCCCCGCCGACGGCGAGCACCGTGATGAACGCCATCTGCATCGCAAGGCCGGCCGTATTGCCCGCCGCTGCCGACCACTTGGCCGCCCGCACGCTCTGTCGCCACGACTCCTCGGCCGCCTTGTGCAGCGTGCGTTCCTCGCGCGGCTCGGCGCCGGACGCCTTCACCGTGCGCAGCGCGCCCAGGATCCGCTCCAGGGAGGCCCCCATCACTCCGACCGCGTCCTGTGCCTGGCGGCTCGCCCGGTTGATGCGGGGCACGATCACGCCGAGGACCGTGCCCGCGCCCAGCACCACGGCGAGCGTGACCGCCAGCAGCACCGGATCCACCAGCCCCATCATGACCAGCGTCGCGACCAGGGTGAGCCCGCCGGTGCCCAGGCCGACCAGTGAATCGGTGGTCACCTCGCGCAGCAGGGTGGTGTCCGACGTGATGCGGGCCATGAGATCGCCCGGTTCGGTGCGGTCCACCGCGGTGATGCGCAGCCGCAGCAGATACGACGACAGGGCGCGCCGCGCGCCCAGCACCACCGACTCGGCGGTGCGGCGCAGCACGTACGAACCGAGCGCGCCCAGCGCCGCGTTGGCCACCACCAGCGCCGACATCAGCAGCAACGCCCCGGTGATGGCCCGCTCGTGCGCCAGGTCGTCGATCAACTCCCGTGCCACCAGCGGCAGCAGCAGCCCGGTGGCACCGGTGACCAGCGACAGTACGGCGCCCGCCAGCAGAGCCCACCGGTGCGGACGCACATAGTCGAGGAGCAGCCGCCAGGCGGGCACAGGCGGCGGTGCCGTCGTCTCTTCGATGCTCACGACGCTCCTCGGGAGTCGGGCGGAGCACTCAGGCTACGTCGGGCACCCGCGGGCTCATCGACCGGCGTCGGAGCGGTTCCCCTCAGCCCGACGACCGCTGCCGCGGTACCCGCGCCAGCATGCGCCGGAACCGGCCCACCAGATGCGGGCACAGCGGGCCGCCCGGCGCCAGCGTCAGCCCGGTCTCCAGGGACATCGCCGTGAAGAAGGCCTGCCCCTGCCGGGTCTGCGAGGTCGTGGTCCACGCATGGCCCGGACGACGCGCGAACAGACCGCGCAGCAGCTCCCGGCCCAGCCCCTCGCGCTGCCAGGACTCGTCGATCCAGATGTCCAGGATCCGGCCCGTACGGCACTCCCGGCAGGCGCGGAAGGACAGCCGGCCGATGACGCGGTCGGCGCCGTCGAGCAGAACGATCTCGGTCGGCATGCCGGAGGCGGCCTCGGCCGTGCCGTTCAGCCGTACCGGCCGGCCGTACCCGGCACCGGCGGATCCGATCCTCGTACCCGACACACGCGGACCGCCTCTCCGGACGCTTCGTCGCCTCGCCGTCGAGGTGCACGAAGGAGAGGACATCATGGCGTGCCCGTGGGGGAGCGGTGAAGAGGTGGTGCGTGGATGTGTGCCGTCGCCGATAGATCACGCGTAGGGTCGAGGACAGGGACAGCGGTCGACGAAAGAGGGGTCAGCACCATGGCGCAGCAGGTACGCGGCGTGATCGCACCGGGCAAGGGCGAGCCCGTACGGGTGGAGACGATCGTCGTGCCCGACCCGGGTCCGGGCGAGGCCGTGGTGCGCATCCAGGCCTGCGGTGTCTGCCACACCGACCTGCACTACAAGCAGGGCGGCATCTCCGACGAGTTCCCCTTCCTGCTGGGCCACGAGGCCGCGGGCGTGGTCGAGGCGGTCGGCGACGACGTCACCGACGTCGCGCCAGGCGACTTCGTGATCCTCAACTGGCGTGCGGTGTGCGGACGGTGCCGGGCCTGTCTGCGCGGCCGCCCCTGGTACTGCTTCGACACCCACAACGCCAAGCAGCGCATGACCCTCACCGACGGCACCGAACTCTCCCCGGCCCTCGGCATCGGTGCGTTCGCCGAGAAGACGCTGGTCGCCGCCGGCCAGTGCACCAAGGTCGACCCGGCCGTCTCCCCGCAGGTCGCCGGCCTGCTGGGCTGCGGGGTGATGGCCGGCCTCGGCGCCGCCATCAACACCGGCAACGTCGGCCGGGGCGACACCGTCGCCGTCATCGGCTGCGGCGGCGTCGGCGACGCGGCGATCGCCGGGGCCGACCTGGCCGGCGCCGCGAAGATCATCGCCGTCGACATCGACGACCGCAAGCTCGACAAGGCCCGCACCATGGGCGCCACCCACACCGTCAACTCGCGCGAGACCGACGCCGTCGAGGCCATCCGCGAACTCACCGGCGGCTTCGGCGCCGACGTCGTCATTGAGGCCGTCGGCCGCCCGGAGACCTACAAGCAGGCCTTCTACGCCCGCGACCTGGCCGGCACCGTCGTCCTCGTCGGTGTCCCCACCCCCGAGATGAAGCTCGAACTCCCGCTCCTGGACGTGTTCGGCCGCGGCGGAGCCCTGAAGTCCTCCTGGTACGGCGACTGCCTGCCCTCCCGTGACTTCCCGATGCTGATCGACCTGCATCTCCAGGGCCGCCTGGACCTGGAGGCGTTCGTGACGGAGACCATCGAACTCACCGACGTGGAGAAGGCCTTCGAGCGGATGCACCAGGGCGACGTGCTGCGTTCGGTGGTGGTGCTGTGATGGCCGTCCGCATCGAACACCTCGTCACCTCCGGGCAGTTCAGCCTCGACGGCGGCACCTGGGACGTCGAGAACAACGTCTGGCTCGTCGGCGACGACCACGAGGTCGTCGTCATCGACGCGGCGCACGACGCCGACGCCATCGCCGAGGCCGTCGGCGAGCGCCGGCTGACCGCCATCGTGTGCACCCACGCCCACAACGACCACATCGACGCCGCGCCCGCCCTCGCCGAACGCACCGGCGCCACCATCTGGCTGCACCCCGACGACCTGCCGCTGTGGAAGCAGACCCACCCCCACCGCGACCCCGACGCCCACCTCCTGGACGGACAGGTCATCGAGGCCGCGGGCGCCGACCTCAGGGTCCTGCACACGCCCGGACACGCCCCCGGCGCGGTCTGCCTGTACGACCCCGGCCTCGGCACCGTCTTCACCGGCGACACCCTCTTCCAGGGCGGCCCCGGCGCCACCGGCCGCTCCTTCTCCCACTTCCCGACGATCATCGACTCGATCCGCGACCGCCTGCTCACCCTGCCGCCCGAGACGAAGGTCCTCACCGGCCACGGCGACGCCACCACCATCGGCGCCGAGGCCCCGCACCTCCAGGAGTGGATCGACCGCGGCCACTGAAACACCGGCTCGCCGGAAAAGGTGACAGAAGATGTCCGGTTTACCGGGGACGGTGGAACCACCAAGCCGACACACGGAAACCCGGAAGGCCGGACATGTCACAGCCACTCAAGGACAAGGTCGCACTCGTCGCCGGAGCGACCCGGGGAGCGGGACGCGGCATCGCCGTGGAACTCGGCGCGGCCGGCGCCACCGTCTACGTCACCGGCCGCTCCACCCGCGCCCGGCGCTCCGAGTACGACCGCCCCGAGACCGTCGAGGACACCGCCGACCTCGTCACCGGGGCCGGCGGCCACGGCATCGCCGTACCCACCGACCATCTCGACCCCGACCGGGTCCGCGCCCTCGTCGACCGCATCGCCGACGAACACGGCCGCCTCGACGTCCTCGTCAACGACGTCTGGGGCGGCGAGAAGCTCTTCGCCTTTGACGCCCCGATCTGGGAGCACGACCTCGACGACGGCCTCAGACTGCTCCGGCTCGCCGTCGAGACGCACGCCATCACCAGCCACCACGCGCTGCCCCTGCTCCTGCGCCGGCCCGGCGGCCTGCTGGTCGAGATGACCGACGGCACCGCCGACTACAACCGCGACCGCTACCGCAACTCCTTCTTCTACGACCTCGCCAAGGCGTCCGTCCTGCGCATGGCCTTCTCCCTCGGCCATGAACTCGGCCCGCGCGGCGCGACTGCCGTCGCGCTCACCCCGGGCTGGATGCGCTCGGAGATGATGCTCGACGCGTTCGGCGTACGCGAGGACAACTGGCGCGACGCCCTCACCGACGTCCCCCACTTCGCCATCTCGGAGACCCCGCGCTACGTCGGCCGGGCCGTCGCCGCCCTGGCCGCCGACCCCGACGTGGCCCGCTTCAACGGCGGGTCCCTCTCCAGCGGCGGCCTGGCCCAGGAGTACGGGTTCACCGACCTCGACGGCAGCCGGCCGGACGCCTGGCGCTACCTCGTCGAGGTCGCGGACGCGGGGAAGCCGGCCGACGCCAGCGGCTACCGCTGAGGCGACGCCGGGTCCGTCACCGGCAGCCGCCAGCGTGCCGAGTGTCCCGGCGGCAGACCCAGGTCCTCCCGCACCGCCGTGTAGTAGCCCTCGCGCCCGGCGCGCTGCCGTGCCAGCAGCGCCTGCCAGCCCTCCGGGTCGCACCTGCCCTCGCGCACGAACCGCTCCATCTCCATCACCGTCACGACCCAGGCCCGCGCCTGGTCCACCACCGCGACGCTGCCCAGCATGAGCAGCGCCTCACCCGAGGGGTCCCGTCCGTTGTTGGCCTCGGCCAGCAACGGCTTGGCCTCGTCGAGCGCGAGCGGGTCCGGGTGCGTGCCGCTGCCCAGTTCGGCAGCGATCCGGTACGTCACCGTGACGGTCTTCTTCACCGACCGCGCATAGTCGGCGTACACCGCGAGCCGCCGCTCCTCCCAACGCGCCTCCTGTTCCCGGTGGAACCGCGCCCGGTCACTGCGCACCAGCGCCAGGTAGGAGCCGAGCGCGCCGATCACGACGCCCATCAGGGCGGGCAGTTGCTGGAGGAACACAGACATGGGTGCACGGTATCTGCCGCGTTGATCTCCGCGGCACTACCGTGCTGCTCATGACGGACACAACGCGCTTCGAGGGGTACGGAGTTCTCGTCACCGGCGCGGCCCGGGGCATCGGCGCGGCCACCGCCCGAAGGCTCGCCGAGGAGGGCGCCCGGGTGCTGGTGACGGACGTGGACGAGGCCGAGGCGCAGAAGACCGCGGGCACACTGCGCGAACAGGGCCTCACCGCCCAGGCGTTCGGCTGCGACGTGGGCGACCGGGCGTCCGTCGAGGCGGCCGTCGCCCACGCCGTCACCGTCTTCGGCTCCCTGGACGTGCTCGTCAACAACGCCTACGGCTGCACCCCCGACGTCCCGCTCTTCGAGGACGAGCCCGACGAGGTGTGGGCGCGCGACCTCGACCTCACCCTGACCAGCGCCTACCGCTGCTGCCGCGCCGCCCTCCCGCACCTGGTCGCCTCCGGCCGCGGTGCCGTCGTCACCATCGGCTCGGTCAACGGCCTCCAGGGCTTCGGCAACCACGCCTACAGCGCCGCCAAGGCCGGCCTCGGCTCCCTCACCCGCACCCTCGCCGGGCACGCCGCGGCCCGGGGAGTCCGCGTCAACCTCGTGGCACCGGGCACCGTGCGCACCACCGCCTGGGAGGGCCGCGAAGAGCAACTCGCCACGCTCGGCCCGGTCTACCCGCTGGGCCGGGTCGGCGAACCCGAGGACATCGCCGCCGCCGTCGCCTTCCTCGCCTCCCGCGACGCGTCCTGGATCACCGGCACCACCCTGGTCGTCGACGGCGGCATCACCTCGGTCAACACGGCCTTCACACTGGCCGCCGCCTCACCGGACCAGAGCTGACGCGAGCGCATCGGCCACCCGCCGCACATCGGCCTCGGTCGTACGCCAGTTGCTGAACGCCGCCCGCAGCGCCGGCACACCGGCGTACACGGTCGGCGTCAGGTATGCCTCGCCGGACGCGGCGACGGCCCGCGCCAGCGCTTCGACCCGCTCCCGCGTCGGCTCCTCGGCCAGGGTGAAGCAGACGACGTTCAGGCGGACCGGCGCCAGCAGCCGCAGCCCGTCCAGTGCGGCGATGCGGTCACCGAGGTCGCGGGCGAGTGCGACGTTCCGCTCGACGATCTCCCGGTGCCCGGCCCGGCCGTACGCCACGAGGGAGAACCACGCCGGCAGGGCCCGCAGCCGGCGGGAGCTCTCCGGTGTGAGGTGCAGGAAGTCGGGGTTGCCGGTGGGGAGCCCGATGTACGGCGAGGCGTTGTGGAAGACGTTCACCTGAAGGTCCTGACGGCGGGTGAACTGGACGGCCGCGTCGTAGGGCACGTTGAGCCACTTGTGCAGGTCGACGCAGACCGAGTCGGCCGCGTCCAGTCCGTCGACGAGATGCGCGTACGTGGGGGAGAGGGCGGCGAAGGCACCGAAGGCGGCATCGACGTGGAGCCAGAAGTCGTAAGTCTCCTTCAGCGCTGCGACGGCCCGCAGGTCGTCGTAGTCCACGGTGTTCACGGTGCCGGCGTTGGCGACGACGATCGCCGGACGGCCCTTGAGTGCGGCGAGGGCGTCGGCGAGCCGGTCGACGTCGACGGCCTCGCGGTTGCCGGGCAGCAGCGGCACGGCGCGCAGCCGTTCCCGGCCGATGCCGAGCACGGCCAGTGCCTTGCGGACGGTGGAGTGGGCGCTGCCGGAGAGCACGTCGACGGGGCCGAGGGCCGCGACCCCGTCCCGGGCCACCGAGACACCGGCACGCTCGCCGAGCCATTCCCGGGCAACGGCGAGCCCCACGGTGTTCGACGCGGTCGCACCGGTCACGAACGCCCCGCTGTGCGCCTCGCTCAGCCCGAACAGCTCCCGCAGCCAGGCCACCGTCTGCCGCTCCAGCGCCGTCGCCCAGGAGTCGGTGGCGTTGATCACGTTCTGGTCGTAGGCGGCCGTCATCCAGTCCCCGGCAAGCGCGGCCGGGGTCGTGCCGCCCGTGACGAAGCCCAGATAGCGCGGACCGGCCGAGCCGGAGAAGCCCGGCGCCCACCGCTCGGCGAACCGTTCCAGCGCCCCCTGCGCACCGGCACCCTCGCCCGGCAGGCCCTCGTCCCCGGGCGCCGGGTCGAGACGGACGACCGGGCGGTCGTCCAGCCCGGCCAGCTCGCCCACGGCGAAGTCGTACGCGGATCGGAGCAGTTCGGGCAGCCGGGACAGGTCGTCGGCGAGCGTGCGGTCCATGAGCGGCAGCGTAAGCGGCCACGACGGCCCCACGCGCGGTCCGGCAGGGGGAAATTTCACCGTTTCGTCACAGACCGCACCGCCCTACAACCCCCACCCCCGCACACCGGTCTAGCTCGCAGAAGACCACCCCACCACGCAACGGAAGGGCCCGGCCATGGGGGACATACGCAGACGGCGCGCCGTCGCACTCGGCATCACCGCAGGACTGGTCGCACCGCTCGGTCTCGCGCTCGGCGCCGCGCCGGCGCAGGCCGCGACCTGTACGACGCAGACCGGGCCGTACCAGAAGAAAGTGGAGAAGTTCCTGGGCCTGCCGGTGGACGGCAGGCAGTCGCCCAGCGACTGCAAGGCCATCCAGGCCTTCCAGACCAAGCACGGCATCTCCCCGAACATCGGCTACGCCGGCCCCGTCACCTGGGGCGTGATGGACCTGATGCTGAAGCAGCGGGCCGTTGGGAACAACCCCAACAAGGACGGCAAGTGCCCGGTGAACAAGGGCCGCATCGCCTGCGTCAACCTCACCCTCCAGCTCAGCTGGATCCAGGACGGCGAACGGCTCGTCTACGGCCCGGTCCCGGTCCGCACCGGCCGCGACGGCTACGAGACCCGCACCGGCCTGAAGAAGATCTACTGGCGGAACATCGACCACGTCTCGTCCATCTACGACGTGCCCATGCCCTACGCCCAGTTCTTCGACGGCGGCCAGGCCTTCCACTCCGTCGGCCTCAGCATGTGGAACCCGCCGGGCTCCCACGGCTGCGTCAACATGACGAAGACGACCGCCAAGAAGTACTGGTCGCTGCTGAAGAAGGGCGACGACGTCTTCGTGTACGGCCGCAAGCCGGGCACCTGATCGGACACGGGCACCCGGCCTACGGCGAAACGTCACGCCGGAGCGTCACCGAAGTCCGGGATCTCCAGCCTCGCCCCGCCCTGCCGCGCCGACTCGTGCGCGATGATGCCCGGCAGGGTGTAACGGGCGGCGACCCAGGCGTTCACGGACGGCAGGGTGCGGGTGTTGACCGCGGTCACGAAGTCGTCCACCAGGAAGTGGTGGCTGCCCTCGTGCCCGTTGTGCAGGTGGTCGAACTCCCGTGGCAGGCGGGCGCGGTCGTGCACCGGGGCCGAGCCGGAGGTGAACGCGGCCCGCAGGTCCGGCGCGATGTGCTGGAGCGAGGGGTCGTCGGGGGACATGGTGGGCTTGGGTTCCAGCAGCTCGCTGATGTCCTTCACGCCGTTCTTGTCCTGCCACAGGGCCACCGTGGCGAGCTGCTCCATGCTCGCCTCCGTGCCGAAGAAGCGGAAGCGGGATTCGCGGATGTGGGAGGGGTAGCCCACCCGCCGGAACTCGTTCGTGCGGAACGACCCGCCGCCCGCCACCTCGAAGAGTGCGGTGGCATTGGAGACGTCGTTGTCGAACTGGCTGACCGACCGGTCGAAGACACCGTCGCCCCGCTCGTCCACCACGCCGAGCGCCGACACGCTCACCGCGTGCGTCTGCCAGGCGCCCAGCACCCCGCCCACCGAGTGCGTCGGGTAGAGCAGCGGGGGATAGCTGGCGGTGGCCTTCCAGTTCTCGCCGCCGCTGTACTGATACGCCTCGTAGAACCCCAGATCCATGTCGTGGACGTAGTCGCCCTCCGCGTAGAAGATCCGCCCGAAGGCGCCCTCGGCGATCTGGTTGCGGGCGTGGACGGTGGCCGGGTTGTACTGGCTGGTCTCGCCCATCATGTATGTCAGTCCGGTCGCCTTGACCGCGTCGATGATGGCCGCGATCTCCTCGGTGGCGATGGCCATGGGGACCGCGGAGTAGACATGCTTGCCGGCGCTCAGGCCCTTCAGGACCAGCGGGCCGTGGGTCCAGCGCTGGGTGAAGATCGCGACCGCGTCGACGGCCGGTGACTCCAGCATGGCTTCGTAGGAGGGGAAGGTGCCCGACAGGCCTTCGGCGGCGGCGAGTTGCTCGGCTCGCTCCGGCAGGAGGTCGGTGACGTAGACGTCGCGGACACCGGGGTGCGCCAGGAACAGCCGGGCGAACTGGCCGGAGAACTGGCCGGCTCCGACGATGCCGAGGGAGAACGTCATGAAGTAAGTGCCTTTCACTGGCCGAGGATGAAGTTGATCTGGTCGTTGGTCCTGGTCAGGTCGCTCACCGGGGCGCCGTTGGCGAAGACGTCCTGCATCGCCGGGCGCATCAGGGCGTACACGTCCGCCGCGTAGTCGGTGACGGGGAAGGAGAAGGTGGTGAAGTCCTTCTTGTCGGCGACCGGTTCGGTGAACGCGGACACGTCGATACCCTTCTTCTCGTACGCGGCGACGGCGGCCCGGGTGCCCTCCGGGGTCGCGGGGAAGACGATGCCGTAGCCGCCGACGGTCCTCTGGCACTCGTCCGAGGCCAGGTACCGCACCCATTTCTTCGCGCCCTCCTTGTTGCGGGCGTTCTTGGTGACGGAGTCGGCGAGGCCGTTCATCATGGTGGCGCGCTTGCCCGTCGGGCCGGCCGGGGTGACGGCGGTGCCGACCTTCAGGCCCTTGGTGCCGTAGTAGGTGGAGATCATCCAGGCGCCGTCGAGGGAGGTCGCCGCCTTGCCGGAGGCGAGTTGGGCGTTGGCCGGGTTGGCGCCGTCGGTGTAGTCGGTGAAGGGGACGAGGTAGCCCTTGTCCGCCAGGCCGAAGTACCAGTCGATGACGGACTGGAAGGTCTTGCTGCCGTACTGGTACTCGGAGCCCCAGCGGGCCTTGTCCGTGTAGTGCCAGCCGGCCGAGGCGGTGAACGGGCTCCAGGTGGTCTGTCCGTCGCTGTCGCCCGCGCCGCCGGTGGCCAGCCCGTACACCTTGACGTTGTTCTTGTCGAAGCCTTCCTCGTCGCCGCGCTTGCCGTTCTTGTCGATCGTGAGGTGCGCGATGGCCTTCTCGAAGGTGCCGCCGTCCTTCGGGTTCCAGGACAGGCCGTTGAGTTCGGCGGCGGTCAGCCCGGCCTCCTTGACCATCTTGTCGTTGTAGAAGAGGGCGACGGTGTCCCAGTCCTTCGGGGCGCCGTAGCGATGGCCGTCCTGGCCGCTCCAGTTGGCGGCCAGGCCCGGCTGGTAGGCGGAGTCGTCGATGCCCAGGTCGTCCAGCGGCTCCAGCACCTTCAGATCGGCGAACTGGCCGAACTTCTGGATGTGGTCGGTGAAGACGTCCGGCTCGGTGCCCGCGATGAAGCTCGCGGTGAGCTTGGTCCAGTAGTCCGCCCAGCCCATCTGAGTGATCTTCACCTTCAGGCCCGGGTTCTGCTGCTCGAAGTCCTTGGCGCAGGCCTGGTAGGCGGGCAGCTGGTTGGCGTCCCACAGCCAGTACGTCACCGTGTTCGCCCCCGATCCCGCCGCGCTGCCCTGCGCGCATCCGGACACCAGGGACAGGGCGAGCGCCCCGGCCAGCGCCGTGACGGTACGAATTCGCATGCCAGTCCCCTTACTTGATGCCCGTGAAGCTGATGGTGCTGACGATGCGGCGCGCGAAGAATCCGAAGAGCACGAGCATCGGGAGAGCGGCGATGAGCGTGGCCGCCATCAGGCCGGACCAGTCGTAGCCGCTCTGCGGGGTCTGCGCCCGGAAGATGGCCAGCGCCACGGTGAGCACGCGCGAGCTGTCGCTGTAGGACACCATCAGCGGCCAGAAGTAGTCGTTCCAGGAGGTGATGTACGTCAGCACGCCCAGCGTGAGGACGGGGGTGGACGCCATCGGCAGCATGACCCGGAAGAAGATCCGGACCTTCCCGGCCCCGTCGAGCAGGGCCGCCTCCTCGACCTCGCGGGGCACGTTCATGAAGAACTGCCGCAGGAAGAACACCGCGAATGGCGTCATGAACATCGTCGGCAGGGCCACGCCCAACAGGGAGTCGACCAGGCCGAGTTCCTTGATGAGCACGAAGTTCGGCAGCAGGGTGAAGATGGTCGGCACCATCAGCCCGGCCAGGAACAGCGCGAACAGCTGGTCCCGGCCGCGCCAGCGCAGCCGGGCGAAGGCGTACGCCGCCATGGCGGAGAAGAAGATCTGGCAGACGGTGATCAGAGTGGACACGATGACCGAATTGATCAGATAGCGCCAGAACTTCAGCCCGCCGCCCGCTCCGCCCTGGGCGATCGCCTCCTCGGTGGACTGCAGGCCCAGGGCCCGTTCGAATCCGCCGGTCGTCAGGTCCACGGGCAGCGGGTCGCCGGGATGGGCGGCGAGCGCGGCGTTGGAGGACAGCGCGGTGCGCAGGATCCAGTAGAAGGGCAGCAGGGTCACGATCACGATCGCGGCCATCACCGCCCAGGCCAGCACCCGGCCGGGGGAGAGTCTCCGGCGCTGGGCGGGCCGTATCTTCGTGGTCGCCGTCACGGTGGCCATGTCGGTCGCTCCCTTCCGTCAGCCGAGGTCGGTCCGGCCGGCCCGGGTGAGCCGGTACTGGAGGAATGTGATCGCGCTGAGCACCACGAGCAGGGCCACGGACATCGCGGAGGCGTAGCCGAACTGGAAGCGGCCGAAGGCGGCGCCGTAGATGTAGTACTGGAGCACGTTGGTGGCGTTGGCCGGTCCGCCGGCGGTCGTCACCGCGACCGTGTCGAACACCTGGAACGAACCGATCACCGTCATGATCAGAACGACCGCGAGGACCGGCCGCAGCAGCGGCAGCGTGATCCGCCAGAACATCCGCCACTCGCTCGCGCCGTCCACCTTCGCGGCCTCGTACATGTCGTTCGGGATCGCCTGGAGCCCCGCGAACAACAGCAGGGCGGTGTAGCCGACATGACGCCACACATTGATCAGCGCGATCGTCGGGATCGCCCAGGTCTCGTCCGCGAGGAACGGGATGCGGTCGAAGCCGAGCCCGGCCACGATCTCGTTGCCGATGCCGAGCTGGGTGTCCAGGATCCAGAGCCAGACGATGCCCGCGACGACGTTCGACATCAGATACGGGGTGAGCACGACGCCGCGCAGCACCGCCGACTGCGTCAGCCGCTGGAGCAGTACGGCGATGGCGAGCGCCGAGACGGTCTGGACGCCGATGTTGATGAGGACGTACTCGACGGTGACCGTCAACGAGTCCCAGAAGATGGGGTCGTGGACCATCCGTACGTAGTTGTCCAGGCCCACCCACTCGGCCGGCGTGAGCAGGTTGAAGCGGGTGAAGCTCAGGTACACGCCCCGCAGTGTCGGCCAGAGCAGGAAGACCGCGAAGCCCAGCACGGCCGGCGCGAGGAACACGGCCGCCAGCCGTCCGTCCCCGCGCATCTCCCCGTGTTTCGCCCGGCCCGTGTCCGGCGTGATCCGTGCCCCCTCGGCGCCGCCGAGCGGCAGACGCGACGGAGGGCTGCTGGAGGCGATGGTCATCGGGAGACTCCCTCGTCTGCGGCGGCTCGTTCTCGGCACTTACTTTTGAGGCGAAAGAATCAGGGCGTCAAGAGGCGTGCGCAGATCTTTTCTCGGGCAGGTTCGACCGCATACAGTGACCATGTTGTTTTTGCTACAAAAAAATTCCGGGGGTTGGAACGATGACCGCAGCAGTCGCCAGCTGGCTTCCGCTGAGCGCCGGTGAGCGCTCGGTGGCGATCGAGGTGCTCGTCGGCGGCCCCCTGTCGCGCACCGAGCTCGCCCGGCGCCTGAACCTGTCGGCCGGCAGCCTCACCCGGCTGACCAAACCGCTCATCGAATCGGGCCTGCTCGTCGAGGTCCCCGAGGCGGGCGGCCCGACCGAGGTGCGCCAGGGCCGCCCCTCCCAGCCCCTCGACGTCGTCGCCGAATCCCGCTCCTTCATCGGCTTCAAGGTCACCGACGACATGGTCTACGGCGTCGTCACCACCCTGCGCAGCGAGATCGTCGCCCGTCTCGACCACCCGCTCACCACGCACGACCCCGCCGAGGTCGCCGACCTGCTGGCCACGATGACGCGCCGGCTCGCGGACGACTTCCCCCGGCTCGCCGGTATCGGCATCGGCGTCGGCGGCCGGGTCCAGGACCGTTCGGTCGTGGCGGAGTCGCCGTTCCTGCACTGGCGCGACATCCCGCTGGCCGCGCTGGTGGAGGAGCGCACCGGCCTGCCCGTGGTCGTCGAGAACGACGTCGCGGCCTTCACCGAGGCCGAGACCTGGTTCGGCTCCGGACACGGCCTTGACCGCTTCGTGGTCCTCACCATCGGCGCCGGCCTCGGCTACAGCCTGGTCCTGGGCGGCAAGCGGGTGCCCTGCGACGAGGAGGACCGCGGCTTCGGCCGGCACTGGATCATCGACCCGCACGGCCCGCTCACCCCGGACGGCGAACGCGGCAGCGCCGTGTCCCTGCTCACCATCCCCAACATCCGCTACCAGGTGCAGGCCGCCACCGGCCGCGAGCGGACGTACGAGGAGATCCTCCGGCTCGCCGCCGCGGGTGAGCCCGTGCCCGCCCGCGTCGTGCGGGAGGCGGCGCGCGCCCTCGGCGTCCTGGTCGCGCAGATCGCCAACTTCGCCATGCCGCAGCGGATCCTGCTCGCCGGTGAGGGGGTCGGGCTGATGGACGTCGCCGGCGAGACCGTGGCCGGGACGATCCGCGGGCACCGCCATCCGCTGGCCGCCCCGATCGACCTGGAGACCCGGGTGTCCGACTTTCACGACTGGGCGCGCGGTGCCGCCGTCCTGGCGATCCAGGTCCTGGTGCTGGGGGCGGCCGAAGCCTGAGGCGGGCGGCGGATCTTGAGCGGCCCACCATGATCGGAAGTGATCAGCAACACGGTCCGAAATGTCCGCATTGCTCGTGATTACTCACGCGGCCTTCACCTCCGGCGCCGTATGCTTCACAGCATGTCCACCAGTGTTGAACCCGTTTCCGATCGATCGGCTGACGAGGTCAACGAGGAGATCCGGGCCCTGTGGCGCCGGGCAGGCGGGACACTGAGCGTCGAGGAGCGCGAGGAGTACCAACGACTCGTCCTGGAGTGGGCCGCAGCGGCCCCGCAGCCGGTGAACGCGGCCTGACGCTCCCTGGGAGCCGCCGACCTCGAAGACCGCGACCCACGGGCACCCTTCTTTGAACGGGTGCCCTTTTTCATGCGCCGGTGCGTGCCGTTATCCCCGGGCGGCCTCACCCCCGGCGCCGCCTCACCCCCACGTCGCCGAGTAGTACCGCTGATAGGCCTTGCGGTCCTGCTCCGCGCGGATGAACCGGGTCGCCACCAGCGCGACCAGACTGCCCGCGATCACCAGCAGACCCGGGCCGATGTTCCTGGGGTCGGCGAGCCGGGACAGCAGCTGCGACCCGTCCGCCACCCCCGTGACCGGAGCCGACGACCCGGGCGAGGCCGCACCCGGCGCGATCGCGCTCTGCGTGGCCGACGCGGAAGGTGTCGGCGCAGGCGCCGCGCTCTGCTGCCCCGCACCCTGCTGCGCGGCCCCGATCAACTGCACCCCCAGGTCGGCCAGCGCCTTCGTCACCGGCTGGAAGAACGTCGTACCGCCCGAGGCGCAGTCCCCGCTGCCGCCCGACGTCACCCCGAGTGCGATCCCCTCGGAGAACAACGGGCCGCCGCTGTCCCCGGGTTCGGCGCACACGTTCGTCTCGATCAGGCCGGTCACCGTGCCCTCGGGGTAGTTCACCGTCGCGTTCAGCGCCGTCACCGTGCCGTCGCGCAGCCCGGTCGTGCTGCCGCTGCGGAACACCCGCTGGCCGACCGACGGATCGCCCGCACCGGTGATCCGCACCCCCTGGCCGTTGCCGATCGCCACCACGTCGGCACCGTCACCGGCGTCGCCGCTCGCGTACTGCACCAGGGAGAAGTCCCCGCCGGGGAAGCTCTGCTCGACGGTCTGGCCCACCTGCTGCCTGCCCCGGGCGTCGGCGAACCAGACCGAACCGGTCGGCCCGCAGTGCCCGGCGGTCAGGATGAACTCGCGCTGTCCGTCGGTCACGTTGAAGCCCGCCGAACAGCGTCCGGCGGTCGACAGGATCGACTGGGCGCCGTTCAACCGGGTGGTGAACGTCCCCTCGGTGCGCTCCATCCGTACGAAGCCGCCGATGCCGTCCGCGACCTGCGTCAGCCGCGACCAGTCGGCGGACGAGACGGTGCTGTCGCCGCGCACCACCACCTCGTTGGACCGGTAGTCCAGCGCCCAGGCCGTGCCGGGCACCCGGGGCGCGGAAGCGAGCGTCGAGGTGGCCGACCTGAGGTCGTCCATGCTGTGCGGCACCGTCTTCGGCTCGCCGCCCGCGCGCCGTACGCGCTCGGCCGCCCCCTCGTCGGTGACCGCGACGACCGGCCGGCCGTCGGCGCCGATCCAGCTGCCCGCCGTACGGGAGGTGCCGAGCCGGGCCACGAGACCGGCGCCCGTGTTCCCGGCCGACCGCACCGAAGCGCCGGGCACGGCGGAGCCGTCGCCCGGTTCGCTCGCCACGGCGTGCGTGACCATCACCCCGCCGAGCAGCAGTCCGCCGACGGCCGCCAGTCGTGTCACTCGCCGGACGACCCGTCGTCGTGCGTGCCTCATGCATGGCTCCCGAACCCGAACAGCACGGTGACAACACCGCGGGGCCCTCCCGGAGTTGAGCGCCCGACCTTCATACGTGGCCGGGCGCGCACCCGTTCACCGCAGGTTTCAGGAACAGCAGCCGGAGCCGGTCGTGCCGGGTTGTCCGCCGTGCAGGTCGTCGTCGTGCCCGGCGGCGATCCGTGCCCACTGCGCGGTTGGCCGGCCGTCCTTGCGGAACTGCCGGCCGTTCGGCTCGTAGGGCTGCGGCCGGCCGGGCGGGGAGTCCTCCCAGGTCTCCTGCCGCCCGTGGACGGTCATGTCGAGGATGCCGTAGGACGGCGCCATGGGTTCCACACCGCGGCCGGTGGTCCAGTACGTCTCGAAGACGCGGTCCCCGTCGCGGAGATAGCAGGCCTTCATCCCGAAGTGGCGCCCGGCGACGAGCCGTTCGTGCGACTCGGCGGGTACCGAGTACCAGGGCAGGTCCCAGCCCATGAAACGGCGGTAGCGGTCGGACTCCTCGTAGGGGCCCTGGCAGAGGACGGCGAAGGTGACGTCACGCTGGTGCAGATAGGACAGTTCGCGGACCTGGCCGGTGAAGAAGGTGCAGCCCTCGCACTGGTCGGCGGCGGTGCGGCCGTCGTGCCACATGTGGTACGACGCGAACAGCTGGGTGCGGCCCTCGAAGACGTCGATCAGGGGGACGTGCCCCTTGCCCGAGACGAGCGGGGCCTGCGGGTCGACCTCGGTCATGGGCAGTCGGCGCCGGGCGGCGGCGATCGCGTCGCCCTCACGGGTGTGCGCCTTCTCCCGGACGCGCAAGGTGTCTATGGAGGCCAGCCACTCCCGGCGGGAGACGACCGGCGGCCTGTTGAGATCAGTCATGGCCGTACTGACCGGTCCGCTTGCCGAAAATCATCGGTGCAGCCGTCGCGGGTCAGTTCTTGCGGCCCACCCCGCCGTACAGCGCCACCTCCGCCGGCTCGCCCCCGTCCGTCCCCTCGGGGCGCCAGCGCGAGCACGAGACCACGCCCGGCTCCAGCAGTTCGAGCCCGTCGAAGAAGCGGGCCACGGCCTCGGGGGTGCGCTGGTGCAGGTGCGGTGTGCCGTGCGCGTTCCAGAACCGTACGGCCTCGTCGACGTCCGGCATCGCCGGGCTGGTCACCGTGTGGGACAGGGCGAGATGACTGCCGGACGGCAGCCGGTCCATGAGCCGGCGCACGATCCCGTACGGGTCCTCGTCGTCGCCGATGAAGATGACCACCCCGAGCAGCAGCAGCCCCACCGGGCGGGTCAGGTCGAGGGTGTCGGCGGCGCGTTCGAGGATGGCCTCGACATTGCGCAGGTCCTCGTCGAGATGGTCGGTGCGACCCTCGGGGGAGCTGGTGAGCAGAGCCCGGGCGTGGGCCAGGACGAGCGGGTCGTTGTCGACGTAGACGATCCGGCACTCGGGGACCAGCCGCTGTGCGACCTCGTGCGTGTTGTCCGCGGTGGGCAGCCCGGTCCCTATGTCCAGGAACTGCCGGATGCCGGTCTCCTCGACGAGGTGCCGCACCGCCCGGCCGAGGAAGAGCCGGTCGGCTCGGGCGTATGCGTCGATGGCCGGATGCAGTTCACGGATCCGGTCGCCGGCGACCCGGTCCACCTCGTAGTAGTCCCCGCCGCCCAGCCAGTAGTTCCAGATCCGGGCGGTGTGCGGCCGCAGGGTGTCGATACGGGTGCTCAGCGCCGCGGCGCCGTTCTGTGCGGCCGGGGGGTTCTCCCTCACGGGACGGCTCCTGCGGGGGTGCTGGGGCAGTTGTCAACGCGCAATCTAGACGGAGATGTTGATGATTGCCGAGGGGTCGGCGCAATCCGGTTCGCCCGGCCCGATCAGCGCCCAGCTCGTCTCGTCGCCCCACACCGACGCGGGATCCACGTACGGGCGCAGGAGTGCGGTCAGGGCCGGGTCGCCGTGTCCGTTCAGCTCGTCGGAGGCGATCTTGCGGGCGATCCCGGCGAGGAAGTCGGCGAGCTGGATGCGGGGGTCGAGCACCGAGTGGACCAGCCGTACACCGTCGAGGCGGATCCCGGCCAGGCGGGCCTGCTCCTCGATCCAGGCGATCCGGTCCTCCGTCAGCATGTTCTGCCGGTCGTGGACGAGCCGGACCCGCGCCCCGCCCGCGCTCCAGTGCGCCGCGGTGCTGACGATGGCGGGCAGCAGCGGGTTGAGGACCGGGATCAGGGGCGGGCCGTTAAGGAGCCGGGTCCGGTAGGCATCCGCGCGGGAGCGGGCCGCCGCGAGCCGCTGAAGGACCTCGCCCGCCTCACCCGGCACCTCCGCGGCGCCCAGGGCCCTGACGGTACGGAAGAACGTGTCGACGGGCGCGCCGCCGTTGCGCACCCGCAGCAGCTGGTTGGCCGCCGTCAGGAACTCCCGCCAGCGCTCCTGCCCGAACAGCTCCCGCCCCCGCCGGTACAGCTCCAGCGCGCCTGTCCGCTCGTCGAGCAGCAGCTCCACCGCCCGGTCCAGGACGAAGTACGCCTTCTCCGTCAGGTGCACCTGGGCGGTGCCGTGGATCGGCCCGGCCGGCGCCAGCAGCCACTCCAGGACGGCCCGGTGCTTCTCGCGCAGCAGATGGTTCGCCTTGTACTCCGTGGCCGGGGACCGGATCCGGTCGCGGATCTCCTGCACGTAGGCGGCCGCCACCGGCACCGGCAGCCGCACACTGGCGTGCGCGAACACGTCCGTGTTCCCACCGGTGAGGTTCTCGCCGTCGGAGCCCGACTCGTCGCAGGCGACCTCGACCAGCCTGCCCGTCGCCGCTTCGCTCACCGCACAGCCCCCTGTCGTGTGCCCCAGCTCCAGCATCCCCCACCGGGCCCCCGACGGTCGCCTGCTTAAACTGCGGCCCATGAACGACATGCCGCTGGAGCGGCTCGGCACCGGCCAGTACCTGCTGATCACCAGCTACCGCAGGAACGGCACCGCGGTGGCCACACCGGTGTGGGTCGTGCGCGACGGGGACGCCCTGGGTGTGTGGACCGTCGCCGACTCCTGGAAGGTCAAGCGCATCAGGGCGCGCGCCGACGTCCTCGTCGGCCCCTGCGACCTGCGCGGCAGGCCCACCGGCGACCAGATCCCCGCCACCGCGGAGATCTGCGACCGGGACACCAGCGCCCGCTACCGGCGGCTCATCGCCCGCAAGTACGGCATCGTCGGCCGCCTCTCGCTCCTCGGCAGCCGACTGCGCCGGGGCGTGAACGGCACGGTCGGCATCCGCGTGACCCTCACCTGAGCACGGGGCGGGCCGGCCACGCGGGCCGGCTCAGGTCCAGGCGCGGTAGGGCTCGTCGACCAGCTGGAACACCGGCTCGCCGCGGATCGCGTCCTTGGCCTGGGACAGCCGCACCCGGTCCCCGCTGTGGATGCCGATCGGCGGGCCCATGACCCGGCCGCGCACCACGAACCCCTCGGCCATCTCGACCAGCGACACATTGCGCGCGGCAGGGGTGTTGCGGTGCACCACCGTGGAGTGGCGGACCGTACCGGTGCCCTCGCTGCGCTCCGTGCGCAGGTCGCTGCCCTGGCAGACCGGACACAGCAGACGGTGGTACATGGCCGTGCCGCACCAGGTGCAGCGCTGGAAGAGCATGGCCTCCGGTCCGGAGGCCACACCGACGGCCGGAGCCGTGCCGTCGAGGACGCCGAGCGCGGAGCCGGCTGTCTGGCGAGCAACGCTTCCTGAGTGGTGGTACACGCTGGTCAACTCCCTGCGCTCGGCCGGAATCCCACGTACGCGGGTCGCCCGCGCACGCACGTGCCCGGTCGCCGTGCCACCGTGCACACCGCCAGCGTATGGCACTGAGTGCCACTCGTAAAGGCACTCCGTACCCTCAATCTCGATCGCGGCCGAGGGTGGTCTCGATCTCCTGGACGACCCGCCACAGGGGCGCACCCCGGCGCGACACCACGACCACCACATCGTCGGGCTGCTCGTCGACGCGCGGCGGGGCAGCGGCACCGAAGGCGGACTGCACATACCCCAGGGCATGGTCCACGGTCGCCGTCGCGTCGCCCCGGCCGTCCGAACGCAGCCAGGAGCGCAACGCGTTGTTGTGCGCCGCCACCACGGCGGCCGCGATCACGTCCGCGTGCAGCGTCCCGTCGCGCCGGCCGGCGAACCGGGCGCGCAGATACTCGGCCAGCGCCCGCTCGTAGCGCCACACCACCGACAGCTCGTACGCGCGCAGGCCCGGCACCCGCTTGGTGAGGCGGTAGCGCTGCACGGAGAAGGCCGGGTTCTCCGCGTACATGCGCAGCACCAGCCGGGCGGCGTCGCACACCCGGCGCACCGGCTCGTCGCTCTCGTCGTCGCCGGAGGCGAGGAAGGCCGTCATGTCGGCCAGGCACCGCTCGTGGTCGGGGAAGACCACGTCCTCCTTCGACGGGAAGTACCGGAAGAACGAACGCCGGCCCACCCCGGCCAGCGCCACGATGTCGTCCACCGTGGTCTCCTCGTACCCCCGCTCCACGAACAGCTGGAAGGCCGCCGCGACCAGCGCCTCCCGCATGGGCGGCCGCGCGGCCGCCGCCTGCGCCTTCTCGCCGCGGCGGGGCGCCGCACTGCTGGAGCTCATGGACCGGAACGTAGCACCAGACCGGCCCCCGATGGCACTCAGTGCAGCGGTTCAGGGGAACTGAGTGCAATGGGGTGGAGGCAGCCTCGGCCGTCTGATGAGGTGGAGCCATGTGCTGGAGCGCGGAGGCCGATCTCGTGGCGGGCGTCGGCATCACAGCCGTCGGTGTGGCCTGCGTGGCGCGGGCATCGCGCGTCCGCGACCTTCCCCTGGCCGCCCTGCCGTTGCTGCTGGGCGGCCATCAGCTGGTGGAGGCGGCGGTCTGGGCCTCCGACGGCGGCACGGGCCCCGCCACTCTCCTCTGGGCGGTCATCGCGCTCCCGCTGCTGCCGCTGTATGTGCCGGCCGCCGTGCTGTGCGCCGCGCCGCCGCCCGCCCGGCGCCGGCTCGCCCTACCGCTCGCCGTCGGGGCCGGCACCGCCGCCGTGCTCGCCCACGCCCTCGCCACGCATCCGGTGCGCGCCGAGATCCGCGGCCACACGGTCGGATACGTCGTCGACCTGCCGCACGCCGACCTGGTGATCACCGGCTATCTCGTCGCCACGATCGGCTCGCTGCTCCTCTCCGGCGACCGCCGACTGTCGACACTGGGCCTCCTCACGGCCGTGGGCGCGGTGATCTGCGTGGCGCTGTGGCGCACGGAGTTCGTCTCGACGTGGTGCGCGTTCGCGGCCGTGTGCTCGGTGGTCCTGTACGGCTGGGCGCGGACTGGGCCGCGTCGGTTCGTCGGCGTGTAGGCGTGCAGCGGGCGGGTGTGCGGGGTGGTGGTTCGGTACGGCCGGGGGCCGGCCGCGTCAGGATTCGCTGTCGGGCTCCTCGGCTTCGGATGTGTCGTCGTCGCGTTCGCCCTCGGCCTGGGAGGGCGTCGTGTACTCCACGGGCGGCTGATCGGTGGTGCCGGGCTCGTCGTCCCGCTCGCCCTCCGCCTGCGACGGGGTGTGGTGGCTCATCATGCGCGTCATGGCCGTCCCTCCTTCTCGGACGAGCGCAGGACCGGGTACCCGCCGCGCGGCTGGGCGACACGCATGCGGGAGGCCGCTGTGGGCGGCTGCCGTGTGGTCCGACGCGAACCGCGGGCGGGATTGGACTACGGTGAAGAGGTCCGGTCAGCAACGCTCCATGCCCTCCTCCGACGCAGGAAAGCGGGGACGACGCCATGGCGGACGAGACCGACGCCCTGACGGAACTCGCCGAGGACCAACGGCAACTTGAGGACATATTCCGGCAGATCGAGCTCGCCACTGCATGGGACGAGGCGCTCAGGCGCCACACGGACCAGGCCACGATCGAGCTGGTACGGCACTACGTCTCGCAGGAGGAGTTCCTGTATCCGTCCCTCGTCGAACATCCGGGCCCGGCCTGTTACCTCGTGGATCACGGCACAGACCGCCTCATGGACGGATCCGACCTCGTGAAATCGGCGACCGAGGACCACGCGCGGGCCGAGGACCTGATGAGGGAGCTCGCGAGCGCCGACGTGGAGTCCGCCGAGTTCGCCGACCTGGCCGAGCGGCTCCTGCACACGTTCCGGACACAGACCCGGGACGAACGGACTCTGCTCTTCCCCTACGTGCGCGAGGTTGTTCCGGAGCCCCTCCTCGTCGAACTCGGATTCCGGATGCGCCGGGTGAAATCCATCGTGCCGACGCGCCCGTACCCCACCGCGCCCGGTGTTCCCCCGACGAGCAGACTGCTGTTTCCCGGGCCCGGACTGGTCGACCGCGTGCGGGCCGTGCTGTCGGGCTGGAGCCACACCTTCTGACACATGAGTGCCCGGCATACGGGTACTCGCCGGGGGCACCGACACGGCGACGGGACTGACCATGACCGACCCCCACTTCGACAGCGACGCCTTCGCGGTCCAGCAGGCCCTGCGCACGGTCGTCGAGAACGGCGCCGACGAAGCGGCGCTGAGCACGCTGGCCGAGAGCGAGGTGCTCGTCCTCGCGGCGACCGACGGCGAGGGGCCGGGGCCCATGGCCCTCACCCTCCCCGTGTTCGAGCAGGAGGACGGCACCGAACTGGTGCCGGTCTTCACCACCCGCGAACGCCTCGAACACGCACTGCCCCTGATGCACCGCGTCCGCCACCGCAGCGTGCTCCTCGGCGAGCTCGCCCACGGCTGGCCCTCCGAGAACCTGTCCCTGGTCATCGATGCCGGCACCCCGGAGCAACTGGCCCTGACGGCGCACGGCGTGAAGGCGCTGCTGGACCGGCGGCACACGGGCGAGGAGTGAGGCACCCGAAAGCCCTCACGATCGTATTGATCGCAAACGATCGATACGATGGAAGGCGTAGAGTGACAGCACTTCGGGATCACGCCACGCCCCAGGGGGAACCATGCGACTGCACGTCGACCAGCGCCACGAGCGGGTGCTCGAACTCGTCCGTGAACGGCGCAGCATCCGGGTCGCCGAACTCGCCGCGGAACTCGGGGTGTCCGCCGTGACCCTGCGGCGCGATGTGGAGGCCCTCGCCGCACAGGGACGCGTGCAGCGGCTGCACGGCGCCGTGGTCTGGCCGGGCGACACCGCCCCGCAGCCGCGCGAGCGGCCGGAGAGCGGCGACGGCGCGGTGATCGGAATGATCGTGCCGACCACCAACTACATCTTCGCCGACATCGTCCGTGGCGCCCGGGAGACCGTCGCGGCCCAGGGCGGCCGCCTCGTCCTCGGGGTGTCCGGATACGTCGATGCCGAGGACTCCGTGCAGGCCGAACACCTCATCGCCGGCGGCGCCGAGGGACTGATCGTCGCGCCCAGCTGGTTCGGCGGCGTCCCCGAGGACGGGCAGGAGAAGTGGCTCCTGGAGCACGACGTGCCCGCCGTCCTGGTCGAACGCTCCGCCCCGCCCGGCAACCCCGCCGCGGCCCTGGACCGGGTCCGCACCGACCGCGCCCACGGCGCCGCCGTCGCCGTCGGCCACTTCGCCTCCCTCGGCCACCGCAAGGTCACCGCCGTGCTCCAGGAAGGCCCGCACGCCACGCAGATCTCCGCCGGATTCCGCTCCGCCGTCCAGGCCCTCGGGCTCGACGCCGACGTGGACGCGCCGGCCGTGCGCGAACACGGCGACTACGAGGCGAGCGTCGACCACCTGGTCGAGGCCGTGCACAAACGCGGGGTCACCGCCGCGCTCGTGCACAGCGACGAGGACGCGATCGTGCTCGTGCCGCGCCTGCAGGCCGCCGGTGTCCGGGTGCCCGACGACCTGGCCCTCATCGCCTACGACGACGAGGTCGCCGGCCTCTCCGACGTGCCGCTCACCGCCGTCGCCCCGCCCAAGCGATCGGTCGGCGAACTCGCCGCCAAGCTGCTGCTCCAGCGGCTCGCCGAGCGGCGCGACGGGCAGCAGCCCGGCCCCCGTCAACACATCGACCTGCTCCCGGTGTTGAGGATCCGCTCGTCCTGCGGCGGCGAAGCGATCGCTGAATGATCGTTGCGTTCGTTGTGCGATCGTTTTGATTGTCTTGGTCGAACGCTCTTGACGTCGATCGTGTGTGCGCAAAAGATGTCCTCCGACCGCCTCTTCCCGTACGAGGTCTCGTAGGAGACGTGCAATGACGCGCACTTCACGTTCGTTCCGCAGCGCCACCACCATCGCCGCCGTCGCCGCTCTCGGCCTGATCGCCACCGCCTGCGGCGGCGACGGCGACTCGACCGGCACCGCCGCCGACGGCAAGCCGGTCAAGCTCAGCTACTGGACCTGGACCCTCGGGGCCAAGTCGACCGTGGAGGCGTTCAACAAGACGCACCAGGACATCAAGGTCGAGCTCACCGAGATACCCAGCGGCACCGAGGGCTACAGCAAGCTCGCCAACGCCGTGAAGGCGGGCAACGCGCCCGACGTGGCCACGATCGAGTACCAGATGGTCCCCGAGTTCGCCAGCCAGGGCAATCTGATCGACTTGACCGAGTACGCCGGTGAAACGGTCAAGACGAAGTTCCCGCAGCCCATCCAGGACCTCGTGACCTTCGGCGGCAAGACCTGGACCGTCCCGTACGACGCGGCGCCGCAGCTGTACTACTACCGCACCGACCTGTTCAAGAAGTACGGCATCGAAGTCCCCACCACCTGGGACGAGTTCAAGGCCGCCGCTGAGAAGGTCAAGAAGCAGGACGGCAGCGTCCGGCTCGCCTCCATGCCGAAGAACGACCCCGCGCTGCTGGCCGCCCTGTCCTGGCAGGCCGGCGCCAAGTGGTTCAGCACCGAGGGCGACGCCTGGAAGCCCGCCGTGAACGACGCCGCCACCCAGAAGGTCACCACCTACTGGGACGGCCTGATCGAGGACGACCTCGTGCAGTCCTACACCGGCTACAGCCCCGAGGAGACCAAGGCCCGCACCTCCGGCAAGACCCTCTCCTTCCTCGGCGCCACCTGGTCCGCGGGCGGCATGAAGACCGCCATGCCCGACCTCGCCGGCAAGTGGGCCGCCGCCCCCGTGCCGCACTGGGGCTCCGCCGCCAGCGGCAACTACGGCGGCACCTCCTACGGCGTCCTCAAGGGCAGCGAACACGCCGAGGCCGCCGCCGAGTTCATCACCTGGCTCACCACGGACAAGGCCGGCGTCGAGGCCCGCCTCGCCGACCTTGAGTCGCCCAGCAGCGCCCTGCCCGCCAGCCCCGCGATGCGCGAAGTGGCCGCCGCGAAGTTCGACACCGCCTACCTGAACGACCAGGACCTCTACGCGCTCGCCTCCGAGCAGGTCGACACCATCGTGCCCGGCTGGACCTGGGGCCCGAACCAGTTGGACGTCTACACCGCCGTCCAGGACGAGACCGCCAAGTCCGACTTCACCCAGGGCGTCGAGGCCGGCCAGCACAAGGCCGAGTCGGGCATCACCGAGCGGGGACTGAAGCTCGCGCAGTAACCCTGCACTGAGCGCAGTCCGAGGCCCGCGCAGTGCCCCTGCACCGAGCGCGGACCGCAGCCCGTGACTCACCTCTGTGCCGACCGCACACCAGCCGCGCGCCCCGCACTCCACGGCCGGCCCGCCGGGACGACCCGCTCGCCCCGGCGGCCCCGCGCCCCCCACCCGCCGGCCCCGCGCCCACCCACCCGCCGGCCTCCCGCCCGCACTTGCCAAGGAGCCCCCGTGGCAGCACCGTCCGCCCCCGCCGTGCGCCCCCGGGCCGCACGCGCAGCAGCGCCCCGGCCCCCGGGAGCCTCCCGCATCCGGCGCAGCCAGCGCCGCGCCGCAGCCCTGCTCATCGTCCCGTTCTTCGTGCTGTTCGCCGCGGTCATGGCGGCCCCCATCGGCTACGCCGTGTGGATGAGCCTGTTCCAGGAACGCTCCTCCGGCCTCGGATTCGGCGGCACCGAACGGGTGTTCGCGGGCCTCGGCAACTACACCAAGGCCCTCACCGACGCCGGATTCCGCGCCTCCTTCGCCCACATCACCCTCTACTGCGCCCTGTACATCCCCGTCATGATCGGCGGCTCGCTCGCCCTCGCCCTCCTGGTCGACTCCGCGCTCGCCCGCGCCAAGCGGTTCTTCCAGCTCGCGCTGTTCCTGCCGCACGCCATCCCCGGACTGATCGCTTCGATCATCTGGATCTACCTGTACACGCCCGGACTGAGCCCCGTACTCGACTGGATCGGCGCGCTCGGCGGCTCCTGGGACTTCTACCGCAACGATCACGTGCTCACGTCCCTGGTCAACCTGACCGCCTGGCAGTGGACCGGCTACAACATGGTCATCTTCTACGCCGCCCTCCAGGCCGTTCCGCGCGAAGTGATCGAAGCGGCCGTCGTGGACGGCGCCGGCGCCCTGCGCACCGCCCTGCAGATCAAGGTGCCGATGATCGCGTCCGCGGTCGTCATGACCGTTCTGTTCACCTGCGTCGGCGCGATCCAGCTCTTCACCGAACCCAAGCTCCTCAACCAGCGCGGCGCCCCCTCCATCGACACCGAGTGGTCCCCGACCCTGTACATCTGGAAGGCCGGCTTCGTCCAGCACGACTACG
Source organism: Streptomyces sp. NPDC079141 (assembly GCF_040686775.1). Taxonomy (NCBI): domain Bacteria; kingdom Bacillati; phylum Actinomycetota; class Actinomycetes; order Kitasatosporales; family Streptomycetaceae; genus Streptomyces; species Streptomyces sp. NPDC079141. The sequence continues at coordinate 345,329 of NZ_JBFBLP010000001.1, read as the reverse complement.
GCCTGGCCGCCGCGGCGTCCCTGCTGCTCGCCGCCCTCGGCGTCGCCCTGTCCTACCTCGTCACCCGGCTCGGCAACCGGTGGAAGGCGGCCACGTCATGAGCATCCTCACCCAACGCACCCACAAGGGCACCGCACCCGCCACGCACCCCGACACGGCCCCCGACCCCGCCGCGACGACCGGCCGCCGGCGCAGCACCGGCAGCGCCCTGCTCTCCAAGGGCATCGTCAACGGACTGCTGATCGTCGCCGCGTTCTACACCCTGATGCCCGTCAGCTGGCTGCTGTTCGCCGCCACCAAGAACCACCGCGACCTGTTCGCCACCTCCGGCTTCGCCTTCGGCGACTTCAATCTGCTGACCAACCTCGAACGCGTCTTCACCTTCAACGACGGCATCTACCTGCGCTGGTTCGGCAACAGCATCCTCTACTCCGTCGTCGGCTCCGCCGCCTCCACCTTCCTGTGCATCGCCACCGGCTACGCCTTCGACAAGTACGACTTCCGCGGCAAGGAGAAGCTGTTCGGCCTGGTCCTCGCCGGCGTCCTCGTCCCCACCACCGTCATCCAGCTCCCCATGTACCTGCTGGCCACCGAGGCCGGCATCGTCAACACCTACTGGGCGCTGCTGCTGCCCGCCCTGGTCAACCCCTTCGGCGTCTACCTCGCCCGGGTCTTCTCCGAGGGATACGTCCCCGGCGAGGTCCTGGAGGCCGCCCGCGTCGACGGCGCCGGCGAACTGCGCATGTTCGCCCGGATCGGCCTGCCCATGCTGGCCCCCGGCTTCATGACCATCTTCCTGTTCTCGTTCACCGCCAGCTGGAACAACTTCTTCGGCGCCCTCGTCATGCTCAACGACGAACACCTCTACCCGGTCAACCTGGGCCTGTTCATGTGGAACAGCGTCACCCAGCAGCAGCCCGAGTTCTACTCCCTCGTCATCACCGGCTCCCTCGTCGCCGTCGTCCCGCTGATCCTCGCGTTCGTCTGCCTCCAGCGCTTCTGGCGCTCCGGGCTGACCGCCGGCGCGGTGAAGTGACGTGCCGACCCCCGCAGACAAGGCGACCCCCGCAGACGAGACGACGCCCACAGATGAGGCGACCCCCGCAGACGTGACGACGCCCACAGATGAGGCGACCCCCGCAGACGTGACGACGCCCGCACCGGAAGGCACCCCCCTGTACAGCACGCCCCGCCCGCACACCGTCCTGGCCATGGGCGCCGGGATCCACCACCAACTCCTCGCCGAGAACGCCCTGCACCGCCTCCCCTCCGTCGCCCGGGTCGACACCACCACCGCGGTCACCGACCTCTCCGCCGCCGACCCCCGCCAACTGGCCGACACCGAAGTGCTGTTCACTCACTGGGGCGCCCCCCTGCTCACCGACGAGGCGCTGGACCTGATGCCCCGGCTGCGCGCCGTCGTCCACGCGGCGGGCTCCGTCAAGCACCACGTCACCGAAGCCGTCTGGCGCCGCGGCATCACCGTCTCCTCGGCCGCCGCCGCCAACGCCCTGCCCGTCGCCGAATTCACCCTCGCCGCCATCCTCTTCGCCGGCAAACGCGTCCTCGACGCCGCCCGCACCTACACCACCACCCGCACCCACCCCGACCTGCTGCCGTACTACAGCGGCTACGGCAACTACCACCGCACCGTCGGCATCGTCGGCGCCTCCCGCATCGGCCGCCGGGTCATCGACCTGCTGCGCCCGCTCGACCTCGACGTCCTCCTCTACGACCCCTACGTCGACGCCCACCAGGCCCACGACCTCGGAGTCGAGCAGGCTGACCTGGACGAACTCGCCCGGCGCAGCGACGTGGTGTCCATCCACGCACCCCAACTCCCTGAGACCCACCACATGTTCGACGCCCGCCGCATCGCCCTCCTCAAGGACGGCGCCACCCTCATCAACACCGCACGCGGCCGGCTCGTCGACACCGACGCCCTCACCGCGCACCTGGTCACCGGCCGCATCCACGCCGTCCTCGACGTCACCGAACCGGACGTGCCCCCGGCCGACTCACCCCTGTACACGCTGCCCAACGTGCTGCTCACCCCGCACATCGCCGGCTCCCTCGGCAACGAACTGGGCCGGATGACCGACTGGGCCGTCGACGAGGTCGCCCGCTACGCCCAGGGCCTGCCGCTGGCCCACCAGGTAGCCCCCGACGAACTCATCCGCTCGGCGTGAACCCGGAGAGGACCTCCATGACCGACGCCCGCCACGTTCTCGTCGTCGGCATCGACGGCGTACGCCTCGACACCCTGCACCGGCTGCCCACCCCGCACCTCGACGCCGTGGCCGGCGCGGGATTCCTCGCCCCCGTCGAGGTGGACGAGGACACGCCCACCATGTCCGGCCCCTGCTGGGCGACCGCCGTCACCGGCGTCACGGCTGCCCGGCACGGGGTGTGGAGCAACGACTTCACCGGCCACCGCCTCGACGTCTTCCCCGACTTCACCACCCGCCTGACCCTCCAGGACGACCGCCGCACCTTCGTCGCCGCCGCCTGGCACCCCCTGCTCCAGGCCCGCGACGGCGGCCCCCTCTTCCGCGCCCCCGCCCGGTCGGCGTACGTCGCGCCCACCGCGGACACGCCCGAGGCCTGGGAGCGGTGCGACGAGCAGGTCACCGACGCGGCCGTGCACGCCCTCACCGACACCACCGACGACCTCGCCGCCTCCTTCGTCTACCTCGGCGCACCCGACGAGACCGCCCACATCCTGGGCTGCGGGGAGGCGTACGAGGCGTCGATCCGCCGGGCCGACGCGCGCCTGGGCCGGCTGCTGGCCGCCCTTCGCTCCCGGCCGTCGTACGCCGACGAGCACTGGACCGTTCTCGTCGTCACCGACCACGGCCATGTCGACGCCGGCGGCCACGGCGGCCGCACGAGCGAGGAACGCACGGCGTGGCTCGCCGCGGCGGGCCCGGGCATCGGCGCGCCCGCCCGGGCCGTACGGCATGTCGATGTCGCCGCCCAGGTGTTCGCCTCCCTCGGCCGTCATCCCGACCGGCACTGGACGCTCGACGGCCGCCCCTTCGCGGCCGCCCCGCACGCCGTGCTGCTGGACATGGACGGCACTCTCGTCGACACCGAGTCGCTGTGGCTGCGCACGGTTCGCGAGGCGGTCCCGGACATCGAAGCGGACGACCTGTTCCACGTCCTGGGCCGCTCGGCCGCCGACACCGCCGCCCACCTGCACACCCGGACCGGCAAGGACCCGCAGCGCCTGGCCACCGACCTGGAGGCCCGTTTCCTGGCGGCCGTCCAGCACGAGGCCGCACCCCTGCCCGGCGCCCCCGAACTCCTCGACCTGCTCCAGGAACTGGACCTGCCCGCGGCCCTCGTCTCCGCCTCCTCGCGTCCGGTCGTGAACGCCGTACTGAAGACCCTCGGCGCGGACCGGTTCCGGGTCACGGTCGCCGAGGGCGAGACCCCGCGGACCAAGCCCGCAGCCGACCCCTACCTCGCCGCCGCCCGCGCCCTCGGCGTCGATCCGGCGGCCTGCCTCGCCGTGGAGGACTCACCCACGGGCGTCACCGCCGCCGAGGCGGCCGGCTGCCGCGTCCTCGCCGTCCCCTCGTACCGCCCGATCGAACCCGGCCCCCGACGCACGGTGCGCCGCGGCCTGGCGGGAATCACCAGGCAGGAGCTGTGGGCGGCGGGACTGTGAGGCCGTAGACCGACATTTGTTCGGGGTGCGGGCGTCTGCGTACGATCACCTCCCGCCGCCCCGAGGAGCCGCCCCGCATGCCCGCACGACCCCGCCTCCTGTATGTCAGCGACCTCGCCTACCCGGCCCGCGGACGCCGATACTGCGACGAGGACATCCAGCTCACCGCGCGGCTGCGCGAGGACTTCGATCTCGCCCTGTGCCATCCGCGGGACACCACCGGGCTCATGGACGGCTTCGACGCCGTCGTGGTCCGCAACAGCGGCCCCGTCCTGGCCCATCAGGACGCCTACGACGCCTTCCGCGCGCGGGCGGCCGACACGGGTGCGCTCGTGTACAACGCGCTCTCCGGGAAGGCCGACATGGCGGGCAAGCAGTATCTGCTCGACCTGAGCGCGGCGGGCTACCCGGTGATCCCCACCGTCGACCGCGCCGAGGACTTCCACCGGCTGCCCGCGGCCGACCGGTACGTCGTCAAGCCCAAGCTGGGCGCGGACTCGATAGGCCTGCAGATCGTCTCCGGCGACTGGGCGCGCGACCTGGCCGACGGCGACGTCCTCGTCCAGCCGTGCGTCGACTTCGCCTACGAGGTCTCCTTCTACTTCGTCGACGACGACTTCCAGTACGCCCTGTACGCGCCGCACCCCGACCGCCGCTGGCAGCTGGAGCCCTACGAGCCCACCGCCGGCGACCTGGAGTTCGCCCGGCGCTTCATCGACTGGAACGGCCTCGACCACGGCATCCAGCGCGTCGACGCCTGCCGCGCCCCCGACGGGGAACTGCTGCTGGTGGAGCTGGAGGACCTCAACCCCTATCTGTCCCTGGACGCGCTGAGCGAGGAGCGGCAGGACGCCTTCGTCCGGGCGATGAAGGCGTCCTTGCACCGGATGTTCACCCGAGCCTGACGGTGATCCGCTGCGTGACGCCCGCCGTCGCGGTCAGGTCGCCGAAGGTCAGCGTCAGCGCGGAGCCGGTCGTCGCGGAGGTCACGGTGGCCGGCTTGGACGTCACCGAGGCGACCGCCCGGTTCCAGGTGAGGGTCAGACCGGTCCGCATGCGCATCGGATCGCTGACGCAGATCACGGCCGTACCGTCGCTCTTCTCGTTGATCATCACGCAGCACGGGTTGTCGGCGACGAGGTCCCCGACGGCGCCGCCGAACCAGAAGTTGACCCCGGTGAAGCCGAGCGAGGGAACGGCCACGCCCTGCTGGTCGTTGGTGTTGGCGAGCACCGTCAGCCAGCCTGTGGCCGCCGAGCGGGCCTGCGTCTGCGCCGCCGTCGCACCCGGCATCAGGAGGTAGGCGTAGGCGCCGGCGGTCGGGTCGGTGCCGTGGTCGACGTACATCGTCAGGTACTTGCGGTTCACCACCGTGGTGGAACCGCCCTTGTTGATGTCGCTCCACCGGCCGTCCCGCGCCTCCCGGAGCGCCTTGACGGTCGCCCCGCCGGGAAAGACATAGCCGCCGTGGCCGCCGATGTGCGCCCACTTCGCGCCGGTGAGGGTCTCCGACCAGGGGTAGGTGAGCGGCTTGGTGGTGCCGTCGACCACGAAGGACGTGTTGCCGGTGGGGCCCAGGTTGCGGTTCTCGACCGTGCTCTCCACGGCTGTGCCGTCGGTACATCGGATGCCTGCGCCGAGGCAGACGACGGTGTCGTCGAGGAAGAACCACGACTTCTTCGCCAGCAGCGTGGACTGAAGCCCCTTGAGGTACTGCCCGATCGCCGCGCGCTGTCCGTCGGTGGCGCCGCCCACCCAGTTCACGTCCGGCAGCGAGGCGCCCCAGTCGCCGCCGGCCGCGTCCGCGAGGACCTTGCGCGAGGCGGTGGTGCCGGGCAGCCGGTAGGGGGCGACGGTGGGCCAGAAGGCGTCGCTGTACTGTCCGTTGCCGAAGGTGTCGCCCCACCAGTAGAGCATCCCGGAACCGGTGTGCCAGCCGCGCAGGTTCTCGCCGTTGCCGGTCTCGTAGTAGGTGATGCGCCGGTCGGCCATGCTCAGCGAGGCCGCCCAGCCGGGCCTGCGGTGCGTGGCCCGGGCCATGTTGGTGAACAGACGGTGGCCGGTCGGCTCGGCGATCGCGGTGACCGCGGTGTCGTCCAGGACCGACTTCAGCCGGGCCAGGTTCGGCAGGCCGATCGACGGATTGCTCATCGGCGGGCTGTAGTAGTCGCGTTGCAGCCACCCCTTCACCAGGCCCCGCCAGCGCGCGTTCTCCGTGGCGCTCGCGCCCTGACCGAGCAGGACGATCGACGCGAGGATCGGATGACCGCGCAGGTGATCGTTCTGCTGGATCTGCTTCGTGTCGGTCGCCGACACACCCCGGCTGATCGCCCGGCCCGACACGCCGTCCATCACCAGCCCGTTGTAGAGGAACGGCGCCCACGCGTGCTCCACCGCGTCGAACACGATCTGCCGCTTGGCGTCGGTGACCTGCCAGGTCGACCCCGAGAGCAGCGCGAACAGCATCCCGAGCCCACCGAGCAGCACCGAGCCGTACGAGCCGGTGTAGGGCACCGTGGTGTGCTGGATGAACGATCCGTCGGTGTACAGCCCGTCCCCGCTCGTGACGTAGGGGAAGACGGGGGAGAGGGCGTCGCGGGCCAGCGCCACCTTGGCGGAGCTGCCGCCGACGATGCCGCGCAGCGCGAGCACCCGGCACAGGTCGACCCGGTTGGCGCCGGTGCTGGTGCCCGTGTAGGCGGCCACCGCCGAGTCGGGCACGAAGTGGTCCACCGCCGCACAGGTGCGGGCGAGCTGCGTCGCCGACAGCGCGTCGTACATCAGGACGCACACGTCGAGGAGCGCCTGCGGGGCTCCGATCTGCCAGCTGTACCAGTTGCCGTAGCGGGTGCGGTTCTCGTTGTAGACGTCCGAGTAGAGGTGATCGAGCCCGGTCAGAATGGTGTTCTTGAGCGTCGTGTCGCCGGTCAGTCCGGTGCCGGGCTGGCAGTACGCCTGCGCGAGCGTGCTGAGCCGGTTGTAACTGGCGTTCATGTTGGCCGAGTAGCCGTACGACTCCTGGTCCGTGTCCGGCTCCGGGTCGGCGTACACCAGGTCCGGCCAGAGCGATCCGGCGGCCGGGGCCATGGCGGACTGCAACTGGCCGGCCGTGGTGCCCAGTTCCGCGAGCCGGCTCCTGAACGGTTCGGCGGTGGGGCTGAACCCCTCGCCGAGGACGAGCGTGCGCCACTTGGCGCGCAGCGTGGCGAATTCGTCCGCGGTGTCCGCGGTGCCTGCGGCCGCGGCAGGGACGGCCGGGGCGGCGAGGCCCAGCGCGACAGCGGTACCGGTGCTGGCGGCGAGGAAGCCGCGACGTGACCAACGAGTCGTCATGACGGCGCTTTCTAGCACGCCATCGATCAAATGCTCAATAACAATGGACGAATTGAACGTATCGATCGTTTAGTGCGGCTGGTTCGGGTGAACCCGGGGAAGGGCGTCCACGTATCACTCCTCGGGGTGAAGTCGGCCCCCTGCGCCACGGGACGGAAGGGAGCACCGCGTGGAGAACGTGGAGAACAACGGCCCACCCCTCGAACCGGCGCGTGTCCTGCGCCCCCGCCGCACGGACGCGCTCGCGGAACTCTTCCGCGAGCCGGGCCGGGACGCCGCCGGCTACGAGTGGGTGCCCACGGCCGCACCGCCGCGCGGCTCCGAGGACGAGACACAGGAACTGCCGCCCGTCACCGCCGGCCGCTTCCCGGGTCCGGGCCGCCTGCTGCCCCGTGCCGCCGTCGCGGTGGCCGTGGCCGCGGCGGCCCTGACCGGCTTCGGCCTCGCCCTGGTACTGCCCGGCGGCCGCGACGGCCGGGCCGCAACGCCGCCCACGGCGACCGCACCCGCCCCGACCGCCACCGCCCCGGCAGGGACAGGCACCGACCCCGACGGCCCCGGCACGCTGCGCGAGGGGGACAGCGGCCCCGAGGTGACCGAACTCCAGGAACGCCTCCTGCGCGTCCCCGACGTCTACACCGGCGGCCCCACCCGCGGCCGCTACGACGCCGTCCTCACGGCCGCGGTGGCCCGCTTCCAGCTCTGGTACGGCATCAGTGGCGACGAGACCGGCGTCTACGGCGACGACACCCGCCTCGCGCTGGAGTCCCGCACGACGACGGGCGACGGCTGAACGGGCCGGTTCGAACGCCGGGCAACAGGAGCGGAAAACGCGGACGACCGCGCGCGACAGGGCAGAAGATGACGCGTGTCGGCGCACTCGGCGTCCGGCGACCCGAACCGAAGGCCGGCTCCATGAACGGCTCGCGCATCCCGGGGCTGCTGCTGCCCGGGATCCTCCTCCTCGCCCTCGTCGTGGGCCTGCTCTGGTACTGGCGCCACAAGGACGACGACTGACGCGACCGCGGTCCGCCGGGGCGGGACACAACGCGGGACGACGAGCGGGCGGGACGACTACGACACGTTGCGACGGCGACGGGACGCGACAGCGAGCAGGCAGGACGACGGCCGTGCGAGAACCCGCCTGAGCGGACGCCGGCCCTCACCGAACCCCGGGCACCCCCGGATCAGCGGCCGTTGACCAGCGCCTGCGACACCGCCCGCACGCTGCGCGCGATGTGCTGCAGCTGCATGACCTCCGCCGCGTACAGCTTGATCGTGTGCTCGATGACCGACTCGGGCATGCCCAGCGCGGGCAGGTCGGCCCGTGCGGTCTGGAGGGCGGTGCGGGCGACCCGGATCTCCTGCTGGACCTGGATCTGGGCATGGCGGGCGAGCAGCACGGGGTGGCGGATCAGGGCCGGGTAGCTGGCGTAGCGGGCCGGTACCAGCTCGCGCAGCCACTTGGCCGCCGAGCGCTCCCAGTCGTAGCTGCCGGGGGTCTTGACCTGGCACGGCCAGTCCGAGCTGATGCGCGTGGTCGTCACAGACATGGTGATCGCTTCCGGGTGTGCGGCGTCGTGAGGGGTGGTCCGACGAAGTCGGGGCGGCCCCGGCCTAGGGGATGACCGGGGCCGCCCCGGCGAGCACCCGGGGCACCGACGCGGGTAGGAGACGGCGGCTGCGGGTGCTCGTCATGACGCCCGGAAGGCAGACGGAAGGCGCACGGCGGATGGGGAGTCGTGCGCATGAGCGGACCGTCGGCTTTCTGCGGGCGATGCGGCGTGGAGCAGTATTTATATATGCCGTCCGCTTTGCAAGACGTATGAAAACATTCATGCTCGAAAAGGGGTGGATGATGCCCCTGTGGACCGGTTTGGCGACGGTGCCGGCGGCGTCTGTTGAGGCTCAGTCCCGCAGGAAGAACTGGTGCCGGTCGGAGATCTGCTCGTACTCCTCCAGCCGGGCCTGGGTGCGCTCGGGGTCGGCGTCGGTCATGGCCTGGAGCAGCGCGGCGGCCATCACGCCCGGTGCGGCGTAGGAGTCGAAGACCAGCCGGGAGCCGGTGCCGGTGGCGAAGACGACGTCGGCCTCGTCGGCGACCGGCCCGAGCGCCAGGTCGGTGACCAGAGCGACCTTCAGACCGGCGCTGCGCGCCACTCGGACCGCCGTGAGCGTCTCCTGGGCGTGCCGGGGCATCGAGAACGCCAGTACCCAGGTGCCGCCCGCCTCGCGGGACTGGAGCAGCGCGTCGTAGGCGACGCTGCCGCCCCGCGTCACCAGCCGCACATCGGGGTGGATGCGGCGCGCCGCGTAGGCGAAGTACTCCGCGAGCGACGCCGAGATGCGCAGCCCGAGGATGGTCAGCGGGGTCGACTGCGACAGCTTGCGGCCCACGTCGATCACCTGGTCCGGGTCGACGAAGTCACGCCGCAGGTTCTCCAGGTTCTCGATCTCGGCGTCGACCGCCGCCTGGAGTTCGTTGCTGCTGTTCTCCTCGGCGGTGGGACCGCCGGCGAGCGTGCCGAGCGCGATCGACTGGAGCTTCTCCCGCAGTGCCGGGTATCCGCTGAAGCCGACCGCCGCGGCGAACCGGGTGACCGAGGGCTGGCTCACCCCCACCCGCTCGGCGAGATCGGTGATGGAGAGGAACGCCGCCTCGGTGATGTGCTCGATCAGGTACTGGGCGATTCGCCGCTGCCCCGGGGAGAGATGAGGCCCGTCGAAGAGCGCTCTGAGCTGGGAAGTGGGGGACGCCTCCGCTTCCGGAGCGGACTTGCCCGAGGTGATCGCGGATGCCTGTGCGCGTGCCTGCTGCGGCGATGGCACCGGGGCTCCTCCTTTGTCTTCCACAGTGCCTCAACATAGCTCACGCACCGTCCTGACCAGGGGGTGAAAGCGGGCAGGACGAGGCAGGAGGGCACACCGGGTGCGAGGGGTCGCACGTGGCGTCGGGGGCCGATCGTGATGATCACCGGCGATAGATGGTGATCGAATGACCGACAGTATCGATCGGACGACTGCTATTGATCAACTCGGCCAGTCGGCCGGTCGCCTTGGCCACGGACGAGTCCGACACGACCAGCAGCCCCCGAACGTCCCGCGCGGGCACCTCACGGGGGTCGGCGGCGTCGATGCCGTAGAAGGCGGGCACGCCGCTGCCCTTGTACACGAGCCAGATCCGTTCGCCCGGGTACCGCTCGCGCAGCCGGTCCGCCAGCCGGCCCAGGTCCTGGCCCCAGTCGACGGCCGCGTCGTGCAGCCGCAGATGGGTTCTGGCAGGTCCGCCGAACGCCTCGTTGGAGTACGGCAGATAGTAGGGGAACGTCCGCAGCGAGCTGACGGCCACGAACACCACCAGCGCCCCCGTCGCCACCGGCGCCCAGCGCACCCGTAGCGCCAGGACACAGCCCGCGGCCACCGCCAGGAACATCGGCACGAACACGGCGTAGCGCGTGCCGAAGTCCCGCGAGCCCTGCATCGCCGCCGCGAGCAGTACCGCCGTCGGAACGAGCAGATACGGCGCCGCGGGCCGCAGCCGCGGTACCGCCACGACCGCGACGGCACCCGCGGCCCACAGGGCCAGCATGCCGAGCGGGGTCTTCACCAGCAGCGCGGCGGGGAGGTAGTACCAGAGCGAGCCGGTGTAGAGCCGCCCGAACAAGAACCCCTGCCACGGCTGGTTCTCGAAGCCGAACTGGATCCGCATCCCGTCCCGGTACGCCTCCGGGAACGGCAGCATCTCGACGGCCAGCGCGCGCAGCCCGTGCACCTCGGGCACCTGCTGCTGCGGCGCCCAGCGCAGCCGCGGATCGACGACCAGATACGTCGCCCACACGACCGCCACCGCGGCCAGCGCCACGACAGCCGCACCCGCGACGGCCCGTACGACCGCCCGGCGCCGGTCCGCCGCGGCCTCGCCGCGCCACACCGACACGGCGGCCAGGAGCACCAGCACCGGCACCGCGGCCAGCGCGCTCATCTTCGTGGCCAGGGCCGCGCCGAGCGCCGCCCCGGCCAGCGGCAGGAACAGCCGGGGCCTTTGCCGCGCCCGCCACAGCAGCCACACCGACGTCAGGAGGAAACCCGCCGCCGGCACATCCAGCGTCGCCAGCGAGCCGTGCGCGATCACATCGGGGGAGAAGCAGTACAGCGCCAGCGCCGCCAACCCGCCCACCGAGCCCGCCAGTTCGCGCGCGAAGGCGAACACCACCAGCCCGAACAGCAGCGTCAGCACGATCACCGGAAGGCGCGCGAACAGCATCAGGCGCCACGGGTCGTTGCCCGACGCGTACAGCAGATGCCGCCCCACCTGCCCCTGGTCGCCCTCGAAAGAGGCGTCGACGCGCGGATCGGCGAGCGCCACCCCGGCCGCCACGACCAGCTTCCCCAGCGGGGGATGCTCGGGGTTGAGGCGCAGGCTGTGCTCGTGGAGGTAGACGGCGGCGGTACCCACGTACACGGGCTCGTCGATGGTCGGCGTCTGCTGCACGGCGGTCGTCACCATCGCCACGGCCATCTGGGCGAGCAGGACGACCACCAGCAGGGGCACCAGCCACGGCCTGCGGGGCGGCGGTGGCGACGGCGGGGCGGCCGGCGCGGCGGGGCGCGTGCCGGCGTCCAGGAGCGAGTCCGGTTCGCGTGCCATCATCCGCCCCGCGGTGGCACCGGCCGCGAGGTGGCGGGAGTGGTCCGGCGGCGCGTCATGCGCCTACTGTGCACCAGCTCCCGCCACCAGAAGCGTCACCGCTTCAGGAGTCGTACCGACAGACCTTCCGCCGTGTACACGGGTACGGCCCGCAGAGTGTCGGAGTTCAGCTCGATCCGGTCGAATTGACCGCGAAGCGCCGAAGCGCTCAGGACGCGCACCGTGTCCCCCGCGGCCGGCGGCTTCTCGGTGTCGAGCCGCAGCGACAGCACGCTGCCCCGGCCCAGCACCGCACGCCGCGTCACCTCCAGGGCGGGCCCGCGGCCCGAACGCAGCGTCACCTCCAGCGCGGACGACTCCTGCGCGTACATACCGTGGAGCTGCACCGTCGACCTGGTCGCGACCCGCAGTGACCCGCCCGACACCCGGACGTCGCCGTGGCCGAGGGCGTGGGCCGAGCCGGCGACGAGGGCGCCGTCCTGCAGCACGGTCCCGCCCGTGTACCGGTTGTGGCCGGTCAGGGCGAGCGTGCCGGTGCCGCGCTTGGTCAGCCCGCCCGCGCCGTCGATGTCGTTGCGCCAGCTGTCGGCCGCGCCGAAGCCGCCGGCCGCCGCCTCCAGCGCAACGGTGACGTCGGAGTCGAAGGCGCCGTAACCGTCCGCCGCCGCGAACAGGTTGAGCCGACCCCACTGCTCGGAGCCGTCCAGCAGGACGTACCCGGAGGGCAGCGCGGTCGTCCGCAGCACCTCGCGCCGCTGCGCCGCGTCGAGGTAGGGAAGCCGCGTCTCCAGCAGCACCTCCGCGCCCTTCGGCACGGTCAGGGGCTCGCCGCCGCCCTGCCGGGTGAGGACGTACGTCAACTTCGGCTTGACCGTGCGGGCGTTGGCGGCGCGGTCGGCGTACGGGTCCGTGCCGGTCCCGGCCGAGTGCGCGTAGGCGTAGAGCGTGTCGGCCGTCGTGCCGGTCTTCTCCTGGAAGTACGCAAGGGCCTGGGCGCGTGCCGCCTGCTTCAGCTCCGCGTTGGCCGGGTCGGCGAGCGCGGCGGCGGCAAGTGCGGTGGCCATGACGCGGCCGCCGATGACGTCGACGGTGGAGTGCATGCCCGACACGATGCGGGTGTGGCTGAGCTCGAAGGCCCGGGTCACCAGCTCCTGGAAGCGCTCGGGTACGGCGTAGGCGTACGCGAGGGCCGCCAGGTGGATGGCGTTGGTGTGCCCGCTGGGGAAGCCGCCGTCGTCGGCCGGGCTCTCGCCGCGCTGCCGCAGCAGCTGCGGGGCGACGATCACGTCCGAGTCGTAGACGGGGAAGCCGAACGCGTCCGTCCGCCCGGTGTCGACGACCTCGCTGTCCTCGTTGAGCCGCCATGGGCGCGGGTACTGGAAGGTGAGCTTGGCCGGGTTGCTGGAGGCGTACGGGCCGCGCACGGTGTCGACGAGCCGGGCCACGCGGCCGAGTTCGGAGTCGTACGAGCCCGCCCCGAGCGCCGAGCCGGCCGGGGCGTCGGCGGGTACGGCGTCGCTGATCTTCGTGGCCGGGGTGCCGTCCGGGGCGCTCGTGATCGAGGTGACCGCCTTGGCACCCGACTTGTACAGCTCGGCCAGCGGGCCGAGGCCGCCGATCACCGAGTAGCTCTGGTGCTGGCGGTCGTAGACGAACGCCTCCTTCGCCTGGGCGTCCGTGCGCAGGGCCGTGACCCGGGCGCAGTAGCGCATGTTGGCGCGCAGGATCTCCGGCTTCAGCGGCGTGCCGGTGTTCCACGCGCCGCCGGTCTTCCACACCTCGGCGAAGCCGCCGAGGATGCGGACCACCGCGTTGGTCTCGGCCGAGAGGTTCGTGATGACGTTCGTCCGGTAGTCGTCGACGAAGTCGACGAACGCGGCGGCCGGCGTGGCGGCCTTCGCGTCGGCGGCGGCCAGCCACGTCACGAAGGTGGGGGCGGCCAGCACACCGGCCGAGGCGCCCAGGGACGTCCTGAGGAAGCCCCTTCTGTTCACGGCGGGTTCACGGACCGGCGCGGGGGAGCGGTGCCCGGCGGATGACGGCATGCGGCTGCCTCTCTGGAGTCCTTGGCCCGGTGCGGCCGTCGTGGCCGTACCGAGCGACGGGAGATCGATGTGATCGACTCGACCGACGGATGCGCGTCCTGAGCCGCACGGTCGGCGGTTGTGCGTCATGAGCCACACATTCGGTGGATGCGCGTCATGAGCGGCACAGCCGACGGATGCGTGGGACGAGCCGCGCGGCGATCGAGTCGTACGAGCGAAGATCTACGGGCGAGTTGTGTCGGTCGCGGGATCGCCCGACGACCGGCAGGTGTCAGAGCAGTGAACTAGAAAGCGCTATCGCCCCGTCGACCGGCGCCGCCCGCAGCGGTGTCGGCCGAGCGCCGGGCACCCGCTCGGCGAGCGCGGCCACGAAGGCGTCGTACAGCGCGGACTGGGCCAGGATCGTGCCGCCCGCGACCACCACGTCGTCCACCGCGACCCCGCGCGCGGCGAGCCGCGCCACGAGCCCGGCCAGCGAACGGCCGGCGTCGGCGATCACGCCCCGGGCGAGGGTGGAGCCCGCCTCGGCCGCCGCGAACACCGCCGGAGCATGCCGGCCCCACTCGGCGGACACGTCCGTGACACCCTCCAACGCCGCCCCCAGCGCGGGCACTTCGGCGACGCCGAACCCGGCGACGAGACCTTCGGCCAGTGCGTCGGGAGCCTGCCCGCGGTCGTGCGCCGCCCACACGGCCCGCGCGGCCTCGCGGACCAGACCGGCCGCGCCGCCCTCGTCGCCGAGCACGGCACCCCAACCGCCGACCTGCACCAACGTGCCGTCGGCCGTGCGGCCGACCGCGACCGAACCGGTCCCGGCGACCAGGCCGACGCCCTTGTCCAGTCCGGAGGCGGGTACGAGCAGTTCGGCATCGCCCACGACCAGCGCGGGCGCGTCGAAGTGGAGTTGGAGGGCGGTGCGGATCTGGGCGCACTGCCGCGGTGTCTCACAGGCGTGTCCGCCCACCGCCACGGCGGCAGGGCGCACCCCGGCCGGCAGGGCGTCGGCGACCAGTGCGGCCAGCCAGCCGGCGGCGGCCACCGGGTCGTGCGGCCGCCAGCCGTTGCTGGGGCGCACCCGGTCGGCGACGCGGTGGTCGCCGACGACCGCGCGCAGCTGTGTCTTGGTGCCACCCACGTCGATGCCGACCACGAGGGGAGCCACGGGGGAAGGGTCCTGCACGGATCCTCTTTCGTCGTTGCGCGAAGCTGCGACGGCGGGCGAACCGTGCCGGACGGGAGGCACCCGGAGGTGCCGCGGGGCGGCACCCGGGAAAGGCGCCGCGGGACGGCACCCAAGAACGGCGCCGCGGGACGGCACCCGGAAACAGGCGCCGAGCGGCGGGCCGTCCGCGCGGCAGCGGCCGCGCGGAGCCCGCGAGAAGGACGGTCGGGAAGCCTCGGGACAGGCCTCTGAAGGAGTGCGGCAGGCGAGTACCGCTTGAGTTCGTTAGGAAGTTAACTAACGAAGTAGGGTGCGTCAAGAGGCGCGAAACTTCCGATGCCGAAGGATCCTTGCGGACCGTCAACCGGCCGCAGCAGCACGATCTGGGGAGACCATGGACCTGAGCGAGAGCGCGCGTGCGGTGTTCGCCGTGCTGGCCGGGGCGGGCACGGCCACCCGCCCCCAGCTGGCGGCCGGTGCGGGCCTGTCCAAGCCGACCGTCTCCGCCGCCGTGGCCGAGCTGGAGGCCGCGGGACTCGCGGCCCACTCCGGCACCGCCTCCGGCGCCACCGGCCGCAGCGCGGCCGTCTACCGGCTCGGGCCCGCCTCCGGGGCCGTGCTCGCCGTGGATCTCGGCCCGGACCGGACCCAGGTGCGCGGCTGCGCCCTGGACGGCACCCTGCTCGCCGAGGGCACCGGCACCCGCGCCCAGGCCGCCGAGACCGTGCGCGCCGCCCTCGACGAACTGCCCGCGAGCACTCCGCTGCGGACCGTCGTCGTCGCGGTCGGCGACGTCACCACCGAGGACCACGACGGCTCGGGCATGCGCCCCGCGACCGCCAAGGCGGGCCCGGTCTACGACGCCATGGCCGTCGCGCTGCCGCCCGGCGTCCCCGTCCACCTGGAGAACAACGTCAACTGCGCCGCCCTCGCCGAGCTGCACCAGGGCGCGGCCTGCGGCCGCGACACCTTCGGCTATCTGCGGATCGGCGTCGGCATCGGCCTCGGCATCGTCATCGGCGGGCAGGTGCTGCGCGGCGCGAACGGCGCGGCCGGCGAGGTCGCCCGCCTGCCCTACCCGTGGGACGAGGGCCGCGAGGCGCGCCGCGAAGCGCTGGAGGAACACATCGGCGTGCGGTCCCTGCTGCGCCGCACCGCCGAGGCCTGGCAGGACACCGACGGGCGGTGCCCCGCCAGTGCCGAGCGGCTCTTCTCCCTCGCCGACCAGGGCCACGCCACGGCCGCCGCCGTCGTCGCCCGGCACGCCGCCGACGTGGGCCGCCTCGCCGCCGCCGTGGCCGCCGTGCTCGACCCCGGCCTGATCGTGCTCGGCGGCGCCGTCGGCGCGCACCCGCAGCTGCTGCCCGGCGTACGGGCCGAACTCGCCCGGCTGAGCTGGCCCACCGATGTCGTCAGCAGCGCCCTCGGCGACAGCGGCACCGTGGTGGGCGCGACCCGTCTCGCGGTGGCCCGTGGAATCCAAACCGTGACCGCCGCGGCCCCGGTCAAGCATTGACGGACTCCCCGCGCTTCTGCCAATGTCCGGACAAGCGCTTTCTGAACCGGCGGGACCCGGTTCTGGGTGAGGTGCACGCCGTACGGCAGAGTACGGCGGGACGTGCGAGGGCGTGCTCGCACGGTCACGGTCCGAACGACGGCCGTGGACCGCCACCCGCAGGGCCGCGCGACCGGGCGAGGTCGCATGCCGGAAAGCGCCATCCACAAGGATCCGAGCCGCATCGACCGGCCGGGCGATCCGTCACGCACATCCAGGGAGGACCCGGTGGGTCACCAGATCTCGCGCAGAACCCTCTTCCGCACCGCGAGCGGACTCGCCGTCGCCGGCGCGCTCGGCGGCTCGCTCAGCGCCTGCGGCGGGGGCACCGGCGCCGGCAGCACCAGCAGCGACCTGACCATGACCTGGTGGGGCAGCGACGACCGCCACAACGCCTACAAGAAGGCGCTGGCCACCTTCCAGAAGGACAACCCGAAGATCAAGATCCGGGAGACCTACTCCGGGTACGACGGGTACTTCGACAAGTTCAACACCAACATCGCCGGCGGCAGCGCCCCCGACCTGCTCCAGATGGACACCGCGCTGGTCGCGCAGTACGCCCGCAAGGGCGTCCTCGCCCCGCTCGACTCCTACGTCGGCAAGAGCCTGGACCTCTCCGGCTTCTCCAAGACCCTCCTCGCGGCCGGCACCGTCGACGGCAAGCTCTACGGCGTTCCCTCCGGCATCGGCGTCAACCAGCTCACCGTCAACCGCACCGGCCTGGAGGACCTCGGGCTGGAACTGCCGGACCGCGAGTGGACCTGGGCCGACCTGAAGAAGGTCGCCCAGGACGTCTACAAGAAGAGCGGCGGCAAGACCTACGGCGTCGACGACGGCGGCGGCTCCACCCTCCAGTGCTTCGAGATCTTCGCCCGGGAGAAGGGCCAGACCTTCTTCTCCGACGACGGCAAGAAGCTCGGCTTCACCTCCGACACTCTCCAGGAGTGGTGGGAGTACTGGGCGGAGATGCGCAAGACGAACGCCTCGCCGCCGCCGGCGATCACCTCCGCCGCGCACAACGACCTCACCAAGAACGCGGTCGTCATCGGCAAGGCCCTGTTCACCTTCGACTCCGGCGTCTACGGCGCGGGCGGCTCCATCACCGACGCGCAGCTGGACTTCCTGCCCACCCCGCAGGGCGACTTCTCCGGCGCCCGCGAGGGCAACTTCGTCAACGGCGGCGTGCTGCTGAGCGCCACCAAGGCGAGCAAGAAGGTCGCCGACTCGGTGAAGATCATCGCCTTCTTTGCGCAGAACGAGACCGCGATCAAGGACATGCAGCTGCTGCGCGGCATCCCGCCGACCGAGAAGGCACGGGGCCTGATCGCCGCGGACCTGACCGAGACCGACAAGCTGAACATGGAGAACGCGGACTACATCGCCCAGCGCGTCTCGAAGGCGTCCAACGCGCTGCCCGCGCCGGTGCCGCCGCCGCAGGGCGCCGACCAGATCTGGGACCTGCTGTTCCAGTCGAACCTCGCCGTCGCCTTCGGCAAGAAGTCGATCAAGGCGCAGCTGGGTGAGTTCTTCGACCAGGCGGCCGGGATTCTTGGCGGCTGACGCCGCAGCGGACGTCTGAAAGACCGGGAGAGGGCCAGGGAGAGATGAGTATGACCACCGCGAAGATCGACGAGGTCGTGACGGAGCCGTCGGCTCCGGCGACCCCGTCCGACCAGCGGGAGCGCGACCGGATGCGCCGCCGCCTCGCCAGACGGCGCGGCGGGGGATGGTGGCCGTACCTCTTCCTGGCCCCCTGGTTCGTCGGTCTGTTCGGGCTGACGATCTACCCGATGCTCGACTCGCTGTACCTGTCCTTCACCAACTTCGACCTGCTCACCCCCGCGCAGTGGGTCGGCGCGGACAACTACAGCCGGATGTTCACCGAGGACCCGGTCTTCTGGGACTCGGTGCACGCCACCCTCCTGTACGTCCTGGTCTCCGTGCCGCTCAAGCTCACCCTGGCCCTCGCCGTGGCGATGCTGCTCAACCGCGACCTGAGGGGCATCGGCCTGTACCGGGCGGCCTTCTATCTGCCGTCGCTGCTCGGCGGCGCGGTGGCCATCGCCATCGTGTGGCGGCAGGTCTTCGGCGGCGACGGTCTGTTCAACGACTTCCTCGCCTGGTTCGGCATCGAGGGCCAGGACTGGATCTCCAGCCCGGACACCGCGCTCTACACACTGATCCTGCTGGCCGTCTGGCAGTTCGGCACCCCGATGGTGATCTTCCTGGCGGGTCTGAAGCAGCTGCCGAAGGACGTGTACGAGGCGGCCGCGATCGACGGCGCCGGCAACATCACTCGCTTCTTCCGGATCACGCTGCCGCTGCTCACTCCGATCGTCTTCTTCAATGTGGTCCTGCAGATCATCGACGCGTTCAAGACGTTCACCCCGGCCTTCGTGATCAGCAACGGCTCGGGCGGACCGCTCAACTCGACCATGCTGTACTCCCTCTACCTGTACAAGAAGGGCTTCACCGACCTCCAGATGGGATACGCCTCGGCGCTCGCCTGGGTGCTGTTCCTGGTCATCGCAGGCTTCACGGCGGTCAACTTCATCGCCAGCCGCTACTGGGTCCACTACGACGACTGATGTCCGAGCGAGGAGTCCTTCCCACCATGTCCGCCCTGAACGCCTCACCGCTGCACAAGCTCCGCTCGGCCACCGGCACCCGCCGCATCTTCATCCACACCGTGCTCATCGGTGTCGCGGTCGTCATGCTCTACCCGCTGCTGTGGATGCTGAGCAGCTCCTTCAAGCCCGACACCGAGATCTTCACCCACCCCGGGCTCATCCCGAACGCGATCCGCCCGGAGAACTACTCCGAGGGCTGGAGCGGCTCCGGCAACTCCTTCTCGCTCTACATCACCAACTCGCTGATCGTCACGATCGGCGCGGTGATCGGCAACGTCATCTCCTGCTCACTGGCCGCCTATGCCTTCGCGCGCTTCGAGTTCCGCGGCAAGAAGATCTGGTTCGGCCTGATGCTCGGCACGCTGATGCTGCCCACGCAGGCCGTGCTGATCCCGCAGTACACGATCTTCTACAACCTGACCTGGATCAACACGTTCCTGCCGCTGATCGTGCCGAAGTTCCTCGCGGTGGACGCCTTCTTCATCTTCCTGATGGTCCAGTTCATCCGCTCCATCCCGCGCGAGCTGGACCAGGCCGCCATGGTCGACGGCGCCAACCCCTGGAAGATCTACTGGAAGATCATCCTGCCGTTGATGAAGCCGGCCCTGATCACCACCACGATCTTCACCTTCATCTGGACCTACGACGACTTCCTGCACCAGCTCGTCTACCTCCAGCAGAACGACAAGTTCACCGTCCCCCTCGGCCTGACCCTCTTCCTCGACCAGACCAGCGGCTCCTCGTACGGCGCGATGTTCGCCATGTCGACACTCGCCCTCCTGCCCACGCTCATCTGCTTCCTCGTCTTCCAGAAGAGGCTGGTCGAAGGCATGGCGACCTCCGGCATGAAGGGCTGACACCGGTGCATCTCCCTCGCCAGCTCGGCTCCCTGCACGACCTGCCCGACACCCCCGAGGCCTACGACGCCGTCCTCGCCGGTGTCGTGGCGGAGGCCCTGGCCCGCATCACGGCCGAGGGCAACCTCGAACACCCCGACTGCCTCGACGACATCGGCGACACCTCCCTCGGCATCACCTCGCTCCTCGCCCTCGCCTGGCAGCGCGGCAAGGACCCGCGCCTGCCGGAGGCGGTGCGCCGCAGCCTCGCCTTCCACCTGCGCGAGCGGGTGTACACCGAGGACAACCCCGGCTATCCGAACCTCAAGGCCCGCAACACGGGCCTGCCGTACGCCCGTTACGTCCTTGAGGCGGGCGCACACCCCATCGGCGACTGGCCGAGCACGGTGTGGGCGCTGCTCCAGGCGGTCGACGTGCTGGACCTGGCGGAGGGCCTCGTCGAGGACGACCAGCGCACCCAACTGCTCCAGGTGGCGCACGGCTACTGGCGCTGGCTGACCGAGGCGACCTTCTTCAACCCGCAGGAAGCCGGCAACCAGGCCATCGGCTGCATCGTCGGCGGCCTGATGCTGGCCCGCCAACTCCCGCCGGAACAGGGCGAGTCGGTGCGCTCCCGCGCGATCGCCCTGTACACCGACCACATCCGCGCCCACCGCGTCGCCGACCGCGGCGCCCTGCTGCCTCCCGAGCACGGCGGCGCCTACGACAACAACTACGGCCCGATCTCCCTGTCCTTCCTCGCCCAGGCCCACCGGGTCAGCGGCGAGGTCATGTTCGCCGAGGACGGCGACGCGCTCGCACGCTACATCGACGCCCGCCTGACCGGCGGCGGCTTCGACAACGGCGGCCCGCGCTACAGCGAACAGCACTCCGGCTTCGAATCGGTCCTGGGCCTGCGCTACTTCGGCGCCCGGATCGGCTCCGACCTGGGCCGCTACCGGGGCGACACCCGGTGGGGCCGGTACGCGGTCAAGCCGGACGGCAAGGTCGACGGTCACTTCGCCTGGATGCTGATCTGGCAGATCCAGGACACCACCCGCTGGCACCGCACCCCGTCACCGGCCCCGGCCCGCCACCAACTCCGCGCGGGCACGGTCTCGGTGGCCTTCGACGACCGCATGACACCGTCGCTGATCGAGGCGGCCGGCACGTACTACCTGCCGGCGGCCGTGAACCGCCAGCACGGCTTCGGCCCGGTCGTCGACGGCTTCCTGCTGTGCCGCCCGATGGGCGAGACCCGGGTACGCGACGTGCGCGCCGACGGCCTCGCAGCCAAGCTGGTCACCAAACCGGTCGTCGGCCGCGACCACGTCCTGCGCCACGTCCGGTCCCTGTACGTCACCGACGGCACGAGCCTGTGGACCACGGTGGCCGTCGAACGGCTCCCCGGCACGCCGTACCTCCTCGCCGGACTGCCGTACGCCGCCGACGACGGCGACCGCGTCCGCAGGGTCGCCAGCGGCGAGGTGACGGCGGCGGGCGAACTCCGCCTGACCCACCCGGAGTCGGACCGCCCGGACCACTTCGACGCCCGTACGGACACCACCCAGGAGCAGGCCGCCTTCGCCCTCGCCGCCGACCCCCGCGGCTACGGCAACCCCGACGAGGGCTGGCGCCACCTGATCGCCTCCACGGCACTGGAGGCGGCCCCCGCTCCGGGCGCCCCGGAGGACCTGCACGTCTTCGCCGTGCGCTACGGCGGCGAGGGCCCGTTCGCACCGGTCCTCGCGCACGGGCCGGACGGCCTGACCGTACACACCGAGGCCTTCACCGCGGTCGTCGGAGCACCCGCGGGTGACGCCGATGGAGAACCGGAGCTCACGCTGCACTGAGCTGTGCGCGAGGATGGCGGCCATGGGACTGTCGACAGCGTTCACGGAACGGCTCGGCGTCGAGCATCCGATCGCCCTGGCCCCGATGGGAGGTTCGGCCGGCGGCGCCCTCGCGGGCGCCGTCTCGCGCGGCGGCGGTCTCGGACTGCTGGGCAGCGGGAACGGCGAGCCGGACTGGCTCGCCCGCGAACTGCCCGTCCTGCACGCGGCGCGCGCCGGTCAGCCCTGGGGCATCGGCTTCCTGACCTGGCAGCTCGAACCCGACGCGGTGGAACGGGCGTTGGAGCACCGGCCCACGGCGGTGATGTTGTCCTTCGGCGACCCCACCCCGTACGCGGAGCGCGTCCGCGGCGCGGGCGCGGCGCTGATCCTCCAGGTCACCGACCTGGAGGAGGCCCGCAGAGCGGTGGACCTGGGCGCCGATGCGATCGTGGCGCAGGGCACCGAAGCGGGCGGGCACGGAGCCCGGCACGGCCGCTCCACACTGCCGTTCGTGCCCGTCGTGGTCGACCTCGCGGCGCCGGTGCCGGTCCTGGCGGCGGGTGGGATCGCCGACGGCCGCGGCGTGGCCGCCGCGCTGGCGCTGGGCGCGGCGGGCGCCCTGCTCGGCACCCGCTTCCAGGCCACGACCGAGAGCCTGGTCGCCCCTGAGACCGCCCAGGCCATCCTGGAGGGACGCAGCGAGGACACCGAACGCAGCCGCGTCCTGGACCTCGCCCGCGGCTCCAAGTGGCCCGTGAGATACACCGCACGCACTCTCGCCCACCCCTTCCTCGACGACTGGCGCGGCCGGGAGGACGAACTGGCGGCCGACCCGCTCGCCCGGCAGGCCTACGACGACGCCGTCGCCCGCGGCGAGATCCCGGCCCTGCCGCAGTGGGCCGGGGAGGCCGTCGACCTCATCGCCGACCTGCCGTCCGCGGCCGACCTGGTCGGCACCCTGGCAGCCCAGGCGGAGGAGGCACTGGTTCGAGCGGGCAGAGGCTGAGCGGCCGAGGGGTCGGCGCCCTCGGGTTGTTCACGCCCCTGGCGTGATCCGGCCGCCGGATCCCGGCCTGATCCGGCCTCCCGGCGCGATCACGCCCCGGCACGATCCGGCCTTCCCGCTGGCTCGCGCCCCACAGCGTGATCCGGCCCCCCCGGACTTTCACGCCCTCAGAGGCAAGACGCCTCACGCCCCCAGAGCGACCTCCGCCACCACCAGATCCGCCCGCTCCCGCGTCCCCGCCACCAGCTCCGCATTGCGCTGGTCCGAGCGCAGCACCCAGGCCACCGCCTCCTCGTGGCTCTTGCCGAACTCCTCGTGTCGGGCGACGAGTCGGCGGAGGCGTTCGTGCTCGTCGAGTTCGCAGAACCACACCTCGTCCAGCTGGGGCCGGACCCTGGCCCAGGCGCCGGTGTCCAGCAGAAGGTAGTTGCCCTCGGTCACCACCAGGCGGGCCTGCGGCGGTACCGGGATCGCGCCCGCGATCGGCTGCTCCAGGTTCCGCTCGAAGCCGGGCGCGTACACCACGTCGCCGTCCGCCTCCTCGCGCAGCCGCCGCAGCAGTGCCGCGTACCCGGCCGCGTCGAAGGTGTCCGGCGCGCCCTTGCGGGCGCGCAGGCCGAGGCGGTCCAGTTCGGCGTCGGCGAGGTGGAAGCCGTCCATGGGGACGTGCGCGACCCAGGGGGCCTCGGATCCGTTCAGCTCGCGGACCAGGTGCTCGGCGAGCGTGGTCTTGCCCGCGCCCGGGCTGCCCGTGATACCGAGGAGCGCGCGCCGCCCGTCGCCCTTGAGGGACCGGGCACGGGCGAGGAGGTCGTCGAATGTCTGCGGCACACAGCAGAGTGTGTCATCCGTGCCCGTGATGACTTCCGGCGTCGTGGGGAGTCGTGAGGGTGAGGAAGGAGGCCCGCCGTGTCCGACGACGAAGCGCGGATCCGCGCACTCATCACGAACTGGGCCGACGCCGTCCACCGGGGCGACCTCGACGGCGTACTCGCCGACCATGCCGAGGACCTCGTCATGTTCGACGTGCCGCCGCCGCACGAGGGCATCCGGGGCCTGGCCGCCTACCGGGCGACCTGGCCGCCGTTCTTCGCCTGGCAGGCCCAGGGCGCCCGCTTCGACGTCGAGTCCCTCGACATCACCGCGGGCACCGACGTCGCCTACGCATACGCCCTGCTGCGCTGCGGAACCCCGGAGGAACTCACCGAACGCCCCACCCTGCGGCTACGACTGACACTCGGCCTGCGCAAGGAAGAGGGCCGCTGGATCGTGGCCCACGAACACCACTCGTTCCCGCACGACTGACCGCACACCCGTCAGGCACCTGGCCGAACCGAACACTGCGCCCATGCCCGGACCGAGTTAGTTTGTCCCTGTTTTCGAGTTGTCTGCGCTTCCTGGCTCTCGCCTTCAGCCCGCCAGGCTGTGGGGTCTTAGAAGCCCTACGCCTGATGGGGACAAGGGGTCGACGATGACCAACGGCACGAACGCCATGCTCGTGGGTATGGGGCGACGCGAAGCGGCGGCCGTGTCCGGCAGGTCCCGACGGTTGCGCGGGAGCGGCCTGCTCGCCGCGGTGGCCGGCGCCTTCACGGCCGCCCAACTCCTCCTCGTGCCCCCGGCGACGGGCCTCGGCTGGGACGAGACGGTCTACGTCAGCCAGGTCGGCGACCAGGCACCGGCCGCGTTCTTCAGCGCCCCACGCGCGCGGGGCGTCACCCTGCTCGTGGCCCCGATCGCGTCCTGGTCGTCGTCCACCTCGCTGCTGCGCGTCTACCTCGCCGTCCTCTCCGGCCTCGCCCTCTACCTCGCCCTGCGCGCCTGGCGCGGCCTGTTCCCGCCCCACGTCCTGGCCGCGGCCGGCGCCCTGTTCGCCTCCTTGTGGGTGACCCTCTTCTACGCCCCCCAGGCCATGCCCAACCTCTGGGTCGCCCTCGGCGCCCTGCTCTGCGTCGGCTGCTTCCTGCGGGCCCGAGCCGACCGCCTCGACCGTCGGGCCCTGTGGGGCGTGGCGACCGGCGCCGCCCTCATGGCCCTGATGCGCCCCACCGACGCGGTCTGGGTGACCCTGCCCCTGCTCGTGGCCGTCGTGGCCCTACGACAGTGGCGTTCCGGTCTCGCCCTCGTGACGGGCCTCCTGGTGGCCGCCGCCCCCTGGGTGATCGAGGCGTACGTCAGCTACGGCGGCCTGCGCGAGCGGCTGGCCGAGGCCTCCCGAGTCCAGGGCGGACTCGGCTGGAACCTCGCGGTCGACGACCAGATGCGCAGTCTCGTCGGACGCACCCTGTGCCGACCGTGCACCGGGTCCATGCCCAACCCGGCCGTCACCCTCTGGTGGGTACTGCTCCCGCTCCTCGCCCTCCTGGGCCTCGCCGTCGCGATCCGCGCCGGACGCACCGCACGCACCCTGATCCCACTGGCCTGCGCCGCCACCGCAGCCGTCCCGTACCTGTTCCTGATCGGCTATGCGGCACCGCGCTTCCTGCTGCCCGCCTACGCACTGCTGGCGATTCCGGTCGCTGACGGCCTGCTGCACCTGGTCACCGCCCCCAACGGACGCCTGCGGCCGGTGGCCGCGACCCTCGTCGCCTGCGGACTCCTCGGCCATCTCGCCGTGCAGTACGCCGTTCTGGACCACACGGTCGACCGCACCGGAGCCGACCGCCGCGCCTGGGCCCACGCCGCCGACCGCCTGCACGACCTCGGCGTCCGCCCGCCCTGTCTGCTCACCGGCCACCAGGCCATCCCGCTCGCCTACTACGCGGGCTGCTCCTCCGGCGCGATCGCCGGCAACAACGCCAACACCACCCCGGCACAGATCCTGCGCACCGCGCGCAGCACCCCGGTCGCAGCCCTCACCGTCCCCGGCACCCGGCCGCCCGCCTTCGCCCGAGACTGGGAACTGCACCGGTTCGACAGGCTGGACGTCCGCATCGCGCCGTCGGCGCGTGAGGGGGGCGGGCTGGACGGCCGTGGTGCGTCGCTCGCGCGTGAGGGGGGCGGCTTGGACGGCCGTAGTGCGTCGCCCGTGCGCGAGGGAAGCGGGCTGGGCCGCCCTAATGCGGCGCCCGCGCGCGAGTGGGCCGCCCCGGATCTCCGTCACGCGCTCTCCGCCCGCGACGGCGGCTCCGTATGACGCCCGAGCCGCTTGTCGCCTCGCCCACCCGTAGACGCGCCTACTGGCAGACCGCGTTCAGCCTTGTCGTGCTGCTGGCCGCCGTCTGGCTGGCCCGGCGGCACTGGCCCGTGCTGGAGACGGGCGCCGTGCGGCTGGCCGTCGCCGACCAGGGGTGGCTGCTGGTGGCCGGCACCGCCGCGGTCGGCACCTGGTTGTGCTCGGCGCTCGCGCAGCAGGGTGCCGTGTCACGGCGGTTGCCCCCGGGTCGGCTGGTCGCCGCGCAGTTCGCCGCCTCCGCCGCCAACCATGTCCTGCCCGCCGGACTCGGCGCGGGTGCGGTGAACCTGCGCTTCCTCATGCGCTGCGGGCTGCCGGCCGCCCGCTCCGCCACCGCCGTCGCGGTCAAGGGAACGGCGGGCGTGATCGTGCGCGGCGTGCTGATCGCCGTACTGACCGTCGCCTGCCCGGGCGTCCTGCGCGTCCCGGAGGCCTCGCCGGGGCTGCCGGTGGTGCTGCTCGCCGCGGCCGTCGTCGCGGGCGTGAGCGCCCTGCTCGCCGGCCCGCTACGGCAGCGGTGCCGCGGTGCGCTCGGTGCGGCCGTCGCGGACGTCAAGGCGGTGCACGCCCGACCGCACCGGGCGGCGGCGTTGTGGGGCGGCTCGCTCGCCTTCGCCGTACTGCACTGCTCGGTCCTGATCGCCGTCACCCAGGCCGTCGCCCTGCCGCTGCCGCCCGCGCGCGTGGCGCTGCTCTACCTCGCCGCCAGCAGCGCGGCCGCCCTGCTGCCCACCCCCGGCGGCCTCGGTTCACTCGACGCCGCCCTCGCGTTCGCCCTCACCGCGGCCGGCGCGCCGGGCGCCGCGGCGGCCTCCGCCGTCCTCGGCTACCGGCTGCTGACCGTGTGGCTGCCGCTGCTGCCGGGCCTGCTGGTGCTGGGGGTGCTGGTCCGGCGACGGGCTCTGTGACCCGGGCGGCGTTTTGCGCCCGCGTGCTTCAGGTAGGACTCCCGTTGTCGGCCCGGAGACGAGGACGTGGGGGGAACGCCATGACGCACGGCGAGTACGGCGGAGCACTGGGCGAGGAGTTCTTCACTCCCGGGTCCTCCTCCTTCACCGAGTTCCTCGCGGCCCACCGCCCCGAACTGCTCAGCACCCGAAGCGTGTTACCGGACGGCGTACGGGCCGCCCCCGACCAGGTCCCGCACGGCACCACCGTCCTCGCCCTCACCTACCGCGACGGCGTCCTGATCGCCGGGGACCGCAGGGCCACCATGGGCAACCTCATCGCCCAGCGCGACCTGGAGAAGGTCCACCCGGCGGACGACCACACCGCGGTCGCCTTCGCCGGCACGGTCGGTCTCGCCCTCGACATGGTCAAGCTCTACCAGGTCGAGCTGACCCACTTCGAGAAGATCGAGGGCACACCGATGACCCTCAACGCGAAGGCACGCCGCCTGGCCGGCATGATCCGCGAGAACCTCGGCCAGGCCATGCAGGGTCTCGCCGTCGTCCCCCTCCTCACCGGCTACGACCCGGCGGCCCCCGAGGGCAATCGGGGCCGCATCTTCAGCTTCGACGTCGCCGGCGGCCTGTACGAGAAGAAGGACTTCCACGCCGAGGGCTCCGGATCCCCGTACGCCCGGGGCGCGTTGAAGAAGCTCTTCCACTCCGGCATGTCCCGCCGCGAGGCCGCCCTGGCCGCACTCCAGGCCCTGTACGACGCGGCCGACGACGACTCCGCGACGGGCGGCCCCGACATCAACCGCCGTATCTTCCCGATCGTCTCGGTCATCACGGAGGAAGGCTTCGAACGACTGCCGGAACCGGAGACGGAGGCGCTGAGCCGGGAGATGGTGGAACAGCGCCGCAGCCGGCCGGACGGACCCCCGGCCCAGCCCTGAGGGCCGGGCCGGACGGCAGGGTCGACCGGGCGTCCGCACCCCCGTGGCGGGCTACCCCGTCGGCCCCGAACCGAGTCGACGAATGTCGACGGTCTCGCAACCGGACCTGCGTTCACCCGGGTCGGTCACGCAGTGGTCCCGGCCGCGATGGCCGCGCGCCAGGTCACGTTCACCGTCACGCGCGTACAGCTCGTCGTCACCGGCGCTGCCCCGCAGGAGATCCCTGCCCGGGCCGCCGAGGAGCGCGTCGTCGCCCCAGTTCCTGCCGAAGTCGCGGCCGTTCCCGCCGTCCAGGACATCGTGTCCTGAGCCACCCGCAAGGAAGTCGGCGCCCGCGAAGCCACGCAGGACGTCGTTGCCGGCGTCGCCCCAGATGACGTCGGAGCCGCTGCTGCCCGCGACGACATCGTTCCCGGGGCCGCCCGTGAGCCGGTCGTCGCCCGGGCCGCCCGACAGCAGGTCGTTGCCGCCGCCTCCGCAGACGATGTCGGCTCCCCCGCCTCCGTCGATCGTGTCGTTGCCGCCCAGACCGACGATGACGTCCTTGCCGGGCCCGGCGTTGATGGTGTCGTCGCCGGGACCTCCCCATACGGTGGCGTACGCGCCGTAGCAGCGGGGCGGTGCCGGGGTGGTGGCATCCGCCCGGGTGACGGCCGCTGATGTGAGGAGGAGCGTCAACGCGCCCACCCTCACCAGGAGTCTCGTGCAACTCGCCCGCACCGCGGTTCGCGCGTCCATGGGTTTCCCCCCAACACAGGTTCGGATGTTCTGCGATCCACGGTGTCCTTGCCCGACCGCGGGCACCATTCGTCATTCCGCGAATCCTTTCGGCCCTCCCGGCAGGGGCGTACTGTCGCAGCACGGCGGCTGCGGAAGGGGGCGCGGTCATGAGCCGTCACTCGATCACCGACCGGCATCTACGGGCGATGCTCGACGTTCTCGACGAGGCCCGGCACCCGGACACGGACGAGGCACCGCCCCGGTCGCTGCTCACGGGGCTGGGTCGGCTGATCCCGTGCGACCTGGCGGAGTTCGTCGAGATAGACCTGCCGACCCGGTGCGTCCTGGGGGAGCAGGCGGTGGAGTACGGGGGGCACTACCCCGAACCGGACGGCGAGGTCTGGTGGCACTACCGGCATCGGCATCCCCACTGCGTTGCGGTCGAGCGCAGCCACGGTGACCTGGAGGTCGCCCAGTTGTCGGACTTCCTGGCCACTCGGGACTTCCGGAACCTGGCCCTGTTCGCCGACTACGTACGCCCTTTCACCACCATGATCGTGGTCCCCCTGCCCACCGCTCCCGGCCGCATCCGCATGTACACCTTCAGCCGCGAGCGCACCCGCCCGTTCACCGAACGGGACCGGCTCACCCTGGAGTTGATGCGCCCCCATCTGTACGGCATCTACCGTGAGGCCGCCCGGCGGCGGCAGACGCCCGTACGGCTGACGCTCCGCGAACTCGACGTCATGCGGGCCGTGGCCCTGGGCCTGGGCAACGACGCCGTCGCCCGGCAGCTTGCCGTCGAGCCGAGCACCGTCCGCAAGCACCTGGAGAACGTCTACCGCAAGCTCGGCGTGACGAGCCGCACGGCGGCCGTCGCGAGGCTGTTCCCCGAGGCGCCGTGAGCGGGATGCGCCGGTCACGGACGCACTCGTAGCTCCTTGTGCCACTTCACCAGTTGCTTGCCCGGATCCCCGGTGTACGACCACGGCGTGCGCGTCGCCCGGCGGCCCGTCATCCGCAGCAGTGCCGTCGCGACGTCCGTGGCGCCGGCCAGGCAGGCGGCGTGGGCGAGGTAGTGGACGTCGCGGAGTTCGCCGGGGGCGACGGTGCTCTCCGCGCGGCCCGTGATCCAGCGTTGCCAGGTCCGCCGTACGTCACCGACCGCGCCGTCGTGGTCCCAGTGCCGGCCGAGGCCCATGGCGGACGTCTGGCCGCGCGCCGCGTCCAGGGCGTAGCGGAACTCCTCGACGCGGGCGTACTGGACGAGGACCGGCAGGGGGCAGCCCAGGGGTGCCACCCCGGCCGCGTCGCGGGCGAAGTCGTACATCAGGCCGTGGGTTCCGTGCCAGCGGGCCGAGTAGTAGTGCAGCACCTGGAGGTGGCCCTCCACGCTGTAGGGGTCGCGCCGGTGCAACTCGTCCCACCAGTGCGCCAGTTCCTGTCGGCGCACCCCGGACGGGTACAGGCGGGCCACGGAGATCAGCGAGATCCACGGCGTCGGGTCGTCCGCGTACGCCTCGGTGGCCGTCAGGCAGGCCAGCACCGCCGCGTCGATACGACCGCGTTCGATCGGCACGCCCCGGCCCGCGGAGATCGCCAGGTTGAACGCCCGCGCCGTCTCCGTCGCCGCCCGCAGCACCAGCGCGTCCGCGCTGTGCGGCTCGGCGGCCAGCCACGACTCCACGGTGGAACTGCTCGTACAGGCCTGGGCGAGCAGCCGGACGCGGTGGCCGCGGGAGAGCCAGTCGGGGCCGGTGACCCGCAGCAGGTCGCGCAGCCCCTGCCAGCGTCCGATGACGATGTCCTGGCGGGCGGAGGTCAGGAGCGCGTCCCCGCAGTCGAGGTCGAAGTCGGGGGTGAAACGGTCTCGCGCCATCGCGGGCTCCCTCAGAAGTCGGTGGGGAGACCCTCGTGGGTACGGGCGTGGTCGGCGGCGCGGCGGTCGGGGACGTAGTCCGTCTCGATCGTGCGCGTGGCGTCCAGCTTCGCCGGCCGGTAGTAGTCGCTGCCCTGCTGCCAGTACCAGAGCATCGGGATCAGCCCGACGGCCAGCCCGCCGATGCCGATGACGATCGCGGCGGGGCTCAACTCGCCCAGCGACTCCACGAAGACCCAGAACATGAACAGGGCGCCGAGCAGCGGCCACAGCCCGCCGAGGAAGAAGTGGGCGGGGGACTTCAGCAGCATCTTGCGGTAGGCGACCACCACGGCCAGGCCCGTCAGCCCGTAGTAGACGGCGATCTGCAGGCCGATCGCGGAGATGGCGTCGGAGAGGATGTCGCCCACCGTGCCCAGCGCGTTGGAGGCGACGAACATCGTCAGCGCCACCACACCCACCACCGCGACGGCCACCCACGGCGTGTTCCAGGTGCGGTGCACACGCCCCAGCGCGGACGGCATCGTACGGTCGCGGCCCATCGCGAACAGCGAGCGGGTGACCTGGATGAGGGTGGTCTCCAGGGTGGCGATGGTGGACAGCATCACCGCCACGATCAGCAGCTTGCCGCCCCAGCCCGGCCAGATCTCCTCGCCGAGAGCGGCCAGCACATTGGCGCCGCCGGCCCGGATCTGATCCGCGGAGAGGATGACGTTCACCGCGATGGTGAACACCTCGAACAGCAGGAAGACGACACCGACCCCGATCAGTCCGGCAAGTCCCGTCGTCCGGCGGCTGTTACGGGTCTCCTCGCTGAGGTTGCTGGTCACGTCCCAGCCCCAGTAGTAGAACGCGGCGATGAGCGCGCCCGAGGCGAAGCCCGACACGCCGTCGAACTGGCCGAAACCGAGCCAGGACCAGTCGAACGCACGGGCGTTGTCCGAGTGGAAGACGGCGAGCACCGCGAAGAGCGCGAGCACGGCGAGCTCCACACCGGACATGACGAGCTGCGCGCGGACCGTGAGCCGGGCCCCGCCCAGCACCACCCCCAGCATGACGACGAACCAGGCCGCGCCCACCACCGTGGACAGCGCGGTGTTCTCGGCGAGTTGCTCGTCGAACAGCGCCAGCGTCATCGACCCGGCGGGCAGCGAACCGGCCACCATGAAGATGGTCGCCGAGACGACCAGGGCCCAGCCGCTGAGAAATCCCAGAAACGGGTGGAGAGTTCGGCCCACCCAGGAGTAACTGGCCCCCGCGTTGACGTCGATCCGGCCGAGATAGCTGAACGCCAGCGCGATGCCGAGCATCGGTATCGCGCAGTACAGCAGCGCCGCCGGACTGGCGCTCCCCACCGCGCCGACCAGGACGGCCGTGGTCGCGGCCAGCGAGTACGCGGGAGCGCTGCCCGCGACCGCCATCACGACCGTGTCGAACGTTCCGAGGGCACCCGCCTGGAGACCTCTGGCCCTGCTGTTGCTCATGCCCTGCGCTGCTTTCCGTCGTGCACGCTCTCAGGACACGGACGGACCTGACGGCGTCGGGGGTGGGGGGTGGCACCCGCCCCCGACGGAAGAGGGGTGGCCTCGGGTCAAGGGCGGCGAAAAGGAGGACCGATGGATGCCGCGCAGCCGCAGAGTCGGCAGTCGGTCACACCGTGTGTGCGAGTGATGATAGCCCCACGTGACGATCCTTCAAGCTGGGCACCGGAGTTGGCGGGTGCGCACGCCCGCGCCCCGAAAGGGGCGCGGGGAACTGCGCGACAAGCCCCCACCGACCCGCAGCCAAAAGGCCGCCCTCAGTCCCCGATGTGGTCCACCTGCCGGAGGCGATTCGTGGCGTCGAGGGCCGCGACCTTGTACGACTCCGCCAGCGTCGGGTAGTTGAACACCGCGTCGACCAGATAGTCGACCGTGCCGCCGCAGCCCATCACGGCCTGCCCGATGTGAATGAGCTCGGTCGCCCCGCTGCCGAAGCAGTGCACGCCCAGCAGCGTGCGGTCCTCGGGCGATACCAGCAGCTTCAGCATGCCGTGCGAGTCACCGATGATCTGCCCGCGGGCCAGCTCCCGGTACCGGGAGATCCCGACCTCGAACGGCACCGAGGCATCGGTGAGTTGGTCCTCGGTGCGCCCGACGAAGCTGATCTCCGGGATGGTGTAGATGCCGATGGGCTGGAGCCGGTGCATACGGCCCACCGGTTCTCCGAAGGCGTGGTACGCGGCCGTGCGGCCCTGCTCCATCGAAGTGGCGGCCAGCGCCGGGTAGCCGATGACATCGCCGACGGCGTAGATGTGCGGCACCTCGGTGCGGTAGTGCTCGTCGACCGAGATCCGCCCCCGCGGGTCCGCGGACAGCCCGGCCTTGTCGAGGTCGAGTCCGTCGGTGAGGCCCTGCCGGCCCGCCGAGTACATCACCGCGTCGGCGGGGATCTTCTTTCCGCTCTCCAGCACGGTGAGCGTGCCCCGGGGATGGCGCTCCACCGCGGCGACGGTCTCCCCGAAGCGGAACGTCACCGCGAGGTCCCGCAGGTGGTACTTGAGCGACTCCACGACCTCGATGTCGCACATGTCGAGCATCCCGGCACGCTTCTCCACCACCGTGATCTTGCTGCCGAGCGCCGCGAACATGGAGGCGTACTCCATGCCGATGACGCCCGCGCCGACGATGACCATGGAACGGGGAACCTGCTCCAGGGAGAGGACGTTGTCGGAATCCATGATCGTCCGCCCGTCGAACTCGACGCTGGCGGGCCTCGCCGGCCGGGTGCCGGTGGCGATCACGATGTGCTCGGCGCTGAGCTGCCGCTCATTGCCGGTGACCTCCTGGAGGGCGACCGTGTGGTCGTCGACGAACCGGCCCGTGCCGGCGTACAGCGCGACATGGTTGCGGGCCAGCTGGCTGCGGATGACGTCCACCTCGCGGCCCACCACATGCTGGGTGCGGGAGATCAGATCGGAGACAGTGATGTCCTCCTTGAGGCGGTAGCTCTGGCCGTACAGGTCGCGCTGGCTGAGACCGGTGAGATACAGCACCGCCTCGCGCAGGGTCTTGGAGGGGATGGTGCCGGTGTGGATGGAGACCCCGCCGACCATGTCGGGGCGGTCGACGACGGCCACCCGGCGGCCCAGCTTGGCCGCGGCGATGGCGGCCTTCTGGCCGCCCGGACCGGATCCGAGGACGAGCATGTCGAAGTCGGGCACCCTCGCAAGTCTGGCAGCCGGAAGACCGCTTCCGGAAGGGCGGGCCGGAAACAGATGATCCCTGACCGGTTATGAACCACCGCCGGGGGAGGGGAAGTTGCGCGCCCCCCGCCGTACGCACCGGCCACCACATGACGCCACCGGTGCCACGGCGGGACAATGCCGGTATGGGTACTCGACTCGATGACGCGAGCGCCCCCGCCCGGCTGGCCGCCCCCGACGAGGCGATCGGCCGTGACGAACTGGCACTCGCGACCAGAAACCACGGTCTGCCGCTCGAAGCCCTGCGCTACGACCTCACCCCGCCGGGCCTGCACTATGTCCTGACGCACTACGACATCCCGCACGTCCCCGACGACACCCCCTGGCACCTCACCCTCGACGGCCGCGTCCACCGGCCGCTGCGCCTGGACCTCACCGACCTGCGGGCGTTTCCCCAGGTCACCACGCGGGTCACGCTGGAGTGCGCGGGCAACGGCCGGGCCCTGCTCACCCCCCGCCCGGTCAGCCAGCCCTGGCTCGTCGAGGCCGTCGGCACCGCGGAGTGGACCGGCGTGCCGCTACGGCTGCTGCTCGCCGAGGCCGGCGTCGGGCCCGGCGCCGTCGATGTGGTCTTCACCGGCGCCGACCACGGCGTGGAACGCGGTGTCGAACAGGACTACCAGCGCTCCCTGCCCCTGGACGTGGCCACGGGGACGGACCCCGAGGTCCTGGTCGCGCACACGATGAACGGAGCCCCGCTGCCCCCGCAGCACGGCCGCCCCCTGCGGCTGGTCGTCCCCGGCTGGTACGGCATGGCACACGTGAAGTGGCTGCGGGAGATCCGGGTCGTCGACGAGCCGTTCACGGGCTTCCAGCAGACCGTCGCCTACCGGCTCCGGCACGACCCCGACGAAGAGGGCGAGCCGGTCACCCGTATCGCCCCGCGCGCCCTGCTGGTCCCGCCGGGCTTCCCGGACTTCATGTCCCGCACCCGGATCGTCCCGGCCGGTCCGGTGACCCTGGAGGGCCGCGCCTGGTCCGGCCGGGCCCCGGTGACACGGGCCGAGGTCAGCACGGACGGGGGCCGCAGCTGGCACGAGGCCGTACTGGAGCCCGAAGCCGGACACCGCTGGGCCTGGCGCCGCTGGCACCTCGGATGGACCGCGACGCCGGGCGAACACGTTCTGAGCGCACGGGCCACCGACGCCGAAGGCCACACCCAGCCGCTGGAGCAGCCCTGGAACCGCGGCGGCTTCGCCAACAACCTGGTCCAGCGGGTCCGGGTCCTGTGCCCGGACCCGCCGAGGTGAGTGACTGATCGGGGTGAGCGGTTGGTGAGTGGCTGCTCAGGGCGAGCAGCCGGTGAGTGGCCGTTCGGGGTGAACGGCTGGTGAGTGGTTGCTCAAGGGAGCATCTTGTCGAGCGCCGCCGGACCCTCCGCTTCCAGCTTGCGCCTGGCCCATTCGAGATTGCGCGGGGTGATGTCCTTGCCCGAGGCAAGGACCAGGTCCTCCGGCGACACTTCGGTGCCGGTACGGGCGTGGAGCAGGTCGTCCGGAGTCGCGCGGTCCTCGGACGGCCCGGACGTGGGCTGTGACGTCGGCATGATCTCTGCTCCTCGGGTCCGGATCGCTTCTTCGGTCCCCGGTGAAGTCATCGGGTCCCCTATCACCATTCATCGCGGAAGCGCCGCGTGCATCCCGAGACGCCCCGGCACTGCCGCGACTCCGGCTGTCCAGCGGCTCCCATGGCCGTCAGTGGCGTCCGACCGGCGCTGCCCGGGCGCTCCGTACGGCATCGGCGGGACGAGGCTGGTCGTCCTGGAGGTCGCGGTGCTCGTGGTTCGTTTGGCTCGGCGGCCACAGCCGTACGGCGAGCAGTGCGGCCGTGAGGGCGAGGGCGCCGAGAGCCACCACTGCCGACTGCAGACCCGCTGTCGCGCCGAGCCAGCCGGCCAGGGGATAGGTCAGCAGCCAGCAGCTGTGAGAGAGGGAGAACTGGGCCGCGAAGAGGGCGGTGCGTTCCTCGGGCGGGGCCGAGCGGCGGATCAGCCGCCCGGCCGGGGTGAGGACCATCGAGGAGGCGGCGCCGAAAGCGGCCCAGGCGAGGAGCAGTGCGGGCCAGCGCCAACTCCCGCCGCCGGCTGCCGTGATCCCGCCGAGCGCGGCGAAGACGAGCGGGAGCAGCAGGGCACCGCGCAGCATCACCGTGCGGTCGGAGAGACGGTCGAGTACGCGGGGCAGCAGCAGGGCGGCGGCCATCGAACCCGCGCCGTAGGCGCCTAGCGCGATCGACAGGTCGGCCGCGCCGCGGTCCAGCTGGTCGCGGACGTACACCACGCTGTTGACGGTGACCGTCGCACCGGCCGCGGCCACCGCGAGGTCGAGGGCGAGCAGGGCGCGCAGTCGGGGGACGGTGAGGAAGCGGCGGGTGCCTGCGGTGGCCTTGGTGTACAGGCCGCCGGTGCGCGGCTCGGCAGTGCCGACCTGCTTCGGCAGGATCGCGGAGACGACGAGGGCGCCCGATGCCGCGAAGCCGGCCACCGTTCCCAGGAACAGCCAGTTGTAGGTCACGAGCGACAGCAGCGCGGCGGCGAGCGCCGGGCTGAACAGGCTCTCCAGGTCGTAGGCGAGACGGGACAGTGACAGGGCCTGCGTGTAGTCGCGCTCGGCGGGCAGGACGTCGGGAATGACCGCCTGGAAGGTGGGCGTGAACGCGGCGGACGCCG
The DNA here is from genome assembly GCF_040686775.1 of Streptomyces sp. NPDC079141. Taxonomy (NCBI): domain Bacteria; kingdom Bacillati; phylum Actinomycetota; class Actinomycetes; order Kitasatosporales; family Streptomycetaceae; genus Streptomyces; species Streptomyces sp. NPDC079141. Next base: position 309,077 of record NZ_JBFBLP010000001.1, on the reverse strand, counting down.
ACTGGAGCAGGAAGATCAGGACGTACACCTGCCAGACCTGGTCCACGAACGGCAGCGTCAGCGCGACGGCCGCCCGGATCAGGTCCGAGCCGACCATCAGGGTCCGGCGCGGCAGCCGGCCGGCGACCGCGCCGACGGCCGGGGCGATGGCCACGTACGCCGTCATCTTGATCGCGAGCGCGGTGCCGAGCACCGAACCGGCATCGGCGCCCGCGATGTCGTACGCGAGCAGCCCGAGCGCCACCGTCGCCAGTCCCGTGCCGATCAGGGCGATGACCTGGGCGGCGAAGAGGTGCCGGTAGGTGCGGTCGCGCAGGACGGAGAGCATGCGGCGGTCCTCTCGGCGGATGGGAGGCGGGCACGTCCTTTCCTCACTGTATCCACATGTGCGCAGATGCGCACCTATAGATTCAGGTCGAGGGCGAAGGGATGGCCGACACGGCTCGGTCCGGCCTCTACGCTGGGTGCATGCCTGCTCGCGAGTCCTTGCCAACTGCATCCGGTACGCATCTGCGCCCTCCGGACAGCGCCCGTCTCGCGGAGGCGACCGAGGTGTTCGCGATGCTGTCCGACGTCACCCGGCTGCACCTGCTGTGGCTGCTCGCACAGGAGGAGTCGGACGTCGGCTCGCTGACCGAGCGGTGCGGGGCGTCCCGCACGGCGGTGAGCCAGCACCTCGCCAAGCTCCGGCTCGCGGGGCTGGTGGAGACGCGGCGCGAGGGGCGGCACATCCACTACAGCCTGCGCGACGGGCATCTGCGGCGGCTGGTGATGGAGGCCCTCAGCCATGCCGACCACCGGGTGAGCGGCGAGGCGCCGCACGCCTGAGGGCGGTCGGGGCGGACCGAGGGCCTCCGTGGACGGTTACGCCCGGGCGCCGGACCGGCGGCGGACGAAGTAGACGGCGCCGCCCACCACGACGGCCGCGGCCGCCACGATGCCGACCCAGGCGCCGGCCGAGAGCCCGCCGTCGTCCTCCTCGCTCGCGTCGGCGGCGGGGGCGGAGGACGGCTCGCTCTCCGTGGCGGTGGGCGTGGGTGACGGCGACTCGGGCGTCGTGTCGGCTTCGCTCGGCGACGGGCTCACCGGCTTCGCGCCGGGCGCCGCGGCCTTGAGCTTGAGGACGGGCGCCTCGTTGCCGTGTCCGTGCCCGTGGTCGTCGCCGCCGGCCTCGCCCAGCTCGATCCAGCGGTCGATCTTGCCGTCGCTGTAGGTCTGGAGCGTCTTGAAAACCAGTTCCTTCGCGTCGGGCAACTGGCGTACGACGACGGAGTACGCGGCATCCTCGCCGACCGCGACGGCCGGCCCCTTGACGGTGTAGCCGTCGTCGCCGGCGGTGAACTCCCAACCCGTGGGGCCCTCGCCGTAGGTGACGTCCTCGGGTGCGATGCCCTCGGGCAGGACCACGCGCAGTTCGGAGATGCCGGCGGTGGCCGACTCCGACTCGGCCGTGAACTCGATCTCGACGTTCTCGGCGAGTGCCTGGGCGTTGTCGGACTCGACCTCCACGTGGGCGGCGGCCGGGCCCGCGGTCAGGAGGAGGGCGGTGGCGGTTGCCGCGGTGACGAGGGTCAGGCGGCGGGCAGTGCTGTGCTTGCTCTGGGCTCGGAACATGGGTGTCTCCAGGCGTGGGGGAGCGCCGGGCGGCAGAACGTCCGTCCCGGCACGGTCAGTTGGCGTGAGTGAGCCCCGCCCGGGGAGGCCCCCTGCGCAGCACCACGTCCGCGAGCACCGCGCCCTTGAGAGGCGGCCGCTCCAGCCAGGCGTGACCGGACGGCAGAAGTCCGGCCTCCGGCGGTGCCGTACGCCGGGTGAGCAACCTCCATGCCGTGACGATGCGCGCGCGTGCCGCCTCGACGGCGGACGTCAGGCCGCGCGCCAGGGACCAGCACGCACTGTCCGCCCGGTGCAGAAGCAGAGCGACGAGTACGGCGGCCACGGCGTGGACGGCGGTCATGGCGGGCGAGTCGTGCGTCCGGCCGTGCCATGCCGCGTCGGCGTCCATACCGTGATGCAGGTGCGCGGGCACGGCCGCGGCCATCGCCGACGCCGAGCCCTCCGGATGGTCCGTCATCAGCCACAGATGCAGACCGGCCTGCGCGGCGCCGCAGGTGGCCACCACGGTGGCGAGCGGGCGCGGGCGTCGCGTACCGACCAGACCCACCGCGAAGAGCACCACGACCGCGGGCACGGACTGCCGCCAAGGCACCGGACCCTCGGCGACCAGATGATGCGCGCTGATCCCGAGCACCGTCCCGACGAGCGCGAACACCGCCGCCCGCAGAACGGGCAGCGGCGCAGGGCACGTCGTCGTACGGGTCTTGGCCATGACCCGCCCATCATCGGGCATCGACGGATCCGTCCGGGGGCGGGATCCCGAATGAGGCGGCTCGTCCGGAATCCCGGCAGCGGGCGGCCGTCCGGCAGCCGAGGCGACTGCTGACGGCTCAGCCCCCGAAGGGCGTAAGGGTCAGCCGTACCCCCGTGGGGGCCGTGTCCTGGATGTACGAGGCGAAGTCGGCGACGTCGTCGAAGGCGAAGCCGTACGCCTTGCCGTCGGCCGTCGCCGCGTGGGCCGCCGCCGAGTAGTGGTTGGTGAGGGCGCCGCGGTAGAAGGTGGCCGGGTCGGTGGTGGGCTGGGACGGGTGGGAGAGCAGGGTCGAGCGGTTGAAGGCGGCGCCGAGAATGGCCGCGACGGGACCGGTGGTGCCGTCGTTGGGGGCGGCGAGGGCGCCGTCGCAGAAGAGGACGTCGCGGGTCGAGGGACGGGCGAAGGAGACCTCGGCGGGGCCGGTGAAGGTGAAGCGGTCGCCGCGCACCCGGCCCGTGAAGGTGCCGGCGTTGGTGGTGACCGTGAGGTCGCGTCCGGTGTACGTGCTCCAGACCTCGTCGATGTACGGGGCGAAGTAGTCCTTCGGGAACAGGCCGGCGTCCAGGCCGTGGCCGGGGGCGAGGACCCGCGTGTCGTCCACCACCAGCCGGGCGAACTCCTCCGCCTGCCGTACCGCCGTGAAGAAGGAGGCCCGTCCGCCCGCGCGCAGCGTGCCCGTCGTCTGGTCCTTCGTGCCGGTCAGCCGGATGCTGAGGGGCACGCTGAACATGTCGACCATGGTGGTGTTGCAGAACATGCCCGAGGCGTTGTGCGTGAACTCGGCGCAGTCGTGCAGCACCGCGTAGTTGGGGTCGGAGGTGACCCAGCCGGCCGGGTACTGGAGGGCCGCGTTGCCGTTGCCGTCCGTGACGGCCTTGAACTTCAGCTTCTGCCCGAGCGCCACGTAGATGCGGCCGGACATGTACGGCAGGGACAGGCGGGTCTCGCCGCCGGCCGCCAGGGGGATCGCGTAGTCGGTGAAGCCGTCCGGGCCGTTGTCCGACAGGGAGATCGGAGCGAGCGTGCCGTCGGGGGTGACGCGGACCTGCCGTCCGTCCTGGTTGCCGACGATGTAGATGTGGACCCCGGCGTTGTCGAAGGCACCGCTGTCGTTGACGATCGTCAGCGGCAGGGCGCCGGCGGCGGTGGGGGAGTCGGCGCCGGTGGGGCCCGCCAGGGCGTGCGGGGCGATCGCGGCGAGGGCCGGCGCCGCCACCGCCGTACCGCCGAGCGCGACGAGAAGCTTGCGACGGCCGAGACTGCGCTGATGACGGGGTGTCATGTGGGGGTCTCCCGGAGCGTTGTGGGGGCCGCCGTGGGGGCGGCATTCTGAGAGCGCTCTCAGGATGCGCGTGGTGGCCGCCGAGTTCGAGGGGCCGTCAGGAAACCGGCGGTCTTTTAACCGTGCGCTAAGGCTTGGTTAAGGCTGGTACAGTCGCAATCTTCGGCCGGCGGAAGCCGTCCGGAGTCCCCCTGAGGCTGCCGACGATGACACTCGACGACGCTCCCGCACGGCTCCGGCTCGACCGTGCCCTGGACGGCCTGGCCGTCACCTTCCGCGGGATGACCGCCCGCAGCGACGAGGCCCAGTGCACGTGTCACTGGGGCAGCGAGGAAGAGCTCGCGCTGCTGAAGGTCGCGGACGTGGAACTCGACCCGGACCTGTTGCGACGCACATGGGAGGCCGGCGACTGGCGTGACCACGGGGCAGTGCTCCGGCGCATCCTTCCGCAGTTCGGCAGGGAGTTGGCCGGCGGCCGCGTGAAGCCCATGTTCGGGATGGACGAGGTCGGGCGGTCGTTCGCTCGCGGGCACTGGCGGGAGTGGCCCGCGGAGCAGAGCGCGGCGGTGTGGGAGTTCCTGCGCGCCTGGTGGGACCTCAGCCTCACGGACCCGGATCCCGCCGTGGCCGTGCACGAACTCCTCGTCCTGTGCACCGAGGCGTCCGGCACGCTCACTCCGTGGCTCGGCGCGTGGGAGGCACTCGATCATCCGGTCGCCGACCGGCACCTGGCCGTGGCGGTCGGGGAGTGGGACTACGACCTGCTGGTCGACGTTCTTCCCTGGGACGCGTGGGAGGACGGGGAGGGCCTGCGCGTCGAGCTCGCGGCCTGGCTGGTCCGTCACGCGCCCGCGCGGCTCAAGGCCACCCAGGACGTTCCCGAGGAACTTCTGCACCACATACGGCTGATAGGGCTCACCGGCCCGGCACGCTGGGACGACCCGCACTGGCCCGAGCAGTACCGGTACTGAGCGGGCGTGCACGGCATGCTTGTGCAGCGGATGTGCCCTCGGCATGGGCCCGTCCGGCCTGTCACCAGGCGATGCAGCCGCCGCGGCAACACCACGCGCCCGCCCGCCCGTTGGGCCCGTCACCGCAGCACGGTCTCCCACGTGTCGACGGCGTAGTGGACCGTCATCCCGTGACGGGCGTACAGACCGGGCGCCCCCGTGGTGTTGCCGGTGTCCACGCCGAGGCCGACCGTGTCCCGTCCGCGGGCGGCGAAGGCGGCGAACGCGTGTCGCAGCAGCAGGCCGCCGAGTCCCCGCGCGCGGGCTTCGGCCAGTACGCCGATGCTGCGGATCCACCCCATGGCCTCGCGGTCGTCGCGGGCGATCAGGAAACCGGCGTCCCCGAGCTCCTCGGTGCTCGCGAGCCAGACCAGGGACCAGTCGAGCGTGTCGGCGTCGACGTCGTGCAGCCACTGCTCGTAGGCGCGCGGCTGGAAGTCGAAGTGCTGGGCGAAGCTTGCCTGGTACAGCGCGTGCACGCGCCGCCGGTCCGGCTCCGTGGTGCATGCCCGCAGACGCACACCGGCCGACTGCTGTGGCGGCAGGTCTACGGCGGTGTCCAGCGGGCGGTGCAGGACGTGGTAGCGCCGTACGGCCGACCAGCCCCGCGCCCGGATCAGCGCGGTGTCGAGCGTCGGTGCGGTGTTGAGATGCAGATGGACCACGGCCCGCGCGGCACCGTTCTCGCGGGCCTTGGCCAGGGCCCTGGCCTCCATCGCCGTCAGAAGGCGCTGCCCGACCTGCTGGTGGCCGGGCAGCACGTAGTGGTCGATGTCGATGCGCTCGCCGCCCGACTCGTCCCACAGCAGCCCGTAGGCCACCAGCCGGTCCCCGTCGAAGGCCAGCCAGGAGTCCTGCTCCAGATCCGTCTCGGGATGCTTCAGATCGGCTTCGACGGTGTGCAGATCGGTCTCGGGCCGGCCGATCTCGATGAGGTCGACCTCGTTCAGCAGCTCGGTGATGGCGGGCGCGTCGGCGAGGCCGGCGGGGCGAACGGCGTAGGACATGCGGCCAGGGTCCGAGGGCGGAGCCGTGACCGCAACGGAATTTCGATGCCGCGCTGTTCAGGCGTCCTCGACCGTCGCCGTGACCGGGGTGCCGGCCTCGATCGTGCGGCTGACCGTGCAGAGCCGGTCGTGCGAGGTCTTGACGGCCCGGGGCAGGATCGCGCGGGCGCGGTCACTGCCTTCGCCCTCCGGGAAGGCCACGGAGAAGGTGACCTGCAGATTGGTCATCCGGTTGCCGAGCTCGTCGTCGATCTTGTCGCCGGTCACCGTGACGGTGAACCGGGTCGGCTCGGCATGGCGGGTGGTGGCGACGTCGACGTCGGCCGCGGTGCAGCCGCCGATCGCGGCGAGCAGCAGCTCGACCGGGGTGAACTCGGTGCCGCCGCTGGTGCCGAAGTCGATGCTGCCGCCGCGGGCGTTGACCGCGGTGAAGTGGCCGGACTCGGTCCGCTCGACGGTGACGGAGCGCAGGGTGTTGTCGGTCATGGCGCCGAGACTAATCTCGCGCGGCCGTCTTTCTCGATAAATGCGTGGACGCCACCGCGGAAGATCCCATACGGTCTGATGGTCACGCCTTGAGACGAACGGAAGGAGGCGAGTGCCGTGCAGTTCACAACTTTCCGCGCTCCCTTCGCCGCTGTCCCGGCGTGCCGCGTGTGATCTGACCGGGAGCGCGTTCGCAGCATTCATCCCGGAGGAATCCGTGACCGATCTGGTCATCCGTACGCTCGACAAGAGCGACGCCCACCTGTTCGACGCCATGCCCGACCCGCTCGGCGCTCGCGAAGGACACCGCAAGACCGTTCACCGCCCCGAGTGGAAGCGCGTGGCCCTGCGCGACGGCGAGGTCGTCGCCCGCGGCGCCTGGTGGGGCGGCCCCGACGACACCGAGCCCGTCAACATCAACTGGTTCGACGTGGCCGAAGGCGAGGAGGAGGCCGGGGCAGAACTCCTGCGCTCCGCCCCGTGGCAGGTCGAACTGGAGATCAACATCCCCGGCGGAGGCCGCGAGGACGCGACCGTGCGCGCCGCAGCGGAAGCCCGCTTCGCGGCAGCCCGGGCGGCCGGTTACGAGCTCCTCGTCGAGCGTTACCTGTACCGGTGGACCCCGTCGAGCGGACTCCCCGAACGACCCGGACGACTCGTCTTCCGAGCCGAGCCCGACGACGCCGTCTTCTTCGACGCGCTGCGCCGCATCCACTCCGCCACCCTGGACGCCCACTCGCTCAAGGCCATCGAGGAAGGCGGACTGGACCAGGCCGCCCAGGAGGAACTCGACTTCTTCCACTGGTGCCCCTCTCCCCGCGAGTGGTGGCAGACAGCGCACACCCCGGACGGCGAACCGGTCGGCATCCACATCCCCGCGCACAACCCCTCGGGCCCGACCATCGGCTTCATCGGCGTCCTGCCGGAACACCGCGGCCACGGCTACGCCTACGACCTCCTCGCCGAGTGCACCCACTTCCTGGCCGAACACGGCGCCGAGTTCGTCACCGGCGCAACCGACCACGGCAACTTTCCGATGGCCGCGAACTTCGCCAAGGCGGGTTTCCCGATCGTCAGCGAGCGGATCAACTTCCATGTTCCGGGCGTGAAGCAGTAAGCCACTGACGGCTGATCACCCCGGTCGGGTCCTTTCCCCGGCTGGGGTGATCAGCGGCGCCGGCCTGTCAGTTCGACAGGCCGGCGAACATGCCGGGCTCGTACGAGCCGCCCGGGTTGTGGACGATTACGTTCATTCGGGTGGCGGCGTTGATCAGGGAGACCAGGCAGACCAGGGCGCCGACCTGGTCGTCGTCGTAGTGCTTGCGTACCTCGGCCCAGGTGGTGTCGGACACGCCGTGGTCGCCGAGCCGGGTGCCCTCCTCGGCGAGGGCCAGTGCGGCGCGTTCGGCGTCGGTGAACACGGTGCTGTGGCGCCAGGCGGCGACCAGGTTGATGCGCAGGGTGGATTCGCCTGCGGCCGCTGCCTCCTTGGTGTGGATGTCGACGCAGAAACCGCAGCCGTTGAGCTGGCCGACGCGCAGTTCCACCAGCTCTCGGAGGGTCTTCGGCAGCGTCGACTGCTCCAGGGCCGAGGAGACGTTGTAGAAGCGCTTGGCGACCTTCGCGGCGGTCGGGCTGTCGAACAGGTTGAAACGAGGTTCCATGACTGTGTCCTCACTGGTGAGTTGCGCGGATCGGCCGCGCGGCGTCGTGACGGTCATGGAGAAGCCGCCGCCCCGGTCGCTGTGACAGGCACGCGGTGTGACGTAGGCCACCGGTCGCGGGTGTCACACGGCGGTTGGGTGCGGCGTCTTGTGTGCGTCACGATCGACGGCCGACAGGTAGGAGCCAGCCATGGGGGAGCGCAGCGAGCGAACGCAGGGCGCGGCGGACGGTGTCCGCGTGGACTCCGCCACCGCGGCGTTCGTCGAGCATCGGAACCTGCTGTTCACCGTTGCCTACGAGATGCTCGGTTCGGCCGCGGACGCGGAGGACGTCCTCCAGGAGACCTGGCTGCGCTGGGCGGGCGTCGCGCTCGACACCGTGCACGACCGGCGCGCCTACCTGGTCCGGATCACCACCCGCGAGGCGCTGAGCCGACTGCGCACCCTCCGTCGGCGCAAGGAGTCCTACGTCGGCCCCTGGCTGCCCGAGCCGCTGCTCACCACGCCGGACGTGGCCGAGGACGTCGAGCTCGCCGACAGCGTCTCGATGGCGATGCTGCTGGTGCTGGAGACCCTCGCGCCCACCGAGCGCGCGGTGTTCGTGCTGCGCGAGGTCTTCGACCTGCCCTACGACGAGATCGCCGACGCCGTGGAGAAGAGCCCCGCCGCGGTCCGCCAGATCGCACACCGGGCGCGGGCGCACGTCGCGGCGCGCCGACCGCGCGAGGCCATCTCCCCGGCCGAGACCCGAGAAGCGCTGGAGGCGTTCCAGCGGGCGATCGAGACGGGCGACCTGCAGGCCCTGGTCGACATCCTCGCGCCGGACGTCGTCCTCCTGGGCGACGGCGGCGGGGTCGTGCAGGCGGTGCCGGATCCCGTCGTGGGCGCCGGCCGAGTGGCCGAACTGGCCCTCGGGCTGGGCAGGTTCGGCGCCGCGGCAGCACTGGAGACGGCACACGTCAACGGCCACCCGGCACTGGTCCTCCGGCTCGACAGCGAGATCGACACCGTCCTGGCCGTACGCCTCGACGACGGCCTCATCACCGGGCTGTACGCCGTGCGCAACCCCATGAAACTGTCACGCGTCGAGCGCGAAACCCCGCTGCGCCGCCGGCCGGCGAACGTCTCCTGAACGCTTTGGCGCTCAGCTCGTCCCGTCGCCCAGCAGGGCGTCGGCCGCCGCAAGTATCTCCGTGACGCGCAGCCCGAACGCCGCGTCGCACGGGTGCGAGGTGCCCGTGCGGGCGGCGGTCAGCAGGGCGTCGGCCGCCCGCATCAGCGCCGGCACCGCGCCTTCCGTACTCGCCGGAAGGAGCGTCACGCCCGCCTCGCCGCGCAGCTCGACGGCCGCCCCGGCCGCCGCGGGCGGCGCCGTGAGGCTCAGCGTCAGGGTGCTCGTCGCGCCGCCGGCGTGGTCGAGAACCAAGAGCGCGGTGTCGCCGGGACCGTGCGCGGCCGCCGTCACCCGCCGCACGTCGCCGAGGATCGGCAGCAGGACGGACAGAGCGTGCGGCCCTACGTCCCACAGGGCGCCCTTCTCCCGCCGCCAGGGCGAGTTCGCGAACGGGCTGTCGGTCCTGAACACGGCTCCCAGCCACTGCGCCTGCGCGGTGAACCAGCCCTGCACGGCCGACTGCTCGGCGATCCACGCCTCCGGCTCCGGCTGGAAGCGGGTGGTGAAGAAGACCACCGAGGCGACCCGTGCCTCCGCCGCCGCCTCGACCACGGCCCGCGCCTCGTCGACCGTGGGCGCCAGCGGCTTGTCCAGCAGCAGATGGCACCCCGCCCGCGCGGCCCGCACCGCCAGCCCGGCCTGGATGTCCGGCGGCAGCGCCACGGCGACGGCGTCCACGTCGGCGAGCAGCGCGTCGACGTCGTCGTAGGCACGTATGCCGTGGCGGTCCGCGAGTTCCTTCGCGGCGTCCGCTCGGCGGCCCCAGACGCCGACGAAGTCCAGTGCCCGGTGTTGACTCAGGGCCGGGGCGTGGGCCAGCTGTGCCCACGGGCCGGTGCCGAGCAGTCCGATGCGCATACCGTCGCCTCTCCACGCTGCCGTAACCGAAGACGACCAGGCCCCGATCGGCCGGTCCTGGAGGAGCGTTTCACAGAGGGCCGGGCCGGGAGCAAGCCCGGGTCGTGAACAGCACGCGCCGGCGTCTCGTACGGCCGCCCGTCGAAACGACGTACAAGACCGGTGACTTTGCCGGTCCCCGGCGCCGGACCGGTCCCCGACAGTGACACGGCCAGCCCAACGGCGGTGCCCGGCCGCGCGGTTCGCGCGGATTCCCCATGCGCCGGGCCGCCCGCCACGACAGAGAGGACGACTCGTCGTGCCACACCACCCCCACAACAACGCCGGCCCCACCCGGCGCAGGACCGGCCGGCTCGCCGGTGCCGCGGCGGCGCTCGCCGCGGTCGTCGGGCTCACCACCCTCACCGGCCCCGGCGCCCAGGCCGCCGACAACCCCTACGAACGCGGGCCCGCGCCCACCACGGCCAGTATCGAGGCGCAGCGCGGACCGTACGACGTCTCGCAGACGTCCGTCTCCTCGCTCGCCGTCACCGGCTTCGGCGGGGGCACGATCTACTACCCGACCAGCACCGGCGACGGCACCTTCGGCGCCGTGGCCATCGCACCCGGATACACCGCCTACGAGTCCTCGATCTCCTGGCTGGGCCCGCGCCTGGCCTCGCAGGGCTTCGTGGTGTTCACCATCGACACGCTCACCACGCTCGACCAGCCCGACTCACGGGGCCGCCAGCTCCTGGCCGCGCTCGACCACCTGACCGAGCGCAGTTCGGTGCGCGGGCGGGTCGACAGCAGCAGGCTCGGCGTCATGGGCCACTCCATGGGCGGCGGCGGCAGCCTGGAGGCCGCCAAGTCGCGTCCCTCCCTGCAGGCGGCGATCCCGCTCACGCCGTGGAACCTCGACAAGACCTGGCCCGAACTCACCACCCCGACACTGATCTTCGGCGCCGACGGCGACACCATCGCCCCGGTCTCCAGCCACGCCGAGCCGTTCTACGCGAGCCTGCCGTCCGCCCTGGACCGCGCCTACCTGGAGCTGAACGGCGCCACCCACTTCACCCCGAACACGTCGAACACGACGATCGCGAAGTACAGCGTTTCCTGGCTCAAGCGGTTCATCGACAACGACACCCGCTACGAGCAGTTCCTGTGCCCGCTGCCCCAGCCGAGCCTGACCATCGAGGAGTACCGGGGCAACTGCCCGCACACCTCCTGACGCATGCGCCGCACTGACGTTGTGCCTCCGCACGGCCGCCGCCCGGAAAGTCTGGGTGGCGGCACAGTCCGTTTCCCCCGCGTCATGTGCTCAACCGCAGGTGACAGGCCGGATCGGCGCCCGCGGAGGCGCGGGGTTCCGACTTCCGTCCCGCGTTACGCGTAAGTAACCTCCCGGGAATGATCGGAGACAGGAGCGTGCGAACGGCTCCGCGGATCCAGGTCCGGGGTGCGGGAGGGCGTACGGCCGTGGAGCGCGGACGGGGCGAACTGGCCCGGGGCAGAGCCCAGTTGGCGGACGGCCCCGTCGACGACGCCCGTGAGTCGCTGCTGCTGGCCGCGTCCCTGCTGGCCGCAGGCGCACCGGAGGAGGCCGAGTCCGCCCGCCTCGCCGCGGCGGACGCGGCCTGGGCGGCAGGCGACCTGACAGCCTGTCTGACGGCGCTCGGCGAGGACGAGAACGAGGGCGAGAACGAGGGCGAGCACGAGGGCGGGGGCGAGAACGAGGGCGGGGGCGAGGGCGGGGGCGAGGGCGAGGACGAGAACGAGAACGGACGGGACACCGCACGAGCCGGAACCCGTCCGACCGGTCCCACGGAGCGAGTGCCGGACCGGCGGGGCGCATCGCAGGCGTCGGGGGCGGCCGGGGGTGAGGGTGCGGTGGGCTGTTGTGTGGCGGGTGTCGTGGAGCAGGGTCCGTGCCGGGTGATGCAGGGCGTGTCCGAGAAGGCTGGGGTGGGCCGGGGCGTGGTGGCGGTGGGCTGTTGTGTGGCGGGTGCCGTGGAGCAGGGTCCGTGCGGCGTGATGCAGGGCTTGTCCGAGGTGCCCAGGGCGGCCGGGGGTGAGGGTGCGGCGGACTGTCGTGTGGCGGGTCCAGTGAAGCAAGGCCCGTGCGCCGCAACACAGGGAGCGCCCCAGGCGCCCGTACCGGCCGCTGAGCCGGGGTCGGCCTCTGTGCCCGTACCGGCCGCCGAGCCGGGGTCGGCCTCTGTGCCCGCACCGGCCGCCGAGCCGGGGTCGGCCTTTGCGCCCGCACCGGCCGCCGAGCCGGGGTCGGCCTTTGCGCCCGCACCGTCCGCCGGTCCCGGGCCCACCCCCGCCGCAGTCACCGCGGACTACCGCGTAGGCCTGCGCGCCCTGCTGCAGCGGCGTCTCGACCGTGCCGTCCAGCCGCTGCGGCGCGTGGTGGACCTGGCTCAGGCGGACGAGCGGCCCGAGCACCTGCTGCGGTCGGCGACCGCGGCCCTGTTGCTGGGGGACGTCGTCGTGGCCCGTCGGGCCGGCGCCCGCGCCCTGGCCGCGGCCCGCAACCGGGACTCCGCGGCATTGGAGTCACGTGCCCTGGAGTACCTTGCCTACGCCGAACTGCGCGCCGGACGGCACGCGCAGGCGCGCACCCACGCCGAGGAGGGCGTACGGGCCGCGCACCGCGCCGGGCGGCGCAACACGGCCGCGCACCACCAGGCCATGCTGGCCCTCGCCGCCTCCATCGTGGGCGAGACGGCCGCGGTCGCGGACCATGCGGCGGCGGCGCTGACGACGGCCCGCCGGCACGGTCTGGCCCAGGCGGCGACGCTGGCGGAATGGGCGGTGGCCCGGGCCGACCTGGGCTGCGGCCGTCCGCTCGACGCCGCCGACCGTCTCGGCCCCCTGGTGCTGCCCGGCCCGCGACGCGGTCACTTCGCGGTGTGGATGCTCGCCGTGCCCTGCTTCGTGGAGGCCGCGGTGCTCGCCGGGCGGCCCGACGACGCGCGGGCGGTCGTGGACGACTTCGCCCGATGGGCGGGCTTCGGCGCCGATCCGCACGCCCCCGCCCAACTCGCCCGCTGCCACGCCCTGCTCGCCCCCGCGGACCGCGCCGACCACGTCGACGGTCTCTACCTGCGGGCGCTGGCCCTGCACGACGAGACGGGCGGCGACTTCGAACGCGCCCGCACCGAGCTGCTCCACGGCAAGTGGCTGCGCCGTCGGCGCCGGCTGCGCGAGGCGCGCGCCAGGCTCGGGGCCGCCCTGGTGGGCTTCGAGCGCTGCGGCGCCCGGGTGTGGGCGGAGCAGACCCACGGCGAGCTGCGGGCCAACGGCGCCGCGGCACGCCAGGACGCGGACGCGGACACGGCCGGCGCGCTGGCGCGGCTCACCCCGCAGCAGCTGAGGATCGCACGGCACGTCGCCGAGGGCGCCACGAACCGGGAGGTCGCGCTGCGTCTCGCCGTCAGCACCCGCACGGTCGACTACCACCTGCGCAACGTCTTCGCCGTGCTCGGCGTGCGGTCCCGGATCGAGCTGGCCCGCATGGTCGATCAAGAGGGCGGGTGACGGCCGAGGTGCGCATCTGTGGGGACCGGGAGGAAAAAGAGCGGTGCACAACCCTAGGGACCGACCGGACGGTATGCCATCCTTCGGGGCAGGACGAGCCGGGCGGCCGCCGCCGTACAGGCGACGCGGCCGACCGGACACCGCTGAGCCTCCCGGCACGGCCACACCGCCGGGGGTCCGAGGTTGAGGGAGGACTGCGATGCATCCTGCCGTAGGGACACGAGCGATGATCCGCACCGGACCGATGCCCGTTCCGCAACCGCGGACGACCCGCCGCGGCCGGTCGCTGATCGACGCGGACGCGCTGCGTGTCCTGCACCGGGCCGCCCGCATCCTGCTCGACGACCTGCCGGATCTGACCGACCGGCTGCTGGCCGTGCTCCAGGAGCAGGAGTGCGCCTACCGGACAGCGCTGGACAACGACCACACGGGCACCTGGCAGGAAGTGAACCGTTCGCTGCGGCACAGCGTGATGTCGCTGCTGGACCCGCGCGGTAACCGGGACGCGGCCCGCCGCTGCTCATGGAAGATCGGCGTCCGGCGCGCCGAGCAGGGTGTGCCGCTGGATGCCCTGCTGCACGCGTTCCGGCTGGGCGGGTCGCTGGTGTGGCAGCGGCTGGTGGAGGAGACCTCCCGCAAGGCCCCCGAGGACGTACGCCTGCTCGTCCATGTGGCGACCGACATGTGGAACTTCGTCGACGAGCACTGCACCCTCGTCGCGGACGCCTACCGGCAGGCCGAGCGGCAGCTGGCCTGGCGGCGCGAGAACCGGGTGCGGCTGCTGGCCGCGGCCCTCCTGGACGGCACCAGCCGCATCGCCGACCTGCCCGAGACCGCACAGGGACTGGACCTGCCGGAGCACGGGCGGTACGTCGTCGTCGCGGTCGCCGGCGGACGCCCCTCGGGCCTCGCGGGCGTCCGCTCCACCGCCGTACCGCCCGGCTTGCGCGTGCACTGGCACACAGGAGTGGAAGTGGACTACGGCATCGTGCTGGTCGGTGACGACGACTCGGACGGCGACGAGGACCCGGTGGAGGTGCTGGAACTGCCCGGCGACGGAGCCCCGGGCACCAGGACGGGCATCGGCAGCGTCGTCTCGGGACTGGCCGCGGTCGGGGACGCCCGGCGGCTGGCCGACCTCGCGCTGAGCATCTGTCCCCCGGAAGGGGGCACCGTGCGCCTCGGCGAGCACCTCCCCGAGGCGCTGGTGATCTCCTGCCCCGAACTCGGCGCGACCCTCGCCGAGCAGGTCCTCGGCCCGCTGCTGCGACTGGAACCGGCCGACCGGGACGTCCTCCTGGACACCCTGTCCGCCTGGCTGGTGTGCGACGGCTCCGCCCAACGGGCCGGCGAACGGCTCTACTGCCACCGCAACACCGTCCTCAACCGCCTCCGCCGCTGCGAACAACTGACGGGCCGCTCCCTGGCCCGTCCCCTGGACGTGGTGGAGATCAGCCTGGCCCTGACGGCGCGGCGGCTGCTGCGCTGAGCCGTCGGCGGGACTGCCGCAGGGCGGTCAGGTGGTCTCCCGGTAGGTCATGAACCAGTGGGTGTCGAAATGGCGGGCCAACGAGTAGGGGTGGTGCGGGTCGACCAGGAGCCGGCAGACGAACTCCGCGGCCCGGCCGCCGAAGTGGAGTTCCTCGCCGTCGAACGACTGGACCACCACCGGCCACTGGTCGGGGTCGTCGCCCTCGATCCGCCAGCAGTACCCCTCCTCGTGCTCCGAGCCCGCCCAGACGAGCAGCCCGTCCTCCCTGAAATGCGTCCACGGCTCCTGGTGCAGCTGCAGCCAACCGTCGACGGCGCCCTCGCCGAACGTCTCGACCATGCGCTTGTAGTCGCTCGGCAGCGCGGTGCCCAGGCGTGACTCCATCTCCGCCCAGTCCACGTCCGGCCGCTGCGCGGGGTATGTCCAGCCGGTGAGCTGCATCAGCCGCTCCACCCAGTCGACGTCCTCGCCCGGAGCGACCGTCAAGGGCTCCGGCACCTCCCGGTGCGCGACCGCCAGCACCGGCCGTTCGATCCCCTCGGCGTCCCTCGCCCTGCCCGTGCCGATCCACTGATCCCCGTACGCCCACGCCTGTATCGTCACCGCCCGGTCCTCGAAGGGGACGAGGAGAGCCGCGCCCCTGGACTCGTCGACCGTCGGATCGGTGAGCCCGTCGAGGACGAGGGTGCGCGGCGCGCCGAAGATGCCCCCGACCAGGTCGATCAGCTCCTGCGGGTCCAGGTCGGCGGGCAGGTACATGTAACCGTTGCCCGGGCCGAGTCGGGCCAGCAGGTCGTTGACGGTCGTGTGCGTGAGCTCCATGTCGGACAGTGAAGCGCACGCCACTGACAACGCCCTTGCGGGCGGCACCGTGCCCACCCCCTTCCCCCGCGCACCGCCCCGGAACCCTCCGCCGCCCCCTCCCTGGGCACCCGCACAAACCCCGGCGCCCCTGGTTGGGACCGCGCAGCGACCCGGCCCCGAGACCTGTTCCGCGCGCCCGCGCCCGTGCTGTCGTGAGCTCCCCTTCCCCAAGAGCGCCGTGCCGGTTCGGTACGGACCCGAGGAGCCGTGATGCCCGAAGCACCACCGGACGAGGAGCCGGCCCTGCACGTCGAGGGACTCGACGTGACCTACGGCCGGGCTCTGTCCGCCCTTCGTTCCGTGTCGCTGACGGTCCCGCACGGCGGCGTGGTCGCCCTGCTCGGGGCCAACGGCGCCGGCAAGACGACGCTGTTGCGGGCGGTGTCGGGCACCCTGCGCCTGCACCGCGGCGCGGTCACCGCCGGCCGCATCCGCTACGGCACGACGGAACTCGACGGCCGTGACCCGGTCGCCGCGGTGCGCGCGGGCGTCGTCCAGGTCCCGGAGGGCAGACGCGTGTTCGCCGGGCTCACCGTCGATGAGAACCTGCGCACCGGCGGCCTCGGCCTCGGCCGCCGCAGCCCCGCCCTGGTGCGCGAGGCCCGGGACCGGGTGTTCACGCTGTTCCCGCGGCTCGCCGAACGCACCCACCAGGCCGCCGGTCTGCTGTCCGGCGGAGAGCAGCAGATGCTCGCCATCGGCCGCGCCCTCATGGCGGCCCCGCGTCTGCTGCTGCTCGACGAGCCCTCCCTCGGCCTCGCCCCGCAGATGGTGGCCCGGATCGCCGACGTCGTGAAGGAGATCAACACCCAGGGCACCGCCGTGCTCCTGGTCGAACAGAACGCCGGCATGGCGCTCTCCCTCGCGGACAGCGCCTACGTCCTGGAGGTCGGCGAGGTCCGGCTGTCCGGTGCGGCCGACGAACTCGCCCGCACGGACGCCGTGCGCCGCCTGTACCTGGGCGAGACCGCCGACGGTCAGGGGGCCGCGTGAACGACCGCACCACCACGCCCGACGTGCTCGACGTCCGGGACGTCACCGTCCGGTTCGCCGGGCTCACCGCCCTGGACTCCGTGTCCTTCACGGTCGTCCCGGGCTCCGTCCATGCACTCATCGGCCCCAACGGCGCGGGCAAGTCCACCTGCTTCAACGTGCTGTCGGGCCTGTACCGCCCGGCGGCCGGAACGGTCCGCCTCGGCGCCACCGAGCTGACCCGCCTCGCCCCGCACCGCATCGCCACCCTGGGAGTCGCCCGCACCTTCCAGAACATCGTCACCACCGAGGGCACGGTCGCCGACAACCTGATGCTCGGCCGGCACGCCCTGTCCCGCGCGGGCTTCACCGCCAGCGCCCTGCGCCTGCCCCGGGCCGTACGGGAACAGCGCACCCACCTCGACCGGGCCCGTGAGATCGCCGAACTCGTCGGCCTCGGCCCGCACTTCGACTCCCCGGTCGCGCTGCTGTCCTACGGCGACCGCAAACGCGTGGAGTTCGCCCGCGCCCTGTGTCTGGAGCCCAGCGTGCTGCTGCTCGACGAGCCCGTGGCGGGCATGAACGCCACCGAACGCGTCCGTACCGCCGAGGTGGTCCGCACCGTCCGCGCCGAACTCGGCCTGTCCGTCGTGCTGGTGGAGCACGACATGGGGCTCGTGATGCGGCTGGCCGACGAGGTCACCGTCCTCGACTTCGGCCGGGTCATCGCCCACGGCACCCCCGACGAGGTCCGCCGCGACCCCGAGGTGCTGCGCGCCTACCTCGGCACCGAGGCCACGGGGGAGGACGCGGCATGACCGGATTCCTCGACAACGTCCTCAACGGCCTGGCCCTCGGCTCGGTCTACGCCCTGGTCGCCCTCGGCTTCGTCATCATCTTCAAGGCCTCGGGCGTGATCAACTTCGCCCACGGCTCGCTGCTCCTGCTCGGCGGCTACCTCACCGCCGTCCTCCACGACGACCTCGGCTTCGCCGCCGCCCTCGCGGTGTCCGTCCTGGTCACGGCGGCCGCGGCCGGGCTCATGGACCGGTTCCTGCTCCAGGTCGGCGGCCAGGACGCGCACTCCGCCCATGTGCAGACGATCGTGACCATCGGCGTCGACATCGTCCTGCTGACCGACCTGTCCCGGCGCATCGGCGGCGACCTGCTGACCCTCGGCGACCCGTGGGGCGACTCGGTGACGGGCCTCGGCCCCATCACGGTCGCCGACAGCCGGCTCGCCGCGATCGTGGTGTCCGCCGTGGTCATCGGCGGCGTCTTCGCCCTCTTCCGCTACACCTCCTGGGGCCTGTCGCTGCGCGCCTCGGCCGAGGACGTGGAGGCCGCCGCCCTGATGGGCGTACGCCTGGTGCGGGTGCGCACCCTCGCCTGGTGCCTGGCCGGTGGCCTTGCCGCGCTGGCCGCCGTCTTCCTCGCCGCGTTCCCGGCCCCCGGCCTGGAGCGCACCACCGGGCAGATCGCTCTGAAGGCGTTCCCGGCCGCCATCCTCGGCGGCATGGCCTCGCCGCCCGGCGCCCTCGCCGGCAGCATGCTGATCGGCCTGACCGAGGCCCTCGTCGCCGGCTACCAGTCCGACCTGCACGTCCTCGGCGAGGGATTCGGCGACGTCGCCCCCTACGCCGTGATGGTCCTCGTCCTCCTGGTACGGCCCACCGGGCTGTTCGGCGCGAAGGGAGCGGCTCGTGTCTGACCTCCTGCGCCGCACCCGCCTGTGGACCGTCCTGCTGGTCGTCCTGCTCTGCGCCCTGCCCTTCTACCTGGACGCCTTCTGGCTGCGCATCGGCCTGTTCTCCATGGCGGCCGCCGTCGGCGCGGTGGGCCTCGGCCTGCTGTCCGGCACCGCCGGCCAACTCTCCCTCGGCCACGCCTTCTTCCTCGCCGTCGGCGCCTACGGCTACGTCTGGCTGGCCGGCGAACCCGGCCCCGGACTGCCGCCCGCCGTCGCCGTCGTGCTCGCGGTACTCCTCGCCGGAGCGGCGGGCGGCCTGTTCAGCCCCGTCGCCGGCCGGGTGCGCGGCATCTACCTGGGCATCGCCACCCTCGCCCTGGTCTTCCTCGGCCACCACGTCCTGCTCACCGCGGACTCCGTCACCGGCGGCTTCAACGGCCGCTCGGTGCCGCCGCTGGAGCTGGGCGGCTTCACCTTCACCGCCGCCGACCCCGAACTGACGCTGCTGGGTGTGCCGTTCGGCGCGGAGGAACGCCTGTGGTACCTGGGCCTGGCCCTGTTCGCGCTCACCTGGTACACCGCCCGCGGCCTGCTGCGCGGACGCCCGGGCCGCGCCCTGGTGGCGCTGCGCGACAGCGAGACCGCGGCCGCGGTGATGGGCGTGAACATCGCCCGCTACCGCTCGGCGGCCTTCGTGGTCTCCTCCATGTACGCGGGCCTGGCCGGGGTGATGCTCGCCCTCGCCTTCCGCCGCGTGGTACCGGACTACTTCGCCCTCGCCCTCTCGGTCGACTACCTCGCCATGATCGTCATCGGCGGGCTCGGCTCGGTGGCCGGAGCCACCGCGGGCGCCGTCTTCGTCACCGCGCTGCCCCTGCTGATGACCCGTTACGCCGACCAGCTGCCCCTGGTGGCGGCCCCCGGCACCACCGACGGAGTGGTCGGCCCGACCGAGGCGGCCCGCTACCTCTACGGAGCGGCGATCGTCGTGATCCTCCTCTTCGCCCCCGACGGCCTGCACGGCCTGGTCCGGCGCACCCGCGCACGCCTGCGCCGCCGACGGGCCGCCCCGAACGACGCGGACACCGCCACCCCGAACCCCTCACCCGCCACAGCAGTACGAGCCAAGGAGCCGACACCGTGAAACACCCCACGCACCGCACCAGGACGGTCCTGGCCGCCGCCCTGTCAGCCCTGCTGCTCGCGGGCACCGGCTGCAGCTCCAAGGCGGACAGCGACAGCGCCGGCGACGGCGCCGACGGCGTCAAGGCAGGCCCCGGAGTCACCGACAAGGCCATCAAGCTGGGCGCCCTCACCGACCTCACGGGCCCCTACGCCACCCTCGGCAAGAGCATCGTGCAGGCCCAGCAGATGTGGGCCGACGAGACCAACGCGGCGGGCGGCATCTGCGGCCGCAAGGTCGAGATCGTCGTCAAGGACCACGGCTACGACGTGCAGAAGGCGGTCACCGCCTACGCCGACATCTCCGCGGACGTGGTGGCACTGCCCCAGGTCATCGGCTCGCCGGTGGTCGCGGCCCTGCTCGACGACATCGAACGCGACCAGGTCCTCACCTTCCCGCAGGCCTGGGCGGCCTCCCTGCTCGGCAAGGACTCCGTGCAGGTGCTGGGCACCACCTACGACGTCGACATGATCGCCGCGGTCGACTTCCTCACCCGCACCAAGGGCCTGGCCAAGGGCGACACCATCGGCCATGTCTACTTCGAGGGCGACTACGGCGCCAACGCCCTCGAAGGATCCGAGTGGGCCGCTGAGAAGGCCGGGATCAAGGTGGTGGGCCAGAAGATCAAGGCCACCGACACCGATCTGTCCGCGCAGGTCTCGGCGCTGCGCAAGGCCGGCGTGAAGGCGATCCTGATCAGCGCCGGACCGGCCCAGACCGCCTCGCTGGTCGGCGTCGCGGCCTCCCGCGGACTGAAGGTCCCCGTCGTCAGCAGCGCCCCCGGCTACGCCCCGCAACTGATGAAGACGCCCGCCGCGGCCGCCCTTGAGGCCATGCTGCACGTGGTGAGCGCGGCCCCGGCCGTCAGCGCGGACGTACCCGGCGTGCAGAAGATGGTCGCCGCCTATCAGAAGAAGTACCCGGACTCGCTCGTCGACTCCGGCGTGCTCTCCGGCTACAACGCCGCCCAACTGATGGGCGCCGACCTGAAGAAGGCCTGCAAGGACGGCAGCCTCGCCCGCGAGGACGTCGTCGCGGCACACCGTTCGCAGAAGAACGCCGACGCCGGTCTCGGCACCCCGCAGGACTTCTCCGACGTGGCCAAGCCCGCGAGCATGTCCACCTATGTGCTCAAGCCCGACGCCAAGGCCGTCGGCGCCATGGTGAACGTCGAGGAGGCGCACGAGGCGCCCGGAGTGACCGAGTACCTGGCCTCGAAGGGTTCCTGACCACTCGCCACCCGCCTTCGGCCCGCGGTGCCACGTCGGCACCGCGGGCCGAAGGTGCGCAACGGCCGATTCCGGTGCACCATCGGAAGTGGGGGCACCTGCGTGGACAGGGAACGCGGTCCCGGCGCATCCGCGAACATCCGCCGGACATCGAGCACCGTTTCACCGTTTTGAGGAGTCGCCATGCCCATGCTTCTGATCAAGGGCTTCTACGACATCAAGGGCTCGCAGCCGGACGGGGACACGGTGCATTTCACGGCCGACGACCCGGCGCAGTGGAGTCTCGTCGGCGGCGGACTCGGGCGTGCCGTCGAACACAGCGCCGTGGGCCGCGCGAAGCTGCGGCTGGACGCGGTCGACGCACCCGAGACGCACTACGGCCCGAACCGTGTGCACCAGCCGCTCCCGTCCGCCCACGCCGCACGCGACGAACTGCTGCGCCGGCTGGGCTTCACCGATGTCCAGCGCCGCCCGGACGAGACGGTGACCGCCACCACCCCGGACACGGTCCCCGGCTTCGTGCTCACCCGCGGTGCCGATGTCCACGGCCGCTGCATCGCCCTGGCAGGGCGCGGAACGCCGCCCGGGACCAGCGGTCTGGAGATCGACGTCGACGTCGCCGTGCTGCGGACGACGATCAACCACCAGCTGCTCGCGCAGGGTTTGGCGTACCCGACCTTCTACCGCAGCCTGTTCACCACTCTGCGGACCGAGATGGCCACCGTCGCCAAGGAGGCCCGGGACGCGGGACGGGGACTGTGGCCCAGTGACACCACCCTGACCGGCGCGAAGATCACCGGCCTTGACTCGCTGACGGACGACGTCCTGGTCCTGCCCAAGCTGTTCCGCCGGCTGGTCGACTACCTCCGGCTCGGCATGCCGCTCGCGTGCAGTCCGGCCTTCCTGGCCGGTGTCGGGGACCGCTTCTCCATCCTCTCCACCGGCGAGCGGTGCGTGGGCCTGCACCGTGTCGTGGAGGTCACGAACGGTCAGACCCTGCGGATGACACATCCGCCCGAGGACCTGCTCTTCGAGGACTCCTGACACGAAGGACACGCCATGCCCTGGGGACTGCGCGAAGCCGTCGGCCTGACCAACGAGGGCACCCAGTGCCCCAACCACGCCTCCGACCAGCAGCAGATCGCCGAACTCCTCGACGCGGTCGGAATGCCGGCCGGCGGCACCCCACTGGACTCCCTGCCGCCGATCGAGGACGGGCTCGCCTCGCACGAGCTCTGTGAGGCCGTCCGGGACTTCCAGACCGTCCAGGAGGGCCTGGTCGCGGACGCCCGGGTGGATGTCGGCGCGGGGACCTGGAACCGCCTGATGGAGCTCGTCGATCCGGCCGGCGCCCCCGCCGAGGCAGCCGTCCCCCTGCTGCTCGCCGTCTCGAACTTCGAGGTCTTCGAGCTGCCGGAGAACGCCGCGCCCCTGCCGTCCCTGAGCTACACCCTGCGCGGTCAGGTCGCGGAATGGGACGGCCCCGGCATCCACATGGAGCTCTGGGTCAACGGGCCGCTGAAGGTCTCCTGGAGCCACGAGGCCTACACCCTGGGCTGCGAGGTGTCCCCCGACTTCAAGGCCCTGGACGAGGCCGTGGCCTCCGGCAGCGCCCGCGCCATCGGGGGAGTCGCCCTGGACCAGCTCTGCTCCCGGCTGCGCGCGGAGTCCAAGGACACGATCGGTTCACTGTTCGCGGCCGTCAGCCTCAGCACGGGCCTCGACGGCACACCCCGGCTCGGCGGCACCATCGGCGACGAGACCGCCTTCCTGCGCGTCGAGTTCGACCCGGTGGAACGCACGGTGATCTACACCGGCAGCGTGCACGTCCTCAAGTCGCATCCCGTGACGGCCGGCGAGGCGCAGGTGTCCGGCGACCTCCAGGTGCAGTTGCGCATCACGACCGGTGCTGAGGACCAGGCCGCCAGCGTGGCGACCGCTCTGGCCGTCCTGGCGATCGGCGCCATTGTCCTCGCCCCCACGGCCGCATGGGTGGGCGGCGCGATCGCCTCGGGAATCGGCGCAGGCGTCAAGGAGATCCTGGTCCGGGTCCCGTTCAGGGGGCTGGCCTTTCCGTAACGGTCAGCGCCTCCTGGCCAGTTGACCGTCCAGAGGCAGCAGGTCGAAGAAGTGGTGTTCGGCCGCGGGTGTGTACCGCACGACGGCACCGAAGTGGGGCACGCGGGTCTGCACCTCCGGCAGCGCCTGCGGGACGGCATCGGTCATCGACTCGCACACGGAACCGTGCCAGAAGCCTGCGTCCGTCAGCGCATCGCCGGTGGGTTCGGCGGGGGGCGTGGAAGAACGCGTGAGGACGGGCAGGTACAACCGCTCGACTCCCTTGTCGGCGCAGGCTCGCGCCAGCGTACGGCCGGTGAGTCCGTCCCCGGCCTCGTCGCCCGGGGCGAACTGCGCCAGCATCACCCGCAGGGGCCGCTCGCCCACGCACGGCCAGCTCCGCGCGAAGCCCTGCTCGGCTTCACCGCTCGCCTGCGGCCCGTAGGCTCCCGCGTCCCCGGGCTGCGGCAGGGCGCCGCCGTCGAAGTACGCCCACCGCCAGCCCTCGCTGCGCCCGTCGGCGTTGCCCGCCACGGCGCCCTCGGTCCAGGCGAGCATGAAGCCGGGGTGCCGCACGCTCGGCGTCGTGGGTACGTCGGGCGGTGAACTGATGCCCGCTTCATAGCCCTTCTGCCAGCCCCTGACCTCGACAGACACGATCACGCCGGGCTCCTGCGGAACCGGGTGGGGATTGTGCTGGGTCATGACCCGAACTCCTTCGCTGTTCTCACCAACTGGGCTTGGCGACGCTGCCGTAGGACCAGCTGGAGCCCTTCGACATCTCGAAGTGCAGATGCGGACCGGTGGAGTTGCCCGTGTTGCCGACCTTGCCCAGCTGTTGCCCGGCGGCGACTCGCTGACCGGCCCTCACCTGGCGCTCCGAGAGGTGGCAGTAGGTGTAGACATGGCCGTTGTCCGCAGCCAGCCCGATCCACTGGCCGTACGCGCCGCCCTGGCCGTTCGACCAGGCGATCTTTCCGCCGCGTACGGCGACCACGGGGACACCGGACTTGGCGGCGAAGTCCTGACCGGTGTGCCGGCCGACACCGTCGGGCTTCCAGGCGTAGTTTCCGCGCTGGAAGAATCCGAAGGTGACCTTGTGCCCGGGCACGGGCGAGGGCACATGTCCGTTGCCGGGGCGCGGAGCGGTGGCGCGTGCCCGTGCGGGCTTGCAGTCGACCTTGAAGCCGGTGAGCCGGCCGAGCGCGGTCAGGGAGGTGCAGCCGGGGATGCCGTCGGCGTCGGATCCCTTGAAGCCCTGGGCGAGTTGTTCGGCGCGGTAGGCGGCCTTGGTCTGCGGACCGAAGTGGCCGGTCGGGCCGTCGGGGATCTTGCGGCCCCGCTTGATCAGGGCCTTCTGAACGGTGCGTACGTCCTCGTTCCGCTTCCCGAACTGCACGTTGGACAGAGCGACCATGGGGGACTCCTAGTACCCGTGGGGAGCCCGGTTCGGATCCGCCTGCTGGACGCGGGCGGCGAAGTTCGAGCCGGACTGGTTCACGTGATAGCGGTGGCGCACGTAGTTGACCGTCGCGCACATGCACGCGACGACGTCGTAGGGAGTGGTGGCCGTGCCCGCCTGGTGGTGGGTGGCGAACGTGGGCGGGATGCACTGCGTGGCGCCCCGGGAGCAGTTGAGCGGGTGGCCGTCGGCGGCGATCCGGCCGCGCGCGTTGACGTCCGTCGTGTTCACCCGGAACCTCGGGTGGTTGAAGGCGGACTCGCGTTTGGCGATGGTGCACAGCGCGGGGACGCCGAACTTCGGGTCCATGCCGGTCAGTTCGCACGCCTTGCGGGCGTAGCGCCGCATGGCCTCCTCGCCGGAGTCGTCGCCGGGATCACGGAAGGTGACCTGGGCGAGGGTGAGCCTTCCCCCGCCGTCGGCCGTCGCGCGTGCGCAGTCCACCTTGAAGCCGGTGAGGCGGCCGAGGGCTGTCAGGGAGGTGCAGCCGGGGATGCCGTCGGCGTCGTCTCCCTGGAAGCCCTGGGCGATCTGCTCGGCGCGGTAGGCGGCCCGGGTCTGTTCCCCGAAGAGGCCGGTGGCTCCGTCGGGGATCTTGCGGCCCCGTTTGATCAGGGCCTTCTGAACGGTGCGTACGTCCTCGTTCCGCTTTCCGAACCGGACGTTGGACAAGGCGACCATGGCGCCCTCCGCGGTGTCCCGGGCTGTTTCCTGGCTGCTCGAATCGACGGGGCCGACTCGGTCCTCCCGTGTTCGAAGGTACGGAATCGGTGTCAGCGCGGCGTCACCGCGTCGTCATCGGCTGAGTTGCAGGGGGTGAGCGAGGGGCAGAAAATGGTGACGGTACGTCTCGTCGGAGAACTGGAGAACTGCGGCACCCACCGGAGCCGCACCAGAAGTCGCGAGCGTGGTTCACGCGCCGTCGTCGGGGCGGGAAGAGCCCGCGCAGGCGCGCCCGCGCGGCACACGGCTGTTGAGGCGATCAAGTTGGCGTCTGCCCCTCCCCGACTGCGATTGCTCGGCCAGTTCCGGCTGGAACTGGGCACCGAGACCGTGGAGCTGTGCCGCAACGGCCAGCGGCTGCTGGCCTTCATGGGGCTGCGGGGGAGAGCGTCCCGCACGGTCCTCGCCGGCACTCTGTGGCCCGAGGTCACCGAGGAGCACGCCCGGGGCAGCCTGCGCACCACGCTGTGGAAGCTGCCGCGAGGCGAGCCGTCCCTCATCGGCTGCCGCGGGGACGTACTGCTGGTCACCCCGGCCTTGCGGGTGGATGTCCACGCCCTCACCCGGACGGCACTCGGCGTCGTGGAGGGATGCGGCCCGCCGCTCCACGCACGGCCGCCGCTGGGACTGCTGACCGGGGACGACCTGCTGCCGGGCTGGGACGAGGACTGGGTGCTGATGGAGCGTGAGCGTCTGCGGCAACTGCGGCTGCACGCCCTCGACGCGCTCGCCGCGGCCCTCATCCGGCAGGGCAGGCCGGCGCTGGCCATGGAGGCGGCGTGGGCGAGTGTGCGCGCGGAGCCACTGCGGGAGAGCGCGCACCGGGCCGTCGTGGCGGCGCACCTCGCGGAGGGCAACGTCGGTGAGGCGGTGCGCCACTACGAGGCGTTCCGCCGTCTGCTGGACGAGGAGCTCGGCGTCGAGCCCTCGTCCCGGTTCACCCGCATGCTGCCCGTCCGCCCGGACGCAGTCAGGAGGGCCACACCGTGCACCAGAGCGTTCGTGACTCCTGGACCACCTTCAACGTGAGCACCGGCGCAGGCAACGATCCGACCCCGAACGACCAGGCACAAGGAAGGGCGTCATGGCCGCATTCACCATCGACATCGCCGGCCCGTTCCAGCCCGGCAGCGGCGCCACCGACCTCGGCGGCCCCAACACCGGCGGTCACCAGCCACCGAACTGGTACGAGCAGTACGGCATGGACTTCGGAGCCCCCGAGGGCACTCCCGTACGCGCGGCGTTCGACGCGCACATCACTCGTCACAACCCGCATGTCCCGGCCGAGGACACACCCAAGGTGTACGGCGCCCAGCTGTTCATGCGGGCTCACAACGACATGATGGGCGGCTACTACACCCACATCAGGGATGTGCCGGCCGGCCTGACCGTCGGCGCCTCGGTCAGCAGAGGCGACCCGCTGGGCACCGTCTGCCGAAGCGGCGGTACCGCCACCCATCTGCACTGGGCGCTCGTCGAGATCATCGGGGGCGCGCCCAACGGCCGGTACCAGGGGGTCGATCTCCATCAGTTCCTGCTGGGCGTCACCGGCACGGACACCGTCACCCCCGTGACGTTCATGCAGGACGGCACACCGCCGGTTCCCGGGGCGAACGTCGGTCCCAGGGTGTTCCACCTGGGCTCCCTGCGGGGTGTCCAGGAGGCCCTCGCCGTACTCGGCTACGACCCCGGCGTCATCGACGGGCTCGACGGCCCGCGCACGCAGGGCGCGGTCAGCGAATTTCAGGGCGACCAGGGTCTGGCACAGGACGGACAGGCCGCCGGTGACACCCTCGTCGCGCTGGCGGCGGCCTTGCAGGCGAAGGGCTTTGAGGTGAGCGGACTGTAGTGGGCACGCCTCAGCACACGGTGTGCGGGTTGAGGAGCCGGCGCAGGAAGGACTCGGGGTCGGGGACGAGATCCGCGAGGGTGCCGAGGTCCATGTCCGGCAGGAACTCGACGGGCAGGGACAGCGGGCCGAGCACGATCGGCGCCAGGAGCTGCCAGTTCTCCATGTGCTGGATCGTGCGCAGCAGTTCCCGAAGCGTCTCGCGCCAGTCCACGGCGGGAACCTGCGCGGGAACGGGGAAGCTGACCAGATGGCCGGTCTTGCCGCCCGCGGTGGGCATGCGCGCGAGGCCCGCCAGCGGATCCTCGTGCAGCGCCGGGTCCTCGTTGAGATGCTCCCCCCAGATCTGGGTGCGCAGGTCACGGACGGACACTCCGACCCGGTGCGGCGCGCCCCCCACCGTGCCGTCGGCCAGGTCCGTGTCGAAGACGCCGAGTTGCAGTTCCGAATCCGTGGTGTGGGAGCGGAAGTTCAGATTGGCGCTGCCCGCGGCGACGTACTGGTCGTCGACGATCATCAGCTTGGCGTGGACGTAGACCTGCTCCGCCGTCGCGGCCTGCTCCAGATGGAAGCAGTGGACGTTCGCGGGAGCGACGGAGGCGATGCGCTGGAGGGTCTCGGCCCGCAGCGCCTTGTGGACGTCCGTCAGACCCGGCACGTCGAAGTCACGCGCGGTGACCAGGATGACCTGGACGCCCCGGGCGGCGGCGTCGCGCAGGTCGTCGACGACGGGCGAGGGCCACAGGTACTGGTCCTCGACGTAGATGAAGTGCCGCGCCCGGCGTATGGCCTTGCGGTAGGCGGCCGTGACGGTGAACTCGCCGCCGGGCAGGAAGGAGTAGACGCCCTTGCAGGTGAGGGTGCGCAGTACCTGCACGGCCTGGGTGCCCGGGGTCGTCGGTGGTCCGGGTGCTTCCGACTGGGGGATCGGGGCGGGCGTGGCGTCGATACGGCTGGGCCGGGTGGGGTCGTTCCAGCGTTGGACCAGGCCCTGCCAGATCTGGCCGACGGCGGGCCCGAACACCGCGCACTGCACGTCGTGCCAGCCGGGCAGGGTGGCCTTGATGCCCAGGAAGTCGGGCTCCCGTTGCCGTATGGGCGGATTGACGTGGGCGCCGTTGTCCCAGCGGTCGAGGCAGATGTCGATCCCGCCGACGAACGCGCACGGACCTTCGGCGGCACCCTGCACCACCGCGCATTTCTGGTGGTGGGAGCCGAAGTCGCCCACCCGGGAGTCGAGGACGGCCTCGGCCCCCGCGCCGACCAGCGCGGTCCGGAAGTCGAAGTTGTCCTTGGACGGCAGGGTCGGGATCCTGGGCCGGCGCACGGGAAGCGTGGAGAAGCTCGAACCGAACAGCAGCGCGCGGACGACGACGCCGTCGGCGCGGAGCTTGAGCAGCCGGTCGAGGATGCCCGGCGAGCCCGCGATCTCCGGGCGCAGCATCTGCTCGGGCGAGAACCGCCAGCCGGCGAACAGCACCCGGTCTCCGGCGGCCAGGCCGTCCAGCCGCGAGGCCAGGGTGTTGTAGTAGCCCTGGGCGTCGACGAAAAAGAGGACCAGATTGCCCAGGGTGAAGGCGGGAGAGCGGAAGGCGCCCAGGTCGGCGTCGGTCAGCAGCCAGTCCTCGGGCGCGATTCCCGGGGCGGGCGGGCGTTCGGCGGCCGCGCGCATCTCGTCCAGCTTCAGGACCGTCAACGGGCCGACGTCGTCGATCACTTCGGGCGGCGGAACCCCGAGCACCTCGACCTTGAACCGGGCCACCGCGCCGGCGGTCTCGTCGCCGTAGTCGCTGTCCGCCCCGAAGCGTGGCAGGCATTCGGGGTCCCAGCCGAGCAGCGCGATCTGCACCTTCTGCACGGCCGGATCGGTTCGGTGCTGCGTCCGCGAGATACGGTCCTGGTCCTGCGCGACGGCTTCCAGCAGCGGATCGCCGGCGAAGAGCGCGGAGGTGAGCATCCCGGATCTCCTTCACCGAGAGTCGAGCCTGAGGCAATGGTTCCGCGTGGTGCCGCACCCGTCATGTGGTGCGGCCGAGCCCCTCCGACGTGCCGGCCGACGTCCCCGGGGCGGGCGCCGCGGGAGGCATGGGCGGCAGGCCCGCGGCGAGGCCCGGCAGCAGGACGGGCTCCAGCCGGACCCGCTCCTGGCCGCCCAGATACCGCTCCAGCGCGGGCGGTCGGTAGGTGCTGTCCCGGTCGTAGCGCTCCTTGGCCTGCACCGCCAGGAACTCGTTGCCGTCGGGCTCTCCCTTGTCGTTCACGGCCGCGCCGAGTGGCCGGTGATGCGCCTTGGCCAGTCGGTACATCCCCGTGCGCGACGTGTGCAGGTCGCCCGAGCCGTCCGGCCGTACGCGGAAGTCGATGCTCTCGTCCGGCCTCATCACCTTGGGCCCGCTCTCGTTGAGCGCCCGCGCATCGAACCGGAGCCCGTACCGCCGTGCCTGGTCGACCATCCACAGCAGGGTGATGTCGGACAGACCCGTCTCCTTGTAGCTGCCGCCGACATCGCAGTGCACCCCGGAGAACCAGACCTGCTTCAACTCCTGGCCCTGCTGGTCGGCGCCGGGCTGCTGGTGCCACAGCGCCGGGCGGAACGCCGAGCGCTGTTCGTCGATGGCCAGCGCGTGGAAGGCCGCCTTGACCCAGCCGCTCAGCTCGGTGTTGTGGAAGGTCCAGCGGCGGTTGAACCGGTTGGCCGTCGGCTGGAGCCACGTGGCGCTCGGGGCGGGGATGCCCAGTGAACCGACCGTGTCCCAGACTCCGATGAAGCGGATCTCCGTCTCGCGGGCGTACGAGCGGCGGAACAGCGTGGCGGCCGCGCCGTTGGGATGCTCGATGCGGTCGCGGTACAGGGCCCAGGCCTCGGGGATCCGGTCGAGGTGGTCCCGGCGCAGGATGCCGCAGTTGCGCACCAGGCCCACCAGGCTGCGGGCGGTGAACGCGCCCCGGCTGAAGCCGAAGAGGAACAGCTCGTCGTCCGGCTCGTAGGTCTCGACGAGGAAGCGGTAGGCGTCGACGACGTTCCGGGACAGGCCCACGCCGAACGCGCCGCCCCGCAGGCGCTCACGGCGGTGGGTGCCGACGCCGCTGTGGTAGTAGACGCGCTGCTCCTTGCCGGCGGCGGACCCCGGATGCACGGACAGGGCGACCTTGGCGACGTTGGTCTTGCTCGGCTGGTCGGCGAAGTTCCATGTGCCGTCGCAACAGACGACGAGACGCTTGGCCATGACCATCCCCTCTCGCGAGAGAGCGCGGAGTGGCGCCCAGCACCACTTCCATGCTTGCACCCCTGTCAGTGGCCCGCCATGCGACCGCCACGGGGCGGCAGATGCTCGGCGTCGCGCCACCCTTCCTCTACGCTCGTGACGGTGCGTTACGTGACGGCTTCCCACCGTCACGCGTGCGTGTGCTCGGGAAAGGAGCAACCATGGCGCAGCTACGGACGGCGTTCTTCTTCCGTGGCACCAAGTACGTCCGCTACGAGATCGATCCGCGGACCGGCGCGGAGACGGTCAACCACGACGTCTACCCACGCGATGTCGCCGAGGCGTGGACCGCGATGCCCGCCTCCTTCACCCACGGCATCGACGCCGTGGTGAACTGGCCCGACGGATTCGTGTACTTCTTCAAGGGCTCGCAGTACGTCCGCTGGGACGCGACCAACGACACGGTGGACACGAGCTTCTATCCGCACGACACCGCCTCCCAGTGGCCCGCGCTGCCCGCGTCGTTCGCCGCCGGAATGGACGCGGCGATCAACTGGGGAGACGGCCGGGCGTTCTTCTTCAAGGGCTCGAAATACGTCCGCTACGACATCGGCACCGACTTCGTCGACCACAACATCTACCCCCGGGACATCTCCGACGGCTGGCCGGACTTCCCGGCCGCCTTCAGGGCCGGCGTGGACGCGGCCGTCAACTGGGGCAACGGGACGGCGTACTTCTTCAAGGGCGGCCAATACCTGAACTACGACATCAAGGAGGAGAAGGTACGCCCGGGTTACCCCCTGCCGATCACCGAGCCCGGAAAATGGCCGGAGCTGGTACGGGCGGGATTCACCGGACCGATCGGCGAGGTGATCGAGTGGCCGCAGGCGGATGTGGCGAGTGTCGACATTCCGGCTAGGCTGGTGACGTGCAGCAAGCGCACCCAGCCGGATGTGCACTGCGGTGGCGAATTCGATATGCACGCGGTGTTCGTCGACGCCAATCCATCCCTTCCGGCGTGTGGCGAGTACCGGCAGTACATCCGCGGTGACCTCGAAGTGAACGGCGAGCCCGTGGACTACATCACCAAGGTGAACGGCGTACCCGCGCGGCGCCTGATGCGCTCCCGGCCGGGCCCGGGTTCCACCGACGACCATTTCGTCGAGGACGGACAGGCCGCGACCCACCAACTCAATCCGTTTCACGTCGACCTGAACTACGGTCACCGGGACGCCACCATCGGAAACGGGAACCGCAACGACATGTATCTGGTGAAGCGGCGCTCCGGTGCCGAATACGTCGGCAGGGACCTGCCGGGATTCACCGGGTCGGCCGGCAGTTTCGCCAAGGTCGATGTCGACTTCCGGGGACAGCTGATCGACGTGTGCAACGGCGGAACCGTACTGTTCACCCGCGAGTGGACCGTGAATTGCAGGGTGCCGTGATGAGTCCTGTCAACGTGAATGAGGAAACCCCGCAACTCGCCGGTGACTTCTGGGTCTATCCGCGCGTCCGAGACCTCTCCGACGGCTTGGTGCGCGTCAACGTGGCCATCGCCGTGGAGGAGTCCACCGACCTCCAGGACAGCGACGTCGCCGTCGAACTCGTCGCCGGCGGCCAGGCCCTGGGCGTCGCCGAAGCACCCGCCGCGGGCCCGCTGCCCATCGTCCGGATGACCGGGGCCAACGCGTACGCGCTGTACCGCTTCGACAACCCGGGCGGTCTCGTCCCGGAGAGCGTGACGGTCACCGTGCGCGGCGCGAGCGCCACGTTCGACGTATCGCTGCCCATTGTCTAGGCACCCGGGCCCGACCCGCAGAAGGAGGAACCGGTCATGAGCGAGCCCGGCACCGTGGCAGTGCGGCCCCAGAACGAGGGCTCGGTCCAGGCGATCGCCTTCAGCCCGGACAACAAGCGCATCGCCAGCGGCGGCAGCGACACGAAGCTGCGGGTGCGCTCGATCGGCATCGGGCCGCCCCCGCTGGAGGTGGCCACCGACGGATCCGTCGCCAGCATCGCCTTCAGCCCGGACGGCACCCGGATCGTCGTCGCCGACTTCGAGCAGGTGTTCCTGCGGGACAGCACCACCGGCACGGTCCTCTGGCAGGGACCGCTCGCCCCGGGCAACTCGGTGAACACGGTGCGGTTCGCCCCGGACGGGCGGATCGTCGCGGTCACCGACACCCTGGTCGCCGTACTCGACCAGGCCTCCGGGGAGATCAAGCAGCGCATCACCGTCGACCCGCCGCTGATCGCCGACGTGGACCTGAGCCGGGACGGCACCCGGATCGCGCTGGCCGTCGACGAACGCCACGGCGGGAACCACCAGCACGCCGGATCCGCGCGGGTGCACGACCTGGCCACCGGCAAGCAGATCAGCCGGCTCACCCCGAAGGACGCCGTCCTCGCTGTCGCGTTCAGCCCGGACGGGCTCACCGTGCTGTGCTGCGCCACGGACGACACCACCCGGATGTTCGAGGCACAGACCGGGAAACAGGTGTGGCCCACTCCGGAGGACATCGATGACCAGATCACCGCGCCGAACTGCCTGGCCTTCGACCCCAAGGGCAAGTGGACCGTGGTCGGCGGCTCCGACGGCTTCGCCCGGATCCTGGACGCCGATATCGGCCTTGAGAAGGGCCGGGCGCCCAAGCTGAACCCCGGTGACCCGGACGACGCGAGCTTCGGGGCCGTGACGCATGTCGCGTTCAGCCCCAACGGCAAGCACGCGGCCAGTGCCTCCATCGACAACGTCGTGCGGCTGTTCAACCTCGAAGGCAAGCAGCTGTACACGGTGTCCACCGACGAGGTGCTGGCGCTGCGGTTCAGCCCGAACGGCCGCTGGCTGGGCGTCGGCACCATGAACGGCGCGCTCGTGATCGACAACGGCGAAGCCAACCAGGGGTGAGCCACCATGGACCCGCACGAACTCCTCCAGCAGGTCGCCGGCCAGCTGCGCACGCTGACCAAGGACGCGGTGGACGGCCTGGTCCGTTCGCTGCCCGAGCCCGGCGAGGACCCCTCGGCCGCCGGCACGGTGCTCGCCGGACGACTGCTCGCCGTGCACGACCGGCTGCCCGCCGGGAACTCCCTGGTGGAGCTCGTACGGGAGACCCTCGGCGACCTGGATGGCGCCTCGCCCGTACGGCTGCACGGCTGGCGGCGGGCGCCCGGCGCGCCGCTCGGCGTCGCGCTCGTGCTGAACGACCCGGCCGGAGCGGCGGCCGGGCGCGCCGTGCTCGCAGTGACCCCGGACGGACCGGTGTTCGACGTGGTGGTCACCCCGGGGGCCGCCTTGGCGCTGCCCCAGACGGCCCGCGGGCCGTGGAGCGCGGAGGCGACCGTCACCGCCGGACAGGGCTGGGACGCCGCCTTCGGACCCGGCCTGCCGCCCGCACCGCCCGGCGGAAGCGCGGCGATCCGGCTGCGGCGCACCGGCCGCCTCGCCGCCGGAATGACCGACGGCCCGGGCATCAGCGTCGAGGGCATCGCGCTCGGCGTGACCTCGGAACCGGGCACCCCCGCGGCCGTCGAGCTGGAGTTGCAGGGATTCAATGCCGCCGTGCTGCCGGCCGCCCTGGCCAGGCTCCTCGGCGTCGGCGGGGCGAGCCCGATGTCGGGTCCGCCCGCGCCGATCGTCCTGCGCGCCGACCGGGCCGCGGGCCTGCGCTTTGCCGGCACCGGCGGCCTGCACGCCCCCCTGCCGCTGCGGCTGAACGGTCCGGTCGTGTCGAGCCGGGGCGCCGTCCTGGAGCTGACCTCCGACGGGAGCGGGCCACGGCTGGCCCTGACGGTGTCGGCCAGCGCCCAACTGCCGGGCCTGCCGCTGCGCGTCCACCTGGACCGCGCCGGGATCGATCTCCCCGTCACGTTCTCCCCGCAGAGCCGCCCCGGCCTGGACCCGAGCAAACTGAACGAGCTGGTCCCGGAGGGCATCGGGACCGAGCTCAAAGTGCCGCCCATCTCCGGCGGCGGCCTGGTCCGGCGCAACGACCAGGGCTATGCCGGCCTGATCTCCGTCGACCTGGGCGTGCTGCGCGTCCAGGCGGTCGCCCTGTTCCGGCCGCCCGACGGCAAGGCACCCACCAGCTTCCTGGTGCTGCTCGCCGCCCAGTTCCCGCCCCCCGGCATCCAACTCGGCCTGGGATTCGCGCTGGACGCGGTGGGCGGACTGGTCGGAGTGAACCGGCGCGCGGACGTCACCGCGCTCCAGCAGCTCGTCTGCGACGGCAACGCCGACCATGTGCTGTTCCCCGACCGCGCGGTGGAACGCGCCCAGGAGATCATCGGGTCCCTCGGCTCGGCGTTCCCGGTGGCCCCCGGACGCATCCTGGTCGGGCCGATGATCCGTATCACCTGGGGCGCCCGGATGGTGCAGCTGTCCGGGGCCGTGATCCTCGAACTGCCCGCCCCGGCGCGCGCCCTCCTGCTGGGACGGCTGCTGGTCGGGCTGCCCGACCCGGTCGTGCCGCTCATCCGCCTCCAGGCCAGTGTGCTCGGCCGCATCGAACCGGCCACCCCGCTGGTCGAACTGCTGGTGTCGCTGTCCGGCTCGTGGATCGTGGGACTGGCCGTGCGCGGCGAGATCTACCTGCTCGTACGCGGCGGCCCGCAGCCGGAGTTCGTCCTGTCCGCCGGTGGCTTCCACCCCCGCTACACCCGTCCCGCCCGGGTGCCCGCGCTGAACCGGCTCCAGGTCGATCTGGCCCCGGGCAACGGCTTCGGTCTGCGCATGGAGGGCTACTTCGCGGTCACCTCCAACGCGGTGATGTTCGGCGGACAGGTCCAGATGGACGCCACGATCGCCGGCTGCGGTGTGCAGGGCTGGCTGGCCCTTGATGCGCTGTTCGTCTTCGACCCCGTGTTCGCGTTCTCGGTGCATGTGCGGGCCGGAGTGGCGGTGCGCGCCTTCGGCCGCCGACTGGCCGGGATCGGCCTGGACTTCACGCTGGAGGGGCCCGCTCCCTGGCACGCGTTCGGCACCGGCAGCATCTCGGTGCTGTTCTGGGACGTCGAGCTGGACTTCGACATCCGCTGGGGCTCGCCGCCGGCCGTCGCGCAGAAGGGCGGACGCAATCCGATCGAGGCGCTCACCCCCGAACTGGCGCGGTCCAAGGCCTGGGCCGCGGAACGGCCGGCCGCCGAACGCACCGCGCTGGTGTTCACCACCGCCGCGAACGAGAAACTGAACCAGGGCATCCTCGTCCACCCCGACGCCACCCTGCGCGTCACCCAGCGCGTCGTCCCGCTGGGCGTGCCGATCTCCCGGTTCGAACGGCGCCCGGTACCGGCGCAGACCTGGACGATCAAGGACGTCACCCTCGGCACGCCCCGGCCCGCGGCGGGACTGCCCTCGCTGTCCGAGCGGTTCGTGCCGGGCGAGTTCTTCGACCTCACCGAGGAGGCGCAGCTCACCGAGCCCGCGTTCGTCAGCCGCGCGAGCGGAGTGCGGGTGGGCACCGACGGCGTGCGGGTCGGCCCCGGCCACCGCGTCGACGACGGCTACGAGACCGGCTACGAACCCCGGCTGCCCGAGCGGGAGTTCTCCGCCTGGTCGGGTCTCTTCGGGCTGGAGGCCGTCTACGCGGTCAGTGCCGCCGAACGGCTGGAACGGTGGCGCACCCCCGAAGCGGCCGTCGAGGTGCGCCCGGCCAGGCTGAGTGTGGCCGCCGCCGACACCCTCCAGCCGCTGCTCGACGACGTCAGCATGGTCGACGCCACCTCCGACGCCATGCAGGTGGTGAGCGTACAGCTGGCGCGACCTGAGGACGCGCTGCGGCTCGTGGAGAGCTGGGAGCTGGGCCGATGACCGCGCCGGGCGAGCGACCCCAGTCATCCGAGCCGATCGGGAGCGACGTATGAGCACGCGATGGTTCTTCTCCTCGGCGCGGATCGGCGCCGCCGCCGCGGCCGACGGCCAGACGCTGTCCACGAAGGTGCGGTTCAGCCGTGACATCGAGGGCCGCCGCGAGGAGCCCGAGGTGACGGGCCCGAACCTGTCCCTGGTGGGGCCGGGCGACGTGCTCGGCTTCGACCGTTCGATGGTGCTGCGGCAGGAGCCGCCGCCCGGCACGCCCGACGCCGCCGAGAACGTCATGGCCGGCGTCGAACTGGCCCATGCCGACCTGCCCTGGCTGCTGTCGCCCGGCATGGTGGCCACGCCCGGCGGTCCCACCCCGCAACCCTGGATCGTGCTGGTCGTGCTGGCCGAGGACGAGGCGGCCCCGCCGCGCCCCGGGCACCCGCTGCCCGTGCTCACCGCCCCGGTCGCCGCGCTGCCCCCACTGGCCGAACGGTGGGCCTGGGCGCATGTGGAGGCGCGACTGCCCGACACCGTCACCGATCTCGGCGGCGCGCAGCCCCTCGTCGAGCAGGGCGTGCGCAACCACTCGGCCGATGTCGTCGGACGGCTGCTGTGCCCGCGCCGACTGGCCCCGGACCGCGGCTGGATCGCCGCCGTGGTGCCGGCCACCGCCGCCGGGCGGGACGCGGGCCTGAACGTGTCCCCGGGGGCGGCGGCCACCGCGGACGCCTGGCCGGTCCCCGGCCGGGACACCGTCGACCTGCCCGTCTACCACTGGTGGACCTTCCGCACGGGACAGGCGGGCACCTTCGAGGGACTCGCCCGCCGACTGCGCTTCCGGCCCGCCGAGGCCGGACTCGGCACCCGGATCATCGACGTCAGCCGTCCCTGGCCCGCCGAGGAGTCCGCCGGGCCCGCCACCGTCGCCATGGACGGCGCGCTGCGGCCGCCCGGTACGACCACGCCCGAGGCCTGGTCCGACTCCGCCGCCCAGGACCGGTACCGCGCGCTGATCCGCGAACGGGTGGACGCACCGGCCCTGCGCCGGAACGAGATCGTGGCAGCGGGCGACGAGCCGGCCGAGGACGGGACTGTGGTCGCCGTCGGCCCGCCGCTCTACGGCGGCCACCACACCGGCGAGGACACCGTGCCCGCCGATCCCGACCAGTGGATGAGCACCCTCAACCTGGAGGTCCGCCGACGCGTGGCCGCCGCCCTGGGCGCCCGCTATGTACAGCTGGAGCAGGAGTTCCTGATGGCCCGGGCCTGGGAGCAGGTCGGCGCGATCAGGCAGGCCAACCGGCTGCTGGCGGCGGGCGAGTTGGCCGCCGTCACCGCCGAGCGCGCCCAGCACAAGCATCTCGACGCGCTCGGCGCGGCCGATCTGCTGACCGTCATGGCACCGGTGAGCGGGCGCGTGCCCGTGCCCGCAGCACAACCGGACGCGGAGCCGACCACCCTGGCCACCATGCTGGCTTCGGCCGAAGAACTGCCGACCGGAACGGCCAGCACCTCGTTCGTCCGGCTGACCCGCGCAGGCGGCGCGCTGGCCCGCCGCGCCCGGCGCGGCACGAGCGGCGGAGCCGGCGGCGAGCAGGCGCCCGAGCCGTACATCGAGCAGAAGCTCAGACTGATGGGCCTGATGAACGACGGCGAGCCGCAGGGCGGCCTGCCGGGGGAGCTGCGCCGCGGGCTCGCTCCCATGCCGCTGCAAGTGCGCCGGATGACCGACCGCATCCCCACCGACCTGTGGACGCAGCGCGCCGAGAGCGAGCGTCCGTTGCGGCCGATCATGGCCCACCCGAAATTCACCGTCCCGATCGCCGAGGAACTGCTGGCCCGCTGGCCGGAGTGGGCGCTGCCGGGCATCGGCGCGCTGCCACCGGACACGGTGACCCTGCTGGAGACCAACCCCGAGTTCATCGCCGCCCTGCTGGTCGGGCTCAACCACGAGTTCAACCGTGAGCTGCTGTGGCGGGAGTTCCCCACCGACCAGCGCGGCACCCCGTTCGCCCGGTTCTGGCCGAGCGACAGCGAGAGCGTCGAGGAGATCGCCCTGTGGCCGCCCGACGCCCCGCTGGGCAGCCAGTTGCGCACCGGCGGCGACGGCGATCTGGCGATGCTCGTGCGCGGCGATCTGCTGCGCCGCTTCCCCGGCACCGCTCTGCTCGCCGTACGTGGAGTGGACGGCAAGCTGCCGCCCGCCTTCGACGGAGTACCGGCCACCCCGCTGGCCCTGGACGAGTCCACCGTCCTCTACCTGTTCGCCGACCTCGACGAGGAGCGGGCCCGCGCCGAGGACTGGTTCTTCGTGTTCCGCGAACCCATGCGCGGCACCCAGTTCGGGTTCGATGCCGACGAGGAGTTCGACGCCGACGAGCAGCCCGCCCCGATGAGGACCTGGGCCGACCTCACCTGGCGCGGCGTCGCCGTGGACGCCGCCCGATGCGTCCGGATCGGCCAGGCACCGGGCACGCCGACCGAGCTGCCCCAGCCCGACCCGCCGGTCTGGGCCCGCGACGCGGCCGACATGGCCCGCATCGCCTTCCAGCAGCCGTTCCAACTGGCCTTCCGCGCCGCCACCTTGCTGGGCGGCTGACCACCGTGCCTAGGACAGGAGCCAAGGGGACATGACCGACGCGTTCGCCGCCCGTGCGCAGTTGGACCGGGCACGCACCGAAGCGGACACCGCGCGGGCCCTCGCCGACGAGCAGGAGGCCGTGGTGCGGCGCCTTCAGGCGCACATCCAGGCCGGCCTGCCCGATCCCTTCTTCCCGCCGAGCAGCGCCGACGCGCTCGCCGCGGCCCAGGCGGCGTTGCCGGAGCTTCAGCGCAGGGCCGACGAGCTGGACGGCCTGGTCGCCGGGGCCCAGGAGGAGCTGACCCGGGCGCTGGCGGAGGGCACGGCGCTGTTCCCCGACGACAACACCGCGCCGATCGCACTGCTGCCGGTGCGGGTGGAGACCATCTGGTGGGAGCCGCGCACCCTGCGGGTCCGGATCTACCCGGACGACCTCCTGCTCTCCCGGTTCGAGCCCGAGCTGACGCCCGCCGAGGCGGCCGCAGGCACCGCGTACTGGCGGGATCCGGGCCCGGAAGCCTGGCAGAAGGTGCTCACCGAGCTGCGCCCGGCCCGCGCCTCCTGGGCGGTCCGCGCCTGCCGCCCCGGCGCTCCGCCGCCCGCGCCGCGGACCGACGACCCACGCGAGCACCGTCCGCGCACGGTGTCGATGCCGACGCGCTGGCGCTTTCTCGGGCTGTTCGAGGGTCAGGTGGTGGTCGACAAACTGGGCCGCCCGGTCCCCGACCCGCTGCCGATCGGTCTGCTGCGCGCCGAGGAGGAGGGCTGGGAGACCGACTGGTTCGAAGCGGTCAAGGCAGGCATGGGCATCGAACTGATCGTCCCGCCCGAGAACACCGAGAACCTGGACCAGTTGCTGGTCGTCGGCGTGCGCGAGGACGCACCGGCGGACGGCGCGGCCCGGCTCCGCGACCTGCTGCACGGCCACCGCTTCGGCGGCGGACTCGGCCTGCTGCCCTCGGGCACCGCCACCAACAACACCCCGCGCGCTCGCTCCGGTTGGTCCTCGGTCCCCGTCTACCCGGGCCCGGACCCCGACCCGCAGGCGGGGGAGCGGCCGGTCGCCGACGCCCTGGCGACCGCCCTCGGACTGCCGGACGCCGGGTTCCTGCGCGGCTGCTCCGGCGCCGCCGACAGCGACCCGTCGGGCGTCGCCGCGCTGACCCTGCTCACCTGGCCCACGCTCGGCAAGGGGTTCGCCGAGGCCGCGCTGAAGACGATCGACCTGGGCACCAGGGAGGTGAGCGGCGTAGCCCCTGCGGGGCCCTGGCGCGCGATCCGCGACCACCTCGCCGACCATGTCCGCGGCCGTGGGCCGCTGCCGATGCTGCGCGTCGGCAGCCAGCCCTACGGAGTCCTGCCCGTCACCGCGTTGGACGACTGGCGCGCCGAACGCGTCGAGGACGTGGACGGCGTGATCGCGCCCTGGCTGATGCGGCTGCGGGAGCGCTGGCGGGCGGCGCTGAACAACCCGGACGCCATCGACCCCATTCCCCGCGTCCAGCCGGGACAGCCGGTCGACCAGGTCGCGGTGGGGGCGTTGCAGCGGCTGCCCGTGGCCACCGGCCTGGCCATGGTCCGGATGAACGGGCCGAGGCGCGCCGTCTCGCACACGTCGCTCGACCAGCCCCCTTCGACACTCGGCCTGCCCGGTCTGCCGCCGGACGGCATGGTGCGCTGGACCACGGACAGCAACGGCTGGACCTCGCTCGGCTGGGGCCTGGACGAGGCGACCGGCGTCCCGGAGTTCGTCACCCGGCTGAGCCCGGACCCCGAGGCGTTCCCGGCCCGGGCGACGGCCACGGCCGACTACCTGGGCGCCGTACGGGCCTTCCTGGCGGGGGAGTTGGACGCCGAGGCGTTCGACCTGGAGTGGCCGGTGGAGCTGTCCACGGGAAGGGAGATCCCGCCTCGGCGCAGTACCTTCTTCGATCTCCCGATGCCGGCCGACGAGCCGGTGGGCGAGGGGGAGGTTCCGCCGGAGGGGGAGGGGCCGGTCGAGGGGGGCGACGAGGTCCCGCCCGAGGACGAAGAGACACCCCAGGAGGGGGCGGAGTCCGAACCGGACATGAGCGGGGTGCTCGACGCGCTGCTGTTCCTGCCCAACTGGTCCACGTTCCTGGACGACTTCGACACCACCGACGACCCCCTGCGTCAGGCACTGGCCGTCCTCGGCGATGTGGACCAACTGGTCGCCGACGTGCTGGAGGGCCTGGACGAGCGCGAGCGCGCGGAACGCGTCGCGGCCGCCGCCGAGGCCGCCCGGGAGCTGCCTCGGTTCGAACAGGCGCTGCGGACCCTGGCCGCCGTACCGGTGACCC
Organism: Streptomyces sp. NPDC079141; assembly: GCF_040686775.1. Classification (NCBI taxonomy): domain Bacteria; kingdom Bacillati; phylum Actinomycetota; class Actinomycetes; order Kitasatosporales; family Streptomycetaceae; genus Streptomyces; species Streptomyces sp. NPDC079141. Next base: position 268,264 of record NZ_JBFBLP010000001.1, on the reverse strand, counting down.
GGCTGCCCGAACTGCTGCTGGAGGTCGTCGACGTCCACTCGCACCGGCTGGACGCCTGGATCACCTCACTGGCGTCCAAGCGTCTGGCCGAGCAGCGGGCGGCCGGGGCCACGGGTGTCCGGTTCGGCTGCTACGGCTGGGTCGAGGATCTGCGCCCGCCCGAGCCGCGAGAACAGCTCGACATCGAGCTGGACGACGAGACGACCACCGTCGAACTGTCCGCGAAGGACGGCTACATCCACGCGCCCTCACTGCACCACGCGGCAACGGCCGCCGTGCTGCGCTCGGGCTTCCTCGGCAACCCCGACGAACAGAGCTACGCGGTCAACCTCAGCTCCCGCCGCACCCGCATCGCCCGCTGGCTGCTCGGCGGCGTACGCCAGGGCCAGAACCTGGGCTCACTGCTGGGCTACCGGTTCGAACGTGCCCTGCACGACGCCGAGCTGGACCACCTCGTCGAGCGGTTCCGCCGCCAGTTCCCCCTCCCGGTCGTGCCCGAGACACAGGCCCCGGACCCCGACATGGACCTGTGGGCACGCAGCGCGGAGGCGATCTCCGCGCGCAACGTCGTCGACGGCATGGCCCTGGCCCGGGCCGGGGCGGCTGCGCCGGACCAGCCCAGTGTCATCGACCAGGCGCCGGTGGTCGGGTCGGAGACCGACCGGGCGGCCGTGAGACCGCTGCTGGACGACCTCGCCGACGCACTCGACGCGGTCGGCGACCTCGTACTGGCGGAGAGTGTCCACCAGTTGGTGGGAGGCAACCCCATCCGCGCGGGTCTGACCGCCGACACCCTCGGCCGCGGCGAGGACGTGCCGGACACCTTCCGGGTGGTGCGCACTCCGCACCGGGCCCGCGCCCTGACCCACCGGACGGCCGCGCTGCTCCCGGCCGAACCGGCCGGGCCGACCGGCTGGCCCGCCGATCCGCTCGCGGCGCTGCAACCCGCGCTGGAGGCCTGGGTCGCCCATCTCCTCGGCCCTGCCGCGGGCTGGACTCTCGGGGGCCGGCTCGGCGACGGGCAGGGCGAGGTCCGCCCGTTCGAACTCACCGCCGACCGGCTCGGCTCGGGCGCGCTGAGCACCGTACTGGACGCGGCCGCCGTCGAACCGGCCGGGCTGCGCAGGGCCGTTCAGAGCGCCATGGGCGTCACGCCCGACACCCCAGTCGCCTTCGACGGACCCGGCTGGAGCGCCCTGCACGGGCGGGCGGTCCGGATCCGGTCCCTGCTGTCCACCGCCCAGCCGCTGCTTCCCGCACACCTGCCCGACGGTCCGGCGCGTTCCGTCGACACGACAGCGCTGCGGACCCGGCTCATCGCCTTCGCCGCGAGCCCAACGCTCGCCGACCACCCGGCCGGGGCCGAGCTGCGCAAGCGCGCCGCGGAACAGGCCACGCCGGAAACCGCCGACGCCTGGCTGTCGAAAGCCCGGGCGGCCCTGGCGGACGTTCTCGGCGCGGACATCCCGCTCATGCCCGCGCTGGCCGCACCCGCCGCGCCGGCGGGCCGCGGCGACCTGCCCGGCGCCGACATCGAGGACTGGCTGCGGCGCAACGCGGCCGTGCGGCCGATGGTGCGCACCCTGCACGAGACGCTGCTGCTGGCCGGAGCCCGGGCCGAGCGGGCCGAGCGCCTGCGGGCCGCCCAGCATCCGACGAGCGACGGTGACGCCTGGATCGGCGGCGCGTTCCCCGCCGGTCAGCGGCCGTCCGCCACCACGCACCTGGTCTGGCACGCGCCGGCCGACATCCCGCCCGGCGCGGCCGTCACCGGCGTGGTGCTCGACGAATGGATCGAGCTCCTCCCCGGTTCGGACCAGCTCCCGCCCGGGCCCGACCCCGCCCGGCAGACCGAACTGACGGGGGTCGCCTTCCACTACGACCGTCCGGACGCCAAGGCCCCGCACAACCTCCTCATCGCGGTTCCCCCGGACCTGAGCCGCGGCTGGACCTCCGACGGCCTGGTGCAGGTGCTCAGGGACACCCTGGAACTGGCCAAGCTGCGCGCCGTCGACAGCGAGGACCTGCCCCAGCTGGGCTCGCTCCTCCCCGGCATCCGGATCTCCCATCAGGGCGCGACCGGCCGGGCACTGGGCCTGATCGAGAACAAGCGGGACGACACCGACCCGGAAGGCCCCTTCCAACTGGAGGCCCGGCACCGGACCTCCGACGTCGAGGCCGGCCTGGCCGCCCGGGTGCACGACCCGCTGTGGCTGCTCACCCGGCAGTGGCAGTTCGGGGAGTTCGCCGCCCAGGACGCCGGTTCCCCGGCGGTGGTCCGGATGACCGGCAGCAGCGCGCCCATCGACGCCTGGCGCCCCGGCGGAGCCACCAATTGGGTGCCCTACGAACTCGGCCACGGCCCGCTCGACACCCACATCGAGGACGAGCCCGTCCTGGACGACGAGCGGCTGCGCGCCGAGGGCGGCGCCGCGCTGCTGCGGATGTGCGACGACGCCGGACTGCTCGCCGCCGCCCGCACGGCCCTGGCCCCGCACGCACTTCAGGCCGGCGAGCCGGACGCGAGCCTCATCGCTCTGCTCGACGGCCGGATGCCCGACGCGGCATCCGTGGCGGCCGCGCTGGACGCGGGCACCTTCGACGCCGGACCCGACCCGCGCCTCGGCGAGGTGGCCGCCCGCTGGCGGAGCTGGTGGACCGCACAACTGGCGGAACACGGGCCGGACTGCTTCAACCCGAACCGGGGCGAGTACGCCGCCGAACTGTCCACGGGCGCAACGGTGCTGCGGGCCGAGGAGTACCTGGGCGACGGCCTGGACTGGTACTCCTTCGACGTCCACCCCGACCCCGAGACCGAGGCGGCCCCGCCGGGGCAGAGCCTCACGTTCACGGAGGAGGGCCTGCCGTCCCCGGTGCGCTACGGCGGGCTGCCGGCCGATCGCTTCTGGGAGATGGAGGACGCCCGGGTCGATCTGGGGGCCACGGACGTGTCCACCCTGGACACCGGCCGCCTGCTCCTGATCTCGTTCGCCATGGTCTTCGGCAACGACTGGTGCCTGGTTCCCGTCGAAGTGCCGACCAATTCCCTGACCGTCCTGGACCAGCTGCTGGTGCGCGACGTGTTCGGCCGGCACCACCTGGTCCAGCGCGCGGGCCGGGACGACCCGTCCTGGACGATGTTCACCCTGAGCAGCCCCGACCCGGACCACCCGGCGGCGTCCGGGCTGCTGATCCTGCCCACCGAGCGCGGCCAGACGGGACAGCCCCTCGAACGCGTCGTCATGGCCCGCGACGAACTGGCCAACCTGGCGTGGGCCGTTCAGCACCACTACACCGACGGCCGCGGTGAATCGGTCGACCGCCGGGACCGCTGGGCGCGCGGCGCGCCGTCCACCGCGGACGAGGCCGGCGAGCTGCCCGCGTACGCCGTGCAGAGCATCGTGCCGGACTACTGGTTCCCGCTGGTCCCGGAGTCGGTCCGGGCCGGTCGGATCCGGTTCCGGCTGGCCACGCTGACCGGTCCGGGCCTCGATTCGCGCCCCGAGGGCAGGCTGATCACCCCGGGACTGTGGCTGCACGAGGAGGAGGTGCCGCGCGAGGGAGCCATGGTCGCCCGCCGCCCGGTGCTGGCCCGGTGGTTCGACGGCTCCTGGCACAGCTGGGTGCGCAGGGAGAAGACGGCAGGCACCGGGGAGAGCTCCAGCGGCCTGGCCTTCGACACGGTGCGGCCCACGGACCCGTGGCCGTGACGACGAGGGCGTAGGGCACTCAGTCCATGAGGGTGAGGCGCCGGGCGTTCGCCCCTTCCGTCGGGGACCAGGTGATGTGACCGCCTTGGAATTTACTGAGGCGCTTGCCGTTCGAGTCGGCCTCGTCCTCGGTCGGGTAGCGCAGGAAGCTGCCCTCCCAGCCCAGGCTCGCCCACAGGTCGCGGATCGCGCCGTGCACCTCGTGGGCGCCGGTCTGCGGGGTCCAGTAGATCGAGCCGCCCTCGAAGTGGTTGAAGTGGCCCATGCCGTCGGGGCAGACCAGCTCGTCGGTGGTCGGATAACCGAACCCGCCGGATCCGCCGAGCGCGCTGTACTTGGTGCGGATGTCCCCGTGTACTTCGTGCGCGCCCGTCGCGGGGGACCAGTAGATGGAACCTCCGGAGAAGTCACGCGAGGTACCGCGGCCGTCGGGGTTCGGCCCCTCCTGGCTCCCGGCTCCGGCGTCGACGGGGGAGCCGATCCACTGGATCTGGTGCCACTTGTCGTCGATGGCAGTCATGTCAGCCTCCGGGTTGGCATGGGAGGAATGGGGGTGGGGTCCACGGCGAGGGGCCGCGGGCGCTGTGCGCACTCCGCGGGGTTCTCGTGGGCAGGCGGTGCTGATCTCGACTGCGCTCGGCGAGAATTCGATCGCTCTGTGGACGATTTCAGTCTAAATGTGCGTGACGGTGGCGGCCACTGAGGAGCGGGTTGCGCGCGGGAGTTTCGGGCCGTCGAAGAGGTCGGTTCCGGACACCGGTGTAGTCCCGGTGAGGATGGGGAGAAAGCGCTTGCCCAAATGCTCACCGCCGGACCCTGGGAAGGACCACCGCCCGTGGCCTCGCCGCTCGAAAGACCGCTCGACCACCGCTACCGGGGCGAACACCCCGTCCGCACCCTCGCCTACCTGTTCCACGCCGACCGCCGCCGACTGGCCGCGGCGGTCGGCGTGTTCACCGTCAAGCACAGCCCGATCTGGCTGCTGCCGCTGATCACCGCGTACATCATCGACACCGTTGTCGAACACGGGCCGATCGGCAGGCTGTGGCTCAGCACCGGCCTCATCATGTTCATCCTGCTGGTCAACTACCCCCTGCACGTGCTCTACGTACGCCTGCTCTACGGCAGCGTCCGCCGCATGGGCACGGCCCTGCGCTCCGCACTGTGCACCCGCATGCAGCAGCTCTCCATCGGCTACCACTCCCGGGTCAGCGCCGGCGTCCTGCAGGCCAAGGTCGTGCGCGACGTGGAGACGGTCGAGCAGATGGTGCAGCAGACCGCCGAGATGGGGCTCGGCGCGACCACCGTGCTCATCGGCGGCCTGGTCATCATCGGCATCCGCACACCGGAGTTCCTGCCCGTCTTCCTCGTCGTCGTGCCCGCCGCCGCGCTGCTCGTCGCCCGCCTCCGGGCCCGACTGCGCACCCACAACGAGCACTTCCGCCACGAGGTGGAGACGCTGTCCTCACGCGTGACCGAGATGACCCGCCTCATCCCCGTCACCCGCGCCCACGGCCTGGAGGGCAAGGCCCTGGTCCGCATGGACGGCACCCTGCGCCGACTGCTGCACTCCGGCATGCGCCTGGACCTCGTCAACGGCCGCTTCGGCTCGCTGGCCTGGGTGGTCCTCAACGTCATCGGCGTCCTGGTCCTCGCCGGCGCGGCCCTGATCTCGTACTACGGCGTCTGGGGCGTCACCCCCGGCGACGTCGTCATGCTCAGCGCCTTCCTGACCACCCTCACCAACTCCACCACCACCCTCGCGGGCCTCGCCCCGGTCATCACCAAGGGACTGGAGTCCGTCCGCTCCGTCGGCGAGGTCCTCCAGGCCCCCGAGCTGGAGGACAACGAGGGCAAGGCCCATCTCGCCGCCCTGCGCGGGGCCGTGACCTTCGAGAACGTCGGCCACGCCTACGACGACGGCGGCCGGGCGGCGGTGCGCGACTTCAGCCTCTCCGTCGCCCCCGGCGAGACCATCGCGCTGGTCGGCGCCTCCGGCGCGGGCAAGTCCACCGTGCTCAACCTCGTCATCGGCTTCATCCGCCCGACCACCGGCCGGGTGCTGCTGGACGGCACCGACATGAACACCCTCGACCTGCGCACCTACCGGCGCTTCGTCTCGGTCGTCCCCCAGGAGTCCATCCTGTTCGACGGCACCGTCCGGGAGAACGTCGCCTACGGCATGGACGACGCCGACGAGCAGACCGTGCGCGCCGCTCTGCGCGACGCCAACGCCCTGGAGTTCGTCGACCGGCTGCCGCAGGGCCTCGACACCCTTGTGGGGGAGCGGGGCGCACGTCTGTCCGGCGGTCAGCGCCAGCGCCTGGCCATCGCCCGCGCCCTGATCAGGGACCCGCGGGTGCTGATCCTGGACGAGGCCACCTCCGCGCTCGACACCCGGTCGGAGGCGCTGGTGCAGGAGGCGCTCGCCCGGCTGCTGCGCGGGCGCACCACGTTCGTGGTGGCCCACCGGCTGTCCACCGTGCGCGGCGCCGACCGGATCGTGGTGATGGCCGACGGGCGGATCCAGGAGACCGGCACGCACGAGGAACTCCTGCACCGGGGCGGCGCGTACACGGCGCTGCACAGCGGGCAGGTCGCCTGACGACCGGTGCCGACCTGCCCGTCAGGCCGCGCTGCTGCGCGGGATCCGGTGCGGGCAGGTCACGTCGTGGTCGCTGCCGAGGCTCGTCCACCAGCGTTCGCAGCAGGCGGCGTCGAGCTCGGCGCGCACGATGTCCTCGGCGTTTGCGTCCCCGGTCGCCGCCCGGCGCGCCCGCTCCACCCGGTCCTCCCACTCGGCCAGGGCCTGGCGCTGGTCTCCGATCACGCTCTCGCGCACCACACCGATCACCGGGACGATGCTGGCGGCGGCGAAGAGGCACGCGGCCCACATCGGGCCGTACTCGTATTCGAGGACCGCGGTCCAGGCGAGTCCGGCGCTGGTGGCGATGTAGAGGGCGCCGAGGAGGCGGCTGGAGCAGTTCATGGGCGTCACACCGTCCGTGCTGAAAGGTTTGCCTCCTGTCCAACGGCACACGGCGCCAAGGGACTCGGGTGATTTATCGGCCCGTTCCCGCGGCCTTGCCGCGGAACGCGGCGCGATAGGCGTACGGAGCGGTCCCGACGACCCGGCGGAAGCGCTCGCGGAACGCGGTGGGCGAGCCGAACCCGGCCTGCTGGGCGATCCGTTCGACGGAGTGGTCGCTGTTCTCCAGCAGGTACTGCGCCCGCCGCACCCGCGCCCGCAGCAGCCACTGCACCGGCGTGGTGCCGGTCTGTTCGCGGAAGCGGCGGCTGAACGTGCGTTCGCTCATCCCCGAGCGTGCCGCCATCGCCGCCAGGGTGATCTCGCCCGCCAGGTTGTCCTCGATCCAGTCCAGCAGCGGCTCCAGGGTCGAGCCCCGCGGCACCGGAGGGTGCTCGTGCACGATGAACTGCGCCTGGCCGCCCTCCCGTTCGAGCGGCATGACGGACATCCGGGCGGCGTCCGCGGCTACCGCGGAGCCGAAGTCCCGCCGGATCATGTGCAGGCACATGTCCAGCGCGGCCGCGGCCCCGGCCGAGGTGAGGATCTGCCCGTTGTCGACGTACAGCACGTCCGGCTGCACCTCGATGCGCGGAAAGCGGCGGGCCAGCGCATCGGCGGCCACCCAGTGCGTGGTGGCGCGCAGCCCGTCCAGCAGCCCCGCCTCGGCCAGCACGAACGCCCCCACGCACACGGACGCGATCCGGGTGCCCGCTCCGGCTGCCTCCCTGAGCGCCGCCACGACCCGCTCGGACGGCGGCGGGGCACCTTCGGCGCAGCCCGGCACGATGACGGTGTCGGCGTCCGCCAGCGCGTCCAGCCTCCGGTCCACCCGCAGCCCGAACCCGCAGTCGGCGCGCACCTCCGGCGTCTCGGCGCACATCCGGACCCGGTAGGGGCGGCGACCGTCCGGCAGCCGCGTCCAGTCGAACACCTGCATGGGCGCCGCCATGTCGAACGGCACGACGTCGTCGAGAACCAGGATCGCCACGGTGTGCATGACGGCCACGATAGGCGGGTTCCCGCCGACGGCATGACCCCAGGTCCGGCCCCTGCCGGGCGCGGATCCCCAGGACACCGGTGTTGGCGGGAATCCGTCGGAAGCTGTCACTTCCGCCTCTGGGCGATCACCCGGGCGCCTCCTAGCGTGGGCCGGACGCACCCCAGCACTCCCGTGGAACAGAGGCGGACGCCCCCGATGACCAAGATCCTGTTGACCCTGCACGTCCTGGCCGCCATCGTCGCCGTCGGTCCCGTCACCGTCGCGGCCAGCATGTTCCCGCCGGCCGCGCGCCGGGCCGGGGAGAGCGGCGGGTCGGGCGTGCACACCGTCCGGCTGCTGCACCGCATCTGCCGCGTCTACTCCGGGGTGGGTCTGGCGGTGCCCCTGCTCGGCTTCGCCACCGCCGCCGCGATGGGCGTCCTGGGCAGCGCCTGGCTCATCGCGTCCATCACCCTGACCGCTGTGGCCGCCGGCGTCCTGATCGCCTTCGTCCTGCCGCGCCAGGACGAGCTCCTTGAGCAGGTCGTCGAGGAGCGGGCCGTCGAACGCGCCGGGACGGTCCGGCTCGCCATGTTCACCGGCATCTTCAACCTGCTGTGGGCGACCGTCACCGTCCTCATGATCGTCCGCCCGGGCTCGACCACCGGGGCCTGACGGCCCTGCGCAGCCGACCCTCCGCCGTCAAGCCCGATCCCGGAATTAGCACCCCCGTGTGCCCGGGCGCCTACACTCGGCGGTTGGGCCCATGGTGTTGGGCCGGACATGAAAGGCGCGTTGACAGGGTGTTCCAGGATTCCCCCATTTACGACCGACTCATCACGGAACGCGGCGACGTTCCCGCCCAGGTGCGCAGGGAGGCCGAACGCGTCAGCAGGGAACTGGAGTTCGTCATGCGGCCGCTGCAGTCCTTCGGCGCCCCGCCCGCGGAGCGCCCACCGGCACCCGGCGCCGGATGGCAGCGCTCCGCCCTGCCCCCCGGCCTGCCGCCGCACTGACCTGCCGCCGCACTGACCTGTCACGGTACGGCCCGGTCGGCGCCGTTGGCCCGCCTCGGCCGCGGGAGGGTGGGCCGGGACAGCCACTCGGCGATGGTCCGCGCGATCGGCTGCCCGGTGTCCACCTCCACGAAGCCGAACTGGCCCGACTGGTTGCACTCCAGGAACCACCAGGTCCCGTCGGCGTCCTCCGCGAAGTCGAAGGCGCCGTAGGCCAGTCCGGCGCCCCGGAGGTAGGCGCGCACGCCCTCGGCGATGCGCGGCGGCACCTCGACGGGGCGCCAGGCGGCGGCCGTCGAGGAGAACCGGACGTCCACCTCGTCGGGGTCGGCGGTCCTGCGCGCGGCCAGCATGCGCTCACCCACGACGGTGAGCCGGATGTCGGCCCGCTTGGCCACGTGCCGCTGCAGCAGGGTGGGACCGAAGGCCACGGCGGAGAAGTCGGCGTCCGGGGAGACCCTGCTGGTCGGCACGGCCCGCGGCGGGTCCTGCGGATGGGCGCCGGAGACCGGCTTGACCACCAGCTCCGGGTAGCGCTCGGCGAACTCGCGCGCGGCCTGCGGGAACGTCGTGATGAGCGTCGCCGGCACGGGCAGGGAACAGCTCTGGGCCAGCCGCAGCTGCCAGGGCTTGTGGCGGGCGCGGTGGGCGGCGTCGGGGTCGTTCATCCAGCGTGCGCCGGAGCCGCGCAGCATGCCGTAGAGCGCCTGGGAGGACTCCTCGGCCAGCCAGGCGGAGGGCGCGGCCGCCCGCGCCGCGGGGGCGCCCGGCCGGCGCAGCCAGACCGACCGCAGCCCCCCGATGCTCACCAGCCGGCCTCCCGCCGACAGATGCCCCCGAAACGCGCCGTGCGCGAACTCGCCGGACAGCGACACCCCGTTGGTCAGGTCGGCGGGGTCGAACCGGACCACCGGCACCGAACAGGCGTTGAGGTGTACGACCACCATGTCCGCCGTGACATCCTCTTCGCTGGTCAGAATCAGCACCGTCATCCTGGCCGGTCCGCGTTCAGTCGTCGAAGTGCGTCTTCGAGCCCGCCGTGGACGTCGTCGTCCCGAGCTCTCTCAGCAGGGCGTGGTCGCAGGCGGCGATCCGCCCGTCGAGGAGCACGTTCAACTGCCGTCCGGCGTCGTACGCGTAGGCAGCCGCAACCTCCGGCTGCACCGCCGGACGTGCGTAGTTGAGCGCGAACGGTTGCATCGTCTCTCCCTCGCCGGTGCTGCTTCGAACAAGCGAGGCCCCCTTGCGCCGTCGCTCGGTCCGCCGACTTCCTTCGGCTTCCATCCACTTATACGAATCGAACGGGTGAATGGTTTCCTTACGCTGAGTAGTCATCAGGGGATCGGGGCCCCGCCGGACGCTCCCGGCCGGCCCGGAGGCAGGCGCCGGAATCAGCCGGCATCACCGCGTCGGCCGAGGTGCGGGGGCCCGGGCGCGGCCGCGGAGGTACGCACGTCGGCCGACCGGCGCAGGGTGCGCAGAGCGAGCAGAAGCACGCCGATGTCGTCCAGATACACCGGATCGGGGACCAGGTCGGCCGGCAGTACGAAATACAGCAGGGCGCCCCAGAACACCCAGCGCGGCCCGGTCGGCAGGCCGGCGCGCCGCAGTCCGCGCCGGGTCCGCACCAGCCGTACCAGCACCAGGACGGCCACGGCCAGCACGGCGGCCGCGAGGACCGCGGCGAGGGCGATCACACCTGTGGTGGAGTCCACCGACCCTCCTCACTCCGAAGGTGCGCGCGGCGTGCGCGGGGGTGTCGTGCGGCACGCCTCTTGGGACGGATTCCCTGCTCCGGGACTTGTATGGCCCGCGTGCGCCAACCGGCGTATTCGAACGGTCGTCAGAACAGCATGTGGGCCTGCTGTGAAGGGTGTGTTCCGCATCGACGGCGGGCCTCATACCGTTGGCCCGCTCGGGTGGCGGAGTGCGGTGGCAACGCCTAGTAATGGTCACCGTACAGTCGCGTGTCGCGCTTCGGGGGCGCAGGAGCGGCCGCGCACCCTTCCCTGGAGCCGAGGATGACCACCCGCTCTTCATCACCCAGTTCAAACGAAGCCGCCATACCCCCCGCCGAGCCACCCGCCCTCCCCGACAAGGCCGCAGCCGAGTACGGCGACCCCGTCGGCGCCCTCGTGCACGCCGCCGTGTCCGACCGGCCCGTGGAGGAAGTCGCCCAGCTCATCACGCTGTTGGAGCGTTCGCCCGAGCATGCGCGGGCCACCCTCGAAGCGCTCCGCGCGGTCGGTGTCGACCGGTCCGTGGAGGACGTGACGCGGCTGGTCGACCTGCTGACCCGGCCGCCCCGCACCGCCGACAGCGCGGACGAGACGATCCGCGCCGCCGCCGAGCACCGCTCCCTGGAGGACGTGACGCGGCTGATGGACCTGCTGCACCGCACCCCCCTGGAACCCCACTGCGGGCAGGAAGCGGCGCGTGTGGCCGCCACCGGCCGACCGGTCGAGGAACTCGTCGAGCTGATCCGCCGCCTGAACGCGGAACGCGAGCGTCCGCCCGAGCCGAAGGAACTGCCCCCGGCTCTGGACAACGAGGGGCGGGCGCCCAGAAGCCTCGACCGCGGCCCCGCGCAGACCCAGGCCCCCTCCTGGCCGGGCCGGATCACCGTCGCCGCCCTCGTCGTCTGCGCGGTCGCCCACTTCCCGCTGGACCGGGACGGGGCCACCCTGCGCGTCTACGGGCTCGCGCTCGCCATGGCGGTGGCCTGTCTGGCCGTGGCCCTGCTGCTGACGCTGCGGATCACCGTGCCGGTGCTCGCGACCGCGGTCGTGGTACCGGCGGCCCTGGCCGCGGCCCAGCTGTTCGAGGGTCGCGTGCCCTCGGCCGAGCTGTCCCGGGCGCTGGACCTCGCCCTCGCCCCGGCCTGGGCGGCGGGCCTCACGGCGGTGTGCGCGTGCCTGGCGGCGCTGGCCGCGCTCCTCGTCCTGCTGGCGGTGCCGCCGCAGGACAGGGCGCCGGTGGCGGCCCGGGAGACGGCCGCGGTCGGCCCTAGGGCGGACTGACCGGCTCAGCCGACCTCGGTGCGACGCTCGGGCGACTCGGCGGAGTCGTCCGAGCTGTCCCGCTCGGTCGAATCGGGCCGGGGCCGCAGGCCGAGAGCCGAGCCCTTGAGCCGTCCGAACGTCCGGGTCAGCTGCTGGAGCGGTGAGCCCGTCGACGGTTCGCCGGACGGCTGCGGCAGTTCGGGCCGGCCTGCGGACTCGCGGTACGCGGCCAGGGCCTCGTGGGCCTGCTCGGCGGCCTTCCGGTACAGATCGCGGGACTTCGTCATCGCGTCCAGGGCCTCGGCGTACATGGCCACCAGGGCGCGCTCGCGGGCGAGTTCCTCCTCCAGCGTCAGCAGGCGCCACTGCTCCCGCAGCGCGGTGACGGCGTCCTCGCCGCCCACCGGCAGCGGCCGCTCCAGTGCCGCGAAACGGGTGACGGCGTGGATGAGCTCGGTCGGCTCCGAGCCGTCCAGGAAGACGCTGCGCACGGAGAAGTCGGCCTCGTCGTAGCCCGCCGGGGCCGGAGTTCCGGGAAGCACCACGGCACCGCCCCGAGGCACCTGTACGCCGGCATCGCGCAGCGCCCAGTTCACGACGCGCAACTGCTGCGGGGCGGCACGGTGCTCCACCACCCGGTGCCGCAGACCGGCGGGCAGCATCCCGGCGAGCGGCACCCGCCCGCGCTGGTCGGTGGTCATGGCCTCGTGGACGACGACATGGATGCTCCAGGCGTCCCGCGCGGCCTCCCTCAGAACCCGCCGCACGTCCTTGTCGTCGGCGGGAAGGGGATTGAGGTCGCGCAGCCGCAGCCCGGTCGCCGCATCGTGGTCCCAGGCGGCGTCCGGCTCCTGCGGCCAGAACATCGCGGCGGGCGAGGGCCAGCGCGGATCCCACGGGCGTTCCGCCTCCGCCGCCAGTACCCAGTCCTGCCCGGTGTCGTCCGGGCCCTGCGCGAGCGTCAGCCGCGCCCGCACGGTGACGTCCTCGTCGACCTTCCAACGGGCCTCGAAGACCCGCTCGCCGGCACTTTCGTCCTCCGACGGTTCGAGGAAGTCGTCGATGTCCGCGCTGTCCTTGAGTCGTTGCAGACGCCACCGCACCACCTCCCCGGTGGTCGGTCCGGTGTGGCGGCCTCGGGCCAGCCACACCGTGGGCGGAGTCGTGGAGCTAACGGTCGGCGAGCTTGACATGAGTCCATCTGGGAACGGGGGCACCTGGCTCGTCCCAGTATCGATGCTGCAGGTCGCCACGTGTCACCCGGGGTCCGCACACGGGGTGTGACCGGCCCGCACCCGCCGGGTGCCGTTCACCCGTGGTCCAGCCCGCCCCAGGTCAGGACAATGGCCGGTGCGCGAGGCCCGCCCGCCATCCGCATTGGGGCGGGCCCCGCGCACACCGTCAGCGGCCGGGCTCAGCCGTGGAAGTTGATGTACCCGTTGCCGTCCGCGTCGGAGCCGCTCTTGCTGTAGGAGTGGGTGTCCGCGCCCGCGCCCGAGGGCTTCTTGAGGTAGACGGTGTCCTTGTCGTTGTTCCACATGAAGTTGCAGTTGTCGCGGTAGACGACGTTGTTCGCGTCGGAGTCCGTGCCGTTGCCGCCGCGCAGCTTCACGTAGTCGCCGGGCTGGAGGTAGTGGTTCACGGTGAACGTGAACCTGTTCCCGGCGGCGTCCTTGACGACGTAACCCTTGAGGTTGACGGTCTTGGTGGACGAGTAGTTCTTGATCGTCACGTACTCCTCGTCCGTGTTGCCGGTCGAGCAGTTGTTGGAGTCGCTGCCGGGGGCGTCGTACTGGATGCCCTTCAGCTTCAGCGCGGACGTGTACTCCGCGGCCTGCGCCGGCACGGCGGCGAGCGCGAGCAGCGTGCCCGCGGCGGCGGCAGAGATGGTGACCAGGCGTATGCGCATGGCGAGTTCCCCCCTCATGTGAAGGTCTGGTGAAGAAGTGGAGCGTATACAACGCATGCGGAGGTGAACCAGCCGGGGGTGCCGTCGGCGCATCCGGTGACTGCCGAGGGCCGAACTCCCCGGCGCCGCACGGGAAAGGGCCCGGAGCGATCGCTCCGGGCCCTTCCGTGTCGTTGCCTTGAGGCAGGGTCAGGCCTCGCTGGCCCGCAGCATGTCCTCGCGCTCGACGATCTTCACGCGCTCACGGCCCTGCGGCTCGCCCAGTGCCTTCTCCGCGGCGTCCAGCTTGTACCAGCCCTCCCAGGTGGTGAACCGGATCTCGCGCTCGGCGAGGAACGCCTCGACGGCCTCGGGCTCGGGGGAGGCGGGCGTCTGCAGACGCCCGCCCGCGAAGTCGTCCAGCAGGTTCGCGACCGTCTCGTTGGCGTCGCCCTTGGTGTGGCCGATCAGGCCCACCGGGCCGCGCCGGATCCAGCCGGTGACATAGGTCGACTGGAGGTGCTCGCCGGACTCCTGGACGACCCGGCCGCCCTCGTCCGGGACGGTGCCGGAGTCGATGTCCCAGGGCAGCTTGGGAAGCTTGTCGGACAGGTAACCGACCGCGCGGTAGACCGCGTTGACATCCCAGTCGGTGAACTGGCCGGTGCCCGTGACGTTGCCGGTGCCGTCCAGCTCCGTGCGCTCGGTGCGCAGGCCGACGACCTTGCCGTCCTCGCCGAGGATCTCCGAGGGCGACTCGAAGAAGTGCAGGTAGAGCTTGTGCGGGCGGTCGCCGATGTCACGGATCGCCCAGTTCTCCAGGGTCTTGGCGACCATGTCGGTCTGCTTGTTGCCCCGGCGGTCGGCGATCGAGCCCTCGTCGTAGTCGATGTCCTCGGGGTTGACGATGACCTCGATGTTGGGGGAGTGGTCCAGCTCGCGCAGCTCCATGGGGCTGAACTTCGCCTGCGCCGGGCCGCGGCGGCCGAAGACGTGGATCTCGACGGCCTTGTTCGCCTTCAGGCCCTCGTAGACGTTCGGCGGGATCTCGGTCGGCAGCAGCTCGTCCGCCGTCTTGGCGAGGATGCGGGAGATGTCGAGGGCCACGTTGCCCACGCCGAGCACGGCGACCTTCTCCGCCTCCAGCGGCCAGGTGCGCGGCACGTCCGGGTGGCCGTCGTACCAGGACGCGAAGTCGGCGGCGCCGTAGGAACCGTCGAGCTCGACGCCGGGGATCCGCAGCTCGCGGTCGGCCATGGCGCCGGTCGAGAAGATCACCGCGTCGTAGAAGGCGCGCAGGTCGTCCAGGTGGACGTCGGTGCCGTAGTCGACGTTGCCGAAGAGGCGGACCTGCGGCTTGTCCAGCACCTGGTGCAGGGCCGTGATGATGCCCTTGATCCTGGGGTGGTCGGGGGCGACGCCGTAACGGATCAGGCCGAACGGGGCCGGCATGCGCTCGAAGAGGTCGATGGAGACACCGGGCTCGGCGGCCACATCGGACTTGAGCAGCGCGTCGGCGGCGTAGATCCCGGCGGGGCCGGCTCCGACGATGGCTACCCGCAGGGGGCGGGGCATGTTCAGTTCCCTTCGAGCGATGACAAGCAACTCGACGGGAAGCCTAAGCTAAGGCAACCCTTACCCGGTACGCGGGTCCGGTCTATGAGCTCATAAGCTCGTTTTATGGGTGATCGAGGGTTGCCTTATGGGTGGCCGCGCGGGGCGCAGTCGGCTTGCGGCGCAAGCCCGTTGCCGACGGCCGCCACCGCATATGATCATCCTGCAATGGCACCTGAACCGGAACTCCCCCAGCCCGTCATCACGCTGGGCGACCTGACCCTGCGCCGCTTCGAGGGCGAGGCGGACCTTCCGGAGCTCTTCCGGGTCATCGACGAGTCGCTGGAGCACCTGCGCCCGTGGATCGCCTGGACCGCCGAGCACAGCCTCACCTGGACGCAGAACTATCTGGCCACCCGCGCCGAACGCTGGGCGTCCGGAACCGACTACGCCTACGCGATCGTGCTGGACGGGAAGATCATCGGCGCCTGCGGGCTGTTCCGGCGCGACGAAACCCCGGCCGGGGCCCGCGAGATCGGCTACTGGCTGCACCCCGCCGCCACCGGCCTCGGCGTGGCCACCCGGGCCGCCCGCGCCCTCACCGAACAGGCCTTCCGTCTCCCCGACGTCGACTTCGTCGAGATCGTCCACGACCCCGCCAACGAGGCCAGCGCTGCCGTCCCGGCCCGCCTCGGCTACACCGACCACGACCGGCGCCCGGCCGAACGGCTCGCCCCGGCCGAGACCGGCGAGATCAGAATCTGGCGGATGACCCGCCGGCAGGCGCAGGCCCTGGCCGCCGAGGCGGGCTGAGCGTCACTCCCTGGGCAGCGCCTGTTCCGCCCAGATGACCTTGCCCGCGGCCGTGTAGCGGGTGCCCCAGCGTTCGGCGAGCTGCGCGACCAGGAACAGGCCGCGCCCGCCCTCGTCGGTCATCGCCGCGTAGCGCAGGTGTGGTGAGGTGCTGGAGCTGTCGTAGACCTCGCAGATCAGCGTGCGGTCGCGCAGGACGCGTACGCGGATCGGGTCGCCGCCGTAGCGGATGGCGTTGGTGACCAGCTCGCTCAGGATGAGTTCCGTGGTGAAGGCCGGCTCCTCCAGGCCCCACTCGGTCAGTTGGCGGCTGACCGACGCGCGTACCTTGGCCACGGCGGCCGGATCGGAGGGCACCTCCCACTCGGCCACGTGGTCGGCGGGCAGCGCCCGCGTCCGGGCGACCAGGAGGGCGATGTCGTCGCTCGGACGGTCCGGAAGACGTGCGTCCAGGACCGTCCGGCAGGTCTCCTCCGGGGACGGGCCCGCCTGCGCGAGCGCGGCCCGCAGCAGTTCGAGCCCCTCGTCGATGTCCCGCTCCCGGTCCTCGACGAGACCGTCCGTGTAGAGGACCAGCCGGCTGCCCTCCTCCAGTTCCAGCTCGGCCGTCTCGAACGGCAGCCCGCCCAGCCCCAGCGGCAGCCCGGCGGGCACGTCGGGAAAGTCCACGGAGCCGTCCGGCCGGATCACGGCCGGTGGCGGATGGCCGGCACGGGCGACCGTGCAGTGCCGGGCCACCGGGTCGTAGATCGCGTACAGACAGGTCGCGCCGGCCACCGGTGCCAGGCCGCCCTCGGCGGCCTCGTCCTGGTCGATCCGGGCGACCAACTCGTCGAGCAGGGTGAGCAGTTCCTCCGGCGGCAGGTCCAGCGCGGAGAAGTTGTGCACCGCCGTCCGCAGCCGCCCCATCGTGGCCGCCGCGTGCAGCCCGTGCCCGACGACGTCGCCCACCACGAGGGCGACCCGCGCGCCGGACAGCGGCAGTACGTCGAACCAGTCGCCGCCCACCCCGGCCTGCGCGGGCAGATACCGGTAGGCGATCTCCAGCGCGTTCTGCTCGGGCAGGCTGCGCGGCAGCAGACTGCGCTGCAGGGTCACCGCCATGCTGTGCTCACGCGTGTAACGGCGCGCGTTGTCTATGGACACCGCGGCCCGCGCGACCAGCTCCTCCGCCAGCTCCAACTCCTCGGCGTCGAACGGCTCCGGCTTCTGCGACCGCCAGAAACTGACCACACCCAGCACCAGGGACCCGGTGCGCAGCGGCACCGCGATCAGCGAGTGGATCCCGAACTCCACGACCTGCGCCGACCGCTCCTGATCCTGCGCCTGCCACCCCGGCGCGTCGGCGAGCCGCGGCTCCAGCACCGCCTGCCCGGTGTCCAGACACCGGCCCTGCGGCGAGGACGCCACGAACCCGATCTGCTCGCCCAGCGGATACAGCGGCGCGTCCTTGCGGATCCCGTTGAACGCCGTACGCCGCAGCGGCGTCACCGTCTCCGGCTGCCCACCCCGCAGCACGGCCTCGAACAGGTCTACGGTGGCGAAGTCCGCGAACCTCGGCACGGCCAGCTCGGCCAGCTCCTCGGCGGTGCGCGTCACGTCCAGGCTCGTGCCGATGCCGACCCCGGCCTCGTAGAGCATGTTCAGCCGCTCCCGCGCGGCCTCGGCCCGCCCGGACAGGGCCCGCAGCTCGGTGGAGTCACGCAGGGTGGCCACACTGCCGGACGGGCCGCCGCGCAGGTTCGTCGGCCGCTGGTTCACCGCCAGCAGGCGGTCCTTGACCCGGTGCACCTCGTCCGTGGCGACCCGGCCCGAGGCCAGCAGCTCCGCGGTGTCGTGGGCGAGCCCCAGCTCCTGCACCGCGAGGCCCTCGGCCTCCTCGGGCAGATCCAGCAGCCGGTGCGCCTCGTCGTTGGCGAGCAGCAGCCGACCCTCGTCGCCGACGATGATCACGCCCTCGCGCACGGCGTGCAGCACGGCGTCATGGTGTTCGTACATCCGGGTCATCTCGTGCGGGCCCAGACCGTGCGTCTGGCGCAGCAGCCGTCTGCTGACGAGCGCCGTGCCCGCGGTGGCCAGCGCGAGCGCCGCCGCGGCCGTGATGAGGACCAGCGGCAGCTGCCGGGCGGCGTTGCCGCCGACGGTCGCCGTGGTCAGCCCGGCCGACACCAGGCCCACCACCGTGCCGTTCGCATCCTTGATGGGGACCACGGCCTGCACCAGCGGGCCGATCGTGCCGGTGATCTCCTCGGTGACCACCTCGCCGTTCAGCGCGGGTTCGATGGTGCCGACGAACTTCTTGCCGATGCGGTCCGGTTTGGGGTGGCTGTAGCGGATCCCGTCGGTGTTCATGACGACGATGAAGTCCACGTCCGTCGCCTCGCGGGCGGCCTCCGCCTTCGGCTGGAAGATGGCGGCCGGATGGGGCGCGCGGAGCGCCGCGACGGTACCGGGCGCGTTGGCGAAGGACTGGGCGACCGCGACCGAGCGGTTGCGGGCCTCCTTCGTGCTGTCGTACCGGCCCTGCAGCACCAGCGCCACCACCGCGGCCACGACCAGCAGCAGCACGATCACCACTTGCAGGACGAACACCTGTCCGGCCACGCTGCGCCCGCTCAGCGCCGCATGCCGCCGGGTCTGTCCCCGGCCCGCGCCGTCCTGTCCCTGCGTGCGTGCGGCATCCGGCCCGCGCCCCGCACGCATTCCACGGGCGCGGTCGGCCGCACGCTGTGCGGGACCACCGGGACGACGGTGCGACCGGGTCCCGGATCGACCCGAGAGACGGACCATGAGCCCATGTCTACACTGCCCGACCCCGTGAGGCGAGAGGCGTCACTCCCGGGCACACGACGTAAGGGCCTCTCAGGGCCGTGATCCGGGCCGCGGAGAGGAGCGGCGGGTGGCGAGCAGCAGAGCGATGTCGTCCGGCCGGTCGGCCGTGTGCCGGGCCGAGGCGGTGAGCCGGTCCACGACCCCGGACAGCGCGTGACCGCTGGGCCACCCGAGCGGGGCACCGGCCCGGGCCAGCGCCACCCGCAGCGCACCGATGCCCTCGTCGATGTCGGCGCCCGGCCGCTCGACCAGACCGTCCGTGTACAGCGCCAGCACGGCCCCGGGCTCCAGACTCAGCTCCGTGACCGGGTACTGCTCCTGCGGGTCCACGCCGAGCACGACACCGCCGGGCAGGTCCAGGGTGTGCGTACGGCCGTCCGGGCGGCGCAGCAGCGGCGGCGGATGCCCGGCCCGGGCCGCCCGGGCCACCCCGGTGACGGGATCCAGCCGGATGTAGCAGCAGCTCGCGAACTGCCCGGAGTCCAGGTCGATGAGCAGGCGGTTCGTGCCGCTCAGCACCTCGTCGGGCGGCCGGTCACCGAGCGCGAAGGCCCGCACCGCACTGCGCACCTGGCCCATCGTGGCCGCCGCCTGCACCCCGTGCCCCTGGACATCGCCGATGACCAGAGCCAGACCGTCGCCGGACGCGACGACGTCGTACCAGTCGCCGCCGACCTCCATGCCCTGGGTGGCCGGCAGATAGCGCCCGGCCGTCTCCATCAGCGGGTGCGCCGACAGCCGCCGGGGGAGCAGGGCCTGCTGCAGTCCGCGGGCGAGCGCCGTCTCGCTCTCGTAGCGCTGCGCCTTCTCCATCGCGTGCGCGATGAGCCCGGCCAGCGCGGTGAGCACGGTCCGTTCCTGGGTGCTGAAGCTGCGGGGCCGGTCGAAGCCCAGGATGCAGGAGCCGACCGGGCGCCCGGAGGCGATCAGCGGCAGGAAGGCGCGGGCGCCCTCCGTGGCGTCCAGCGCGATCCCGGGATAGGCGTCCATGAGCTGCTGCATCGAGTCGAAGAACAGCGGCCGTCCGGTGGTCAGCGTCTCCACCCCGGGCAGCCGGGCGTCGAGCCCCACCCCCTCGAAGGGCGCGAGGAACCCCTGCGGGAACCCGGTCTCCCAGGCCAGCCACAGATGCCGCTCCTGCAACAGGTAGATCGCCAGCCGGCGCCCGCCGAACGCGGGCAGCAGCTCCCGCATGACCACCGCGGACACCTGGCGGGCGGTGACCGCCTCGGTCAGGGCGATGGCCAGCACGATCGGCCGGTACAGCGGGGCCATCGACGGCGCCGCATCCGTGCCCGCGGCCGCGCCCGGATCCGCCGGCGGGGCGTCGGCCGGTGCCTGGGACGCCTGGTGCGCGGGACGTACCGTGCAGGTCAGCAGGTCCGGGCCCGGGTGCAGCGACAGGGCCAGCCAGTCCCCGTCGTACGCCTGCGTCCCCGGCGCGGTGGGCCGTCCGACGTGGAAGTGCATGGGATCCGGCGACAGCAGCGCCCCGCGCAGATGGTCCTCGCAGGCGGCCTGGTTCAGCCACGGCACCGCCTCCCACAGGGGCCGGCCGAGGAGCTCGGACCGCGGCCGCTCCAGCAGCTGTGCGGCGCGCGGATTGGCGTAGACGACGAGCCCCAACCGGTCCAGTGCGAACACCCCGTCCGGCAGCAGGTCCGCCGCGGAACCGGCCGCCGCGGCCGGGCCCGGATCGAGCACCACCCCGCGCACCGTCCGCCCGCTCACGTCGTCGGGCACGCCGTGGTACGGCGTCCACAGGTCGACGAAGCGCAGCATGTCGTCCGCGCCGCGCAGGCACAGCGGCAGGGTCGGCGGTCTGCCCACGGCCGTCTCCCGCAGCGCGGCCAGCAGCAGCCGCGCGTCCGCGGGCGCCAGCGCCTCGGCGAACTCCTGCACGCTCCCGCCGCCGTCCCGGGCCTGCGTCCCCACCACCGCCCGCACCCGCTCGTCGAAGGTCACCGCCCCCGTCACCGGGTCCCAGGAGAAGCAGCCCGCCCGCCCCGCCGACGGCCGCAGGGTGGGTGGCCGGACGCACAGCGGCTCCTCGTCCCACCACACCGGCGACGGCCCCTCGCCGTCCTCCAGGCCCTGCAGGCGCGCCCCCAGCTCCTCGGCGAGCAGTGCCAGACGCTCCCGCTCGGGGAGCAGCTCGGTGGCGTCGGCGGTGGACGGCCGCAGCACGGTCAGCACTCCGTAGGCGGTGGACTCGCCCACGACCGGCACGTACAGCGACCCGAACTGGAACGGCAGACCCGCCGCGAACTGCGGATAGCGGCGCATCGTCTCCGTCGCGTTCGCCAGCACCACCTCCACGCCCAGCCGGTGGGCGTCGGCGACCGGGAACGGCCGGTCCACATGCAGCCGCCACCAGGGCCGGAACAACTGCCCGGGCAGCCCCGCGAGCACGGACAGCCGCAGCAGTCCGGGCGTGCGGGAGCGCAGATAGACCCCCGCCGCGTGACCGCCGGCCACCCTGATCGCCTCGTGCGAGGCGTCGATCAGTGCCTCCGTCGGCCGCCCGGGCGTCCGCCGTGCGTTCTCGGCGCTCCCAGTCATCGGCCCTACCTCGTCCGTGCGCCGTCGCTGCGCCGTCCCGCGGGCAACACAGCAAGAATGCGCCACAAGGGGCGGGGACCGCACCCGGGAGCAACGGATCCCTGGGCCCTGCCGCCTGCGCAGGCGTTATTCGATGTCGGCGGCGCGTTGGCCCGTGCGAGCATCCCGCCCATGGAGGACCCCGCACCGAGCCGCGCCACACTGGCCGCGATCGCCGCCCGGCACGGCGTGGCGGCCGATTGCGTCCGCCCCGCCCCGGCGGGCGGCGCCAACCATGTCCTCCTCCTCGGGGACGAGCTGGTCCTGCGCATACCCCGCAGCCACCGCCACCTGCCCGACCTGGTCAAGGAGGCCGCGGTCATCCCCGTCGCCCGGCGCGCCGGAGTACGTACCCCCGAGGTCGTCGCCTTCGACGGCACCGGCGAGACGGCCGGGGTGCCCTACATGGTGCTCGCCCGCGCGCCCGGAACCGACCTGGCGCGCCTTCGCCCGTCCGCCGACGCGGCGAACCGTGTCTACCACCGGACCGGGCGCGAGCTGGCCAGACTGCACCGGCTCACCCCGGCCACCGGGACCGGCCTGTCCTCCCTCCCCACGGACGACGACGGCCCGGACCCGCGAGCGCTGGTGACCGTCCTGCTGCGGGAGGGCTGGCTCGACGCCGAAGCCGCACGCTGGCTCACCGACTGGTTCGACCGTCTGCGCGCACACCTGCCCACCGACCCGGCCCGGGTCCTGGTGCACGGCGACATCGCCCCGCAGAACCTGATCGTCTCCCCGCACCCCACCGCCCTCACCGGCATCGTGGACTGGGGCGACGCCCAATGGGCCGACCCCGCCACCGAGTTCGCCAAACTCCCCTTGCAGGGCGTCCCCGCGCTGCTCGCCGGCTACCGCGAGGAATCCGGCCGGGCCACCCCGCCCGACGGCGGCTCCTGGGAGGCCCGCGTGCTGTGGCACCACCTGGTGTGGGCCCTCGGCCGCCTGCCGGATCCGCTACCGAGACCCGGCGAACGCCACTGGACCGCTCCGCCGGCCGGCCGACTGCTGGGACTGCTGCGCTTCTTCGCCGCGTCGCCGCCGGCACCGTGGGCGGACCTGGTCTGACGGCAGGTCGCGGCCCGCGCCGGGGTCACTCCCAGCTCAGCCGGGACGTCGGAACCCCCTCGGCGCCCAGCACTCTGCCCTCGTTGCGCCCGAAGCCGGGCAACCGGACCCGCAGCCAAGGCGTCTCCGACAGACCTCTCACGTCCACCGTCGTCCTGCTGCCCGGCCGGGAGCAGAACACCAGGCTGGTCAGCGCGGGGAAGGCCGAGACCAGGTCGGAGACGGCGGCCCGGCGCAGTCCGTCGAACAGCACGAGATGGCTGACCTTCGGGTGCACGAGTTTCCGGGGGATCTCGCAAGGAGACTGCGTGGCCACGACCAGATGAGTCAGGGAGGGCAGTACGCCGAGGGCGTCCAGCGCCTCCTCGACGTGGCCGAACAGGCCGAGCCGGGTGAGACCGCCCCAGCCGGTCGTGGGCGACGTCCAGTCGGCGGGGAGCGCGGTCAGGCACAGCTCAGAGAGGCCGGGAAGCGCCGGCAGCCGGTACTGCGCGTCCCCGCCGACCCGATCCCACGGCAGATCGAGGAACGAGTACGGAATCTCGAAGAGGTCCTCGACGGTCGTCAGCGGGCTGTCCAGGGAAAGCGTCGACAGACAGTCCACACGGTCCAGCGGGGCGAGAGAGACGTCGTCCCGCAAAAGGGGTGCGCTGAGCCGCAGTTGATGTACCCGATGCTCACGCGCGAACTTGGCGATCGTCTCGATCGCGACGGGCGTTTCCACCAGGAGATGGCGGACCTCGCCGACATCGCGCGCCTGTTCGAGCTGCTCCGGCCGGTTGACGAGCAGCTCATCCAGATCCAGGCCGCTCAGGACCTTCTCCGCGTACTCGGCACCCGGGAAGCTGCGCCACATCAACGAAAGTGGATATGACAGGGCCGTGCGGTGCTCCTGCGGGATCTCGGCGAGGAAGCGCAGTGCCTCCGGTCCTCCGACGCGGCCCGCCAGAGCGATGCCTTCGTAGGACAGGAACGTATTGCCCCAGTTGAACCCCTTCTGCAGCGAGGCCAGCAGGTCGGGGCCGACGGACGCGAACTGGTCGACGTCGAACATCGAGCGCCCATAGCCGGGCGGACTGCTCCGGAAGGAGCGGGCGACCCCCGACACCAGCGTCCGCCGGTCCGCCTCCGACATCTGCACCGCGTACGGGATGCAGCAGGCCGCCGCCATCCGCATCCGCGCCTTCTGCTTGCGGTTGGCCACCAGCCGGATCTTCTTGCGGAACTGCGAGACGAACTCGTGCGTGTCGGCCAGACTGCACCGGCTCATCGCGAAGCGCAGGATGTCGTCCCAGGACTCGTCCCCGGCGTGACCCGCCAGCTGCCCGAAGGCGCGCTGGGCGACCATGTCCGTGGCCGCGAGATAGTCCTGGAAGGTGCGATGGCTGAAGCGCAGCGTGTCCTCGCTCGGGGCGACGAGCAGCCCGCTGCGCTCCTGCAGGGCCCTGCGGATCTCCTCCGGGGTGTGCGTGCCGGCCTCGCGGCCCAGGCTGCGCAGCCGCTCCGCGACCTTCTCGTCGAAGCGGTCCAGGGAGATCTCCCGCTCGCCCTCCGTCGTGAGGTATCCGGCCACCCAGGACAGCACGGCGCGACGCTGGTCCACATCCAGCCGGGGCAGCGGATCGGGCACCTCACGGTCGGCGTCCCGCAGACCGAGCATCATGTCGACCGTCTTCTCGTACAGCTCCTGGCGAAAGCGCGGGAGCCGGGTTCCATGGACCTCGTGGAGCTTGCACAACACGGCGCACAGGAGCGGTGTCGCGGCGAGCGCCGACAGGTCCTGCGACTCGTCGATGCGTTTGGTCAGCTCGGCTTCGAGATCGGTCAGCCGGGCGATCCGGCGTTCGCGCTCCTCCTCGTCGAACCGGGAGGAGGAGACGCCGAGGATGGCCGCCCGATGCCACTTGTGGATGAGCAGCGCACGCTGCTCCTTGTTCAGCTCCAGCAGCTTGAGCTCGGCGAAGCCCAGCCCCTTCGGCGGTCTCCAGCGCTGCAACGCCTCCGGCCGGCCGGTGACGATCAGGGGCAGCGCGCGAAACTCCCGCAGCAGCTCGTTGATCCAGGCCAGCACGCCGTCGCGATGGGACTCCAGGACCTCGTCCAGACCGTCCACGAGCAGCAGCGCCCGGCCCTGTTCGAGCATGCGGCGCACCCAGCCGTCCGGCGGCGTGGTGCCCGTGGCGGTCCGGCTGAAGCGGAGGAACTCCTCCGGCTCGGGTGCCACGCCCTCGCGCCCCTCGGTCTGCTTCCATCGCGGCGCGTACATGTCGCGCAGCCGGATCAGGAACGGGACGCGGTCGTTGAACGACTCCAAGGGCCCGGTGCAGGAACCCCGCGCCATGGAGACGGTCAGCCACTCCAGCAGCGTGGACTTGCCCGCACCCGGATCGCCCCGCAGCAGCAGCCGGGGGTTCTTCGGGATCAGCTGCTCCACGGGCCGGAACTGGTCGATCGACTGCAGTCCCAGGGCCGGCAGGCCCGCGTGCAGGCTGACATAGGCGTGCTCGACGCCGATCTCGTGCTCCAGATGTCCGTGCCGGCCCAGCCCGAACAGCTCTATGTGTCCGTAACGACGGACCACGTCCCGCCGGTAGACGTCCAGGAACGCGGCGTCGGGCGCGTCCGTCTCCGTGAGCGGGCGCTGGACCCAGAGGTCGGCGTCCGCCAGCGTGGAGTCCTCGAAGAACGCGTCGATCGGGGCTGCCTCCAGCCGGGAGTGCTGCCAGCCGGCCGAGTCACGCAGGACGACACCGATCAGCCAGCGGCCCGCATGGAAGACGGGCGCCCCCGACATACCGCTCCAGGGCGCTTCGCCCTCCGGAGGATGGCTGTCCACCTCCAGGGAGAGATAGCCGTGCCGCTCGGCGCTGTTGGACGCGACGCGGAACGCGGCCTCCAGGGGAGCGACGCCGTGGGACGGCCTCGTCATCACCGCCGGCAGGCCGAGCGCCGAGCAGTCCGCGAACCGGGTGTCGGGCGCGAGGTCGGCCAGCTTCACCGGCGACAGCTCGCCGGGGTCGGCCAGTTTCTCGGCGGTCAGCAGGAAGGCGACGTCGTTCTTGACGCTCACGATCTCCGCCGGCCTGCTCACCAGCGTCGACATACGGCACACGCGCAGATCGTCGGCGGCCACGCCGGACACGACGTGGCCCGCCGTCAGCACCACACGGTCGTTGAGGAGATAGCCGCTGCCGCGCACCTTCCCGTCCGCCGTGGTGACGGCGACCAGGTGCGCCCGGCTCGGATGACGGACCGCCACGGCTACAGACGGTGAGCGGGATCGGTGTTGCTGATCTCGGGGCTCTGCCCGGTGGTGGCCGAGACCGGGGTGAGATTGAGGGTCACCTTGTGCGTCTCGGCGTTCGACCACGCCGCCTCGGCGCCGGCCGTGACGACCCACGCCTTCACCCCGCCCTGGACCTTGCGGTCGCGGGTCAGCGCCACGGTGAACTCCAGCTGGATGGGGCCGACCTGGAAGCGGATGTCGGACGCGGGATCCGTCGCGGCCGCCTCCGTGATCTGGGCGCGCAGGGCGCGGACGGCGCTGACCAGATCGACCGGCAGCTTCTCGGTGTCGTTCTCGGGCGGATTGGCCACAGCTTCTCAACTCCCTGGACAAGCGGTCGACTTGGGTGGGATGTCGCCCGTCATCATGCTGGAACCGGGCAGCGCCGAGGGGCCGGTTGTGCCAATTCGTGACCGTCAGCCATGGATCGGACGCGCAAACGGGTGCGCGCCCCGGTGACGGGGTGTTCGCTGAGAGATTCGTATGAATTCCTGGGGCGGTTGAACACGGCACGCCCGCGGTCCGTATGGGGGCGAGGGATTTCCATGCCCGCCCAGACCGTAGGAGTACTGCCTTGAGACGCAACACGCGCAGGCGCCCCACCGGGCCACGACGCGCGACCTTCGCAGCGGTCGCCCTGATTCTGGGCGGCGGAGGCCTGGTGGCCGCGAACGTGTACGCCTCGGCGACCGAGGGCGACGCGGAGCCGGTCCAGCAGACGCCGCTGAGTGACGGCACGACGATCGACTGCCCCGATGTCGGTACCGAGCTGACCGAGGTGCCCGACGCGGCGAAGGCCGAGGTCGACTCGGAACTCGCGCTGCTCGACCAGCAGATCGCGGAGGCCTACCAGCGGCTGCGGGCGGCGACGCCGGAGGAGCAGCAGGACGAGGGCTTCGCCGACGGCGCCGTGATGCAGCCGCTGGAGGAGAAGCGGGCCGCGACCATCGAGCGAATAGCCGTCGCCATCGGGCGCGCGGGCGAGCGTCCCGAGGGACTCGAAGCCCTCGCCGGCTGCGAACTGGCCGTTCCCGAGGGGGAGAACGAGCAGGACGGGCAGGACGGGCAGGACGGTGGCGGTCAGCAGCAGGGCAACGGCCCCGTCGCCGAGGACTTCGCCGACATCACCGCCGTCCAGCCCAACGCCCAGCGCCCGCCCCTCCAGGACGACGCCTCCCGCGGCACCTTCGCCACCAGCTGCGGCGTGAACGAAGGAGGCCTGTTCAACTCCGACAACGTCATCGTCGCCCCGGGTGTCAGCAACGGCGCCCACCACTTCCACGACTACATCGGCAACCAGGCCAACGACGCCTTCGCCAGCGACGAGGACCTGGCCGCGGCCGGCACCAGTTGCGAGAACGAGGGCGACAAGTCCTCGTACTACTGGCCCGTGCTGCGGCTGCAGAACGGCACCCAGGAGCAGGACGCCAACGCCCCCGGCGGCGGGATCGAGGGCAACGCCGGCGAGATCGTCACGCCCGCGCAGGTCACGCTGACCTTCGAGGGCAGCCCGCAGGGCGAGGTCACGGCCATGCCCCGGCTGCTGCGCATCATCACCGGTGACGCCAAGGCGTTCGTCAACGGCACGGCCAACGCCAACGCCTCGTGGAGCTGCACCGGCTTCGAGGACCGGCAGCTGAAGGACAAGTACCCGCTGTGCCCCGACGGCAGCGACGTGGTGCGCACGTTCCGGTTCCAGAGCTGCTGGGACGGCCGGAACATCGACAGCGCCAACCACCGCACCCACGTGGCGTTCGCCGCCGCCGACGGCTCCTGCCCGGCCGGCTTCCAGGCCATCCCGCAGCTGGTGCAGCGGATCGTCTACGACGTCGACACGCCGAGCGTGGCCGACGGTGGCCGAACGACCCCGCTCTTCGCCGTCGACTCCTTCCCCGAGCAGCTGCACAAGCCGGTCACGGACCACGGTGACTTCATCAACGTCTTCGACGAGGACCTGATGCAGGAGATGGTCGACTGCATCAACGACGGTCTGCAGTGCGGTGCGGGAGCGGCGCCGGGCGACGGCTCGGGAGGGGACAACGGCGGGGACGACGGCGGTGACACCGGCGACGGCTCCGGCGAGGAGCCCCAGGACCCGACACCCACCGACGACGGCCAGCAGACCGACGAGCCCGAGGACCCCGCGCCCACGGACGACGGCCAGCAGACCGAGGAGCCCCAGGACCCGGCGCCGACGGACGACGGTCAGCAGACCGAGCAGCCCGAGGACCCGGCGCCGACAGACGACTACGCCGCACAGCCCACCGAGTCCGAGGCCGCCGCCGACCAGCCCAAGATCTACGCCACACCCACCCCGACCCGCACCGACACACCCGAAACAGCCCCCGCCGAGGACGCCGAGGAGGCAGCCGCCACCGCGACGCCCTCCGACGCGGGCACCAGCGCCGCTCCCGCCGACGGCACCGAACCCCAGACCGTCGGCGGCGGCCTCGCCGACACCGGCGCCACCCTGTGGCCGGCCGCGGCCGGAGCCGTCCTCCTCCTCTGCGGCGTCGTGCTGCTGCGCCGCGTCAGGAAGCACGCCGGATAGCGCGCCGTACGCCCTGTCGCGTACACGCGGTTACTCCCGCCGTCAGACGCCGTAGAAGGCGCCGTCCTGGAGCGTGGGTCGGGTGAATCTCAGCCGACCCGCGCGCCGGGTTCTCGTCGTTGTCCATGTCGTCGCCGCCGCGAGCTGGCTCGGGCTCAGCCTCGGGCTGCTCGCGCTGGGGACCACCGCGGCCACCACCGCGTCCCACGCGGTCACCGAGGCCTCCGTCCGGGCCATGAAACTGTTCGCCGACTGGCTGCTGCTCCCGATCGCGCTGCTGACACTGCTCAGCGGACTGCTGCTGGCCCTGGGCACGGCATGGGGGCTGGCCCGGCACCGGTGGGTGTACACGAAGTTCTGGCTGACCCTGGCCACGACCGCCGCCACCGCCTTCGCCCTGCGCCCCGGCGTGAACGACGCGGTCGCCGCGACCGCCGCGGGCGGGCCACTGCCCGACGCCGGAGAGGTGCTGTTCGGGCCGATCGTGTCCCTGACCGCCTACGTCTTCATGACGGCCGTCTCGCTCCTCAAGCCCTGGGGCCTGACCCGCCGCGGCCGACGGCTGCGCACCGCATCCGCCCGCGGCCCGGCTCGCGCGGGGAAGACGTCCGTCGACGCGTAGCCGGCTTCACCCTGTCAGTGGCCAGGTTCACATGGCGCCGCCCGGGTACCCCCGACACCATGGTGGCCTCACCGGCAGGCGAAGGGATCAAGGATGTTCCGCAAGGTGCTGGTCGCCAACCGCGGCGAGATCGCGATTCGGGCGTTCCGCGCGAGCTACGAGCTGGGCGCGCGAACCGTCGCCGTCTTCCCGCACGAGGACCGCAACTCCCTGCACCGGCTGAAGGCCGACGAGGCCTACGAGATCGGCACTCCCGGACACCCGGTGCGGGCCTACCTCTCCGTCGACGAGGTCGTCGGCGCGGCGCGCCGCGCGGGAGCGGACGCCGTCTACCCCGGCTACGGCTTCCTCTCCGAGAACCCCGAGCTGGCCCGGGCCTGCGAGGCGGCCGGCATCACCTTCGTCGGACCGAGCGCGGACATCCTGGAGCTGACCGGGAACAAGGCCCGCGCGGTCGCCGCCGCGCGCGAGGCCGGCGTACCGGTGCTGGGCTCCTCGGCGCCCTCCACCGACGTCGACGAACTCGTCAGCGCCGCCGAGGAGATCGGCTTCCCGGTCTTCGTCAAGGCGGTCGCGGGCGGCGGCGGCCGCGGTATGCGCCGCGTCGAGGACCGCGCCCAGCTCCGGGAGTCCATCGAGGCGGCCTCCCGCGAGGCGGCCTCCGCGTTCGGCGACCCCACGGTCTTCCTGGAGAAGGCCGTCGTCGAACCCCGCCACATCGAGGTGCAGATCCTCGCCGACGGCCAAGGCAACGTCATCCACCTGTTCGAGCGGGACTGCTCGGTGCAGCGCCGCCACCAGAAGGTGATCGAGCTCGCGCCCGCCCCCAACCTCGACCCCGCCCTGCGCGAACGGATCTGCGCCGACGCCGTCCGCTTCGCCCGCCAGATCGGCTACCGCAACGCGGGCACCGTCGAGTTCCTCCTCGACCCCGACGGCAACCACGTCTTCATCGAGATGAACCCGCGCATCCAGGTCGAGCACACGGTCACCGAGGAGGTCACCGACGTCGACCTCGTGCAGGCGCAACTGCGCATCGCCTCCGGCGCCACCCTCACCGACCTCGGGCTCGCCCAGGAGACGGTGACCCTGCGCGGGGCCGCACTCCAGTGCCGTATCACCACCGAGGACCCCGCCAACGGCTTCCGTCCCGACACCGGCCGCATCAGCGCCTACCGCTCGCCGGGCGGCTCCGGCATCCGCCTGGACGGCGGCACCACCCACGCCGGTACGGAGATCAGCGCGCACTTCGACTCGATGCTGGTCAAACTGACCTGCCGGGGCCGGGACTTCACCACCGCCGTCCACCGTGCCCGGCGTGCCGTGGCCGAGTTCCGCATCCGCGGCGTGGCCACCAACATCCCGTTCCTGCAAGCGGTCCTGGACGACCCCGACTTCCAGTCCGGCAACGTCACCACATCGTTCATCGAGCAGCGCCCGCGGCTGCTCACCTCACGCCAGTCGGCCGACCGCGGCACGAAGCTGCTGACCTACCTCGCCGACGTCACCGTGAACCGGCCGCACGGCGAACGGCCCGAGCTGGCCGACCCGTTGGCCAAGCTGCCCGCGCTGCCGGAGCGACAGCCGCCGGCCGGCTCCCGGCAGCGGCTCGTCGAACTCGGCCCGGAGGGATTCGCCCGCGCGCTGCGCGAGGCCCCGACCATCGGCGTCACCGACACCACCTTCCGCGACGCCCACCAGTCGCTGCTCGCCACCCGCGTCCGCACCAAGGACATGCTCGCCGTGGCCCCCGTGGTCGCCCGCACCCTGCCCCAGCTGCTGTCGCTGGAGTGCTGGGGCGGCGCCACCTACGACGTCGCCCTGCGCTTCCTCGCCGAGGACCCCTGGGAACGCCTGGCCGCCCTGCGCGAAGCGGTGCCCAACATCTGCCTCCAGATGCTGCTGCGCGGGCGCAACACCGTCGGCTACACCCCGTACCCCACCGAGGTCACCGACGCGTTCGTGCAGGAGGCCGCGGCCACCGGCATCGACATCTTCCGCATCTTCGACGCCCTCAACGACGTCGACCAGATGCGCCCCGCCATCGACGCCGTACGCCAGACCGGAACGGCCATCGCGGAAGTGGCCCTGTGCTACACCTCCGACCTGTCCGACCCCAACGAGCGGCTCTACACCCTCGACTACTACCTGCGCCTGGCCGAGAAGATCGTGGCCGCGGGCGCCCACGTCCTGGCTGTCAAGGACATGGCGGGACTGCTGCGGGCGCCGGCCGCGGCGACCCTCGTATCCGCTCTGCGGCGGGAGTTCGACCTGCCGGTGCACCTGCACACCCACGACACGGCCGGCGGCCAGCTCGCCACCTACCTGGCGGCGATCCAGGCCGGCGCCGACGCCGTCGACGGGGCGGTGTCCTCCCTGGCGGGCACCACCTCGCAGCCGTCGCTATCGGCGATCGTCGCCGCGACCGACCACTCCGCGCGGCCCACCGGCCTCGACATCCAGGCCGTCGGCGACCTGGAGCCGTACTGGGAGAGCGTCCGCAAGGTCTACGCCCCCTTCGAGGCGGGCCTGCCCGCGCCGACCGGACGCGTCTACCACCACGAGATCCCCGGCGGACAGCTGTCCAACCTGCGCACCCAGGCCATCGCCCTCGGCCTCGGCGACCGCTTCGAGGAGATCGAGGCCATGTACGCCGCCGCCGACCGGATGCTCGGCCGCCTGGTGAAGGTCACGCCGTCGTCGAAGGTGGTCGGCGACCTGGCACTGCACCTGGTGGGAGCGGGAGTTGAGCCCCAGGACTTCGAGGAGACCCCCGACCGGTTCGACATCCCCGACTCCGTCGTCGGCTTCCTGCGCGGCGAACTGGGCACCCCGCCCGGCGGCTGGCCCGAACCGTTCCGCAGCAAGGCCCTGCGCGGCCGCGCCGAGGCCAAGCCCATGGCGGAGCTGACCGCCGACGATCGCGCGGGACTGGTGAAGGAGCGCCGGGGGACGCTCAACCGGCTGCTGTTCCCCGCCCCCACACGCGAGTTCGAGGCGCACCGGCAGTCGTTCGGCGACACCAGCGTCCTGGACAGCAAGGACTTCTTCTACGGGCTGCGTCCGGGCAAGGAGTACGCCATCGACCTCGAACCCGGCGTGCGGCTGCTGATCGAGCTCCAGGCCGTCGGTGAGGCCGACGAGCGCGGCATGCGTACGGTGATGTCCTCCCTCAACGGCCAGTTGCGGCCGATCCAGGTCCGCGACCGGGCGGCGGCCTCGGACGTCCCGGTGACCGAAAAGGCGGACCGCACCAACCCCGGCCATGTCGCCGCGCCGTTCGCGGGCGTGGTGACCCTCGCGGTCGCCGAGGGCGACCAGGTGTCCGCCGGGGCGACGGTGGCGACCATCGAAGCGATGAAGATGGAGGCCGCGATCACGGCCGCCAAGGACGGCACGGTCGCCCGGCTCGCCATCAACCGCGTGCAGCAGGTGGAGGGCGGCGACCTGCTGGTGGAACTCGGCTGAACGACAGCGGGCCCCGGCCGCACGTGGTGTGCGGCCGGGGCCCGGTCGGCTCAGGCCAGTGACGCGGTGGTGAAGTGCCGTACCTGAAGGGGCGCGAGCAGGTAGTCGTCCTCACCCGGCAGGACCACGGGCTGGTCACGCCAGTTCTCACCGGCGTAATGGACGAGATCCTCCTCGCTGCGCCAACGGCTGACGTAGATCAGGGAGTTGGGCGGCGCGACCAGCACCTCGTGGTCCAGCAGCCCCGGGTAGCGGTCCGGGAACGTGCGCACGGCTTCGACGATCATGTCGTGGAACGCTTCGAAGCGATCGGGCAGTACCCGCGCCTCACTCATTCTGACGATCATGTCCCGCAGCCTGTCACACCCGCCGACAGTGCAGGAAGAGTTGAGGTTCGGGCCCGGCGCCGGGATGGTCGGGCGTGAACAGGATGCTGTGCCGCTCCTCCACGGCCAGCCCCGCCGCCTCGACCAGGCCGACCAAGTCCGCCTCGGAGAAACTGGTCGCACGGACCGGCCGCCCCATGAAGACGACCTCGACGTCCTCCACATCCGCGGGCACCGTGGCAAGCACCAGGTGCCCGCCGGGCTTCAGCGCCCCGGCCAGCCGTCCCATCAGCGCCGACTGCTCCTCACGCGACATCTGCAGCAGCGAGAAGAACACACAGACCCCGTCGAACGAGGCCGCCTCCAGCGGGAGTTCACGGATGTCGGCGAGGCGGAAGGAGGCCTCGGGCACCTGCCGGGCGGCGAGTTCGACCATGACGGGGGAGACGTCGACGCCCAGCACCGTGTGTCCCGCCGCGGCGAGCGTGGCCGCGGTGGGCCGACCGGTACCACTGCCCACGTCCAGCACCCGGGCGGCCGGCGGCAGCCGGTCGAGCAGCCACCGCAGCGCCGACAGATGCGCGGGGGCGTGGGCGAACGCCTTCTCGTAGTCGGCACCCAGCGCGTCGAACAGGACGGCGGCGGGCGGCTGTTGGCTCTGCTTCGTCAAGTCGGTTCCCCTCACACCTGCGACGGATTCGCATCGTATTCCGCCATGCGGTGCCTCCGTGCGGTTCCTCAATCCGGGTGGCGGGCCCGCTTCCGGCTCCCCGGCCGCGCCCCGGGCCCGCCATGATGGGACGTCGGACGGGGATTGAGCCGGTACGTCCGGCGATGCCCCGAAGGTGGCCGGCAAAGGACGAAGGACGGACGGACACGTGGACGACTACGACTACGACCTCGGCTCCCACAGCCGCCCGGTGACGACCGGATCCCCCGAGGCGCAACGGTGGTTCGACCGCGGCCTGGTGTGGACGTACGCCTTCCACCACGAGGAGGCCGTCGCCTGCTTCGAGGCCGCGGCCGCCGCGGACCCCGACTGCGCCATGGCCCACTGGGGCATCGCCTACGCCCTCGGCCCCAACTACAACAAGCCGTGGGAGTTCTTCGACGACGAGGACCTGGCCCGCACCGTGCAGCGCACCCACGCCGCCGTGGAACTCGCCCACGAGAAGGCGAAGGCCGGGGCCACCCCGGTGGAGCAGGCGCTCATCTCGGCACTGCGCGACCGCTACCCGCAGGCCGAGGCGGTCGAGGACTGCTCCGTATGGAACGAGCCGTACGCCGAGGCCATGCGCGCCGTCCACGAACTGGCCCCCCACGACCCGGACATCGCCGCCCTGTACGCCGACGCCCTGATGAACCTCACCCCCTGGCAGCTGTGGGACCTGCGCACCGGGCAGCCGGCCGAAGGCGCCCGCACGACGGAGGCCAAGACCGTCCTGGACGCCGCGCTCGCCACCGACGCGGGCACCCGGCACCCCGGCGTCCTGCACTTCTACATCCACCTGATGGAGATGTCCCCGACCCCCGAGGCCGCCCTGCCCGTCGGGGACCGGCTGCGCGGACTGGTGCCCGACGCCGGTCACCTCCAGCACATGCCGTCACACCTGGAGGTCCTCTGCGGGGACTACCGGCGGGTGGTGTCGGACAACACCGCCGCGATCACCGCGGACGAGAAGTTCCGCGCGCGCAAGGGGCCGTTGAACTTCTACACCCTCTACCGGGCCCACAACCACCACTTCAAGATCTACGGCGCGATGTTCCTCGGCCAGTACCGCACCGCCCTGGAAACCGCCGCCCAACTCGAAGCCGCCGTACCCGAGGAACTGCTGCGGGTGCCGAGCCCGCCCATGGCCGACTGGCTGGAGGGCTTCCTCGCCATGCGGGTGCACGTCCTCATCCGCTTCGGCCGCTGGACGGACATCCTGGACCTGCCGATGCCCCCGGACCCCCAGCTGTACTGCGTGACGACGGCGATGCTGCACTACGCCCGCGGCGTCGCCTACGCCGCGACCGGCCACATCCCGCAAGCGGAGGAGGAACGACGGCTCTTCCGTACGGCATGCTCCCAAGTCCCCGACACCCGCATGCTGTTCAACAACACCTGCGCCGACATCCTCACCATCGCCTCGGCCATGCTCGACGGCGAACTCGACTACCGCAAAGGCAACCACGACGCCGCCTTCACCGCCCTGGAACGGTCGATCGACCTCGACGACAACCTCCCCTACGACGAGCCCTGGGGCTGGATGCAGCCCACGCGCCACGCCTACGGAGCGCTCCTTCTGGAACAGGGCCGTGTGACAGAGGCGGAAGCGGTCTACCGCGCGGACCTCGGACTTGACGACACCCTCCCGCGGGCGTTGCAGCACCCCGGCAATGTGTGGTCCCTGCACGGCCTGCACGAGTGCCTGGTACGGCTGGGCAGGACGGGGGAGGCGCAGATCGTGGCGCAGCAGCTGAAGCTGGCGGTGGCGCTGGCGGACGTGCCGGTGGAGGCGTCGTGCTTCTGCCGCCTTGAGACGAGCGGCGAGGGCGGGGGAGGGTGCTGCTGACGGCTCCCGTAGTGGTGTCGAGGGAGCCCTCGGCAAAGCAGTGGTGCTGACCGCGGGGCTCCTCACCGTGAGCCCCGTTCAGAAGGGCCGGTAGATCCCCTCGGGATCGTCGTGAGCCCAGGCCGCGTACTCCTCGAAGCCCAGGTTGCCGATGCTCAGGTTGGCGTGGACGTCGTGAACGCCTGCGGGGACGGTGCGGAACTCGCGGCCGAACTCGGTCAGTTGCGCGTAGTCCTCTTCGTCCACGCACTCCTCCCGCGTCAGCGTGGTGACCGCCAGGAGGGCGTGGCTTTCGGCCCGCATGGTGGTCCGGTCGGCGAGGAAGACAACGGCCAGGTCCTCGTCGGAGCGGACGGCATCCAGCGTCTCGTCGACGGTCGCCCCGGCCCAGACCGGGTCGTTCACGAACTGGACATGCTCGGCGGCGGCGAGCGCCGCCATCACATCCCGCCACGCCCGGTCGTCGTCGTAGTCGGTCCTGACGGCCAGCGCGTCGAACTGGTCATGGCGGGTGACGGCGGGCAACGCTCTCACGGGTCCTTCTCCTCGGTGAGGATCGGTGAGCGGTACGGCCGCGGCACCGGCGGCTACTCAGTGGCTGTCGAGCCAGCGGCGTGCCGCCAGGCTCACCGGTGGCTCGTCCGGCTCGTCCATCGTTCCCTCCGCCACCGCCTCGGCCCATCGCCGCAGGACCTGCGAACGATGTGGCGCTGTCAGGACGGAGGTGCTGATGTCGTGCTCCCACGTCGTCGCGAAGCACAGGACGTTCCCGTCGAGTGAGAGCATGCGGAACTCGGGGCGGCAGGATGCGCTGCCGAGCAGGCCGGCCGCACCCTTGCCCATGATGTCCCAGTCGTTCAGCAGTTCGACGCAGAACCACCGGGAGGCGCGGTTTTCCTCGGGCTGGAGCGCCAGCAGGAACCTGCGGTCGGGCTCGGAGAAGAGCCCGCCCTCGACCGACAGCCGGTACCAGTCGGCGTTGGCCTTCTCCAGCAGCTGCGGCTCGACGACGTCGAGCATGGCCTCGACGCGCCCTTCCTCGGGCGGGCAGCTCGGCGCCTGGCCGGTCACGATGGGCGGAATGAGCCCTTCGGGCTCGGTCCACCCCTCCACGATTCGCAGGCCCGCCGCGGCGAGAGACTTCATGATCTCCATTCCCTCATCATGCCGTCTGCGCAGATCAGTGACCGTAGGGGGGCTCGAAGCAGCCCGTCTCCGGGTAAGGGCCGTTGGCCTGCACGCCGTAGTTGGACTTCTGTACGAACGCCGTGACGCAGGCGTCGGCATGGACGCGCAGGGCGACCAGCGCGCCCTCGTGGGTCATGTACCCACCGCCCTCATAGCGCGGGAACATCCCCCGGACGGTGAGCGACCCGCCCAGCCGCTTGCCGTCCTTCGTGACGCGTTCCTCTTCGTAGCCGAGCCGGAGCAGAGCGGCGCGCACTGCCGAGGGGTCCCAACTTCCCTGCCTCCACAGCCGTTTGAGCACCGGCTCGATGCGCTCGGCCTCCCGCTCGGCGTCCTTCGCATGGGCGGGAGACATCTCGCCGGACTGCCGGTACGCGTTGTTCTCGTTGTAGTGCGGAGCGCCGTCCCCGGCCCCCGGTTCCACGAATGGGGAGGCTCCCACAGCACTCGGCGACGTGACTCCGGCTGCCGAGTCCGGAGCGCGTGCCTGACCGCAGGCAGTGAGGGCCATGGCGGCAGCCAGCACAAGCCCGGCGCCCACAACAGGTATGCGGTGGGCGGGTGTTGAGGGGATCATGGGCTGAGTCTGCCAGTCGGGGACACGGCACGGCGTGCTTCCGCAGGCCCGGCTCGCGTCTCAGTCGCCCGAGTGGCCCCAGAAGTGGATCTCCTGGGGATGGCCCTCATCGTCGTGCAGGACCGCGCATCGGCCGATCCATCGTGATCGAGGGAAGACGCCGAAGTCCTTGACGTGCGCACGGGTCAGTTTGTCGGTGCCGAGCAACTCGCGCGCTTCCTCTGCCGTTACGGGTTCCACGGTGTTGTAGTCCGGAGTGTCGTCAGGTCCCACGACGTGGAAGATGTCCAGGATCGAGTGGGTGCCGGACTCCCAGACCGTCTCGTCCGCCCACAGCTCCTCCAATGACTGCGGCCGGGGTTGCCGTTCCTCCTCCGGACGCCAGTCGCCGCCATTGACCCAGTAGTAGTCCCCGGCTGCGAACACTTCGCGCCGCAGCTGCTGAAGCGCGGCGTCCAGGTCCTCCTGGTACGGCACGTAGTAGTCCCAATCTGAAGCCCCCACCGACCTCAACCCTCCCTCTTGCCCTTGGACGGCGGAAGCTAGCACCTGGCTCTGACATCCAAGTCCTCAGGCCGGGGACCTCAGGCCGGGGACCGAGTCTGCCAGGCGGCCTCGGAGTCGCCGAAGAGCGCCGAGGGTGCCGGCAGCAGGACGGTACGGAGCGGGATCTCAAACCACGCGCGCTCGAATGTGACACCCATCGTGCGGTCCATCAGCGCGAAGGACTCGGCCTCGATAGACCCGAGGTGAAAGGTCGCCCCTTGGGCCCAACCGGGTAGCTGAGGTTGCGGATCCATCCACTCCGCGTCCTCCATCTCGAACGGGTCGAAGGCACCATCGACGTGTCCGTCCACTGCGTGCATCACCTGGTAGTGGCCGTTGATGCTGCTGTACACGCTGAAGAACTCGCCGCCGACCGAGGCGCGTCGGGCAATCTCCGGGATGCTTCCGTAATAGCTGCATTCGACGGTGACGACGTGCTGCCCGACCTCGACGGTCTGAAGGAGGTTGTGGTCCTTGTAGAGATGCTCGGCCTGCTCGGCGGTGACCTCATCGAACGTCATGAGCCTGGACCTCAGCGGATCACCGCCGAAGGCTCTGATCACGTCATCTTCGGTCTTGCCGGTGACTACGGAGGCAGTGTAGGAGTCGCACTCGTCCGTGTCGGCCCATGCATACCGCGCAACGAGCTCGTCCCACACGGAAGCCTCCTCCGACTCGGCCAACTGAACGTCGGCTGCGGCAGGTTACCGCGTGGCGGAGCATGACTGCCCAGCCGTCACCGATCACTTCAGCTTGGGAAGCCGGGATCGCGTCCGTCCGGCAGCAAGAGCCACACCTCGGAGAAGGCGAGGCCGTGCTCGCGGTTCGCCACCCCGCACGCGCAGCCCAGCGTCATCAGACGCCAGTCGCACGTCACCGTCCAGGGTCCGTCCGTACCCCCGCATCCCGGGCAGGCGACGGTTTCGGCCGTCCACACGCCGGGGCCGGGCCTGCCGTGCCGGCGGAACCGGCCTGCGTACCGGACCTGCCAGGGTTCGACCCCGGGAGTGAGCGGACCGATGTCGGGTGGGCAGGGCGTGGCCAGGGTGGCGAACAATGCGGTCAGACCGGGGAGCAGGGCCTCGCCCGCTTCGGTCGGCGCCACCGGCACGCTGTCCGACGGCTTCGCCGCGGCCCCGTATCTCGGGGCTGCCGCCGCGGCCGGTGGGTTCGGATGGGAGTGCCAGGGCAGAAGCGCGCGAGCGACGGCGGCGAGGAGGGCAGTGGCAGGTGGACTGACGGCGCCCGCGTCGAGGTGGTGCAGGGTGGTACGCAGGATGCGTTGGAGCCGCCGGTCCCGGTCCGTGGCCGCTGACGTCCGTGCCGTCGCGGGCCGCCGGGTCGGGAGCGGCGCGGTGAGGCGGGCCAGGACGGCTGCCGCCGCCTCGGCGTCCACGGCGGCGGGCCGCCACTGCCCGGCGTTCAGGAGCTGCCGGGCCCGCTCGGCTTCCCGGGCCAGGGCGCGGGTCATCAGGGGATGGGCGCTGGAGCCTGCCAAGTGAGTGTCGTACCCACTCGTCATGACGTCCTCCCCGTACCGTCCCTGTCGCGCTGCGCCCGTGCAGATTCCACCACACGAGCCGATCGGCCCTCGGAGGGACCGCCCCTGGCAGCGTCATTTGTGGAGGTCAGCGGGAGCTACCGCTTCTTCCGTATCTTGCGCTTCTTCTTCTTGGCTTCCTTGTGCCGACTTGTGGGAGCCTTCGGTCCGCGATCCTGCTGAGCTCGGCTCTTTTTCGTTCGGGGAGGGCCCGCCCTACGGAATGCTGTACGTGGCGGTCCATGAGGAGGCGGACGTCTCCGCGATACCCGCGATGCTGCGCCCCCTTGTCGTCGCCTGTCTGCGCAACCAGAGCACGGACGAGATGTTGATGATGCGCCCGCTTCGCGGAGCGCGCATGTGCGGCAGGACCTCGTTCGCCATGCGCATGACGCCGAAGGCGTTGCCGAGGAGGCCGCAAGCTTCTTCGCCTGCGGCATGCTCGGCAACACGCTCACTGCCGTCGGGCTTCCCGTGAACGCCGGGAGGTCAGGGGGCGTTCCGAACCGGGGTGTGTCAGTGCATGCCTGCCGCGTCGAGCAGGGTGGTCACGGTGGGTGCGACGAGCCCGGTCAGGTTGTCGGCCTGAATTCCCGCGCGGGCGCTCGCGCCGTCGAAGACCAGGCTGAGCTGCCGGGCCAGCAGATCGGGATCGCTCGCCCCGCCCTGCTCGGCCTCGGCGCGGAAGAAGGCCGTGAGGTTCGCCTTGACTTGGTGAGCCACGCGGCTCGCCGGGTGACTCTGGTCCTTGAGCTCGACCTGCACCGCCAGATACCGACAGCCCCGGAACTCGGGCGCCCCTGCCTGCGATTCCACCTGCTCGAAAACGTGCAGGATCCGCTCGCGGGGCGACCGGCCGTCGTCCGCCACGGGCAGGAGAGTTGCCACGTAGGCGGAGGCGCGCTCCTTCAGGCTCGCTGCCAGGAGCTCGTCCTTGCTCTCGAACAGCTGATACATGGAGCGCTTCGACACCCCCGCCGCCTTGCACAGTGCCTCGACGCCGATGCTGACGCCGTCTCGGTAGGTGAGCGTGGCCGCGGCCTCCAGCAGACGCTCCCTGGGGCTCAGTTTCACTTCGGTGCTCATGCTGTGAGGTTAACCCGGAGCGGACGAAATGAAAACCGATCGGTTTCCGGGGGTTTCCGGCGGAGGCTCGGCGACGGCCTGGGGGGAAGGGCCGTCGCCGAGCCATGATGGTGTGCGCGCCTGCCGTCCCCGTCAGGGCGACGCACACCGGGGCCACTCCGAGTAATGGCCCGTCTTGAGTGACCTGCCGTCATGCCCGTGCGGCGGTCTTCTCCGGCTTCGTCTTCGCCGGGATGCGGTGCAGTCCCTTGCGGTCGTGGGAGGGGTGACTGCCGCTCATGGCGTACGTGTCTCTCGGTCGGTGGACGCGGAACGCCTCGCGGGAGGCTGCCAGCCGCCGGTGACTTCCTTGGCGGGCTTGTGGGGGAAGCGGCGCCGGGCGTACTCCTGCGCGTGGGAGCCCGGCAGGACGTACAGGGTTTCCTTCTTGTCCTGAAGCGGCCGCAACACGGTGTCCATGAACGTCTTGCGGTCGTCCAGGTACGGGCCCAGAACGTCCTCGCCGGCGGGGCAGACAGCGAGGCAGTAGCCGGACTTGTAGCCGGGCGGAGAGCTCAGGCTCTGCCACATGGAGGCGCTCTCGGAATCGCTGACCCGGGAGCGGTAGTCGGCGGCGTCCTCGCTGTCGGCCACAGTCTGTGCCCAGTCGGTGAACCCGCTCATGAACTCGCGGTAGTTGTGCGTGGTGCAGGCCAGTGCGTCGAAGGCGCCGTCCTTGGAGATGGCGCCGACCGGGCAGGCGGCGACGCACAACTTGCAGTCGATGCACGGGTTGTAGTCCAGTGCCTGCCCGTACTCGCTCACCTCGGCGTCCACCAGGACGGTGACCAGCAGGACGAAGCTGCCGAACTTCGGGTGGATGACGTTGCGATGCAGGCCCATCACACCGAGTCCGGCGGCCACCGCGACCGTCTTGTGTGCCACCACCCAGATCCGCTCGCGGGGGAAGCGGTCCATCTCCTGGGGGAAGCCGACGGAGGGATTGAGGGCGCGGTGGCCGGCGTCCTGGAGCGCCTGGGTGACGCTGCGGGCGGCGTGGTTGGCCTGTTCGTCGGTCTGGTGGAACTCCTGGTTGGCCACACTGCGGGCGGGGGAGCGGCAGTTGTCGCGGTTCATCCGGACCGCCATCGCGATCAGGCTGCGGGTGCCGGGCAGCGCGGACTGCGCGTACTCGCGCTCGCCGGCCAGGTCGGGGTGGTCCAGGCTCACCGCGGCCACGTCGTCCGCCCCGGCCGC
Organism: Streptomyces sp. NPDC079141; assembly: GCF_040686775.1. Lineage (NCBI taxonomy): Bacteria > Bacillati > Actinomycetota > Actinomycetes > Kitasatosporales > Streptomycetaceae > Streptomyces > Streptomyces sp. NPDC079141. The sequence goes on along the minus strand of NZ_JBFBLP010000001.1, from coordinate 226,786 downwards.
CAGGCACAGCTCCCGCAGCCAGGTCGCGTCGATCACCGCGGGCGGGCGACCCGAGGCTCCGGTCCTGCGCCGGGCGAGTACGGCCTGTACAGACGGGTGGGCGGCCAGCTTCGCCGGAAGCCGGGGACTCGCCGGTTGTCCCTCGGCGTCGCGCGCGGCAGTCATCCGAGCTCCTAGGGATGCGGGTACGAGACTCGCCACGACAGGCGAGAAACCGATCAGTTTCACCACCGTAAACCGATCGGTTTTCGCGCGCAAGCCCAAGCGGCGAGCCTCTCCTTCGGGCTGTCGATCAGGTTCCTCGCGGGCGTCGGCGATCGATCGTCAGGCGATTAGGGCTCAGCATGCGAGTCAGGCCGAGGTGCCGGCCCTCGGCTGGCAACGGGCGTGGGGGCCCACGGAAGTTGCTCGGTGGCGGGGTGGCTGCGACTTGTCGAGCGCATCGCTTGCCGCGGCTGCTCGTCGCGCGATGTGTCAGCGCATGTCCGCCGCATCGAGCAGGGCGGTCACGGTGGGTGTGGTGAGCCCGGCCTGCGTGTCGGCCTTGATTCCCGCACGGGCGCTGGCGCCGTCGAAGACCAGGATCAGCTGACGGGCCAGCAGGTCCGGGTCGCTCGCCCCACCCTGTTCGGCCTCGGCGCGGAAGAAGGCCTTCAGGTTCTCCTTGACCCGATGGGCCACCCGGCTCGCGGGGTGGTCCGGGTCCTTGAGCTCGATCTGCACGACGAGGTACCGGCAGCCCTGGAAGTCGGGTGTACCCGCCTGTGCCTCCGCCTGTTCGAAGACGTGCAGGATCCGCTCGCGGGCTGGACGGTTGTCGTCCGCTGCGGGAAGGAGTGCCGTCACGTAGGCGGAGGCGCGTTCCTCCAGGCTTGCCGCCAGCAGGTCGCCTTTGCTCTCGAACAGCTTGTACATGGAGCGCTTGGACACCCCTGCCGCCTTGCACAGTGCGTCGACGCCGATGTGGACGCCGTCTCGGTAGGTGAGTGTGGCTGCTGCCTCCAGCAGTCGCTCTCGGGAGCTTGGCATTGCTTCGGTGGTCATATTCCGAGGTTAACTCGCTTCCGGCTCGTGGGAAACCGGTCGGTTTACGGGTGGGAGCTGCTATGAATCGGTAGAAGCCTGGCGGCGCCTTGCTGGGGGTGGCGCCTGGAAGTACCTCCGAGGCCGGCGTGTCCACCGGCCTCGGAGATTTAGCCCGCATCGTGCGTGCCCTCTACCGGCGATGATCGGAGCGCAGGGCCATTTCTCGCCGCGGTGGATTCAGGCTCAGTGGGCGATCACAGGTTCGCCCTCTGACGGCGCCAGAGCTGAATTCGGCATCAGGAACGCCGTGAGCGCCGCGCCGACCACGAAGATTCCGGCGCCCCACGCCAGGGTGGCCGTGTAGCCCTCGACCCCGGCCTGGGCCATCGTCAAAGCGCTGGGCTTGTGCGAGGACAGGTAGTCGGTCGCGGCAGATGAGGCGACGGTGGTCAGCAGTGCCGTGCTGATCGAGCCGCCCACCTGCTGGCTGGTGTTGATCAGCGCCGAGGCGACGCCCGCGTCCTCGTGGTGCAAGCCTGCGGTCGCACCCTGGAACGCGGTGGTCATCACGCCACCGATACCGAGACCCAACAGGATCATGCCCGGCATGATGTCGGCGACGTAGGCGCTGTTCAGCGTGAGCTGTGTCAGCAGGGCCATACCGGATGCGGAGACCAGGAAGCTGACGCTGACCACGACCTTCGGGCCGACCTTGGGCAGCAGTAGTGAGGGCACCGTGGTCGACGAGGCGACGATGCCCGCGACCATCGGCAGGAAGGACAGACCGGCCTCGATCGGCGAGTAGCCGATGCTGGCCTCCAGGTAGTAGGTCAGGAACAGGAAGATCGAGAACATCCCCATGCCGAGGACGAACACGGCCAGGAACGAACCACCTCGGGTCCGGTCCAGCACGACTCGCAGTGGCAGCAGCGGATGCGCGACCCTGAGCTCCAGCCAGACGAACACCGCGAGCAGCACCACACCGCTGATCATGGAGCCGAGGGCGACCGGGTCGGTCCAGCTGGTGGATTCCACGTGGGCGAAGCCGTAGACGATGCCGAACAACGCGGCGCTCACCACAACGGTGCCAGGAATGTCGATCTTGGGTCGCTCGGTGACCGCCGGCTTGGCCAGCAACAGCAGCGCACCGGCCAACGCGACGCCCGCGAAAACGACGTTCACGTACATCACCCAGCGCCACGACGCCCATTCGGTGAGCATGCCGCCGAGCAGGAGTCCGACCGCGGCGCCCGCACCGGACAACGCACTGAAGATGCCGAACGCCTTCGGCCTCTCGGCCGGGTCGGTGAAGGTGACGCTGAGCAGTGAGAGCGCCGCAGGCGCGAGCAGCGCGGCGAAGAGGCCCTGGGCCACGCGTGCCGCGACTAGTATTTCGAAGCTGGTGGCCGCGCCACCGACGACGGATGCGGCCGCGAAACCGATCAGGCCGGCCACGAAGGTCGTACGTCGGCCGAACAGGTCACCGAGGCGGCCCCCGAGCAGCAGCAGGCTGCCGAACGCCAGGGCGTACCCAGTGATGACCCACTGTCGGCTGCCGTCACTGAAACCGAGGTCATGTTGCGCCTCGGGCAGAGCGATGTTCACGACGGTCGCGTCGAGCGTGACCATGAGCTGTGCCACGCCCAGCACGACGAGCACCCACCAGCGCACGGCATGTGAGCCACGGCGGCCCGAGTCTGTTTTCCCGGAGGCGGGCGCTCCGCGGTCGAAGGTGGTACTCACTTTTCCCCTTAGTTGCTGGTCATGGGCCGACCACCGGTCGGAAACCGATCTGTTTCCACTTAGGTAAACAGATCGGTTTCCTAGGTGCAAGTGAACGGGTCGCTTCTGGCCCGGGACTGCCCCGACCGGGTCGAAGTCCGCGCAGGTCGACGGCTCCGCCTTTGCGGGCGACTTGTCGCTCGGCGTCGCGGCGCGGCTGTCCGCTCGGCGGAGCGTCCCTGTCGGCGCCGACGGCTTGTGCCGTACTGCCAACACCGCAGGGGGCCCGGGCGTGCTTGGCCAGTAGGTCGGCGATCTATGGCGACGCCCTGAACGCGCTCGGTTCGGTGCTGCTGTGCGTGCCACTGGCTGTGGTCGGGATGGTCGATGTGCTGACCATGAGGGTCTTCGGTGTCGGCGCGGCGTTCGCGGTCCTGGTGGACGTGCTGTTGGTGCGCATCCTGCCGGGAGCGGCCATCATGAGATTGCCGGGAGAGGCGGGCTCCGGGCCCGCACGTCCGCTGCTACGGCTGGCTCGGCATCAAGGAATCCGACGTGCCGGCCGACGGCCCCGCCGGCAAGCCGGTTCCCGTCGCCGCGGGCTGAGCCCTGCGAGCGGGGTGCCGAGCCTGACGGGCACCCTCTCCGACGTCGAAGGCGTCCCCTGTCTCCAGTCCTCCGCCTCCACCTCGCGCCTGACACCGTCCCGGGGTGGCTCTACGACACGGTCGGGAAACTCGACTTCGAGCTCCAGCTGGGCTTGGGCGGCGCCGACACCGACCAGGCCGGGGCAGGTGGGTGGGGAGCTCGTCGCCCCAGGTGTCCACGGGTGCGGAACGCCCCGGTGAAGCCCGGGGCCTGCCGGGCTTGCGCCTTGAAACCGATCGGTTTACCTTGATGGAAACCGATCGGTTTCACATTCTCCGGAGAGAGTCATGACCGTTTTGGTAACCCCTCACACACAAGGAGTCGGCGAGATGCCCAGCCAAGAGTCACGTCCCACGATTCACATTCCGGGGACCACCAGCCATACCCTCGCCCCGCGCGCGGGATCTGACGGCCGCGAGGGAACGCTGCGCTACCTCAAGGCGGGGACCGGTGCCCCCCTGGTTCTGCTGCACACCGTGCGCACCCAGGCCGAGCACTTCCGCCACCTCATCCCGCTGGTCGCGGACCGGTACACCGTGTACGCCCTCGACCTGCCGGGGATGGGCTACTCCGAGATCGTTCCCGGGGCGTCGTACGACGAGCCCGCGATGCGTGCGGGCGTCGAGCGGCTGCTGACCGAACTCGACCTGAATGACGTGACGTTGGTCGGGGAGTCCATGGGTGCGGTGCTCGCCCTGACCGCCGCGGCCGATCTCCCGGAGCGGGTACGACGCGTCGTCGCGGTCAACACCTACGACTTCCGCGGCGGCATCGCCCGGTCCAGCCTCCTCGCCCGTGTGGTGGTCAGCGGTGTGCTCGCCCCGGTGGTGGGCCCGGTGATCGCCGGGGTGGAGCCCAAGCCCGCTCTCAGCAAGATCCTGCAGGGCGGCCTCGGCGACAAGAGTGCGCTGCGGGAGGACTACGTGGACGAGCTCCTCCAGGTGGGCGGGCGCCCCGGCTACCCGACCGTCGCGCGAGGCGTGTACCAGGCCCTGCCCAGCCTCATCGCGGCCCGCTCGCGCTACCCCGAGATCAAGGCGCCCATCCACCTCGTCTACGGGGAAAAGGACTGGTCCCGCCCCTCGGACCGGGAAGCCAACAAGCAACTGCTTCCGACCGCCGACTTCACACAGGTCCCCAAGGCGGGCCACTTCATCGCCCTTGAGCGCCCCGACGTGCTGGCCGACCTGCTGAACGCGGTGGCCTGACGCCTGCGACCACTGACCTGAGGAGCAGTGCATGGCAGAGATCCAGATCGAGGTCGAGCGTTCCCGCACGGATGCGTGAGCGCACGGTGCCGCGCGCGGATGTCTACCGCCCCGGCGGCGCGGGGCCGTGGCCGAGGGTGCGGAGGTGGGCGAAGGCCAGGAATCCGATGTCCGCGCGTGCTCGTACGAGATCCCACTCGTCGCCGACTCGCAGCAGGCGCAGTCCGGGGATGTCGCCGATCACGGGGGCGCGGCGCAGCGCCTCTTGTAGGGACATCATGTGCCTCCCTGTTGCTGGAGGCGGAAGGAGGGCTCGGCTCCTGTAGCCGGCCTTGTGGAACGGACTGCGATCAGGCGGGTGCCCATTGCCCTTATCCGACGCTTGCGCTCGGCGGCGACGGGCCTGGGGCCGAGGTGACCGAGTGCCGGGATAACGGCGCCGTAGGTGTCGGGGAGGCCGACGAAGGCGGGAGAGTGGAGCGCGATGGCCGGTTCGGGGTCGGTGCAGACGCCGCACAGGGTCAGTTCGTGGCGGCGGCAGTACTCGGTGAGGCAGTCGGTGAGCGCCGTGTGCTGGGCCGTGCCGCCGGTAGCCGAAAACGTGTGGGCCCGCGACCGAGCGGGGTTGGGTGATGGGTTCGTCTTCCGTACGTGACGGAGGGAGGTCATCTGCGGTCAGCGTGCAGCACGGGAAAGGCCGGGAGGCAAGCGCACTGCGTGCCGCGCTGCGCATGAGCACCCGCTGACCCCGGTTGCTGCACGCGTTCTGGACGGCTACGCGCCAGGAGCCCGGTACTGGACTCGTTCGGCTTGACGTAGGGCAGCGATCGTTTCATCGACGGTCAGGAGAACAGTCGTCTCAAAGGAGCTGAGTGCGCCGCCTCCACTGATTGCCAGGGCGACTGAAGCCATGGACACGTTGTCCGGGGCTTCCCACAGGTTGTAGCCGTCGTGCGTGCCGAAGGCATACCAGAAGCCATGGAGCTTCCCGCCGACGGACTCGATGTACGACTGAGCGGCCTTTGCACGGTCTTCGGGGTGGCCGATCAGCCTCGCCCAGGTCTCTGGCGTGTAGCTGAACCTCGATAGATAGAGCGGCATCATGTCTCCCTTCCAATGCGTCAAGGGATGCCCCAGTGGGGGCGGGCACGTGCCCGAGAGGGCCCGCATATCCCTCGAACAGCCGAGGACGATGACCAGCACGGCCAAGAGAGAGCACCACGAAGGGCCCCGACAGGGGAATTGGATCAACCGTGCGGCCGCTCTGGTAGGCGGCGGCTGCGGCGATACGAGGCTCGTTGGGATTGCCCCGACACGCTCGCCAACTGTGGTGGTGCCGCGCGGGGGTGCGTACAGGGCCGTTCACCTGCGTTCATGCTCGGCCGGTCGCGGGAGCGGCCAACGCCTCGGTCTCGTCTGAACGACCGTGAACGGAGCCCAATGAGACGGAAACTGATTCGAAAATCCACCGTCCGGGCGTCCGTGGCCGCTGGTCAGATGACTCCTTCTGCCTGAAGGGTCACGTGGTATCCGAGTTGGTTGAGCTGGCTGACCAGGCGTCGTGTCTGCCGGGCCCGGCCGGTGCGTTCGATGAAGTAGCGGCCGCCGAGGTCGGCGTAGTCCGCGTCGCGGGTGAACATGTGCCAGACGGAGATGAGGATCGAGTGCTGGAGGGCGACCAGTGCTCTCTTCTTGCCGCGGCGGGAGGCGATGCGACGGTAGCGGGCGGCGAGGTAGGTGTCCCTGGTGCGTGAGGCGGATACGGCGGCCTGGCCGAGGGCTGCCTTGAGCCACGGGTCACCGTGACGGGTTGGGCCGGGGCCCTTTCTGCCCCCGGACTCGTTGTTGCCGGGGCAGACGCCGGCCCACGAGGCCAGGTCGGCGGGCGTCGGGAAGCGGGCGATGTCGTCTCCGATCTCCGCGAGGATCACCTCGGTGACGCGGGTGCTGACGCCGGGAATCGTCACGAGCAGGTCGATGCGGCGGCGAAAGGGCGCGATCTGTGCGGCGACCCGCTTGTCGAGCCGCTTCTCCATGGCGGTGCAGGCGTCGATGCGGTCCAGCATCGCGCGCGTCAGGAACGCGTGGTGGTCGGTGAAGTGGCCGGTCAGGGCCTCGATGAGGGTGTCGGTCTTGCGTCGCATGGAGCCCTTGGCCAGGTCGGCCAGCACGTGCGGGTCGCGGGTGCCGACGATGAGGGCGCTCAGCATGGCCCGGCCGGAGACGCCGAGGAGGTCGGAGACCACCGCGGACAGTTTGATCCCGGCGTCCTCCAGCAGCTTCTCCAGGCGCTGTGCCTCGCGGGTGCGTTCGCGGATGACCTCGGTGCGGTAGCGGGTCAGGTCCCGCAGCTGCCGGATCGGCTGAGGGGGCACGAACGAGGGTCGCACCAGGCCGTGTTCGACCAGCCGGGCGATCCACTCGGAGTCCTTCACATCGGTCTTGGGGCCGGGCACCGCCTTCATGTGCCGGGCGTTGAGCAGCCAGCACTCCATGTCGTGTTCGAGCAGGTAGAACACGGGTTTCCAGTAGGCGCCGGTGGCCTCCATGCCGACTACGGTGACGCCTTCGGCGAGCAGCCAGTCCCGCATCGCCAGCAGCCCGGGCGTCATGGACGAGAAGGTCCGGGTCTCCTTGCGGCGCCGCTTGCCCGCACCGGGCACGCGGATCGTCACCTTCACGTCCACCTTGCTGATGTCGATCCCCGCACAGCGTTTGTGGATCACATCCATCCCCGGCACCCCCCTTTGCATTCACGGCTGCGGGCGCGTGACCGGCCGGCGGGGGTCCGGCAGGCTGAAGAAGCTGATTCACGTGCTCGGGGCAACACATCCGGGTGCCTGGCGGTGGACCCCCAGCGTCCTACTGAGACACGGGCTCCGGATCGCACCAAGTTTCCTCGACGTCCGCCGGACGGCCACCCACCGATTTTCACGCCCACCGGGTGGAGCCGTCAGGCCCCCGGAATACTGAGACGGGCCTCGCTGTGTTGACCTGGAGCGAGGCCAACGGGGCTACAGACCACGCAGCGCCTCGTACAGGTCGCCGTAAGCGCTCCAGCAGTCGACGCTGCCATCGTCGTTCAGACTGCCCATGTACCAGTCATCATCGCTGACGGGCTTCACCAGGCACAGCCCATGGAATCCCAAGATGATTTCCGGGTGGAGGCGTTCGTCTTCCCCCGGCCGGCCCACCCACGTCACGACGCGATCGGTGTCGAGAGCCACAGACTCCTGATCGCCGGAGACCTCGCGGATCTCCTCCAGAGTCCACCCCGCCGGTAGCTGCCCGTCTGCCATCCCATGATGATGACAGCCACCGCAGCAGCCGAGTCGAGGCCCGAATGCCTTTTCAGAGCACTGCTTTAGGAGTTCGATCACCGCGTCATGTGGGGTGCTGAAAGGGCGTGGCACGGCTTGTCGTTGGTCCGGCTGTGGTCGCTTCGGTGTGGCAGCATTCGCGGCCGTTGATGTCAGGTGTGGATGTCGGATGGGCGGGGAACGATGCGAACCGCCCGGTAGTCGTACCCGTCCTGCTTGAAGCCGGGTGCTTCCCAGGTGAGATCGACCTGTTGCCCTGCTGACAGCGTTCGAAAGCCGGGCGCCTGAATGTCGGCGTAGTGGCCGAAGCACCCTCCGGGAGTCTCGGGCGAGTCGAGCACACCCCAACCCTCCTCGTCGCTCCACTCACGCACAGTCGCAGTCACGACTGCGGCGACCTTACGGGTCCCTCTGCGGCGACTCATCTGCCTCTCCCATCGATCCCACAAGATCATAAAAGATCTGACCGTTCAGGCCAGCACGGTCCTTCATGGGAAGCGCTGTGACGCTGGCAGTCAGGCCGCCCGAAGATGTACCCACCGTGGTACAGACTTCCGCGTCGAGCACGAGCAGGCTCGTGCTCAGGTCGTCGGCGCCGCAAGATCCAGCGATTTACCCTCCTGCGCACCTCGCTGATCCTCGGCCATGGCCAGTCCGGGCACGAGCGCACGGTGCATGCCCTGGTGGCCGGCACCCGCGACGGGGTTCTGTTCACCGACGACATCCGTTGCCCGGTCCATGCCGAAGACCTGGCCGCCGCCTTTGTGGGAGCTCGCGTTGTCGGAGGCGGCCGGGGTGTTCCACCTCGCTGGGCCGGATGCCCTGAGCCGTTATGACCTCGGTGTGCTCATCGCCCGGCATCAAGGGCTTGACGGTGCGTAAGTGCCAGCCGGGCGACGAGCCGATACCAACCTGCCCGGGGCCCTCGACGTACGCCTCGACAGCCGCGCCACGCAGGAGCGGTTGCGGACCAGGCTCCGCGGCGCCCACGAGTTCCTCCGCGAGGACGGCCGCATCATTCAGGAGCGGCTCCAGCTGCCCCTGCAGCAGCAGTCACCCACGGACCTCATCGTCCCGAAGCAACGACACTCACGGCTGCTGTGCAGCTCGTTTCGCTGCCGCGTTCTGGGCATGAGCTTCGCGCCGTAGTCGGCGTTCGTAGTCAGCGACTTGACGGGCTACGGGAAGGCAGGTGGCAGTTCGGATCAACCGCTCGTTCTCGCGATCCACCAGGAAAGGGCCGTTGCCTCCCAGTCGAGGACGCCGGCCGCTCTGGTCATCGCAGACTGCTCCCCAGTAGAGGATCCACCCAAATGACAAGGCTTCTACGTGCAAGATCTGGAGGTCGTACCCGACGTTGCCTCGTAAGTCGTTGATCGCGGCTAGCACCAGTCGGCGCGCTTCCTCCTCAGTCAGCATCGCCCGATGATGACACGGCGTCTCCACACGCCCGGGACGCCTTGCACGCTCGCGTACGCCCTCTTTAGACGCTGTTTCTGTTGGTGGCCGGGCCTTCAGCCGTTAGCCAATTGAGCCGAACAGGGGTGGTCCAAGCTGAGCGGCGAAACAGATCGCAATTTTCCCTCGCCCACCCTCCACTTGGGGCAATGGTGGGCGCGGATGCCTTCGTATGCGGACCCGCCTCCAGCAGCATGAACAGGTGAAGCAGACGGATGGCGGGTACGAACCCGCTCAAAAGCTCGACGAGATCCAGGCCAGCGTCGGGAAGCGCCTGGACGACGTAGCCAAAATCCTCGCCGGTGCCCTGGTCACGGTGGCCGGAATCATGACCGCGCTCGGGCTGACGAGCGATCTCGTCTTCGTGGCACTCAACAACGAGTCCTGGCCCATCTACGTGGCCTCACTCTGCGCCATCCTGGCGATCGTCTGCAGCATCGTGGCACTGCTCATCCACCCGACCAAGAGGGGCAACCTGTGGGAGACCGTCGTGCTGGTGGTCGGAGTGGTTCTCTACATGGTCGCCCTGAGCGTGGCGGTCGTCGGCGCGGCCAAGGCGGCCGGCGGGAACGGCCGACCGACGATTAGCAACGTCGAACTCGACGGACCGAGGTCGAGCCTCAGGCTTAAATTCGACGTACGGGCAGACGGCGTTGATGCGTGGGCGAGTATCGGCGTCTATGTCGTCGCCGTGGACGCTGACGGGGAATCCCTCAATGCCGAAGACCAAGAGCCCTACTCCAGCAGCCTGAGGCCCGACGACAAGGGCAGGATCGAACAGCACGTAAGCATCCCGATCTCCGCAGAACGAGACGCCTGGGGCCTCGAAATCAACGCGATCAACGCCAGCGGTGCCGACGAATGTGAGGCCCGGGCGGTGCATGGATCCGCGTGTACGACAATCCAGCTTCCTTGATCACGTTCTTCTTAGACGTCGGCCAGTCGGCGGTATCCGATGAGGGCCGCAGCTATGGCGACGAAGGCGAGGAAGTGTTCGGCCTTGCGTTCGTAGCAGCGGTGCAGGCGTCGGCATCCGGCTAGCCGGGAGACTGTCCGTTCGACGACCCAGCGGTGTCGGCCCAGACGCTGCGAAGAATCGATGCCCCTGCGGGCGATGCGGTGCCGGATCCCTCGTTTGCGGAGCCATCGCCGCAGGTGGTCGTAGTCGTAGCCTTTGTCCGCGTGGAGCTTGGCCGGGCGTCGGCGTCGCGGCCCGCAGCGGGAGCGAACGGGCGGGATACCACGCACGAGCGGCTGCAGGCCGAGGCTGTCGTGCATGTTGGCACCGGAGATGCCCAGTGACAGCGGCAGTCCGTTCCGGTCCGTGATCAGGTGAATCTTTGATCCACTCTTGCCGCGGTCGGTCGGGTTCGGTCCGGTCAGCGGCCCCCTTTTGCCGCCCGGACACTGGCCGAATCGATCGCGCATCGCGACCAATCCAGCTCACCACGAGCGCCGAGTTCGTCGAGGATGACGCGGTGAAGACGGGCCCAGACCCGCTGCCGGCTCCACTGGGCGAACCGCCGGTAGACCGTCTGCCAGCAAGGCCCGAAGACCGGGGGAAGCTGCCGCCAGGTGCAGCCCGACGTGGCCACAAAGATGATCGCCGCCAGCACCTCGCGATCGCCCGCCCGCCGACGACCCCCGCCCTGCGGGCGTATGACCTCGACCGGAGGCACCACCCGCCGGAACAGTCCCCACAAGTTCGTCCGGCACCAGCCGCTCAACCAGATCCGCCATGAACCGTTCAACGACCGCAAACACCAAAAGAGACGATGTCTTAGGAGTTCGATCAGGGGCCAGTAAGCGCCCAGCGAGGCTCGCTATCAGGCTCCTGCTCGCCGACCACGGCAGGGCAGGGGTCAGCGCTGGTCGAGGTCTCCGGGGTTGGGGGAGAGGGCCCAGTCGAGGGCGAGGTCGGCGACGGCTTCCCAGCCGGGCTCGCCGCAGGTGTAGTGGCTGCGGCCGTCGAAGAGCTTGTAGGCGGTGATCGCCTTCGAGCGCTTGGCGTTCTTCTCGTAGTTCTCGCGCTGCACGGAGGGCGGCAGGATGTTGTCGTTGCCGCCGGAGATGAACAGCAGCGGGGCGCGGTCGTCGTTGGCGAAGTCGTAGGTCGTCGTCGCGCTCGGGTGAAGTTCGCGAAGCCGCCCTGGAAGAGGATGCGGCCCGAGACGGGGACGGAATAGCGGTTGTAGACGGCCTTCGATTCTTCGTCGGTGAGGTTGTTGGTGAAGGCGTAGTGGAATTCCTTCTCGGTGATCGGCACCGCGCGGCTCTTGTTGGCCGGGTTCTTCAGGACGGGGAAGGTCGCCTTGATCTCGCTGAACGGGAGGGACTTGATTCCCTTCACGGCCGCGCCGTCGATGGACACGCCGGCCGAGCCGTACCCGGCGTCGAGGAGGAGCTGGACGAAGGCACCGCCGAACGAGTGCCCCATGATGATCGGCTTCGTGTCGAGCCCGGCGATGACGTGCTTCAGGTGGTCGAAGACCTCGGTCACGCCCAGGCCGGCCAGCGGAGAGGGGTCGTCGCGCAGGGCCTGGACTCCGGCGGTGCCGGGCTGGATGCCGGGGTAGCCGGGGGTGATCACCTTGAGCCCGCGCTGTTCGTAGCGGGTGACCCAGTGCTCCCACGACAGGGGGGTCATCCAGAGGCCGTGGATGAGGACGACGGTGTCCGTGGCCGCTTCTCGTTCCATGAGTCTCACCCTGATCTCTCCGGCCGAGGGGCTGGACCCGCTGCCTGCCGGCTCGTCTTCCCGCCGCGCGATCCGGCGTCGCGGCTCGCCGGCCTTTCGCCGACACGGAAAACCGTATTTTGGCGGTCAGCGGAGCGGAATGATCGTCTCGCTTCCTTTCTTTGCCCAAACGCCAGGCCGGACCTATTCCGGCGCTCTTCGGGTGGCGCGCCAGTCGCGGGGGGCGGTGCCGTACTCGCGGGTGAAGGCCCGGGAGAACGCCGCCTCGGACTCGTATCCCAGGGCCTTGCCGATCGCTCCCACGGGCTCCGTGGTGGTGGCGATCCGGTCGGCCGCACGTGCCAGGCGCAGCCGGGCCAGGTAGCGGGCGGGCGGATCTCCGGCCAGCCGGGTGAAGCGCGCCGCGAACGCGGCCCGGGACAGCGAGGCGAGGCCGGCCAGCTCCTCCACCGTCCAGGGCTGCTCGGGATGGCGGTGGATGGCCCAAAGGGCGGGCCCGAGGGACCGGTCGAGCGCCGCGGTCAGCCAACCCGGGCTGCCGCCGGCCCCGTCGGCGTCGGACCAGGCCCGCAGTGCCTTGATGAACAGCAGGTCAAGGAGCCTGGACGCCATGGCCCGCGACTCGGCGCTCGGGTCGGCGATCTCGGCCGCCAGCAGCCCGGCGCTGAGCGGCAGCCGCTCCAGACCGGGTTCGGAGCCGCGCAGCACGATGACCTCGGGCAGCGACGCGAGGAGCGGGGAGGCCGCGCTCTCCTCGACGAGGAAGCGGCCGCTCATCCAGGAGGCGTCCCCCTCCACCGCCCTCAGCCAGTGCGGGGCGCCGGTCGCCAGCAACGCCATGTCCCCCCGCCCGAGCCGCAGTTGCGTCCCCTCGTCGACGACGAGCTCGACCGGCCCCTCCTCGACGAGGTGCAGCGCCCGCTCTCCCGGCGCGTGCCGGACCTCGGTCCCGCCGCCCGCCCGGACCGAGGTCAGTGCCTCGCCGCGCAGGTGGATCATGTCGAGTACGTCGGACAGCGCGTCGACGGACGCGTCGAGCGGGGCGGCCTGCGGCCCGACCGGATCACTCATGCTCTCGTGGCCTCACCTGTCGTGTTGTGCTCCGGTCCCCTCTATCAGCGACTCCTGCGCCACGGGCTGAACGAAAGCAGAGCGGCGCCACCCGAAAGGAGGGCACGCTAGCCCCTGAGAAGTCTGGAGAACAGCAAAGCCCCGGGTATCTGACCTGCGCGAACGTCGGGAGCGGGCCCCGTTCCGGCTGCTCCGTCCGCCCCTTGTCGAGCGCTGTTCGCCGCCTCTGCCGGCACGTTATGGCACGGCCGGCCAGGTGCCTGGGGCAGGTGGCAGAGGCCAGTTGGGCGGGACCGGCAGGGGGCGGTCGGACGTGAGCGGGGAGGCGGGCGCGCGGCCGCTGAGCCAGCCGAGGAGGGCGTGGCCGGAGCCGGCGATGTCGGGGCCGCTCGGGGACAGGGTCCAGGACCGGCCGAGGTCCAGGGCGTCGACCCGGGCGACCGGGAAGCCGCGTGCGGCGAGCGCCGTGAGGGTGTCGTCGAGGGCCCAGGTCACGTACGTGCCGGGCCAGTCGGCCGTGCGGTAGCCGACGTTCAGGTCGACGTGGTGCGTTTCGAGCTCGCGCCAGCAGCGGTGGAGGGTGTACCAGGCCGGGTGCTGCCAGCCCGCGAGTGCCGTGACCAGGGAGCCCCAGCGTTCCACGGGCATCGATGTGGCGTCTTCGGTCAGGCGGGCAAGGCGGCTGCGCAGGTCCGTGGCGAGCTCGGCCGCGGGACGGTCGGCGCCTTCCTGGACGGCCCGGGCGAACGTCTTGGCATCCGTCCTCGGGGTGGGTTCGATGCCGGTGCGGGCCGTGGCGAGCAGCCGCCGGTAGGCGCCGACGCCGTGAGCGACGTGGCTGATGACGTGGCCGCGGCTCCAGCCTGCCAAGGCCGAGGGCGCACGCGTCCCCTCGTCGGTCAGTGTGTCGAGGGCTGCGGTGAACCGGGCAGCGGAGCGGGTGACTTCCTTGAGTACGTCGAGCATCCACGTACCGTAAGGCGGGGAACCGACACGTGACGCGGGCTATCGGCCCCTGAGCAGGCCGCCGACCGCCGTGATGCCTGCCGTGACGGCACGTTCGCCGACGTTGCCGAACCCGAGGATCAGCTGCACCGGTTCCGTTGCACGAGAGGAGCGGCAGGTGCTCATTCCGTAGAGGCCGACGGAGCGGGCGCGGGCGGCGGAGACGAGTTCCGTCTCGCCTGCCGGTCCGTCGAGGTGTGCAACCGCGTGGAACCCTGCCGCAAGACCGGTCACCGCGACGGCAGGGGCGTGTTCGGCGAGCGCTGCCATAAGGGCGGTACGACGTGCCGCGTAGGTCGTCCGCATCCGGCGCAGGTGCCGGTCGAAGCGTCCTGACTCGATCAGTCGCGCGAGGGCGAGCTGATCGAGCGTGGGGGACCCGCGGTCGTTCAACTGCTTGTGCTCGACGATCAGTTCGGTGAGCGCGGGCGGGCAGAGCATCCACCCGATGCGCAGCGCGGGCGCGAGGGACTTGCTGACGGTGCCGATGGAGATCACGCGGTCCGCGGCCAGTCCCTGCAGCGCGCCCACCGGCTCCCGGTCGTACCGGAACTCGGCGTCGTAGTCGTCCTCGATGACGACGGCGTCCCGCCTCCTGGCCCACTCGATCAGTGCGAGCCGCCTCTCGGGCGCCAGGGCGACGCCGGTGGGCCACTGGTGTGCGGGGGTCAGGACGACGGCGCGGGCGTCGGTCCTGGCGAGTGCCCGTACGTCGATCCCGCGCTCGTCGACCGGTACGGGGGTGGCCGACATGCCCGCCGAGGCCGCGGCGGAGGAGATCGTGGCCGGTGAGCCGGGGTCCTCGTACGCCACCGTACGGATGCCCGTCCTGGCCAGGGCGGACAGGGCGAGAGCGAGGCCCTGCGCGTAGCCGGAGCAGATCACGATCCGTTCCGGATCTGCCGCGGCGGCGCGCACCCGCCGCAGATATCCGGCCATGACCTCGCGCAGTGCCGCACTTCCGCGCGGGGCGCCGTAGTCGAGCGCCGCCGTCGGCATGGTGCGTGCCGCTTCGCGCGTGGCCCACAGCCAGTCGGCGAGCGGGAAGCTGCTCAGGTCGGGGACGCCGTATCTGAAGTCGGCGACCAGGGGTGACGGCGGCGGGAGCGGTGACGTGGGCGCCGACGGTACGCCCGCTCCGGCGGCGACCCGCGTGGCCGAGCCGACGCGTGTCACGAGGTACCCCTCGGCCTGGAGCTGGGCGTAGCACTCCTGCACGAGGCCGCGCGAAACCCCGAGCATCCGGGCGAGTTCACGGGAGGACGGCAGCCGCTCGCCGATCTGCAGCCGCCCGGTCCGGATCGCGTCCCGCAGCCGCAGTTCCAGCTGGGATCGCAGCGGCTCGCCGCTGTCCCGGTCGATGACCAGCAACAGTTCGGGTGACAGACCGGACCACTCCAGAGGCATGGAATTGGATCTTACTGGCGATCCGCCCGGCCCCTAGCTTCGTCGTGTGACCAGGATGATCAACTCTCAAGCCGAGGAAGCCGGTTCACGGCCGGCGCTGGTGACGCGGCCCCTGCTGCTGCGCTTCGTCTCGATTGTCGGTGCCTCGACGAGCTTCTACCTCCTGCTCTCCGTCGTTCCCCTCTACGCCGAGGCGTACGGAGGCGGTCACGCCGCGGGACTGGCCTCGGGCGCGCTGATGCTCGCGACGGTCGGAGGCGGGCTGGCCGCTCCCCGGTTCGTGGCCCGCTTCGGGTACCGCCCGCCGTTGGTGGTGGGGTTGGTCCTGCTCGGTGCGCCCGCGCTGGTACTGACCGTGTCCGGGAGCACGGTGTGGATCACGGCGGTCTGTGTCGTGCGCGGTCTGGGCTTCGGGGTCACGGTCGTCGCGGGTGGTGCTCTGACGGCGTCGTTGATCCCGCCCGAGCGCCGTGGTGAAGGGCTGGCGCTGGTCGGCATCGTGTCCGGGGTTCCGTCGCTGGCCGCCCTGCCGCTGGGGGTGTGGTGGGCAGCGCACGCCGGGTACGGACCGGTGTGCTTCGCCGGCGCGGTGGCCGCGCTGGCCGCCATCGTCTCGGTGCTGGGAGTGCCGGACCGTGAGTCGGCCTCCGAGCAGTCGATCGGGGTGCTGGCCGGGTTCCGGACGGCCGCTCTGCTGCGGCCCGTCGTCGTCTTCTCGGCCACCGCGCTCGCCGCCGGAATCATCGTCACCTTCCTGCCCCTCGCCGTCCCGTCGGCTTCCACCGGAGTTGTCGCCGTGGCCCTGTTCGTCCAGTCCGCGGCAGCGACCGTGGCCCGCTGGGTCGCGGGCCGGCACGGTGACCGGCACGGACCGGCCTCACTCGTCGTGCCCGGCCTCGTCGTCTCGGCCGCAGGGACACTGCTGACCGCTCTGACCCATAGCCCGGTCGCCGTCGTCGTGGGCGTCGCCCTGTTCGGGGTCGGATTCGGAGCCACCCAGAACGCGACGCTGTCGCTGATGTACGCGCGTGTCCCCGAGTCCGGCTACGGCACCGTCAGCGCTCTGTGGAACGTCGCCTACGACGCGGGCATGGCCGTCGGGGCCGTCGGCTTCGGCATCCTCGCCGCCCGGACCGGCTACCCCTGGGCCTTCACCCTCACCGCCGCGCTGATGCTCACCGCCCTGGTCCCGGCCTGGCGCGACCGCCTGGCCACGAACAGGAGCTTCACATGACCAGCACCTCCATGACGGTGGCCATCCTCGGACCCGGCGGAGTCGGCGACCTGATCGGCACGCTGTTGGCCGGCTAAGGACACCGCGTCATCGGCCTCGCCGGAGAGGAGACCGCCGCTGTGCTGCGCCGTGACGGTTCTGTGCGCCCGGAGTGCGCGGTACGGCGACTTCACCACTCCGGTCGAGGCCCGACACTTTGCTGCGCGAACCGGTCGACGTCACGCTCGTGACCGTCAAACAGACCGCCCTGCCCGCCGCCCTCGACCGTGTGCCGCGCAGCTCCTCGGCGACGGCGTCGTCGTACCGCTGCTCAACGGACTCGACCACGTTGCAGCAATGCGCCGACGATATCCGGCCTGCCAGGTTGTGACCGGAACCATCAGGGTCGAGGCCACCGCACGGCGCCCGGACGCATAGCGCACACCAGCCCTTTCGCCGCCCTCGAACTGGCCGCCCCGCTCGACGCCCTCGCAAACGGCCTACGTAACGCCGGCCTCGACGTGACCCTGCTCACCGACGAGAGCGCGATGTTCTGGGACAGACTCTCCTTCCTCGCCCCGCTCGCCCTGCTGACCACGCGCCACCAGGCCGCTGTGGGCGTCATCCGCGACGGGCGGCGGTCGGAACTGCTCGCCGTCCTCGACGAAATCACCGCCGTGGCTCGCGCAGCGGGCGCACCGGTGACCGCCGAGGACGTGCTCTCCTTCTTCGACCAGGCCCCCGAGACGATGAAGTCATCGATGCAGCGCGACGCGGAGCACGGCCACCCGATCGAACTCGACGCCATCGGCGGCGCCGTCCTGCGGGCCGCGGCCACTCACAGGATCGAGACACCGATGACCGCACGCCTCGTTGCAGAGCTGGCTCCCACAGCGAGCGAGTAGGCGCAGCCGCGGAAGATCCACGCGGCCTCATCGTTTGAGAGATCTAGACAACGACGAAGCCCCAGGTCTCTGAACTGGGGCTTCGTTCAAGAGCGGATGACGGGAATCGAACCCGCGCTAGAAGCTTGGGAAGCATGGGTCTTGTGGCGTCTGTTAGCACACTGACCTGTGGCGTAGTGCCGTTGGATCTTTGGAAGCATCCGTGGCCAGTCTCCGCTGTACCCCGTGGTTCCCCGCACGATCTGGCACGCGAATGGCACGGCCTCTTCGCCTCGGAGCCTGTTCCTCGCAGCGTCTCAGCCTCAGCCGACGACAGTCAGTCACACTCGGCGAGGCTCACCGCGAAGAGACCCAGCGCCGGCCGTCGACGCGTGCGACCTCGATGCATTTGGTTCGGTGACGTCATCACGTTGAACCGGAAGGTTCAAACCGACACCTCCCCGGGCTGGCAGGAAGTCAGCGGCGCATTCCATCAGCAAGGGAATGACACGCCATCAATCAGATGACATACATGGAATCTGGACAGATGGCCTCTATCTTGCGATCAAGCAGGGCAACGCAGGGCTGCCCGCATAGGGAGCAGGAGGAGACCCATGGGTCAAAAGTATCTTCAACGTTTCGTGTATCGCGACGGCGTCACCAAGCCTGCACTCGATGAAGCATGGGGCGACGGCTTCAAAGCGTTCGCCCAGACGGGAAACTGGGGCGGCGTCGACAGCGGCGTGACGCACCGCCAGACGTATGGCACTGGATGGGGCGGATACGTACTGATCGAAGTGGAGGATCCCGAGGCTTTTGGGCGCTACCAAGCGTTCCACAATCAGGCATACGGCCACGTAGCTCACGTCACGTGGGAACCCTTGTGGGACATGGATCGGCAATTCGAGCCCACCATCCGCGACTTGAAATGAATGGGTGCGGTTCCGCCCGCCCCCAACGAAGTTGATCCACTCGCCGATGAGGACTGCCGGGATGCGGTCGCACCGCAGGCGGAGGCGTGGTCTCCTGGAAGTGTCCACAGGAGGACACGTCGATGCGTCACATCCGGACCTCCGTCGTCTTCGCACCCGCCCGGTCACCTGCGCCGACCGGAGTCGGCGGTGGGTTGCTGCCGAAGAAGGATCTTGCGGTCGCCTGGTTCCTCGTCGTCCTGATCGCCGTACCCGCGTGGGTGCTGGCGATCGGCCAGGCCCGGGACATGGGGGTCGAGCCCGGCACGATGGGGATGGCGCTGCCCCTGTTCCTGCTGCTCTGGATGACGATGATGGCGGCAATGATGCTGCCGTCGATGGCACCGGTGGCCATCACATGGGTTCGGGGGATCGGCCGGCAGTCCTCCGGCTGGACCCGGGTCGGGCGTACGGCCGAGTTCGTGGGCGGGTATCTGGCGGTATGGACCGCCTTCGGGGCGCTCGCCTACGCGGCCCTGGCCTTCACCGGTGACCTGGTGGCTGACCACCCGACCGCGGGGCGCTGGATCGGCTTCTCCGCGTTCCTGCTCGCGGGCCTGTATCAGCTGGGACCGCTGAAGTACGTATGCCTGCGACACTGCCGCGACCCCATGAGTCACCTGATGCATTACGCCGGCTACCGGCCACCGGCCCGTGACCTGCGGGTGGGCGTCCACCATGGCGCCTACTGCGTCGGCTGCTGCGCAGGGCTGATGGTCGTCCTGGTCCCGCTCGGCGTGATGAACGTTGCGGCGATGGCCGGACTGGCCGTGGTGATCTTCGTAGAGAAGCTGTGGTCCCGGGGTCCGCTGCTCGCCCTGGTCGTGGGCGTCATGTTCCTGGTCCTGGCCGTGCTCGCGCCGTTCCAGGACTGGTTGTTGCCGGGGTTGCAGGACTCGATGCCGTCCATGGACGGCATGTGACTTACGCCGTCCAGCTCAACGCACCTGATCCGACTCATCTGCTCCGCGTGCGCCATGCCGCCCGGCGGCAGCTGAAGAAGCCCGCACTCGACACGCAGAACGGCACCACGTAGTTGAACAGCACGGGCCACCACACCGCGGCGGTGGCCTCCCCGGCCGCGATGACGGCGCCCTGGTTGACCAGCGAAAGTAGGGTGCCGACCAGGATGGCGATCGGCACACATCTCGACAACGAGGGTGCGGAGAACACCGTCGTCAGCAGTCGCGGCGGCTCACCGGCGTCATGCACAGTCTCGCTCAGGCACGTCCTCGGCTGGCTCCCTCGGGCGCCTCACTGCTGAAGACGTAGTCGGCCGTCTCGCCGTACGACGCCTCGTAGCTCAGCCCGAAAGCATCGGAGTGCCCGGAGGTCGTACCGACCTCGAACTCGGGCGCGAATCCGAACAGAGCGTTCTTGACCTTCGTGGCACTGCCGTCGGGGCCGATGAGTGGTGCGTACGACAGCTCCGTCCTGCCCTCGACCGTGCAGCCGGGCTTCTCCCCGTCCGTGACGGAGACCTTGGCACGCTCCATGCCCAGGTACTCACCGTAGAACTGCGAGAGGTCGCCGAACGGACCGCCTTCGCGGCCGGCCAGGATGCGTTCCAAGGCGTTCGCCTGCTCGACACTCGCCGCGGTGTCCACCACGAGCCCGACCTTCCAGTTGCCGGAGGTCAGGTTGGAGGGGAAGTGGTTGTAGAACGCAAAGTCCACGCCGGACAGGTCCACGTCGTCCAGGTTCCCGTTGGCCACATGGAAGACGGCGGTTCCCAGGCATTCGGTCGCGCCTTTGGCGTCCCGCGGCTGGCCGTCGAACGCGCAACTGCACAGCACGGCGCACGAGCAACCCGCGACATAGTTGCCGGATATCGTCCACGACATGGCTGCTCCCTTCCTGAAGGAGGAGGTGGCGGCTAAGCCACCTTTACTTTCACGCTAGACCTGGCAAATCGGCATGTAAAATGGCGCCTGCTAGTAAACCGGGTATCCCGAAGATGCGCCTTCGCCCGGCGGAGCGGTAGCTTGTGCTGTTCCGCCACGACGCGACCTACTGCAAGGCACGGGTGAACCACCAGATCGTCTCGCAGGCCGTGGTGGTCGCCACCGGCATCACCGAGGACGGCAGCCGCGAGGCCCTGGGCCATGGGGTCCCCCGGTCGAGCGAAGTCGAGACTGGGGGAGGTCGGCGACAACGAGAGCGAGGCGTTCTGGAAAGAATTCCTGCGCTCGCTGCGTGAACGCGGCCTGTCCGGGGTCCGCCTGGTCATCACCGACCAGCACTCCGGCCTGGTCGCCGCGGTCCACAAGGTCATGCTCGGCGCCGCCTGGCAGCGTGTCGTGTCCATTTCCTGCGCAACGTCTTCAGCGTGATCGACAAGGAGTCCGGCGAGATGGTCGCCGCGGCCATCCGCACCATCTTTGCCCAGCCCACCGCCGGCCTCGTGCGCACCCTGCTGGACACCGTCGCCGACATGCTCGGCAGCCAGTTCCCCCAAGGTCAGGTCCATGCTCCTGGAGGCGAAGGAGGACCTGACCGCGTTCGCGGACTTCCCGCCCCGGCACTGGAAGAAGATCCAGTCCACGAACCCGCTGGAGCGAATCAACCGGGAGATCAAGCGCCGGACCGACGTCGTCCAGGTCTTCCCCAACGATGACGCTCTGCTGCGGCTGGTCACCGCCGTGCTCTTCGAGGTCGTCGGCTAACGGCAGCCGAGCACAAGGATCTTTCCAGGGTTGTTCTCTTCTACGCGCTTGCCCTGAGTGTGGTGCTTGCCGGGATCGCTGCACTGCTCTTCGGGATCGCGTGGTCGGACATCGCCGACAAGGCCGGTCCGTCCTTCTGACGGCGGCGGTCACTGTGTTGTCGGCACCGGCACGGCATCGCCCACCGCCCCGCCGCAGTCACCCCGGCCTCGACGCACGCCCCCCGCCCGCCAACGCTTCAGGAGCGCGGCGCCCGCGCCTCCGTGATCCACCAAGCCGCAAGAACCCCGGACCCGGCCGTGAGTACAGCCGCCGCGACAACGGTCGCATTCAGTCCCACCGTATCCGCAAGCACACCCGCCACCAGCGCCCCCACCGCATACCCGATGTCACGCCAGAACCGGTACGTCCCCAGGGCGTTCGCCCGCCACCCGGGGTGGGCGTGGTCGGAGACCGAGGCGATCAGTGCCGGGTACACCATCGCCGTGCCGATGCCTAGCGCGACCGCGGAGGTGACGCCGGCGAGCAGCGGTCGGTCGAGGAGCGCGAGGGCGAGGAAGAAGCCGGTGGCCTGGACGAGCATGCCGGTGACGATGAGGGGCTTGCGGCCGAGGCGGTCGGCGAGGTGGCCGGTGGGGATCTGGCCGATGCCCCAGAGGATGGGGTAGAGGCCCTTGATGAGGCCGACCGCGGCGAGGCCGAGGCCGTGGTGAGTGAAGAGGAGCGGGAAGACGCCCCAAGTCAGGCCGTCGTTGAGGTTGTTGACCAGGCCTGCCTGGCTGGCTCCGCGCAGGGAGCGGTTGCGCCAGGACGTTCTCGCGAAGGTGGCGGCAAGTCCGGTGTCCGAGGCGGTCGTTGATGGAGGGCCTGCGTGCTGGGACAGTTCCAGCGCCACATGGGCTGCCGTGTCGCGGACGACGAGGGAGAGCGCGAGGCCTGCCGCGACGAAGACGACACCGATGAGTTCGGGGGCCGGGCGCAGGCCGTAGGCCGTGGCGAGGTAGCCGGTGAGGAGCGCCGTGGCGCCTACGGCGGTGTAACCCGCCGCCTCGTTCAGCCCCGTTGCCAGTCCCCGGCGCGCCGGACCCACCAGGTCGATCTTCATGTTGACCGTCATCGACCAGGTCAGGCCCTGGTTGAGGCCGAGCAGCACGTTCGCGGCGACGATCCAGCCCCAGGACGGCGCCCACGCGAGGGCGAACGGTACGGGGATGCCGATGAGCCAGCCGGTCACGAGGAGTTGCTTGCGGCGGAAGCGGGCCGTGAGTGCCCCGGCGGCCAGGTTGGTGAGGGCCTTGGTGAGGCCGAAGGCGATGATGAACGAGAAGACGGCCAGGTCGCTGGTCAGGCCGAACACGTCCGTGCCGATGAGTGGCACGGTGGTGCGTTCCAGGCCGACCAGGCCGCCGACGCATATGTTGACGACGACGAGCAGCGTGAACTGCGGCCAGTTCTCCCGCAGTCCGAGCCGGACGCCGGTGTCGAGGGTGCTGCTCACCGGGCCTCGCCCTCGGTGAGACCGAGGCCGTGTGCGGCGGCGTATCCGCGGGGGCTGCCGTTGAGGACGGTCAGGCCCGTGCGGCCCGCGCGTTCCAGGATGCTGGCGGCGGTCATGGCGCGTTCGCCGTGTGCGCAGGCGACGACCGCTCCGTCGGGTGCGTCGGCGGCCCGTTCGGCGAGGGCGCCCAGTTCGAGGTGGAGGGCGCCGGGGACGTGTCCGTCGGCGTACTCGGCCGCCTGGCGGACGTCGATGTACGTGGTTTTCGGTGCCCGGTCCGCGGTGACGAACGGGGTCTTCGTCTGCGGTAGTCCGGCCTCCTGCCAGGCGGCCATGCCTCCGCCGAGGCGCCCGGCCAGACGCTCGTAGCCGATCTTGTACGCCTGCCAGACGATCTCGCTCAGGTCCTGGTTCGCGCCGGTGACGAAGGCGAGGGGGGTCTGGTCGGGCAGGAGCCAGCCCAGCCAGGTGGCGAACTTGTCGCGCAGCGGGATGGAGAGCGATCCGGGAATGTGGCCGGCGGCGTAGTCGGCCGCCGGTCGGACGTCGACGACGTAACCGCCGTCGGCGAGCAGGGCGCGGACCTGTCCGGTGTCGAGTGCGGGCAGCGTCGGCTCCGCCGTGAGGGCGGCGGGGCCGCGCCGGTTGGCCTCGGCGAGGCGGGCGAAGTAGGCGGGGTAGGTGCCGAGGCTTGCGAGCAGGTGGCGTACGAAGGTGTCCTCGTCGGGGGCGGCGAGCAGCGGGTTGGACCGCTTTTCCGCCCCGATGGTGGTGGTGCGCTCGCTGCCGGGCGGGGCCGAGCAGAACGAGCCCGCGCCGTGCGTCGGCCACACCGCCGTCTCGTCCGGCAGTCGGGTCAGGCGCCTGAGGGAGTGGTACTGGGCGCGGGCGAGTTCGTCGGTTCGGTCGGATCCGAGGAGGTCGGTGCGGGCGGCCGAGTTCACGATCAGCGAGCCGCCCGTGAACACCCCGAGCTCGCGCCCGCCGTCGAGAAGCAGGAAGGACAGGTGCTCGTCGGTGTGGCCGGGGGTGGCCAGCGCGCGCAGTGTCAGCCCGCCGAGGTCCACCTCGTCGCCCTCCTTCAGGCCCTGGTGCGCGAACTCGCGCCGGCCGGCGGCGGAGGCCAGCACCGTGGCCCCGTGCTCGTGACCGAGCTGGACGGCGCCGGAGAGGAAGTCGGCGTGCAGATGGGTGTCGGCGGCGTACGCGACTCTCAGCCCCCGCCGCTGGGCGGCCGCGTGCAGAGAGCGCAGGTCGCGGCTCGCGTCGACGGCCAGGGCGCGCCCGTCGCCCAGGTCGACGAGATAGGCGCTGTTGCCCAGCCCTTCGTCGATCAGTGGAATCAGATGGTCGAAGCCCACGGCAACCTCCAGGGCACGGCGAGTGGTCACAGCTCTTGCCTTCATCTACAATATTCCATGGATTTATGGAGGATGTCATGCCGGAGACTTCGACCCCCCGCTCGAAGGCGCAGCTCTACGACGCTTTCGCCGCCAGCGGCAAGGCGCTGGCCAGCGGAAAGCGCCTGGAGCTGCTGGATCTGCTGGCGCAGGGCGAGCGGACCGTCGACGCCCTCGCGAAGGCGGCGGGGCTGAACCTGACCACCGCCTCGGCACATCTGCAGACGCTCAAGCAGGCCGGGTTCGTCGCGACCCGCCGGGAGGGGGTGCGTATCCACTACCGGCTCGCCGGTGACGACGTGGCCCAGCTGTTCGCCCTGCTGCGCAAGGTCGCCGAGCACCACCAGGCCGCCGTGCCCGCCGCCCGCGACGCCTACCTCGGTGACGACGACGCCGTCGAGGTCACCCGCGAGGAGCTGCACGACCGGGTCGCGGCCGGGGGAGTGGTCGTACTGGACGTGCGCCCGGTGGAGGAGTACCTGGCCGGACACATTCCCGGCGCCGTCTCCATCCCGGTCGACGAACTGACCGAGCGCATCGACGAACTCCCCGAGGAATCCGAGGTCGTCGTCTACTGCCGCGGCGAATACTGCGTCCTCGCCTACGACGCCGTACGCCTCCTGACCGGCCGGGGCCGACGCGCGGTCCGCCTCAACGACGGCATGCTCGAATGGCGCCTGGCCGACATGCCCGTCGACGCCGGGGAGCGAGCGTGACCGCCCCCGTGCCTCCGGGGCTGGCCGACGGGCCGGTCTACCTCGACCACAACGCCACCACCCCCGTCGACCCGCGCGTCGTGGAAGCGCTGCTGCCGTGCCTCACCACCTTCTTCGGCAACCCCTCCAGCAGTCATCCCTACGCCGACGTCCCCCGCGCGGCGCTCGCCACGGCCCGTACCCAGGTGGCCGACCTGATCGGGGCCCGCCCGGCGGAAGTGGTGTTCACGGCCTCGGGCTCCGAGGCGAACCTGCTCGCCCTGCGCGGCGCGGTGCTCGCCTCCGGGCACCCGCGCCCGCATCTGATCACCCAGGCCACCGAGCATCCGGCCGTGCTGGAGACCTGCCGCGCCCTGGAGCGCCTGCACGGCGCGCAGTTGACGGTGCTGCCGGTCGACGCCGAGGGCCTGGTCGACCCCGCCGCACTGGCGGAGGCCCGCACCGACGACACCGTGCTCGTGTCGGTCATGGCCGCCAACAACGAGACCGGCGCCCTACAGCCGATCGCCGAACTCGCGGCCCTGGCACGGGAATGCGGCGCACTCTTCCACTGCGACGCCGCCCAGGCCGCCGGGAAGATCCCCCTCGACGTCACCGAGTGGGGCGTGGACCTGCTCACCGTCGTCGGGCACAAGATGTACGCCCCCAAGGGCATCGCCGCTCTGTTCGTGCGCGAGGGCGTGGAGTTGGAGCCGGTCGTCCACGGCGGCGGCCAGGAACGCGGCCTGCGCGCCGGCACCGAGAACGTCGCCCTGGCCGTCGCCCTCGGCGCCGCCGCCCACCTGGCCGCTGAGGAACTCGCCGACGGCAGCCCCGAGCGGATCGCGAACCTGCGCGACGCCCTCCACCGCCGCCTGGCCCACGCCCTGCCCGACCGCGTCCGTCTCAACGGCCCCGCCGGCCACCGCCCCGCCTGCCGAACACGCTCAACATCAGCATCGACGGCACCATCGGCCACCAACTCCTCGCCGCCGCCCCCTCGGTCGCCGCCTCCACCGGATCGGCCTGCCACAGCGGCACCCACACCCCGTCACCCGTACTGTCCGCCATGGGCCTGGACGCCGACCGCGCCCTGGCGGCCGTACGGCTGTCCCTGGGGCGCTGGACCACCGAGGCCGACATCGAAAGGGCAGCAACGGCACTGACCGGATCCGTGAACTCCACCACCACCGAAGGGCACATCACGTGACACGCGCCGTACCGGACGCCGGCACCGGCATATCACCGCACCCCGAGGCGCAGCGCCGCACCCTGGCGGTGCTGGTCACCGGCCAGGTCCTCAGCGGCGCCGGCCTCGCGGCCGGTATCACCGTCGGAGCGCTGCTCGCGCAGGACATGCTCGGCTCCACCGACCTCGCGGGCCTGCCCAGCGCCCTGTTCACCGCCGGTTCCGCCCTCGCCGCCGTCGCCGTCGGCCGGATCTCCCAGGCCCGCGGGCGCCGCCCCGGCCTGGCCGCCGGTTACCTCACCGGCGCCGTCGGCAGCGCCGGTGTCATCGCGGCCGCGGTCGCCGACAGCCCCGTCCTGCTGTTCCTCGCCCTGTTCGTCTACGGCGCCGGAACCGCCACCAACCTCCAGGCCCGGTACGCCGGAGCCGACCTCGCCGCGCCCGCCCACCGCGCCCGTGCCGTGTCCACCGTCCTGGTCGCCACCACCCTCGGCGGCGTCGTCGGGCCCAACCTCGCCGCGCCCACCGGCAGCGTCGCCGAGGCGCTCGGGATTCCGGCCCTGGCCGGGCCGTTCCTGCTCGCCGGAGCCGCCTACGCGCTGGCCGCCCTCGTCCTGGCCATCTGGCTGCGCCCCGACCCCCTGCTGCTCGCCCGCAGTCTCGACCGCGCGAGCAGAGCGACGGGCGACGTCGCCGATCCGGCCTCGGCGCAGAAGCGAGGCCCGGGGCTGATGACGGGTGCCCTGACCATGATCCTCACCCAGCTCGTCATGGTCGCGATCATGACGATGACGCCCGTCCACATGCACGACCACGGTCACGGCGTGGCCGCCTCCGGCCTCGTCATCGCCATCCACGTCGGTGCGATGTACCTGCCCTCGCCCCTGACCGGCTGGCTCGTCGACCGCTACGGCCGCCTCCCCGTCGCCGCCGCCTCCGGCATCACCCTGCTTGCCGCCGGAATCCTCGCCGCCGCCGCGCCCGGCGACTCCGTCGGCCTGCTGGCCCTCGCGCTCGCCCTCCTGGGCCTCGGCTGGAACCTCGGCCTCGTCTCCGGCACCGCGATGATCACCGACGCCGTGCCGCTGGCGACCCGCGCCAAGACCCAGGGCCTGGTCGACGTCTCCATCGCCATCGCCGGTGCCACCGGGGGCCTGGCCTCCGGACTGGTCGTGTCCGCGGCCGGTTACCCGGTCCTGGCCCTCACCGGCGGCATCCTTTCCCTGGCCGTACTGCCCGCCATCGCGGCCAGCGCCAGCAGCCGGTGACTACTCCTCGGCGCCCCTGAGCCGCTCTGTCACCTGCGCCAGGGTGGCGGTGAAGGCGTCTAGCCGGTCGGCGGGCAGGTCCGCGAACAGTGCGGCGGCCAACTCGTCCCGCCCGCCGCGCAGTTCGACGGTGACCCCGCGTCCTTCGTCCGTGAGGGAGACCAACGTGGCGCGCCGGTCGGTGGGGTGGGCCCCACGCACCACCAAGCCGGCCTCCTGGAGTGCGTCCAGGAGGCCGGTGACATTGCGCGGGGTGACTCCCAGCCGGGCGGCCAGTGTCCGCTGCGTCATCGGGCCGTCGTGCAGCAGGGCCCACAACACGCCCGCGCGGGCCGTGGTCAGACCGCGCTCGGCCAGCCCGCGCTGCATCATCGCGCCCAGTACCTCGGCCAGTTCGAAGAGCCGGTCCACTGCGTGCCTGGTCGGAACGTATTGCTCCGGCATATTGTGAAGTGACTTCACTATGTAGTACCTCCACGTACTAGGGTAGCTCTCAGGACGCTGCCGCAGAGGAGACGGTCGCCATGGCGCAGCCGACCCAGCCGCACCCGCTCTTCGCCCGCTACTACACGAAAGTCGCCGGCCCGGCCCTGGAGAAGGCGGGCATCGCCGACCACCGCAGACGCCTGCTGACCGGGCTGACCGGTGACGTCGTCGAGATCGGCGCGGGCAACGGCCTGAACTTCCCGCACTACCCACCCGAGGTGAAGCGCCTCGTCGCCGTCGAACCCGAGCCCAACCTGCGGGACCTGGCCCGGCGGCAGGCTCGCACCGCCCCCGTACCCGTGGAGGTGGACGAGGGCCGGGCCGAGCACCTTGCCCACCCCGACGCCTCCTTCGACGCGGCCGTGGTGTGCATGACCCTGTGCTCCGTGGCCGACCCGCAGGCGGCGCTCGCCGAACTCCACCGGGTGCTGCGGCCGGGCGGGCAACTGCGGTTCTTCGAACACGTCCGGGCGGACTCGCCCCGGATGCGGCGGGTACAGCGCGTGCTCGACGCCACCGTCTGGCCCCGGCTCATGGGTGGCTGCCACACCGGTCGGGACACCCAGGCCCTGATCGCCGCGGCCGGCTTCGCCATCACCGCCGTGGACCGATTCGACTTCCCCCCGACCCGTATCCCCCTGCCCGCCGCCACCCACATCCTCGGCACCGCCGTGCACACCGACCCGGGAGGCACCCCATGACCAGTCCCGACACCACGACCCGGTCCGCCCTGCCGGCCGAAGCGACCGCCGCCCAGGCCTCCACCACCCTGCTGGAGCGCCTCGCCGACAAGCTCGGCGCACGGGCCTCGGTGACAGCCGTCTTCGGCGAACCCGTGACCAGCGGCGGCGTCACCGTCATCCCCGTCGCCGACATCGGCTTCGGATTCGGCGGCGGCGCGGGCCGCGAGATCGGCGCGGCCAAGTCCGGCGAGGGCGGGGGAGGCGGCGGCGGAGCCGGGGCACGGGCCCGCGGCTTCATCGAGATCAAGGACGGCACGGCCACGTACAAGCCGCTGCGGGATCCCTGGGCGGACGTCGTTCTGCCGCTCGCCGCACTCCTGGCAGGAGCCGTCCTGCTGCCCCGGCTCCTTCGGCGCCGCGCCTGCTGAACGATCCGCTTCCCGGACACAGTTCGCAGGCCGCTGCCGAAGACGGGAAGAATGGCAGCCACCACAGACGGTCAACCCATGCGGAGGAGCGGGCAGATGCAGCACGAGCGAGCGGGCAAGGCCGCCGGACCCGAGGACCTCATCGACGTGGCCCGCCTGGTCACGGCGTACTACGCACTCCACCCGGACCCGTCCGAACCCGGGCAGCGGGTGGCGTTCGGCACCTCCGGACACCGCGGCTCCTCCCTCGCCACCGCGTTCAACGAGGACCACATCGCCGCCACCAGCCAGGCCATCTGCGAGTACCGCGCCGCACAGGGCACCGACGGCCCCCTCTTCCTCGGCGCCGACACCCACGCCCTGTCCGAGCCCGCCCGGGTCACGGCGCTGGAGGTGTTCGCGGCCAACGACGTCACCGTGCTCATCGACAACACCGACGGCTACACCCCCACCCCGGCGGTCTCGCACGCCATCCTCACCCACAACCGCTCCCGCACCTCCGGCCTCGCCGACGGCGTCGTGGTCACCCCCTCGCACAACCCGCCCGCCGACGGCGGCTTCAAGTACAACCCGCCGAGCGGCGGCCCGGCCGGTTCCGAGGCGACCTCCTGGATCCAGGACCGGGCCAACGAGATCATCGCCGGCGGCCTGAAGGACGTACGGCGCATCCCGTACACCCGCGCGCTGACCGCACCCGGCACCGGCCGCTACGACTTCCTCGGCAGCTACGTCGCCGACCTGCCGAACGTCGTCGACCTGGACGCGATCCGGGCGGCCGGCGTACGCATCGGCGCCGACCCGCTCGGCGGCGCCTCGGTCGCCTACTGGGGCCGTATCGCCGAGCAGCACGGCATCGACCTGACGGTGGTCAACCCGCTCGCCGACCCCACCTGGCGGTTCATGACGCTCGACTGGGACGGCAAGATCCGGATGGACTGCTCGTCGCCGTACGCGATGGCCTCGCTCATCGAGCAGCGCGACCGCTTCCGCATCGCCACCGGCAACGACGCCGACGCCGACCGCCACGGCATCGTCACCCCGGACGCCGGCCTCATGAACCCCAACCACTACCTCGCCGTCGCCATCAACTACCTCTTCTCCCACCGGGAGCAGTGGCCCGCGCGGGCCGGCATCGGCAAGACCCTCGTGTCGTCGGGGATGATCGACCGGGTCGCCGCGGACCTCGGCCGCCCCCTCGTCGAAGTCCCCGTCGGATTCAAGTGGTTCGTCGACGGACTGGTCGGCGGCACGCTCGGCTTCGGCGGCGAGGAGTCGGCGGGCGCGTCCTTCCTGCGCCGGGACGGCTCGGTGTGGACCACCGACAAGGACGGCATCATCCTCGCCCTGCTCGCCTCCGAGATCACCGCCGTCACCGACAGGACGCCGTCGGAGCACTACGCGGCCCTCACCGCCCGCTTCGGCGACCCCGCCTACGCCCGCATCGACGCCCCGGCCTCCCGCGAGGAGAAGGCTCTGCTGGCCAAGTTGTCCCCCGAGCAGGTCACCGCCGACACCCTCGCCGGGGAACCGGTCACCACGGTCCTGACCGAGGCCCCCGGCAACGGCGCCGCCATCGGCGGCATCAAGGTCGCCACCGCCAACGCCTGGTTCGCGGCCCGCCCTTCGGGCACGGAGGACGTCTACAAGGTCTACGCCGAATCCTTCAACGGCCCGGACCATCTGCGCCAGGTACAGGAGGAGGCCAAGGAGGTCGTCCTGGCGGCGCTGGGCGGGTAGGCGCCGCACGGATGTGTGCTGATGCGGTCGGTGCGGGCCTCGAAGCCGCCCGCGCCGATCGGATCGCCGGACGGCCGCCCGTGATAGGGAGTGGCAAGTATGAGCTCTGTTGTGGTGGGTGTCGTCGGCACCCTGATGGGTGTCGTGATCGGCAGTGTCCTCCAGCAGATGCAGGCGTCGCGCAGTCGC
Source organism: Streptomyces sp. NPDC079141 (assembly GCF_040686775.1). Lineage (NCBI taxonomy): Bacteria > Bacillati > Actinomycetota > Actinomycetes > Kitasatosporales > Streptomycetaceae > Streptomyces > Streptomyces sp. NPDC079141. The sequence goes on along the minus strand of NZ_JBFBLP010000001.1, from coordinate 195,916 downwards.
GGATGGCAACGGCAGGACGCACTGAGCGACGCGAAACGGCGGGTCTACGCCGAGTTCCTGAGAGCGATCAGCGCGAGTTTCGGCCAGGCGGTGTCCGGTCAGCGAACCCGTTCGGAGGACGCCAATCTCCATGCGGCGGTGGCCGAAATCGAGGTTCTCGCCGGTCAGGAGGTGTCCGCACCGGCCCGGGACCTGGCGAAGGCCGTCATCGACGTACACACGAGGATCGCTGCCGGTACGGACGGGACGGACGCGCTGGTCGCCGCTGTCGACCGCCGCCGCCACGAAGTGATCGACCTGTTCAGGTCCGATCTCGGGCTTGCGGCCTCGTCGGACCGCCGCACACCATGACGTCCCTCCTCTGCTGAACCCGGGCTTCCTCCTGGACGCCTTCGGTGAACGCTGACGGGTGCCACGGCTACACCCGCTCTGCCTGTTCGGTGACGTCCGCCTCCTCCACCGTCTCCAGGATCCTCGTCCGGGGCGCCCCCGCCAGGGCCGGTGCATGGGCCGGCGTGGACCACACCGTGTTCCGGAGGAAGGCGAGGAACGCCTCGGCCTGCCCCACGGTGGCGAAGTCGAGCTCTACGTTGACGTACGCGGCGTCGTCCACCGGCCGCCGCACCCGGTGGCGCAGGACTCCCGCCTTCCGCCGCGCCGGCGCGAACCGGTCGAAGGCGGTCTTCCAGGTGTCGTAGTCGGTGATCGGGTGCTCGATGTGCAGCGTGATCATGATCTCTCCTCGTCTCCGCAGGTGGCCGTCCGCCCTCATCGTGGGCGTGGGCCGGGCGTCGGGGACATCCCAGGAATCTGGGGAGTTTCGTGCGTACGCTGGATCAATGACCGGCCTTGCCGCGTACGCGCGGTCGCACGAGCGCGTGGTCCGGCTGTGCGGCGGGCCCCGCACCGACTCCCGGGAACTGCGGCTGCGGCTGCTGGCGGAGCTGCGCGCGACGGTGGGGTTCGACGCGTACGCCTTCGTCCTCACCGATCCCGAGACGGCGGTGGGCAGCGCGCCGATCGCGGACGTGCCCTGCCTGCCCGAACTGCCCCGGGTGATCCGCCTCAAATACCTCACCGCGGCCAACCGGTGGACGCAGCTGACGGACGTGGCCCTGCTCAGCGGCCCCGGCGGGCCCGAGCGGAGCGTGCTGTGGTGCGAGATGCTGCGGGACCTCGGGGTACGGGACGTCGCCTCGACCGTGTTCCGGGACCGCTACGGCTGCTGGGGCTTTCTCGATCTGTGGCGCCTCGGGCGGAACTTCACCGCCGCGGAGGCCGCCTATCTGGCCGACCTCACCAGGCCGGTGACCACCGCTCTGCGCCGCAGCCAGGCGGAGACCTTCGTCGTCCGGCCCACCGACACACCCCGGCCCGGCCCGCTGGTGCTCCTGCTCTCGCCCGACCTGCACGTCCACGGGCAGACCCCGCAAACGCACGCCTTTCTGAGCCGTCTGCTGCCGCCCGAGCACGGCCGGGCCCCGGTCCCCGCGGCCGCGTACAACGTCGCAGCCCAGCTCCTCGCCGTCGAGACGGGCGTCGACACTCATCCGCCGCACAGCCGGGTCCATCTCGCGGACGGGCTGTGGCTGACCCTGCGCGCCGACCGGATGGGCGAGGCGGAACCGCCGGACCGGCGCGACATCGCCGTCACGATCGAGGAGGCGTCGCCGCAGGAGAGGCTCGCCGTGTTCACCAGGGCGTTCGGACTCAGCTCCCGGGAGGGCGAATTGGTGCGGCTGCTGGCGAAAGGCGCCGACAGCCGTACCGTGGCGCGGGAGATGATCGTGTCGGAGCACACCGTGCAGGACCACCTCAAATCGGTGTTCGCCAAGACGGGGACCCACAACCGCCGCATGCTGCTCGGCCGCGTGCTCGGGGCCTGAGGAGCCCCCGACGACCTTGCGCGATGACTCCCCGTCCACCGCCCGTCCGCAATAGGCTGAACTCAGCACCAGCACCAGCTGTGAACGGGGGCAACGTTGGGCAATCGGATGAGCATCGTGCTGGAAGGCGCACCGGACAGCGACGAGGAAGAACTGGACACCCTCACCTCCCAGTTGCGCCGACAACTCCTCGAACTGGACGTAGATCGCGTCGAGTTGACTCGCTCGGACGCCGCGCCGCCCCAAGGCGCCAAGCCCGGCGAGGCCATTGCCCTCGGCGCACTCGCGGTGACCATGGCACCGTTCATGCTGAGAGGCGTCCTGCGCCTGCTGGAGACCTGGATCGCCAACCGGCCCGTCCGTACGGTCACCGTCGAGCTCGGCGGCGACCGGCTCGAACTCCAGGCGGTCGCCACCGCGGACCAGCGCCGGCTGATCGACGCCTTCCTCGCCGCCCACGAGCCGACGTCACAGCCCCCGGCACCACTTCCGGACTCCGCACCTTCGCCGGGTTCAGGTGCCGACGCGGGAGCCTGAGGCAGCAGCAGTGTCCGGAGGCCGCTTCGCCCTGCTGGTCGCCACAGGCCGCTACGACGTCCCCGGCATGCAGCAACTGCGCTCACCCGGGCGGGACGCGGAAGGACTCGCCGAGGTCCTCAAGGACCGGCACATCGGCAACTTCGACGTCCGCACCGTCATCGACGCGCAGCACCACGAGGTCAACCGCGCCATCGAGGCCTTCTTCCTCGACCGCGGCCGGGACGACCTCCTGCTGCTGCACCTGTCGTGCCACGGCATCAAGAACGACAGCGGCGAACTCTACTTCGCGGCCCGCGACACCGACCGCAAACTGCTCGCCTCCACCGCCGTCTCGGCCGCGTTCCTGCACACCCAGATGCGCCGCTGCCGCGCCCGCTCGATCGTGCTGCTGCTCGACTGCTGCTACAGCGGCGCCTTTCTCCCCGGACGGAAGGGCGACACCGATGTGCACGTCAACGAGGAACTCGCCGGACACGGCCGCGCGGTCATCACGGCGACCAACCGCGCCGAGTACGCCTGGGAGGGCGACCACCTCAGCGAACTGCAACCCGAACCCTCCCGCTTCACGGGCACGGTGATCGCAGGCCTGCGCTCCGGCGAGGCGGACGGCAACCGCGACGGCCAGGTGAGCGTGCTCGACCTGTACGACTACGTCTACGAGCAACTGCGCGCCGCCGGCGTCAGACAACGCCCGCAGTTGTGGACCGAGTTGGAGTACCGGGTCGTCATCGCCCGCGCCGCCCGGACAAGACCCGAAGCCGGAAGCGAAGTCAGGCCCGAAGCCAGACCCGAAGAGAGACAAGAGCCGCCGCCGACCCCGATTCCCCCCACCCCGAGTGAGACCGGCAGGGTTCGACGTCCGGCAGTCGAACCCGCGCAGCCGCCTCGCCTCGGCGGCCGTTACGAGCTGGGACAGGGCGTCGGGCGTGGTGGCATGACGGAGGTCCACCTCGCGCACGACATCCGCCTCGGTCGCAGGGTGGCGGTGAAGACGCTGCGCACGGACCTGGCGGGCGACGCGTCCTTCCAGGCCCGGTTCCGCAGAGAGGCCCAGGAGGTTGCCTCGCTCAACCATCCGGCGATCGTGGCGGTCTACGACACGGGCGCGGACACCATCGGCGGGGTCTCGAACCCGTACGTCGTGATGGAGTACGTCGAAGGCTCCACCCTCCGCAACAAGCTGGACTCCGGCCGCAAGCTGCTGCCGGAGCGCTGGCTGAGGCTGACGATCGGCATCCTCCAGGCCCTGGAGTACGCCCACGGCAACGGCATCGTCCACCGCGACATCAAGCCCGCGAACGTCATGCTCTCCCACACCGGCCAAGTGAAGGTGATGAACTTCGGCATCATGCCCGCGCTGGGCGCAGCGGGCATGCCGACGCAGACGTCGGCGACGCTGTACCTGTCGCCGGAACTGGCGAAGGGCGAGCAGGCCAGCCCCCGTTCCGACCTCTACTCCACGGGCTGTCTGCTGTACGAACTGCTGGCGTCGAGGCCGCCGTTCGTGGGCGACTCCCCGGTGGCGGTGGCGTATCAACATGTCCGGGAGGAGGCGCAGCCGCCGTCGGCCTTCGCCTCGGGGATCACGCCCGCCATGGACGCCGTCGTCCTGAAGGCACTGGCCAAGGACCCGAGCCACCGCTACCAGTCGGCCGCCGAGATGCGCGCGGCCATCGAGGCCTGTCTCCGGGTCGAGCCGGCCGCGTCGCCCCCATCACGGTCGCCCGCCCCGCCGGCGTCACGTCTCGTCGGCGGCCGTTACGAGCTGGGAAAGGTCCTCGGCCGTGGCCGCACGACGGAGGTCCACCTCGCCCAGGACATCCGCCTCGGTCGCAGCGTGGCGGTGAAGACGCTGCGCGCGGACCGGGTGGGCGACGCGTCCGCCCTGGCCCGGTTCCGCCGGGCGGCCCAGGCGGCTGTGTCGCTCAACCATCCCGCGATCGTGGCGGTCTACGACACGGGCGAGGCCCCCATGGGCAGGGTCTCGGTCCCGTACGCAGTGATGGAGTACGTCAACGGCTCCACACTTCGCGAGCTGCTGCGCAGCGGCCGCAAGCTGCTGCCGGAGCGCGCCCTGGAAGTGACTGACGGCATCCTCCAGGGTCTGGAGCACGCGCACCGCAGCGGCATCGTGCACCGCGACATCAGGCCCGAGAACGTCATGCTCTCTCGCGTCGGTCAGGTGAAGGTGGCGGACTTCGGCGTCGCCCCGTCGCCGGCCGATGGCGATATGACGATGACACAGACCGCAGCCGTCATCGGTACGGCCGAGTATTTGTCGCCGGAACAGGCGAAGGGTGAGCAGGTGGACGCCCGTTCCGACCTCTACTCCACGGGCTGTCTGCTGTACGAACTGCTGGCGTTGAGACCGCCGTTCGTGGGCGACTCCCCGGTGGCCGTCGCCTACCAGCACGTAAGGGAGGAGGCGCAGCCCCCGTCCGCCTTCGCCCCCGGGATCCCGTCCGCAATGGACGCCGTCGTCCTCAAGGCCCTGGCCAAGGACCCGAACGACCGCTACCAGTCGGTCGCCGAGATGCGCGCCGCCATCAGAGCCTGCCGCACCGGCCGCCGACCCGCACTCCCGAACGACGAGTTCTTCAACGCCGACAGCCCGGACGGTTCACCGACTCGACACGCACGCCGGTCGAGCTGGTGGCCGCCGCGACTGCGCTGACCTCAGTGAACCGAGAACCCACCGTCCACGAAGATCGCCTGCCCGGTGACATACGCGGAAGCCCGGCCGGCCAGAAAGACGGCCGCCCCCGCGAAGTCCTCCGCCAGACCGTTGCGCCCGACCATCGTGCGCGCCGCGAGCGCCGCCACCTTCTCCGGGTCGGACGACAGACGGGCGTTCAGGGGCGTCATCACGAAGCCCGGGACGAGCGTGTTGGCGGTGACCCCGTACGGCGACCATGCCTCGGCCTGGGAACGGGCCAGCGACTCCAGCGCTCCCTTGGAGACGCCATAGGCGCCGCTCTGCACGAACGCGCGGTGGGCCTGCTGCGAGGTGATGTGGATGATCCGCCCGAAGCCCCGCTCGGCCATGCCGGGCCCGAAGCGCTGTCCCAGCAGATAGGGCGCCTCCAGGTTCACCGTCATCGTGGTGTCCCACACCTCGTCGTCGATGTCGCCCATCGGCGGCCGCAGATTGATCCCGGCGGAGTTGACGAGGATGTCGGGTTCCCCGAACGCCTTGGCCGCCTCCTCGGCCGCGGCGCGCACGCCTTCGCGGGTACTGAGGTCGGCGCTCACCCAGGCCGCCCGGCAGCCGTCGTCGGTGAGTTCGCCGACGGTCTCGGCCAGTTCGGCCTCCCGGCGCGCCACGACCACCACACTGGCTCCCGCACGGGCGAGGGCTCCGGCGATGGCCCGGCCGATGCCCGAACTGCCTCCGGTCACCACGGCGACCCGGCCGTCCAGCGAGAACAGTTCGGAGAGGTACGTCTGAGAGATCATGACCGCACTCTAAGCGGGGGCGGCCGCACCCGTCGCTGGGTGTCCAGGGCTGTTCCCACACTGCACACCTCGCCCGGTGGCGGCCCGTCCGGCCTGCCCGGCTGCGAAGGTGAGCCGCGTCGCGCCGCCGCCGTATCGAGAGGTATGCACCATGTCTGCTGCAACTGACGCCGAGCGCATCGAGCGGGCCAACGCCTCGGGCCGCCCTCCCGTCGTCTTCGTCCACGGACTGTGGCTGCTGCCCAGCAGCTGGGACCGCTGGGCGGCCCTGTTCGAAGAGGCCGGCTACGCAGCCGTCACGCCCGGCTGGCCGGAGGACCCCGAGACCGTGGAGGAGGCGAAGGCCCACCCCGAGGTCCTCGCGGGCAAGGGAGTCGGCGAGGTCGCCGACCACTTCGCGGCGCTCATCGGCAAACTGGAGCGCAAGCCGGCCGTGGTCGGCCACTCCTTCGGCGGCCTGATCACCCAGATCCTCGCCGGACGCGGCCTGTCGGCGGTGTCGGTCGCCATCGACCCGGCCCCCTTCCAGGGCGTGCTGCCGCTGCCCGTCTCCTCGCTGCGCGCCGCGCGACCCGTACTCGGCAACCCGGCCAACTACCACCGCGCCGTACCGCTCACCTTCGACCAGTTCCGCTACGCCTTCGCCAACGCGGTCAGCGAGGAGGAGGCGCACGAGCTCTACGACAGCTATTGCGTCCCCGCCCCGGGCGAACCGCTGTTCCAGGCCGCCGTCGCGAACTTCAACCCGTGGAGCGAGACGAAGGTCGACAGCACCGGCGCGCAGCGCGGACCGCTGCTCCTGCTCTCCGGTGAGAAGGACAACACCGTGCCGTGGGCGATCACCAACGCCTCGTACAAGAAGCAGGCACGCAACGAGCATGCCGTCACCGAGATCGCCGAAATGGCGGGACGCGGCCACTCCTTGACCATCGACAGCGGCTGGCGCGAGATCGCCGACACGGCGCTGGCCTTCGTGCAGCGGTTTCACTGAGGAGGCGTTCCGACCTCAGCGCGCCCGTTCACAGACCGAGTGCCTGGGAAGCGAGTGCCGTGCCCTCCGTCCGGGCCGCGATCTTCGCGAAGGCGACATCCCGCGAGGTGGAGGTGTCGTCGCAGTAGGGCGCGAAGCCGGCGTCGTCGCAGGTGCCCAGCTGATCGACCGGGATGTACCGGGCGGCCTGCAGCACGCGGTCACGCACCTCCTCCGGTGTCTCCACGGCACTGTTGATGGGGTCGGTCACCCCGACGTACACCCGCACCCCCGTGCGCAGTTGGTCGGCGACGGTCCGGAGCACGCGCTCGGGGTTCTCCTCACTGGCCAGCTGGAGGTAGAAGTTGCCGGCCTTCAGCTGGAGCAGCTTGGGCAGCAGGTCGGCGTAGTCGACGTCCGCGCTGTGCGTGGAGTCTTTGTCGGCGCCCGGGCAGGTGTGCACGCCCAGCCGGGCCCGCTCGTCCTCGTTGAACCGGCCGAGTACCTCGTTGTTGAGGGCGATGAAGTCGTCGAGCAGACTGCCGGACGGGTCCAGCTTGAGAGACAGGCGGCCCTCGGTGAAGTCCAGCTGGACGCGGTGTGCGCCCGAATCCAGGCAGGCACGGATCTCGGCCTCGGACTCGTCGGCGAGGTCGCGCAGGAACGCCGCGCGGGAGTAGCCGTCGACGGGGCTGCTCGGGTAGAGCAGGCTGAGGGCGGACGGAGCGACGACCGCCTGCTTGATCGGCCGGTCGGTGTGATTCCGGGCGGCGCGCAGGTACGTGTCCGCCCTGACCCGGTAGCGGAAGGGGCCCGAGGTCAGGCGGGGCAACTGCCGCGTGTGGCCGTCGGCGTAGGGAATGACGGCGCCGTTGCCGTCCAGGGTCGGCAGCCCGGTGAGCGGGTAGGTGACGGTGCTGGGCTTGGCCTGGTCCCCGTCGACCAGGACGGGACAGCCCGCCGCCTCCAGCCGGGCGATGGTGTCGGCGGTGGCCTGCTCCTGGAGCGACGCCAGCTCCGCGTCGCTCAGTTTTCCGTCGGTGTGCTTGGCGAACGCCTCTTGCAGGGCGCGGGGGCGGGGGAGGCTGCCGATGGGCTCGGTGGGAAGGATCATGACGCGCACCTTAGGACCGCCTCTCGGGGGTCGATGACCGGCCGCGACGGGGGAGTTGCGGTGCCGAAACGCGGCCGGCGCACCGGGCGACCTGGGCGTTTGTGGAGTTCCCGTCGGCCGGCAGGCGTCCGCCTGCCCGGCAGGAAAGTGCCGAAGTTTCACCGCATCGGGGGTGGTCGACCGACACTCCTACAGGGGAGAGAGGGCGGCTTCTCGCCGCAGCGCACCTGCTGACCGGAGCGTCACGCGTACAGTTCGGCGGCCGAAGGCGTCGGCGTCGGGCGGGCCGTACAGGTGGTGTAGGCGAAGTTGAGCACCGTACGGCGCACCCCGGGACGGGTGAGCGGGGTGACGCGATGCGCGGTGGTGTCACTGCGCAGCAGGTACGCGTCGCCCGCCCGGTGGTGCGCCGTGCGCGCGTGTTCGCCCTCCAGGTCCCGCAGCGAGGCGGCGCGTGCCGCGTACTCGACCAGGCCGCCGTCGTCGGGGCTCTGCGGTGCTTCGAGGAAGAGGACGAGGGCGTACGGGTAGTCGTCGGTGTGCGCCCCATGGGTGTCGCCCTGTCGATGCAGGATGTTGAGCACATGCCGCTCCAGCGGATCGGCCACCGTGACGGCTGCCTCGGCGGCGACCCGGTCCACGAGCCCCAGCAGCCCCCGGTCCTCGTACAGCCGCGGAATCAGCGTCGATTCCTCGGCGATGACCCGGCCGCCCAGCGTCGTCATATGGCGGGGCGAGCTGTCCATGCAAGCCATCGCGAAGTCCCGCCGCCGCGCGATCCCTTCCAGCCTCCGCGCCTCCCGGCGGAGCACGGCGAGTCCATGGGAGGTGAGCAGACCGGGAAGGGGCAGATAGCCGTCGGCGTGGAACCGGTGGCGTGCGGCGGCGGGAGCGTCGGCACGGGCGAGCAGGTCGGCGTCGAACAGGAACGGGGGCACGGTCGGGCTCCTTCACGGTCGAGGGGCATGCGTCGCATGACCATCCCCCGTGCCTCCGCCCGGCACGCCCGGTATGGGTCCGATCGGCCAAAACCGGCGGGTGACGCGAATGCAGCAGTTTCACCGAGGAGGCGTTCTGCCGGGCCCGGCCGCCGCAATGCGTGCCGCCAGGCCGTCGAGGAGAACGCCGAGGCCGAACTCGTACAGCGACTGCGACGACAGGTCGGCCTCGGCGGCTGCTGCAGTGAAGTGGGGCAGCTGGCCCTGGGCCAGCAGGGCGGTCAGCCGGTCATGTTCGCCGACGACCCCGAGGGCCCGGCCCGTGCCGCCCTGCACTTCGCCGCCGGACCGCTGGACCACGACTGCCGAGACACCGCGGCGCATCGTCGCCGAGCGCTTTGCCGACGAGGGCTGGGAGATTCCGCGGCTGCTGACCGAGATGGAGGCGGCCGAGGACTTCTGGTTCGACACCAACGCGCAGGTGGTGATGGACACTTGGAGGAGCGGCCGGGTGGTCCTGCTGGGCGGCGGTCAGCAGGGCCGCGAAGCGCCGGTTGTAGTACGAGGCGTCGAGCACGCGAGATGCCCGAGACTCTCCAGCTCCTCCTGTCAGAGGCGCGTGATACACCCTTCGCATGGCTGAGTTTCGCGACTTCAACTTCAAGCTGGTCGTCATCAACGCGCTCATGTACCAAGGGCGGTCGCTGGCCCCCGCCTTCGACATCGACGAACACATGCTGACGCGGGGAATAGACGACATCCCGGCGGTCTACGTTCTTGAGAACGAGCTCGACGAGGACGTCCTCGACGAGTCACGCAGCTACTTCGAAAGCCTGGAGATAAGCGACGAACTCCTGGCCGGAGTCGAGAGCCTGTGCTTCGACGGCGGCCTGGCCATCTACTATCACTGCGCGCCGGCGTGGGGCGGAGAGGACGACCTCTTCGACGTCGGCACACTGGACGACCTCGCGCTGCTCCCCAACCTCAGACAGGTCACAGCCGTGGACGGCGGCACCCTGGCCGCACCGGACAAGCGGGAGATCTTCGCTGCCCGCGGCATCGCAGCAAGCTGAGGAGCGGCCGTGGACGGGCGAGAGAGAACCGTGCGGTGTCCTTCGTGCGAGCGGGACCAACCGGCACTTCAGTGCGTCCACTGTGGGCGGGACGTGGTGTGCGGCCCGCCGGCCATGGGCGGCCCCTCGTGTGTCACGTGGGTACACGACCACAGCAAGGCATCCGCCTGTTTCCCAGAAGAGTGGGAGACGAGCCCCCATGCCGGCATCCGCCCGGACGACAGGGCTCCGCGCCCGCTCCCACCACGAAACCTTCAGCAGCGGACGGATGGGACTGGCACCCCGCCTCCGCCGAGGAGATAGGCCATCTTGGACAGCGGGACCGGACGGGCCCTGACAGGGGCGGCCTCGGAGAACTCCGTCCTCGTCGAGCGTGCCTGCATCTCACCCGCGCAGCACAAGATCCTGCCTGCCCCGTTCACAACCAGAGGGATCGACATGTCTTTTCCTGCCCCGGACGAGCCGTCCACCGCAGCGGCAGGCGGGCCACACGCGCCACAGATCGACACGGAGCGCCTGGCCGACGTCGGCACAGCCTTTCTCGTCGTGCACACGCCCGGTCCGATGACGACCGTCGTCGAGCTGGAAGACGGCGCAGGCGTATGCGTCGTGCAATCCGGCCGTGGCGGCGCCAAGGTCTACGTCGCCCCTGACGAGACGGTCCTCTTCGTCCCCTCAGCCATGGACTTCGACACCGGGCTCACGGCCTTCCTCAACGGCCGACGCACGCACGCCCGCCCGACTGACGAGCACGGCAGGAAGTAGCCGACCGCCGGCCACTGGGGTGTTCAGCATTCGGTGTTGTCCGGTCCGCGGGTCACCGGAAGATCCGCGATCGGGGTCCAACCAGTGTGCAGCTGCGGGAACTTCACGCCTTTGCCGGTCCACTCCCGCGGGCGGCTCTCGGCGATCGGCACCATCACGACGTAGATGACGAACTGCCGGCCGACGAAGGCCGGCGACCGGTCGCCCACCCACATGACGGCCTCCCACCTGCGCCGGTCCATGGGGTCGAAGCGGAGCCGCTCCTGAGTGAAGTAGACCTCGTGCCGCTTGTCCCTGACGAAGATCCAGTACGCGTGGTCGTCCGGGGGCGGTGCGTCGAACTCGCCGTACACGTGCTGGCACATCACCGCGTGCCCACCCTCCGGCACCCCCTCGACGGTGGTGCGCGGCCGCGCGGGCGCCTCGTCGGAGACGACGGCGCTCACCAGCCCCTCGACCGCCGGAGAGAGTACGGGGTAGATGGAGGCGAGCGAGGCCGCCACGGCGAGACCGGCCACGCTTCTCCGCCCCCACAGGGAGACCCGGGCCCGGGGTGTCTCCCCTTCGGGCGTACGTGGTTCAGGCACCGCCGCGGGGGAGTCGCCGGTGTCGGAGGTGTCGGGCGCGGTGTCCGGTTCCGGCGCTGGGTTCACGGGCAACGAGGTGCTCCTGGACAGGCGACTGCGGGTTCTGGACCCGCCACGCTAGGCCGCGAGGAGCCACGTCGAGGGCCGGCGGCTCAGGCCTCACCCGTTCAGGCGGAGTGGGAGCACGAGGTACGGAACGGGGCATGCGGCAAGCGCGCACACCCTTCCGCGCGCCCGTGGCCCCGTCGCAGGGGAGCTCGCTGCCGCGACGAACGCGGAATCCGGTTGGCGCCGAGGGAGCCACCGGGCCGACAATCGCCCGATGCATCGAGTGAACCTGTCCGACGGGACCATCACCCTGACCCCGCTGCGCCCGGACGACACGGACGCACACCTCGCGGGCGAGGACGAGCAGCTGGTCCGCTGGCTGAGCGGCGGCCCCGGTACGCGCGCGGGCGTCGAGGCGTACATGCGGCACTGTCAGGAACAGTGGGAGACCGGTGGCCCGCTGCGCGCGTTCGGGATCCGGGTGGGCGCCGAGCAGGAGCTCGCGGGGACGATCGACCTGCGGTTCGTGGCGAAGGGGCTGGCTCCCGGTCAGGTGAATGTCGCCTACGGCCTCTATCCGTCCTGGAGGGGGCAGGGCCTTGCCACCCGCGCGGTCCTTCTGGCCTGCCGGTACGCGGCCGGTGAGGGCGCGGAGCAGGCCGTGATCAAGGTGGAGCCGGAGAACTCCGCATCCGCCGCGGTGGCGCACCGGGCCGGGTTCACTCCCGCGGAGGGGGTGCACGACGAGAGCGGCACGTGGATGGAGCGGTACTTCCGGGACCTGCGGGCCGGGGCCGACGGCGCCGAAGCCAGGACCGAGGCCGCGTGGGAAAAGCTGTTCAACGGGCGGTACGTGGACCACGAACTGGTGCGAGCCGCCTATGCCGAGCCCCGGCTCCGGCAGCTCTTCCCCTGGGTGGGGCACTGGGAACTGCACTTCAGCCGCTGCGTCGAGAGTCCCTGGACGTGGGACGTGCCGTACATCCGGCCGCAGTCCGGCGGGCGCTTCCGGGTGGAAGGACCGTCCAGGTCCGAGTTCGTGGGCTGGGCCGAGAGCGTCGAGGAGGCCTTGGCGATGGTCGTCGAGCGGCTGCCGCCGGGCTGCGGCCCCGCCGTCGTCAGCAACCGCGACGTTCCCGCCCGCACGGAGAGCGGTGGATGAAGCGGCGTCGCGCCGTGGCTGCCTCCCCGATGCGAGGGCAGCCACGGCGCGGACGTGTCACTCCGTCTCGGCGGAAGGCAGCGTCACCACCTTGATATTGAACGTGTGAGCCCCCAGCCCACCCGCGATCCCCATGAACAGCAGCGCAAAGTGCTCCTGCCCCCGCGCCGTCGTGATGCCGCCGATGTCCAGCTGCGACTCCGGCGGCCAGCCCAGGTCGGTGAGGAGTCGGCCGGTGGTCCGCTTGGCCTCGGCGTCGTCGCCGGAGAGGAAGACGGTGCTCGGGCCGGCCAGGGCGTTCGGCGCGACCATCGCGGTCGAGTCCATGGTGCACAGCGTCTTGACGACAGGGGTGAGCGGGAACGCTTCCTGGATCTGTTCACTCAGGCTGCTGTTGGGGTGGGAGAGCTCGGCGTAGTCGTCGGTGAGGCCGACGCCGACGTCGATCAGTAAGGTGCCGGCCAGCGCAGGCGCCCCGATGGAGCGCAGCAGTTCCACGGAGACGTTCCCCGGGGTGGCGTTGACCAGTACCTCCGCATGAGCGGCCGTCTCGCTCAGACTCGCCACGGGGAGATCGAGGTCCGTCCGTTCCTCGGGACTGCGGGAACCGAGGAGTACCTCGTGTCCTGCCGTCCGCCAGCCGTGGGCCAGCGCGCGGGCGACGTTGCCGGTGCCAAGTAGTCCTATACGCATGGGTACGACGCTAGGGGTGATCAAGGGCGTGGCGGATCGGACCGCGGACCCGGGCGCGGCGGCACCAAAGTCGTAGTTCTGCCGGACCACTTCGCCTACTGCGCGAACCGTCCCGCCCGGCGCGCGAGGAGCGCGTAGCCCGCGGAGGCGATGACCACGTTGCTGACGGTGTCGAGGAAGTCGGAGACGAGCAGCTCGTACAGGGTGAGGGCGACCGCGGCGGTGCCGTCGGTGATCACGCTGAGGGAGCGGCGGATGCGGATGCCGACGGCCTGGAGGGCGAGCCCGGCGCTGTAGGCGGTGAGCGCGTTGATGGCGATGGTGCCCAGGACCAGGGCGAGCAGGAAGACCGGGTCGAACCAGCCGGGCAGGATGCTCTGGAGCCCGGACTGAGGGTCCGTCATGTCGACCGCGGTCGCGGCGAAAGCGCCCAGGGCCGCCGGCGAGGACCACGACGCCGGCCGCCTCACACTCGGCCACCGCGCCGACCTCACGGTCCTGGCCGAGGACCCGCTCAACATCGCGGCCACCGAGCTGCCGGATCTGCCGGTGCTGCTCACGGTTGTGGGCGGCGGGGTTACGTATCGCGATCCGGGGGTGTGAGGCGTCGGCGGGCGAGGGGCATGGGGTCGGCTGGATCGGGCTCGGCCGCCGCGCCGACAATCCGCTCTTCATCGCGGTCACCGACCTTCCGGACCTCCCGGTGCGGCTCATGGTCGCCGACGGTGAGATGACGCACCGCGATCCGCGGGTACGAGGCGTCGGCGGGCGAGGGGCATGGGGTCGGTCGGGTTGTGCCCGGCCGCCGCGCCGATCTCGTGGTGCTTGCCGGTAAGCCGCCCGGTGTCGTCTGCCGGTGCCGTTCACGGTCGTGGGCGGCGAACCGTCGTCGAGAAGTCGGCCGTATCGCGATCGGCCACCGCGTCGACCTCACGGCGAAATGACGCACCGCGACCGGCCGGCGTGAGCCGTCGGCGGGCGCGGTACGGCCCTGGTCTGCGACGATCGGTACGAGGCCCTGCACGGAAGGGGGGCGCTCGTGGATCTCGACAGTGTTGCCGAGGAGCTGTACGGACTGCGGCCGGAGGACTTCACCGCTGCCCGGGACGTCCGTGTGGCCCGCGCGCGCACGGCGGGCGACCGGGTCCTCGCGGGGAAGATCGGCAAGCTGCGCCGCCCCAGCCTGTCGGCCTGGGTGAGCAACCTCCTGGTCCGTGAGCGCCCCGACGAGGTTCAGGCCGTGCTCCGCCTCGGCGAGGGCCTGCGGCAGGCGCACCGAGACCTGGACGGTACGCAGCTGCGCGAGCTCGTCCGGCAGCAGCGCAGCCTGATCGGCGCCCTGTCCCGAGAGGCCCGGGAGCTTGCGGCACAGGCCGGTCACCCGGTCGGCGAGAGCGTGCAGCGCGAGGTCGAGACGACACTGCACGCGGTTCTGGCCGACGCCGTGGCGGCCCGGGAGTGGGCGACGGGACGGCTGGCCAAGCCGCTCAGCGCCGCCGTGGGCTTCCCCGCCGCGGCCCCGGACGCGGTACCGCGACGAGCGGCCGCCCCCGCGCCCCCTCCCGGCAAGCCGAAGCAGGACTTGGCGAAGGCCCGGCAGGAGGCCGACAGCGCCGTACGTGAGCTGCGCGCCCTGGAGAAGCAGGCCACCGCCGCCGGCCGGGACGCCGACGGGACGAAACAACGCCTCGACGACCTCACCGACGAACTGCACCGCGCTCAGGAGGACCACCGCCAGGCGCAGGAGCGCCTGCGGACGGCCGAACGTCAGGTTCGCGAGGCCCGCCGACGGGCGGAGAAGGCTGCGGCCCGGGTCGAACGCCTGAAGTGACGCACCGCGTGTGCAACTCCCTTGCCCGGCGCAACCCTTGGGCCCGCTTCCGGGTCCAACAGGCGACGGCGCAGGAGACGGGCCCCTCGTCGGTCCCCGCCACTCCGCGCCCGGCCACGCCGCGATCCCGGGAGCCACACCGTGCGCAGCAAGCGACCCACCAGCAGACGCCGGACGAGCCGGACGGCGGCCGCGACCGTACTGCTGACGATCGGCGCCACGATCACCGCGACGACCTCTCCGGCCACCGCCGCCCCCGCTCCCATCACCCACGACGACTTCAACAGCGACGGCTACCGCGATCTCGTCGTCTCCGCCCCCGGCGGCACCGTCAGCGGCGAGAAGGGCGCCGGATACGTCGCCGTTCAGTACGGCTCGGCGACCGGCATCTCCACCGCCCGGCGGGCGACCTTCAGCATGAGCACCCCCGGCGTCGAAGGTCTCGCCCGGGCCGGCGACCGGTTCGGCCAGTCCACCGCCACGGCCGACGTGGACCGCGACGGCTACGACGACCTCGTCGTCGGCGCACCCGGCAAGGACATCGGCTCGGTCGTCGACGCGGGCTCGGCCACCGTGCTGTTCGGCTCCGCGACCGGGCTGCACGCCACCGAAAGCCGATGGCTGAGGGAGAGCAATCCGGTGGCGGACAACCGCTTCGGGACGGGACTTGCGGCCGGCTGGTTCAAGGTCGACGACTCGTCGGTCGCCATCATCTCCAAGAGCACCTTGTGGGCCTTCAGCTTCGAAGTCACGTCCTACGGCCGGATCATGAGCTCGGAGCACGGCCCACTGTCCCTGTACGTGCCCGCGGACTTCCGTCCCGCCGCGCTCACCATGGGCGACTACAACAACGACCGCGCGGACGACCTGGTCATCCTCGGGACCGGACGCTACGGCGAGGGGGGCCTGTACGGCAGGGCCGTCCACGTGTCCGGCGGGCGCGGCGGGTGGTCGGACCACTATGAGATTTCCGGCGGCGGCCCGGTCGGCGCCTCGGGCGACGTCAACAAGGACGGATACACCGACCTCGTCGTGGGTTCCCCCACCGAGCGCGACTCCGCAGGCAACCCCTCCGGCGCCGGTGTCGTCTACGTCCACTTCGGCGGACCCGGCGGCCCGGGCAGCGCGACCGGCGGATCCCACCGCCAGTTCTGGACCCAGAACTCACCCGGCGTCCCCGGCGTCAACCGGGTCGGCGACCGCTTCGGCGCCGCCGTCAGCGTCGGCGACATCAACGGTGACGGCTACGGCGACGTCGCGATCGGCGCCCCCGGCAATGACATGGGCACCGTCCTCGACGCGGGCACCGTCTGGGTGATGCGCGGCTCCGCCACCGGCCTGACCAACGACGGCATCCGCACACTCAGCCAGAGTCCCCGTGCCGTCCCCGGCACCCCCGAGCAGGCCGACCAGTTCGGCGGCGCGCTGCGGCTCATCGACGCCGACCGCGACCTCCGGACCAGCCTGATCGCCTCCGCCCCCGGCGAGGACAGCCACGACGGCCGGCTGTGGGTCTTCCCCGCCACCAGCGGCGGCCTCTCCACCAACCGCTCATGGTCCTTCAACGGCGGCACGCTCCACGCCCCCACCGCCGACGCCCGCTTCGGGGAGACGCTCGCCCCGCATGGCCGTTGAGGCCGTACGCGCCGACGACCGGGTGGAGCGGTCGCGCTCACCGACGTGAAGGAGCCCCCGCCAGACTTCACCAGGCAGGGGCAGGGGCAGGGGCAGGGTCAGTCAGTCGAGGTCGATCGTGAAGCGCCTCGTGCCCGGAGCGATCGTGTCGGCGTGGACCGAGCCGCGAGCCCGGTCGTATTTCCCGGTGCCGCCGGTGATTCCGTTGTCGAACGAAGGGGGCGGGCCCGGGTTGAGAATGCCGAAGACCATCCCCTGCACGGAGAGTTGGCCGCCCGGGAGGGTGTAGGTCACGACGCACACCTCCGCTCCGCCGTTGTCGACCCGGGTGGTGTCGCAGGTGCCGCCCGTTTCGCCGACCTCCTTGCCGTCCTCGTCGAAGAGGACCGAGCGGAAGACGGTCCGATCGCCCTGGGCGGGGCTGCCGCCGGGGTTGATGGGGAAGCGCGTCTGCTGCGCGAGCCGGCCGATGAGTGTGATGACCTTGGCCTTGCCCTTGGCGTGGGCCGAATCGGCGTCGGCCGCGGCGGCACTCGCGACAGGCGCGCAGGCGAGAAGGCTGACCAGCACAGTGGCCGTGCCGAGACAGGTTGCTCTGATGGGGCGCATCCAGTGGCTCCTGAGGTTGATGCTGATGGATGGTCCGGTGACGCATTCATAACCTCGGCTCCGCCACGCCCAGCGAGACCATCGGAAGATCCGACCGATCGGACGAGCCCGGGACGCTGCTGTTCATACTGTCCGGATGGACACGCATGCCAGGGACGACGCCCGGCGTTGGCTGGGGGAGGAAGGCGTCACGCAGGTCGGCGAGGACGCATGGGTCGACCGCGATGCCCCGGAGCGACGCCTCACCGCCAACGATGTCGCCCACGCGTGGGCGGGGCCGGCGCTCACCGACGAACGACTGGACGCCGACGGCCAGGTGCGGCTGGCGTTCGGACTGCTGGACCTGCTCGACGAATACTGGGTGGCCGCCGAAATCAACCTCGCCGACCGGAGCCCCGACGGACCGCTCCCGCCGACGGCACTGTGGGACGGCTACCGACGGCGCCTGGAAGCACCGCGGGTTGCCGAGTCGGTGACGTACTCGCTCTGGGTCGACTGGTTCGAGGACCGGGACACCGCCGAGACCGCCTTCGCCGAAGTACTCGGCCGCGACATCTCCCACCTGCTGACCGGCACTTCGGAAACCCTCCTCCGCCGAGCCGCCCGGGTCCTGGAATGCTCCGGCCCGGTGCCCTGGCCGACGAAGGAGCCCGCCTACGCCGTCGCGGCCCGCGTCCCCGGACTGCACCCGGCCCTCTTCAAGGGCTTGCTGAGCAGCTACCACGACGTCTACGGCGACCTCGAACCGCCCGCCGCGCTGGCCCTCCTCACCCAGCTGGATCTCCCGCCCGACACCCTGCACCTGCCGGAGCTGCGCACCGTACTCGCCGCCGGACACAGCAACCACTACCGCAGCCGCCACGCCTGGGACGAGGCGAAGCAGGCCTAGGGCGGCAGCAGTTCACGCCGCGCTCACCCGTCCCTTGCCCCAGAGCGGGATCAGCTGACGGTCTGCGCCGCGTACAGCGCGCCGACCGCGGCAGCCAGGGCGCCCAGCAGCAGGCGCAGGAGGCGTTCGGGCAGCCGGGATTGGAGGTGGGCACCCAGGTAGCCGCCGGTCAGCCCGCCCAGTCCGCAGGTCAGGCCGAGAAGCCAGACGGGGGCGATGTCGTCGCCTCCGGTGAGGGACAGCAGCGCGTAGGTTCCGGCGCCGACCACCGAGGTCAGGAACGTGGAGGCGAGGGCTGCCGGGGCGACCTGGGCGACGGGGACACCGCGGCCGACCAGGACGGGCCCGAGGAGGGAGCCGCCGCCGATGCCGTAGATTCCGCCGACCGTGCCGACGGCCACCGCAAGTGTCGTGACCGTACGCGGTGACGGCTCGCCCGGTGCGGCCGTGGCGGTGGGGCGCAGGGTGCGCGCGACGAGCCACAGGCCGAGGGGGAGCAGCAGGGCGGCGACCAGGAGCCGGAAGACCGTCTGCCCCGGAAGGGCGAAGACGCGGACGATCGCACCGAGGACGACTCCGGGCAGGGTGCCGGCGATCAGGCGGCGGGTCAGCGGGCCGTTGAGGAGACCGTCACGGCCGTAGCGCAGCAGGGCGCCGGGTCCGGCGACGACGTTGTAGAGCAGGTTCGTCGGGGTGACGGCCGGGCTGGGCACGCCGAGGACGCTGAGCTGGACGGGCAGCAGGAATACGGCGCCGGAGACTCCCACCGGTGCGGTGACGAGCGCGATCAGCACACCGGCGGCGAACCCGAGAACTCCTGTTGACCAGTCCACCGTCATTCCCCCGTCCGAGCCGTCCGCCCAGTATCGGTGCCGGTCCGGGCCGCGGATCGGCGACCCTGACCTGCCCCCCCCGAAACTGGTTGTGCCATCGAACCTTCTGGTTGTACGGTCGAACCATGTCCAGGGATCAAAGGGCTGATGACCCCGTTGTCCTCCAGGAAGCGCTGGGGAGCTTCGTTCGCGCCTTCGGGCTGCACCAGCCGGAAACCACCCCCTGTGGTCAGCCGATCCCGGTCTCCGAGGCGCACGCCTTGAGCGAGTTGGCGCAGGAGGGCGAGCTGCGGCAGGTCGAACTCACCCGTCGGCTACGGCTCCAGAAGAGCACCGTGAGCCGGCTGGTCGGCCAGCTGTCCACTCGCGGCTGGGTGGAACGCGCCCCGGCCCCCGACGACGGACGCGGTGTCGTGCTGCGCCTCACCGACGCGGGACAGCGAGCGGCACAGAACCTGGCCGAAGCGCGGCGGGAGCGTTTCTCCCGGCTGCTCGGTTCGATCCCGGCCCACGAAAGAGCGGGCGTCCTGCACGCCCTCGATGTGATGGTGGAGGCACTCGATGATCAACGGTAGGCGCCGGGCCCTGGTGGCGAGCGTGGGCGTGACGATCGCGGGCGCGGCGGCGGCCGTCGCCGTGATGGTCGGCGGCTCGCAGGGGGACGCGGACGAAGACCGGACCGAGCGGCAGGATCTGGTGGCCGAGCGCGGCAGCACCGTCATGCCCTTCGACCTGGAACAGACCACCCACCACTTCACGCCCACGGGGAGCGGAGGCATCCAGGACGTCGTCGCCGACCGGCCCGACGACGCCGGACAGATCGACCTGATACGCACTCACCTGCGCAAGGAGGCCGCGGCGTTCACCCGCGGGGACTTCGCCGACCCTGCCCGTATCCATGGCGACGACATGCCCGGCCTCGCCGAACTCCGAAGCGGCCACGACCGTATCGAGGTGCGCTACGAGGAACGGGCCGACGGCGCCACCCTGACGTACACCACACGGGACTCCACCCTGGTCGGCGCTCTCCACGACTGGTTCGAGGCCCAGCTCGGCGACCACGGCTCGCACGCGGAGGCCGGGCATTCCTGAGGACGGCGATCGGCGTCCGCTGCTCCTGGACGACGCCGGCCTCAGGCCCACGTATAGCCGTCCCCGAAGTTGAGGGTGTGCTCCAGCACGTCCTCCAGGGGGTCGTTGATGTGGACGTTGTTGACCAGGGAGACCACGGGCGCGTTGTTCGAGACGTGCACATGCGGGGCCGCGTCGGCGGCCGCCTCGCCGGCGCAGCCGAGGACCGTCGCGGCCAGAGCGGCCGGGGCGAGTGCGATGCGTGCGCGCATGAGGGGTCTCCTTCGAGGTCGGTCGCCGCTGTAAGGGGCCTGACCTGGGACTACCTCGTGCTCGGTAGGCGGATTCGGCGTGCCTGCACAATTCACCTGGAAGGGGCGGACGTGCCCGCTGGGCGGGCGGAGCAGATGGAGCACGTGCGCGCGTGAGCAGTCCGACGAGGGTCCCGTGCAGTACGGACCTCGTTTCCGCTCGCCGCGATCCGGACGACCGGCCAGCGCCGTGTCCAACGCGGCCTGCTCGCGCGCCAGATCGGCGTACGCGGCGTCCACCACGGCCTGCTCGGCGACAGCGCCGTCGAAGTCCGCGTCACGCTCGCCGTACAGCCTCGGCAGGGGGTCGCCGGCGCTGATCCAGTTGCGTTCTGTCTCGGCGAGATGCCGCACCAGGCCGAGTAGTGACATCGTCGACGGCGGAACCGACCGGCGGGCCAGTTGCTCCGGGTCGAGGCCCTCGCACTTCATCAGCAGGGTCATGCGGTAGTTCGTCAGGACGTCCTGGAGTGTCGGCAACTCGCCGTGCTACGGGCGTCCCAGCAGGATGTCGCACAGCACCCCCGGGGAACCGGACCTGATGCACAACTTCGTCCGGCCGTCGGCCCGGACGACGCCGAGGCTCGGCTGGTCGCCGGTGTCCGCCGACCGCCCGTCCGGCACGAGCTGCACCGACCCTCCGTGCTCGCTGAGCGACCAGCGCCCTGTGCCGGTGAACTGCTCATCCGTCTCGATCCACAGCCCCACGGCCGAGAACCGCCCGTGGGCGGCCAACTCGATCCGTCCGGGACCGCCGTCCTCCGCCGTCCAGGTCCCCAGGAGCGCGGATGGAGCGGAGACGACAGCGAGCTGCGGTCTTGCGTTGTGCACGGAGACCAGGCGCCAGGCGACAACACCGGCGACAAGCACGGCAGTCAACGCGACGAGCGCTGTGCGCCTACGCATCGCAGGCCGTCGTCGCCCGGAGGCTTCCCACATAGGTGTCGATGATCTCCGCCGCCTCCCGGTACTCCATCAGGAAGAACTCCCGGTCCTTGCGGACGCGGAACTCCGCCAGCCGGGCGTGCAGTTCGGCCTTCGCATGCCGGGCGTGCGGAACCAGCCACGCTCCGCGCGCGCCGTAGGGCACGACCACGCCCGTGGACGCGTTGATCTCCCTGGCGCGGGTGGCGATGTCCCGGTCGGTGTAGCCGATCTTGAGGAGGGTGGGTGCCTCGCGCGTCGACAGGACGTAGACGAAGCCGTGGTCCGCCGGGCGGTACGGCGTGCCCGTGACGTAGCGTTCGAGGGTCGCCGGCACGTCGCACTTGCGCAACGCGTCGGACGCCTGCGCGGTGCCGACCGCGTCGACATCGCGTATGCACCGGAACAGATGCAGCAGCGCACCGGAGGCCTGGCGGGCAACTGTGTGGCTGGGAAAGCCCAGTTGGCCCCACACGGTGAACCAGTCCCACTGGTCCTTCTTGTACGAGCGCGTGAACAGCCCCTTCACGGTGGACAGGTCGTCCAGCCGGCCCAGGGCCGCATGCCGCCCCTGCGCGAGCGTGGCCAGCACGGTACGGGCGGCCTCGATCCGCTGCTGCTGCACGGCCGGCTTGACCGGGGCCATGCCGAAGCCCCACTTCTGCTCGATCCGCCGGGGTTCCTGCATGTCGCTCCACCTGCTCGTTGTCGGTCACCCGACACCTTCACGGAGCACTCACACTCCTGCCGAGCGCAGCGCAATCTACACTTGATCCACTCTGGCGGAGAACGGGGGGACGGCCAGGTGGCTGCAACGACCCATCACGTGCGCGGACTGCCGCCGTACGCCGCGCTGACCGAGGCCGTACGCTTGCTGGCCGAGGACCGGAACTCCCTTCCTGCCGGCGCCGGTTCAACGGTTGCGCGGCTCCGTGAGGCGCTCGCCGAGTCCCTCGCCCGGGTCGATGCCGCCTTCCGGTTGAACCTCCGCGTGGCCCCGGTCCGACAGGGTCCGGCAGGGGTCCTCGCCTATCTGCTGCACGAGTCGGAACGCCTCGGCCGCCTGGCGCGGGCCATGCCGCGGACGCCCGGCGTGAGCCCCGCGCAGGAAGCCGCCCTGCTGTCCCTGGCGTTCCTGCGCCACACGGCCCAGGAGGTCTCCCGGATCAGTCGCCGCAGCGCACCCGCACCCCATGCAGGCGGCCGTACGACCGTGTTCGACCGGCTGCCGTTCGAGTCGACCAGGGGTCTCGTGCCGGTCGCCCTGTCGATGTCCCGCGTGCAGACCCCCAAGGCGCGGTGGGAGCGGTTGCGCAGGGCCGAGGAGTCCGGGCTGCTCACGGTCGCCGAGGAGGAGATCACCGGACCTGCCGAGCACGATCACGACGTCGAGTCCTTCGTCCGGCACACCCAGGACCGACAGGGGTGGGCCGCACCACTGTGGCCCGACGCCGCCGTACCGCCGGTGCCGTCCGCGTCGCAGGAGAAGGACGTCATCGACGCGTTGGAGGCGGAAGCGGCGCGGGCGGCCGGCGTGGACGTCGCCCAACTGGCCGCGGTCCGCGCCCGGTTCGAGACAGGGGACCCCTCGCTCACCTCCGAGGACCTCCGCCTCCTGCGGCGTGCGGCTGCCGCACTGGAACGCCACGCGGCGGCCACCGTGCGCGGCAGGCCGGACAGTCGCGCCGCCCACCTCGTGGACGTACACGTGACCCGGGCACGCGAGGAGGCGCCCCGCCTCACCACGCGGGTGGCCGCGGACGCCCTCAAGGCCTGCAACACCGCACGCGCGTCGCTGGATCTGCGGGAGGCCTCCCGTGCTGCCGCGCGGGAGGTCCGGGCGGCGCTTCCCGGCGGCAGGCCGCAGCCCATGTGCGAGGTGGACTACCTCCAGCACGTGCGGGAGCAGGTCGGCCAGGCCCTCCACGGCATCGCGCACAGCGTGCAGAGCAAGCGGATGGTGCTGCTCGCCCCGCCCGTCGCCGACTCCACCGCCCGGACCGCGCTCCAGCGGCTCGACGAGGCCTTCGGCGCGACCTGTGTGCTCCTGGGCGGCACCGACGACGCGGCCGTCAGGATCCCGCCGCCGAGCCAGTTCGGCATCCGCATGCGGCGGGCCCGCAGCTGCGACTGCGGACGCCACCCGGCAGGCCCGGACGCCGGGGGAGACGAGTGACCGTCCCCTTCCTGCGGCGTCTGCACCAGCACCTGGCCGACTCTGCGCACACGGCCTGGTTCGACCGCCGCTGCCGGGGCTGCGACGCGGCACTCGACCCCGCGTCCCAGGACGACTACTGCGCGGACGCCTGCCGCCCCGCCGCGGACGCCGTGATCCCCGCCTTCCTCACCAGGACGCCGGCGGCCCGCATCCAGAGCTTCCGGGTGACCTCGGCCGCCCGCGCGCTGCCCGGCACCCACTTCGAGGACGTGGACCCGCTCACGGTCATCGAGGCCGCCGACTGGCGCTGCGAACTGTGCGGAGGCGACATACCCAAGGAGGTCGACCGCTACGACCCCCGGGCCGCGACCGTGGACCATCACATGCCGCTCGCGCTCGGCGGCCACCACGTACGCGGCAACATGCGGGCGGCGCACCGCCGTTGCAACCTCAGCAAGAACGCCACGCACCCGGGCGACCTCGACGCCGGGCAGTGAGCGTCAGGGGACGCGGTGCACCAGCTGGTTGGTCAGCTCGTACCGCGCCCCGACGACGGCGAGCCGGCCGGTGGCCACCCTGGCCGCGAGGTCCGGCTCCGTGGCGAGACGGTCGCGGACGAGCCGTATGTTGGCGTCGACGGTCGCGTCGATCCGGGCGTCGCCCTCCTGGCTGTGGTCGATGGCCGGGCTGATCTGGTCGGCGAGGTACTGGATGTGGGCGGGCAACCGATCACCCGTCTCCTCGGCCTCCACCGCGGCGCGCACCGCACCGCACGACTGGTGACCGAGCACCAGGACCAGGGGAATGTCCAGTTCGAGGACGCCGTAGGCGACACTGCCGAGCACCGCCTCGTCCAGCACCTCACCGGCGCTGCGTACGGTCAGCAGGTCGCCGAGCCCCTGGTCGAAGACGAGCTCCGGCGGGACGCGGGAGTCGACGCAGCTCAGGATCACGGCGAACGGATGCTGGCCGGAGATCAGCGCCTTGCGGACGGCGGCCGTCTCGTCCGGGTGCTTCTCCCGGTAGGTGCGCCAGCGCGCGTTGCCCGCAGCCAGCTCGCGCAGGGCCTCGTCAGGGGTGGTCGGCCGTGGACGGGCGCTTACCGCGGCGGAGGCGGGCGAGGCCCCGGCGGAGAGGCCGACGCCGAGGGCGGCGGCTGCGGTCAGTGCGCCTCGCAGGAGCGAGCGGCGGGCGGGCTTCGGCTCGGTGAGGCCCGGCGCGCCCGCAGGAGTATCAGCATTCACGGGCTGAACGTACGTCCGCGACTCGGGCGCGTTGTCCCTGCCAACCGAATCGTGGCCTGGACCTGGACGGTTCATGGTGAAGTGTTGATCGTTCCTTGATGAGCGGCAGCGGCGGTCTCCGGCCAGTCGTCCGCGGTGAGGGTCGCGGTGAGACGCTCGCCGTCGAGCGTCGCGCTCACGTCCTGGCCGCCCGCGACGGCGTCCGCGAAAGCGGCGGGAGAGACGGTGTGCACAAGGAGGACGAAGTGCAGTGCGAAGGGCCGCGCGTCCTGGTGCGGCACTCCGTCGGCGTCGAGTTGAAGGTTGGCGTGCCAGGCCGCCTGGCACAGAACCGAGACCAGCAGCCCGAGGAACTCGGTGTGGCGCAGGCCGTCGGCGTGATCGATGAAGACCGCGAGGTCCTTCGAGTCGCCGCCGTGGCCGTGCCAGTCGCGGAGACAGTCCACGAGAGCGTCCCAGTTGCGGCCGAAGTAGCCGGGAAACGCCAGCTGTTGGGCGAACGCGTCGAATACGGCGTCCGGGTTCCGCATCCGCCGGCCGTCCAGGCGGACCACACGGCCGCCCCGACGCGTGAGCTCGGCGCTCTCGGTCCGGAGCCATGCATCGTCGCGGCGGGTGCAGACGACCCACGGCGACCGCCGCTGGGTGAGCGAGATATGCATGAGGGAGTTCTCCTGTTCGTGGCCGCGTTCGACGCTAGGGTCAGGGACATGGCGATCGACGAGGACGCCCTCCTGTCGGAACAAGTTGCTTACTACCGCGCCCGCGCCCCCGAGTACGACCGGGTCTATGCCGAACGCGAGGACCTGCGCGAACTGCTGGCCGTGACCGACGACCTCCCGATCACCGGGGACGTCCTGGAACTGGCCTGCGGAACAGGACAGTGGACCGGCGCGCTGGCCGCACGGGCCCGCTCGGTGACCGCGGTCGACGCGTCGCCGGAGGTGCTGGCGATCGCACGGGAGCGGACAGCATCCCCCGACATCCGCTTCGACCGGGCCGACCTGTTCCACTGGCGGCCGCCGCGCCGCTTCGACACGGTGTTCTTCGCGTTCTGGCTCTCCCACGTTCCGCCCGCCCGGCTGGGCGACTTCTGGGACACCGTCGCCGCCGCACTCGCGCCGCACGGCACGGTGGTCTTCGTCGACGAAGGCCCCGCCGGGTCCATACGAGATGAAGTGGCCGCGGAGGTGCGCCGGCTCGAAGACGGCAGCCAGTACCGCATCGTGAAGGTCTTCCACGACCCGGCCGAACTCACCGCCCAACTGGCCACGTTGGGCTGGACCGCGGACATCCGCGCCCAGGGGGAGTTCATCATCGGCACGGCACAACCCCGAACCGTGCCCAACGCACCGTAGAGCTTCCTACCTCTGACACTTTGTCAGCGGATGTCGTGGCCCGGATGATCCCGGTCGTACGCCTCCCGCGCCTCGGCGATGACCGCGCGGTGGGCCACGGACCAGTCGCTGAGTGCCTTGACCAAGTGGGTCAGGCCAGCCCCCGTCCCGGTCAGGCGGTAGTCCACCTGGGCCGGGACGGTCGGGTACACGGTGCGCAGCACGAGCCCGTCGCGTTCGAGCCTGCGCACGGTGAGGGTGAGCATGCGCTGGGAGATGCCGTGGATGGCGCGCTGGAGTTCACGGAACCGGCGCGGGCCGCCCGCGAGTTCGACGATCACGAGCACCGACCACTTGTCCCCGATGCGGTCCAGCACGTCGCGTATGCCGCAGTCGGGATGGTCCTCGTGGCCGCACGGATCGAGGTCGGCGGGGGTGGTTACCCCGGTGTGCGTGAGTGACATGGAACTGCCTTCTTGTGGCCGGTGGGCATACGGTCAATGATCAAGCGTAGTTAGCGATGAGAACGAACGAGGGGGAAGACCGTGTCCGACACGATCCTGGTCACCGGCGCCAACGGCAATCTCGGCGCCGCGACACTTGCCGCGCTGCGCGCTCGCGACATCGCCGCGACCGGCGGCAGCCGCACCCCCGGCGAAGGCATGCGACGCCTCGACTTCGACGACCCCGCGAGCCTTGACCTCACCGGTGTGGCGACGCTGGTGCTGATCTCCGCCGGTTACGCCGAGGACGACCAGGTCGTGGGCCGGCACGAGGCGATACTCGACTCCGCCGCCCGCGACGGCGTCCAGCACGTCATCTACACCAGCCTGGCCGCCGCCGGCGACCATCTCGGCTTCGCGCTCGCGCACCGGGCGACCGAACGCCTGGTGCGGGCCCGCGGACTGCCGTGGACGATCCTGCGCAACGGTCTCTACGCCGAACTCTTCGGCGCCCTGTTGACCTGGACCGAGGACGGTCTGGAGTCCGCGTTCGGGGACGGCGCCCTGGCCGCGGTCGCGCGCGAGGACCTCGCCGACGTCACGGCGCTCGTCGCGGCAGATCCGGCCCAGCACAGCGGACGCGTCTACGACCTCGTCGGTACGCCGATCACGGCGCAGCAGGTGGCCGACCGGCTCGGGGTCGCGCACCGCACCATCAGCCTGGGCGAGTACCGGCGCAGGCTCCTGGAGGACACCCCCGGCCTGCTGCCGTTCCAGCCGCCGATGCTCGCCTCGATCGCCACCGCCGTCCGGCACGGCTTCCTGGACGGCACCGCCCCCGACCTCGTGGACCTCCTGGGCCGCCCGCTGCGCGATCCGCTGGCCACGGCCGTTGCCGCCGCGGCCGCCACGCGACCGAGCGCCTGACGACGTCGGGGAGCCGCCGATGCCCACGCCCGAGTCACGGCACGCCGCGCGGGTGTCCGCCTACGCGGCCGTAGGAACACACCTGTCCCTGCTCAGTGACCGGCGGCTGGAGGGCGTGCTGGCCGCCGCGCCCGCTCTGGGTTCCGGGATCGGCGGCAGGTCGGCGCAGACGGAGATCGACGGGACACGTGTCTTCGTCAAGCGGGTCCCGCTGACGGACATCGAGCTGCAGCCGCGGCACCTGCACTCGACCGCCAACCTCTTCGAACTCCCGCTCTTCTACCAGTACGGCGTGGGCTCGGCGGGATTCGGAGCCTGGCGCGAACTGGCCGCGCACATCATGACCACCGGCTGGGTCCTGCAGAACGAGTACGCGGGTTTCCCGCTGCTCTACCACTGGCGTGTGCTGCCCGACAGCGCCCCGGCCGGCTTCGTCGACGCGTTCGGCGGCATCGAGGGGGCCGTGGCGCACTGGGACGGCTCACCGGCCGTGCGCCGCCGGCTGGAGGCCGTCGCAACGGCCTCGCACAGTCTGGTCCTCTTCCTGGAACACGTGCCCCACACACTCGCCGAGTGGCTCGGCGCCGCTCAGCTGAACGCCGAGCCGCCCTATCAGTGGGCCGAGGAGGCGCTGGAACAGGGAACGCGGTTCATGAGCGAGCGCGGATTCGTCCACTTCGACGCGCACTTCGCCAACGTACTCACCGACGGCCGCCACCTGTACTTCGCCGACTTCGGACTCGCCCTGAGCCGCGCCTTCGAACTCTCCGCGCAGGAGCGCACCTTCCTCACCGACCACCTCGTCTACGACCGCTCCTACGCACCGAACCATCTGCTGCGCCACCACCTGCCCGCCGACCTGCGCCAGGGCGCCGACCACGGGGCCTTCCTGCGCGCATGGGTCGAGGGACGCCGACCCGGCGGCATCTCGCCCGAACTCGGCTCGATCATCGACCGCCACGCCCCGCACGCCGTCGTCCTGGCCGACTTCCACCGCAGGCTGCTCACCGAGAGCAAGCGCACGCCGTTCCCCGCGGCGGAGGTCCGGCGCGCGCTGGCAGGCGCGTCAACCCGTTCCCTGTGAAGGGCCGTTGACCGTTGTGGCGTGACACACGTGCGGCGCGCGGACGCGTTGTCAGTGGCGTGCACCAGAATGCGCGGAACGAGATCAACACCGGGCCCGAAGCGGGTGAGCGGTGTCCTCCGCTCCGGAAAGGCCGTGCTCATGCCGCTCGCTCACGATCGGGCCCAGTCCCGCGTCCCGCATGTCCTCGGCCCGGTACGCGCTCTGAGGAACGACAGGTCCGCACCGCGACACGTGCGGTCCGCGACCCCGCTCAGCGAGTCCGCCGCCGATGTGCTGCGTGTCGTGTCCGACTCCCGCACGCCGGTGTTCGTCACCGCGCACGAGGGCGGACGCGTGCGGTACAGCTACTGGAGACCGGTGGACTCCGCCACGGGCAGAGGCGGTTGCTACGTCGCGCTGCCGACGGACGTGTGCGAGGAGCTGCGCTGTGCCGGGCGCATCGCACTCGGCGAGCCCGTCACCGATCCCTCGAAGACCACCTACCGGGTCAGGCCCACGCGCACGCCGTCCGGCTCGGCCGGGGCGGGACGCGAACGGGGGCGTGCGGCATGACCGAGGTCCCCGCCGGAAGAGCGGAGAGCTCTTGGACGTTGCCGCAGATATGAAGATCGGCGAAGCCTCCAGGGCCAGCGGTGTGAGTGCCAGGTCATTGCGCCACTACGAGGACGAAGGGCTGATCGTCCCTGGCCGGTGCAGCAACGGATACCGCGACTACTGCCGGTCCACCATCGACCGGGTCCTCGTCGTCCGCTCCCTGCTGGAGTCCGGACTCCCGGTGCGGTTGATCAAGGAGGTTCTGCCGCATCTCACGGGCAGAGCCGACGCCGACACCGAGGTGATGTGCGCGGAGTTCCTTCACGAGGTGGAGCGCTACAGGGACCGGCTGGCCGCACGGATCGCCCTGCTCAGCGAACAGCAGTCGGCACTGGACGCCTACCTCCACCAGGCCCGCCGGACCGCTCCATGACCACCGCTTGACCTTGACGCACATGTGAGGCTTCTACGTTGCGGTGCATGGAGATCAACGAACGGCAGCACCACGCCGAGCAGCCGATGCGCGCGCTGGTCCAACGGTCGCATCGAGGCCCGAAGGACCTGACCCTCACGACCGACCACCGCCGCCCGACCCCCGGCCCGGGCGAGTACCTGATACGAGTAGGCGCCGCCGGGCTCAACTTCGCGGACGTCATGCAGGCGCAGGGAACCTACGGAGGCGGCCCGCAACCGCCCTACGTGGCGGGCTTCGAGGCCGCGGGAGAGATCGTGGGCGTCGGACCGGAGATCGAGAACCCGCTCAAGGTGGGCACGCACGTCATCGGCACCGGCCCGGGCGCCTTCGCGCACTACATGACGATGCCGGCAGCAGGCGTACTGCCCGTCCCCTCCGGCTGGACCGACGCCGAAGCCCTCGGCCTGGTCCTGAACTGGGCGACCGCCCTGGCCGCCCTGAAGCCGCTGGGCCAACTCAAGGCCGGCGAAGCGGTACTCGTCCACGCCGCGGCGGGAGGCGTGGGCCAGGCCGCCGTCCGCCTCGCCCGCCACTACGGCGCGCGCGTGATCGCCACGGCGTCTCCGGCCAAGCACGACACCCTCACAGCGCTCGGCGCCGACGAGGTCCTCGACAGCGCACGCCCTGATCTGGCCGCGGAGATCACACGCCTGACCGGCGGTGTCGACCTGGTCCTGGAATCCGTAGGACAAGCCACGTTCCGCACGAGCCTGTCGGTCACCAAACCCTTCACCGGACGAATCGTCGTCTTCGGCGCCGCCTCCGGCGACGCCGTCCTGACCACCCACGACCTGGTCTTCACCCATCAAGTCCAGGTCAAGGGCCTCCACATAGGGGCACTCGCCACCGCGGCCCCACCCGTCTACCGCTCACTTCTCACCGAGATCGAGACACTCATCGCCCAGGGCGTGTACCCGCCGGGCACCCCCCAGCTCCACCCCTTGGCCGACGGCCCGACCGTGCTCCAGCAACTCGAAGCGGGCCTGACGCGCGGCAAGCACGCCCTGGATCCATGGGGGTAGCGCCGGTCACGGACTCAGGACGTAGCAGGCCAGCCGGTCGAGGTCCACGGCCTTCACGGTGGACCAGTTGGAGGTGAGGAGCTCGACGTCGGGCGCGGTGATGCCCAAGTCCCGGAGGGGGTCGTCCTGGCCTCGCCGGTCGGCGAGTTCGGTGACCACCCAGAAGGTCCCGCCGGGGGAGAGCACTTGACGCACGCGGTCCAGGAACGCCCCCTTGTCCTTGATGAACCGGTACACAAGGCGGCACGTGACCACCGCGTAGGCCGGATCAGGCAGCTCGCCCAGGTCGTCGGCGGCGAAGTCCATGACCTCAAAGCGCAGGTGCCGGTACGCGCCCGCGGACAGGGCGACCGCGCTGGGCGCGCAGTCGACACCGGTGGCCCGGTAGCCGAGGCGGTCGCTCAGATGGCTGACCAGGGCGCCGTCACCGCACCCCACATCGAGCGCCGGCCGCCCGCGGCCCGGTCCCAGGTGCTCGGCGAGGAGTTGGGCCTCCGTGTCGGTGATCCCGCGGTAGCGGCGCCCGGAAGCCCACAGGGGTTCCCAGTAGGCCCGTGGAGAGTGGATCACGTGTCTCCTCCTCGGATGACGGACGGACCGGTCTCCCGTCGGCAAGCGCCCAGGAAGTCCCGCGGCGAGGTCACCCCACCCCCCCGCTGCTCGTCAACACCCCAGGCCCGGAGCAGTCACAAGTGCGGCCCCACGCCCGCATGCCGGGCATCGTCCGCAAGGGACAGGAACACCCGCCGATGCGGCCGCTCGATGTCCGTCACGATGACCGTGATCTCCTCGCCTGCCGCGAAGTCGGTCGGCGGACCGGCCGCGGGTCGACCGTGGACCTCCCGGAAGGGGACCAGCCCGACGACTCCATCCGCAACGTGGACGAAGACGCCGACGGGAAGCACCGTGTCGACCGTCCCGCGCAGTTCCTGACCCGCCACCGTACGGTCGGCGAAGGCCTGGAAGGGGTCGGGCTGCAGGGCCCTCAAGGACAGTCTGGCCTCGGCGTTGTACGTGTCGAACTGAAGGAACTCGCACGACACACGCTGTCCGATCTCGACGACATCGGTGGGAGCGTCGATGTGCCGCCAGGACAGTTCGGGAAGGGTGATGAACCCGACGCCCGGCAGTGTCGGATGCCCGGGGCCGTCATCCAGGGCCACGAAGACCCCGAAGCGCTCGATCGCCGCGACGGTGCCGGCCAGGATCTCGCCGTGGTGCAACGACCCCAGGAACGCCCAGAGTTCCGGGCTCTCGGTCTGCCAATCCATGGTGGCCACCCTGACACAGGGTGATGTGCGCCGGCGATGCCGGGATCGTCGGCGAGGTTCGCCAGCACAGGCCGAAGGCTTCCTCGCGCGTGTCTCCTTGGACGAGCTGTGGAACGTCGCCGGTGCCGAGCTCGTCCGGCCCGGCCCGGACGAGGCGCAGCGGCGGCTCCCTCATGTCCGGCGGCGTTCCACCATCACCGGCGCCCGATCAGGATGGACGTCGATACGGGCCACCGCCCGGGCCCGGATCCCGGAGGGGACGCGCAGGTTCCACTGGCCGCAGATGACGGCGATGGCCGTCGTCATCTCCAGTTGGGCGAAGGTGTTGCCCATGCACTGGTGGGGCCCGGCGGCGTAGGGGACGAAGGCGCCGGGGCAGGCGGGGGTGTCGGCGGCCCAGCGGTCGGGGTCGAAGCGGTCGGGGTCGGGGAACCAGCGGGGGTCGTGGTGGAGGAGGTACGGGCTGTAGACGACCTCCGTGCCCGGCGGGAGCTCGATGTCGCCCAGCTGGACGGGACGGATGGTGCGGCGCATGAACAGCCAGGCCGCGGAGAGCCGCAGCGCTTCGTTCACGATGCGCAGGGTGTAGCCGAGCCGGGGGAGGTCGGTGTACTGCGGAGGTTTGGCGGAGAGGACCTGGTCGAGTTCGGTGTGCAGGCGCCGTTGGACCGGCTCGTTCGCGGCGATCTCGAAGAACGCCCAGGCCAAAGCGGCGCCCACGGTTTCCACGGCCGCGGAGATGAGGGTCACCACCTGGTCGTAGATCTCGCTGTCGGTCAGTCCGGAACCGTCCTCGTCCCGGCCGGCGAGGAGCATCGACATCACATCGCCGTGGTCGACGCCGCTGCTCCGGTACGCCGCGATGGAGTCGCCGACCGCCTCGCGCAGCTCGGTGACCGCGCGCTCGAAGCGGCGGTTGCCCGGGGTCGGCAGTGAGGCGCACCAGTCGGGCAGCGAGGTGCGTCGGATCACGCCGTCGGTGAGGACCGGCAGCACCCGGCGCAGCACCTCGCCGACGCGGGCGCCCAGGACGGGCGAGAACAGGGCGTGGGTGGCCACGGACATGGACATCCGGTCCATCGCCGGGCCCATGTCCACCGTCTCGCCGCTCTGCCAGCGGGCGCTGAGGGCCTCGGCCTGGTCGCGCATCACCGCGGCGTAGGCGGGCAGCCGGTCGCGGTGGAACGACGGCTGGACCAGGCGCCGTTGACGGCGGTGGTCCGCTCCGGAGGCCGTGCCCAGGCCGGAGCCCAGGAAGCGGGCCGCCTTGTCGAAGAGCCAGCCGCGTTCGAAGGAGCGGGCTTCGGTGACGAGCACCCGGTGAGTGAGTTCGGGGCTCGTGACGACGTACGCGGGACGCGGCCCGAGCTTGATGCGGACGAGGTCGCCGTGGGCGGGCAGTGCGGAGATGAACTCCAGTGGGCGGCGGGCGATCATCAGGCCGTGGCCCAGTACGGGCAGGGCGCCGGGTGCCTGTGGGGTCTGCGCGAGCGATGGGGTGGGGCGTTGCCGGGCGGGGCTGTCGGGTGCGGTCATGTCACTCGGGCCTCTCAGGGTGCGGTCAGCGGGCGGTGACGATCATCGGGAGATGGCAGGGCCTGCTCGTACCGGCCATGACCTCCCGGACCCGGTGACCGGGGGCCGGGACGAAGCGGAAGCGGCCGAGCAGCGTGGCCAGCGTGATGGTCATGCTCGTCCAGGCGAAACTCTCCCCGAGGCAGCCGTGGCGGCCCGCCCCGAAGGGGAGGTAGGCGTCCTGCTCGACCGGCTCGCCCTGTTCGGGGTCCCAGCGGTCGGGGTCGAAGCTCTCCGGGGCGGGGTAGTAGCGCAGGTCGCGATGCAGGGCGTGCGGGCTGATGAAGAACTGCGTGCCCTGCGGGTACGCACGTCCGCCCACCTCGACCTCCCGCAGGGCGCGGCGGGGCACCAGCGCCAGGGGGTGCAGCCGCAGCACCTCCTGAAGGACCCGGCGGACATAGGGGAGCCGGCCCACGTCGTCGTGGCGGGCGGCGCGGCCGGCGAGCCGGGACTGCACCTCGTGACAGGCCCGCTCCTCGGCCTGCGGATGGTGGGCCAGGTGGTGGAAGGCCCACGACAGGGCGGTGGCGGTGCTCTCGGAGGCGGCGACCATGAAGGTGACGGCCTCGTCGTAGACCTGCTCGCGCGGCATGGCCTGCCCGCTGTCCGCGTCCCGGGCGGCCAGTAGGACGGACAGCAGGTCACCCTGGTCGCCGCCGGCGGCGCGGTAGCCGTCGATGGCTTGCAGGACGGCCGCGCGCATCCTCAGCCGGGCGCGGGCGAAGCGGCGGTTCGCTGGTGTGGGCAGCCTTTCCAGCAGGGGCAGGGGAGACAGGGCGCGGGCGGTGATGGTCCGCAGGAAGTCGGGGAGGGAGCGCTGGATCTCGGCGACGGCGTGGTCCGCGAGGCGGGACGCGAACAGGGTGCGCGCCGCGGTCGTGATGGTCAGCCGGTGCATCTCGGCGTCCATGGCCAGCCGCTCACCCGGTTGCCAGGTCTGTGCGCGTTCCTCGGCGAGGGCCGTCATCACCTCCGCGTACAACGGGGTACGGGTGCTGTGGAAGGCCGGGCGGATCAGGCGTCGCTGCCGGCGGTGGAAGTCGCCGCTGGAGGTGACGACGCCGTTGCCGAGGACCGCGGCGGCCTTCTCGAACAGCGAGCCCTTGTCGTAGTGGGCGGCGTCGGAGACCAGGATCTGCCGTATGAGACCGGGGGAGTTGACCACGTAGACGGGGCGCGGGCCGATGCCGATCTCCACCACGTCGCCGCAGGCGCGGGCACGCAGCAGCAGACCGAAGGCGTCACGCCGCAGGGACAGCGCGTGCCCCAGGCCCGGCACCCCGCCGGGCAGTCGGGGAATGACCGTGTCGCTCACCGGGTTTCCGCCCGGCCGGAGCGAATGACGGTGCGGTCCGGGCTCAGCTCCACGAATCCGGATTTGAGGCCGTTCCATATGTAGCCCTCCCCGTGATAGCGCGGAGTCACGTAGTTCCAGTGCTGGTTTCCGCTGATGATGTGGCCGAGGCGGTCCAGGTACTGCGCCGCGTCGGGGAAACGTGTGCTCACACGTTCGCGTTCGGCGAGGAATGCGCGTTCCTTCTCGTCGATCAGGGTGCACGCCTCGTCCACCGCCTGCTGAAGTCCGGTGCCGTGGTGCAGCGCCCAGGCCACCACGCCGTTGACGCAGTCGCCGCTGCACAGTTCCTTGCGGACCGAGAAGACGTCGTTCGTCAACGTGACATGGTCGTTGACCAGGTTCGCGGCGGTCCGGGAGGCCATGAACGCCGCCTCCGTGACATCGGTGCCGCGGCCCACCTGTGCGAGCGCCATGAAGACGGGCATGCCGATGGTCTCGCGGCGCATCCGCAGATACGCCGGCCAGCCCTGCCAGCCCAGTGCACCCACCCGGGTGCGCAGCGGGAGTTCTTTCAGGCAGCCGCGGAAGAACTCCCGCAGCGCCGCCTCCAGCCGCCGCGCCGCCGACGCAGAGGCGGTACGGGTCGAACGCCGCCACAGATCGTCGACGGCCCGCGCCAGCCAGCCTTCGGCAGCCACGAACCGCCCCGGCGGCGCCGGTTCGACGAAGGCCCGCGCCAACTCCGAACGCCGGGACAGGTCGTCGTACAGAAACAGCGTGCACGTCCATTCGACGGCGAGGAGAGCCGAGTCGAACTCCCAGTCCGGGGTGATGAATTCACTCCACTCCATGGTGGAGTGCAGATACCGCTCGCCCGCCTGCTCGTCGTCGAATCGCAGCGAATCCCGCGACCACTGCCAGGCCATGACCTCCAACCGCGGCTTTTCGGGATGGATCCGCACGGGTATGCGCATCGGCAGCGGCGGCAGATAGAACGAGCCCATCCTTTCCAGTAGCTGTGGCACATCGAGCGGAGCCGATTTCGTCACGCCGGTCACTTCCTCACGCCCCTTTCCGGGCTGCGGACCCCTCATGCTCACGGGGCGCCGATGAGGCGGCAATGCTTTCTCCGGGCCCTCCGGATTCACGGGGAGCGCATATACGCGCACACCGCCGGAGTCAGCGCGCAGACAGATGCGTGGAGGACACGGCGGGCAGAAGACACGGGTGTTTCGCGTGGGGCGAGTCGGAGCAGGACCCGGCGGCAGTGTCCCGCGCCGGAGGGTGTGGGACGTCGGAGAGCGTGGGTACGCAGGAGGCGGTGGGGGAGTCCGGCGTCCGGGGGTGCGTTGATGGAGATCGCAGCGCTGACCGTGTCGCTGCTGGCGTTCTGTGTGTCCGGCGCGATGTCACTGCGGCAGCTGCGGCTGTCCCAGCACGCCAACACGCTGCCGGTGGTGGTCGATCTGTTCCGGGAACACCGCAGCGTCCGTCTCGCGCGGGCGCGGACGTTCGTCCACGAGGAACTGCCCTCCTGCGACCTCACTCTCGGACTGGCCGGCCTGCCCGAGGACGGCCAGGAGCTGGTGCGTGAACTGGCTTGGTACTACGACAACTTGGGCGCGCTCGTCGCCCACGGCGTGGTCGACGTCGAACCCGTTTCCGGCTACCTAGGCGGGTCGGTGATCTCGGTCTGGGAGCACATGGAGCCGCTGGTGGCGGTGGAGCGAGCCCGGCGTGCGGAGAGCGACCTGCCGGATCCGAACCGCTGGCAGGCGTATTTCGAGAATCTGTACCACCTCGTCCGTGAGACCCCCGCCAAACAGGCGCGAGCGCGGTCACGGCTGTGGCGGCTGCCCAGTGGCTGAAGGTCCCGAGAGCGCCGCAGCACAGGCGATTATGCGGGCCACCGAGATGACGGTCTGCGGCACGTGGTGCGGTCGACGCTGGAGGGCACCCGCGAACTGCTGCCGCTGGACGCCGACCGCGTGCCGGCTCCCAGTGCGCGGAGAAGCTGTGGTCCTTACTCGGCGAGCCCTTGGGCTTCCACTCGATGCCTTACGACGTCTTCCGCGCCCCGGATGTGGGCGTATGCGGTGCCTCGGCTCCGGCCCCCGCAGCCGTTTGGTGAACTGTCAACCAGGTCTACACTTTCCCCATGGAAGACACGGTGCGATGGTTGACGCCGGACGAGCAGCGCGCGTGGCGTGGGTTTGTCCGGTTGCATGAGCGGCTCGGGGGACGTCTGGGGCGCTTGTTGCAGTCGCAGTCGAACGTGTCGGCGGCGGACTTCGCGGTGCTGGTTCACCTGACGGACACGCCGGAGGGGCGGCAGCGGTATCAGGATCTGGCCCGGGCGCTGGAGTGGGAGAAGAGCCGGATGTCCCACCACATCGCGCGGATGGCCGGACGGGGCCTGGTCGTGCGGGAGGAGTGTCCCGAGGACGGGCGGGGCGCGTTCGTGGTGATCACCGACGCCGGTCGGGAGGCGATCGAGGCCGCCGCCCCGCGTCACGTCGAGGCGGTGCGCGAACTGTTCATCGACCACGTCACGCCGTCCGAGCTCCGGGTGCTGGCCGAGATCTCCGAGCGCATCATCGCCAAGATGGACGAGGACGGGGCCTGACCCGGGGTGACGTCCGGGTGGGGGAGCGGTGGCACCCGGTTCGGGTGACCGCCCCGCCCTCAGTGATCCGTCACCTACCGGCCACGGCCTGAGCCTGCTCGGGCGCGTGCACCGGGTGCTTGCTCATGATCGATACGCGGTTGAACGCGTTGATCGTGATCGCCACCCAGATCACGGCGGAGATCTGGTCCTCGGTGAGGACCTGCCGGGCACCCGCGTAGGCGGACTCCTGTGCGTCGGCGTCGGTCGGGTCGGTCGTCGCCTCGGCCAGCGCGAGCGCCGCCCGCTCCGCGGGGGTGAATACTTCGGTGTCCCGCCAGGCCGCCAGCACTCCCAGGCGCTGAGCCGACTCACCGGCGCGCACTGCCTTCCTGGTGTGCAGGTCGAGGCAGTAGGCACAGCCGTTCAGCTGGGAGACGCGCAGGTTGATCAACTCCACTGTCGCGCGGTCGAGCCCCGCCTCGGCGGCCGTCGCGCGCACCGCCTCCGAGGTCTGCACCAGGGCGTGGAAGGCCTTGGGGCTCTGCTTGTCGATGAAGATCCTCCGGGACGGGGATCCGTTGACGCGGTTGCTCACTGCGCTCCTCCTTCGGGGCTGACCAAGGGTTGCATGCCGGGCGCGCGCCGTGGCCGTCGGGCTGCCCGGCGCGACGAGGGCATCCCCGATCCGGTGGCGATGGGCGTCCGGACGTGGTGTCGCGTGCGGAATAGCGGCGTGCGCGGGCGTGTTCCGAGGGTATAGTTGATGTATCAACCGCATGGAAAGGGTGAGGGCGATGCAGTTCGGTATTTTCACCGTCGGTGATGTGGCCACCGACCCGAACACGGGTCGTACGCCGACCGAGCACGAGCGGATCAAGGCGATGACCGCCCTCGCCCAGCGGGCCGAGGAGGTCGGCCTGGACGTGTTCGCGACCGGCGAGCACCACAACCGGCCGTTCGTGCCCTCGTCGCCGACGACCCTGCTCGGCTACGTCGCCGCGCGCACCGAGCGGATCATTCTGTCGACGTCCACCACGCTGATCACCACCAATGACCCGGTGAAGATCGCCGAGGACTACGCGATGCTCCAGCACCTGGCCGACGGGCGGGTCGACCTGATGATGGGCCGCGGCAACACCGGGCCGGTCTATCCGTGGTTCGGCAAGGACATCCGCGACGGCATCAGCCTCGCCGTCGAGAACTACGCGCTGCTGCACCGGCTGTGGCGCGAGGACGTCGTCGACTGGGAGGGGAAGTTCCGTACACCGCTGCAGGGGTTCACGTCCACGCCCCGGCCGCTGGACGGCATCGCGCCGTTCGTCTGGCACGGCTCCATCCGCTCCCCGGAGATCGCCGAGCAGGCCGCCTACTACGGCGACGGCTTCTTCCACAACAACATCTTCTGGCCCAAGGAGCACACCCGGAAGCTGATCGAGCTGTACCGCGAGCGGTACGCGCACTACGGCCACGGCACCCCGGAGCAGGCCGTCGTCGGCCTCGGCGGTCAGGTCTACATGCGCCACAACTCCCAGGACGCCGTCCGTGAGTTCCGCCCGGTCTTCGACCACTCACCGGTGATGGGAGGCGGCGTCTCGATGGAGGAGTACATGAAGCAGACCCCGCTGACCGTCGGCACCCCCGAGCAGGTCA
Organism: Streptomyces sp. NPDC079141; assembly: GCF_040686775.1. NCBI lineage: Bacteria > Bacillati > Actinomycetota > Actinomycetes > Kitasatosporales > Streptomycetaceae > Streptomyces > Streptomyces sp. NPDC079141. Next base: position 156,950 of record NZ_JBFBLP010000001.1, on the reverse strand, counting down.
TCGAGAAGACGCTCACCTTCCGCGAGTACGCAGGCGACTACCAGCGCCAGCTGTTCATCGTGGACGGCGGCGGCATCCCGCTGAAGACCGCGCTGGAGCAGATCGACATGCTCGGCGAGGAGGTCGTACCCGTCCTGCGCGAGGAGTTCGCCAAGGACCGGCCGGCCGATGTGCCCGACGCCCCCACCCACGCCTCCCTGCTCGCCGCCCGCGACGCGGAGAGCGCCCCGACGACCGAAGCCGCGGCCCGGACTGCCTGAAGACCCGTCCGACGCTCGCAGCAGCCGGAAATGGAGCAACGATGACCGAGAACCTCAACACCTACCAGGCGACCGGCGGCGTGGCGCCCGACCGCTGGGCCAGCGCCCTGCACCTGTTCGACAACGGCGCCGGAGTGCCGCACGAGGAGACCACCGCCGAACGCTGGGAGCGGGCCGGTGCCCTGTTCGAGGCGAAGGACTACATCGGTGCCGCGAAGCTGCTCGCCCAGGTCGTAGAGGAGGCCCCGGAGCAGACCGGCCCCCGGCTGCTGCTGGCCCGCGCCTACTACCACTCCGCACAACTGCGGCGTGCGGAGGAGCAGTTGCGCGTGATCGTCGACCGTGACCCGGTGGAGCACTACGCCCACCTGATGCTGGGCCGCACCCTGCAACGTCAGGGACGCCAGGACGAGGCGGAGCCCTGGCTGCGGATGGCCGGCGCGTTCGCGGGTGAGTTCCCGGGCGACGAGTGAGCGGCGCGGGCGGTGTGTCCGCGGGCGGGCGTCCCGGGCGTCAGCGACTCCCGTCGCCGGGGCCCTCGCCCGCCCGCAGCACCGGTGCCCACCACGGCGTTCGGCGGGCGAGCGTGTCCACGAACCCCTCCAGCACCTGGGCGACACCGTCCTCGTCGTTGGCGGGCGCACGATGGCGTGCGGCCGCCAGGACGTCCGGGTGGGCGTTGGCCATGGCGTAGGAGCTGCCCACCGCGTTGAGCATGGGCAGGTCGTTGGGCATGTCCCCGAAGGCGGCGATCTCGTAGCTGCCGATGCCGAGCCGGCTGCTCCAGGCGATCAACGTCGTCGCCTTCGTGACGCGAGGCGCGCTGAACTCCACCAGCGACAACCCGGTGGAATGGGTGGTCTCGGCGCTCGTACCCGCAACGCGCCGTGCCTGCTCGTAGAAGTCGTCGAGCGGGAGCGTCGGATGGTGGGCCAGGATCTTCAGCAACGGACGCCCCGGGCTCCCGGCAAGTATGTCCTCGGCCGCGCCCACCAGTTCGACGCTCCCGTCGTTGAACGACCAGCTCGGGTACGCCGTTTCATGACCGAAGGCCGCGTCGTACTCGACGGCGAACGTCACGCCGGGGATCGCCGCACGGAGGTTCTCGACAAGCCGCGCGGCCGCGCGCGGCGGGATGGGACTGGCCTGCGTCACGGCGCCGTCGGGAGCGTGAACCGTGGCACCGTTGGCGGCGATGACGACATGCGGCCCGGCGCTCTCCAGCAGCGCCGGCACGCTCCGCGGCGGTCGGCCCGTGACGAGCACCACGCGGATCCCGGCCCCCTCGGCCGCCGCCAGAGCGGCCCGCGTGCGGGAGGACAGCGTCCCGTCGCTGCGCAGCAGCGTGCCGTCCAGGTCGGTGGCGACCAGCTTCGGCGGTACGACGGGTGGGGGGACCGGCATGGTGGCCATGGTCGGGGGCACCTCCTGGATGGTGGGGTGGCGAGCACGCACGCACTGGTGTGTGTGCGTGGCGCGCATGGTGCCTCAAGCAGGAGGAGAAGGACTCGACACCCCCCGGCAGCACCGTCTGGCATATTACGGGCCGCTCGGTGCTGCCGGGGGTGTCGAGTTGCCGGGGTCACGCGTCAAGAAGCCGGCCGTCCTGATGCACCCGACGTCGGTGTGACGGCATGACAGTGCCCCTGGTGCCTGCGGGCCCCAGGGGCTTGGGTGTTGCCCGACGCCTGTCGGCTAAAGGATCGGGTCCCACTTCTGGTCGGTGTTGGTGGTGCAGGTCCACTGGATGACCTTGGCGCCGCTGTCCCAGCTTCCGTTGGGGACCGCGAGGCATCTGTCGCTCGCCACGTTCCGCAGGCGGTGGATGCTGTCCCAGATCCACAGCTGCTCGCTGCCGCCGTTACAGGTCCACTGGATGGCCTGGACCCCGTTGGTGGTGGTGCCGCTCGGAATGGCAAGGCATTTGCCGCTCCAGAGGTTCTTGATCGTGATTTGTCCGGTGTTGCCGTTGTCGTGGTTCTCTATGATCCACTGCTGGTCGTGGTTGGAGTTGCAGGTCCACTGGATCGCACCGGTGCCATTGGTCATGCTGGAGTTGGGAATGGCGAGGCAGTGCCTGGTGTAGTCGTTCTCGAACTGGAAGGAGGACGCCGCTTCGGCCGGGCTGGAAAGCGCCAGGGCGCATGCGGCGGCCGTGGCCATCACGGAAGCGCGTGTGATCGTCTTCTTGAAGGTGGGCATGGCGAGGACCGGCTCCTTCGCAGGGAGGTACACGTACCGGGATCCGCCCTTCCGGCGGCTTCGTGATCCTCGCACTGCCAAATGTTCTTGAGCAATAGATCAGTTGGGCTTTCGGATAGTGGGCCGGTCCTTGAATGAATGACCGGTGAATTGACCCCGCCTGCGCGGTGAACGAATTCGTCTGAACCCCCGCCCCTCTCCGGCTCGTGTACGGGGAGGTTGCACATCGGTCGATGACCATGGCAGGGAAAGGCTGGTCTTCTGGCATGTCCGAGGAACTGACGAAGTCGTTCGAAGTCCGTTGGGACGACGTGGACCTGAACGGCCATCTCCGCAACACGCGGTACCTGGAGTACGCCGCCACAGCCAGGCTCGACTTTCTGGTCGGGGCCGGGTGGACGCCGCGGCAGCTGCTGAAGGCCGGGGTCGGAGCCGTGTCCCTCCGCGAGGAGGTGCGCTATCTGCGCGAGGTGCTCCCGCTCGAAGTGGTCACCGTGACCTCCCGCATCGTCGGCCTGAGCGCGGACGGGGCGCGATGGCACTTCGAGCACACACTCTCGCGGGAGGACGGAGCGGAAGCCGCCACCGTGCGCACCCTCGGTGCGTGGATCGACCTCCGGGCCCGCAAGATCGTCGCACCGTCGACGGGTCTCCTGGCTGCTCTGGAGGCGGCCAGGGCAGCCGACTGCGAGGTCCTCCTTCCGGCGCGGCCCTGATCGATCCTGGGTGTGAGCGGGGCGGCCGCCGGCGCACCGGGGCAGGGCGCACAGTCCGGCTGGGGCCGCCGCGCGCTGCGTCGCCCGCGGTCAGTCGGCCTGTGCGCCCTGCGCGGGCAGCAGCGCCGCGGTGGCGTCGTCCCAGTCGACCCCGGCGAGCTCAGCCCCCGCGGGGACGAGCTCATAGGTGTGCTTCAGCCACTCCTCCAGCGGAGACACGGGCAGCTCGAACAGCGCCGCCATGTCACCCGAGGCCAGCTGAAGCCGCGCCGTCGCACCCTCCCTTTGGTCCAACGGCCACATCCGGACGTCACCGAGGCCGCTCATCGAGTACAGCCCCTGGTTGAGGAGATCACGCCCGATACGCCACAGCACCCGCGGGCCGCCCTCGATGTGGAGCTCCACGGACACGATCAAGGGGGACTCCGGGGTGAAGCGGAACTCCGCCCTGATCGCCTGCCGGGCAATGACGCCGAGCACACGCTCGATGTCCAGGGTCAGCGCGAGACGGCGGTACGGCGCCGTGCGGCGGGCCTTGACACCTGGTTGGTTACCGCTCATGTCGGGTCGGTCCTTCTCTGCGGCGGACGGTGGCCCGATCCACTCTCGCCGCCGCGGGAGCGACGTACATAGGTAACTTGACCGTCGGACATCACTTGCGTCGCCGGCGGTCCTCACGACAAGCGCCCGATGTGTTGGCATTCATCCGCTTTCGTGCGGGGCGGGGCCGCCGTATGTGCCCCCGCAGCAAGCCCTTCCACATTCAGTCATTCGACTGTCGCCTGTGGCTCACGCCGCAGCGATGCTGAATCAGTCGCCCGCGTGCCGGTGCCGGGTGGTTGTCATGCTCGGAGGAGCCAGCTGTGAACCGTACTCCCGTCGTCTTCATCCATGGGGCGTGGCTGCACGCGCTCTCCTGGGAGTCATGGGCGGAGCGGTTCACAAGCCGGGGATTCCTCGCCTTCGCCCCCGGGTGGCCTAGTGAGGCCGCCGCCGCCCGGGACGTGCGCAAGGCTCCCGAGCCGCTCGCCGGCCTCGATCTGGACGCGCTGACGGACCACTACGCCGGCATCGTGCGCTCGTTCGACGTCTCGCCGGTGATCGTCGGCCACTCCGTCGGCGGGCTCATCGCGCAGCACCTCATCGGCGCCAACGTCGGCCGGGCCGCCGTTGCCATCGCACCCGCCCCGATCAGCAACGTCGCACTGCCCGCGGCGCCGGTCCCGCTGTGGACGCCCGGCCGGGCCGACGACGCCGACCACCTCGTGTCCCTGTCACCGGAGCAGTTCCACCAGGTCATCGCGAACACCCTCACGACGGACGAGTCCGACCGGCTCTTCGAGCGCTACGCGGTGCCGGCACCGCGCAGCCTGCTCACCGAGCTCGGATGCGCGGGCGCGGTACGCAGCCCCCTGAGCGTGGCGGACACCGGCAACGCGGGTCGCGGACCGCTCCTGTTGATCTCGGGGCAGGAGGACCGGCTCGTGCCCGACGCCGTCACCCGCGCCGTCTACAAGCAGTACGGCGACTCCACGGCAGTGACCGACCTGAAGCAGTTCGCGGACCGCGCCCACTCACTCGTCATCGACAACGGCTGGAGATTCGTCGCCGACTACGTGCTCGGCTGGCTCGACGAGCGCGGCGTCCGCGCCCTGCCCAAGGGGAGCTGAGGCACTCACACGTTCTGCTCGCCGGGGATCTTGCTGAGGGCGTCGCGCAGGGCGGCGCGGGTGGTGATGCCGAGTTTGGGGAAGACCCGGTACAGGTGGGAGCTGACGGTGCGGGGGGAGAGGTGCATGCGGTCGCCGATCTCCTTGTTGGTCAGGCCGCTTGCGGCGAGGTCGGCGATGCGGCGTTCTTGCCAGGTGAGGGCAGTGAGGGGCGCCGTGGGGGACTGGGCGGTGGCACCGGCGGCGTGCAGTTCGGTCCGCGCCCGTTCGGCCCAGGTGGTTGCGCCGAGGCGTTCGAATGTTTCTGCGGCGAGGGTGAGTGAGTGGTGTGCTGCTTTCCTGCCGTGGGTGTGGCGTTGGCGGATGCCGTGGGCGAGGTGGATGCGGGCGAGTTCGTAGGGGAAGCGGGCGGCGGCGGGGTGGGTTTGGGCGCGGTGGTACATGGTGTCGGCTTCGGTGGTGTCGGTGGCGGTCATGGCGAGGGCGCCGTAGGTGATGAGGGCGAGGCGGGGGGAGATGTCGGGCAGGCGGGCGTGGTGTGCGGCTTGGGCGTGGTTGCGGGCTTGTTCGGTGCGGCCGGTGTGGAGGGCTGCTTCGACGAGGTCGAGGAGGGTGCGGGGGGCTTGGTGGGCGTAGGGGGTGAAGGTGCCGGGGGGTGTGATGCCGATGGCGTGGAGGTAGGCGGCTTCGTAGTCGCCTTCGGCGAGGGCTGCGGTGGTGCCGACCGCGTCGGCGATCTGGGTGAGAAAGCCAACGCCGCGGGGGCGGGCCCAGGCATCGACGGTGGCTTGGAGTGCACGGGCGTGTTCGACCTGGCCCCGCAACGCCGCCAACCACCCCAAATACGCATGCGTGTGGTGGACGAACAGCGCATGCTTGTGTGTCGTCGTCAATTCCAGGGCCTGTTGCCCGGTCCGCTCGGCCTCGTCCCACTCACCCACCGCGATCTGGTCCAGCATGATCTGGTGCAGCATGGTCATGGCGTCGGCCACGGCGCCCGTCTCGATCTCGCGGTCCACCGCGCGCTGCAGATACGGCCTGTACTGGCTGAGCGTGTCCACGTGATAGGCGGCGGCCGCCAGCCGGATGACATCCCACGGCTCCAGAGAGCGCACGTCAGCGAAGGCGCGCTCCACCCGTTCGTGCACCCCTGTACCGCGCAGGACCACGTCACCCCACGCGTCCTCGTAGATACGTGACTTTGACGGCACCGCGTCGCCCAGGCTCTCCAGCAGTTCGTGGACCCGCCGCCACCACATCCCGTCGCTGCCGTACTGGGCGATGGCCAGCAGCAGATCGATGAGTCGCGTGAGTACCTCGTCCGGCTCCCTCACACCACGGTCGCGCATGCTCTCGATCGCCGCGAAGACCTGGCGCTGCGAGGACCGGATGTCCCCGTCCTCGAAGAACGCGACATAGCCCGAGGCGACCACCGAGTCCGGGGAGCCGTCGGTGTCCGTGCCGGCACCCTCGCGGACCAGCTGCCGTGCCTGGTCCAGCCGGCCCGAGTGTCCGGCGATGTACGCAGCGCTGCCCAGTCGGCGGGACCGCCCGTGCGGTGTTTCGCTGAGTTCGGCGGCGCGGGTCAGCCAGGCCACGGCGGCGACCGACCCGCCGCGGCGGGTCGCGGACTCGGCGGCCGCCTCCAGGGCGGCGGCGACTTCTTCGTCCGGGTCGACCGTGGCGGCCGCCAGATGTGTGGCCCGCCGTTCCATGTCGTCGCGGTGCACCTGGGCGAGGGCCGCGTGCGCCGCCCGCCGCTCGTTGGGGGTTGCCTTGTGGACGACCGTCGAGCGCACCAGGGGATGACGGAAGACGAACTCGCCGCTGACCGGGTCGATGTCCAACAGGCCGCAGGCCGCGGCGGCGTCGGCGTCCACCATGCGATAGCGCGTGCCCCGGGTGCGGTCGGCCGCCGTGCCCGAACCTACGCCGTCCAGGGCGCCCCGCAGCAGCTCCGCGCGGACGGCCTGGCCGAGGGACTCGATGCGCCTGCCGTACACATGCTGAAGCCGCAGGGGCAGCGGGGTGCCGGCGTACCCGAAGAGCTGCTCGGACGTGCGGGCCGTCCGGTTGCCGCGTACGTGGGGCGGCAGTTCCAGCAGGGCCAGCGGATTGCCCTGGGCCTCTTCCAGCACCAGGCGGCGGATCCTGGGGTCGAGCCCGGGGTGGTGGATGTCCAGGAGTTGCTCGGAGGCCCTCTCCGACAGTGTGGTCACCGGCAGTTCGGGCAGCGCGGCCGTGTCGAAGCCCGAGGGCACCTCGGAGCGCAGTCCGACGAGGAGTTTGACCGAGGTGCCGGTCAGCCGCCGCCCCACGAAGCCGCACACCTCGGTGCTGGAGGTGTCCAGCCACTGGCCGTCGTCGAGGATGAGCAGGAGGGGTTGCTGGGACGCCGCGAGGGAGAGCAGGTCGAGGACGGCGATGCCGAGCGTCATGACCGAGGGGGGTGTGCCCTGGCTCCTGCCGAAGACGCCGTCGAACACACCTCGGTGCACGTCGTCCAGCTCGTCGATGGAGGACTGCAGCGGATACAGGAACTGGTGCAGACCGGCGTACGGCAGCTCCGACTCGGCCTCGACGCCGGCCGCCCGGATCACCTTGTGCAGGCCACCGGTCGCGAGGTCGGCGACGTGGTCCAGCAGGGCGCTCTTGCCCACGCCCGCGTCGCCTCGTAGGACAAGTGCCCGGCCTCCCGGGGCTGTTACGAAGTCGGACAGCACCTCCTGCTCGCGCTCGCGGCCGACCATAGCCCCGTTGATCGTTTCCATCGTCCCCCCACTCCCTTCACCGCTGAACCAGCGCCTGGCCCGCACGTTGTCGCACTCGTGCACGCGGGCCCGAGGCGCAATGGCGAGATTACGTCGTTCTTCACCGGCCGTCGCGGCAACCGGTTCTCAGCTCGTCGCCGAGACTCCCGGAGACATGCCTTCCGGATACGTATGTAATGCCGCCGCGCCCGGCGAGCGGATCGACACATGTGAAGTGTTCTCGTACATGTATGCTCGCCAGGTGTTTACGGACGCAGCAGGCCGTGACGTGCGTATGACCCCATACTGCAGGGGCCTCGTTCTCGACTTCGGTGGTGTGCTGACGACCCCTCTGCTGCCCGCCGCGCTCGCCTTCGAGAAGCGCGAGGGGCTGGCTGAGGGAACTCTGCTCACCGGTCTCCACCTGACCCCCGAGGGGATCCGGCTCACCGAGGAGCTGGAGCGCGGCACGCTCACTCAGACCCAGTGGAACGCGGCGGCGGGCCGGCTTCTCGGCGTCCGGCCCGACAACCTGATGGGCCGCATCTTCGCCGACCTGCGCCCCGAGACCTCGGTCATCGCCGCGGCGGCCGCCGCGCGCCGGGCCGGAGTGAAGGTCGCGATCCTCTCGAACTCCGTCGGCCTGAACCCGTGGAACCTGTACCGGGGATACGACCTGGAGCGGCTCTACGACGCCGTGGTGTTCTCGGAATCGCACGGGACACGCAAGCCCGAGCCGCGGATGTACCGCCTCGTCCTTGACGCACTCGGCCTGAGTGCCGAGGAGTGCGTGTTCGTCGACGACACCGAGCAGTACCTGCCGCCCGCGGCGGAGCTGGGTTTCTCCACCGTCCACGCCGTGGCACCCGCCCGTACGGTCGCCGCTCTGGAAGCCCTGCTCGGTATCCCACTGACCTGCAAGGACCCGGACGGGTCCACCACTTGAGGAGAGACATGAGACTGGGCCTGGCCCTTCCGACCTTCGGTCCCGACGCCCAGCCGGAAGGAGTCCTCCGTGTCTGCCGTACCGCGGAGGAGATGGGATACGACTCCCTGTGGACGGGCGACCGCGTCCTGGCCCCCCTCGTGCCCGGAACCCCCTACCCGAGTCCGGACGGCAAGATGCCGCGCGAGTACGAGAACCACCTGGACCCGCTGGCGGCCCTGACGTTCGCCGCGGCTCACACGACCCGCGTCCGGCTGGGAACGAGCACGCTGAACGGCCTGTGGCAGTCGCCGATCATGCTGGCCCGCTCGCTGACCACCCTCGACCTCCTCAGCAGGGGACGCCTGCTGGTGGGGCTGGGCCTGGGCTGGATGCCCGAGGAGTACACCGCGGTCTCCGTGCCCTGGAAGGGCCGGGGCGCGCGGCTCGACGAGACGCTGGACATCCTGGAGAAGTACTGGGCCGCCGACATCTTCGCCCATGAGGGACCCCTGTTCACCGTCCCGGAGACCGTGGTGGGGCTCAAGCCGTGCCAGCGGCCCGGACCGCCGGTGCTGCTCGCGGCGTTCGCCCCGAACGGCCTGCGGCGGATCGGCCGACGGCTCGGCGGCTGGCTGCCGGTGGCGATGCCGCTTCCGCACCTCCTCGGCATGTGGGACGTCATCCTCAAGGAGGCGGTCGAGGCGGAACGCGACCCGTCCGGCCTGCGTATGGCGCTGCGCGTCAACCCGCAGTTGACCGATACGAAGACCGGCCCGGAACAGCTGCCCCGGGCCGGCACGCTGGGCCAGTTCATCGACTATGCGCGGGCCGCCGGCGAGGCGGGAGTCCACGAACTCTTCATGGACTTCGGGCAGACACCCGCCACCCTGGAGGAGCGCGTCGATCTGGCCGGCCGCTTCCTCGAAGGGGTCCGTCGGGGCTGACGCCACGGCGGACGGCCTCGCCGGGACCGGCGTCGCGCGCGTCTCAGGACGCGCCGACGCCGTGCAGGAAGGTGTCGACGACGACGTCCGCCGCCCGGCCGGGGCTCAGCTCGGGCTGCTGCCGGGACACGAGGTGCATGAGCTGGGGCAGGAGCGCGCCGGTCCACCCCTGGGGCAGTCCGGAGCGCAGGAGGCCTTCGTCGGTGGCGCGTTCGAGGAAGGTCTCCACTTCCTGGACCGATGCGTCGCGGCGCCGGCGGACGGTGTCGTCGGTGAGCATGCGGCCGAGGTCGACGGGCCAGGTGCGATTGACGGCGATGATGTTCTCGACGTAGCGGTGCAGGGCGACGGCGACGGGAGCCTCGCGCAGCCGGGCGTCCTGGATGGCCTCTTCGATGGCCGTCAGGCGGGACTCGTAGATGGCGGCGAGGAGCTCCTCGCGAGAGGCGAAGCGTCGGTAGACGGTACGCCGGTCCACGCCTGCCTCGGCGGCGATGCTCGCGATGCTCGCGCCGGGGTCGGCGGCGAGCATCCGTGCTCCGGTGGTCAGGACGGCTTCGAGGTTGCGTGCGGCGTCGGCTCTCACGGCGCCGAGTCTAGCCGGAGAATGTGACCTCTGACTCATTAACTGCCTCTGAGGGATGAAGACGAAGGCCTTAACTGCTACATCCGAGTGACAGATATCTTGAGTGGTGTCAGTCGGATGTGGCGTCCAGTCGTGTGCCGCGGCAAGCCGCCGATCCGGCCGCCCCTTGGAGGAAGGCAAGTCGATGTCGAAGCAACAGTCCGCATTGCCCCGGCCGGGCAACGCCACCGCCGCGATGAGCGCCCTGATCCTCGCGGTCCTGCTCGCGGCCCTGGACCAGACGATCGTCTCGACGGCACTGCCCCGGATCGCGGAGGACCTGAACGGGTTCGACGACATCGCCTGGGTCAGCGCCGCGTACCTGCTCGCGTCGACGGCGGTGACGCCGCTGTGGGGCAAGCTCGGCGACATGTTCGGCCGCAAGCGGCTCTACCTGGCCTCGACCACGATCTTCCTGGTCGCCTCGGTGGCCTGCGGCCTGGCCGGGAGCCTCCCCGAGCTGATCGGTGCCCGAGCGCTCCAGGGCGTGGGCGGCGGCGGCATGATCGTGCTGACCTTCGCCCTGGTCGGCGACATCGTCGCCCCGCGCGAACGTGGCCGCTACCAGGGCATGTTCGGCTCGGTCTACGGCGTCGCCAGCATCGTCGGCCCCCTGCTGGGCGGCGTGTTCACCGACCAGCTGTCCTGGCGGTGGGCCTTCCTGGTCAACCTGCCCGTCGGCATCGTCGCCCTGGCCGTCGCAGCCCGGGCGCTGCCCGCGGCCACCCGGGGCGCCAAGGCACGTATCGACTACCTCGGCGCCACCCTCCTGGCCGCCATCGCCACCGGCCTGGTCCTGATCACCTCGTTCGGCGAGCGCTGGGGCTGGGGCTCACCGGCCATCGTCGGCCTGGTCGTCGCCACCGTCGCGCCGGCCGTGCTGCTGGTGCCGGTCGAGCGCCGTGCCGCCGCCCCGGTCCTGCCACCGGCCATGCTCGCCTCCCGCACCGTGGTCTTCTCCTCGCTGATCGGATTCTTCGCCAACGCCGCGATGTTCGCCGTCCTGGTCTACCTGCCGACCTACCTCCAGATCGTCCACGGCATCTCGGCCACCCTCTCCGGCATCCATATGCTGCCCCTGGTCGCCGGTCTGGTCGTCAGCCAGTCCCTGGCCGGACGCTGGGCCGCCCACGCCGACCGACTACGGGCGATCCTGCTCGTGGGCCTGGCCGCCAACCTCGCCGGACTGCTCCTGCTGGGGACGATCGGTGCCGCCACCAACACCCTCGTGCTGAGCGTCTACTTCCTGATCACAGGTGTCGGGATCGGCATGGTGCCCATGGTCGTGCTGACCACCGTCCAGAACAGCGTCCCGGCGGCCGACCTCGGAGCCGCGAGTGCCGTGGTCACCTTCGCCCGCTCCATCGGAGCCGCCTTCGGTGTCGCCGTCTTCGGAACCCTCCTCAACAGCGGCTTCGCCGCAGGTACTCACACCCTGCCGACCGGCGGTGGCTTCGACGCCGCCCGCCCCGACACCATCGGCCTGCTCCCGGCCGCCCTGCGCGAGACCGCACTGGACGCCTTCGCCCACGCCACGGCCTCCGGATACCTCTGGATCGCCCCGACACTCGCCGTCGGCATCGTCCTCGCCCTCAACCTGCGCGGCAGCGCGGACAACACACGTATGCCGTCCCCCGCACGTCCGTCACGGCGACGGAACGCCTGGTCCCGCCGACATGTGGGTACCGGCACCCCGAGGTGAACGAAAGAGCTCGTCCGGCTCGTGTCAGTGGCGTCAAGGGTTCGCCGGCCGTCGCCCGCCCTGTGCGGGCACGGCGGCGCACCACATGCGCGATTGAGGTTGTGACCAAGTGAGTGCGGACAAGTCTGGTGTGAGTGTGAACCTCCGGCCGGAGCAGGTGGCGGCTCTGCGGCGATCAGTGGAGGGACCGGTCCTGGAGCCGGACACGGCCGGGTACGAGGCGGAGTGCGCCACGTACAACCTGACCTGCCACCTCCGGCCGGCCGTGGTGGTCGGCGCGACCGGCGAGTCGGACGTCCGCGCGGCGGTCCGGTTCGCCGTGACGCACGGACTGCCCGTCGCGGTGAAGTCCGCCGCCCATCAGGTGGTCTCGTCGGCCCGTGACGGGCTGCTCATCACGACACAGCGGATGCGGCGCGTCGTGGTCGACGAGCGGCAGCGCACCGTGCGGGCCGAGCCGGGGGTGCTGTGGCGCGATGTCCTGCCGCTGACCGCGGAGTTCGGTCTGGCCCCCCTCGCGGGCTCGGCGCCGGACGTGGGTGTCGTCGGATACACGCTGGGCGGCGGGCAGAGCCCGCTGCTGGGGCGCAGCCTGGGCTATGCCGCCGACCATGTGCGCCGGCTGAACATGGTCACGGCGGACGGAGAACTGCGCACGGTCACCCCACGGAGCGAACCCGAGCTGTTCTGGGCGGCGTTGGGCGGCAAGGGCAACTTCGGCGTGGTGACCGAGATCGAGTTCGACGTGTTCCCGGTCGCGCGCTTCTACGGTGGCGGCATCTACTTCCCGGGCGAGCATCTGCCGCAGGTGCTGGAGGCCTGGCGGGCCTGGCTGCCGACGGTGGGCGAGGACATGACCTCCTCCATCGGCGTCCAGCGGCTGCCCGACGTGCCGGCGCTGCCCGCGCCGCTGCGCGGCGCCTTCGTGATCCATCTGCGCATCGGCTACCTGGGGTCGGCGGCCGACGGAGCCGAACTGATCGCGCCCCTGCGCGCGTCCGCGCCGGTGCTGGTCGACCTGGTCGGGGAGAAGCCCTTCACCGCGATCGGGGACATCCACATGGACCCGGTGGACCCGATGCCGTACTTCGACCGCAGCGTCTGCCTGGAGGAGTTCGGCGAGAAGACGCTGGAGGCGTTCGTGGACCTGACGGGCCCGCAGTCGGGATGCACCCTCGCGAACGTGGAGATCCGCGCACTCGGCGGCGCGCTCGACCGTGAACCGGCGATCCCCAACGCCGTGCCGAGCCGCGGTCTGCCGTACGTCGTCTTCGGGTTCGCGCTGGGAACTCCGGACCGGGCGGAGCCGCTGCGCGCCGAGCTGGCACGGGTCGTCGACGGACTGGCGCCCTGGGCAGCGCGGCGCAACATGGTGAACTTCCTCTCGCCGGACGAGGCGACCGACGCCGAGGGAGTGCGCCAGGTGTACGGGGCGGAGCGGTTCGACCGGCTCGCCGCGGTGAAGATGCGCTACGACCCGGCCAACGTGTTCCGGTTCAACCACAACATCGCACCCGCCTGATCCCCGAGGGACACCGGCGTCCGACGGTCGCGCAGCCGGGGTGTGCCGGTGTGAACCCCGGCGCGCCCCGCCTACGTGTCAAGGGCAGCAGAGTCCCTGCCGCCGGCCGGCCGCGGTGGGGTCACGGCGGCCGTCCCGTGCGCTGATCGCAAGGGGAGGCGCCTCCCGGGCTCCCGATCGACCTCGCTGTGGGGGCGGGTGTCGAGCAGGAGCCCGGGACTGCCCGAAATGACACGGTGTCCCGTCCCACCCGGCATCCCCGCTCGTTGTGCCGGGCACGAGGTGTTCCGGACACCACACGACGAGGTCAGGAGTGGCGATGACGAAACTTGCGGCGGCGGTCGAATCGGTGGAACAGCTCTCCACGGTCTGGCGCGCCATGGTGCTCGACCGGGACAGCAACGCGGACGTACGGGAGCTGCCGGGTGTCGTCGTCCGCTGGGCCGACTGCCGCTTCGCCTTCTGGAACGCGATCACCCTGACCGACGTCGGGGCGGAGGCGGACCTGCTGGAGCAGCGGCTGGGCCAGGCGGCGGACATCATGCGGTCCAAGAAGCAGCCGGGCTTCCTGTGGCTCTTCGAGGACCTGCTCGCGGACGACGCCCGCGCCGAGCTGGCGGAGGCGGCGCGGCGCGCGGGCCTGGCCCACGCCTTCCCCGGCACGGGCATGGCCGGTGACCTGCTGCCCATCCCCGAGCCCCGCCATCCGGACCTCACGTTCGAGCGGGTGACGACCGACGAACAGCTGCGGGCCTACGCGGACCTCAACTCGCGCGCCTACGGCTTCGGTCTGGAGGACGGCCGTGACGGTCTGGACGGCTCCACGCTGTGGAAGCGGGAGGTGTACGCCTATCTCGCCGTGCGGGACGGCGTCCCCGTCGCCTGTGCCGCCACCGTCGAGGCCCAGGGCCGCCTGTTCGTCGTGCTCGTCGCCACCGACCCGGACCACCAACGCCGGGGCTACGGCGAGGCGGTGACGCGCAAGGCGCTGTACGAGGGCGCCCGCGCCACCGGCCTGACCCGCGCCACCCTGCACGCGACGGTCGCCGGAGCACCGGTGTATCCGCGGATCGGTTTCGAGCCGAACTCCCCGATGCACTTCTACGGGTTGGCGAACTGACCCGCCGACGGCCCCGGCCCCGCCGCTCCGGGCGGCGGCGATCGGATGGCCGTATGACCGACACGGAGAAGGTGACCTGGCGTGACAGCGGTCGAGCACCGTTCGTTGAAGAGCAGCAACCCGATACTCGGCCGGCCGCAGTTCGGACGGCGCGGCGGACAGAAGACGGCGGCCAGGGACCCGGAGGCCGGGATCGCCGTCGGGCGGGACGGGACCAGGGCGGGCAAGGGCCTGGAGCAGGTCCGCGAGGACGGCTCCGCTCCGCTGCCGTTCTCGGTCGGCGACCTGATGACGATGGACACCGTCCTGCCCCGTGCGGCTGCGGCGCTCGGGGTCACGGCGCTCGCGGCCGTGCTGTCATGGACGGTACTGCCGCTTGCCCGGCCCGGTACGGCCGCGTCGTACGGCATCGTCGTCGCCGCCGGACTCCTCGCCGCCGCACTGGTGGTGAGGCAATACCGCAGGAACCTGCCGTCCCCGTCCCGGACGCTGGCGTTCGCGGCGCTTCAAGGCGTGTTCCTGGGCGTGCTCTCGGCGACGGCCTCCGGCCACCTGTCACCCGGCATCCTCGTCCAGACCGTGCTCGGCACGTTCGCGGCCTCCGCCGGAGCCCTCCTCGCCCACGGACTGCACTGGATGCGGGTGAACCGCCGGCTCTACGCCTTCGTCGGCGCCGCGCTGCTCGGCCTGGGCGTCCTCGCCCTGGCCGACTGGATGCTGTACCCCGTCATGGGCGCGGACCGCTTGGGCCTGCATCCCTTCGGTCTCGGCGTCTTCATGGGCGTGCTCGGCATCGTCCTCTGCGCCTCCTTCCTTCCCCTGCACTACCGGCAGATCGAGGACGGCATCACCTACGGCGCGTCCCGCGACCAGTCCTGGCCGGCCGCGTTCGGGCTCGCCCTGAGCCCGGCGTGGCTGTACGTGGAGACCGTGCGGCTGCTCACCCTCTACCCGGGCGAGGAGCTCTACTGACCGCGCACCGGACGTGAAGAGGACTCGGGCCCGGACGGACACAGCCCTCGCATGAGCAGGTCGAACAGACGCAGCCGCCGGGCGCGGTCCTCGTCCTGAGCGCAGATGTGCCACAAGGGGACGAGCAGCAGCAGTACGTCGTCGGCCGTCGTCCCTTCCACGATGGTCCCGGCCGCCTCGTTGGCCTTCACCAGCGCCGACAGCGCGTCGAGCAGCAGCAGGTACGCCGGGCTGCACTGCTCCGACGGCACACCGGTGGCCAGGCTCATGGCGTCCGCGAACTCAGGTGTGCTCCGGCCGAGATACAGCAGACGCTCCAGCCAGGCGCGCAGCGCGAGTTGCGGGGCGAGCACGTCCAGAAGGGCGGGAACGGCGCCCACCATCGCGTCCACCTCGTTCCCGTACACCTGGAGCACCAGGGACTCCCGGGTGGGGAAGTGGCGGTAGAGCGTGCCCTGGCCCACACCCGCCCTGCGTGCGATGGACTTGAAGGAGGTGTCTCCGGAAGCGGCGAGCACCTCGGCCGCCGCTTCGAGAATGCGCAGCCGGTTGGAGCGCGCGTCCGATCTCATGGATGCTTCGGTCTCTCTGCGGTGGTGATGCCGCCGGGTGGGCGCACAGCGCGCCGTCTGCCGGGGCAAGAAGTGGTCACGGGGAACGAGCCGACCTGCTGCGGTTCCGGACTGCGCGGGCACGGGGCCCCGAGCGCCTCGCCGAGCAACTGCGCTCCGAGACAGCCACCGATGACGGCCCTGTCCGCGGCCGCGCGGGAGGCGATCAGTGACATCTCCGCCACCGCGTGGAAGTGGGGCCACTCGGCTGCCGGACGGCGCCGGTGCGCGGGACCACGGGGTCGGACCGGCGTATCTCACCCAGGAAATCGGTGAGGAGCCGCAGAGTTCGGCCGGGTTGCTCCAGGGCGGCCAAGTGCCCTGCGTCGACCGCGGCCAGACGGGCTCCGGGCAGGCCCACGGCGAGCTCCACCGAGTGCTCAGGGGCCACGAAGCGGTCTGCGACGGCCGCGACGACCAGGGCCGGGACGGGGATTGCGGGCAGATCACCGCGGACGTCGATGCCCAGAGCGAGGCCGATCTGCGCGGACGTCCCCGCGGCGGACGCCGTCGACCGGGCGGGCAGATGCTCCTCGGAGAAGGACCGCGCGGTCAGAAAGGCGCGGGCATCCCCGTCGTGGCGGGCGCGCAACGACGCCCACATCTCCAGATGGAGCCACAACGTGGTGCGGGGCCGGGCGAAGCCGGCCAGAGTGACCAGGCCGCGCACCCGGTCGGGACGGAGTGCGGCGATCCTGACGGCGACGGCCGCGCCGAGTGAGGCCCCGGCGACGACGAAGTCGTCCAGCCCGGCCTCCTGGGCGGTGGCCACGACCTGGTCGGCGACGGCGCTCACCTCCAGCGGGCCGCCGGGCAGCGGACTGCTTCCCGACCCGGGAAGGTCGGGAAGCAGGACGGTGTGCTCGGCCGCGAGACCGTCGACCACGGTTCCCCAGGTCCCCGCCGCGGTGCTCCCGATGCCGGGCAGGAGCACCAGACCGGGCCCCTCGCCCCGGATGTCGTACGCGAGCATGTGTCTCCCCTTCTGATGCTTGCGCTACCAGCACGAGAGAGGACGGCGTACGGGTTCAGTTTCCGGACACACGACCGGTGGGTTCCTCAGCGGCGTCAGCGGACGGTGGCGCGGGCCGCTCGCTCGATGACGTCGGCGACGAGGTGGGGGTGGGAGACGGCCACCGAGTGGGAGGCGGCGACCTCGGTGGTGTGTGCGTGGGCGCGCTCGGCCATGAAGCGCTGGACGGCGGCGGGGATGTTGAGGTCCTCGGTGGTGACGATGTCCCAGGTGGGCTTGGTCTTCCAGGCGGCCGTGGTGGCCTTCTCCTCAAGGGCGGCCTGGGCGATGGGCCGCTGCCCGGCGGCCATGAGGGCGGCCAGCTTGGCGGGGACGTCGGCGGCGAACTGCTGGCGGAACTTGTCCTGTTGGATGTACAGGTCGGTGGCGGTGGAGCCGTCGGCCTGCTGGTAGGTGACCGGGTCGAGGGCGCCGGGGAGGGTGGAGCCCGGGAACTTGTTGGTGAGCTCCAGGGCGCTCTCCCCGGGGGCGGGGAGGAAGGCGGCGACGTAGACGAGGGCCTTGACCTCGGGGTCGTCGGCGGCGGCCTGGCTGATGACGTTGCCGCCGTAGGAGTGCCCGACGAGGATCTTGGGGCCCTTGACGTGGTCGAGGACGGTGCGCAGGGCGGCCGCGTCGGAGGAGGGCCCGCGCAGCGGGTTGGCGGCGGCGACGACGGGGTAGCCGTCGGCACGCAGGTCGGCGATGACGCCGTTCCAGCTGGAGGCGTCGGCGAAGGCGCCGTGCTCCAGCACGATGGTCGGCTTGGTGTGTCTGTCGGCTCCCGCGGCTCCCGCGGCCTCGGTCGCGCCGTTGGCGCTGCCGCTGAGGGCGAACGCGCCGAGCGCGAGCCCCGCCGTGACCGTCGAGACCACACCCGTCACCAGCCGCTTGCGTCCACCCTTGGTGTTCGGCACGACAAACCTCTTCTCATTGTTTCGACAAGGGGCGGGCCGGCCTTGCCGGACATCGTCACCGCCCTAACTGGTGACGAATTTGTCATGCGGAAACGTCACCTGTCAAGGTGGTGACGAGGTCGGGATTCGAGGCCGGTGTGCGAGGCTGATCCCGCGCGGAAACACGGACGGAAAGGTGATGCGCCATGAGTGACGTCGAGGAGAGGGCGCTGCTGGCGGGCGGCTGCTTCTGGGGCATGCAGGAGCTGATCCGGTCGCTGCCCGGGGTGGTGCGCACCCGCGTGGGCTACAGCGGCGACCACGACAAGCCCCGGCCCACCTACCGCGACCACGGAAAGCACGCGGAGTCGATCGAGATCGTCTTCGATCCCACGGTCACCGACTACCGCGCGATCCTGGAGTACTTCTTCCAGATCCACGACCCGACCACCAGGAACCGGCAGGGCAACGACGTGGGCCTCAGCTACCGTTCCGCCATCTTCTACGTCGACGACGAACAGCGCCGCGTAGCGCAGGACACCATCGCCGACGTCGAGGCCTCGGGGCTGTGGCCGGGGCCGGTGGTGACCGAGGTCGTTGCGGCCGGTCCGTTCTGGGACGCCGAGCCGGAGCACCAGGACTACCTCCAGCACTACCCGAACGGCTACACCTGCCACTTCCCGCGCCCGAACTGGCGACTGCCCAAGCGCGAGGAATCCTGACGACATGTGCGGCCGGGAAGGGCCACCGCCCTTCCCGGCCGCACATGTGTCACCCGGCCCACCGGTAGCGTGATCCGCGACTGTGGCATGCCGTCTGCCGGACGCCGGATTCAGAGGTGGTCGGCGTCGACGACGGCCTGGGCGAACGCGGTGGGCGCCTCCTGCGGGAGGTTGTGGCCGATGTCCGCGACGGTGCGGTGCTGGTAGGGACCGGTGAAGTGGTCGCGGTAGGAGGTGCCGTTGCCGGGTGCGGTGAAGGGGTCGAGGGCGGGGTCGAGGGTGATGGTGGGTACCTGGATGGGGGGTTGCGCGGCGAGCAGCTTCTCGTAGCGGTCGTAGCGTCGTTCGCCCTCGATGAGGCTGATCCGCCAGCGGTAGTTGTAGAGGACGACGGCGGCGTAGTCCGGGTTCTTGAAGGCCTCGGCGGTGCGCTGGAAGGTGGCTTCGTCGAAGTTCCAGTTGGGGGAGACGAGGGTCCACACGTAGCGGCACAGCGCGAGGCGGTCGTCGACCTTCTCCATGGCCTTCTTGCCACGGTCGGTGGCGAAGTACCACTGGTACCACCAGATGCGCTCGACGGCCGGTGCGGCGGGCTCCAACTGCGCCTTGCGGTTGGTGATGAGATAACCGCTGGTGGAGACGAGGGCCTTGACGCGCTCGGGCCACAGGGCGGCGATGATGTCGGCGGTCCGCGAGCCCCAGTCGAAGCCGGCGAGGACCGCCTTCTCGATCTTGAGGGCGTCCATGAAGGCGATGATGTCGAGCGCGATGGCGGACTGTTCGGCGGTGCGGGGGGTGCGGCGGGACAGGAACCGGGTGCTGCCGTGGCCGCGCAGATAGGGAACGAGGACGCGGTAGCCCAGGTCGGCCAGGAGCGGGGCTACGTCGACGTAGCTGTGGATGTCGTAGGGCCAGCCGTGCAGGCAGATGACGACGGGGCCGTGCGCGGGGCCGAGCTCGGCGTAACCGATGTCGAGAACCCCCGCCTTGACCTGCTTGAGCGTGGTGAAACCGGTGTGTGTGCCCGGGGTGACGCTCAGCACGGTGGAGCTCGGCGTGCCGGCCGGCGTCTGCGCGGCCGTCGCGGCGACCGCGTTGTTCTGCAGGCTGGACAGTGAAACCGCGGCCGCGCCGGTGCCCAGGCCGACGGCCTTGGTGAATGTACGCCTGTTGAGCATGTGAATACCTCCGCTGTGCGTTTCCGGTGACCAGCTCGCGCCCGGGACTCATCACCTGTCCAACAGGTGATGCGGCTGCAGGGGCGGGCCGGGGTGATGTCACACACTCTCGTCGGCGGCGAGGGATCGCACATCAGTCATTTGACGGCGCAGTGCGGATACGTGGGTCGGCGTGTGTGAGTCAGTCACCGGGCGCACGATTATGTGTAGCTAATTATCGGAAGTGCTACATTGATGAGGCAGTTAAATGAATCGAGGAGGGCGCCCGCCTGGTCACCGGCGGCCCGCAGATCCCCGCGGGCCTGGAAGGGGGCAACTACGTCACCCCGACCGTCTTCGCCGACGTCGTCAACTCCATGCGCATCGCCCAGGAAGAGATCTTCGGCCCGGTCCTGGTCGTCATCGCCTACGACGACGAGGACGACGCCGTCCGCATCGCCAACGACTCCGAATACGGCCTCTCCGGCGGCGTCTGGTCCTGCGACGAGGAGCACGCGCTGGCGGTCGCCCGCCGCGTCCGCACCGGCACCGTCACGGTCAACGGCGCCTCGATCGCCTTCGACGGACCCTTCGGCGGCTTCAAGGCCAGCGGTGTCGGCCGCGAGTACGGCGCGGTCGGCCTCGGCACCTACACCGAGTACCAGACCATCACCGTCTGACCCGGCCGGGCGACACGGACCGGAGACACATCGGACCGCCTTCAACGGCAAGAGGCGCACACGCGGTCCGGCAGACCCATACGTGTGCGCCCCTCGCCGGCGCCGTGCGTTCGGAACCGGGGGTCGAGGTCAGACGGACTCACTGACGTGGCGCCATGCGGCGTCCTGGGCGGCAAGTCGGTCGGCCATGGCCTCGGCGACGGTGACGGCGTCCTTCCCGAGCAGCAGGCGCAGCGGCGGGTTGTCGCTCTCGGCGATGTCCATCAGGACCCGGGAGATGCGCCCCGGGTCTCCGGGCTGCCGGCCGTCCGCCCCACGGATCTGCGCGATGGCAGCCCCGACGACGGGCTCGTACGGCGCACTGACCGGCCAAGTGGCCATGGAGGAGCCTGCCCAGTCGGTGCGCATGCCGCCCGGCTCGGCCACGGTGACCTTGATGCCGAGGGGAGCGACTTCCTGCGCCAGGACCTCGGAGAAGCCGCCGACCGCCCACTTGGCCGTCTGATAGGCACCCAGGCCCGGAACGCCCACGCGCCCGCCCACGGACGAGATCTGGATGATGTGCCCCGAGCCCTGCTCGCGCAGGACGGGCAGAGCGGCCCGGGTGACGTTGACGACACCGAAGAGGTTGGCGTCGATGTGGTCCCGGAAGGCCTGCTCGGACATGTCCTCGATGGCGGCCATGTCGGCGTAACCGGCGTTGTTGACGACCACGTCCAGCCGTCCGAACGCCTCCACGGCCGCCCGCACCGCGGCACGGGCCGCGCCGGCGTCTCGCACGTCCAGCGTGACCAGGCGGACCCGGTCGCCGTAGGTGTGGGCGAGGTCGTTCAGCACCTCGGTGCGCCGGGCCGTGGCGACCAGCCGGTGGCCGGCCTCCAGGACCGACTCGGCCAGGGTTCGGCCCAGGCCACGGGACGTACCCGTGATCAGCCATGTCTTGCTCATGATGGTGCCTCGAATTCTGTGTCGTTTGGGGAGTCGCGGCTCAGCGCGACCGCGGGGGATCAGCTCGTGCGGTCCGCTCACAGCACCGCGTTGTCGGCGGCGCCGGGGAAGTCCGTGCTGTACGCCAGCTCCTTGCCGGCCTCGAACTCGGCCCGGAGCTGGTCGAGTTTGACGCCGATGCGCCGCTGGGCGTCGCTGCCGAGGACGACCCAGTGGGGCGGCTCCGGGGCGCTGACGGCGCGGCGGATCGCCTCGGCTGCCCGCTCCGGGTCGCCGGGGAACATCTCCGGAGTGAGGCTGCCCATCATGGCGCGGAAGGCGCCGGCCGTGGCCCGGTAGTCGCCGATGGGCTCTCCGGAGGCCCGCGTGCGGTTCTCGATACCGGTGCGGAAGGAACCGGGCTGGATGATCATCGCGTGCAGGCCGATGGGCTCGATCTCCTGCCACAGCGCCTCGGTGAAGCCCTCCAGCGCGAACTTGCCGGCCGAGTAGTAGCCGTTCGCGGGGAGGGCGGCCAGGCCGTCCATGGAGGAGACGTTGACGATGATGCCGCGGCGCCGCGCGCGCATGCCGGGCAGCACCGCACGGGTGAGGGCGACCGCGCCGAAGAAGTTCACCTCGAACAGCCGGCGGTAGTCGCTCTCCCGCTGCTCCTCCAGGGCGCCGATGAAATCGATCGCGGCGTTGTTGACCAGGACGTCGATGCCGCCGAAGCGTTCCTCGACGGCGCGGACCGCGGACTCGCGGTCCGCGGGCTCGGTGACGTCGAGCTTGAGCGCCAGCGCGGTCTGCGGGTAGCGCGCGGCCAGTTCGGCGGTGACCTGCGTCGAACTGGCCGTCGCCGCCACGTGGTGACCCTGGGCCAGGAGGTGCTCGGCGAGGGCCTTGCCCAGTCCGCTGGACGCGCCGGTGATGAGCCAGGTCTTGTGAGACATGCGGTGGTCTCCTTCGGTTCGAGTGAGAGGGGGTTCCGCGAGAAGGAAGGCGGGGGAGTCGACGCCGGAGCGCCCGGGCGGTGTGCCTAGGCCGGGAAGTCCGCAGCGCTGCTGGCCTCGGCCCACTTCCTCGTCTCCGCGGCGCGGGCCTCGCCCGCTTCCAGGGCCATGGCCACGGCCTGCGCACCGAGCAGGAGCCGGCGCGGCGGGTCGTCGTGTCCGACGACGTCGAGGAGGACCTTGGCGGCGCGGACCGGGTCACCGGGCTGCGTGCCGTTGTGCTCCGCCCGGTACTTGTTCATGACGCCGACGGTCTCCTCGTAGTCGGGTCCCACGGCGTGCAGCTCCATCGACGAGCCCTGCCAGTCCGTGCGGAAGGCACCCGGCTCGACGATGACGACCTTGATGCCGAAGGGGGCGACCTCGTTCGCCAGGACCTCGGAGAAGCCCTCCACGGCGAACTTCGCGCTCTGGTAGGCGCCCATGCCCGGAGTGCCGCCCACCCGGCCGCCGAGGGAGGAGAACTGCAGGAACGTCCCTGAGCGCTGCGCGCGCAGAACCGGCAGGGCGGCCCGGGTGACATGGACGACCCCGAAGAAGTTCGCCTCGAACTGGGCGCGGAAGTCGTCCTCGGCCATCTCCTCGATCGGAGCGCTGTTGGCGTACCCGGCGTTGTTCACCACCACGTCGAGTCGGCCGAAGGCGTCGACGGCGGCCCGCACCGCGTGGTGAGCGGCGTCGGCGTCGGTGACGTCCAGGGCCACCGCCCGCACCCGGTCCCCGTAGCCGGACACCAGCTCCGCAAGCTGCTCCGGACGACGCGCCGTCGCCACCAGCCGGTCGCCGTTCGCCAGAACCGCCTCCGCCAGGGCACGCCCGAAACCACGGGAAGCGCCGGTTATCAACCATGTACGAGCCATGCTGTGTCCTTCGTCGATATTGACTGGCGATGCTCCGCACACGTGTGAGCGGAACCCTCCTGTGCAGCCGGCGACGGGCCACGAACCGCGACACGGGCGTGGCCTCCGACCGCTGGGTCAGCAGGTGGATTCCCAATGTCGCCGCAAACCCCCGCGAGGGGCGTCCGTCGTTTGACTGCCGACACTTCGCGCACGACGCGCGGACGGCGCCGGCATGTCAGTCATGGGACGGATACGTCATCAACCGGACCAGCGGACCAGCGGCTCAAGTTGGACACGTCCTGACGACAAGCGGCCACCGGCTCGCCCGTGGAGCCGGTGGCCGCTCTGCCGAGGGCGATCGATCACCCCTTGACGACTCGATAGCTCAGCATCGCCCAGGGAAGGTCTGTCTGGGTCAGCGTGCCGGTACGCCACGGGGTGGCGCTGGTGCAGTCGGCCCCGGAATACAGCTCCAGTGCCGCCGAGCCGGAAACGATCTGCACCGAGAGCGCCGACTGCGCCAAGGTGTGGCACGTACCGAAGTCGTCGAGGTCGACCTTCGTCACGGTTCCTGTTCCCGTGGTGCCCGAGTAGAGATAAGCGCCCTCCTGCAGCGGCGGCCAGCCGGTGGCGCTCGCCGACCCGGTGCCGAACCCGATGAGGGCCGCGGACATGGCCACGGCGGCGGCTGCGGTACGGAGTTTCACACTGGGGATGATCATGCAACCCACACTTTCCGGTGTTACGACGCCGGGGAGACGTCGAGGTCACTCGCTCGGCCGAAATGCGGTCGCAGTAGACCCTCGCACACTCAAACATGTGTCGGGGAGCTCAAAACAGGACACACGCATGTGCGGGTGGCTTCTTGGCAGAGACATCCGCCACCAGAATCCTCGTCACCTGTCAGACGGGTGATGTCACGTGGATATGTGTGCAACGCCCGCTCCGGATCGAACGCGAGGAAGCAGCATGATCAGCAGGCGGAGACTGAACCAGGCGCTGACGGCGGCAACGGCGACGGGGGTGGCCGGTCTCGCCGGCGCCGGGCAGGCGTCGGCGCTCTCGGGGAGATCGACCCCCCAGGCCCCGAACGGCCGGACTGCGCGCGACCTCGGACCGGTGCACCAGGTCCGCACCGACGTCCTGGACATCGCCTACCACGACGTGGGGCCGGCCCGGGGCAAGCCGGTGATCCTCCTGCACGGCTGGCCCTTCAGTCCGGTCGGCTCCTACGCCGAGGTGGCGCCTGCGCTCGCCCGGCGCGGATACCGCTGCTACATCCCCTATCTGCGCGGACACGGAGGGACTCGCTTCCTGCGTGAGGACGCCTTCCGCTCCGGTCAGCAGGCGGCGCTCGGTGCGGACGTGGTCTCCTTCATGGATGCACTGCGCGTTCCCCGGGCCCTGTTCGCCGGATACGACTGGGGCGGGCGGGCCGGCGACGTTGCCGCGGCACTGTGGCCGGAGCGCTGTGCAGGCCTGGTCTCCGTGAACGGCTACCTCGTCCAAAACCTCGCGGTTGCCCAGGAACCACTGGCGCCCGCACTTGAGTTGGGCTACTGGTACTTCTTCTACTTCGCCACCGAGCGCGGGCGGAGGGGGCTCCAGCGCAACCGGGAGGATCTGGCACGGGTCGTCTGGCGCCGCAACTCGCCCGAATGGCAGTTCACGGAAGCCGAGTTCGCGCAGGCGGCGGAGCTGTGGACCAACCCGGACTACGTCGACGTGGTGATCCACAGCTACCGCCACCGCCTGGCCGTAGCTCCCGGCGACCCCCGATACGCCGGCCTGGAGCGGAGGCTGCTGGATCAGCCGAAGATCACCGTGCCCACGGTCACTCTGGACGGACAGGCCGACGGCGTCGTCCCGCCGACCGACGGAAGCTCCTACGCGGCACACTTCTCCGGCCCCTGGACACACCACGTCGTCCCCGGAGCCGGCCACAACCTCCCGCAGGAGCAGCCCGAGGCGTTCACCGCCGCGATCTTCGAGGTCGACGCCATGGGGTGACCGCCGGCGCGGCATCGGCGCCGAGCTATGGAGGGGTGAAACATTTGCGCAAGTCACCGCTTTGACAGGTGACGCGCGATGCTGCATCCTGATAGTCGTCCAAGGCGACATGCATTAGGCGATCCGCGAAGTGGGGAATGGTCATGGACAAGGAACTCACGACGGATGCCGCCGCGGCGGCACGGCACATACGGTTCGGCAAGCTCCCCGAGCGGATCCGCTTCGAGGACATGACCGAAGGGGCGGAACTCCCGCCGGGTAGCGGGACGAACGCCGCCTACAACCCCGAAGGTTCGTGGAACCAGTACTCGTGCCTGGCCTTTGACCTGGGATTGTAGGCCTGTAGCAGCACCGCTCTTCAGTGACGGCCGGAGGTATGGCCTCCGGCCGTCGTTTGGTGTCGGCGCCGCACACGTGTGTCGTCGCACCGGATGCGCGTCACTGGCTTGACGGGTGACGAGAGGTGGTGTCATGATTCCATCACCACCTCAACCGGTGACGCGAAGAGCGTCCCAGATCGGGAGGTGGCCACAAATCCTTCGCCCCGGACCCAGATGGGGAGCACCAGCCATGGCAGTCAGCTACACCGCCGTTGTCGACGTCGACGGAGAGGGCCGGAACGGCGGCCACGTCCGCTCCTCCGACGGTCTGCTGGAGACCGGCCTCGCCCTCCCCAAGGAGCTCGGCGGCGCAGGCACCGCGACCAACCCCGAGCAGCTCCTGGCCGCCGGCTGGGCCGCCTGCTTCCTCGGCGCCCTCCGCCGCGCCGCCACCCTCCGCAAGATACGGCTGACCAGCACCAACATCACCGCTGAGATCACGCTCACGCACGGCGACGACGGCGAGTTCTCGCTCTCCGCAGTCCTCAGCCCCGTCCTCGGCGGCGTCGACCAGGCCACCGCGGAGGAACTCGCGCACGCCGCCCACCAGATCTGCCCCTACTCCAAGGCCACGCGCGACAACATCCCGGTCACCATCAACGCCAGCGCCGCCGCCTGAACCCCCCACCCCCCGACCGCGGGTCCCGTGCCCCCTCCATGCCCCCGGCGCACGGGACCCGCCACCCCTCAGCCACACCCGCACCGCCGACCGAACAGCGAGGGCAGGACATGGTCTCCATCACGCACACACATGTGCGGACCGACAAGCGCCGTTGTTCCACCCCCGAGGCCGTCTCCGTCGGCTCCGCCGATCAGTTGGCGCCCCAGGACGCGGGAAGCCCCGAGAACCGGGACTGGCCCACCGACACACAAGTGTGGAACTGGGCGGCCGGCGCGGTGCTGTCGGGATACGGCCCGCCGGGTTCCAGCCTCTTGTGAATCGCGCCCGGACCGGCAACAACGCCCACACTCGAACCGTCGAAAGTGAGATCACAGCCATGGACATGAAGCTCGAAGTCGTCATCCTTCCCGTTTCCGACGTGGACCGTGCCAAGGGCTTCTACGTGGAGCGGCTCGGCTGGCGCCTCGACGCCGACTTTCCCATCAACGACGGCTACCGGATCGTGCAGGTGACCCCGCCCGGCTCCGAATGCTCGATCATCTTCGGGACCGGCCTCACCGAGCAGCAGGCGGGCACGCTGCACGGCCTGCAGCTGACCGTCACCGACATCGTCAAGGCCCAGGAGGAGCTGACCTCCCGCGGTGTGCAGGTCTCCGGCCCGTTCCGCGACGAGACCGGCGCCTTCCACCACGCCGGCGACTCCCACCGAGTCCCCGGCACGCACCCCGAGCGGGCCAGCTACGGCACCTTCGCCGCCTTCAAGGACCCGGACGGCAACGAGTGGTTCCTGCAGGAGGTCACCGAGCGAGCCCCGGGCCGTTGAGACACATGGCGACCGAAACCATGGACACATACGACGTCATCGTCATCGGCGCGGGGCCGGTCGGCGAGAACGTGGCGGACCGCACCACCGCGGCGGGCCTGAGGACGGTCATCGTGGAGAGCGAACTGGCCGGCGGCGAATGCTCGTACTGGGCCTGTGAACCCAGCAAGGCGCTACTGCGCCCCGTACTGCTGCAGGCCGACGCCCTGCACGTGCCGGGTTTCGGCCCCGCCGTCAAGGGCCCGCTGGACACCGAGGCCGTCCTCGCCCACCGCAACCGCATGTCCGCCGACTGGAAGGACGACGGACAGGCCGAATGGATCCGGTCGGCCGGCATCGACCTGGTGCGCGGACACGGACGCCTGGCGGGGGAGCGGCAGGTGTCCGTGGACACCGCCGACGGCGGCACCGTCCGCCTGCGCGCCCGGCACGCCGTCGTGGTGTGCACCGGCAGTCGCGCCGCCCTGCCCGACCTGCCGGGCATCGACACCCTGCGCCCCTGGACCAGCCGGGAGGCGACCAGCGCCCAGCAGCCGCCGGCGCGTCTGGTGATCGTCGGTGCCGGAGTGGTGGGCGTCGAGATGGCCACCGCCTGGCAGGCCCTGGGCAGCCGGGTGACGCTACTCGCCCGGGAGGCGGGGCTGTTGCCGCGCATGGAGCCCTTCGCCGGCGAACTGGTCACCGAGCGCCTTCGGGAAGCCGGTGCGGACGTCCGCTTCAACACCTCGGTCCTCGCAGCCGAGCGGCGCCCTGACGGCTCGGTCCGCATCACCCTGGCGGACGGCGGCGAACTCACCGCCGACGAGATCCTCTTCGCCACCGGCCGCGCCCCGCGCTCGGAGGACATCGGCCTCGACACCGTGCGGCTGACCCCGGGCGACTGGCTCACCACCGACGACAGCCTGACCGTCACGGACGTACCCGGGAACTGGCTGTACGCCGTCGGCGACGTCAATCGCCGGGCGCTCTACACACACCAGGGCAAGTACCAGGCCCGTATCGCCGGCGCCGTGATCGGCGCCCGTGCCCGGGGCGAGGCACTCGACACCGGCCGCTGGGCCCCGCACAGCAGCACGGCCGACATCGTGGCCGTCCCCGGCGTCGTCTTCACCGACCCCGAGATCGCGTCCGTGGGACTGACCGTCAGCGAGGCCGCGCGGCGCGGCCGTGCCGTCGAGGTCATCGACTACGAGATGGGCCAACTGGCCGGTGCCCACCAGTACCGCCCCGACTACAAGGGCAGGGCACGTCTCCTCATCGACCGCGACCGGCAGACCGTGGTCGGCGCCACGTTCGCCGGTCCTGGCGTCGCCGAACTCCTGCACTCGGCCACCGTCGCGATCGCCGGCGAGGTGCCCGTCGAGCGCCTCTGGCACGCCGTACCCGCATTCCCCACCCTCAGCGAGGTGTGGCTGCGCCTGCTGGAGACCAGGAGGGACTCATGAGCACCGCACGCGACCTCGCGCTCGTCGCCCTGGGCCTGCCGCCCGACCGGACCGTCGAGCAGGGCGACCTCTCCCTCGCGCTGGCCGGGGCCGAGGCTCTCGACCTGCTGGAGAGCGGAGCGCTGACCCTGGACGGCGAGGACCGTATGGTCCCCGGCCCGCACATGGCGACGGGCGACCGCCTGCTGGACCGCGCACTCGCCTCCGTCGTCCGGCGCGAGCCGTACGAGACGGTCGAGGACTGGCTGTGGCGACACGGCAGCGAACTGGCCGCTGCCTACGTCGAGGACCTGCAACGGGCTGGACTCATCGACCCGCCACCGGGACACCGGCTTCGGTTGCGCTCCACGCGAAGTGTGCCGACCGACTCCCCGGAGCGCCGCCGCGCCGAGGAGCGCCGGGCATCGGGCGAACCCGTCCTCGCCGCGCTGACGGGCGTCCTGCGGACCGGGGACACTCCGCCGGACAGCCGCGAAAGCCTCGACGGTGACGCGGTGACCAGGGTGCTGGCCGCCGTCGGAAACGCGGTGACGGAACTGGAGGCCGTACGGCTGCGCCGGGGTGTCGAGGAGGACGCGTTCGACAACATATGGCGGGTCTGAGGCGCCTGCGGCCGGCAGCGGGAACCACCGTGCAAAGGACCAGCGGACGGGTCCTACTTCACGAGGGTGTACATGACCGAACGCTTCTGCTTGTGACGGCGGATGCGCCCCTTGGCGACCAGGGATTCGAGGGTGTTCCGCACCACCTGCGGTGTCGGGTTGCGATCCGGGTGCTTCTTGAGGAGTTCGTCCCGCAACTCCTTGGCCAGACGCGGCTCGTCGTATGCGCCGAGCAGGTCCGCCAGGAGGTCGCCGAGCAGAGGCTGGCGTGACTTGTCCTTCGCCTCCGGCTTCGGCTTTGCCGAGGCTGCCGTGGAACGCTTCGCGGCGGCTCCGGACGGCGTCCGCTTCGCCTTCGCGACGACGGGCTCGTCCTGCGCCTGCTCGGGCAGACGGGACGCGTCGGCGAAACCCTCGTACCGCTCCGCGAGGTTGAGGATCTCCGCCAGGAGCGCTTCCTCGCGCTTCAACTGCGTGATCCGCTCCGTCAGCTCCTGCTGCTCGCGACGGTTCTGCTCCAGGTCCGACGCGGCTTGATCCAGGTACCGCGACCGGAGCGTGGCGGTGGATTGGCTGGTCACAACCGTTACTCCCTCATATGGATGACGTTGCGCATGGTACCCACGCCGACGGCCCCGTGTAGATAAGTGTCAACGTCGGATGGTGCGCGTGGCAAGTTCACTCGCACGATAATCCCCGTTGTACCTGCGCAGGCAAGAGGTGTGTGCGCTTCCTCGGCCGTCCGAGCGCCACCCGTACGGGGTTCCCTCCAAAGAGACTTGCCGGTAAGTGTGTCGGCGCTCCGTGGGGGTGGTGTTCCGCCGTTCACGTGCACGGCGGGTCTGTCAAACCGCGGCGCGTTCGTGGGCCGTCAGGGCGGCCTCCTTCGCCGACCCGTGGTGCACGGGGCCGTGGCCGGGCAGCAGGACACCTGCATCGACGCGCTCGATCACCGCCAGGGAGTCCAGGGCGCGGGCGCGTTCGGTGTGGAACATGTCGGGCAGCAGCTGTGGCCCGCTGACGCGCGAGGTGGGATGCGCCGTGACCAGGGCGTCACCGGTGATCAGGATGCCGCACTCCGGCAGGTGGTAGGCGCAGTGGCCCTTGGTGTGTCCCGGTGTGTGCACGGGGACCGGTGTGCCGGGCAGGTCCAGCGCGCCCGGCGCAGGGAAGGCCAGCGGCTCACCGACCGGAACATGCGCGGTTCCCCCGGCGCGCAGGGCGTGCACGGCCCACGGGAGCACACCGGGCCGCCATGCCTGGGCGAGTACCTGTCCGACGGACACCTGGTCGAGGAAGTCGCGGCGGGCGTGCGGCACCTCCTCCTGGTGCATCAGGACGGGTACGTCGTATGCGGCGCGCAGGTGTTCCGCCGCCCCGATGTGATCATTGTGTGCGTGCGTGACCAGCACGGCGGCCACGGAGCGCGCGTTCAGCCCGACAGCCTCCAGCGAGGCCAGAACGGCAGCGCGGTCGCCCGGATAGCCGGTGTCGACGAGGGTGCAGCTGTCGCCACTCCTGACGATCACCCAGTTGGTGTTGGAGCCGGTCACCGAATAGACGTTGCTCTCGACGCGGACGATGTCGCTGTCCTGCAGAACCTTCGGCATGGTTGCTTCGATCCTCTCGTGGCGGTGAGGGCCTGTCGTTCCCCGGGGCGGCAGCGGCCGGCCCATGCATTCCGGGGTGGCGGGGAAGAGGATCACAAACCTACCCGAACATGTGGGACGGTCGGACACCGTCACCATCACACATGTCTCGGATGCCCACGCACAGGTGCCTGCACCGCCGTATCGGCAGTGCAGGCACCGGGCCCGTCGGGCGCGACTCAGCCGCGTGCCGTGACCGGGGGAGTGTTGTATCCCTCCGCCCGCAGCCTCGGGCGGTCCGAGGCCGGCGCGGTGGCCGGCCAGGACAGTGCGACGGTGCGTGTCTCGCCGGGCAGCAGCCACAGGTAGTTGTCGTCGTAGAGCGTCGGCAGGACCCGGCCGCCGTCCTCGTCCAGCAGGGAGAGCCGGACCATCGCGGCGACCATCGACCCGCGGTTGCGCACCGTGGCAGTGGCCTCGCGCCGGTCACCGTTGCGCGA
Source organism: Streptomyces sp. NPDC079141 (assembly GCF_040686775.1). Taxonomy (NCBI): domain Bacteria; kingdom Bacillati; phylum Actinomycetota; class Actinomycetes; order Kitasatosporales; family Streptomycetaceae; genus Streptomyces; species Streptomyces sp. NPDC079141. The sequence goes on along the minus strand of NZ_JBFBLP010000001.1, from coordinate 125,705 downwards.
CACCGGCGCGAGGGAGACCGAGAGCCTCGTCCGCTCGACCCGGTTGAGGACGCGCAGCGCTTCGGGGGTGCGGCAGCGCCAGTAGGTGTTGCGCGACAGCACCTGTCCCCGGTCGTCCGTGAGGATCAGCCGCAGCAGGTTGAGGTCCGGCAGGCCGTCCGCGGGCGCCGCGGTGAACGCCTCCGTCGAGGACGCGGGGTCCACGTCGACGCGGGTGTGCCGGGTGTCGGCGATCCGGCGGCCGGACAGGTCGTACGTCTCGGCGGTGACCGTCGCGCCCTTCAGCGGCCTGCGTGTGTGATTGACCGCGATGACCCGCCACTTCACCGGGTCGGCCTGCACGTGCAGGGGCTCGCAGGCGCTCCGGCAGCCGAAGTAGGCGCCGTTGACGTCGAAGTCGTAGTCGTAGGTCTGCCAGACCGTGCTGTGCCAGGCCGGATGGGACATCCACAGCATCAGCCCGCTGGCGTTGTCCCAGAGGTTGGCGTTCCAGGCCTCGAACATGGCCCGGAAGTTCTCGTAGTTGACGAACTGGGCCTTGCGCGTGAAGTCCTCCAGATCGCGGGCGCCGCCGAGGCGCCGCTCGATCGCGGCCCGGTAGGTGTGCGGCGCCTGGTTGCCGCGCTCGCTCCAGTCGTGGTGGTACCAGGCAGCGCCGATCGGCCACGCGGGGCCGTCCTCGCCCACCATGGCGCGGGTGCTGGCCGCGGTGGAGACGACGGGCATGCCGATCTCGGTGTGGAAGCCGAAGTCCTTGCTGCCGTACGTCGAAGGGTCGAAGTAGCGCTCCGGCTCGACCCAGCCGTAGGGGCCGCCGCCGGTGACGATGCCACCGGCGGAGTTGTTCTGGTAGAGGATGCCCGGCGCCTGGCTCTCGACCGCCTGACGCATGCCCTGGTCGATCGCGGCGGGCGGGTTGCCCTCGTTGGCGCCGCACCACACGGCCACACTCGGGTGGATCCGATAGCGCAGCATGGTGTCGCGGGCGGCGGACACGAACGCCGCGTGGTCGGGCGGGTCCATGCTCCAGGCGTTGGGGAAGTCGTTCCACACCAGGATGCCGTGCGCGTCGCAGGCGGCGTAGAACTCCTCGCGGTTGCTGCTGCCCACCCAGTTGCGGATCATCGTGAAGTGCATGGCCCGGTGCATCCGCACCGCTGCGTCCATGCGCTCGGCGGGCATCCGGCGCAGCAGTTCGTCCCAGCCCCAGTTGCCGCCGCGGACCATGACCCGCACCCCGTTGACACTGATCTTCAGCGGGTCGGGGGTGTTGGTGACGGTCGTGACGTCGGTCCAGGCGGCGCCGTCGTCGGAGACCTGGATGGTGTACGTCTTCGGGTACGCCTGCTCCCACAGGACGGCGACGCGGTCGAAGCGCCGGGCGGCGCCGAGGTCGACCTGGATCCACTGGTGGTCCTCGTAGGCGGAGGACCAGCGGGTGCTGGGGTCGCCGTCGGTGGCGTGCGCGGCCGGGTGGCCGTCCTCCGCGCTGGAGGCCGTCGCCTCCTGGCGCAGGGCGAGGTCGGTGCCCGGCGCGCCGCTGTCCACGACGGCCAGCGACCACAGGGAGTTGCCCCAGCTGGTGTTGCGGATGCCGCAGGACAGGCGGACGTAACGGGCGGTGCGGGCCTCGAAGTCGGTCACCCGCAGGCTGGCGTCACCGGTGTTGAAGGGCAGCGGGACGGCCGTGTTGTCCACCGCGGCGGCGTCCGTCCACTGCTCGCCGTCCTCGGAGACCTGCACCACGAAGGTCCGCGCGTAGGCCTGCTCCCAGACCAGGTCGACCCGGTCGAAGGACTGCACCGAGCCGAGGTCGACGCGGATCCACTGGTCGTCGGCGTAGCCGGAGGACCAACGGCTGCCGGGGTCGCCGTCCGTGGCATTGGCCGGCCCGTGGCCGTCCTCGTCGACGCTGGAGGCCTCGGCCGGGGCGTGCAGGGCCAGGTCGGTGGCCGGACGGGCGCTGTCGAACACCGACAGCGTCCACAGCGAACTGCCCCATGCCGTGGCCCGGGTCAGACAGCGGACGCGGACGTGCCGGGCGCGCTGTGCACCCAGCCCGACGGTCTGGGTGCAGGCGTCGGAGGAGGGCGTGAACTTCAGCGGTGTGTCGTACTCGTAGCCGAACTGCCGTATGCCGAAGCGGGCGGTGCGCCGGTCGCTCTCGGCGCCGCCGGTGCGCACGACCAGGGTGAGGTCGTGGAGGGTGGGCTCGCCCAGGCCGTTGGGCCACCACAGTTCGGGGTTGGTCACCCGCAGCGCGCCGAACGCGTCGGGAGTGAAGCTGACATCGATGTCACCCCCGGCCGGGACGGTGACCGTGCGCGCAACGCGCACGTCGCCGAACGAGGCGGAGACGGTGGCCTCGTGGTCGGCGGAGTCGGCATTGTGCACCGGGACGGTGACGGTCAGCTCGGCGACCGACAGGTCGGGCAGTGCCGGCAGCACGGTGTCCACGCGGGGGTCGCCGATCACGACGTGGCCGGTGGATCTGAGCCGTACGTGGTTCCAGATCCCGGCTGCCCGGTCGCGGACGGCCGGCATCCAGTCCCAGCCCGAGGAGGCCAGGTACGTCGGCGAGTTGAGGTTCATCGTGTTGGCGCCGGCGTCCACCCAGGCCTCGCCCGCGGGGCCCTTGTCGCCGGGGCTGCCGGGCACCGGCATGGGGGAGATCCGTACGGCGAGGGCGTTGCCCCCGTCGGCCAGCAGGTCGGTGACGTCGTGGGCGCGGCGGGCGAAGGGGGACGTCACCTCGCCCACCGCACGGCCGTTGAGCCAGCTCTCCGCCGTGTGGTTGACGCCGTCGAACTCCAGCCAGATGTGCCGGTCCTCGCCGGTGCTGAGGCCCCGGGGCAGGTCGAAGGCGCGCCGGTACCACCAGGAGTGCCGGGACAGCGCCTCGGGGACGCGCAGGTTGTTCAGGCCCGCGACCGGGTCGGGCAGCTTGCCCTGGTCGACGAGCGTGCCCAGCACGGTGCCGGGCACGGACGCGGGCAGCCAGCGGCTGGTGTCCACCCCGGCCCGCGACAGGGCTGCGCCGTCACGTTCCGCCCAGTCGTCCAGGGTGAGCGTCCAGCCGGACTCCAGCGGCACCGTGCCGTCGGCGGCGACGGTGAGCCGGGGAGCGTCGGCGTGGTGCGTGCCCCAGTCGGTCCAGCCGGTGGCCTTCGGGCGGCGGTCCGGGGCGGTGCCGTACACCTCGAAGCCGTTGAGGCCGAGCGGGTTGGGGCTGGAGCGCCGACGGGCCGTCAGCCGCACCCAACGTGCCGTGGCGGGCCTTGGCAGCGGGATGTCCACGACGCCGCCGGTGCCGGCGGTGGTGCGGTACGCGCTGGTCCAGGCGTTGTGGTCGCGCGAGGTCTCGACGACGAACTCGGTCGCGTAGCTGGAGAGGATCTCCTTGCCGGTGGTGCCCTGACGCGGGTTGCCGCTGGACGGCGGCGTGAACACCGGGTCGCTCGCGTCGGCTTCGAAGGTCAGCCGGATCCGGTCGACGCGGCAGTCCGCCTCCAGGTCGACCTCGATCCACTGCGGGTCGCCCGCCTCGGCACGCCAGCCGGTGCCGCGCACGCCCTGCGAGCGGATCGCGTCGACCGCGAAGCCGGCGGGAGTGGGTGCGTAGGCCTGCGAGGAGGCGCGGACCGGGCGGTAGGCGGCGAGCTCGCCCGGCGACGAGGAGGTGTCGGACGCCGCGGTGGCGGTGCGTACGCCGGCGGCCGCGGCCGAGGGGAACACCGTGCTGAGGCTGAACCCCGCCAGCAGGGTCGAGCTGGTGGCGACGACGGAACGCCGGGACGGGCGTTGCGATGGGCTCGACTGATCGGCCATGAGGTGAGTCGTCCAATCACGGGCGGCGGGCTGGGTGTTGTGCGCGTTGCCAAGTCGGGCGGCCCACTCTGACAACGTTGCCATAGGCTGTTGTGGCGGGTGGTGCCCTGTCAAGGCCCTGGACGAAGACGGACGGTGAATCCGAGCGGTGTGGCGTGACACAGGAGCGCGCGGCGCCGTCATGGCGCACACGTTTCTTCCGATCGCCTCGCCAACTCACATGTATCATTGACCGGTGCGCACACTTCGGGCGAGAGCCGAGGCGGCTCGGCACACATATGTCGCCCGGAGAGGGCCGCGGCCTCCGGTCACCGCACGACAGAGAACCAGGATGTCTCAGAACACTATGGCTACGTCCCGTACGGCTGAGTCCCGGTCCGATCTGCTCGGCACCATCATGAGGGAGCACCGGGACGCTCTCGTCTCCTACGCCGAGAAGATGCTGGGCGACCACTCGCTCGCCGAGGACATCGTGCAGGAGACCATCATCCGGGCCTGGCGGAACAGCGACCGCCTGCTCGGGACCGAGGGTTCCGTCCGAGGCTGGCTCTTCACCGTGACCCGGCATCTCGTCATCGACTGGGTGCGCAAGCCCCACGCCCGCAGAGAGATCGTCGGAGTCACGTACAACGATCCCGTGTCGAGCACCGACAGCACCGATGAGGTGCACGACGCGCTGGTGGCCAGGCCGCTGCTGCGCCGGCTGTCTCCCGAACACCGCGCCGTGCTGGTCCACATCTACCTCTGCGACCGCAGCATCAAGGAAACCGCGTACATCCTCGGAGTCCCGGCCGGCACGGTGAAGAGCCGTCACCACAACGCCCTGCGCAAGCTGCGCGCGGTGGCGCCTCCCGAGGCCGCCTGAGAGCCGGTGCCGTCCGGGTACCACGCGACGCCTGAGGGGCCGCGCGACATATGTCTCTCGTTCCTTTGACAGAAGACACGTGTGTCGCGATCCTGAGACCTGCAGAACGGCAGGTGGACCTCGCGGGTGGCGGCTCCGTTCACCCGAGGGCTCTTCCTGACGGATCGTCATGCTGGTGGGAGGAGGAGCCCCTTGTACGTTCTGATCCCCGACGATCCCGTGTTCTTCGCGAAGTTCCAGAGTCTTGAGGAACCCCTGCTCCGCCGCCTCTACCAACTCCACAGCGGGGGCCTGGACTCCGACGACGAGCGGATCGTCGCCGATGCCTACGACAGCTGGGTGCAGGTGCTGCTGAAACTGCCGCTGTGGTACCAGTGGCACACCGTGGGCCGGCCCACCGATCCCGCCCCGGACGAGCGGGCCGGATACGTTCTGTACGGGCCGCGGGGCGACCGGTTGACGAGCCTGTACCCCGTCGAGGTGACCGCCGCCGACCTCGGGCATCTCGCCGCCTGCCTCGCCCTGTTCGTCGGGCACGACCAGGCCCGGCGTGCGGCGGGGGGTCCCACCGACGTCTTCCGGCGGGTCGTGGAGGTGCTGCTGTTTCCACCGCCGCAGCCCCTCCTGTCCGTGCTGAGGCATGTGGTGCTGCGCGGAGCCGCCGCCTCCGTGACCCTGCGGGCCGAGCAGGAGAAGGAGTACCGGCGCTTCTGCGAGGACATCGTGACCATCCTCAGCTCGGGCGACACCTTCGCCTACCGCAGCCACCGCGCCCTGTACTTCTGAGCCAAGTCGAGCGGCTGTGCGCGGCGCGGTGAACCTTTCGGGCCTGTCCCTACGTTCTCAGGTTGGAGGTCCCGCCGGCGGACACGCGGGCGGCGGGACCGGGACGGGTCTTCCGGAGTCCAGCCACATTCCGTGGTCGGAGCCCTCCCCGCACTGGCGGTCCGAGTCCCCCTCAGGACCGCCAGTGCGCTCCCGTCACGCGTCGGCACCGGTGTCCGACGGATCCACCGCGATCAGCGGGCCGCGTCCTCGGTGATCACCCGGGCCAGTTCCGCGGGCAGGGACAGGAACGCGGAGTGACCGGCCGCGATGCGGTACGACTGCCGCGAGCGGGCCGCCATCTGCTCCTGGAGACCGGGGTCGATCGCCCGGTCCTGCTCGCAGACGATGTAGGTCGAGGGCAGGCCCTCCCAGGCCGCTGTGGTCAGCGGCTCGCTGAAGGACTTCACGGTCTGGAGCACGAGCCGGTCGACCGCCTTGTGCGCGATGTCGTCGGGGACGTCCGCGTACAGGTGGTTCCTGGCGTCCTCGTGGGCGGGCAAGGTGCCGGTCTCCCCGACGGGCAGCGCACCGCCCGCCAGACCGGACAGACTTTCGCCCTTGTCCAGTTGGAACGCGGAGAGGTAGACCAGGCGGGACACGTTGGGGGCGGTCCCGGCCTCGGTCGCGGGGATCCCGCCGTAGGAGTGGGCGAGGACCGTGACCGGTGCGTCGATCCCGGCCAGCTTCTCGCGGATGACGCGGGCGTCGTCGTACATTCCGGCGGTGTTGCGGGGGTCGGCCGACGCGCTGGGCAGGTCGACGGTCTCCACCCGCCAGCCGAGTCCGGTGAGTTGGGGAGCCAGCAGCTCCCAGCACCAGGCGCCGTGCCAGGCACCGTGGACGAGTAGGATGACGGGCTCGCTGTGTACTGCGCTGGTCATGCCGTGGACTTTCTGACGAGGGCCTGCGGGCGTGCGGTGTGCACGGCACGGCACGGGGGCCGGTGGTGGGACGGATGTCCCGGCATGTGTCCCCATGCCGTGGAAGGAACGTATGTTCCGCTCGTCAGCGTAGTGTCGCGGCCGATGGCGGCCATGCTCGAACGTCCGGCTTGCTTGCGCGTGAGTCCCGGCACGGGAAGGAGGCGGTATGGACCCGTTGGAGGACGTTCTCGCGCTGCTGGACACATGTGTGCAGCTCTCCGCCGACCTGGTGGCGGGCGGGGACTGGGCCGTGGACTTCGCACCGCCTCCCGGGGTGAAGTTCGTCGCCGTACGCCGTGGGAGCTGTCTGCTGGAGGTCGACGGTGTGCCGGAGCGGGCCGAGCTGACGAAGGGCGACAGTTTCCTGCTGACCCGAGGATGTGCCTTCACGCTGCGCAGCGGCGCGGACGTGCCGGCCGTGGCGGCGGGCCCGCTGTTCGCGCGGGCCGAGGAGGGAGTGGCCCGCGCGGGCGACGGCGACGAGGTCCGCGTCCTGGGCGGTCGCTTCTCCTTCGGAGCCCGGGCGCAGGAACTGCTGCTCGACGGGCTGCCGCCGGTTGTCCATCTGCCGGCCGGTACGGGCGGGGCGCGGAGTGTGGGCTGGGCGCTGGACGCGATCGACGAGGAACTGCGGCACCGGCGGATGGGAGCCGTGCGGGTCGCGGAGCATCTCGCGATGGTCATGCTCGTCCATGCCCTGCGGTCCCACCTGGCGAGCGGGGACAACAGCGGGCCCGGCTTGCTCACGGGCCTGGCCGACCCGGCCGTTGCCGCGGCGCTGGCCTGCGTGCACCGGGACCCGGCACACCAGTGGACCGTCGCGGAACTCGCCCGGGCCGGATCGGTGTCGCGCACCGTGCTTGCCGAGCGGTTCAAGCAGGCGGTCGGAAGGGGGCCGCACGAGTACCTCACGGCCTGGCGGATCGAACTGGCGGCGAAGCGGCTGCGCGAGAGCGAGGCGACCCTCGCCGCCATCGCCCATGCGGTCGGTTACGGCTCGGACAGCGCCCTGAGCACGGCGTTCAAACGCGTCATGGGGACATCCCCGCGGGAATACCGGGGACGCCGGGAGTCCGGGGCGACCGTGTGAGAGGTCAGTGCGCGGCCGCGGCGGTCTTCTTGCGTGCGCGGTAGGCGGCGGCCTTGTACTTGTTGCCGCAGGACTCCATGCCGCACCACTGGCGCCGCATGCCACGGGACCGGTCGATGTACACGCGGGTGCACTCGGGGTTGCCGCACTCCTTCAGCAGGGGGACGTCCGGGCCGCTGAGCAGTTCGACGGCCTGGCGGGCGACGGTGGCCAGGGCCTGTTCGGGGGTCGCGTCGGTGTGCCGGCCCATGACGGTGAGCTGCGGTGTCACGGGAACCTTGCGGGCGGCGCCGTTGAGCACGGCGAGCGCCTCGCGGTCGAACTCCTCGCCGAGACGACGGTCGGTGACCAGCCGGTACACGGCCTCGCGCACCTTGATCGCCTCGCGGACGTCGTCCTCCGTGCCGGGCGTGATCGTGTCGACGAGTCCGGCCTCCAGGTACCAGGCGTTTAGCCGCTCCGGGGTCACGAACATCTCGAACCGGGTCGAGCGCCGGGCGCGGAGGGTGGCCGCGAAGTCGAGCGCCGGGTGGCCACAGACGAAGGCATGGTTAAGGTTCACGTCACCATCTTGACAGGTGACTGTGGTCGCGCGCAAGGATCGTCACGGACGGTGTTCCCCGGGCGGCGCCTCCAGCGCGGCCCAGGTGCGCGAGCGTGACCGTACGGTATCTCGCGCGTCGCACGTGTGTCAGGACCGAGTCGTGGCCACCCTCCGCTGTCGGTCGTGGCGCGGCTCCAGTCGAATCTCACGGCCCTGCCACCGCCGGCGCAGCCAGCGGTCGTGGCTGGCGACCACGATCGCGCCCGGACCCGTACCCAGTGCTTCCTCCAGTTCGTCGCACAGGCGCGGAGACAGGTGGTTGGTGGGCTCGTCGAGCAGCAGCAGCTGGGGTGGGCGGGCCACCAGCAACGCCAGTGCCAGGCGCCGGCGTTGTCCCACGGACAGCTGTCCGACCGGCTTGTCCAGATCCGCCTCGTGCAGGAGACCGAGCGAGCCGAGCGGCACCTTCTCGGCCCGCTCCGTGCCGAGTGACAGCTCGTAGGTGTCCTGGACGGTACGGTCGGGCCGCTCGAACACGGTGTCCTGGGTGAGCAGCCCCACCGTCAGCCTGCGCCGCCGGTGCACCTCGCCCTCGGCCGGGAGACGTTCGGCGAGTACTGCGAGGAGCGTCGACTTGCCCGCTCCGTTGCCGCCGGTGACCAGCAGCCGGTCGGACGCCGACACCTCCAGGCCGTCCAGCACGAGCCGCCCCGGTACCCGCACACCCTGCAGGGACACCAAGGGGCGAGAGCCTTCCTGCGCACGCGCGGCCAGGTCCCCGGCCGCGAACCGCAGCGGGCGCGGCGGCTCGGCGACCTGGGTGCGCTCCAGCTCCTCCAGCCTTCGGGTGGCGTTGCGCACCCGGCGGGAGATCTGGCTCTGCACCCGCCCGGCCCGGTGCCCGTAGCCCATCTTCTCGTTGTCGGTGCGGCCCCGGTCCGGCGCGACCCGGTGCGCGGTCACGCCCGACGACTGCCGCAACTCCTCCAGTTCCTGCTGCTCTTCGGCGTACCGGCGCGCCCAGCGTTCCCGATCGGCGCGCTTCTCCGACAGATAGGCGCTGTAGTTGCCGCCGTAGCGGACCGGGCCGTCCACCGCCGGGTCGAGGTCGATCAGATCGGTGCAGACGGCGTCGAGGAACGCCCGGTCGTGGCTGGCCACCACCACCATCCCGGGCAGGCCGCGGACCTGCTCCTCCAGGAAGGCGGCGGCATGGTCGTCGAGGTGGTTGGTCGGCTCGTCCAGCAGCAGCGCCGACGGCCGCCGCACGAGCAACGCGGCCAGGGCGAGCCGGCCGCGCTGCCCGCCGGAGAGCGAGCCGAGCGTACGGTCGTGCCCGACCGCGCCGAGGCCCAGGCCGTCCAGCACCAGGGCGGCGCGGCGGTCGGCGTCCCAGGACTCCCGGTCCTGGGCCTGCTCCAGCCGCCTGCCGTAGGTGTCGAGGAGTTCCTGGTGGCCGGGGTCGTCCTCCGGGACGCGGGCGAGTTCCTCGCCGAGCCGGTCCAGTTCCGCGAGGTCCTCACGGGCCTCGCGCAGCGCCTCGTCCAGCACGGTGGCGATGGTCGAACCGGCGTCGAACCGCATCTCCTGGTGGAGGTAGCCGAGTTGGGCGGGTCGGGTGACGTTCCCCGCGTCGGGTTCGTCCAGTCCGGCGAGGACGCGCAGCAGGGTGGACTTGCCGACGCCGTTCTCCCCGATCAGACCGATGCGGTGGCCGGGGGAGGCGGTCAGGGAGATGCCGTCGAGGACACGTCGGCCGCCCAGGGAGCGGACGAGGTCATGGGCGAGCAGAGCGGGCTGGGGCACGGGTGTCCGTCCGGTGTGGTCGGTGGTGGGCCCGCCGGGCGCTTGGCCTCGGGCGCGGGCCATGGCACACTCCGGCGGCTCACACCGCGGGCGCCCCCGTCTCCTTGAGCCCTCCGTCGGCCAGCCGCAGCCAGCGGCTGATCCCGATCTCGGCGAGGAACCGCTCGTCGTGGCTGACCACCATGAAGGCGCCCTGGTAGGAGTTGAGCGCGCTCTCCAACTGTCCCGCGCTGACCAGGTCGAGGTTGTTGGTCGGCTCGTCGAGCAGCAGCAGATGGGGGGCCGGCTCGGCGCACAGTACGCAGGCCAGGGTGGCGCGCAGCCGTTCGCCGCCGGAGAGCACCCCGACGGGCAGGTGTGCCCGCGGGCCCCGGAAGAGGAAGCGGGCGAGCAGGTTCATCCGCTCCGCCTCGGGCCGGTCGGGGGCGAACGCGGCGAAGTTCTCTGCCACGGTGCGGTCCGGATCCAGCAGGTCCAGGCGCTGCGACAGGTAGGCGATGCGGCCGTCGTTGCGCTTGGTCTCCCCGCTGTCCGGGGCGAGATCACCGGTGATCAGGCGCATCAGCGTGGTTTTGCCTGCGCCGTTGGGGCCGGTCAGCGCGATGCGTTCCGGTCCCCGGACGGTCAGGTCGACGCCGCCGGCGGCGAACACGTCCTCGTCTCCGAGGCGTACCTGCATCCCTTCGCCGAGGAACAGGTTGCGTCCGGCGGGCACGTGGGTGCCGGGCAGTTCCAGGGTGAGGCGCTGCTCGTCGCGCAGCGAGCGGCCGGCCTCGTCGAGACGGGCCTTGGCCTCGCTGACCCGGGAGGCGTGCATCTGCCCGGCCCGGCCCGCGGACTCCTGCGCGCCGCGCTTCATGTTGCCGGCGAAGATGCGGGGCAGTCCGGCGTTCTTGAGGTTCTTGGCGGCGTTGCTCGCGCGGCGGTCGGCGCGTTCGCGGGCCTGCTGCATCTCCCGCTTCTCCCGCTTCAGCTCCTGCTCGGCGTTGCGCACCTTCTGCTCGGCGACCTCCTGCTCGGCGCGTACGGCCTCCTCGTACTCGGTGAAGTTGCCGCCGTACAGGCGCAGTTCGTCGTTGCCGAGTTCGGCGATGCGTTCCATGCGGTCGAGCAGCGCGCGGTCGTGGCTGACCAGGAGCAGACAGCCGTTGAAGTCCGACAGCACGTCGTACAGCTTGTGCCGGGCTTCCAGGTCGAGGTTGTTGGTCGGCTCGTCGAGCAGGAGTACGTCGGGCCGCTTGAGCAACTGGGCGGCGAGGCCGAGCGAGACGACCTGCCCGCCGCTGAGCGTGGCAAGGGTGCGGTCCAGGGTGAGGTCGGCGAGGCCGAGGCGGTCGAGCTGGGCGCGGGTGCGCTCCTCGATGTCCCAGTCGTCGCCGATGGTGGTGAAGTGCTCCTCGCTGACGTCTCCCGACTCGACGGCGTCCAGGGCGCGGATCACCTCGGCGACGCCGATGACCTCGGCGACCGTGAGGTTCCCGGTCAGGGGCAGGCTCTGCGGAAGGTAGCCGAGCGTGCCGCTGACGGACAACGAGCCGGTGGCGGGCTTGAGTTCACCGGCGATCAGCTTGAGCAGGGTGCTCTTGCCGGAGCCGTTGGGGGCGACCAGGCCCGTACGGCCGGGGGTGACGGAGAAGGACAGGTCCTGGAAGACGGGGGTGTCGTCGGGCCAGGCGAAGGAAAGGTTCGAGCAGACGACGGCGGCGTCGGACATGGAGCGACCTCGAAGGTACTGAGGGCAGAACTCGGATCTCTGCCCTGGGCAGACATGGTGAAAAGGGGTACGACAGAACGGACCACGTCAGCAGCGCCTTGAGCGCCGGACAGTGGCCGTCACATCCGGATCTCACCCGGAGATGTCGTCGTCACCCGCCACGTCTGTGACTCCTCGTCGATAAACGGTCTACGTCGTCCCGCAGCCTAGCAGCTCGCGTCCCCGTTTGTCGGCCCGGTGCGGCGAAACCAGGTTCATACGTGTGTGCTGACCCGGGGCGTTGACTGCCCGAGGAGGACATGCCACTATCGTCACCTGTTCAATAGGTGACGGATTGGCGTCGCTCACATGTGTGGACTCGCACCGGCCGGCACCGCCTCCCCGTGCGGGACGTTCGCCGGCGGGACCGTCACCCTTCCGAAGGAGCACACTGACCATGGCAGGACAGCCGAAACCAGGGGCCGAGGGCGCGCCGGTGGCACGGCGGGCGATGCTGGGCATGCTCGGCGCGGGCGCCGCGGGGCTCGCTGCCGCGCCCTACCTCCAGCGTGGCTGGGAGGGGTTCCTGGCCTCCGCCTCGCAGGCCGACCCGACCGGACTGACCGGCCTGCTGCCCAATCCGGGCGGCTTCCGCTACTACAGCGTCGTCGGCTCGGTGCCCCACAAGGACGAGACGAACTACACCCTGCGGGTCGAGGGGCTGGTGGACCGTCCGAAGACCTACACGCTCGGCGATCTGCGCGCGTTGCCGCAGACCCGGATCGTCCACGACGTGCTGTGCACGGACGGCTGGCGGGTGAACCAGACGCCCTTCGAGGGAGTGAAACTGGCGGACATCCTCGATGCCGCCGGAGTGCGCTCCCCGGGCGCGGCGGTCCGCTTCACCTGCTTCGACGGGGCCTACACCGAGAGCCTCACTCTGGAGCAGGCCCGCCGCTCGGACGTCCTGGTGGCGCTGAACATGCAGGACAAACCCATCACCCACGCACACGGGGGACCGGTCCGTCTCTATGTGGCCCCCATGTACTTCTACAAGTCGGCCAAGTGGCTGTCCGGCATATCGGTCACCGACAAGGTGATTCCCGGCTACTGGGAGGAGCGCGGTTATGCGATCGACGGCTGGCTCGACGACGCCGACCGGCACGGCGACGGGGCCTGACTCCGCCGACCGTGTCCGCCGCTTCAGCACGGCCGAACGCATGGTTCACCGTGCCACCGGCTACCTGATGCTGGTGTGCCTGGTCTCCGCCGCCTGCCTGTACATCGGTCCGCTCGCCCTGCTCGTCGGGCGGCGGCATCTGATGATCACCGTCCACGAGTGGTCGGGCATCCTGCTGCCGCTCCCCTTCCTTCTCGGGCTGTTCTCCGCCGAGTTCCGCGCGGACCTGCGCAGGCTGAACCGCTTCGCGCCGTACGACCGGCAGTGGCTGCGAGCCGTCCGCAAGCGCCGAAGGGCGCCCGAGGCGCGGCCGGCCGGCAAGTTCAACGCCGGGCAGAAGATCTATGCCGGCTCGATCGCCGGAGCCGTCCTGGTGATGATGTTCACCGGTCTGCTGATGTGGTTCATGGGGCTGCTGCCCTTCATCTCCCGCACCAGTGCGATCTTCGTCCATGACGTGCTGGCCTGGGCGATCACCTTCGCCGTACTCGGGCACATGTACAAGGCCTCCGAGGACCCGGAGACGCGGCTGGGGATGCGTACCGGACATGTCAGCCGCTCCTGGGCGCAGCGGTACCACTCCCGGTGGCTGGGGGAGGAACGAGACCGGGACCGGGGTGAGCGGTGACGTGTCCCGCCCCCGGTCCCGCCAAATGACCTAACGCATCCGCCGCGAGCCTCGTCGGCGCCCGTGAAGCAGGACCGTCAAGTGACTGTTGTCGGACGCCCGGCGTGCATCCAGAGTGGGAGTCGGTCGGAGGCAACCGGCCACTGGTTTCATCCGAATCCGAGCATCACCCCGACTATCGTCACCGGCTTAACCGGTGATAAAGTTCGATCAGACTTCGGCGGACCCGGGATTTCCTCGGCTCCGCACACCCGGGGCATGGAGGCATGTGCGCGGAGACCGTCCGCGCCGAGCCCGCCCCCGCCCCCGGCCACTGCCTTCCCGACCTGTCGTACATGTGTGCCGGCGTACGCACACCTACTTCTTGGATGGAAAACATGAGACGACTTCTGACTGCTGTCGCCGCCGGTGTGCCGCTGGCCGCGGCGGTGTACCTGCCGACCGCGTCTGCGAATTCCCAGGACACCGCCACGTCCACCCCGTTCAACTGCACCACCGTTCCGGTGAAGGCCCCGGCCGGCACCGTGGTGGAGTCCGTGACCGCGGTCCGCCAGCCGGGCGGCACCATCACGGGCACCGGACTCCTGCAGGGCACGGTCACCGACGTCCCGGCCTTCTGCGAAGTGATCGTCACCCTCACCCACCCCGGCGACGACGACCACGCCAAGGTGCGGACCTGGCTGCCCGAACAGGGCTGGAACGGCCGCTTCCAGGGGCTCGGCGGCGCCGCCTACCGCGCCGGGGACAACGGCGTCGATCTGGCCACCGCGGTCAAGAAGGGCTACGCCGCGACCACCACCGACGCGGGCGTCGGTGACGTCCTCGACACCGCCTGGGCGCTCAACAGCGACGGACAGGTCAACACCGCGCTGCTGCAGAACTTCGCCTCCCGCTCCCAGCACGAGGCGGCCGTCGTCGGCAAGGAGGTCGTCGACGCGGTCTACGGCAAACGCGCCGCCTACTCCTACTTCACCGGCTGCTCCACCGGCGGACGCCAGGGCTACATGGAGGCCCAGCGCTACCCCCACGACTACGACGGCATCCTCGCCGACGCGCCGGCCATCAGCTGGGACGAGTACCAGCTCGCCACCCTGTGGCCGCAGGTGGTCATGAACAACGAGAAGACCTACCCCACCGATTGCGAGCTGGACGCCTTCACCAACGCCGCCGTCAAGGCCTGCGACAAGCTCGACGGCGTCACGGACGGCCTGGTCAACGACGCCTCGCGCTGCGACTTCGACCCGCGCCGGCTGATCGGCACCAAGGTCGTGTGCGAGGGCCAGGAGCAGACCATCACCGCGGCCGACGCCGCCGTGGTCCGTAAGATCTGGGACGGCCCGCGCACCCTCTCCGGCGAGAAGCTGTGGCCCGGCGTCCCGGTCGGGGCCGACCTGAAGGGCCTGGCGGGGACCGAGGCCGGTACCGACGGCACCCTCAAGGGCAAGCCCTTCCCGGTACCCGCCCTCTGGGCCCAGCTCTGGCTGAAGAAGGACCCGTCCTTCGACCTCTCGACGATCACCTACAGCCAGTTCACGCAGCTGTTCCAGCAGTCCCAGGCCGAGTACGACCGGATCATCGGCACGGACGACCCCGACCTGTCCGGCTTCCGCGCATCCGGCGGCAAGCTCCTGACCTGGCACGGCCAGGCCGACGAGTTCATCCCCACCCAGGGCACCGTCAAGTACCGCACGCAGGTCGAGCGGGCGGCGGGCGGCACCGAGAAGACCAATGACTTCTACCGCCTCTTCCTGGCCCCGGGTACCAACCACTGCGGCCTCAACGGCACGGACGGTTCGGCCGACGGCCTCGCCGCGCTGACCGCCTGGGTCGAGCAGGGCAAGGCGCCCACGACGCTGCCGGCCACGCTGGTCAACTCCGAGGGCGAGCAGGTCGCCCGCGATCTGTGCAGCTACCCGCTGGTGTCCCGGTACAAGGGCGACGGTGACCCGGACGCCGCCTCCAGCTTCCGCTGCGTCTCCCCCTACCGGTACTGACCGGCCCGCCGACGCCACCCACACCCTCGAAAGGTCCAAAACCATCATGAGTACGCAGACAGCGATGCTGGCCCCTCCGGCGGCGACGGGCGCACGTTCGTCCCTGCTGAGGCTGTACCTGGGCCGTGGCGTCCTCGCCGTGGCATGGGCCCTGGCGTTCGCCGGTGCCCATGAGGAAGTCGACGCCGTGGCGATCACGCTGCTGGTCGCCTACCCGCTGATCGACGCGGTGTCCTCGCTGATCGACTACCGCGCCCTGACCGACGGGACGGAGCGCCAAGTCACGGCGTTCAACGGGGTGCTGAGCACCCTCGCCGCCGTCGCGGTCGGCGTCGCCGGGGCCGGGGGAGTGGCGCCGGTGCTGCACGTGTTCGGCGCCTGGGCCGTCGTCTCCGGGGCGGCCCAGGTGGCCGTCGGGCTGCGGCGGCGCGGCCCCGAATTGGGCAAGCAGTGGCCGATGCTGATCGCGGGCGGGCTGTCCTTCGTCGTCGGCGTCTTCTACAACATCCAGGCCGCGGGCGACGATCCCTCGCTCGACGTCCTGTCGGTCTACGCCACCGGCGGCGGCGTCTTCTTCATCGCCCAGGCCGCACTGCTGGGCTGGAAGACCCGGCAGCAGCGCACCGGCGCCGTCTGAGCGCCGGACCCCTTCCGGAGCCGTCCCGGCCCGCGCCCCGTGGCGCGGGCCGGGACTTTTGTCGTCAGGCGCGGCGACAGCGCACCGGAAGGGAGAGCACGCCGCGGATGATCCCGGAGCCGATCCAGCCCAACGAGTCCACCGGCGCGGCGAGTTCCAGTTCAGGGACGCGCGCCAGCAAGGTGCGCAGCGCGATGGTGGCCTCCAGCCGGGCCAGCGGCGCGCCCAGGCAGTGGTGGATGCCGTGCCCGAAGGCAAGATGCCGGGCGCCCGGCCGGGTCACGTCCAGGACGGCGCCGTCGGCGTCCTCGGCCTGCGGTGCGTCGTGCCCGGCCGATCCGAGCGCTACGACGACCATGCCGCCCCGCGGGATGCGCACCCCGCCCAGTTCAAGGTCCTGCGCCGCGTAGCGGCTGGTGGAGCGCTCGACGGAGGTGTCGTAGCGCAGGAACTCCTCCACCGCGCCGGGCATCAGCTCCGGCCGCTCGCGCAACCGCCCCAGCTGCTCGGGGTGTTGCAGCAGCGCCAGCACGGCGTTGCCCAGCAGGTTCACGGTGCTCTCGTGACCCGCGACGATCAGCATCATGCCGGTTCCCGCCAACTCCTCCTCGGACAGCCGGCCGTCACGCTCGTCGCGGACGCCGACGAGGGCGGACAGCAGGTCGTCCTGCGGATCGCGTCGCTTGTCCGCGATCAGACCGGCCAGCAGTGAGTGCAGAGCGGCCAGCGCCGGGCGGTGCTCGGGCGAGGTCACCTGGAGGGCGTGACTCGACCAGCGGCGGAAGTCCGCGTGGTGCTCCTCGGGGATGCCGAGGAGTTCGGCGATCACCGTGGCGGGCAGCGGCCGGTTGAACGCCGCGACGAGGTCGATCTCGCCGGCGGGCGGCATGACGTCGATCAGGTCGTGGGCGATCCGCTCGATGCGCGGCGCCAGTTCCGCCGTGCGGCGCGCCGTGAAAGCGGCCGAGGCCAGGCCCCGTAGGCGGCCGTGCTCGGGCGGATCGGCCTCCAGCATCTGCGCGCCGAGCCCCACCGACGGCTTGTTGAGGATGTACCCGGCGGCGGCAAGGGCCTCGGCGGCGGGAGTGGAGTCCTTGAGCAGGGCGGGATGGGTCAGCGCCTCCCGGGCCAGGTCGTAGCCGACGACCACCCAGCCCTCAAGGCCGAGGTGGAAGCGGGCCGGGTGGATGGGGCCGAGTTCCCGCAACCGGGCGTACTGCGCGGGGGCGTCGGCCTTGAAGGCCGGACCGAGGTCCACTCTGCCGTTCTCGTACGGGCACTGCTCGTGGGGGCTCATGGGGCGTGTCTCCCGTTCTGGAGGGGCTCGTGAACTCGGCGCCTGCGGGCTGTCGACAGGAGAACGAGACCGACCCGGCTCGGGTTCAGACCCGACCGGTGCACAGTCCCGAACACGCCACAGGGGCATGCGCGATGCGCATGCCCCTGTGGCGGCGGAGAACTCAGTTGTCGCTGTTGAAGATTGTCAGCACGCGGAGCACCTCCAGGTAGATCCACACCAGCGTCATGGTGAGACCGAAGGCGGCCAGCCAGGCTTCCTCGCGCGGGGCGCCGTAGGCGATGGCGTCCTCGACCTGCTTGAAGTCCAGGGCCAGGAAGGCCGCGCCGAGCAGGATGCCGATGACGCCGAAGGCGATGCCGAGGCCGCCGCTGTGGAAGCCGAGACCGTTGCCCGCGCCGAAGGCGGAGAACAGCAGGTCGGCGAAGAGCAGCAACAGGAAACCGGTCGCGGCGGCGACGACGAATCCGGCGAACCTCTGGTTGACCCGGATCCAGCGCATCCGGTACGCGAGGAGCGTGCCCGCGGACACGGCGAAGGTGCCGAGCACGGCCTGGACGACGACACCCGGCGCAAGGTAGGCCGAGACCGTGCTGGAGAGCACGCCGAGGAAGACGCCCTCCAGCGCCGCGTACCCGAGGATCAGCCCCGGGGACGGCGCCCGCCGGAACGCCTGGATCACCGACAGCAGGGCGGCGGCAAGGCCGGCGCCCAGCGCGATGCCGTAGGACCGGCCGAGGTTTGCCTCGTCGACGGGCAGCAGGAGCCAGGACAGCACGGCCGTCAGGGCCACGGTGCCGAGGGTCGTCGCGGTGCGGACGACGACGTCGTCCATGGTCACCGCGGTCGGGCCGGCCCACTGTTCGCTGTCGGCGGCGGAGACGTAGGGGTTGGTCCCGTAGTCGCCCGCCGGCCGCCCGCCCACCGTGGCACCCACCGGCTTGCGCGGATACGTGCCTGCCGGGGCCGCGTCACGGTTGGCGACCCAGCGGGAGAAGATCGGGTTGCTGGTCCTCACGTCATTCCTCCTGTCCGCCGCACACGCGGCCTGCCGCACAGCCTGGTCACCGGGTCCCCGTGGCGGCACACGTGTGCCCGTGAAACATTCGTCGGGCGATGATGACAACCCGTGCGTCACCACTTTGACAGGTGACGCGACGGGAGGCAAGTCCTGCCCGTGCGGACCGGACGGGCGGTCACTCGGACGGGGCTGCCGGTTCGTCGAGCAGTTCCCTGAGGAAGCCGTCCCAGTTCAGGCCGTCCATCTCCGTCTCGGCCGAGACGGTCCGGTAGGTGGCGTCGAGCCACTCCGCCAGTGCAGCGGTGGGCAGCTCGAACAGGCCCTCCGCCTCCTCGGACTCCAGAAGCAGCCACGAGGAGGGCCGCGCCCCGGGAAGTGTCGGCCACATCCGCACGTCGCCGGACCCGCTCATCGACGTCAGCCCGAGATGGAGGAGTTCGCGGCCGATGTGCCAGACGAGACTGGGTCCCCGCTCCGCCAGGAACTCGACCGTGATCACCGCGGGCATGTCCTGGTCGAAACGGAACATCGCCTGCATCGGGAGCCGGGTGAATTCGTCGAGCATCTGGTCGACGTCCAGCAACAGCGACGGCACGGGCTCGGGCAGTGAACGTGCCGGCAGTGGCGAGTGGTCACGGTGCATGACGGGAGTTCCCCTCCGTGGGACGAGGTCTACGCCTTCCACTCTTCGCCCGGAGCGGCCCCCGCACATCGGTCAGTTGACGGTCAAGGGGCAGTGCAGTGCTCGGCCCGTGGCGGGCCGCACGGGTCGTCGAGAACGTGCCGTAAGTCAATTGGCTGCGTGGGCGTAGCAGCGGCCACGGTCATGGTGGGGAAGTCGATCCCCGCGTGAGCCCCGCCGTAGCGGTGCTCACGCGGGCCGGGGCCTGGGAACGGGTCACTTGGCGCGCAACGGGCCCGCGAAGGACTTGCGCAGGGACGCAGGGGCGGCGACGGGGAGCAGCGCGGCGAGCATCTTGCCCTTGAGCGTGCTCGGCTGCCGTGTCAGCTCGACGTCGACCCGGGTGCCGTCGGTCTCGGGGGTCATCCGGAACACCCAACCGCCGCCCGCTCCGAAGAGCTTGGAGTCGAGGGTGGTGATGGTGACCGTGTCACCGTCCGGCTCCCACTCGTAGCGTGCGCGCTCCCAGGCGGCGGCGGTGCCCTCGGTGACCTCGGCCCAGGTGTCGCCGAGGTCGTGGACCTCGAAGTGTTCGGCGTCGATCGTGGGCCAGGCTTCGGCGCGGGCCGGGCCGAAGTCGGTCAGCACCTCCAGCACGTCCTTCGGGCTGAGTGCGGAGACGAGATGGAACTGTACGACTGTCACGAGACTTCCTCACCGAAAAGTAACTGCTCTGACTGGTGACGAGAGAGTTCCATGACTCTCGTCACCAGTCAAGCCGGTTACTTCTCCTCTGGTAGTCCGATGGTCCGGGCGATCTCCCGGACCCGCTCGGACCACGGCGTCGGTGTCAGCGTCGTGCTGTCCAGCCGGACGACGGTGCGGGTGCCGTGCGCGTACGTCGTCCTGCCGTCCGCCGAGCACACGCGGTAGCCCGCGGTGGCGGAGGTGCTGCCCAGGCGCTTCATCCACAGGTGCACGGCGTACTCGCCGATCTCCGAGACGGGGAGTTCGTAGGTGATGTCGAACGTCTTGGCGACGTTGAAGCCGTCCCCTTCGAGGCCGCTCCTGCCGCCGATACCCTTGCCTCGCCAGAACCACCCCCACGCTCGCTCGACCAGGACCTGGTAGTGGCCGTTGTGCAGCAGGCCCATCGGATCCAGGTCGTCGAAGTGGACGACCACGGGCATCAGGACGCCGACGTCGGTGTTGGGTGTGCCGGCGGCGGGGACAGTGGTGGTGGGCATTGTTCTGCTCCTTGAGTCATGTGTGTGTCGCTGGTTTCGGCCCGCGCTCAGAACAGGGGGACGCCCGGCTCGAATCCGAAGCGCACCCGCCCGGCTGCCTCCATGAACGGCGCGGAGTGGTTGGCGTGCTGGAGTGTCACCATGCCGTCGCGGAAGAGGCGCTCGACGGGGTTGTCGCGGTAGATCGAGGAGGAGCCGCCGAGTTCGTGCATGGCGACGAGCACCTCACGGCTGACCTCCGCGGCATGGCACATCGCGGCGTGCAGGTCGGCCCGCTGTTCGAGGGTGGCGGGCTCGCCCTTCTCCCCGGCGGTGTCCACGGCGGCCGCGGCGGACAGCAGGAGCAGCCGTGCCGCCTTCAGGGACGCCTCCGACCGGGCCACCACCGCCTGGGTGCGAGCGGACTCCGCGAGCGTGCCGCCGGTGAACGTGCCCTTGGACGCGGCGAGGGCGACGATCTCCTCGACGGCGCCCTGCGCGACACCGAGCACTACCGCCGAGCAGCCGGGGAAGACGAGCGCGGGCATGAATCCCTGGTAGAGGGGCCGCTGGATGCGGGCCGGCACGTCGAAGCGGGCGACCAACTCGTCGGGGACCAGCACGTCCTCGACGACCACCGTGTGGCTGCCGGTGCCCCGCATGCCGTTGACGTCCCAGGTGTCCTGGACCGACAGCTGGTCCCGGCTCAGGGCGAACAGCCGTATGTCCGGCGCGCCCGCCTCCGTCAGGCGGGGGCCCGCGCCCTCCACGACCACACCGACCGCGACGAGCCAGTCCGCCCGGTTCACTCCGCTGACGAGGTTCCAGGTGCCGGAGAACCGGTAGCCGCCCTCGGTCACCACCGCGGTGCCCGCCTGACCGGCGTTCGCGAAGACCGGCTCGGCGCCGTCGCCCCAGATCCGGGCGGTACCCGTCTCACCGAGCAGCGCGGCCAGGAAGCCCCAGTTGGCGTTCCACACCGTCCAGGCCACCGACGCGTCGAGACGGCCGAAGCCCTCGTACACCTTCAGCACGGTTTCCAGGGGAGCCTCGAAACCGCCCAGTTCCCTGGGGGTGAGCAGACGAAAGGCACCGCTGTCGCGCAGCTCGCGCACCAGCTTCTCGGGCAGATCCCGGTCGGCATCCATCTCCGCGGCGGCGGCCTTCACGGAGTCCTTCAGCAGCTCGGGCAGGCGCAGGGGGGTGGGGTCGTACGTGCTCATGGGTCTTCTCCATCGTGTGGCGATCGGCATCGAGTGCCGGTACTCATGGAAGATACGTGTTTGCTCGACCTATTGCACACGTATGTCAACGTGTGGCTGCTGAAGGGGCGTGGACTTCAGCCTTCAGCGGGCATCGTCGGCTCGCCGGCCGAGCCGGCGTCTAAGGTCATCCAGTGACCAGTAGCAATGCGACGCGTGCCCCTGCCCCCGAGAGCACCCGTGCGGCCACGGTGCCCAGTAACTGGCCGGAACGGCTGGGCGGATTCGGATACTTGGCGCGACCGGCGGCCGACGTCCGCGAGCGCCTCGTTCCCCCTTTCCCGAAACCGCCGGCACGTCTGTGGGAGCTCACACGTCTCGATCCGGCACGGGTGCATCGTGTCGCGAGGGCGATGGAGTGGCTGGGACCGGTGCTCGTCGCCGTACTGGCCGGGGCCATCCGCTTCTGGCACCTCGGCCGGCCGCGGAGCCTGGTCTTCGACGAGACCTACTACGCCAAGGACGCCTGGTCGCTGCTGCAGTTCGGCTACGAGGGCACCTGGCCGGACCGCAAGATCGCCGACCCGCAGATCCTGGCGGACCCTCAGGTCGTCCCGCTCTCCGACACCGGGGCCTTCGTCGCCCACCCGCCGACCGGCAAGTGGGTGATCGCCCTCGGCGAGTGGATGTTCGGCCTCGACCCGTTCGGCTGGCGCTTCATGACGGCGGCCCTGGGCACCCTGTCGGTGCTCATGCTGTGCCGAATAGGTCGCCGCCTGTTCCGTTCGACGCTGCTGGGCTGCCTGGCCGGCGTGCTGATGGCGGTGGACGGGCTGCACACGGTGATGAGCCGTACCGCGCTGCTGGACCTCGTCGTCATGTTCTTCGTCCTGGCGGCGTTCGGCTGCCTGCTGATCGACCGGGACCACGCACGGGCCCGGCTCGCGGCGGCCTTACCGGTCGGCGGGGACGGCCGGGCGCTGCCGGACGCGTACGCCGGTGACCGTGCCGGAACGGGACTGCGCCCGTGGCGGCTTGCCGCAGGCGTGTTCCTGGGACTGGCGGCGTCCACCAAATGGAACGGCCTGTACGTGCTGGCCTTCTTCGTCGTCCTGACGGTGCTGTGGGACGTCGGCGCCCGCCGCGTCGCCGGGGCTCGCCGCCCCTACCGGGCGGTGCTGCGCCGGGACTTCGGCTGGTCGGTCCTCGCCCTGGTGCCGGTCGCCGGGTTGACCTACCTGGCGACATGGACCGGCTGGTTCGCGTCCGACGACGGATACGGACGGCACTGGGCCGACGGCCGCGGCGGCGCCTGGTCCTGGATTCCCGCGCCGCTGCGCAGCCTGTGGCACTACGAGTACGGGGTCTACCAGTTCAACGTGGGGCTGCACACCCCTCACAAGTACGAGTCCAACCCGTGGAGTTGGCTGGTCCTGGGCCGCCCCGTGCTGTTCCACTACCAGTCGCCGAAACCCGGACAGGACGGCTGCCGCACGGCGGCCGACTGCTCGCAGACGGTCCTCGCCCTCGGCACCCCGCTCCTGTGGTGGGCGGCCTGCTGCGCCCTCGTGTACCTGCTCTACCGCTGGGCGCTGCGCCGCGACTGGCGCGCCGGCGCCATCCTGTGTGCGGTGGCTGCCGGTTACCTGCCCTGGTTTCTCTACCAGGACCGCACGATCTTCTCCTTCTACGCGGTCGTCTTCGTGCCGTACCTGTGCCTGGCCGTGACGATGATGCTGGGAGCACTGACAGGGCCGCCGGGCACGATCGGCAGACGCCGTACAGGTGGCGCGGTGGCCGCGGGCGTACTCGTTCTGCTCATCGCCTGGAACTTCATCTACTTCTTTCCGCTCTACACCGGGCAGACGATCCCGTACGCCGACTGGCACACCAGAATGTGGCTCGACACCTGGATCTGACACCGGCGCCGCGCAGCCGTCAGTCCGGGTTCTGCCGGTGCAGCGCGTCCCGCAGTGCCACCCGGGACGCGATGCCGAGCTTCGGATAGATCTGGTACAGGTGAGCGCCGACGGTGCGGTGCGAGATGAACAGCCGTTCGGCGATCTGCTTGTTGGTCAGGCCGGTCGCGGCGAGCTCCGCGATCTCGCGTTCCTGCGCGGTCAGGGGCGTCCCGGTGCCGGCCTCGCTCTGGGGGGCGCCTCGCCGGGCCGCCCGCAGCTCCTTGCGTGCGCGCTCCGCCCAAGCGGTGGAGTGCAACTGCTCGAAGGTCTTCAGCGCGGCCGTCAGCGGAGCCTGGGAATCGGACAGCGCCCGGGACCGGCGCAGCCGTTCTCCCTGCGCCAGCCGCACCCTGGCCAGGGTGAACGGCCACCGCTCCGCGTCCGCAGCGGCCACTGCTGCGGCGAACAGGCGTGCGGCGTCGGCGTCGTCCTGCGTGACGAGCGCCTCGGCGGCGTCGGCCAGCAGGGCGAGCCGCGGTGAGAGCCCGGCGATGTTCGTCTCCTCGCGCAGGGCCCGCATGTGCGCCACCGCCTCCGCCCGCCGGTCGGTGCGTACCGCGGCCTCCACCAGCTCGAAGAAGACCCACGAGGCGTGCGCGACGTACGGCGGGAAACTGCCGGCCGGGCTGATGGTCATCACCCGGCCGAACGCCGCGTCGAAGTCGCCGTCGGCGATGTCCGCGAGCGCGTGCACGTGCAGGGCACAGTGAACGGCCTCCCGGATGCCGCGGGGTGCCGCCCAGCCGATCATCGCGTCGGCGAGCGCGTGCGCCGTCCCGGTGTCACCCCGGGAGGCGGTCACCAGGCCCTTGGTGTACTGGAAGAACCAGGTGCACACGGTGTACCCGGACTCCGCGCACTGCGTCAGCCCCTCCTCGGACAGCTCCAGGACCGTGGCCCACTCGCCCCGGTGGTAGTCCTCCAGGCACAGGTGCAGCAGGGCACCGATGTGACGGCGCACCGCGCCGCCGTCGCGCCCCTGCCGCACCAGCCGCCAGGCCACCTCGCGGACCCCCGCCAGCCGGTCCGGGTACACCGCGGCGGTTCCCACCCGGACGATCCGGGCCGGATCGGTCTCCTGGCCCGTGCCGTTGATGATCTCGTCCAGCTCACGGAGCGTCGCCGCGTCGGCGTGCGCGGGATCGCCCCAGGTGCGGGCGGCCACCAGCAGCAGCGGCGGGGGAGCGGGACGCAGCCGGGCGACGGCCGCGTAGTACGGCGCCCACAGCTCCTCGCGGGCCCCGTAGTTGCACAGCAGCAGCAGGAAGTGCAGCGCGTCGACGAGTGCCGGGTCCTCGGCGTCGAAGCCGTGGTCGCCGCCCTCGATGGCGCCGACCAGCAGACGGTGGGCCGTGGCCAGGTCGCCGTCGCTGTTCAGCACGAGCTGCACCGCGGCGGTCGCGGAACGCAGCGACGCGCCGTGCTGGGGATCCGCCCGCCAGGCGTCCTCCAGCAGCGCCGACGCACTGCTCAGCGCGCCGATCGCCTCGGCGCCCACGTAGGCGGCCTCCGACAGCCGGCGCGCGCGGTCGGTGTCCAGCGGGCTGAGGTCCGCGGCCCGGGTGAGCGCGGCGATGGCGGCCACGGCGTCTCCGCGGTCCTGGATGTGCCGCGCCGTCCGCTCCAGCAGGAGGGCCACGTCCTCGTCCGGCTGGAGTGTCGCCTCGCCCAGGTGCCAGGCCCGGCGCTCCGGCTTGTCGGCCACCACCTGCGCCAGGACACGGTGCGCCGCACGTCTGGCGCTGCTGGTCGCTTCCTCGACGACGGCCGACTTGATCAGCGGGTGCCGGAACACCAGGCGGCGCGGAGACTCTTCCACCCGCACCAGCGCGTCCCGTTCGGCGGGGTCCAGGTCGTGCAGGTCCGCGTCCACGTCCGTGGCCCGCGCGGCCGCGGACAGCACGCCGAGGTCGCCAGTGTCGTCCAGTACCGCGAGCA
This sequence comes from Streptomyces sp. NPDC079141, assembly GCF_040686775.1. Taxonomy (NCBI): domain Bacteria; kingdom Bacillati; phylum Actinomycetota; class Actinomycetes; order Kitasatosporales; family Streptomycetaceae; genus Streptomyces; species Streptomyces sp. NPDC079141. Next base: position 100,422 of record NZ_JBFBLP010000001.1, on the reverse strand, counting down.
GCAGCAGGGTGCGGGTCGCGGCGGGCAGGGACCGGACCCGGGTGACGAACAGGGACTGCAGGCGCTCGCCCAGCGGCAGGACGGCCGGCAGCACCTCGCGCGCCCGGCGCTGGTCGGCGCGCAGCGCGTCGGGCAGTTCGAGCAGGGCCAGCGGGTTTCCCTGCGCCGCCTCCAGCAGGCGCCGGCGCACCGGATGCGCCAGATCGGGGAAGCGCAGGTCGACGAGGCGGGCGGCGGACTCGGTGTCCAGGGCGGGCAGTTCGTACGACGGCAGCCCACTGCCGTCGAAGAAACTGTCGACACCCGTGCGGGAGGCGGCCAGGAACCGGACGCGCTCGCCGGACAGCCGTCGGGCGACGAAACCGAAGACGGCCGCGCTCGCCCGGTCCACCCAGGGAAGGTCGTCCACGACGAGCAGCACGGGGCCGTCCACGGCCGCCGACCGCAGCAGCGCCAGCACGGCGTTGCAGACGACCAGACGCTCGGGCGCCGGTCCGGCGCCGAAGCCCAGGGCGACGCTCAGGGCGTCCCTGCTGGGGGCGGCCAGCCGGTCGAGAACGCCGTGCAGCGGGAGCAGGACCTGGTTCAGTGCCGAATAGCCGACGTCCGCCTCGAACTCGGCACCGGCCGCCCGCAGCACGCGCGTGCCGTCCTGAGCGGCCGCCTTGGCCAGCGCCTCCAGCACCGCGGACTTGCCGACGCCGGGCTCCCCGGACAGCAGGAGGGTGCCGCCCGTGCCCCGCTGCAGCAGCTCGCAGATGTGGTCGAGGTCGCGCCCGCGTCCCACCAGGGGGGTGGTGGAGTCCAGGCGCGGCAAGTCAACGAAGGACACCGCACACCCCCCGTTCCCGGCCGCGCTGCGCCTGACCCGTCGTCCGCGGCCCCGCGAAGCGTGCCATCTGCGTCCTTCCGTCGATGCCCGGCCATTGTAGAAGTGGGCGGGATCGTGGTGGGCGCAGGCTGATCGGCGTGACGGCGCTGTCGTGTGTGCCGGGGTGTGGCCCGGATCAGGGCCCGGAGCTCAGGACGTCGACCACTTCTGGTTGTCACCGCCGGAGCAGGACCACAGCTGGAGCCGAGTGCCGTTCGCCGTACCGTTGTCCCGCACGTCCGTGCACTTGTCGGCGTGCGTACTGACCAGGTCGTGGCTGGAGTTGAGCACGAACCGCTGTGCCGGACTCCCGTTGCAGGAGGCGAGTTCGAGCTCGGTCCCGTCGGCGGTCGAGCCGTCCGCCAACTGCACGCACATGTCGAGGGCGCGCATGGTGCCATCCGTGAACGTCCACTGCTGCGCGGCGGACGGCGAGCAGTCCCAGATCATCAGTCGCGCGCCCGGAACGGCCTCGCCGCCCACGATGTCGATGCAGCGCTGCGAGGCATGGCTGAACACGTTCACGCCCGGTGCCGCGGCCGGAGCGGTCGTCGGGGGGACGGTGGTGTCCTGCGCGGGCGCGGTGGTTCGGTCGTCGCGGGGCGCGGTGTCCTTGCCCGGCGCACTGCTCGCGGGTGTGGCGGAGGCGGGCTCTGCGGAACCATCGGGTTTCCTGCCGGCGTGGGCATCGGAGGTGCTCACCGAAGGCGCCGGGACCACGCCGAGCCCGCCGACGACGTCCGTGCCGTGGTCGGCGGAGTCCACGGCCACCGACGCGCCGTCGCGCTCGTCGCCGCCAGAGTTGACCAGGCCCAGGGTCAGCAGCACGCCACCCACCGACAGCAGCCCCACGATGCCCACGACAGCCAGAGCACCGCGCGACCCCTCGCGGCGGGACCCGGTCTTCCGGCCCGCCGGTCCGCGCGCCACGACCGGGCCCGGATCCGTGCCGCCGTCCACACGCCCGCGCTGTGCGAAGCCGTCGCCCGGCTTGTCCCCCGCGCAGTCGCCCCGCGACCCGAGCGAGGAGATCTGGGTGAGCCGGGGCAGAGACGTGCCTCTCCCGGCCGCCGCTCCGGGCCTACGGTCATCGAGGCCGGGCGCGGCCGGTTCCGCGTCGCCCGCCGGGTCGCCGTCCCGAGCGGGCACGGAACCGGACCCGACCGATCTGGCGCTTCCCGGAACTCTCTTCGGGAGGTCCCGTTCCGGCCGGGGTGGGTGTGAAGGGTTCATGGGTACCTGATTCGTTCGTAGCCTTCGGGACCTGCCACACATGGAGGAGCCGGTCCGCCGTCGTTTCGGTTCGCCCCTGCGACGTGTGACATGTGAGCCCGTCACGGTCACGGCCAGGCCTGCTGGTCGCGCACCTTACCATCCATCAGGTGTGAAGGCGGAAAGCTGCTCGCTCGCCACACACGTATGCCCGATGTGGGGCGTGAGTGTGCCTAAACTGCCTCTTGTGGAGGGTGCCGCCGATGAAGTTCGCAGGCCGTAAGGCGGCCGAGTGGCAGACTGCCTGCGCCTGGTCCGCCGCGGCCGACGCAGGGTCCGAGACATTGCGTCACCGTCTTGACCAGTGACGCATTTGGGTTCAAGCTGAGACCGCCGAAGGGAGCCCCATGGGCACACACGAGTACCCCCTCCTCCCGGGCCGCCCGGTCAAGGAGCAACAGGGGCGTTCACACGTATCCATCCCACCGAAAGGACCCGCCATGATCGACAGGCGCTCACTCTTACGTACCAGCGGTGTCGCGGCGGCCGGTGTACTCGGCGCCGCCGCACTGCCGCCGCCCGCAGCCGTCGCGGACCCGGTGCGGGACTCCCGCACTGCCGCCCCGCTGCACTCCGACCCGACCGAGGGTGTCACCCGCACCCTGCTCCAGGAGCACCCTTCGCCCGCCGAGGGCTGGGAGGCCGTGCAGACGCTCGTGGAGATTCCGCGGCACAGGGAATCGGGCCGGCACAGCCACCCCGGTGTGGAGGTCGGGTACATCATCCAGGGCGACGTTCTGATGGTGTTCGACGACAGGCCGCCCCTGCGGCTGCGTACGGGGGACCCGTTCTTCATCCCGAACGGCGCGATCCACAACGCCCGCAACATCGGCACGGTGACGACGATGATGCTCTCCACGTACGTCGTCGACGAGACCAAGCCGCTCGTGACCCGCTACTAGCCGGACCCGGCCCTGTCGGGACGGCCATCCCGTACCGGGCGCACCCCGGGCGTCGGCGACCGGGGTGCGCCCTCTTCCTGCCTGTCCGGTGGGAGGGGCAGGAGGTCCACATGTGCGTGGCGACGCCAACTGTAGGGCTCCCCCTATGGTCCGCCGACCAGAGCGTTCGGCATGCTGAGAGCATGTGCATCAACATCGTCGTCGTCGACGACGACCCCGGGTTCCGCCGCATCGCCACGACGTTGCTGGCGGCACGGGGCCTGCGAGTGGTGGCGGAGTCCCGCGACGGCGCCTCGGCCCTGGCCGCGGTGCGGGCGCACCGTCCCGACGGACTCCTGCTCGATCTGCACCTGCCGGACCTGAACGGACTGAGCCTCGCCCGCCGGCTGACCGAGGAGGGCAACCGGCCCCGGATCGTGCTGACTTCCACCGACAGGCTGTTCTTCTCGCAGGAGGAACTTGAGGCCGCGGGAATCGAGTCCTTCATCGCCAAGGACAAGTTGTTCGACGCCGATCTGCCGGGCCTGTTCGCCCCCTCCGCGCGCTGACGTCCGCCCCGCTCCTACTGCCCGAGGTAGCGCAGCACCGCCAGCACCCGCCGATGCTGCCCGGACGCCGCCTGGCTGAGGCCCAACTTCATGAAGATGCCGGTCACATGCCGCTCCACGGCCGCGACGCTCACGAAGAGCTGCTCGGAGATCCCCGTGTTGGAGTGGCCCTCGGCCATGAGCGCCAGCACCTGTCGTTCCCTCGGCGTCAGCGCGGCCAGCGGGTCCTGCGGACGCTTGCGCCCCAGCAGCGCCGATATGACGTCCGGGTCAAGGGCTGAGTCGCGGGCCATGACCCGTTCCACGGCGTCGGTGAGGACCTGAGGGCTCGCCACCTTTTCCTTCAAGAGGTAGCCCACCCCGCTGGGGTCGTCCCCGACCAGGTCGAGCGCGTAGGAGGCGTCGAGGAACTGGGACAGCACGATCACGGCGATGTCCGGCTGGGCGGCGCGGATTTCGCGCACGGCGCCGAGGCCGTCCGCGTCCAGGTCCGGCGGCATCCGGATGTCGGTGATCACCACGTCCGGGCGGTGTTCCTCGGCGGCGCGGACGAGGTCCACCGCGTTGTCCACGGACGCGACCACGTCGATGCCCGCCCGGCCCAGGATGGTCGCGATTCCCTCACGCACGATCGGCTGGTCTTCTCCGAGCACCGCCCGCAGTGGTTCGCTCATGGCGGCATCCTAGCCTGAGGTGTGTCACGCACACCTGACAAGATCACGATGCGGTGTGCGGGCCACATGTGAGCCGGCGCGACGGCTTCGCCGCATGTGCCGGACGGTCGACGCCCCCTGTGGTGTGGGGTGAGCCCTACATCGGCGTGGGGGGCGCCCCGAGGAAGCGCGAGGGAGCACACGACAGACCCCGCGCCGGACTCGGCCGAGACTTGGTCCTGGATCCGGGGGTTCCCGGCCGGCCGAGTCGGCGGCTCCGCACGACAGCCCACGTTTCCACGCCGGTTGACCGGCCGAGTCCCTAGGAGGCGACCATGAAGAAGTGCCACCTCTCGCTGGAGATCACGCACTGGGTGACGTCCGAACTCTCCCTGATGCTGAACTGCGAGTTCTCCTACGACGCCCAAGACCCCCTCGCCGTCACGCTGGTCCTCGACTCCGACGGAGGGCGGCCGGTGCGGTGGATCTTCTGCCGGCAACTGCTGACCGAGGGCATGACCGCGCGGGCGGGGGAGGGGGACGTGGTGCTCTGGCCGTTGCTCGACAGCGACGGCGAGGCGTCCTCCTTCTGCGTACGCGTGGGAGGAGGAGAGCGAACAGCGCTCTTCGAGATCCCGGCCGAGCCGGTCCGGGAATGGCTCGCCGGGACCTTTGCCATGGTTCCCCGCGGGACCGAACTGGACGGCGTCGACTGGGACCAGCTGGTGCAACTGGCGGAGTGACAGGGCCAACTGACCGCAGAGGACCGCACGGTGCCTCGAAACCGAACCACAGATCCGTCTCCGAGCCGGTCCGCCGCCGGGGAGACAGGAAGGGAAGACCATGGGAAACGGACTGCGCCCCCTGCTGAGTGACTGGCAGTGGCAGCAGCGTGCCGCCTGCCGTGGAATGAGCAGCTCCAACTTCTTCTCGCCGCCGGGAGAACGAGGCCGCGCACGCCGTGACCGCGAGGAGCGGGCACGCCGTGTCTGCGGCCGGTGCGAGGTCCGCGACATGTGCGCGGCCATGGCGCTGAGACACGGGGAGACCTACGGCGTCTGGGGCGGGCTGTCCGACACCGACCGCAGGCGACTCGGCACGAGTAGCGCGGGAGCGGCCGAGAAGCACGAGGCGCCCGCACGGTGACCGGCATGTGCATCGCCCCCGTCGGACACACGCAGGGTCAGGCCGGAATCGGGATCTGGATGAGAATGGTGGTGCCGCCACCCGGCGGCGAGTCGATGGTCAGCTTGCCGTCGAAGGCCGCGACGCGGTCCGCCAGTCCGGACATCCCGCTGCCGGCGCTGGCCTTGCCCACGCCGCCGATCCCGTCGTCGGCCACCTTGATCCGCAGCACGTCCCCGAATTCGAGGGTGACGTCGATCCGGGACGCCTGGGCGTGCTTGACCGCGTTCGTCACGGCCTCGGCCACGACGAAGTACGCGTTCGACTCGACGGTGGAGGAGATCCTCCGTTCGTCCCTGCTCTCGACGACGGTGGGTACCGGGCACCGGAACGCCAGGTCCTTCACCGCTGCCACCAGCCCCTTCACCGTCAGCACCAGCGGATAGATACCGGAGGCCAGTTCGCGCAGCTCGTTGATCGCCGTCTGCGCGTTCTCGATCGACTGATCCAGCAGATCGGTCGTGGCCGACTCGGTGTCGGGGACCAGCTCCCGAGCGAGTCGAAGCCCGATCATCAGGCTCACGAGACGCTGCTGCGCCCCGTCGTGCAGGTCCCGCGCCGTACGCCGGTGTACGGCCTCGGTGCTCTCCATGATGCGCCTGCGGCTGTCCTGAAGAGAGGCCGCCATGGTGTTGAACGACGTTCCCAGTGCCGCGATCTCCGCCACCTTGCTGGGCGGCACCCGCACACTCAGGTCACCGCCCGCGAGTTCCTCCGCCGCGGCCGCCGCCCCGCGCACCGGGCGGACCACGGCTCGATGCTGGAGCACGGTGTAGACGGCCACGAGTGCGGTCGACGCCGCGAGCCCCACGGTGGCGGCCAGCACCGCCTGCTTGCTGTTGGTCCCCGCGGCGTCCGTGCGCTCCCGCAACTGAGCACGTTCGTTCGCCATGTACTCGTTGAACTGGGCCCGCAGGGTGTCGACGAGTTGCTTTCCCTCGGCCGCCACCTCCAGGTCGCCAGCGGTGGGATCACCTTGCCGGACCTTCTGCACCAGCGGGATCGAGTAGTCGTTCAGGAAGGACTTGACGCCGCGTGTGATCTGTTCGGCGGTGCGCTGCTGTTCCGGGGACGTGGCGCTCTCGGTGAATCGCCGTGCCTCCGCGGGCAGCGCCTTGCGCGCCGACTGCCACGGTTCGAGATACTCCTCCCGCCGCGTGATCACATAGCCGCGCTGTCCTGTCTCCAGTTCGAGGAGCAGCCGCTCCATGCTGCCGACTTCGAGGAGGGCCGTCCGGGAGGCGCGTCTGGCCGAGATGGAGCTGTTCGCGTCGGCGATCGCCCACAACAGGACGGTGAACGCGAGACCGATCAGCAAGGCAAGCAGCGTGCTCGCCGCGACCGTCTGGCTCGTCAGCCCGAGTCGCCAACGTATGTACGCCTGCCGTGCGCTCATGCTCCGCCTGCCCATGGAAAGGATTGAGACACCTGGAGTGTGCAATGTATCTGTAGGTGAGCTGAAGAGGTGTCCACAAACGGGTGGGCCGTAACACACCTGCTTGGAGTGCCAAGCCACGTGTCACATCGGGTCGGTGATGTGACACGCCGTCTCGACCCCCTCAGCCCGGTCCGGCAGCACAGTCGACGCCCGCCAGGTCCACCGCGTCGGCCATGGCCTGCATGCCCTTGTCGTTGGGGTGCAGATGGTCGCCGTTGTCGAAGAACGGCAGGATGCGCTCGTGGTCGTACGGACTGCGCAGGATGCGGTCGAAGTCGGTGACCGCGTCGAACTCACCGCTGTTCCGCACGAACGCGTTGACGTCCTGGCGCACGGCCTCCGCCTGCGCGTCCCACTCCGACCAGCCCTTGAACGGGCCGACCGTGGCGCCCACCACGCACTTCCCGGCCGCGTGGGCACGTTCGATGATCTTCCGGTATCCGTCGATCATGGCCTGGGCGGTCACGCCGGTGTGCGCCTTGATGTCGTTGACTCCCTCGAAGAGGAACACCGTGCGCACGCCGGGATGGGACAGCACGTCCCGGTCGAGCCGGTTCAACGCGCTCTGCCCGGCGCCGTCAGCGAGCACCTTGTTGCCGGAAATCCCCTCGTTGGCCACGCCCTTGACGGTCGTGGCGGTGGACTGCTGGAGGCGGCGGGAGAGGTAGTCGGGCCAGCGGCGGTTGAGGTCCGTGCTGGACTGCCAGCCGTCGGTGATGGAGTCGCCGAGGGCCACCACCGCTCCCGTTCCCGGGGATGCCCGGACCGTCACCGCGTCCAGGTAGAACCAGGAGCCGGTGGTGCTGCCCCAGTTCCCCGCGCCCTCTTCGGCGGTGTGGTCGCCCTGGGAGACGTACGAGGTCTGCATGGCCATGCCGTGTCCGGTGGCCGGGCCTGCCGCGTCCGGGCTGTGCACGCTGATCACCAGTTGGGTACGGGCGGCCACCCGGCCCGGCAGCGGGTCGCTGTGGACGCTCGCGCCGGCCGGCACGGTGACGGACCGTGCGCCGCCGAAGGTCAGCCGTCGGTTGCTGCCGGGTACCAGCCCGGCCCCGGAGGCCTGGACGCCCGCGTAGACGCTGTCGAAGGTGACGGGCCGGTCCCCGAAGGCATTGGAGAGCCGTATCCGCAGATTGTCACCGCCGACGCTGGTGTGCACGACGAGCCGGTACCCGCGGTCCGGTACGCCCTCGCCCAGGCGGTCGGCACTGGCGCCCCAGGTGACGACCTCGTTCCCGGTCGGCGTGGCCCGGGCCGTGGCGGGGACAGCCGGTACGGCCAGGGCGGCGACCGCCAGCGCGGCCAGAGCCCGCCTCATCGAGTGAAGCCCTTCAACGTGACCGACTCGCCCGGCGCGAGCGTCACCGTCCGGGACACACCACCGAACGCCACCGTGGTGGTTCGGCCGCCGACACTGCGGATCCGGGCCTCGCTCGGTGTGGCCTGCCGCCAGCGCAGGTCCACCACGAACCCGCCGCGGACGGGAACGCCGTCGACGGAGCCGGACGCGGCCCAGGCGCCGGGCAGCGCCGGGAGCAACTCGATGTGTCCGGGGCGGGAGTACAGCAGCATCTCCATCATCGCCGCGGGCGTACCGAAGTTGGCGTCGATCTGGAAGATGCCGCGGCCCCGCTCGACCTCGTAGATGTCGAAGAGGTTGAAGGCCGTGCCGTTGCCGCCGCCGGTGGAGGGGCGCAGGTTGTTGACGATGAGCTGGTAGGCGTTGTCCGCGTGCTTCAGACGGGCCCAGCACAGGGCCCGCCAGGCATTCGCCCAGCCGAAGCTCTCCATGCCGCGCGCGGTGAGCAGCGCGGTTGCTGCGTCGACGAGGTCCTTGGGCGTGGAGCCGTCGGGGCGGATGCGGTCGCCGGGGAACAGACCGACGAGCGGGGACAGATGGCGGTGGGTGGTCTCGCCGAGGTTGTCGGGCGACATCCACTCCTCCAGCCACCCCGTCGTCGGGCTCACCCGCGGCAGGTACAGCCGGTCGCGCAGGGCGGTGACGGTCCGCGCGTAGTCGGCGTCCTTGCCCAGTACGGCAGCGGCTTCGGCGTAGTTGCCGAAGAGCGTCCACACCAGCTCCTGGGCGTAGGTGATGCCCTTGGCGTCCAGCGGGCCGTGCTCGGGCGACCAGTCGCTGTCCGCGACGAGAACCTCGTGCGAGCTGCCCGGCAGGGTGAGAGTGAGCAGCCGGGCCTCCCAGAACTCGCAGGCCCCCTTGAGCAGTGGGTAGATCCTCGCCAGGTACTCACGCGACCGGGTGTACTCGTAGTGCTCGTACAGGCCGGCGCACAGCCAGGCGTTGCCCGCGGGGTGCCACCACCAGCCGCCTCCGCCATAGGGGTTGGTCGAGATCGCGACCGTCCAGCCCGCGACCTTCCCGGTGGAGTTGCGGTAGCGGTTGCGCGGGTCGTTGAACAGACGGCGGGTCAGGTCCGTCCACGACGGAAGCTGGGCCAGGCAGTAGTCGGTGAAGGCGTCGAAGCACGCGGACAGACCCGTCCGGTCGGCCATCCAGTAGTTCATCTGGATGTTGATGTCGGTGTGGTAATCGCCCATCCAGTCCGGGTCGTTGCCGTCCAGCCACAGCCCCTGAAGCCCGAGCGGGAGGCTCCCGCGCGAGCCGGAGATCATCAGGTAGCGGCCGTACTGGAGGTAGGCGGCCTCCAGTTCGGGGTCGGGGATGCCGTCGCGGGCCCGCGCCCTGAGCCGCTCCCAGGTGTCCAGCGAGCGCTGCGCTTCGGTCGACGTACCCAGCGAGAGGCTCATCCGCTCGTACAGGGTTCGGTAGTCGGCGACATGGGTGCGCAGCAGTGTGTCGGCCGGGTGCCGTGCGGCGGCGGCGACCTTGTCGCGGGCCAGCGCCTCGGGGTCGAGGGAGGGGTTGCGGTACCCGTTGTCGGCGTCGGGCGCGTAGTTCGTGCCGCCGCTGAGGACGACCGTCAGCTCCGTGCAGCCGGTGAACTCGATGTGCGGGCCGTCGACGCGGACGCGGCCGCCGTTGCCGTAGGCCTGCACCGCCGCCGCGTAGCGCAGGCCGTTGGGGAGTGCGGCTCCGAACGACTCGGCGCGGGTGGGCCGTTCGCCGTGTGTGCCCTCCAGGGTGAGGGTGCCGGTGTAGCGGCCGCCGCCGCTCTGGGTGAAGTGCAGGACGATCGCGTCGTCGGGCCGGCTGGCGAAGAGCTGCCGCCGGTAGGTGACGCCGGAGCGGACGTAGCTGCTGGTGACCAGGCCCTGAGCGAGGTCGAGGGTGCGGCGGTAGCCGTTCACGCCGGACAGGTCGTGGTCGGGGATGTCCACCGAGAGCCGGGCGAGCAGGGTGAGGGAACCGAAGTCGCCGCGGCCGTAGGGGAATTGGCCGTCGCCGTCGAGGGTGTCGTTGAGGCCGCCGGTCCACATCGTGGCGTCGGTGACGAGGAGCAGTTCGCGGCCCGGGTCGTTGGACGCGAGGGCGCCCAGGCGGCCGTTGCCGACGGGCAGACCCTGCTCGATCAGGGAGCGCTCGTCGCCGGGTGCCCGCCACCAGAGCCGGTCGCGTGAACTGCCGGGCGGGGGTGCGGTGGTGGGGCGCTCGGGTACGGCGGAGGCGGTGAACGCGGGCAGGCCGCCCAGTGCCGCGGTGAGGCCGGCCGTGGTGGCGAGCGAGAGGACGGTTCGTCGGCTGGGGTGCATGGCGGCTCCAGAAGTCTGAACGGGGGTCCGGCCGCGGGGCCGGACCCCCGGGGGTGTCAGGAGGACTTCGGTACGTCGATCCGGTCGATGTCCGGCGCATAGCCGGAACCGCTGTCGAAGGTGATCGTGTTGGCGCCGGCCTTGAGGGTCACCGGGATGTGGACGGTGCCGACGGTGCCCCAGTCGCCGGTGGCGGGGAACTTGTGGCCGGTGGCGCCGCCGCCGTTGGCCGAGACCGCGGCCGAACGGGCGTCACCACTGATGTAGCCGACCTTGATCTGGTAGGTGCCGGCCTTTTCGACGACGACGTCGTGGAAGGTCAGCTTGCCGCCCTGGTAGAGGTTGCCGACCTTCTTGCTGCCTGAGCAGGCGGAGCAGTCGGCGACGGAGGCCGGGCCGGCAAGGGTGTTGGCGGGGTTCTCGGCCTCGATGCCGGACCAGGTGAGGGTTTGGCCGGCCGGGGTGACGCGGAAGAGGCGGGAGCCGTGGGCGGGCAGGGCCTGGGTGATGCGGTCCCGGTAGGTGCCGAGGTTCTCGTGGTTCCACAGGTCGCGCACCTTGGCCCGGCCGGTGAAGCCGAGCGTGGACCAGTCGGCGGTCACCGCGGCGGGTGCGTCGGCGAGGTTGAACAGGGCGACGGTGTAGGTGCCGTCGGGGTTCTTCGCGGCCCACACCTGCTGCGGATCGGAGGGGGTGACCGGCGCGGCGGGCGGGCCGTCGCCCTGGTCGACGGCGATGACCTCGGTGTTGGTGAGCAGGGAAAGGCCGTAGGAGTCGAGCCTGGTCAGGTCGTCGCCGGTGTAGAGCGGGGACTTGGCGATGGCCCACAAAGTGGCGTAGGTCTGCCGTTCGGCCTTGGTCAGGCCGTCCATCTCGCCGTTGCCGACGTCGAGGGAGTCGAGGTCGTTCCAGCCGCCGGGACCGGCGTGCCGGGTCCAGGCCGGGGCGTCGTCGAAGCGGTCGTCGACGGAGTTCTCCCAGCTGACGAGGGTGTTGCAGTAGCACTCGACGTCGGTGTCGATGCGCCAGCCGTTGGAGTACTTCTTCCAGTCGGCGACATGCCCGTAGTCCAGGGACCAGGAGATCTCCAGGTGGATCGGGCGGCCGGTGGCGGCGATGGCCCGCTGCCAGGCGGCAACGTCGGCAACGTTGTCGTACTGGTCGCCGTACTTGCCGGAGCCCGGCCCCACGCCGTCGAGTTTGAGGAAGTCATAGCCCCAGTCGGCGAACATCCGGGCCTGGGAGTCGACGTACTTCTGGGCGCAGGGTCGGGCGAAGTCGAGCTTGTAGGAGCTGTCCCAGCCGTTGGTGGTGCGCAGGTCGTCGTGGACGATGTCGGCCGTGGTGCAGCCCGGCGCGTTCCAGATCGGCGTCCGGCCGTCGTTGTAGGCCTCCTTCTCCAGGCCGACGGGGAGATAGATGCCGGCCTTGAGGCCCTTGGCGTGGATGTCGTCGGCGACGGCCCGCATGCCGCGGGGGAAGCGGACCGGGTCCGCCGTCTGCCGCCCGTACTGGTCGAACCCGGGCTTCCAGGCGTTGTCGCGCCACCAGCCGGCGTCGATGTTGACGTACTCGTAGCCGTACCTCTTCAGCTTGGCGGCGAGCGCGCCGGCCTGCTTGAGGACGTTGGCCTCGGTGAGGTAGCTGTAGTCGCCGTCCGGGTTGAGACCGGGGTACTTCGAGGACTGCATGCTCCAGCTCGACCAGCCCATGTACGGCTTGGCGGCCAGTGCGGCGGCGGTGTCGGCCGCGGAGTCGGGGGTGGCGGGCACGGCCTGCGCCGGGGCGGCGACGGTGACCGTGCCCGCGGTGAGGGCCAGGACGACCACGGCTCTCAGGGCGCGTGCGGGCAGGGCGAAGTACGAGGGTGACCGCATGGGTCGTACCTCCTGGGGGTGGGTTACGGAGGGGTCGTGCGGGGCGGCTCAGCCCCTGCCGGAGCCGGTGGGCTGGCGCTGGAGCGCCGGCAGGAGCTCGGGCGTGTGAGCGGACCCGGCACCGGTATCGAGGGTTCTGCGGCGGCCGGGACCGCGCGCTGCCAGGGGAGCGCGGCTCTGCTGCGTCATCGTTGCTCCTCTCGCGTGTCAGTGGGGGTCTGCGGTGATGAAGGACTGGATGGCGGTGGCGGCGGCGCCGCGCGCCCACTCCTCGAACGGCAGCGGGCGGGTGTGGACCTCGCACTGGGCGGCGGAGCCGAAGGCGGCCGCGGTGAAGGCGTCGCGGATCTGCCCGGCGAACAGGTCGTGGGCGGCCAGCCCTTCACCGGAGATGATCACGCGCTGGGGGCCGAGGAGGTTGGCCACCGTGGCGATGCCCCGGCCGATCGCCTCGCCCGCCTTCGCGTAGACGGCGCGGGCACCCGCATTGCCCCGGTGGGCCAGCTCGATGGCCTCGGCGGTGTCCGCGACCTCGATGCCGGTCGCCTCGCGGATCCGGGCGACGATCGCCTGGTCCGCCGCGATCGCCTCCACGCAGCCGCGGTTGCCGCAGCGGCAGGGCGGGCCGGACGGGTCCACCGTGACATGGCCGATCTCGCCCGCGACGCCGTGCGCGCCGGAGACGACCCGGCCGTGCACCACCAGGCCGCAGCCGATGCCGGCACCGACGGTGACGACGGCGAAGTCGGACAGCCCCACGCCGTCGCCGAACCACTGCTCGGCGACCGTGAGGGCGCGTACGTCGTTGTCCACGGTGGTCGGCAACCCACAGGCCATGGCGGCAAGTTCGGCCAGCCGCACGTCCCGCCACTGCAGGAACGGCGAGTAGCGCACGGTCCCCTCGGTCCGGTCGACGTCGCCGGAGACGGCGATGCCGAGTCCCAGGACCTGTACGCCGAAGCCGTCGGCCTCGGTGAGCAGTTCCTGCACCACCTCCGCGGCCACGGCCAGGACCTGCCCCGGCTCCCGGCCCCCCAACGGGACGTGCCGGGCGACGCGGATGCGGCAGCACAGGTCGGTGAGCACCCCGATGATCTCGTCGCCGGTCACCTTCAGACCGATGAACAGGGCTCGCCCGCCGTCGACCCGGACCGGATTCGCCGGCCGCCCGAGCGCGGGGCGCGCCTCGCCGTTGGTGTCCTCCAGCAGGTAGCCGGCCTCAAGCAGCGGCCGGACGGCCTTGGTGACAGCGGCCGGGGACAGACCGGCCCGCCGCGCCACCTCCAGCCTGGTGAGGGGGCCGTGGGAGAGGACCGTGGTGAAGATCAGGGAGGCGGCCGGCGTGTTGGCCGGGAACGCCTCGATCCGGGAGATCGGCGACATGGCCGGGAACCTAGGGCCGATAATTTCCGCTGTCAATAAAAGAATCAGAACTCGTTCAACAGCTGGCTCTTTGCCGCATACACCTTCAAACTCATGGTGTGGTAAGAGAGTTGACGATTGATCAAAGGGGGAGCCCGGACTTATCATCACTCGAAGCCCGGACGGCTCGCTGCCCAACTACCGTTGCTCCACATGACAGCCACCGAGATGGACATCACCGAGGACCTGATCCGGGACCTGCTGCGCGAGCAGTACCCGGACCTGGCGGATCTCCCCTTGAAGCTCGGCGCGCGGGGCTGGGACAACCAGGTCTGGCGGCTCGGCGACGACCTCGCCGTCCGGTTGCCCTGGGCGACGCAGTCCGCGGACGCGCTGCTGCGCAAGGAACACGCCTGGCTGCCCCTGCTCGCCCCGCACCTCCCGCTGGAGATCCCCGTCCCGCAGCGCCTTGCTGAGCCCTCAGCACGATTTCCCCGGCCCTGGATCGTCACCACCTGGGTACCGGGCGAGCCCGCCGACCGCGCCCCCGCGACCCGCGCCACGGAGGCGGCAATCGCCCTGGCCGGCTTCCTGACCGCCCTGCACCGTCCCGCCCCCGACGGGGCGCCCGCAGGACGGGACCGCGGCGGCCCGCTCGCCGACACCGCCCAGCCCTTCGCCCAAGGGCTCGCCTCGGCCACCGAACGGGGGCTGATCCGCAACCCGGACGCCGTCCGGGCGGTCTGGGAGGAAGCCGCCGCCGCGCCCGAGTGGGCAGGCCCGGCGCTGTGGCTCCACGGCGACCTGCATCCCGCCAACATCCTGACCACGAACGGCACTTTCTCCGGCGTGATCGACTTCGGCGACCTCTTCGCCGGCGACCCCGCCATCGACCTCGCCGCCGCCTGGACCCTGCTGCCGGACGGCGCCATCGGCCTCTTCCACGAGACCTACCGGCCGACCGCGGACGCGGCGACCCTGCGCCGCGCCCGGGGCTGGGCGGTGTTGAAGGCTCTCGCCTGCATCTTCATCGGAGACGCCGGCGACCACGGGCGCCCCGGAGGCAAGCCCACCTGGGGCCCACCCGCGCACGCCGCACTGCGACGGCTCACCGCAACGGCCCACCAGTGACCGAGCACCGTGGCGGAAGGGTCAGGAGCGGTGCCGCACGAAGCTGAGGTAGGCGTACCCCTCGCCTGTACGAGGCGCCCGCGTCCACGACCGTGTGGTGAAGGCGCGAAGCCTGCCCTGGGTCACCGCGAAGCGGGGGAGCGAGAGCCCGAGTTCGGTGTGCAGGGCCTCCAGTAGCTGTTGTTCGCGGGCCAGTTCGGAGTCCTCGGGACGGAACAGCCGTGCGGGGTCCAGCGTCTCGGGTATCGCGCCGGAGCGCTCGATCTCCGTACCCCGCACGGTGAACGCGTAGATTTCCTCGCCCTGTTCGGCCACCGACAGGTGGAACGCGGCCTGATAGTCACCTGGGGTGGAGCGCCTCGGGTCGCGCCACACCACCACCGCGCGGCCGCCCGCGGATGCGGCCGCAGCGGGGGAGTGGAACAGCTTGCCCAAGTAGTGGTGGCAGTGGCCGTCGAAGGCGAAGGACCACGCTCCGGCAGTGCGGCCGACGGCGACCACGGGCCGGTCCTCCCAGGGTTCGACACCCTCCCGCTCGTGGGACTTGGGTGCCCGCCAGGCCGCCATGCGCGGATCCAAGGGAGCGCTCAGTTCGGCGCCCTCCTCGCCGATCAGGGCGGGCAGGGCGTCCGGATCCACCCCCTCGACCCACACACAGCGATATCCGTCCAGCGGCTGCCCGTTCGCCACGGGCTCCGTCAGCCACGTGAGGCCCGGCGGGTCCAGATCGGGCACCGGCTCGGGGGCGGGGCCCGTCTCCCCGGCCCGCGGTGTCGCGAGGATCTCCCGCCCACGCTCCGGGGTGATCAAGGGGCCCAGGACCGGATCGGCGAGCAGACCGATCGGGGCGATCAGTTCGGGCCCGGGCGCCTCCCACAGCGGGAGTGCGTCCCGCAGCATCCGCCACGCGGCATCGGTCATCCCCCACAGGGCCGACTCCTGGGCCTCGGCGACAGCCCGGCCCCAAGCACCGGACGGCGCGTAGCGATGGCTGCCCTCCCGCATCGCGCTCAGTACGGCCTCGGCGTCCTCCCGGTCGACTCCGCGGGCGGTCATCATCCTGAGCCAGTGGTCGTCCCCGTCGAGCCGCCCTTCGCCCCGTGCCGGTGTGATCGCCTCCACGGGCAGGACATCCGGCAGATAGCGCGGGTCTGCCGCAAGGTTGCCGTAACCCCGGGAGCCTTGCGGAGCCAGCAGATGCCGGAGCTGGTTCAACAGCACGGCACTCCGCGGCCGGCCGAAGGACAGCGCCTCCTCCAGCAGGGGCAGCGCCTCCTCGTTCTGTCCGCGCAGGGCCAGGAGGCGGGCCTCGTCCACGCGGGCGTCCTGGGCGCGCGTGGTCGCGTTGACGAAGTCGGGGCTCTCGGCCCGGTCGGAGTGGAAGCGGCGGTACATCGCCTCCATGTAGGCGCGGAACGACGGGTAGCGGTCCGGCAGTTCACCGCTCCAGCCCTTGTAGACGTAGAGCGCCCACTCACCGTCCTCGGCACAGTCGCCCGGGTCGAGCAGGGCGTGCGACATGTCGGAGTCCGTCTCCAGCCGCAGCGCCCGCCGCCACATCCCGGCCAGCAGGACGTCCTCCCTGCGCGGGTCGGCGCCCAGATTCTCCTCGTACAGCGGCGTCATGTCGTACGGGTCCTCGAACCAGCCGATGTCCGCGGCGCCGCCGAGCTGATAGACCCCGGCCGTCTGGTCGACATGCCATCCGTTGCTCACGGCCAGGAACTCCCGGTACGAGGGCGGCAGCCGCCGCCCCAGCCGCTCCTCGGCCGCGGCGATCAACGCCTCGTCGGCCCCGGGCCCGCCCAACGGCGCGAAGGCCCCTCCGTCGCCTTCGTTCTCGTAGTCCTCCTCGTCCTCGTCCGTGCGAGGAACCCACTCCTCCCGCCAACGCTCCAGGAAACCCTGCCAGTTGAAAGACTCGCCACTCATGGCCGGATGGTGTCACGCGGCACTGACAACGGCGCCGCGACCCTGCTCCGGTCGGCACCGGGCGCTTCCCCCGCCCTCCGGAGGGCCCTGTTTGACCTTGACACGGTGACAAGGCCTTCACTGCTGGCCGAGGAGGTGGTCCGATGACGATCACAAGACAGGACACGGATGCGGTGCGGGCGCTGCAGGGGTTGGAGGACGCCAGCGCGTCGGTGCGACTGCGGGCTGCTCTCGCGGTCGGCACGACGCCTGACCCGCGCTTCGTCGGCAAGCTCGTCGAGCGATGCGCGATCGAGCCCGAGTTCTTCGTCCGCGACATGCTGACCTGGGCGCTCACCCGTCATCCGGTGTCCATGACGCTGCCCGAGCTGCTCCGCGCGGTCCGCTCCGAGCGTGCTCAGGCGCGGAGCCAGGCGCTGCACACGCTGTCCAAGATCGGGGACCGGAAGGCGTGGCCCGCGATCACCCGCACTCTCCTGTCCGACGCCGACGACGAGGTGGCGCGGAGCGCCTGGCGGGCCGCGGTCGTGCTCGTGCCGGAAGGCGAGCAGGCCGCGTTGGCCACGGTGCTGGCGACGCAGCTCGGGCGCGGCGGGCGGGAGACGCAGCTGAGTCTCAGCCGGGCGCTGGTAGCGCTGGGGGAAGCGACCGAACCGGCTCTGCTCGCCGCGACGACGGCCCCCGACCCGCGCCTGCGCACACACGCGCTGGCCACCCAACGGCTGCTGCGCGAACCGGACACCGGCTTCGAGTTCGCGATCGAGGAGGCGAAGCGCGTCGTGGCCCTCGGCGGGTCCGGCCACGAGGGACCATAGAGCGTGTTGATCGGTGAGGTGGCGCGACGGTCCGGGGTCAGTGCCCGCATGCTCCGGCATTACGAATCGCTGGGTCTGGTGCGTCCTTCGGGCCGTACCGGCTCCGGCTATCGGGAGTATTCGGGCGACGACATCCGGCGGATCTTCCATATCGAGAGCCTGCGCTCGCTGGGGCTGACGCTGCGCGAGATCGGACGCGCGCTCGACGATCCCGGCTTCACGCCCTCGGCGCTCGTCGGCGACCTCATCCGTCAGACGCGCGAGCGCATCGCGGCGGAGACCGAGCTGCTCACACGGCTGAGCCGGATCGATGCCGCAGATCCCGCCGCCTGGGAGGACGTCATCCAGGTCGTAGCGCTCCTCCAGGCACTGGAGTCCAAGAGCCCCGACGCACGCCAGCGCGCGGCCCTGTCCTCCGCCGACGAGGTTCCGGTGCCGGTGGAGGCCCTGGTCGAGGCGGCCCTGAACGAGACGGAGCCGAACGTCGCCGGGGCCCTTCGCTGGGCACTGGCACGATTGGGCGACCGCGGCCCGGCACTGCTCGCGGAGGGCCTCGGCTCACCGGTGGCCGCGGTGCGCGAACGCGCCGTCCAGGCCCTCGTCAAGATGCCGGACGGGGAGGCCACCGCACAGCTGCGCGATGCCCTCGCCAACCCCGACGTCGTCGTCCGCGGCTATGCGGCGGTGGCTCTCGGGACACGGGGTGTGGCCGATGCGGTCCCGACGCTCGTCGACATGATCGTGGAGGGCAGGAACGACACCGATGCGGCCGATGCACTGAGCGTGCTGGCGAGCGACACCGCGACAGGGGACCGGATCGCGAGCAGGCTCGTCGACCGTCTCGCCCACGACACCACAAAGCCGCCCGCACGCGGACGGCTGACCCAGGCCCTGGCGGGCATCCCGGGGACGCGCGCGTCCCGGGCCCTTGAGGAACTGTCGGCCGACACGGACCCTGCCGTAGCGCTGACCGCGACATACCTGCTCCGGCTGCGCGACACACCCTGACGTATCTGTCCTGGCCACCGCATCCACGGAGGACTACATGACTGCCACCCACACCTTCGACGCCATGTGGCCGACCGACCACGCACGCCCTGACGGAGCTGAGCGAGGCCGAGGACGCTTCGGCGAGCCTATAAAGACAGCGGCGAAGTGAGGCCGGTACCGGCCAAGCCGCCCGGTCCGAGTGGGCCGTCGGTGCGAGCCCTTAGGAGGCCAAAGGGCGTGTGGCTCCTCGGGCACGACCAGCACACCCTCCGGTGCCGGGCGAATCTGCCGGCACCGTTGGTGTTCGGGTCACGCGCCGGCGCGGACCAGGCCGCACTCGTAGGAGAAGATCACGGCCTGCACCCGGTCCCGGAGGGCGAGCTTTGACAGGATGCGGCTGACGTGGCCCTTCACGGTCCCCTCGGTGAGGAAAAGGCGGTCGGCGATCTCGGCGTTCGAGAGGCCCCGGGCGATCAGTTCGAGCACCTCGCGTTCCCGGTCGGTGAGGACGCGCAGCTCGGCCTCGGTGCGGGGCAGCGGGTCGCCGGACGTGCCGATGTGGCGTTCGATCAGCCGCCGTGTGACCGGCGGAGCGACGATCGCGTCGCCCTTCGCCACCACGCGGATCGCGGACAGCAGGTCGGCAGCGAGGGTGTCCTTGAGCAGGAAGCCGCTGGCGCCCGCCCGCAGCGCGGAGTACACGTACTCGTCGAGATCGAAGGTGGTGAGGATCAGGATGCGCGGTCCGTCCGGGAGCGCCGCGCGGATGCGGCGGGTGGCCTCAAGACCGTCCACCTCGGGCATCCGGATGTCCATCAGCACGACGTCCGGCGTTGTTTGAACCGCCAGGTCGGTGGCCATGGCACCGTCGTCCGCCTCTGCGACGACGTCCATGTCCCCGGCGTTCTCAAGGATCATCCGCAGGCCGGCACGGAGCAGGACCTGATCGTCGACGAGCAGAACCCGGATCATGCGCTCGCTCCTCCCGGATCGAGGGGGATGCGGGCCCGAATCGCATAACCGCCGCCCGGCCCGGGGCCGGCGGCCACCTCGCCGCCCAGCAGCGCCACGCGTTCCCGCATGCCCCGCAGTCCGTTGCCGGCCTTGTCGGCTGCCGGCTCGCCGGTGCCGTTGTCGCTGACCTTGAGCCTCAGCTCGTCGTTTCCGTAGGACACCACTACCTGGACGCAGGCGCCCGGCCCGGCATGTTTCATGGTGTTGGTCAGCGCCTCTTGGACGATCCGGTACGACGAGACGTCTACACCGGTGGGCAGCGGTCGCGGCGATCCGTCGATGTGGAACTGGACCGGGGTGCCTGCCTGCCGGACCTGCTCGATGAGGCGGGGCAGCTGCGCAAGGCCCGGCACCGGCCGCGCGGAGCCGTCGATCTGCCCGGACGAGGACAGCACGTGCCGCATGTCGGCGAGCGAGGCGCGGCCGGTCGCCACGATGGTGTCCAGCGCGGCGAGAGTGTCGGCGGGCCGGTTGGCGAATGCCGCGGCGCCGCCCTGCGCCTGCATCACGATGACGGCCAGGCCGTGCGCCACCACGTCGTGCAACTCGCGGGTGATCCTGGCCCGCTCGGCGGCCACGGCCAGCGCGGCTTGCTGGTCGCGTTCGCGCTCCTGGTCGCGCGCCCTCGCCTTGAGCTCGCCGAGGTAGGCGCGGCGGCTCTGCAGGCCCCATCCGATCGCCCAGGCGACGAGCAGCAGGGAGCCGAGGACAGGGGTCCCGCCCCAGTCCGTCGGGCCGAACGCCGTGGGTTCGTCGTCGCGCGGCAGTGCGGCGTCGCCCGTTCCCGACTGCGGTGGTGGCACGGCGACTCCCGGCGGGTGTTCCTGTCCGCCGGTGCGGGGGCCTCCGTAGAGCCAGCCGTCGGCCTTGCCATCGAGGGTCACGTATGCCGACCATGCCGTCGCCACGGCCAGCGCGGCGCCGAGCAGCGCGAGTGACACCTGGCGCCGGCGCTGAGCGGCGATCGTGTACAGGGCGACCGGAACGGCCAAGTCGGCGGGCACCGGTCCTGCCGCCAGCGACATCTGTACGACGGTGGCGAGCGACGCCGCCGCGAGTGCCGGAATCGGCCACTTGCGGCGCACCGCCACGGCGGCGACGCAGACCCCGATCAAGGCCCACTTGGCCAACGGCTCCTGTAGCCACAGCACGTTGGTGAACCAACCGCTGCTCACCTCGGTCGCGGCGGTACCAGTCCACGCCCACGTGCCCGCCAGCAGCAGAGCGGCGAGGACGGCATCCTGGACGCTCGATCTGCGTAAGGCGTGCCCCAGTGCCGCCACGTAAATTTTCATGCCAGGCAGCACACTAAGCCTCGGTGCCGCCGTCCAGTATCCGTCGAAGGTCAGGGTTGAGAACATGACCACAGGCAGGTGCGCGGTCAATCCGGCACCGCGCAGCCTCTGACGCATGACGAACACCTCTCGTGGCGCGGGCGGCCGCCCGCGCCGCCACCGTGTGCTGAGAACACCACTTCTTCTGCTGGCCGTTCTGGCCATCGTGCTGGTCGGCGGGGGTGTTGCACTCTGGCTCAACGTCGGACGTGACACGCCCTACGCTGACGCCGCGTGGGAAGAGGTCGTGCCTGGAGGCGACTGCCACTGTGCCGACGGGAGCGAGTTCACCTTCTGGGACCGGCGGACCGATCCGACCAAGGTCGTGCTGTTTCTGAACGGCGGCGGCGTCTGCTGGGACGCGGCCAGCTGTGCCTTCACCAGCGACGGCCCTCCCGGCGAGAGCGACCTCTACGGCTGGAACCTGCAGTCCGACGGTCCGGGAAACAACTTCGATGAGGACGGGATCTTCGACTTCTCCAATGACGACAACCCGTTCGCCGACTACTCGTTCCTCTACGTGGCCTCCTGCACGGGCGACGCGCAGCTCGGCAACGTTTCCCAGAAGTACTCGGACACGTTGACCGTCGAACACAACGGCTACGTCAACGGCACCGCCGCCCTGGACCACCTCGCCAAGACCTACCCGGACGCCACCCAGGTCGTCGTCATCGGCAAAACCGCCGGGTCGATTGCCGCCCCCATCTACGGCGGACTGGTCGCCGACCGGCTCCCGGACGCCCAGGTCACAGTGTTCGGCGGCCAGTCCGGCGCCTGGCCCGACAACCCCGACTTCAACACCGCCGTCCTCGACGCAGCATGGGGCGCCTACGACACCATGCCCGACTGGGCCGTCCAAGGACTCACCGACCGCCAATGGGGCGTCCCCAGGTTCTGGACCCAAGCCGGCCTGCACAACCCCGACCTCGTGTTGTCCCGATTCGACTACGCCTACGACCCGCACGCCGCCGTCGAGATCACCGGATGGGAACACGGCGACTCACCGAGCATCGACCCCGTGCCGGGCTTCGACGAGCTGGCCGTCATCGACACCAACGAAAAGGCCATCGAAGCCGCCGGAGCGAACCTGCACAGCTACACCGCACCCGGTGAAGGCCACGGACTCTTCGAGCACGATGACTTCTACCAGATCAAGGTCAACGGCACCCGGCTGGTCGACTGGCTCGACATGCTGGTCACCGACGACCCACCCGACGACGTCCATTGCACCAAGTGCGATCCGTAGAACCGGTCCTCGACAAACGACTATCGATCGCGGCGCAACGGGCGGTGTGTGAGCACGCGTTCGCGCACTTGAAGAACTGGCGCGTGCCGACCAAACTGCGCCTCGACGTGAAGTGGGCCACCCGGCGGTCAGGATGAACACAACTCAGTGGTGTCGACGACGCTGGAAGGCCCCCTCGACCGGCCGGACGCGACCATTGTGAGCGGCGACGCCGTCGAGGTCGTCGCCCGGCTCAAGGAGGAGTCCGAGGTGCCGTTGCGCTCGCACGGCAGCCTGTTGATGAACCGGGCGCTGATGGCCGCCGGCCTCGTCGACCGCGTGCAGGTGACGCTCTTTCCCGTCATCACCGGTCGGACCGGGCTGGATCCGATCTTCCGGGGCGCGGCCGACTTCGACCTGGAGCTGGTCGAGAGCCGGACGCTCGACGGCCGCATCCAAGAGCTGATCTACCGGCCGACGCTGCACTGATCGGTAGGCATGACCGCTCGACCGGGCGGAGTGCCGGGCCTGCACGCGCGTGGGGGATGTGAACCGAGGGCCGGTTGCGGCCGTGTTCCTGAACACCCGACAGGCCGGTACCGAAGAGACCGACGAAAGGAGCGGTGCTCCCGTGCCCACTGATCACGCTTGCCGCGCAGCCGCTGAGCAGGCCGCGCGCTGCCTCGCCCCCGTGCGCTCGGTGCTGGTGCCCGACGACCGCATGGAGTCGTCCCCCGCCGAGGTCATGCCCGTCGTCCTGCGCAACTACCTGGGCGCGAACGCCCGGCCGCCCGCTGAGCGGACACCGGGCGCCGCGAGTCCGGCGCGGGTGGGCGTCGCGACGGGCGCGGCCGCCCTGCAGAGCTGCCTGGACGGCCTGTGCGCGGAGATGACCGGCGCCCTGACCGCCTGGCACGCGGAGCTCGGCCGCCACCTGCACACGTTGCTGACCGACCCGCGCGCGACCGGGCGGCGCGGCGATGCCTGGCAGCCCCTCGCGGATCTGCAGCTGCGTGCCCAGGAGGCCCTGACCACCGTGGCCGACCGCGGCAGGCATGGTGCGGCAGGACCGCGCCTGCTCGTCGCCCGGTTCGCCTTGCTGGAGGACGCCGTCTGCGGCGCGCTGCGGCGCATCACCGTACCGGCCGACACGGCCGCCGCCTGCGCGATCGGGCTGACCACCGCGGCCGGCTCACTGTTCGGACTCGCCCCGGCCCAGGAGACCGGCGCGGCCGACCGACAGCTGTGACCACGAGGGCAGCGCCGGAGCCGGGCGGAGGCCTCCCGGAGCCTGCCGGATCAGGGGCGTACGTCGACGTAGTCGCCGGCGGCCTTGGCCGGGCCAGTGGTGGCGGTGCCGGTGAAGTTCCAGCGCCAGTAGCCGTCCTGGACCGCCTTGACCGTGGCGCGCAGGGAACCGGTGCTGTTGGTGTTCACGGTGGCCACCGTGGTGTAGGAGCTGCTGTCCTTCGGACGGAACTGGAGTTTCACGGCCTGGCCCACGTATCCCGCGTACCGGTATGTGTCCCAGTTGGCCCGCACCAGCTTGCCGGTGACGGTGATGGGAGCGCCCTTGGCCACCGGCTCCGGTGCGGCGTTGACCGTCAGCCGCGCGGCCCGCTTGAGGCCGAACGACCCCGCGCCGGGGGCAAATACAGAACCGCCGTCACTGGCGTCGACCAAGGCGTCGACCGACCACGTTCCCGCGTTGGCATTGGCCAGATCCACCGGATCGTCGCTGCCCGGGGCCGGATGGGCGTTGACGGTGAACACCGTCGTGCAGGCCGTCGGGGTCTCGCAGAACGCGTCGGTGGTGTAGAAGCCGCCGTGCGGCCCCTTCAGATCCACATCGACGAACGACAGGCCGGAGTCGTCCGAGCCGGTGACCGTGACCGGGAACACCACGTTGCGCGTGATGCCCACGATGACGTCATGTCCGGAGTTGACGGTGGCCCCGCTGACCACCGGATCACTGGGCGTGGCACCGGCCGGGGAGCCGACCCCTGCCAGCAGGACGGCGACGGCCCCCACCATGACACCGCGGCTCGCCGCGCGCCCGACGGGCTTGCGCTGCAGGGCAGTTGCGCTCGCGGCGGGCGGGGCGGTGTCGCGCCCACCGCTCGGTCTCTCGTCGGGTGATGCGGCGAAGCGGCTCATGATTCCTCCCAGGGATGACCCGCCCCACTGCCAACCACCGCACACACGACGGAAGTTGGTGGCGAACGCGGGAGACCGATGCGGCTCACTCCCTACGACCGCCGAGCTTGCCCGATCGTTGCCCCACCCGGCACAGGAAAATCGACCGCCGCCCCGCCTGCCCCGCGAGCTCGTCCGCCTCAGTAGACGGACAAGCCATGGACGGCGAGGACCTCCTGGATGGGCTGGTAGTAAGTCGTTCCGCCGGTGGTGCAGTTGCCGGATCCGCCGGAGAGGATGCCGATGACCTTGTCGCCCGCGTAGAGCGGGCCGCCGCTGTCGCCGGGTTCGGCGCAGATGTTGGTCTGGATGAGCCCGTAGACGATCTCTCCGCCGCCGTAGTTGACGGTTGCGTTCAGCGCGGTGACCCTGCCGCAGCGGACACCCGTGGTCGCGCCCCGGCGGCAGACGCTCTGGCCGACGTAGGCGGTCGCGGTGCCGGTGACGTCGACGCCTCCGATGGTGCCGGGGCGCGGCACGGCCGTATTGGCGTAGCGGACGACACCGAAGTCGTCGCCCGGGAAACTGCTGCTGGTGGTGGGGCCGATCGCGGTGGTCTGGGCGGAACTGGTGTACCAGGTGGACCCGGCGTCCGTGCAGTGGCCGGCAGTGATGAAGTAGTACGTGGTTCCGCTGTGCACGTTGACCCCCGCCGAGCAGCGCAGGCCGGCGGCGTAGACCGCGTCGCCGCCGGAGAGGAGCGTGCGGAGCCGGCCGTCCTGCCGTTCGACGGTCATACCGCCGGCGGAACGCGCGGCGACCCGCCGGAGCCGGGCGAGATCGGTGTCCGTGACCGTGGAGTCGGCGTGGACCCGCAGGGTGCCCGTGTGCCGGTCCATGGCCCACGCCGTCCCGGCGATCCCGAGAGCCTCGACGGCCGAGGCGGCACGTGACGGAGCGAATGGTGCGGCCTCAGTCGCCCCTGTCGTCCCTGCCGACACGTCGTCGGCCGCGGGTGCGGCGGCCGCGCCCGTTCCGGACGCGGCGAGGACGGCCACGACGAACAGGCTCAGCAGGCAGCGGGTCGGCCGGAAACGTCCTCCCACGGTGGTACGGCGTGCTCTCATCGCCCACAACTCCCCGAAGACCGTCGATGGTTGGCCAGGTGCCGGGCTCTGGTGCGGTGGTACCGGTGTGATGCGACGTTTCATGCGGCACGTGCGTGCCGACTGCTGGAAACGGGCGGCGCCCATTGTGCCGGGTCGCCGCGGGTGGGGGTAGGTCGGCTTCAGGCCGCGCGCTGCGGAGCGCGCCGGACGCCCCCTCACCGTCGTACGCCCCTGTGGGCCTACGACGGTGAGGGGTACACGCTGGTCGCTAGTCGACCTTGGGCGCTGCCTGCTGCACTACGTCGAAGGACCACAGGGTGGACCCGCTGGCCGCCGGCCGCGGGCGCTCGCCGCCCTCCGCGCCACCGCCCTGGTGGGCCGACTTCATCGGACCCTCCATCCACGCCTGGAAGGACTCCTCGTCGCGCCAGCGCGTGTAGACGAGGTAGTCGTCAGTGCCCTCGACGGGCCGGAGGAGTTCGAACCACTCGAATCCGTCGGAGCTCTCCACGGCGTGCGCGCGGGAGGCGAAGCGCTTCTCCAGCGTCTCGCGCTGTTCGGCGGGGACGGTCAGTACGTTGATCTTCACGATGCTCATGCTGCAATCCTGCCGCACGGGCTGGGGCTACGAGGCGGCGCCGCTCGCAGCGGGCCCGATCAAGCGCCTGTGAAGGGGGGAGAAGTGGAAGTCCGGCTCGTCGGTGAACCCGAGGTCCTTGAACGCTGGGACGAGCCGCTCGGCCAGGAAGCGTTCCCACTGTTCCTCGGTTTCCCAGACATCGGTCACATGCAGCCCGTCACCCTCGAACCACGCGGCATGCAGGACGAGACCCTCGGGCGTCTGCTCCTCCCAGCGCACCCGGTCCCGTACGGCGTTGTACTGCTCGGGTGTGCGACCGTTCCAGCGCAGGGACATCACAACAGCCATGGGATCCTCGCAGGCATCTCGGGGGCCTCTCTTGAGGCGACGCTAAGCGGGCCACGGCGACGCAGCATCATGGGAGGGCCATCCGTGACGGAGGGCCTCGCTGCGGCAGGCCACGGATGCTCACACCTCTTCGGCGAGCAGCTCGCCCAGCTGCTCGCCGGCTCCCCAGCGCCGGAGCGCGGTCCCGTCGAGCAGACTGGTCCTGCCGTCCCGGCGCGCCCACCGGACGTCGCGGGCGGCGAAGGTGCCCCGGTGCACCACCAGGTGGAGGACCTCTTCGTCCGGCTTCCCGCGGCGCGCGTGCGGATGGGGATGCGGCGGGTCCTCGTCGGGCAGGGGCTCGGCCACCGGCCGGAAGGACACGTCCAGAAGGCGGCCGTCGGTGTTGCGCGCGCACACCCGTGGCCGGTCGGGCGCGGGTATCAGCCGTACCCGCCACCCGTCCCGGCGCAGCATCCGGGCGACGGCCAGCGCGAGGCCCTGGGTGTCGAGTTCGAGAAGGTCCTCCGGCGTGTAGTACCCGGTGCGCCGACGAGCGCCCGGGCGCCGACGGCGCGCCCAGAGTGTGACGGTGCAGGCGGTGACCAGGACGCCGGCGAGCGGCACCGCGATCCCCGCGGCACGGTATCCCCAGGCGAGCAGCGCGACGACCGAGCACACCCCCGCCACCGCCACGGCGAGCGCCGGCAGCACGTCGCGGAACCTGGGCCCGTAGAGCCCGCGGGCGCGCAGCAGGCGCACGGCCCGGCGCCGCTGCGCGCGTCGCGACTCGAAGGGGCCGGACGTCCACGACAGGCGCGCCACAGTGTCAGCCCCCCAACGCCGCCCCGATGCCACCCGTGAGGTACATACCCGCTGCGCGGTCAACTACCGTGCAAATGGCGGGAATTCGGCCCCGCGCCACGGCGTGCGGAAGTGCGCGGGGGCGTGCGCCAGCGTCGGCTCAGCGGAGCTTGGTGGGGTCGAGGACCTGGTCGGGCGGGGGCGGGGTGGTGTCGACGGGCTTGCCGTGGTCGGTGATGGTGACGTCGATGGGCTCGTTGCCGCCCGTGACCGAGATCCTCAGGGCGTAGGGCTTGCCCTTCTTGGCGACGTAGACGGTTGTCGTCTCGGTGGGGGTTCTTTCCGCCAGCACGGCGACCGGGCGGCCGTTCACGGTGGTGTCGGCTTCACGTGTGGGGTTGCTGTCGGACACGAGGCTCAGTGTCTCGATCTGGGCGTCGAATCCCTCGCACATGCGGCCCAATACCTGCGACATCATCTTGGGGGGCTTGACCCAGCGGCCCGTGAAGAGCGTCACCATCTCCTCGGTCTGTTCGGCCGTCATCCCACGGCTGAAGGAAGCCCGCCAGAAGTCCTCCTCGGCTTTGACGTGGACGAGGGGTCCCTTCCTGATGATGTGCATGGTGCCCATGGAGTCGGCGTCGATCGTGCCGTTGCAGGAGCCGTGGATGTCCATGGCCAGGTCGACGTCCATCTGCCGACCGTCGCTGTTGAACCTGCCGGTCCAACGCATGCTCGTGGCGTCCTTCAAGGCCTGCCGCGCCTGGTTGTCGATCTGCTGCGGCGTCATGGTGTCGAAGGGATGCTTCGGCTCCGTCGTGCTCTCGGTGGCCGGCGCGGTGTCCTTCGCGCCGGTGCCGGCACCGCCCGGGCCGCAGCCGGTGATGATGGCCGTAGTGGCGCACAGCAGCGCGGTGGTGGCGCGGATGCCGATGTGGTGCTTCACGTGCGGGTGTCCTCCCCTGTTTGAACCCGCTGACTGTATGCGGTCAAGACAGGGGCGGGGGCCCAATTACGTACCGTCCGGGCGGAGGGACAGGCCCTGTTGGGAGTCTCGCCGCCATTGGCCGGGGGTGGTGCCGAAGGCTTCGCGGAAGCGGCGGGAGAAGTGGGCGGGATGGGTGAAGCCCCAGGAGCGGGCCACGGCTTCGATGGTGCGGTGGGCCTGCTCGGGTGCGGCCAGGTCGTTGCGGGCGCCTTCGAGCCGGCGGCGGATGATCCACTTTTCGAGGCTCAGTCCGCCTTCCTCGCACAGCCGGTAGAGGGTGCGCACGGAGATGCCGTGCACCCGGGCCACACGCTGGGGCGTGAGGTCCGGTTCGGTGAGATGTGCGTGGAGGTAGGCCAGGATGCGGGCGAGGAGCGTCTCCTGGGCCACCTCCCGGCGCGTGTGGTCGTCACCCGCGACGGACACGATCAGAGCGCGGGTGAGCTGCACCGTGGCGGAGGCAAGGGCTTCCGCCTCGGGTCTGCCGCTGAACCGGTCCACATGCCGGCGCAGGCCGCGGATGTGCTGCAGCAACAGGGATTCGATGGGGGCGTACTGCAGCAGCGGGATCGCGGCGCGCACCGTGTCGACGGGCAGCGCGAGGTGGGCGAGGTCGACCGAGAAGGCCAAGGAGCGGCCGATGCCCGACCATGCGTACTCGTGTGAGGTGACCATGTGGGGCGTGAGCCCGATGCCCTGCGCTCCCAGATGCCGCTGGTACCCGTCGCAGCCGAAGGCGCCCGTGCCGTACCCGTCGGCCTGAGCCATGATCGAGACGCTGTCCACGAGGTTGCGGTGCGTCTTCCGGGAGGAGCGCGCGAAGCGGACGCTCGTACCGCGTGTGTCGAACAGAGTGAGGGGGCCGATGTGCCAGACCTCCAGCCTCTTCCACATGCCGGCCGCGGGCTCGATCTCCTGGACGGTGTCGATTCCGCCTTCCCGGACGACGGCGTTGCGAAGGGCCTCGTAGCGGTCGGCGACGGGAAGGTCGTTGGTGTCGAGAACCAGCACGGCGCCTCCCGGACTGTGGCGGCGGACCGGTCGCCGCTGCTGCCCTGAGGAGCAGTTTCCGCCACGTCGACCATGGCCGACAAATGTGTGTGTACCGGTCATCTGACTCGGTGACTCCGGTACACCTCTGCCGCGCGGGCTGCCCGCGCACCTCATGGCACGCAGAGTCCAGGTCCTGGCACGCACGGTAAAGCCGGTGGTCGGCGCCCGTGCCATGCTCGCCTTCACCGGTGCTTCACAACACCTGGTCAGGGCGAGGGGTGTTGCGTGTGTGCCCGGCAGAACGCGTCCCACGGATCTCCGAACATCCTCAGCAACCGGGGGTACTCCCATGCCATTTGTCACCGCAGCCGACGGAACGCAGATCTACTACAAGGACTGGGGCCACGGCCGCCCGGTCGTGCTGAGCCACGGCTGGCCCCTGAACGCCGACAGCTGGGAAGCGCAGCAACTGTTCCTGGCCTCGAACGGATTCCGGGCGATCGCGCACGACCGCCGCGGACACGGCCGCTCCGAGCAGACGTGGAACGGCAACGAGATGGACACCTACGCCGACGATCTGGCCGCTCTCCTCGACACCCTCGACCTGCGTGAGGTCACGCTGGTCGGGTTCTCGACGGGCGGCGGCGAGGTCGCCCGCTACATCGGCCGGCACGGCACCGCCCGCATCGCTCAGGTCGTCCTGGTCTCCGCCGTACCGCCCCTCATGCTGCGGACCGACGACAACCCGGGCGGGGTGCCGATCGAGGTGTTCGACGGGATCCGGGCCGGCTCGCTGGCCGACCGGTCGCAGCTGTACCGCGACCTGGCCGACGGGCCGTTCTTCGGCCACAACCGGCCCGGTGTCGACATCTCCCAGGGCATCCGCGACGCGTTCTGGCGCCAGAGTCTGCAGGCCGGACACCGCAACGCCTACGAAAGCATCGCAGCCTTCTCGGCCACCGACTTCCGCCCGGACCTGGACGCCATTGACGTGCCCGCGCTCGTCATCCACGGCGACGACGACCAGGTCGTGCCGTTCGAGGTGGGCGGCAAGGCATCCGCGGCCCGCATCAAGAACGCCACGCTCAAGGTCTACCCGGGCGCCCCGCACGGCATCACGGACACGCACAAGGAGCAACTCGGCGCGGACCTGCTCGACTTCCTCAACTCCTGACCCCGAAAGGAACCATACGATGACTCCCGAAGGCCACCCCCGCCGCAGAGTGCTCGGCGGGCTGCTCGCGGCGGGCGGCGCACTCACGCTCGGCGCCACCGCGACGACGCCCGCCTCGGCCACCGGCGCCAAGCCCACTGTCGTACTCGTCCACGGGGTCTTCGCCGACGCCTCGGGCTGGAACGCCGTCACCGCCCGGCTGCTGAAGGCCGGCTACCCGGTCATCGCCCCGGCCAACCCGCTGCGCGACCTGGCGGGCGACTCGACATACGTCTCCAGCATCCTCGACACCATCACCGGCCCGGTCATCCTCGTCGGCCACTCCTACGGCGGCGAGGTCATCACCAACGCCGCGCGCGGACATGCGGCCGTCAAGGCCCTCGTCTACGTCGCGGCCTTCGCGCCCGACGAGGGGGAGAACGCGCTGCAGCTGGCCGGGAAGTTCCCCGGCAGCATGCTGGAGCCGGCGCTCGTGCTGCGTCCGCTGCCCGGCGGAACCGATGCCGACGGCTACATCGACCCGGCGAAGTTCCACGACGTCTTCGCCCAGGACCTGCCCCACGCCACCACGCAGGTGATGGCGGTCTCCCAGCGCCCCGGCAGCATCGGCGGGCTGTCCGGCTCCAGTGGCGTACCGGCGTGGAAGAGTGTGCCGTCCTGGTACGTCGTCGCCGGCGCCGACCATGTCATCCCGCCCGCCCTGCAGCGGTTCATGGCCCAACGCGCCCAAAGCCGGACCGTCGAGGCCAAGGGCGCCTCACACGTCGTGATGATGTCCCGGCCGGACACCGTGGTGCAGCAGATCGAGGCCGCGTACCGCGCCACCCGCTGACGTCCTTGTGAGGGAGCAGTCATGAGTACTCCGGACACCGTCGTCCTCATCCACGGCTTCTGGGTGACACCCCGCAGCTGGGAACACTGGATCGAGCACTACAAGAAGCGCGGCTACCGCGTCATCGCTCCGGCCTACCCCGGCTTCGAGGTGGAGGTCGAGGCCCTCAACGCCGACACCACCCCCATCGAGAAGGTCACCGTCGACCAGATCGTCGAAAGCCTGGAGACCCTGGTCCGCAGCCTGGACAAGCCACCCGTCCTGATCGGCCACTCCGCCGGCGGCGTGTTCGTCCAGCTGCTGCTCGACCGCGGCCACGGAGCCGCCGGCGTGGCCATCAACTCCGCACCCACCGAAGGCGTCGCGGTCGTACCCCTGACACAGATCAGGTCGGCCTTCCCCGTACTGAAGAACCCGGCCAACCGGCATCGAGCGGTCGCGCTCACCGCCGAGCAGTGGCACTACGCCTTCACCAACACCTTCTCCGAGGAGGAGTCGAAGGAACTGTACGAGCGGTACGCCGTCCCCGCCTCCGGCAGCATCTTCTGGGACAGCGCCCTGGCCACCCTGCGCCCCGGCCACCAGAGCACCTACGTCGACTACCGCAACGACGCCCGTGCGCCGCTGCTGTTCATCTCCGGCGAGAAGGACCACCTGATGCCGCCGAGGGTGCAACAGTCCAACGCCCGGCACTACAAGTCGAACACGGTGACCGAGATCAGGGAGTTCCCGGGAATGCCGCATCTGCTGCCCGCCGCGCCCGGCTGGGAGGAGGTCGCCGACCACGCCCTCGACTGGGCCGTCGCGCACGCCCGATAGCCGGCACGTACGCCCGGGGCGCCACCACCGGCCGCCCCGGGCAGGGGAGAGGAACCCGCGCATGACCGAGGCCCGCATCACCCACATCGGCGGACCGACCACCCTGATCGAGGTGGCCGGATGGCGCCTGCTGACGGACCCGACCTTCGACCCGCCCGGTCGCCGCTACTCCTTCGGCTGGGGCACCTCCTCGCGCAAGACCTCGGGCCCGGCCACCAAGCCCACCGAACTCCCGCCCCTGGACGCGGTGCTGCTGACCCACGACCACCACGCCGACAACCTGGACACCGCCGGACGCGCCCTGCTCCCCGCGGCTCGGACCGTTCTGACCACACCGTCCGGGGCACGCCGCCTGCGCGGCAACTCCCACGGCCTCGCACCCTGGCAGACCTGGCGCCTGGAATCCCCCGGCCGGCCCACGATCGAGGTCACCGCCACCCCCGCGCGCCACGGCCCGCCGCTGTCCCGTTTCTTGGTCGGCGACGTGACCGGCTTCGCCCTGCGCTGGGAGGGCCAGCAGCACGGCGCACTGTGGATCTCCGGGGACACGGTCCTCCACGGCGGTGTACGCGAGGTCGCCCACCGCCTCGACGTGGGTACCGCGCTGCTGCACCTGGGCGGTGTCCGCTTCCCCGTGACCGGCCCGGTCCGCTACACGATGACGGCAGCCAGGGCAGTGGAACTGTGCCGGCTCCTGCGCCCGCACACCGTACTGCCCACCCACTACGAGGGATGGTCACACTTCCACGAAGGCCGGCGCGCCATCGAGGCGGAGCTGGCGAAAGCGCCCGACCACATCCGGGCGCTGTTCCACTGGTTGCCCGTCGACTCCGCGCTGGAACTCACCGTCTGATCCACCGCGTCAGTCCGGCAGGCCGACGAGCCGGGCGCTGTCGCTCCACAGCGCCTGGGCCAGATCGTCTCTGCGCGCCAGTTGCGAGGGCTGCACCCAACGGAGCCGCCCTCGCCGCAGGGCGGCGTAGGTGTGTCCTTTCGGGGGCGTCACGCGGCCGAGAGCCAGGTCGGCCAAGGCGGTGCCGGCGGCGGTGCGGGTGTTGAGGGTGGGACGGACGATGCCGGCGTTGAGCACGAGCGCGTCGACGGCAGTCACGCCCGGGCCTTCGCCGATGCGCGCCGCAAAGGCACGCACCGAGTCGAGTTCCCCCAGATCGAGCTGGAGCGACTCACCGGCAGAGATCGGCCGACGTGCACCACTGATCAGCCGGACACTGCCCGACCGCATCAGCCGCTCCGCGGCAATCGCTCCGAATCCCGACGTGCCGCCGGTCATCACGATCGTGGAATGGTGTCCCCCGATTCATCGACGACGAGTCGAGCGCTTGGTGGAGCGGTCCTATTCTTCCGGTTCCCAGGCGCGCAGCAGGTCAAGCAGCCCTGCGTCCCCGTCGACCTGCATGGAGTCCGCCGGGATGCGGTCGTAGAGGTACAGGACCAGCTCACTGGCCGTGCCCCGGACAGAGACGCCCGCCGTGTCCGGGCCCTCGCCGGTGACGGGCAGCGGGGTGGAACGTGCTCCGGCACCGTCGACCGTGAGGCGCCAGGAGTGGCCCTCGGTGGCGTGGAAGTCGAAGGCCGTGGGCTTGTGCGGCCAAGCGGCAGTTGTTGCGCAGCAGGTGGTCAGGAACTCGTCGACACCGTCGAGGGCCACCTCGTCCGGCAGCGGCTGCGGGGCGCCCAGGGCGACTTGAACATCGTAGGTGTGCACCGCGGGTTCCTGGACCCGGTGCCGGGCAACGCCACCGGAGTTCTGCGGCGACTGCGACGCACCCCACCACGTCCAGCAACCGCGATCCGGGCCCGCCGCCCGCAGCGCGCTGAGCAGCGATTGCGTCGATGCGTCCAACCAGGCCACCAGAGCCTGGCGTTCCCGCGGCGGGGCCAGGGCGGCGCGCTCCGCAGCGGCCTCGGCCGGGGGAGCGTCGGCGGGGCCCGCGCCGACGATGGCGGCCCAGAAGCGGTCCCCTCCGCCCAGGTGTCGTGCCAGATCGAACAGCGTCCACTCGGGGCAGGTCGGCACCTGCACGTCGAGGCTGGGCGCGGAGGCGACCGTGGCGCGGAAGGCGGTCGATCGTTCGTCGATCAGCCGCAATAGTTCGGGGAACTTCGGAGTCTCTCGCACTTCGGCTGTCTATCACTGAGTTCCTGCGGCTGGACAGCGAATTTTCGCAGCGGCGGAAAGCGGGTATCCGCCCCCGGAGTTGATGCGCGTCGCCCTGACCATCTGTCAGGACGAGTCTGTGTAGCGGGCGGCGAACGCTGCGGCGCGGTTGCGCAGGGAGGTGCGCAGCGACTGCGGGGTCAGGGCTTCCGCGTCGGTGCTGAGCTGCCACAGCGCCCACTCGGCGTGTCGCAGGTCTTGGAACGTCGCTTCCAGCCGCAGCCAGCCGTCTGCGTCGGGCTCCGCGGCGCGGACGGCCACCGCGGTGCCGAGCAGGTAGTCCCGCCGCTCGGGGTTCACCCGCATCTGCACGGCGATGTGGTCGCTGGACAGGAACTGCGCGCAGCGTTCGCGCCAGACCCGCTCCAGGTCAACGCTGTTGGGTCGCTGGGCCGGTTCGGGGAGTTCCTCGGCGGCCAGCACCCGCGACAGCCGGTAGGTGCGGTCCGCGCCGGATCTCGTGGCCAGGAGGTAGCTCCGGTCGCGTACGGTGACCAGGCCGATGGGGTCAACCGTGCGCCACTTCGGTGTCTGGTCCGTGGCCGCGTAGTGGATGCGCAGTTTGTGTCCGACGAGCACGGCGCGCCGGATCTCGGCCATGGTCGTGTCGGGTACGTCCTCGGTGACCGGCCGGCGTGAGAGCAGGTCGGTCTCCGGCTCGACGAGAAAGCGCCGGGCCGCGTCGCTCGCGGTGCTCCGATGGCCTTCGGGCAGCGCGTCAACCACCTTGCGCATGGCCGAAGCGAGCGCCGAGCCGAGGCCGAACACCTGCTCGCCGCGCCCCGATCCGGCGGTCAGCAGGGCAAGGGCCTCGTCGTGATTCAGTCCGGTGAGTTCGGTCCGGAAACCCGGCAGCAGCCCGAACCCGCCGTGTCGGCCGCGTTCGGCATAGACCGGGACGCCGGCTGCGGACAGCG
Organism: Streptomyces sp. NPDC079141; assembly: GCF_040686775.1. Lineage (NCBI taxonomy): Bacteria > Bacillati > Actinomycetota > Actinomycetes > Kitasatosporales > Streptomycetaceae > Streptomyces > Streptomyces sp. NPDC079141. Next base: position 65,343 of record NZ_JBFBLP010000001.1, on the reverse strand, counting down.
CCTCGATGTCGCGCAGCACGGTACGGGTGGAGACCTCCAGCTCGCGGGCGATGGCGTCCGCGGTCAGCCGACCGCGCTGACGGAGCAGCAGCACCAGTGAGACCAGGCGATCGGCACGCATCCGGGAACCGTACCGAAATACATGACCGAGGATGTCGTGATTTGTTGGAAGGGTCATCAGCACCGAGATCGACGGCGGCGGCTGTTGTACCGCCGGACGTCCGAACTCCCCATGAATCGAATGGAGCTGATGTGGCAGTGGAACGAACGGCAGTCAACCCGGTGACGTGGTCGGTGGAGTTGGGCTTCAACCAGGGGGAGATCGTATCGGGGCACACCCGGACCCTGTACTGCTCCGGCCAGACCGCGACGGACGGCGACGGCAAGCCCCGGCACGACGGTGACATGGCCGCACAGCTGGCGCTGAGCCTCGACAACCTGGAGGCCGTACTCGCCGAGGCAGGCATGTCCCTGGCGAACCTCGTCCGGCTCAACGTCTACACCACCGACGTCGACCTGCTCTTCCCGCACTACGGCTTGCTGGCATCGCGGCTGGGTGCCGCCGGGGTGGCACCGGCCACCACGATGCTCGGCGTGACACGGCTGGCGATCGACGGCCAGATGGTCGAGCTTGAGGGCACCGCCGTCGCGTGAGGCGACATCACCGCCGGTTGCTCGTGCCGGTCGCACCGGCAAGGCGGCGTCGGCCGCCTCTGAAAACTGCCTCGCGGGACAGTCGTTAAGGAGAGGACAAGAGACGACGAGAAAGGAAACCCGCATGCCCGCGCACTCCGCACAGGAGCCGGTGGGTGAGCTCGACGCCCGCTACAGTTCCGCGACCAACCCGCGCCCCGGGGCCGAGGCCGTCACCGCCGTTGAATGGGCCGAGGCCCGGCGGCTGCTGGAGGCCGCCGAGATCTTCTGGCTGTCCACGGTGCGGCCCGGCGGCCGGCTGCACGTCACGCCGTTGATCGGCGCCTGGCACGACGGCCGGCTCTACTTCTCCACCGGCCCCGAGGAACAGAAGGCCAAGAACCTCGCCCACGACCCGCACTGCGCCCTCACCACCGGGCGGAACGTGCTCACGGAAGGACTCGACGTCATCGTGGAGGGCGTGGCGGACCGGATTACGGATCCGGCGGCGCTGGAGGAAATCATCGCCGTCCACGAAACGAAGTACAGGGAGCACATGACGTCGCCCGAGGGCACCTTCTTCGGCATGGGGGACGGCATCCGGAAGGGGGAGGTGGCGGTCTTCGGCGTGGCCCCGCACACCGCCTACGGCTTCGGCCGGGACGGCGGGGTGTTCAGCCACACCCGCTGGACGTTCTGAGCGTCCGTCGAGTGTGAGGAGAAGCCCCCGGCCCGCCAGGGGATGGCGGGCCGGGGGCTTTGTGCAGGTTGCCGTGCGGCGGTCGGCTGTCCTGCCGAGGACGGTGGGGTCAGTAGGTGAGTGCGTCCTCGGCGCTGCCGAAGAAGCTGGTGACCTGGCCGTCGTTGACCGTGACGGGGCCGTCGTTGATCGACACTGTGGTCGGGCTCTCGGAGGGGGTGAGCGCGATCTCCACCTTGTCGGCGCTCTTGCCGCCCGCGGTGTCGGCACGCGCGAACATGATCCCGGCGTAGGCGCTCTGGCCGGCCTTGAGGATCCAGTCCTCACCTTCGGGTCCCATGTGCTCGGCGGCGCCGTCGAGGCCGGGGATCGTGATCACCAGCTCGTTCGCCGGCAGCAGACAGGGGTCACTGCCCGTGTTCACGGCGGTCAGCAACGCGTGGTTGACGGGCCGCGACGCGACAGTGACGTTGTAGCTCAAGTCGGACGTCTCGCACATGCCCACGCCGCCGTCCAGGCCGTCGTCGGCCGCGGGCTCCGGCGACGAAGAGGTGCTGCCGCCGCCGGAGGAGCCCCCGCTGGAGCTGCCGCCGTCGCTCGGGCCGGCCGTCGAGGGCGTGTCGGAGCCCTCGTCCGTGCCCGCATCGGACGGGGTCGCCGCGGCGCTCGGAGCGGAGGTGTCCTTGTCGGTTTCGCCGTTGCACGCGGTCAGAGCCAGGATGCCGAGCGAAAGAGCGGCCAGTGCGGCTGTGGCACGGCGTGAGCGAGCTGCGTGAGCCATGAGTAGTCCCCCGGGGAGTCGGAATGTCCCGGTGATCGTGCCTCACGAGAGCGATGATTCCGCCTGCTCACACCGAGTGAGAGCCGTTTCCGAACACGTTTGTGACACTGCGACAGCGACCGGGACATCGTGGTTCGCTGCGGCCCGCCTCGGCATCAGGAACTACTGTCGCGAGCATGGTCGAACACGATGCCTTCAGTGCCACCCGCGAGGCCTACGACGCTGCTGCCTCCACGTATGCGCAGTTGTTTCGCGACGCGCTGCGCGACAGGCCCCTGGACCGTGCGTTCCTGAGCGCGTTCGCCGAGGTCGTACGGGCGAGTGGGGACGGGCGGGTCGCGGACCTGGGGTGTGGACCCGGCGATGTCACGGCCTATCTGGACGAGCTGGGGCTGGCGGCGTTCGGGGTGGATGCCTCTCCCGCAATGATCAAGTTGGCTGGGCAGGCCTATCCGGCCCTGCGATTCGAGGTGGGCTCGATGGCCGCACTGGACATCGCTGACGGCGCGCTGAGCGGCGTTCTCTCACGTTGGTCGATCATCCACACTCCGCCGCAGGAACTCCCCGTCGTCCTGGCCGAGTTCCACCGTGTGCTGGCACCTGGCGGCCACCTCCTGGTCGGCTTCTCGGCAAGCGAGGATCCGTCTCACCCGACGCAGGTCTTCGATCACGCAGTCGCGCCGGCCTACAGGTGGTGGCCCGATCACCTCGCCGCGATGCTGCGCGCGGTCGGACTGGTCGAGGTGGCTCGGCTGGTTCGCGAGCCTCAGCCCACCGACCGACGGCAGTTCCAGGAGGTCCACCTCCTCGCTCGCAAAGCCGTGGGCGTTGCCCAGTAAGTGATCTCTCCGTGCGGACTTGGGGGACCGGTCGGCAGGCCTCCAGCCCAGGGATATCCTCGGGCAATGTCGAATCGGGCCGTAACAGCCGGAGTAGGTCTCGCGCGCGTGCTGGCGCACTGCGGAGACAGCCCGGCGGCAGCCGTGCACTACCTGGCGGGCGCCATCGCCGCCGCACCTGAGAACCCCGAGCCCTACCTGGCTCTGGCCGAGTTGTGGAGGGACAGGCCGTCGGAGTTGGCCGAGGCCGTTCAGGATGCCCGCTCCTTGCGGGCAGTGCTCGCGAAGTCGTACATCAGCTTCCTTGAGGACGACATGGACGCCGCGGCGCTGGCGATGGGATCGGTCACGGGTGCACAGCCCACCGTCGCATGGGCGAAAGCCCCCTGGTTCGGCGATGAACGATTCCTCGGCGCGGTGAGCGCCGACGCGCTGGCCGAGGCCGCCATGCGGACGATGGACTACGGCCATGACCTGGACACCGAAAGCATGCGGGAACGCTTCCAGCCCTGGTTCGAGGCCATCGACCTGGTCGCTGCCCGTGAACCGCTGCCGGATGCATTGGCCAAGATGGCGATCCTGCTGCGGGCATGCGGTCTCACCGATCGGTCGTTCGCCCTCTGCGACCGGGCGGACTCCGTCGAGCGGATCATGATGACGGAAGTCGTGCGAGCGGGTACGTGGCGCCGGCTGGGCGATCCCGAACAGACTGTGGCGGCTTTCGAGCGCGCCCTCGTCCTGGATCCGGCCAACTGGTCGCTCTACCTCGACCTGGCCGACGTGCACGCCGAACAGGGCGACTTCGCCGCAGCGGTTCGGCTGATCGACCGGGGAATGAAGCACGAGCCGACCGAACTCACCCTCCGCGCGGCCGGTGCCGCCTACCGAGCCCGCCTCACCGGCTCGCCCGCCGACCTGAGCGAACTCATCGAACTGGCGCCGAACCTGCCGAACGACTCCTACCGCGACCTGCTGATCGATTACGCATGCGCCGGCCCCGCCCTGCCTGCCGAACTCGTGGACACGGCCCGTCGTATCCGGAACGGCTGAGGCCCCGCTCCAACCCGGCTTCCAGCTCATTCATGGTGCGTCGCTGCAGTTCGCCGAGAACCTCACTGACCGGGCCGTGGTGCATCGGGTGCGGTACAGCATGGACTTCACATACGCGCTCAGCGTGGAGCTCGACGATCCCGGATTCGACGCTTCGGTGTTGTCCGAGTTCCGTGCGCGCCCGGAGGAATGAAGCGAAGGTGTGAGAGGTCGAGATGGATGTCACCCGGTCGCGCAGACCGACACCAGCCGCGTGCACCCACCGCGATCTGCCGCCTGAGCCGGGCCACGCTGGATGGAGCCTGGCCGGGCGGGTGGGAGCTACAGGAGACGTGTCGCAGTCCGGATGAGGTCGGCGACGGCTCTGGACCGGCTGTGCGGTGGCCAGGCGATCACGGTGGTGACTGTCGGCGCGTCCAGCACGGGCACGGCGGCGAGGTCATCGTGCAGTTGGGCTCGGCACGACTCCGGTGAGACCGCACAGGCACGGCCGAGCGCGACGAGCTGCAACAACTGCGCGTGGTCGCGGACCTGCGGGCCGGGGCCGGGCGGGTAGGTGCCGTCGGGGTCGGGCCAGCGTGGGAGGGGCAGGCCCGGCAGCCCGGTGATGTCGGCCATGTGCACATGGGCCCGGGCGGTGAGCGGATGCCCGGCCGGCAGGACCACAACCTGACTCTCCGTGCTGAGCTCCTCGGTGTGGAATCCGGCCGTCGAGTCGAACGGACGGTGCAGCAGCGCCACGTCGGCCCGGCCCTCGCGCAGGAGTCGTTCCTGCTCGGCCGGACCGCACAGGATGACGTCGACGGGGACCGCGCCGGGTTCGGCGGCGTACGCGTCGAGCAGTCGCGCCAGCAGTGCCCTCGACGCGCTGGCCTTCGCGACCAGGACCAGGCCGGGGCGACCGGTCACGGAAAGGGCGGCGCGGCGGGTACGACGCTCGGCGGCCTCGACCGCGTCGAGAGCCGCCCGGCCCTCGACCAACAGCACCGAGCCGGCCTCGGTCAGCGTGACAGTGCGACTGGTCCGATCCAACAGCACTGCCCCGAGCCGGCGTTCGAGCCGCTGAATCGCCCGTGACAACGGTGGCTGCGCGATCCCGAGCCGCTGCGCGGCACGCCCGAAGTGCAGCTCTTCAGCGACAGCGACGAAATACCGCAGTTCCCGGGTCTCCATCCGGCCACGCTATCCCGGATCAATACCCTGACGGTATCGTTGCGCACCCGATCGGTCTTGGACCCCCGCCGAGACCCGAAGGCAGCATCGTCCCTATGACTGAACGGACGATCGCGCTGGTCACCGGCGCGAACAAGGGAATCGGCTTCGAGATCGCCGCAGGCCTGGGCACCCTCGGCTGGAGCGTCGGCGTCGGCGCCCGCGACGACCGGCGCCGAAGCACCGCGGTGGAGAAACTGCGCGCCGCCGGCATCGACGCGTTCCCCGTACCGCTGGACGTGACCGACGACGCGAGCGCGACCGCCGCCGCACGGCTGATCGACGAACAGGCCGGACGCCTCGACGTGCTCGTCAACAACGCCGCCATCGCAGGCGACATGCCACAGGAGCCCACCCGGATCGACCCCGCCACCATCCACACGGTCGTGGACACCAACGTGATCGGCGTCATCCGCGTCACCAACGCGATGCTGCCGCTGCTGCGCCGCTCCGCCGCACCACGGATCGTGAACATGTCCAGCAGCGTCGGCTCCCTCACCCGGCAGTCAGGACCCGCCGCCGAGCAGACGGCAGGTCCGGTGGCCGCGGCGTACGCGCCGTCGAAGACGTTCCTGAACGCCGTCACCGTCCAGTACGCCCGGGAGCTGAGCGGCACGAACATCCTGATCAACACCGGCTGCCCCGGCTACGTCGCCACCGACCTCAACGGCTTCCGCGGCGTGCGCACCCCCGAACAGGGCGCGGCGATCGCCATCAAACTCGCGACCCTGCCCGACGACGGCCCCACCGGACAGTTCTTCGACGACGCCGGCGTAGTGCCCTGGTGAGCCAGATATGTCAAGGGGCCACCGTGACGGGCGGTGGCCCCTGATGGCCGATCAGGACGTCGCGCTACCGGATTCATTCGCTGTGCATCGGCCGTCAGGCCGGTGGTGAAGCGAACCGGATGGTGGCGACGCGGAGCGTCGCCGTATCGGGGCCGACGGAGCCGGCCATCGCGTGTCCTCCACCAGCGGCGCGGAGCCGCTCTCACTACCTGCGGCGTTGTCGCACGATCGAGGGGCGGTCTCCGTGAGACCGCCCCTGCACGCCCGGAGTCCCGCTACACTCCCGCCACCCGGCGAAAGACCAGGTCAGACAGCGAACTCCTGCTGGAGTACTAGACGGCTCCGGACACCTCGCCGCGCACGAGGATCTCCCTGCGCATGCAGATCCGGGGTCAGGCCGACAGGCCGTGGGCGGCCTCCGCGCGGCTGATCGCGCGCAGGCCGTCCGTCAGCGCCGGATCGGAGTCGGCGAGCGCGCGGAAGCCGAGCCGCGTGTAGTACGGGGCGTTCAACGGGACCTCGGTGAAGGTCGTCAGGGTCAGGGCCGCGAGGCCCTGCTCCCCGGCAACCGCCTCCAGGTGCTCGATCAGCGCCCGGCCCACGCCCCGCCGGGCGGCGTCGGGGTGCACCGACACCTGCTCGATGTGGGCGGATCCGTCGACGGTGTCCGAGGGCAGATAGGCGACGGGCCGGTCGTCCGCGTCCACCGCGACCCAGGCCCGCCCCTCGCGGCGGTACGTCTCCAGGACCTCCAGGGGCAGCGGGTCGTCATCCGCGACAGCCCCCATCCCGAGAGAACGGAAGGGCTCGCCCTCCGCCCGTTCGATGTCCTGGAGCAGCGGAAGTTCGGCCGGAGCGGCCGTTCTGATGCACATACGACAGTACGGCCCGACCCCGGCGGCCCCCGGAATCCGGTGGGCGCCGGGGCCGGCTCACAGCTGCCGGGGTCGGCTGTCAGCCGCCGAAGTCGGCCCGGTGATCCGCGGCCCACCGGGCGTAGCTCCGCGCGGGGTGGCCGGTGATCTGCTCGACGACGTTGGTGACCGGCGCGGGCTTGCCGACCGCCTGCGCCATGAGGGCGAACAGCGCGGCCAGGAACTCGGGATCCATGAACTGGCTCATCTGCTTGAGGACGGGCTCCGGGTCGAGGTCCTCGACCGTGAGCGGGCGTCCCAGCGTCTCGCCGAGGACGCGGACCTGCTGCGCCTGGGTCAGCGACTCGGGCCCGGTCAGGTCGTAGGCCCGCCCCGCGTGCCCGCCGCCGACCAGGATCCGTGCCGCCGCCTCGGCGACGTCCCGCTCGTGCACGGCGCTGAAGGCCGCTTCGGTGTACGGCGCGCGTATGACGTCACCGCCCTGGAGCTGCATCGCGAACGTCAACGAGTTGACGGCGGGGAACAGCAGCCGCAGGAACGTCCACTCGATGCCGGACTCCTCGACGGCCCGTTCGACATCGCGGTGGTACTGGGCGATCACGTCGGGCTGCCGTTCGGCGCCCGGGACGACCGCTCCCGAGGACAGGAACACCACACGCTTCACTCCGGCCCGGCCCGCGGCCGCCAGCAGTGGACCGACATCCATCCCGTACTGCAGCACCAGGAAGGCTGCCTCGACGCCAGCCAGCGCCGCCGGCAGCGTCTCGGGCTCGGTCAGGTCGGCCCGGACGACATCGACTCCCTCTAGGAGTCCGGCCCGCTCCGGGGTACGGGTCAGCGCCCGCACCGGGGCACCCGCGGCGACCAACTCCTCCACCGCCTGACGTCCGAAGTGAGCCGTGGCACCGATGACGAGGTACATGGGAATTCCTTCCGTGTGCATACATGGGTACAAGGGGTCCGAGCGGGTCCGCCGACAACCGGCGGTGGATCAGCGAACCTTGCCGAAGAACTGCCGGACGTCGTCGACGAGCAGGTCGGGGGCGTCGTGCGCGGCGAAGTGGCCGCCCCGGTTGTAGACGTTCCAGGAGACGATGTTCGTGTGGTCGCGCTCGGCGAACGTCCGGACGGACGGGAAGTCCCAGGCGAAGTTGGCCAGGCCGAGGGGCACGGTGGTCGGCTCGGGCACGGTGGTGCCCCGGCCGTTCGACTTCTGCTGGACGGGGGCCGCCGCCGCGTCCTCGTAGTAGAACCGGGCCGCCGAGGCGGCCGTGTTGGTCAGCCAGTAGACCATCACGTTCGTGAGCACGTAGTCCGGGTCGAGCGAAGGCCCGAGCAGCTGCGCGTGCCAGCCCAGCAGGCCGGCCGGGGAGTCGGCCAGGGCGTGCGCCAGGTTCTGCGGCTCGGTGGACTGGAGCTTGTCGTACGCGCCCCGATTCTGGACGAACCACTCGGCGAACGCGAGCTTGTCGCGCTCCTCCTCGGAGAGACCGGACAGCTCGGCGGGGTCACCCGACGGGAACGAGAAGACCTGCGTCACGTGCACGCCGCAGACGTGCTCGGGGTCGACCCGACCCACCTCGGGCGAGATCAGCGCCCCGCCGTCGTTGCCGACCGCGCCGTACCGGTCGTACCCCAGCCGGCGCATCAGCTCGGCCCAGGCCCGGGCCACCCGGTACCGGTCCCAGCCACGCTCCCGGGTCGGCCCGGAGAAGCCGAAGCCCGGCACCGAGGGAATGACGAGGTGGAAGGCGTCCGCCGGGTCGCCGCCGTGGGTCCGCGGGTCGCTGAGCGGGCCGATCACGTCCAGCCACTCGACCACCGAGGTCGGCCAGCCGTGGGTCAGGATCAGCGGCGTCGCGTCCGGCTCCGGCGAGCGCACGTGCAGGAAGTGGACGTTCTGGCCGTCGATCTCCGTGGTGAACTGCGGGTACGCGTTGAGCTTCGCCTCCCAGGCCCGCCAGTCGTAGCCGGTGCGCCACCGCTCGACCAGCTTCCTGACGTAGCCCACCGGGACGCCGTACTCCCAACCGGGCGGCACCGGGCCCGCCGACGCCGACTCGCCCGCGGGCAGTTCCTCCGCCCACCGGGTCCGCGCCAGCCGCTGCTGGAGGTCGTCGAGGTCTGCCTGGGGGATATCGATCCGGAACGGGGCGATCGTGGTGTCGTTCGTCATGGGCATCAACGTAGGATCCATTGAGGAAAGATGCGTTCCTAATAGACCGGCAGACTCCGAAGAATGTTGGAAACCTCGGCGCGACTGCTGCGCCTGCTCTCACTCCTCCAGACGCCCCGCGACTGGACCGGCGCCGAACTGGCCGAACGGCTGGCGGTCACCACCCGCACCGTCCGCAACGACGTGGAACGCCTGCGCAACCTCGGCTACCCGGTGCACGGCACCCGAGGCGCGGTGGGCGGCTACCGACTCGGCGCCGGCGCCGCGCTGCCGCCCCTGCTCCTCGACGACGAAGAGGCGGTCGCGGTGGCGATCGGGCTCCGCACGGCCGCCGGGGGCACCATCACCGGCGTCGAGGAGACCTCGCTGCGCGCACTGGCCAAGCTGGAACAGGTGCTGCCGACCCGCCTCCGGCGTCGCGTCGACGCCCTCAAGCAGTATGCCGAGGCGGTGCCGCGCGACGACCCGGGCCCGCGGGTGGACGCCGACACGCTGAGCGCCCTCGCCGCCGCCTGCCGGGACCACGAGCGCCTGCGCTTCGACTACCGGAGCCACGAGGGCTCCGAGAGCCGGCGCGAGGTCGAACCGTACCGGCTGGTCACCTGGGGACGCCGGTGGTACCTCGTCGGGTTCGACGTCGAACGGAACGACTGGCGGACGTTCCGGGTGGACCGCCTCCACCCACGCACCCCGACGGGTCCCAGGTTCACCCCCCGCGACCTCCCCGAGGAAGCCGTCGACCAGGTACGCCGGGGCGTGTCGTCGGCCGCTTGGCGGTACCGGGCCCAAGTCGTCGTCCACGCACCGGCCGAACAGCTCGCCGAGCGGATCAATCCGGCCATCGGCACCATCACGGCGGTCGACGACACCCACTGTCTGCTGGACACCGGCGCGGACAGCGTCGAGGCGCTCGCCGTCCACCTCGGCCTGCTCGGCGTCGACTTCACGGTGACCGAGCCCGCGGAACTCGTCGACCTCGTACGTGTCCTCGGCGACCGCTACCAGCGCGCGCCCGGGCCACGGCCGCAAGACACCTCTTAGTACTCCAGCAGGAGTTCGCTGTCTGACCTGGTCTTTCGCCGGGTGGCGGGAGTGTAGCGGGACTCCGGACGTGCAGGGGCGGTCTCACCAACCGGTGTATACGCCATTGGCGTCCGGGATGTCCGCATGAGCCATGCCACCCAGCACACTGACCGTGAGACCCAGATTCACGGCTCCCATCACGGCAATCCCTTGGCAGAGTCTCAACTCTTCTTCCTTTCCTCCTGTCGTAGGCAGGTAAGCGCCCACGGTGCCTCACAGGATCCGCCTCAGGCCAGCATCGGGATCTGGACTCACGGCACCAAACCCGGCAGGTTCCCCAGATCGCAGTAGTGCACCGTGGCTTCGTTCATGACGAAGGACGGCGCAGCGCGAAGCGCTCCTGCGGGAAGACGCGTCGGCACCCATCGAGGAAGGGCAGGAGGTCGCGTCTGGTGGTGGCGCGGTCGGTCCGGCGTTCTACGGGACGCCGTTGACCGTCTCGCACTGCACTGCGACGTCGCGGAGGGAAACGATGTCGTTCGATTGCGGGGGCCGCCGCGAAACCCGACTGCCTGACTCGAACGCTCACCGCGTAGCCTCCGTGCATGACCGTTGATCCGTTCCGGTGCCGCTGCGTCCTCTGCCATGACTACGGTGACCGAGACGAAGCGGACCGCGTGGATCTGACGATCACCGAGAACGTGCAGCAGCACGGATGGCACGTCGTGATGGTTCCCGAGGACGAGGTCGGTCCTGGATTCGCCTATACGATCGGCCTCGCCCACACTCACGGCGCACCTGAACTAGCCATGTTCGGACTCGATGTCCACGCCATGCACCGCATGCTCAACAGGCTCGGAGCGAAGGCCGCCGCGGGTGCTGTTGTGGCTGACGGTCAGAGGCATCCTGATGTTGTCGATGGTCACCAAGTTGCGCTCAGGAGTGTGGATCTCCGCTGGTACCGGACCTTCTTTGGACGGGCGATCGGGTTCTACCGGCGGCCGCCTTTTCCCGTGTTGCAAGTTGCGTGGCCCGACGCGGATGACCGCTTCCACTGGGAAGAACAGGCTCAGGAGAGGCATCGCGAGTCACAGCCTCAGCTGTGGTTGCCGCCGAGTGAGCACCCAGTTGGAATTTGGACGACCGAACTTTGACCTCGGACGTGCCGCCCGGCGCTAGACCCGCGCCTGCGCGGGGAGCTGCTGAAGCAAGATCATCCTGTTGGGGGTGACAGTCCCGGCTGGTTAGGCTCTGGGCCATGAGCGGACCCGGAGAAGCGGGTCGGCGAGTACGACCTGAATATTCACGCGGAGAGCCTTGGGATCACGGACGCCGGGGACGTAGACGGACGTCGGCCCGTCCTGGTCTCTTTTATGGGGCCTGGGATCGGTGACGAGGTCATCTTCGAGGCCGAGCACGCCGACGAAGTCGACCAGGGACCCCTCATCGGCTTCACCCCCACCCACGCCGTCGACGTCATCGCGTTCTGCAGCCGTCCTGTCGACCACCTCGTCACGGCGCTGCTGACCGCCGCCGTCATGGATGTGATCGGTGGTGTCGCCAACGCCGAACTGCGAGAAGACCAGGTTTCAATCGTGGCCGGCCTTCCGGGCATCGTCGCAACGATGACCGATCCGTGGCCCGCCGCGTACGGCTCGGCGGAGTTCCTCCGAGCGTGGGCCCAACAGCCCGGTTTCCGGCTCCTGAAGTAGCCGGAACTCAGCCAGCCGGCTCACGCGGGTAGTACCCGCTTCAGTCGAACGGGCTGGAGGAAAGGGCGCTCGACCTGCTCCTGACCGCCCTCAAGGACCGAGGTCTGGTGAAGGCCGGTGGCAAGCAGCGTAGGGACTCCACCCGCGTGCTGGGGGCGGTACGCAATCCGAACCGGTTGGAGCTGGCCGGGGAGACACTGTGGGTCGCGCTGGAGGCGCTGGCCTGCGCGGCACCGGACTGGCTGGCCGAGGTGGTGCCCGTGTGGGAATGGGCCGAACGCTACGCCGTTCATGATCAGTGTCACCGATAACCGCTGTACCGATGTGCCCAAGGCCGGGCTCTGCCGCAGTAGATCCGGCATTTACTGCGGCAGGACCGACAAGGGCAAGGTTGGTGATCGGATTGCGGACAGAATCTGACCCAGATACCGCCTACTGTCGTCCGCGGCCGAGCAACCGGAAGGTTTGACCACCACTCAGAGCGGTGCCCACCTGAACAAGGAGCAGGCAAGGAGCGACATGACAATTCTCGTTACCGGTGCGAAGGGGACCATGGGGCGCCACGTGGTCGAGCGACTTCGGCAAACCGGACAGACCGTTCGCGCGCTCACGCGTAACCCGGCCGAGGCGACTGGTCTGCCCGACGACATCGAAGTGGTGGGTGGCGACCTCACGAAGCCACAGACGCTGGCGGCGGCTCTCGACGGAGTCTCCGCCGTGCACCTGCTCGGGGCCACCGGGCACGACCACGCCCCGTTGCGTACAGGGCCGCAGATCATGGCGATGGCCGCCGAGGCGGGTGTACGGCGGCTGACGGTCCTGTCGGTCGGCGAAGACGGAGAGCTGGAACAAGCCGTGCGTGACAGCGATCTGGAGTGGACGTTCATCTGGCCGATCGACTTCATGTCCAACGCGTTGGGGTGGGCTGAGGCCATACGCACTACGGCGGAGGTCCGCGAGCCGTACGCGAATCGCAGGACCGCTTCGGCGGACGAGACAGATGTCGCCGACGTTGTCGCTACTGTGCTCGCCGGGGGCGGCCACGCGGGAAGGAGTTTCATCGTGTCGGGGCCCGAAGCGCTCACGCCGGCCGACAAGGTGTCCGCCATCGCGGCGGCGACCGGCCGTGAGATCCGTTTCACCGAGCTGACCGATGATCAGGCACGTCGGCAATGGCGGGCCGAGGGCTGGCCCGAGGAGGGCATCGAGTTCATGCTGCACATGTGGGCGACCGTGCCCGAGACGGTGGCCAGGGTGACTTCAGCGGTCGAGGAGGTTGTCGGCCGTGCGCCGCGGACCTTCGCCCAATGGGCCGCCGCACACGCTGACGTCTTCCGCCCCTGATACGCGGGTAGGGGGGCGGCCGACGTCCAGCATCGCCCCGGTGGACGCGGTGCGGATTCTGATCGCGGTCTCCACCACCGCTGCGGCTCTTCCTGGCGCTGCCCCGTCCACGCACCTGGTTGGGCCGTGCTCGCCGCCGTGTCAGTCTCAGCCGTGCCTGCCGCTGCCCGCCCCGTGGCCACCCCACGTGCCGTACTTCGTATGACACAACGGCGAGTTCGTCCGTCTCCCGAGTTTCCCGCCGGCTGATCTGCCTGGCGGCAGTGGCCGCGGACCGGACGTTCCTCACCGACGCCGATGTCAGGCGAAAGCCGCCGCCGGCAGCTCTGACTCCGTTTCCTCCCAGGAGAGGCGGATACGGAGTTCGTCCTCAAGGAACCTCAGGAAAGCGACGTCACCCACCTCGTCGCCGCCGTGCGCGAAGCCGAGCGACAACTCGGCCGGGGTGCCGTCCGTCAGGTGCGGCAGGCCGGGCTCGAAGGACGTCACCAGCTCGCCGTGCAGGGCGTAGTCGACGCGGCTGAAGCCTTTCGCGTTGCGATGGACGCAGAACGCCCGCCCTCGCTCGGACAGTGCCGCGAGGTAGGTCCCCGTGTGGCAGCTGGATGTCTCCAGCGCGTACGCCCAGCCGGGCACCGAGCCCGCTCTGACGATCGTGGCCGGCGGGGTGGGCAGAAAGCCCGCGTCCGTCAGTCGGGCAACCGCCGCTTCGTCTTCCCAGTCCAGGAAGTCGAGGTCACTGATGTGGTCGTCCGTCTGTCTGAGCAACAGCATGTCCGCCGCGGACCGGGTCAGCGAGACGATGCGGTGTTCCTCGGCGCCGACGCCGCGCAGCAGCTCGTACGGCGAGAGCCTCTCGCTGAGGGTGAGCGTGAAGCTGATGCTGTAGGCCTCGGCTATCCAGCGCAGCCCGTTCTCCGCAGGTGCCCGGTCCATCCAGTCCCCTCCATACGGCGGTCTGTCCGCGCGCGCGGCTCTCGCGGACAGACCCTAGCCCTCAGCACTGACACCCATCCGGTGGTGGACTCCGCCGCCGACGCCCCGTCTCAAATCCGTGGCACTGCCGCAGCGCAGCGCTGGAAGATGGCGATGTGCAGCTCCCCTACATCTACCGCGTCACCAAGTACGACCCCGCCGACCGCGACGACCACGGGCACTACATCGGCGTCGAGGACACCACGAGCGATCACGGCGAGACGGAGGCGGCCTATCTTCAGGCGGTCAAGGCATTCGCAGCGGACACCGGCATCGACCGCCTGTCCGTCCGCGAGCCGCAGGTCTCGTCGTTCGTCCATTTCGGCGTCGAGGCGCCTCTGGACGGCTTTGGGCTCGACGGCGTCCTTGCGGGCGGACTTGCCGGCTTCCACGACGGGGCAGAGGTGTCGCTGCACATCGCGTCGGAGCTGGTGCGGCTCATGCTGCGGGACAGCGGTGCTTGCTGCCGGCTGGAGGCGGAGGGGGCCTTCACCGTGCACGTCGGATGGGACCAGTACCTCTACGTCGGTAGCTGCCGGCCCTGCCACCGGGCGCTTGCCCGCACCCGCAAGCTGGGCCTGTTCCCGGAACGCATCGACGTTTCCCCGCACGCCTTCGAGCCGGAGGAGGACGGCGTCCTACGGCCGGGCGACGACGAATTCTGGGCCGGTGTGCGCAGGACAGTTGCCGACGGTCGCGCTGGACTCCTGGAGGAGATGTACGTCCAGAACGCCTCGCGATGGCATCGCCTCACCCCTGACACCGTCGACGCGGTGCGCGCCGCTCTCGCTCCGCGCGCTCGCCTGGCCGTGTGGCCGGACCTGTCCTCCGACGTCGCTGCCGTCCTCGGCGCCCTCCCCGCCGAAGGCCTCGTGGAGGGTGTCTGGCAGGACAAGGACGGCCGGATGCACAGTGCTGTCGCCGACGAGGACACGTACCCGGAGCTGGCTGCCCGGATGGCCGATGCCGACGCCGCATCACTTCTGTCCATGTACGCCGATGATCGTGTCCCACTGCTCTCCGCTGTCATGCCGGACAGCGACGGAGTGCTGCGGGCCCGCTGGCAGGCCGACCTGTCTGTTGGCGACTTGGCCCGGGGGTCCCTGGATTCGAACGGCTGACCCGCGGCCGTCGCGTAATCCTCCATCCCGGCGTACTGGGCGCGGGACAGACCAAGGGGCCCGCCACCGTTGGGTGGCGGGCCCCTTGGTCGAGAAGCCTGCTCAGCCGACCTTGTCGAGCAGCAGCTTCGCGGCCACCGCCGCGCCGTCGGTGCGGATCGTGTCCGCCACGGCGGCTGCCCGGGCTCGGGTCTCGGGAGTCAGGGCGACGCCGAGCGCGGCCGACAGCGACTCGAAGGTCGGGTGCGGGCCGTCGTGTGCCGCGCCGATGCCGAGGTCGGCCACGCGGCCGGCCCAGTACGGCTGGTCGGCCATCTGGGGGACGACCACCTGGGGCGCACCGGCCCGGGCGGCCGTGGTCGTGGTGCCCGCGCCGCCGTGGTGGACGACGGCGGCGACCCGGGGGAACAGGGCGTGGTGGTTGACCTCGCCGACGGCGAAGCAGTCGTCCTGGTCGTCGGCCACGGCCAGGTCGGCCCAGCCGCGGGAGAGGAGCACTCGGCGGCCCTGCGCCCGGACCGCCTCGACGGCCGCCCGGGCCACGTCGTCCGCGTCGCGCATGGGAATGCTGCCGAACCCCACGTACACCGGCGGCTCGCCGGCACGGAGGAACGCCTCCACGTCGGCCGGCAGCGGGCGGTCGTCCGTACGGAACCATGCGCCGGTCTGCACCACGTCGAGGTCCGCCGGCTCCTGCCACGGGGCGAGCACGGGGTCGGCGGCCAGCCAGGGGCGGTCGGTGAGCACGTAGTCGCGGAAGTGGTCCACCGGCGGCAGGCCGATGGACTCCCGGTGGGCGTTGAGACCGGTCCCGAACAGGACGTTCATGGTCTCGATGTCCAGGTCCCACAGCTTTCGGTTGTCGGTCACGCCGGGCGGGAACGGCCGGCCCGGCCGCTCGAACGGCGGGTGGTGGGGCGAGGGCAGGTAGGCGGGGAAGTAGGCAACGAACAGGTAGGGGATGCCCAGGTGCTCGGCTGCCGTCCTCGCGCCGGCCGCGGCCGGGAGCAGGCCGGTCCCCAGGATCACGTCGCATCCCTCGGCAGCGGCGACGGCTGCCTCGTACGTCGTGGCGGTCATCGCGGCGGCGCGTGCGGGCAGCCCCTCCGCGGGAACCTTCGTCTTCCCGGTGAGCACGTCCTTGACGAACGGGCGCACCGGCTCGCCGATCGGCACCAGGGGGAGGCCGACGGAGTCGAACAGCTCCGCGAAGTCCGGAGGCGTGCACATCCGCACGTCGACTCCGAGGTCCCGCAGTTGGAGCGCGACCGCCACCAGCGGTTCGACGTCTCCGCGCGACCCGTAGGCCATTAACAGCACGCGCATGCGGTGCCTCTCATTCCGTGGGATTGGGGGCTCGGCCCGGCAAGGGCCCGCCGGGTCTCGCTGTCGGCGGCAGTGATCAACATAGGTCAGCTGTGAGGGGGTTGCTCGTGGTTTTGAAAAGGCGTCGCGCGCATTGTTGTGCGGCACTCCTGGTGTGCTGTGATCCACATCACATGCGATTCCTGTCAGGAATCGGGGCGCTGTCCCGCTCAACCCACGGAGCCAAGCGAACCGACAGGAGCCAGACATGAAGCACCGCATCGTCATCCTCGGCGCCGGATACGCCGGGGCCTACGTGGCCGGGAACCTGGCCCGCCGGCTGTCCCCGGCGGACGCCGAGATCACCGTGGTCAACGCCGAGCCGGACTTCGTCCAGCGGCTGCGGCTGCACCAGCTCGCGGCCGGCCACGACGTCGAGGCTCCGCAGCTGGCCGACGTCTTCGCGGGCACGGGGATACGGCTGCGACTGGCCCATGTCACCGCCGTTCACCCCGAGCGTCAGGTCGTCACCGTGGCCGACGCCCACGGCGGCGGCGAACTCGCCTACGACACGCTTCTCTACACGCTCGGCAGCCGCGTCGCCGACCAGGGCGTCCCCGGCGTCGCCGAGCACGCCTTCGACGTCGCCGGCCGGCCCTCGGCGCTGCGCCTGCGCGACCGTCTGGACAGCCTGGTCAAGCGGGGCGAAGGCGGGCGGGTTTTGGTCGTCGGCGACGGGCTGACCGGCATCGAGACCGCCACCGAGCTCGCCGAAGCCCGGCCCGGCCTGTGGGTAACGCTGATCGCCCGCCGCGAACTGGGCGCTCGGCTCTCCGCCGGAGCCCGCGGTCACCTGCGCCGGGCTTGCGACCGGCTGGGCATCACCGTCGTGGAGCACACCAGCGTCGAAGCCGTCGAAGCGACGCGGGTGCTGTGCGCCGACGGCACCGCCCTGGCATCCGACGCGACCGTGTGGACGGCCGGGTTCGCGGTCAACCCCATCGCCGCCGCCAGCGGCCTTGAGGTCGTCGAGAACGGTCAGATCGTCGTCGACCGCACCATGCGGTCGGTCTCGCACCCGAACGTCTACGCCGCCGGCGACGCCGTCCATGCCATCGGCGACAACGGTCGGCCGATGCCGATGTCCTGCGGCTCGGCCGGCTACACCGGCCGGCAGGCGATCGGAGCGATCGTGGGCCGCCTGACCGGCGGCAAGGTCCCCCACACCAAGCTGGTCTACGTGTTCAACCACATCAGCCTCGGGCGGCGGGACGGAATGCTGCAGATGGTCGACGACGAAGGGCAGGCGAAGCCGAGGTATGTGGGCGGCCGGAAGGCCGCGCGGATCAAGCGTGCCATCGTCAAGGGGTCGCTGTTGGGCACCGCGCACCCCACCTTCGGCCTGCCCAAGCGCAAGCACCGCCTGGCCGCCGCGCCTGACGGGGCTGCCGAGAAGGCGGCGGCGTAGCCGCCTAGGGTGGTCCGCGTGGACAGCATCGCCACTGATCGCTTCGACACCAGTCGGTTCGAGGCCAGCCGCACCCGGCTGGCCTCCCTGGCCTACCGTCTCCTCGGCTCGGCCGCCGACGCCGAGGACGCCGTACAGGATGCGTTCCTGCACTGGCAGGCCGCCGACCGGCAGCTGATCAGGGCGCCGGAGGCATGGCTGACCAAGGTCGTCACCAACCTGTGCCTGGACCGGCTCCGCGCGGCACAGGCCCGCCGCGAACGCACCGTCGGCGGCTGGCTGCCCGAACCGCTCCTCGACGGCGACCCGATGCTCGGCCCCGCTGACACGTTCGAGCAGCGCGAGTCGGTCTCGCTGGCCGTGCTGACGCTCATGGAGCGCCTGTCACCCCTTGAGCGGGCCGTCTACGTCCTGCGCGAAGCATTCTCCTACGGCCACGCCGAGATCGCCGAGATCCTCGACATCACCGAGTCCGCAAGCCAGCAGCACCTCCACCGGGCCCGGCACCGCATCACCGCCGCACGCCGCCGCGGCGGGGAGATCGACCCGGCATCCGCGCGCCGGATCGTCGAGGAGTTCCTCACCGCCGCCGCCTCGGGCCGCACCGAACGGCTGGTGGCACTGCTCACCGACGACGCGACCGCGATCTCCGACGGCGCCGGCCTGACCGAGAAGCTGCTGCGGTTCGACACCCCGCAGCGCATCGCCGCCATCGCACGGGCCGGCTTCAAACCCACCACTGCGAAACGGCGCTTCGCCGGCGGCACTATGACCGCCTACTACGCGCTCGTCAACGGCGCCCCCGCCATCCTCTTCGTGGTCGGCGACCAGATCGTCGGCTCCGTCACCTTCGACATCGAAGGCGGCAGGATCGCAACCGTCCGCGGCATCGCCGCCCCCGACCGCCTCACCCGCCTAACCGAAGCCTGGCGGCGGCACGAACCGGACACGCCGCTCATCGCCCAGTGGTGATGCGCTTCATATAAATGGACGCGTTGGAGCCGGAGGGAACCTTTCGGCTCCGCCTCTCCTCCTGACCTGCCGATGCGGTTCCGCAAGAGACCCGCCGAAGGCGAGAGGCGTTTCCATGGCATCGAGTACGACCTCGGGCACGGCTGCTGCCCCCAGACCGCTACCGGCCGCCGAGGGGGCGGAGCACCGCTGGCTGGAGGTGCGCGGCGCCAGGCTGCACGTGGCCGAGTACGGAACGGGCACCCCGGTCCTGCTGCTGCACGGTTTCCCACAGCACTGGTTCGCCTGGCACCCGGTCGCGCGCCTGGCGGCATCCGGGCACCGGCTGATCTGCCCGGACCTGCGGGGCTTCGGCTGGTCGGAGCAGACCGGGCGCGGCTACGACATCGAGGGCCTGTCCGAGGACATGCTCGCGCTGTTGGACGCTCTCGGCCTTGACCGGGTGGGCCTGGTCGGGCACGACTGGGGTGCCCATGTCGGCTTCCGGCTGTGCTTGCGGGCACCGGAGCGGTTCAGCGGCTACCTGGCGCTCAACATGGCCCACCCGTGGGCCCGGCACCGGGCAATCCTGCCGAACCTGTGGCGGCAGTGGTACACCGCCTTCATCGAGTATCCGGTGATCGGCAGAGCCGTACTGCGCCGCTGGCCGGCGTTCACCCGCTTCCTGCTGCGTCACCAGGTCGCCGAGTCCTCCGTCTGGCAAGCCGACGAGCTCATGGAGTTCAGCGCCGCGGCCAAGGCCAGTGCGCACGCCGGGCAGGCCATGTTCTGGCAGTACATCGTCCGGGAGATCCCGGCGCTGCTGCGCGGCACGTGGCGCGAGCACCGGCTCACGGTGCCGACCGTGCTGCTGGGCGGCGAACGGGACAACGTGATCCGCCCGTCCATGCTGGCCGGAGGCGAGAGCCACGCGGACGATCTCACCGTGCGGATCGTGCCCGGCGCCGGCCACTTCCTGCCCCGGGAGGCCCCACACGCGGTGGCCGAGGCGATGAGGGAGTTGTTCGTGACAGGCCGCTGAAGCCGCTAACGTACGGCCGCCCGGAGCCCGACTCTGCGGACGAACGCCTGCCCGCGGCGGGCCCCGAGCAGCCGGCCGTACACCGACTGGACCGGCCGCAGGGCGGCGGGACGCACCGCACCGAGCACCGCGAAGCGCGTGCCGTCGCCCTCCGGGGCGGCGGCCATGCCACCCACGACAAGGCGCGACTGCATCAGGCACCAGCCGGGAGCCAGCCGCACCTCGAAAGCGGCGCGGACACCGAGCGGTCCCACCGCCCGGGCCTGCTTGCGATCGGCGTCGCCCGGCGGGACGCGGAACTCGCGCAGGAAGGGCACGAGGTGCGGCAGTTCACCCGCCAGATCCTCGGCGACCGCCCACACCTCGTCGTACGGCAGGTCCAACCGCTCCTCCGCGTACATCGCGGCATGCAGTCCCGCGGCCATCAACCGCAACCGCGCCACAGAGTCAACGCTCATC
Organism: Streptomyces sp. NPDC079141; assembly: GCF_040686775.1. Taxonomy (NCBI): domain Bacteria; kingdom Bacillati; phylum Actinomycetota; class Actinomycetes; order Kitasatosporales; family Streptomycetaceae; genus Streptomyces; species Streptomyces sp. NPDC079141. The sequence continues at coordinate 44,889 of NZ_JBFBLP010000001.1, read as the reverse complement.
GCTGCCACGCCTTCCGGAACGCCGAACGGGCACGGTGCAGACGGGACTTGACCGTGCCCGGCGCAATGTCCAGCACCTTTGCGGCACTTCGTTCATCCAGCCCCTCCAGCTCGCGCAGTACGAGCACCGCGCGATGCTGCACCGGCATCCGCGCGAGGACGTCCCGCACCTCTACGGACAGCTCGCCGTCACCACGAGGCAAGAGGTCGTGCAGGCGGGCCAGTTCATCCGCGTCGACGGCACGCTCGACGGCAGTGCGCCGCGCCACCCGCACCGCCTCCCGCACGGTGATCGTGCGCGCCCAACCGTAGAACGCCTGCGGATCACGCAGCCCCCGCACCCCCAGGAAGATCGCCATCAGCGCCTCCTGGACGGCGTCCTCACTGTCCGACACCGCAATCGGCCGGCACAACCGGGTCACGTACGGCGTCACCGACGTCAGCAGTTCGTCCATCGCCAGCACGTCCCCGGTCCGCGCGGCCCGCACCAGCGCGGCCGCGGCGTCCCACGGCTGCTGGTCTTCTCCCCCCGAAGCGTCCATCGCCCTGGAGACTACCGTCCCTGCCTCACCGGCCGATCACCCGCAAGCCGCAACCCAGCAGTACTCATGACTCACGCCACAGGAGTACCGGTCTTCTCGCGCAGCTCGTCGAGGGTGACCCCGGGTGCCAGTTCGACGAGTCGGCACCCCTCGGACGTGAGGTCGAGCACGGCCAGGTCTGTGATGATCCGCTGCACCACCCCCTGCCCGGTGAGCGGCAGGCTGCACTCCGCGACGATCTTGTGGGAGCCGTCCTTGGCGACGTGCTCCATGAGGACGATCACGCGCTTGGCACCGTGGACCAAGTCCATGGCGCCGCCCATGCCCTTGACCATTTTCCCGGGCACCATCCAGTTGGCCAGGTCGCCCGAGGCGGAGACCTGCATGCCCCCGAGTACGGCGGTGTCGATGTGGCCGCCGCGGATCACGCCGAAGCTCTGGGCGGAGTCGAAGAACGACGCCCCGGGGCTGACCGTGACGGTCTCCTTGCCGGCGTTGATCAGGTCGGCGTCGACGTCGTCGTCGGTCGGGTACGGGCCCGTTCCGAGGATGCCGTTCTCGCTGTGCAGGGTGACCCGGACCCCTCGGCCAGGGTGCCCTGAGGGGTGAGCTCCACCTCCAGCTCGCCGGAGAGGTACTGGCGGGCGAACTCCTTGTTCTCCCCGACGTAGGAGGCTGTGACCCGGCGGATCCGGCCGAGGTCGAGGAGGATGCCGAGTCCGATGCCGTCGACGCCGCAGTTGTTGGAGAAGACCTCCAGGTCGTCTGCTCCCTGCTCGGCCAGTGCCTGGATCAGACGGTCCGGGATTCCGGACAGCCCGAACCCGCCGACGGCGAGGGAGCTGCCCGAGGCGATGTCGGCGACCGCTTCCGCGGCCGAGGCCACCGTCTTGCTCATCACGCCTCCTGACGCTTGCCGCTGGTGATCCGGCCGCGGGCCTCGCCGAAGCCGATCCGGGTTCCGCCGGCGCCCGGGGCCGTGGCGGCCAGGACGATCTCGTCCCCGTCCTCCAGGAACGTGCGCTGCTGACCGTTGACCGTGACGGGTTCCTTGCCGCCCCAGGTCAGTTCGATGAAGGCACCGCGCTGCTCCTTCTGCGGACCGGAGACGGTGCCGGACGCGAACAGGTCACCGGTGCGCGAAGGTGCGCCGTTGACGGTCTGGTGGGCCAGCATCTGGGCGGGGGACCAGTACATCGCGGCGTACGGCGGCCGGGAGACGACCTGACCGTTCCAGGCGACCGTGAGATCGACGTCGAGGCCCCACGGCCGCTCCATCCGCAGGTACGGCAGCACGGCCGGCTCCTGCGTCGGGACCGGGACCCGGGCGGAGTCCAGGGCGAGCAGTGGCACCACCCATGGCGAGATCGTCGAGGCGAAGGACTTGCCCAGGTTGGGGCCGAGCGGGACGTACTCCCAGGCCTGGATGTCGCGCGCGGACCAGTCGTTGAAGAGCACCACCCCGAAGATGTGCCGCTCCGCGTCCTCGGTGCCGATGGACTCGCCCATGGCGTTGCCGGTCCCGAGGACGAAGCCGAGCTCGGCCTCGATGTCGAGGCGGGTCGAGGGCCCGAAGACCGGCGCCGGGTCCTGGGGGCCCTTGCGCTGCCCGGAGGGCCGGATGATGTCGGTGCCCGAGACGACGACCGAGGCCGCCCGTCCGTGGTAACCGACCGGAAGGTGCTTCCAGTTCGGCATCAGCGGGTCCGGGTTGTCGGGCCGGAAGAGCCTGCCCAGATTCGAGGCGTGGTGCTCGGAGGCGTAGAAGTCGACGTAGTCGGCGACCTCGAACGGCAGGTGCAGTGTCACCGCGCCCAGGTCGTGGATCGCCTCCGCGGGGACCTGGCCCCGGAGCCGCTCGGTGATCTCGGCCCGGACCTCGACCCAGCGGGCGTGGCCCTGTGCCATGAAGGCGTTCAGGCTCGGGCGGGCAAAGACGTCGTCGTCCAGCAGGACGGCCAGGTCGATGACGTGCTCGCCGTAGCGGGTCGCCACGCGCGGCTCCCGGCCGGCTGTCGAGTAGACGCCGTAGGGCAGGTTGGTCAGGCCGAACAGGGAGTCGGCCGGGACGGTCAACTGGGTGGTGGTCATGCGGACACCTCGGTCAGGTCGGCGATCGTCGCGGCGGGCAGCAGGCCCAGGCCGGCCAACTCGGCGGCGGGTTCGGCGACGGAGCAGGTGCCGAAGGAGCGGAACAGGTCACGGGCGCCGGGTGACACGGCACGCACCCGCTCGGCGACCCGGTCGCCGTCGCGGTCGGCCAGCAGTCGGACCACTTCCTCCTCCTCGGCACCGTGGAGGGCCGCGTCGGTGGCCACCAGCAGGTTGAGGAACCCGTGCTGCTCGAATCCGGTCTCCGGGTCGGTGTTGCGCAGCGCGTGGTGCAGCCCCGCGGTCGCCTTGAAGGCCACTTTGGCCCGCACCGTGGCCAGGACGGCCGCCGCGAGTTCGCGCTCGTCGGGGTAGAGCTCGGCGCGTACGCCTCCGGTCCGGAACTTGGCCGGATACGGGGTCCCGGCGAGTTCGGCGAGCAGCGTCCCGCGCCGGGCGTCGCGCGGCACCTCGACATAGACGGTCAGGTCGGTGTCGTCGTCGATCGCCTCGGCCAGGGCAGGTACGACCGTGTCGGCGGCGACTGCGTCCGGGACGGCGACTTCCAGCCCGACCAGCCGCACGGCCGGGATCCGGTGCGCCGCCGCGAGAGCGTCGCAGACACCCGGCAGCGGAACGGTCACAGACAGGTCGAACGAGCCCTCGGGGAGGCCGGCGGTCAACTCGGCCAGCCGGTCGATGTCCTTGGCCGCGAGAACGAACGCACCGACCAGCCCGGCGTGGGTGCCGCGAGTGTGCTCCATGTGGGCCGCGACCGCGTCTTCGATCGGCAGGCTGCCGGGCGGGAAGACTGCCGCGTCGTCGAACAGCCCGGCAAACACCTGTGGCACCAGCTGCTCGCTCATCGGTTCTGCTCCCAGGAGTAGGCATACGTCCCGTCGTCCGTCGCGCGAGCGGCTTCACCGAGCTGAAGGGGACGGAAGGTGTCGACCATGACCGCGAGCTCGTCGAAGAACTCCGCCCCGATCGACCGCTCAATGGCACCCGGCTGGGGACCGTGGGGATGGCCGCCCGGGTGCAGGGAGATCGACCCCTGTCCGATCCCGGAGCCCTTGCGTGCCTCGTAGTCTCCGCCGCAGTAGAACATCACCTCGTCGGAGTCGACGTTGGAGTGGTAGTACGGCACCGGGACGGCCAGCGGGTGGTAGTCCACCTTGCGCGGAACGAAGTTGCAGATCACGAAGTTGTGGCCCTCGAAGACCTGGTGAGCCGGCGGCGGCTGGTGCACCCGGCCCGTGATGGGCTCGAAGTCGCGGATGTTGAAAACGTAGGGGTAGAGGCAGCCGTCCCAGCCGACGACGTCGAAGGGGTGGTTCGGCAGGGTGTGGACGGTCCCTGCGACGCCGCCCGGCCCGCGGTGCTTGATGTACACCTCGACGTTCTCACCGTCGACGAGCTTCGGCCCGTCCGGGAGGCGGAAGTCGCGCTCGCAGAACGGCGCGTGCTCCAGCAGCTGGCCGTGCTTGGAGAGGTAGCGCCGGGCGGGCCCGACGTGCGAGTTGGCCTCGACCGCGTAGATGCGTACGGTGCCTTCCGGGACGATCCGGTACGTGGTCGCCCGCGGGACGATCACATAGTCTCCGTCGCCGACGGCGAGGTCCCCGAAGACCGTCTCCACGCGTGCCCGCCCGTCCTCGACGTAGAGGCACTCGTCGCCGATCGCGTTGCGGTAGTAGGGGCTGACCGTGTCGGCCACGACATACGCCAGCCGTACGTCCTCGTTGCCCAGCAGCAGCCTGCGGCCGGTCACCGCGTCGATGCCGGACTCGCCTTCCGTGAACAGCTTGTGCGTGGAGAGGTGACGGGGCACGAGGGGGTGGTTGGGCACCAGGGACTGGTCCCCGAGGTCCCACACCCGGTACTCCCGCACCGCGGACGGGATGTGCCGGTGGTAGAGCAGCGAGGAGTCCGAGGAGAACCCCTCCTCGCCCATCAGTTCCTCGTAGTAGAGGTTCCCGTCCGGGTCCCGGTGCTGGGTATGGCGTTTCGGCGGAACCGCGCCCGCCCGGTGGTAGTACGGCAAGGCTCTCTCCCTGTGCGCTCAGCGCACATCTTTGTGCGATAGAAGCAGCAAGTTGACGTTAGGTCTCGGGGGACGGCTCAGTCAAGGTCGCGCTCGGGCTCCCGGCGCCGCTTGTGCGTTTGACGTGCCCTAACGTGGCGTCCGAAGAAGCTCTGTCGGTTTTCTCGGAGGCGTTGATGGCCACCCTGCAAGGTCTGGATCGTGGGCTTCGGGCTCTGGACCTGATCTCTCTGACGCCCGACGGCCTGACGGTGGCGGACCTGGCGGCGCAGCTTGGGATCGACCGGGCCATCGCGTACCGGATCGTGCAGACGCTGGAGGAGCACGCGCTGGTCTCCCGGCACGGCAAGCGGCTGCGGCTCGGTGCCGGTGCCGCCACGCTGGCGGGACGGTTCCAGCATCAGCTGGTTCTGGTGGCCCAGCCGGTTCTCCAGGAGCTCGCCGACGGAACCGGTGCCTCCGCCTTCCTGACGGTGGCGCACGGTGCGCGGGAGTGCGTTCCCGTCGCGGGAGCGCAGCCGACCGTCCAGCACGGTCCTGTCCAGGTGGGCTACCGCATCGGCGTGCGGCATCCGCTGGAGCGGGGGGCGAACGGCGTCGCCATCCTCGCGCTGCAGCCGCCGTTGCCGGATGAGTCCGAGGAGATCGTGCGGGCTCGGGAGGTGGGCTACAGCGTCACCTCGGGCCAACTCCAGCAGGGAGCCACCGGGATCGCGGTGGGGTTCGAGGTGCCCGGCGCGGTCGGCGCTTCGGTCGGCGTGGTGGCCATGCACGACTTCGACGTCGAGTCGGTCGCCGTTCAGGTGGGGGAGGCGGCCTCGCGGCTGGCGTCGCTCAGCAAGGCCTGACGGCGCGCCCTGGGTGATCTTGCGTCCGCGACCCGCTTTCAACTGGGCAGATTGTATATATGAAGCGGCCTGGAGGGAGGCAAGCTGAGCAGCTTGAACAGCTCAGAAGGTGACTCTTGTGCAGGTGAGGGGGGTCGGTGTGTTCTACCGCCACGCGCTGGAAGCAGGCACACCGAAAGGGATGACGTATGAGCATCGAGCAGACCCTCACCAGCCAGGAACGGCTTGCGGAGCTCGACCTGCAGCAGCTCAAGCAGCTGGTCGGACTCGTGGAGTACGACGCCGAGGGCGACCCCTTCCCGGTGACCGGGTGGGACGCGGTGGTCTGGTCGGTGGGCAACGCGACTCAGGCGTCGCTGTACTTCCAGACGGTCTTCGGGATGGAGCTCGTCGCCTACTCCGGTCCGGAGACCGGCAACCGTGACCACCACGCGTTCGTGCTGCGCTCCGGGGCGATCCGGTTCGTGCTCAAGGGCGGCGTCGACCCGGACAGCCCGCTGCTGGACCACCACCGCCGCCACGGTGACGGCGTCATCGACATCGCCCTTGAGGTGCCCGACGTCGACAAGTGCATCGAGCACGCCCGCGCGCAGGGCGCGACCGTGCTGGAGGAGCCGCAGGACGTCACCGACGAGCACGGCACCGTCCGGATCGCGGCCATCGCCACCTACGGCGAGACCCGCCACACCCTGGTGGACCGCTCCCGCTACACCGGCCCCTACCTGCCCGGTTACGTCGCCCGGACCTCGGGCTATGTGAAGCCCGAGGACGAGCCCAAGCGCATCTTCCAGGCGCTCGACCACGTCGTGGGCAACGTGGAGCTCGGCAACATGGACGAGTGGGTCGAGTTCTACAACCGCGTCATGGGCTTCACCAACATGGCCGAGTTCATCGGCGACGACATCGCCACCGAGTACTCGGCGCTGATGAGCAAGGTCGTCGCCAGCGGGAACCACCGGGTGAAGTTTCCGCTCAACGAGCCGGCGGTCGCGAAGAAGCGCTCCCAGATCGACGAGTACCTCGACTTCTACCGTGGCCCCGGCGCCCAGCACCTCGCCCTCGCCACCAACGACATCATCAGGACCGTCGACATCCTGCGGTCCAAGGGCATCGAGTTCCTCGCCACGCCGGAGAGCTACTACACCGACCCCGCACTGCGTGCCCGGATCGGCAACGTCCGCGTGCCGATCGAGGAGTTGGCCTCGCGCGGCATCCTCGTCGACCGCGACGAGGACGGTTACCTGCTGCAGATCTTCACCAAGCCGATCGGTGACCGGCCCACGGTGTTCTTCGAGTTCATCGAACGCCATGGCTCCCTGGGCTTCGGCAAGGGCAACTTCCAGGCCCTGTTCGAGGCCATCGAGCGCGAGCAGGAGAAGCGCGGCAACTTCTAGGACCCGTACGGGCCGTGATCGCATGGGTGCGATCACGGCCCCTGCGGACTTGGCACGGACTTCCCGGCAGCGGCATCCGACCGCTGTCGGGCGAGCGCCGTTCCGGGCGAGGACCACGATCAGCAGCAGCGCGTGGGCGCCTGACCCACCCGGTACTCACACGTTCTGCTCGCCGGGGATCTTGCTCAGGGCGTCGCGCAGGGCGGCGCGGGTGGTGATGCCCAGCTTGGGGAAGACCCGGTACAGGTGGGAGCTGACCGTGCGGGGTGAGAGGTGCATGCGGTCGCCGATCTCCTTGTTGGTCAGGCCACTTGCGGCGAGGTCGGCGATCCGGCGTTCTTGCCAGGTCAGCGCCGTCAGGGGAGCCGAGGGGGACTGGACGGTCGCACCGGCGGCGTGCAGCTCGGTCCGTGCGCGTTCGGCCCAGGTGGTTGCACCGAGCCGCTCGAATGTTTCCGCGGCCAGGGTGAGTGAGTGGCGTGCCGCCTTCCTGCCGTGGGTGTGGCGTTGGCGGATGCCGTGGGCGAGGTGGATGCGGGCGAGTTCGAAGGGGAAGCGGGCGGCGGCGGGGTGGGTTTGGGCGCGGTGGTACATGGTGTCGGCTTCGGTGGTGTCGGTGGCGGTCATGGCGAGGGCGCCGTAGGTGATGAGGGCGAGGCGGGGGGAGACGTCGGGCAGGCCGGCGTGGTGTGCGGCGAGGGCGTGGTTGCGGGCTTGTTCGGTGCGGCCGGTGTGGAGGGCTGCTTCGACGAGGTCGAGGAGGGTGCGGGGGGCTTGGTGGGCGTAGGGGGTGAAGGTGCCGGGGGGTGTGATGCCGATGGCGTGGAGGTAGGCGGCTTCGTAGTCGCCTTCGGCGAGGGCTGCGGTGGTGCCGACCGCGTCGGTGATCTGGGTGAGGAACCCGGCGCCGCGGGGGCGGGCCCAGGCATCGACCGTGGCCTGCAACTCCCGCGCCCGGTCCACCTGACCCCGAAGCCCGGCCAGCAGACCCAGCTGTGCCTGCGCGTGAACAACGAACAGAGTGTGCCGGTTTGCTGTCGCCAGCTCCAGACAACGCTGCCCGGTGCGCTCGGCCTCGCCCCACTCGCCGACCGCGATCTGATCCATCATGATCATGAGCAGTATGCTCACGGCGTTGGTCAGGGCCCCCGTGTCCGCCTCGCGGTCCACGGTGCGCTGCAGATGCGGCCGGTACTGGCTGAGCGTGTCCACGTGGTGGGCGGCGAGCGCCAGGCGGGCGACGTCCCACGGCTCAAGGTCGCGGAAACCGGAGAAGGCGCGCTCCACCCCTTCCCCTACGTCGGCGCCGCGACGCACCACGTCGCCCCAGGCGTCCTGGTAGATACGGGAGAGCGGGGACACCAGGTCGCCCAGCGAGTCCAGGAGCTCATGAGTCCGCTCCCACGCGTCCTGGTCACCCGCGTACAGATTGATGGCCAGCAGCAGGTCGACCAAGTGCGTGAGAACCTCGTCCGGCTCCCACACCCCGTCGGTGCGCATGCTCTCGATCGTCGCGACGACCTGGCGCTGTGAGGACCGCAGGGCTCCGTCCTCCAGGGCCGCGACGAAGGCCGACGCGAACACCGTGGCCGGGGAGTCGTTGCCGGCGGGCCCCGCGTCCGAGTCGACCAGTTGCCGGACCTGGTCCAGCCGGCCGGAGTGCGCGGCGGTGTGCGCCGCGCTGCCCAGGCGTCTGGACCGTTCCTCGCGGGTTTCGCTGAGTTCGGCGGCGCGGGTCAGCCAAGCCACGGCGGCGACCGACCCGCCGCGGCGGGTGGCGGAGTCCGCGGCCGCCTCCAGTGCGGCCGCGACCTCCTCGTCCGGGTCGACCGTGGCGGCCGCCAGATGTGTGGCCCGCCGTTCCATGTCGTCGCGGTGCACCTGGGCGAGGGCCGCGTGCGCCGCGCGCCGTTCGTTGGGCGTGGCCATCTGGACGACCGTCGAGCGCACCAGGGGATGACGGAAGACGAACTCGCCGCTGAGCGGATCGATGTCCAGCAGACCGCAGGCCGCGGCTTCGTCGGCATTGCGCATGCGGTAACGCGTGCTCCGGGTGCGGTCGGCCGCCGTGCCCGCTCCTACGCCGTCCAGGGCACCGCGCAGCAGCTCGGTGCGCACCGCCTCGTCGAGGGACTGAAGGCGCGCGCCGTACACGTGCTGCAGGCGCAGGGGCAGCGGGGTGCCGGCGTACCCGAAGAGCTGCTCGGACGTGCGGGCCGTCCGGTTGCCGCGTACGTGGGGCGGCAGTTCCAGCAGGGCCAGCGGATTGCCCTGGGCCTCTTCCAGGACCAGACGGCGGATCTGCGGATCGAGCCCGGGATGGTGCAGGTCCAGGAGCGCTTCGGAGACCTTCTCCGACAGCGTGGCCACCGGCAGTTCGGGCAGCGCGGCCGTGTCGAAGCCCGAGGGCACCTCGGAGCGCAGCCCGACGACGAGCTTCACCGAACTGCCGGTCAGCCGCCGCCCCACGAAGCCGCACACCGCGATGCTGGAGGTGTCCAGCCACTGGCCGTCGTCGAGCACCAGCAGGAGGGGTTGCTGGGACGCCGCGAGGGAGAACAGGTCGAGGACCGCGATACCGAGCGTCATGACCGAGGGAGGCGTGCCCCCGCTCCGGCCGAAGACGACGTCGAAGACCCCGCGGTGCGTGTCGTCCAGCCGGTCGATGTAGGACAGCAGCGGATACAGGATCTGATGCAGACCGGCGAACGGCAGCTCGGACTCGGCCTCGACGCCGGCCGCCCGGATCACCCGTTGCTGCTCGGCCGTCGCGAGTTCGACGACGTGGTCCAGCAGCGCGCTCTTGCCCACGCCCGCGTCACCACGCAGGACAAGTGCCCGGCCCCCCGGGGCCGTTACGAAGTCGGACAGCACCTCCTGCTCGTGCTCGCGGCCGACCACAGCCCCGTTGATCGACTCCACAGTCCCCCACTCCCTTCACCGCTGAACACGTCCGCGTCCATGCGCACGGATCGCGCCAGGCACAATGCAATGGTGAGGGTACGTCGTCACTCCTCTTCGCGTGGTGCGTCCCCGGAGCGACATATCGTGCGGCAACGCGTGTGACGTGCCCGTAGTCCCGCCACGACCACCTCACGCCGGAGCCTGGATGTCCCGAGGAATCTCGCCATCCGGTATGGCCGAAAGGCTCTTGTCGTACGGCCATACCCGCACACGTGCGAGGGGAACTTCAGGCGGCTACGGCACAATCCCGCGGCAGCCTGCCCCGTCAGGGCCTCTCGGGCTTGCGGGCCAGCAGGCAGGCGTGCGGTCTGTTCACCCGTCCGCCAGGCTCCTGCTCCAGCCTCGCGATGACGACGAGTCCGGCCTGCTCCAGCAGGCCGACCATGCGGTCCAGCGGCAGAAGGTACGACTCGTAGGACACCGGACGGCCATAGCCCTGGATGGGCTGCAGCCGTTCATCGCCGACATAGTCTCCCCAGAGCAGGTAGCCGCCGGGCGCGAGCGTGCGGTGGAACTCGGCGAAGACCGCAGGCAGCCACTGCGGGGGCGTGTGGTGGGCCGCGTCCCAGGTCCGCGACCGGCTCCAGCCCGGCCGTCCGCACGAGTTCGGCGAACCCCGCCGGCATCGCGCGTGACAGCGGGTCCGTCTCGGCTGGACGCGGGACGCGTTCGACGTAATCGGCGGCGACCGCGTCGTACGACTCGCGCACGGCGGTCAGAAAGGAGGGCTTAGCCATGCGGGCGACGTCAGACCAGGCAACTGACAGGCCGTGTCACGACCTTGCCGTCCGTTTCGTCGCCGGCATACCGGCGCCCGGCGCCGAACGCATCCTGGGCCCGGTGCTGCCGCATATGCGCAACCTCGAAGTGCCAGGCGTTCCGCTGCGAGACGGTCCTCGTGGCTGGCCCGAACGGCCGGACTGCGCCGGCCGGGCAGGTGTACGGGCGGCCGAACTGCCCGCGCTGCCGTCCACGGTGGACGCGGTGGTGCACGGCTCGCCGCTCACAGACCGGACCCGCGGCATGTTCGGCGCGGACGCGTTGGCACTGTTGAAGGACGCGGCAACGGCATTGCTACGCGAGACAGTTGAAAAGGGTGCTGCACGGCCACACCCCTCACCCTCGGCGGCCGATCACAACGAGGCACGGCCCTCTGGGGGCAGGCACATGTCTCGCGGCCGCCCGGCTCTGCCCGCCTGCTGGAGCAGCGGGCGCTGCCGGACGGCCCCGGGGCCGGTTCTTCTACTTGCCCAGGAACGTGAGCAGCGCCTTGTTCACGTCGTCGGCGTGAGTCCACAGCAGCCCGTGGGGTGCGCCCTCGATCTCCACGTATGTGGCGGAGGGAAGGGCCTTGTGGAAGAGGCGCGCGGTGGAGTCGACCGGCAGGATCCGGTCGCCCGTGCCGTGCAGGATGAGAGCCGGCACGTCGATCTTGGGGATGTCCTGGCGGAAGTCGGTGCCCCAGGTGAGCGGCGCGGCTGCGGCGGCGTAGGCGCCACCGCCTGCCGCGACATTCCAGCTGTTGCGGACGGCCTCTTCGCTGATACGTGTGCCCAGGTTCTCGTCCAGGTTGTAGAAGTCCTGGTAGAAGGAGGTGTAGTAGGCAAACCGGTCGGTCTTCACCGCGTCGGACACGCCCTGGAAGAACTCTGCGGGCGCCGCACCGCCCGGATTGTCGTCGCTCTTGAGCAGGCACGGCTCCAGGGAGCCGAGGAAGGCCACCTTGGCGATGCGTGAGGAGCCGTAGGTGCCCAGGTAGCGTGCGACCTCACCGGTTCCCATGGAAAACCCGACGAGGACGGCGTCCCGCAGGTCCAGCTTCTCCAGCACGGTGTTGAGGTCGGCGGCGAAAGTGTCGTAGTCGTACCCGACCGTGGGCTGGCTGGACTGGCCGAAGCCACGCCGGTCGTAGGTGATCACGCGGTAGCCGGCGTCCAGCAGCGCCGCCGATTGCTTCTCCCACGAGTGTCCGTCGAGCGGAAAGCCGTGGATCAGGACGACCGGCTGCCCGGTGCCGTGATCCTCGTAGTACAGCTCGATGTCGGTGGTGTTCTCCGTGCCTACGGTGATGAACGGCATGGTGGCCCCTCTCGGCGGTGGCGGAACTGGGTCGTACGGGAGTGCCGGCCTCATCGTCAGCGCCGCTACTCGGCGTGACAGGTCGCAGGTACAGAATCGTCGCGGCATACCTGCGTTGACTACCGTCGAATGACTGAAAAGTCGGGCGCCCTTGTCCGAGCCCCTATGGATGTCCCTGGGTAACGCGTCGTTCCACGTAGGAACGGGTGCGGGCGTCCCACCGCAGGCGGGCTATGACCATGGTGTAGAGCGCTGAATTGGCCTGGCGGTCGCCGCGGTTGAGTCTGCGGCGCTGGGTCTTTCCGGACGATGCCTCCACGGGGCTGGCACCGCACAGAGCGCAAACGATGCCTCGCTGGCCAGGCGGGTGCGCAAGGCGGCGGCCAAGCGGTCGACGGCCTCCGGCGGTACGGCAGCGTCGCCGAGACCGGCAGCAGGAGCAACAGGCGGGTGTGGGGGTCTGCGACGGTGCCGCCGGGCAGGACGTTGTCCGCAGCAACCATGTCCCCGGCGCGACACGATCAAGGTGGGAGGCAGGGCGTTGTGGACGGTCACGGACAGTGTGCCGCGGGAGGGGCTGGCCAGCTCTGACTCGGGTCAAGAGGCCGTGGCCTCGCGTGCTGGGCACAACGAAGTACCGCAGCGCGCATTCGTGTGCTCCAACTCACCTGATGACGAGGCGTCGTCGCCTTATCCGTGATCTGGGTCCTCCGGGGAGGACGGCGCCTCGCGGATGGGGCGATTCGTGTCGTAGCGGGGCGGGGTGACGACCGTGATGTGCCGGCAGTTCTTCTGGTTCTCCGGGAGCAGATTTTCGTTGTCCGGCTCGGTCCACGGCCGAATCTTCGTGACGTCCGGGTTGGCGGTCGGGTTACCGGCCCAGGGGTCGAGCATGGTGAGGATTCCCGGGTCGTAGACGGGGATGGTGGGGTCGATGTCGCTGTCGCCCTCGTCCCCGTACACCTTTTCCGGGTCGAGCCGTTCGGGTCGGGATGTCTGCCAGAGGGCGAAGAGCCGGTCGACATTGGAGTGCAGCAGGAAGACGAACGGGTCGTGGAACGGGAAGTGAGGATTCCCGCCGACGGTGCCGCCGAACCATCCGTGCATCTGGTTGTGCGCCTGCTCCAGACGCTTCCGGAATTCGGAGTACTGCTTCCCTACGGGCGTTTCACGGTCGGTGGCGATGATGGAGCGATCGGTGGGGGCCGGCGGCGATCCCTTGGGGACGTCACGCCAGATCTTCGGTTGCGCGGGATTGGCCGGGTCCGGGTCCGCCGGCCCCGTGGTTTCGAAGTTCTGGAACGGCCACCCTGCTTCGCCCCTCGGGCTTCCCATGAAGTCCGGCGTGAGCAGATTGACTCCGCTTGAATTGCGAGGGTTGGTGGTCCAGTCCCAGTAGTGCAGCGACAGCCGGTAGTCCACTGTGCGCAACAGTGCTTCCAGCCGGTTGCAGAGTTCGCGGTGCCACGGCAGGAACGCTATCCCGCGTGCCGGGGGGAACGCGTGGACGTGTGTGGCCTGGTGAATCTCGTTCTGCTTGTCCCAGTACGAGACTCCGTCTGGATACCGGAATGCAGGGTCGTCACTGAGTGCGACGAACGCGTCGCGGAGTAGCGTGCGCTCCGCAGGTGAGACTTCCGCGACGTCGCGTCGAATTCCATCGCCGAGTGTCATTGTCGACCACCTGACTTTTCGAGGTGCCCACAGTCCCGGCGTGTGATCTCGCACCTGCCCGCACTTCTGGCGGACTAGCGAGCGCCCGCTTATGTCAGGGGCGCTCCAGCGAGCTGACGGCGCTTACGGTGGTGGGCACGGACCACGAGCGCGATCGTCAGATCTGCGTAGCCGGTCCCGTCGGCCCAAGGAGAACGACGTTCTTCTTGCCGCCGGTAATTCCAGTGTGCCCACGTGAACGCGCTGTTGTCGCGGCAGATCGCACGACTCGGCCAGCCGAGGAGACTCGCGCAGGTCAGGCGGCCCCGGACTGCCTTTGCACTACTAGTTCGCCCATGCCATGCCTGACGCCTTGGCATGTCGTTCGGCGTACTGAGCGGTGTAGCCAACGGCCTGTGTGGCGATGGCCGGCGGCATCTCGGAGACGAGGGATCGGAACGCGGCGATGCGGTTTCCGACGAGGGGGGATGCGCCAGCCTCTGGGGTTCACTCCTCGTTCGGGACCGGTGTGAAAGCGACGTCCAGGCGGGTGAGCCCGCGGAAGTTGAGGCTGCGCTGCCACTGGGGCTCGGTGCCGTCGAGGCGCAGGCCGGGGAGCCGGGTGAGGAGTGCTTCCAGCGCGATCGCGCCTTCCAGCCGGGCCAGCGCCGCGCCGAGGCAGAAGTGCGGTCCGTGCCCGAACGACATGTGCCGTCCGCCGGTCCGCTCGAAGTCCAGTGCATGGGGGTCGGCGAACACGGCCGGATCGCGGTTGGCGGCACCGCATACGAGGAGCACGGTCTGTCCTTCGGCGATGGTGCGGCCCGCCAGGTCCAGGTCCTGCCGGGCCCGGCGCAGCATCAGCTGTACCGGGGCGTCGTAGCGCAGGAGTTCCTCGACCGCGCCGGGCATCAGGTCGGGCCGCCGGCGCAGTCGGTCGGCCGCGTGCGGGTGGCGCAGCAGGGCGAGGGTGGCGTTGCCGATGAAGTGGGTGGTGGTCTCGTGGCCCGCGATCAGCAGCAGGGCGCAGTTGGCGAGGAGTTCGTCGAAATCCTGGTCGGTGTGGTGTGCCTGAGTGGTGAGCAGCGCCCGCAGGGTGTGGGGCGCTGCGGGGGTGTCGTGGCGGGTGAGGAGTGCGCGGAGGTAGGCGAGCAGGTCCGCCATGCTCTGCGAGGCCGCACGGTTGCGGTCGGCGTCGAGCCGGGAGTTGCCGATGGCTTCGGCGATGGGTTCGGACCAGGCGGCGAGGGTGGGGCGGTCCTGGTGCGGTACGTCGAGGAGGTCGCAGATGATGGTCAGGGGCAGGGGGCGGGCGAGATCCGCGACGACGTCCATCCGGCCGGTCGGCGCGGCCTCGGCGATGATCCGGTCGACGGCCTCGACGATCCGGGCGCGGAGCGTCGCCACCGCCCTGGGCGTGAAGGCTTTGCTGATCAGGGCCCGCAGCCGGGAGTGGTCGGGGGCGTCGCTGTAGAGCATCTGGCGGCTCAGCACCCGGGCCAGCGGCCGCAGTTCCTCGGACACGGCCGCGATGTCGGGATAGCGCACCGAGGACAGCCTCGGATCGCCCGCGGCTCCGCTGACCACCGCATGTCCGGTGGCGATCCAGGCGTCCAGGTGGCGGTCCCAGAAGAGGTCGTCCGCGCTCCGCAACTCGTCGTAGAAGTCGTACAGACGGGCCTGGACCTGGGGACGAAAAGCCCGCAGCAGCGATGAGGACGCGTTCATTGGCACATGTTAGTGGCCGCACCGGAGTGCAAGGTGTCCTGGTACATGTGTCCGACAGGCGAGCAACATGTCGACCTGAGGGGAAGAAGCCAGTCCCGGCCGCCTTCTGACGTGTGGGTATGCCCCGGCACCGCAAGGGCCTTGTGCTCGACTTCGGTGGTGTGCTGACAACCCCTTTGCTGCCCGCTGCGCCCGCCTTTGAGCGGCGCGAGGAGCTGGCCGAGGGGACTCTGCACACCGCCGCGTCGACGTTCTGTGCGCCCTCCTCCGTGACAACCGCCCCTTCATAACCACCCCTCCGGCACAAGCGGTTGCAGCCGTAGCAGCCTGGCCGGATCATTCGAACCCGGCCAACCGCGTGGCCCAGTGATGACCAGGGGAGGGGAATGAACGAGCAGAGGCTGTCCGAAGCGAGCGCATCGGGGTACCTGATCTCGACTCTCACGACGCTCGCCGTAGATGCCGGGGATCAGATCGCGTGGCTCGACAGGTATCGACTCGAAACCGACGACCTGAGGGCTGTCCCGCAATGGCTCGGGAGCTCGTGGCCCTGTCATCCTGCAGGTTGGCAGCGAGGCTGTGGGAACAGTTGAATGCCGTCGTGACGGACTGGACGCAGGTGGTCGATGCTCACGGGGCGGTTGGGCGAGTGCCACTGCTCCTGGATCAGGTGGAGCGAGAGGAAGTTCCGGAGGCGTGGGACGAGCTGTGGGACCGTCTCTGCCTCCACGGTGAGACGGTCTCCGCGGCGAGCTTCGCCGCTCTCCCTCGCTTGGCAGCTCTAGCTCCCGCGTGTGCCCAGGCACTCGAATTGGCCAGTGCCATCGCGCGTGGCACGTTGCGGCACCCCGACGGTGAAGCTCTGCTCGCGGGCTGTCCGAGCGAGGTCGCCCGGTTGCGGGAACTCGTGGACCAGAGGCTGCGGACGCGTCCGGCCGACTACAACCGGCTCTTCGGTGACCTGCTTGCCCTTGCAGGGCAGTACCACTGGAGCGCCTCCTTGGGGGACTTCGCCGACGACTTCTATGCCGTGTCCTGCCCCGGCTGCGAAGCGGAGGTGACCATCGCCGTCGGTGACTACGGCTGCTACGCGGCCATTCGAGACTGGGATCAGGGCGACATCGAGCGGCGGTCGCTGCGGCCCGCCCCGGCCGAGGAGCTTCGCGACCCGGGCCGATGGATGCACGCCACAGCCGGCCGGGACGGGCAGCAGCGGCTCGCCGAGGGAATCAGATACGTCTTTGGCCGGGCAGAGTGTCCGGCGTGCGCCAGTGTGTTCAACATTGCGGAAGCGCACACGACCGCGAACCTTCCTCCAGCCCTTGAAACGTACTGAACAGGGAGAGGCGCCCCGGCCACTTGCGATGATCTTGAAATGGCTGGCGTCATCACGGCTTCGGATCCCGCGTGGATACCCCGTTCAGCGGGCTGAGCCCAAGGCAATTCGGCAAGCTGATCACCGCGCTCCGGCGCGAGGGCGCCGACCCGGTTCGCAGGGGCCGGCCGTGGGGCCTGCCGCTGGAGGACCGGGTGCTGCTGGTCGCTGCCTACTGGCGCACCAACCTCACCCTGCGCCAACTGGCACCGCTGTTCGGGGTGTCCAAGTCCGCGGCCGACCGCATCATCGACCACCTCGGACCAGCGCTCGCACCCCAGCAGCGCAAGCGGTTCCGCACGGACACCGTCCTGATCGTGGACGGCACCCTGGTCCCCACCCGCGACCACAGCATCGCCGAGCAGTCCAAGACACCTCACGTTGCTAGACCGTCAAGTCGCGGCCCCCTGGCCCGTGTAGCGTGACCTGCCTATTCGAACGGGTGGGGTGGAACGATGGTCGACGTTGTGCGCGTGATGGAGGCGCTGGCCGAGCAGGGCGTCACAGTGCTCTTCAAGGCAGACGCGGAGCGCATGCGTGATGGAGTCAAGCCATGGACTTTCGTCGCGAACGGTGCACCCTTCCATGAAGACCTGCTCGTGCGCACTGATGCGGCCTCGGTGGAGGCCTGCTTGAAGTTCTGTCTGCCTCAGCTGCGTGACCGCGGGCTGGTCATCCCTGAGTGAGGTGCGGCTCAGCCGGCCGATCTATGCAGCAGCGGCTTCTGTCGCTTCGGGTGAAGTCGGAAAGACCAGGCTCTCGTCGAAGCGTCGACGGTGCTGGAGGCAGTGGTACAGCTGTCCGATCATGCGGTTGAAGAGGTTGCGCTGGGCGGCCGCGTGCCAGTCGCCGTGTTCGCGTCGGCGTCGGTAGTGGGCGTTGGCCCCGGTGGAAACCCGTAGGGAGGCGAAGGCCCAGAGGTAGCCGGCGTGGTTGAGCCGGTCGTTCTTCACCCAGCGTCTGGTGATGGCAGACTTCCTGCCGGAGGCGCGGGTGATGGGTGAGGAGCCGGCGTAGGCCTTGAGGCCGCGGGCGTCGGCGAAGCGGGTGCGGTCGTCGCCGATCTCGGCCAGGACGCGGGCGGCGAGCTGGATGCCGAGTCCGGGGAAGCGCAGCAGGATCTCGGCGTCCGGGTGCTGGGGGGGAAGGCTTCATCGACCGCTTCGGCGAGCTGGTCGGCAGCGGTGCAGGCCGCGTCCAGCTGGATCAGGAGCGCGAGCATCTGCTTGCCGAGCGCGTCCTCGACCAGCGGCGGCTGGTGGGCCCACTCGCCCCGGAAGACCTCGCGAAGGCGTTCGGCCTCGGCTTCGATGCCACGCTGGCGGCCAGCGCGCTTGAGCGCGGCCTGGATCTGGGTGCGTGTCAGCCGTGCGGCCCGGGTCGGGGTCGGGGCGGTCTTGAGGAGCTCGCGGGCCTCGGGGCGGCACAGGCCGTTGGTCCAAGCGGCAAAGGCGGCCAAGGTGGCGGGGTAGTACTCGCGCAACAAGGAACGAAGCTGGTTGGCGAGCTGCTGACGGTTCCACAACGAGTCCTGCTGGGCTCGGGCCAGGACGGTGATCGCGCGGCCGAGGTCGCTGTCGTCGGGCAGGGGCCGGTGGGCATGCATGTCCGTGCGGAGGATGTTGGCCAGGACCAAGGCGTCGCCGGGGTCGGACTTCTTGCGGGAGACGCTGTGCCGGTCGCGGTAGCGGGCGGCGGCCATCGGGTTGATTGCGAACACCTTTCGCTTGCCCGTCCGCAGGACCGCGACCAACAGGCCGCGGGAGGTCTCGATCGCCACCGGGATCGGGTTCTCGGCGGTGTCGCCGTACTCGGCGAGCAGTTGCAGCAGGATCTTGTAGCCGGCCGCGTCGTCGGTGATGTGGCGCTTGGCGAGCAGCTGGCCGGTGTCGTCGACCAGGGCGACATCGTGGGTTCGTTCCGCCCAGTCGATTCCGCAACAGATCAAGGTTCCCGCTTCATCTCGTACACCGTGAAGATGACCCGGCAGTGCGGACCGTGGGCCTTGATCTGGCGGGCCAGCGCGCGCGGCCTCGAACTGCGGGCGGACCCGGACGCGGGCGCTGATCTTCTCGGAGAACACCGTGTCGCGCTAGATGCTGTGCTTGGCCAAGGCGTCGAGCTGCGACTGGAGTTCCTGGGTGAGCGTCGAGCAGCGGGCGGCGGATGGCGGCGGTCGGGGTGTCCGGCGCGAGGGCGAGTGGGACCGGGGTGCCGGGGAGCCACGGCTGGCCGGGCCCGCGCTCGTCCGGTGCCGGGTGACGCAGCGCGACGAGGCCCCGGTCGAACCACACCTCGATGCCGGCGGGGCGGCGGATCACGACGGTGTCGAACGTGGGCCCGCCGGGGTGTTGACGGTCGTTCAGCTCGCCCAGCGCGGTGCGGGTCAACCGGACGGCCTGCGCGGCAACGGCGCCGTGGCCGCAGCCGGACAGTTCGGCGGTGGCGGTGAAGAACCGGACCAGCCAGCCACCGTCCGGCGCTCGCCCCGGGCCGAGGAACGCCCCGTGCGAGGTGCCGGCCGCAGCAGCGACCACACGCCGGTCCGCGTCCGGCGCCGCCGGGTCGTCGTCGGTGACGGACGTGGGGCTGCCGCCCAGGCCGTCGCACCGCACGAACGCACGCATCAACCACCGTGACATCCGGGCCAGGACATCGGCCCACCTTTGACGCCCAACGAACCGGCAACCGCGAACGGCGTTCCGCCGATAGCCGGACCTGGCCGCAACGGCCGACCGAACGCGTCCCGGAGCGTACCGTCCTGCCTCAGCCGGTGCCGTCCTGCACCGGATAGTGGATGACGACCGCACCGCCGGTGGCGTAGTTGGCGACATCGGCGGCCACTCGCTGGCCTTGCGGCGACGCCCGCGCCGCGGCCATGGCGGCGGCGTCAGCGAAGTCGCCTTCGAAGACTGCGAAATACGGCGCTTCTCCCTTGGTCGCTGCCACGTCGAAGCTGTAGCGCCATGCAAGCAGGCCGGGCCAATTCATGACCAGTGGAAGGTGGTTGGTCACGTAGTAGTCGCGGAAGTGGTCAGGGTCGGCGGGCTTGGAATACAGGACCACCAACTTATGCATGACGACCTCCGTCCAGATCAGGGTCAGCGGGCTGCGTGAGTGCGATGGCCAGGACCGCGGTCAGTTGAATCGTCATATGCGCAGGTTAGGGCTTGACGTGGGGTCCGGGGAAAGATCAATACGGGATAGACTCAGAACGGATCGTTATCAATCGGCAGGGAGGGCACATGGCACCGGATACGGTCAGCCTGCGGTACTTCCTGGTGCTGGCGCAGGAGTTGAACTTCACCCGCGCGGCCGCCCGAATCGGTATCGCGCAGCCTGCGCTCAGCGCCCGAATTCGCCGATTGGAAACGGAACTCGGTAACGCCCTGCTGGTTCGAGACACGCGGAGCGTCGTATTGACCACGGCCGGTGCGGCTTTGGCGGAGTCCGCGCCGCCTGCGCTGGCGGCGCTGGACCGGGCATGGGACACCGCCCGGCGAGCGGGGGCCGGTGAGCTCGGCACGCTCCGCATCGGATACAGCCTCAGCGCCGGGGCCGAGACGGCTCCGGCCCTGGTGGACAAGCTGATTCGCAGCAGTCCCGGACTCGAGGTCGGCGCGGTCCCGATGGCGACACCGGAGATCTCCCCCGCAGTCGCCGACGGCCGCATCGATGCCGGGATCACCCGCGGTGAACAGCCGGGCCGTGGCGTGCGCCGGTACCTGCTGCGGCGTGAGCGGATCGGCGTCCAATTGGCGCAGCACCATCCGCTGGCCGAACACCCGGAGATCGAGATCGCCGCCGCGGCCGCGTATCCGCTGCGACTCCCCGACCGTGCGGCCAACCCCGTGATCCACGACCAGCTGGCCGCCTTGTTCCGCGATACCCGGCCACATCCCCGATTCCACACGCCCACAGTCTCTTTCGACATGTCACAGCGCGACCTGCGCGACGGGCTCACCCTCGCCCCGGCCGGCGAGGCCGCCGCCACGGCACCACCGCCCGGCATCACCTGGCGACCGCTGCACGGCGCACCCAGCCTGACGATCCACCTGGTCCTTCCGCGCGAACAGTCGCCACTACACCGCCGCGTCCGTGCCGTCGCCAAAACCCTGGCGCACGAGCTGCACTGGCTGTCGGACTGACGGGCAGCAGGCCGTGCCGGGCGAACTTCCGCGGTGGCGAGGCCGAAGACCTTGCGGCCGGCCGACTTCGCGGGAAGGACTCACAGCACCCCACGCCCCGCACTCTCCGCAGGTCGTGATCACCTTCCCAGCTTCACCCCCTGGGCGGGACTGCGGGGTGGTGACACACGCGAGCGCACCGGAAGGCGCAGTCAGTCCAGGGCGTCAGCGTCCTCGTCCAGCTCGGGGGCGTCCGGGTCACGCAGTGGGCGCAGGCTCTGGCGCGGGGTGGAGGGGGTGAAGCTGTAGCGGCCCAGGACGTTGAGGTTCTTGGACTTCAGCGGGGACAGGCCTTGCGGCCGATGATGACAGATGACAACGGGGTACTCGACGGGGTCGTTTCAGACCGCCGAAGCCGAGGTCGGCGTGAACTCCCGTAGTTCTGCATGAAGTTGCTCGTCGTACAGGCGAGCGCCGACGTTCCGGCCGGCTTCCAGGTCCGGGAGAGCGCGTTGAACGCTCGTCCACCAAGTCCTGGCCGCGACGCGAGCCGTCGCGATGATCTCCAACGCCGGCCGACGCCGCGCAGCCTCCTCGGTTGCCACGGCGGCGGCCGCGTCGTCCCTGCGTTTCACGCGCTGAGCCCTCATTGTTCCCCCGGCGGCCAGGGCCGTCCCCCCGGGCTCCGCTCATCACCGCGAACGCTGCCTCAGCTATCGCCGTGTTGGGATCATCAAGGTTCCAGGCCTGCCTATCAAGGGATGCGCAAGCCAGCCCCACCACGGCCAGCGCCGGGGCCCGACTCCGCCGCCGCTCTGACCAGCGCGATCAACTGTCGGTGACACAACTTCGCGTCCACCGTGCCTGTCGGTGTCGAGTCGCCGGCGAACCGAAGCAAGGCGGTGGCGGCTGCGTCCACGTCCCTGTCCTTGAACTGCTCTGTTGTGTCTGTGTGCCGTACCGTTCGCAGCCGTTGACGCATTCCGATATAGGCATATGATGAGGTCATGGCGCGAGCGGCAACGACCTCGGACGCGTTCAACGCGATAGCCGAGCCGCAGCGGCGGGAAATCCTGCTGCTGCTCCGGGGCGGCGAGCGGCCCGTGACCGAGCTGGCGCGGGACCTGGGGATGAGCCAGCCGCAGGCGTCCAAGCACCTGCGGGTCCTGCGGGAGGTCGGGCTGGTGCGGGTCCGTGGGGCGGGCAAGCAGCGGCTGTACGGCCTGGACGCCCGCGGGCTGCGGCCGGTCCACGAGTGGCTGGGCGGCTTCGAGCGGTTCTGGAGCGGGAGTTTCGACCGGCTGGACGAGTACGTGCGAGATCTCAATCAGGCAAGGCAGGAGGAACCACCGGATGGCGACGACCAGTAGCGGCGGCGAGGCTGCACACGCGACCGCGGACCGCGAAATCGTGGTCTCCCAGGCCATCGGCGCCCCACGGAAGCTCGTGTTCGAGGCGTTCACACAGGTCCGGCACCTGTCGCGGTGGTGGGGACCGGAAGGGTTCACCACCGCGACCCGGTCCTTCGAGTTCCGCGTCGGCGGGGTCTGGGACTTCGTGATGCACGGGCCGGACGGGACTGACTACCAGGAGTGGATCACCTGGACCGAGATCGTCCCGCCGGAGCGGATCGCGCTGCTGCACGGCGAGTCCCGCGACGACCCGAACGCCTTCGAGACGGTCCTGACCTTCGAGGCGGCCGGCGACGAGACCCGGATCGTGATGCGCACGGTGTTCCCCACCAAGGAACTCCGCGACGAGGCGGTGGAGAAGTACCACGCGATCGAGGGCGGCAAGCAGACTCTGCGCAACCTCGCGGCCTACGCAGCCGAACTCACGTGGGACGAGAGCGCCCGGAACGAGACCCCGCCGAAAGGAGGGGAGGGCTGATGGCCGGGAAGGTGTTCTTCAGCGTGACGATGTCACTCGACGGCTTCATGGCGCCCGAGGCAGCGCCGGCCGAGGACGCCTTCTCGCCCGAGAAGCAGGACGACCCGGGTGTCAAGCGCTGGATGACGAAGTGGGCGGAACTGCAGGCGTGGGCGTTCCCGCAGCGATGGTTCCGGGAGAACCTCAAGCTCGGCGAGGGTGGCGAGGAAGGACTCGACAACGACATCGCTCGGGCGACGTACGAGCGCACCGGCGCGAGCGTCATGGGCAAGCGGATGTTCGACCTCGGCGAGCAGGCATGGCCGGAGGAGGCGCCGTTCCACACCCCCGTGTTCGTTGTCACCCACACCAAACGTGACCCGTGGGAGCGGCCGGGCGGCACGACCTTCCACTTCGTCAACGACGGCACCTCCAGCGCACTGGACCAGGCCCGCGAGGCCGCCGGCGACCGCGACGTCCGCATCTCCGGCGGCGCCGAGACGATCCAGGAGTACCTGGACAGCGGCCTGGTCGACGAGTTCTCGATCACCCTCGCGCCCGTGCTCTTCGGCACCGGAATCCGCCTGTTCGACCGCGTGGACCCGGCCCGCCTCGCCCTCGACCAGGCCCGCGCGGACGCCTCGTCCCGGGTGACTCACTTGACCTACACCGTCGGGAAGCGGTAGCTGGCGTTCCTGCAGGGTTGGATGCCGACGGTGCCGCTCGCTGTCTCGTGGGTGCAGCCACGCTGCCCGGTGGAACTCAGCGCAGCACCAGTACTGCCTGGCGGAACGGCCCACGGCCCGAGAACCCTTCGGCGTGCCGACCTGCGCAGGTGGGCGGCCAGCGGCTCCACGATGCCGCGTGGGACGTCGAGCGCGGCAGCATTGGTGACCAACGTGAAGCCTCTGGTTCGAGCTGACATGGTCTTGGCGGACCAGCCCTGCCAGGGGCTGCACACCTGCCTGACCTCGCGGGCCACCCGAGGATCATTTCGCTGGGGAACCCTCAGTGGACAAGAGCCACGCCGGGCTCAGCCCCAGGTCTGGCCGGCCGGTTCCTTGATGGTGCGGTTGATCCGGTTGAAGAAGTTGGTCAGCGCGATCTCCAGGTTGATCGCGCCGATCTGCTCCTCGGTGAAATGGGCGTTGGCCTCTTCCCAGATCTCGTCGGTGACACCCTGCGCACCATCCTGCAACCGGGTGGCGGCCTCGGCCAGCGCCAGTGCCGCGCGCTCCGCATCGGTGTAGAACGGCGCCTCACGCCACGCCGCTACGTTGTGCAGCCGCTCGTCGGTGTCACCGGCCTTCTTCCCCCCAGCGACACTGGCGTAGACGCACGCCGAGCAGCTGTTGATCTGGCTGGCCCGCAGGTGGACCAGCGCGAGCAGTTTCGGGTCGACACCCCCAGCGGCGATCGCCTTCTGAAGGTGCTGGATAGCGGTCCATACATCGGGGTTGTTCGTGTTCTTGTTCTTGAGCCGGTTTTCCATGGGGGAGCGGTCTCCTTCATCGGGTTACGTTGCGGCGCCTGTGCGCGTCATCCCTATGACGGAGCAGCTTCCAGGGAGGTAACAACATGTCCGGCACCCATCCCGCGGGCCCGATCGTCGATGCCTTCGAGTCCCACCGCGACCGGCTCCGCGCCGTCGCCTACCGCGTGCTCGGATCACATGCCGACGCGGAAGACGTGGTCCAAGAGGCGTGGCTGCGTCTCTCCCGCCAGGACACCGACACCATCGACAACCTCGGCGGCTGGCTGACCACCGTGGTCGGCCGCATCAGCCTGGATGTCCTGCGGTCGGGCCGGACGCGCCCAGAAGTCTCCTTCGACGACCAACTACCCGAATTTACCGTGACGCTCGACGATGCTCCTGCTCCAGAAGACCTTGTGGCACTCGGGGACTCCGTCGGCCTCGCGCTTCTCACGGTCCTCGACTCGCTGCGCCCTGACGAACGACTGGCGTTCGTGCTGCACGACGTGTTCGCCGTGCCCTTCGGCGAGATCGGCACCATTCTCGGTAAATCCGCCGACGCGACCAAAATGCTTGCCAGCCGCGCCCGCAGGAAAGTACAAGCCGCCCAGCAGCCGGCAAGTGCTGGACGACAACAACGCGAGGTGGTCCATGCCTTCCTGGCCGCGGCCCGCGACGGTCAGTTCGAGCAGCTGCTGCAGGTTCTCCACCCCGAAGTGAAGTTCACCGTCCGCACCCCGAACGGCACGTTCGTCACACTCGGGGCCACCGAAGTCGCCACCCGCGCACGAGTGGGTGCCGGCGCGGCACGAGGACACGCGGCGACCGTCAACGGGCGCCCCGGCGTGATCTCCTGGAGCGAGGACGGCACCCCGCTTTCCCTCCTGGTCTTCACTGTCGCCGACGGCTGCATCACCGAGATCACCGCCGTGGTCGACCCGGCTGAACTCGCGCTCATGCACCTGCCGGACCCGGTGTGACTCCCTACCGGCGAAGCTCGCGCATCCTCGAAGTGGTCCACGCCTGATCCCACAGAGGCGTTGAACTCAGCCGCTGAGAAAGCCTCAGTTGGTGACGCGCAGACCCACGCCGTTCCATGCCTCCAGAACGGCACGATGTTCAGTTCCTGGACTTTGCTCGGCTCACGGCAGCCGCTTCGCTCAGGCGGTACGGCGACGGTGACGACCAAGGCGCCGGCGATGCGAACGTCCAGCGGGAGCGCAGCGTCGTTGAGGCCCTGGCGCAGTTCGTCCTGGTGGCGGCGTTCGTCCTGGAAGTGCCCGGGGAGCTGGTTGGGGGAGGGATGGCCAATTCGCAGATTGTCGACCAGACGCACCGGCAGCCGGTGAGCGTGGCTGGCGCCGAAGCCGTCCTGACCCCAAGCCCTCATCAACAACGACGACTTCCCTCAGTACTGGGCTTCCACACCCACAGAGCACGCGAACGCCTCTACCCCGCCCCAGCCAGCACTACTACGAACTCCTGGCCTGAGCATCAAGACTTGTGGACGGGACCGCACCGACCCAGCGGTGGTAGGCGTCCACGTCGACGTTGCTGCCGCACACGATGGTGACCACGTGTCGGCCGGCGAAGCGGTCACGGTTTTCGAGGAGCGCCGCGATGCCGAGCGCGGCCGACGGTTCGACGACGAGGCCGGCGTGGTTCAGGAGCATCCGCATGCCGGCGATGATCGACGCCTCCTGGACCAGGACGGCGTCGTCAGCGACCAGGAGGAGGTCGTCCAGTACGGCCGGGATGGGGTACCGGCCGGCGACGCCGTCAGCAATGGTGTTGGTCGAGTCGGTGGTGACGACACGTCGCTGCTGCCAGGAGTGGGTCAGCGCAGGTGCGCCCACCGGCTGGACGCAGATGACTTCGACGTCGGGGGCCAGGGCTTTGACCACATGGCCTACGCCGGTAGCCAGCGCCCCGCCGCCGAGAGCAATCAGGACGGTGTCGAACGATGGTGTGGTGTCCACCAGTTCCAGACCGATGGTCGCGGCACCCTCGCAGGTCTCGATGTCCAGGCTGTCTTCGAGCAGCCGGATGCCGTTGTGCCGCGCGATGGCCGCCGCCCGTTCGCGAGCCAGCTCGTGGTCGCCGTCCACCAGCTCCAGCCTGGCATCCAACGCACGGATGCGGTCAAGCTTGGCGACCGTCGCATGACGGGATGCCACGACGGTCACGTCGAGCCCCCGGCCGCGACCGGACCAGGCAAGGGCTTGGCCAAGATTGCCCGCGCTGGCACACACCACAGCCCGCGGGCCATGGCCGGCGAGCAGGCTCGCGACCACCTCAGTGCCGCGAGCCTTGAAGCTGCGCACCGGGTTCGCCGTTTCGAGCTTGATGCTCACCGCGCACCCGAGGCCCGGTTCCAGCGCCTCGCACCGGTACAGCGGGGTGTCGAGAAAGACCGGGTCGATCACCCGGCGAGCCGCCCGGATCCGAGCAGTGTCGAGCCGCGTCTCCCGCATGACGCAGCAGCGTAGCGCCGCCGACGCGGCGCCGCTCTGACCGGCGAGCTCCCTTCAGAAGATCCGCACCACAACGGCGGGTGCGGCTCTTGTGAAGGGAAGGTGAGCAGCGGGCGGGAACCGAGGGCTTGTGCGGATGCGTCCGCCTCGTCATGCAAGATCGATACCTCTATCTCGCTCGGCATGGTGAGGCCACACCCGACGAGAGCGAGCTCACAGGGACGGGTCGGCGGCAGGCGGAGCTGCTGGGCAAGCGGCTGCACGGCGTACCGTTGACGGCCGTCCACCATGGTCCGCTGCCCCGCGCAGCTCAGACTGCCCGGGTGGTGGGAGAGCAGCTGGGTGAGGTGTTGCTTCGCGAGTCCGAGGCGGCCGGTGACTATGTTCCGTACATCCCGGAGCGGGACGAGCTTCCTTCGGAGAGTGCCGACGCCATGTTGGCGCGCTTTGCCTCGGTGTCGGCCGAGCAACGTGCACATGGCGCGGAGCTGGCCCGCCAGGCGGTCATGGAATTCACCGGGCCGGTTCACCACGGGGACGCACCTCGTCATGACCTCGTTGTCACCCACGCGTTTCTCATCGCCTGGCTGGTGCGCGCCGCGATGGACGCCCCGGCCTGGCGCTGGATGGGACTCAACCACGGCAACACCGCGCTCACCGTCATCCGCTACGCCCCGGCCCGGCCGGCGTCCGTTCTGGTCTACAACGACATGAGCCACCTCCCGGACGACCTGCGCTGGACCGGGTTCCCCTCCCAACTGCGCACACCCTGCTGAAGCTGACGGCACTCATGCCGTAGACTTGATCATGAGCTGGTCACCGTAACTGCGGGTGGCTGGTGCTGCGTTGGTGGTCCAAGGAAAGACGCCCCGCTTCCTGTGGGGAGATGCAGGTGCAAGGCCTGCCCGGCGCTCGATGTGGGGCCCGTCCGCGTGCTGCGGGCGGGCCCCGAGTGTTGTCTGCGCCCGCCCACGGCGCTGTCTGGGCACCAGCACGGCACGTAGCCACGGCCTTCGACGTGGGCGGGCGGCGCCGGATACGGGGCGCAGTCCCTGCACGGCTCCTCGTCACGACCGGGGCGTATGGACCTTTCCACTGGAGTGGTGAGCCTTCACCGCCCAGGGGACCGCCCCGACGACGAACGCGCTGGACGGCTGACCGTCTCGGGCACTCTGTCCGGACGGCTGCCCCGGCTGGTTGAGACGCACGCGTATCTCCTGGTCGCGAAGGGCATGGAGCGGGCCGTGGACCACGGCGGGGGCGCCCGTGTCCAGGTGACCGCGGACCTCGGCCCCGGCCTCCTGCTGACGGTCGTCGACGACGGAGCACCCGCCCGTGACGGCGGCCGACCTGGCGGCCCTGAGCGCCCTGACCGAACGGGCCGCAAGCCTTGACGGCACCCTGACGGTGAGCTGCACACCCGGTACCGGCATCACGCTCACCGCGACCGTTTCCCTCCGGCCAACCGACGGCCCTGAGAGGGGCGACGCCGGTACGGTCCGGTAACGGGATCTGGATGCAGGAGGGTGGTCCGGCGTCCGGCGGGGAGTCGTCGGCCAGATTGCCGTCGAACGCCGCCACTCGGTCCGGGAGGCCCCTGCGGCAGGCTCAGGATGTCGTCCCGGTCATGCCTGCGCGGTAGACGAGCAGGGCGATCTGGACGCGGTTGTTGAGGTCGAGCTTGGCCAGGATGTGGGAGATGTGGCTCTTGACCGTGGCCACGCTCATGTGGAGGTGACGGGCGATCTCGGCGTTGGACTTGCCGTGGCTGACAGCGAGGGCGACCTCGCGTTCCCGGTCCCCGAGCAGGGCCAGCCGCCGTCGGGCGTCGGGGGCGGCCAGTTGTTCGGGGGCGGACGTGTCGGTCACGGCGCCGATGAGCTGGGTCAGGGCTTCGGGTGACATCACGGGTTCCCCGGCAGCGGCCTGCCGCACGGCTTCGATGATGCGCTCAGGACGTGTGTGTTTGAGCAGGAAGCCGGCCGCACCGGCCTGGAGGGCGCGCAGGACGTAACCGTCGGTGGTGAAGGTTGTCAGCATCACTACCTCGGGTGCGTCGGGGCGGGTGCGCAGCAGGCGAGTGGCCTCCAGGCCGTCGAGACCGGGCATGCGGATGTCCATCAGCACCAGGTCGGGCCGGTGGGCGTCGACGAGTGCCTCGACTTCGGTACCGTCAGCGGCCTCCGCAACCACGTTGAGGTCGGGGGCGGAGGCGAGCATGAGACGCAGGCCAGAACGGACGAGGGCGTCGTCGTCGACGAGGAGGATGTCGCTCATGCCGGCCACGGGAGGTGTGCCCGGACCCGGTGGGTCGCTCCATGGGAACCGTGGGTGAGGCGGCCGCCGATCAGGGCGGTGCGTTCGCTCAAGCCCTTCAGGCCCGAGCCGCTGCCCGGCAGCAGGGGACCGGTGCGCTCGGCGGCTGGGGGCAGCGGGTTGGTGATGTCCAGGGTCAGGCCCTCGCCGGGGGCGCCCTGGAGACGGATGCACACGCGCTGGCCGGGGGCGTGCTTGTGGGCGTTGGTCAGGGCTTCCTGGACGATGCGGTAGGCGGTGCGCTGGCTTGTACCGGGAACCGTCTGCAGATCGGCCGGGGTGTCGAGGGTGATGTGCATACCAGTCTTTCGGGACTGCTCTATCAGGAGCGGCAGCTCTGCCAGGGTGGGCTGGGGAGGCTCGGGTTTGGCTCCCCCGTCGGGTTGCAGCGGGGTACGCAGGACACCCAGGACCTGCTGGAGGTCCTCCATGGCCTGGTGGGCGCTGGATCGGATGACGCCCGCTGCTTCGGCAATCTGTGCGCGGGTGGCGTTCTGGTTCACCTCAAGGGCCCCGGCGTGCACGCTGAGCAGGGACAGCCGATGGGCCAGGACGTCGTGCATCTCGCGGGCCAGCGCTTCCCGTTCGCGTTGCCTCACCTGCTCGGTGCGCCACGCTGCCGTGATGTGTGCCTGTTCGGCGGCGTGGCGCATACCGCGTACGAAGAACCCCCATCCCACCGAGGCAGCGACCAGGACGGCACCGGTGACGGCGGTGGTCAGCGCATGCACGGTCAGGGACGGCTGGGCCACCAGGTAGAGCGGCAGGGGCGCCAGCCCGAGGCCCGCAAGTGTCCATGTAGTGCGCTCCGGGCGGGTCGCCGCCACGGTGAACAGGGAGATCAGCGCCGCGGGGATCAGTGGACCGACAGTGGCCGCGATCAGTAGGACCACCGCCACCGGCACGGGCGCGCGTCTGCGCCACAGGAGCAGGGCGCTGCCGGCCACCGGCACCAGCCCGTAGAAGACGGGGACCGCGACGGGGAGGGGAAGCAACTCGGTCGGCAAGGTGAGTGTGGGCAGGGAGGACAGGCGGGGGTATACCAGCAGACCGCGCGACGCGGCGATGTCCACCGTCACCGCCAGGGCCACGCTCGCACACATCACCAGGGCGTCCGTCACACGTCGACGGGCGACCTCACTTCTTCCGGCTTGCACAGCGCACAAGTGTACGGGGCACAGAATCGCCGGCTGGACCGTCGTGCGCAGAGATAGACCAAAGTATGAATGCGCGGCCCCACTCCTTCTTTGGAATGCGTCCGCAGAGCCTACCTTCCGCCGAAGATAAAGAAACTCCCGCGTTCCTAGCGTGATTCCTGTCGACGTCATCGACTCACGTAAGGAAACGCGAATGACGAACCGCAGCCGAATGCCCCTGCGCCCCGCCCTGACCGTACTGGCCGCTCTGGTCGCCGTCTTTGCCGTGGCAGGTGGTCTACCGCTGGCCCAGCGCGCGCCCCAGATCCTGTCCGGGGTGCTCTTCGGCGGCTCCTTCTACAGCCCGGCGATCACCCAGCTCGTCCTGCTCCTCGTCGGCTTCGCAGTCCTCGCCGTCATCGTGCACCTGATCCTGCACTCCCGGCGCGACGCCGGTCGGGACGAGACCGGTGAGCGGTGAACGTGACCCGCCGCATCCGACTGCCCAGGCCTGCCATCGCGCTGACGGCCGGGCTGGCCGTCACCGTCCTGGCCTCGTGCAGCACTCTCACCGGGGTCGTCTCCCCGGCGGACGCCCGTCGCGAAGCGGGCGCTGACAAATCCGTCTCCAGCCTCGTGGATTGCCGTAAGGACCGCTGCGTCGCGCTCACTTTCGACGGCGGCCCCAGCAAACCCACCCCGAAACTCCTCGACCTTCTGGAAAAGGAGAAGGTGAAGGCCACGTTCTTCCTTCAGGGAAAGGGGCATACGGACACCTACCCCGCCACCGTCACTCGCATGGCAAAGGAAGGGCACGAAATAGGAAATCACACCTGGTCGCACAAGGACCTGGCCGCGCTCACGCCCAAGCAGATAACCGCGGAAATAGAACCGGTCCAGCAGGACATAAAAAGGGCGACCGGAAAAGCGCCCACTTTGATGCGGCCGCCGCAGGGGAGGACCGACGACGACGTCTCCAAGGTCATGAAGGGCCTTCGGCTCGCCCAGATCCTGTGGAGTGTCACCGCGAAGGACTACCAGACCACCGACACCGAACTGATCAAGAAACGAGTCCTGGACCAGACGGAACGCGACGGCATCATCCTGCTCCACGAACGCTATGCGGGGACCATCCCCGCCGTCGTGGACATCATCCCCGAGCTTCGGAAACGCGGTTACACCTTCGTCACCGTCTCCGAACTCATGGCCCCCGCCACACCCCGGCCGGGCACGGTCTACCGACCGTGAACGGCGTCATGTCTGAATGTCTGAAGGGCTGATCGCGAATCGGCCCACCCGATAAACACATATGAACAGAGCCATGTGAACGGCGAAGGGGCTTCCGACTTGTGTGAGTCAAGTCAGGTATCGACACCCGCCGCCCGGCCCCGCGCCGCTCTGCACGGGCGCGCCACGGGATGTTCCGTGTGTGTGAGTGAGGTTGCGATCAAGATGAGTGCGGATGTGTCTGGTGCGGTGGGGCGTGCGGCTGAGCCCGCAGTGTGGGTTCTCGTTTCTTCTCAGGGGCGTGAGATTGGCTGCCGCTCTGTTGGCTCGGTTCCCTGTCCGTGCATGAGATTGATCTTGATCTCGGCATGTCTGGCTCATGACCTGCGCATGTGACTGCATGTCCATCTATGGCCTGAAGCTTGAAAGGGCTTGAGCTGCACTACCTGGATGTGTCTGAGATTCCCTGAGGTTGTTGAGAACCTTTATGTCATTGAGGGGGCTCCCGCGACGTTGCTCTCGCGGGCCAGGACGTCACGAACCTGCGGGGCCCGCTGCGCCAGGGAGGACCGTGTCGTCATCCGGCAGGTTCAGGCCGGCGCGCACATACCTGAGATCGGCCTTCGCGTTCCCGGCGGGCCTGCGTAAAAGCCCGACTGTGCAGGAGCGTTGGGAAGCCGAATCCGATGGTCCCGCTGCGGCGGGACCTGCACGCGCTGACCAGTGGGCCCCGTCGTGTAAGGGCCGCGCCCAGCCGTGATGATCCCCGGCCGGGCGTCTCGCCCCATTTGGCATCGTCATCCCTCGACGTTGATGCCGAAGTCCGTGGCCATGCCTGCCAGGCCGGTGTCGTAGCCCTGACCGACAGCACGCACCTTCCAGCCCGCTGCGTGCCGATAGATCTCCATGACGATGGAGACGGTCTCGCCCGAAGTGAAGGGTGCCGGCTCGAAGGACAAGCTGGTACCCGAGGGCTGGGTGGCCTCCGCGCGCCATGTGGAGTGCTGGTCGAAGACGGCCGTGGGCTGTGCTTCGAGGTCGATGCTGGCGATGACGGCCACGCTGTGGATCTCAGCAGGGAGATGAGGCAGTTCCGCGGTGATGGCGGCCGTACTGCTGTGGACTCCGTCTTGGTGGGGGTGGTTGTAGAAGACGAGATCGTGGTCACCGCGTACCTTGCCGTGGCTGGTGAGGAGTACGGCGGAGACATCGACGGGTGCACCGGTGGTGATGAGACGCACCGTGACTGATTCGGCCTCCAGATGGGCGTTGGCCCCCTTGCTCAGCGCCTTCCCTGCACTCTGCGGGGTACCAGGGCGGCTCTCGGCTGCTTCCGCGTCAGGTAGCTCCGAGGGTGGGCTGGTGATGGTTAGCGCGGCCAGGGTCTTCTGGAAGACGGGCCAGCCTTCGGCTTCTTCTCCAGACCAGGGCCAGGCAAGCCGTGCGGAGCCGAACTGTTTGGGTGTGGGGGCCTGTCCGAGGGCTTCCCAGAGCTGCACATAGCGCAGGCTCTCGACGGCTAGACGGCTGAGTTGCCATTGCCGTTGGGCTTCTTCGGGCTGGTTCATGCGCAGGTCGTTGTCGACGGTGGTGCCGCCGAGCGCGGCGAAGACGCGCCGGGCGAAGTCATAGCCGTCGCCCGGCAGGAGACGGGCCGAGCGCTCCTGCTGCGCGGGCGCGGGCTCTCCGATCGCGGTGTACAGGGCGCTGAGGTCGCCGCCGGTCCACTGGTTGGCCGCGACGGTGGCGAACTGGGCGAACTGGATCAGGGTGGGCGGACGGCCCTTCGCGGCCACGAACTGGTGGTGGGCGCGGGCGACGTCTTCCAGGGCGGTGCGCCAGCGCTGCTGCAGGTAGGTGTCGAGGTACTGCTCGGCCCAGGCACGGCGATGGCGGGTGACGATGTCTCGGACCCGCTCGAAGCCTTCGCGGCGGCTGCCGCTGCTGTGGCTCATGGTCAGGGTGAAGGAGTGGCCGGCGGTGTCCACCGGGAGCTCGGTGCACTCCGTGATGATCGCCTCTTCCGGGCCCAAGTGCTGCTCGGCGGTGCGCAGTTCCTCGAACAGCTCCGGGGGGATGGGGCAGTCGGCGGCACGCAGCGCGGTGAGGGGGCGGCTGTAGTAGTCGGCCACACCGGACAGGGGAGCGCGGGAGTAGGGGCCTTCGCACACGAACCAGGCGGTCAGCGCGACACCGTGCCAGAACTCCAGGGCGGGGCCGAGGGTTTCGGCCATCAGCTGGTGGGGGCGGGGGTTGCTGACGAGGCTCTTGGCGTGACGCTGCAGCGTCACCGACTGCCATAGCCGGTCCACCTGCTCGTTGACGGAAGCGGGCAGCACCTGCCGGTACAGCTGCTGGGTGAAGCCGTGTTCGTCCTGCCAGGAAAAGGCCATGATGTTGTCGTCGACGAGCCCCCACAGCGGCCGCATGCCGGGGCGTTGGACAGCGTGTGTCTGGTCGAAGGCCGTCCACCACTCGCGCAGGGCTGCCACGCGTTCTTCAACGGGGGAGAGGGAGGTCGGGCCGCCGAGGAAGGCCGCGAGCATCGCGTGGATCTCGTCCTCTGCAATGCCGGCCTCGGCTGCCATGTCGGCCGCCTGGGCGGACATTCCCACGTACAGGCGCGGCTCGGGCAGCGCGGTGATGACCTCCTCGGCCGGGTGCGGCGGCGCCTGCAGGTAGTCCAGCGCGGCCAGCCAGTCGCCAGCGAAGTAGCCGGAGACAACTGGCTGCAGCGCGCGCGTCACCACCCGGCGGGCGAGGGCGGTGCCGGTCTTGGATTTCTTGGCGAAGCCGGCCATCAGCGCCTGCAGTTGCTGGATGCGATGACGGGTGACGAGCTGCAGCGGATCAACGGCCGCCACAGCGTCCAGGAGGTGCAGGCGGGCGTGGTGCTGGCCGTGCCGGTCCAGCCGGTGCCATCCGCCGCCGAAGCGGAAGGCCTCCAGCGCATCGCTGGCGATGCCCAGTAGCCGGTAGCGTTCCTCGATGCCGGACCACAGCTGCCGCTGGTCGTCGATCGTTTTCGTCGGCCCGGCTGCCCTCACTCGGATCGGTTCGATCAGTGTCTCGAACAACGGGACCAGCACGGACCACAGCAGCACTGCGTCGGCCGCGCCGTCTACCAGGCTCACGCCGGCCGAGTCGTCCGCGGCCAACGTCAGGGCATGGGCAGGGCGTTCGCGCACCAGGTGGGGCAGGTTCACCGCCCCGGCTTTCAGCGACAGCTTCTGCGGCAGATACCAGGCACCGCGACGCTGCTGCTCCGGGACCCCGAAGGTCTCAGCACACCACGCCTTTTCCCGGGCGCTGAGCCCCAACACCTCGACGCTGTCCGCGGCCTGCGGCCCGGCGCCGCGGACCACCGAGACCGTGGGCTGGCCGTTGAGCGCTGCAGTCAGCAGCCGGGCGGCGAGCGTGTCGAGCTGGGCGAACCTTTGCTGCTGCCCGGCAGCTGCCTCCAGGCCAAGTGCCTCTTCGGGGGACGCATTGAGAGCAGGGTGCCACCAGCGCGGCTGGTCACTGGCCACCGGTCAGCCTCCGCATGTAGTCGACGAACTGCTCAAACGGCATCGGAGTCGCGGTGTTCTGCGCGTAGACGGCGTAGCGCTGCGCCATCAGCTGCATCTCCCGCTCCGACCGCCGGGCCTCCACCCGGTCCACGTCATGCACCACCCGCTGCTCGACACGCCCCTGCTCGTACAGCACGAACGCGTCAACTCCGCCCGGGAACGCACTATCGGAGTCCCCTTCCCCGAGGCCGTGACCGTCCGCGAAGTCCGCCTCCAGTGTGGAGGTGTCGATCAAGGGAACGTCGAGCAGCAGCGCGGGATCCATGTCGTTGTCCTCGCACATGGCCTCCAGATGGTCCTCGAGGCCGAGTTCGGCATGGCAGACCACATCCAGATACTGCTGATCGGCTGCCAGACCAGGGTGGCGCAACACCCGCACGCCACGACCGATGAACTGGTAGAACTCGCCGAAGCTGCCATAGGGGCGCACCGGCACGACGACGGTGATGGGCGGGAAGTCGTAGCCCTGGCCAAGCATCCGCAGCTGCACGATGCCCTGCAGATCACCCGAGTCCGACTCGAAGCGCCGCCGGGTGGTTTTGATCGACGACGCCGACATGCTGTGGTGCAGCGTGGCGCAGGGAATGCCGTACTCTTCGGCGATCCGGGCGATCTGCTGAGCGTGGGCCTCACCCATCGCCGCGAACAATGCCCGGGGTTTGACCGGGGCCAGCAGCTTGGCCTGGGCGTCCAGACAAGCCCGCGTCACCGTCATCACCTGCCGGATCGAGGCATCGGACTGCGCGGTGATGCGGGCCATCCTCCGCTCGTTGCCCAACGCGGCCAACAGCGCATCACGGCCGGTGATCTGCTCACGTCGCCCGTCCGGCCACACCGCCTCGTACACCGTCGTCGCCGCATCTGGGGCGAACCGGTGCACGCGCAGGTTCTTCGCCGAGCCGTCCGCGACGGAGTCCACCAGCCGGTAGCGGTAGACGACATCGGCGTCGATCGGCTTGCCGTCCAAACGCTGGAAGCACGCCGACATCAACAGCGTGCGCGCATCCCGGAAGTGAGCGAACAGCCGCTGGTAGGAAGCACTGGCCGCGATATGGGCCTCATCGACCACGATGAAGTCGACATCGCCTGGCTCCAACTTGGCCAGCAGGTCCCCGCCCTTGTCGCCAGTTCCCAGCGCATGGAAATTGGTGACCAGCACATCCGCAGCCAGCAACTGCTGCCGGCTCACCCCGCTGATCTGCCCGTCCTCCGCATCCAGCACCAGAGTGTCCGGCGGCCGGGCACCCGGCAGCAGGGGCCCGCTCGCCAGCCCGTACAAGACGTTGCCAGGCACCCCAGGGTCGAGTGCCTTGGCGAAGGTGCCGCGGATGACCGAGCCCGGCGTCACCACCAGCGCCCGCCGCCTGGTGAACGACAACGCGGCCGCCACCCCCAGCGCGGTCTTGCCGGCCCCGACCGCCATCACCGTGGCCGCATGCCGGCCGCCGGAAGCGTAGTAGTTGGCCAGCGCGGCCAGGGCCTCGTCCTGGCAGGTACGCAACGGCTCCCGGGCCACCTGAGCGCGCACACCGGCGAAGTAGGCCTCATCGCCTGGTGACCGGATGCCCCGGGGCGGATCGGCCGCCCGCAGCGGATCGCCCGCCATCTCCGGGACCTCGATGCGCGGGGCGGCGATGACCAGTGGAAGGAGCACCGGATCCTGGCGCAGCATCGCCTGCAACTGCGCGACGCAGCGGGCGGTGTCCAGACGCACGGCGTCATAGGAAAACCGCAGCACCGTCAGCCCCGTGGACGCCAGATCGTTCTGCCGCAGCCGGTCGTAGGTGAAGGCGGCACGGTCACTGTGGAAGGTGAACCCGTCCAACTCCACGGCCAGCTGCAGCGACGCCCCAGCGATCAGATAGTCCAGCCGGTAGGTGCGCTCGTTGACCGACACAGGATGCTGGCTGTGCACATGCGCCACGATGCCGCGCCGCACGGCCGGAGTGAGCACCCAGCGCAGGAAGGCCTCCTCCAGGTAGGAGGCCGAGGGGATCAGCTGCTCCAGCCCGGCACTCATGCTGCCCCGCCGACCGCCGCCTCGGCAGCCAGCGCACCGATCTTCTCCGAAAGGCGGGCTACTGCATCCTCGCCCTGGTCGAAACGGGTCAGCCGCCGCGCCAGGCCGAGGGCTTCACCGAAGGCGCCCTCGCGCTCCAGCAGCATCACCAGCCGGGGAACGGACGCCACATGCACGAACGACGCCGGGACGGAGTCGGTGTCGAAAGAGACCGCCTGCGGGGCAGCCTCCATCAACTCCAAGTCCAAGAGCGCAAACACCTCAAGCAACTCAAGCCCGTCAGGGTAGGAGCGTTTACCGCTCCACAAACGGTCCACCGCACCCTGCAGGACGAAGTGGTAGTCCATCGCTTCACCGGGAAGCTCCAGCGCCTCCCAGACCCGGCTGACCAAGTCCTCTCCGCTCGCCTCCACCGGCACGTGCCGGCTGGCTGGCGTTGCCGAGGTACTGCCCTCAGTCGTCGGCCACATCGGCGAGCCGTACGACACCTTGGGACGGACACGTGCCTCTGCCAGTGCTTCGCGGACGACACCAGGGCTCCCGGTGAACCGCACACCGGGAATCGCTGCCATACGCTCAAACCACGTTGCCATATCCCCCGCTCATCCCATTCCCACAGCGTCCACCGCCATCCAACCCAATCTCACAGACATGCCGTGGTTCCGCCGGTCCGGGAACCACGCGTCCCCGGTGGCCCACTGTGTACCGCCCATCGACCGAGTGCATCCTCTCGCGGAGCCCACGGTCGGGTGCAGGATTCTCTAGAACGGCACGCGACACAGAGCGACGGCCGTGGGTGAGTGCCGCCTGTCTGCCCTATACGGCTACATCCGGTGCGGTACGGACGCTCGCAACGCTGGAAACCAAGATCCGTCGACCGGGTGTTGTGTGCACGCGCTGTCGGAGAGCGCCTGCTGTTCGTCCATGACGCTCCGCGAACACGACGGCCACTCAGTGCGGCGCACTGTCGCATCTCTAACCGGGGACGGACGAGTTGATCCGACGGGCACCCGGTCGAAGTTGTACGGATGCGGCGAGGTCTGGATCGGCAAGTCCAAGGACCCTCCGTGCGGACGGAGTTCATGCGTACGCGTAAAGACAGCGGCGATCCGCCTCTGGCGGTCAGCGTCTCTTCCTACGCTGCTGGTGGCAGCACACAGGGAGGGTGCCATGGCGGATGGGACGGCCGACACGCAGGAGCTGTGGCCGCAGCTCCTGCAAGTCGTTGAAGAGCGTATGCGGTTCGCCTGGATCCTGCTGAGCCAGAACGCGAGCGTGCTCTTCTACGACGGCATCACGCTGACGCTCAACATGTTCAGCCCGGGCGCGTACGAAACCTTGATCAACTCGGATTGTCGCCGCGTGCTCGAGGAGGCGCTCGCAGAGCTTCGAAATCCTTCGCCCGCCGTAGAGCTGCTGGTGCAAGGCAGGATCCCGTCTCCCCCCGACCTCCCCAGCCCTAAAGGTCCCACGCAGGTGAATGTGCCCGGTGCGGTCCCGGCCACCGACACGTCGCCGGAGCCCGACGAGACCCTGACGGCCATCTTGCATCTCGTCCTGGCCCAGACAGCGTTACTGCTGCACGAGGACGGAAACAGCCAGGCCGCCGCCTTGCTGACGGACGTGGAAGACATCGAGCATCTCCCCGGCGACCGATCTGAGGAAGGCGATGACGTAGCCCTCATTGTGCCGCTCTACCTCGTTGCCCGCTTCACCCAGGAGGTCCTCGCCGCCATCCGGCCCCTGTTCGTCCACGTGGCGGCACGTCATGACCTGCTGGTCGACAACGTCAGCGCCATCCCGGCCCTCCCCGAGACCGGCGACGACTGGCGGCAGAGCCTCCAAGAGAAGCTGATCAACGAAACACCCCCTAGCCAATACTCCCGGTCTCGTGCCGAGGAGGCACCCGCGACCCCCAGCAGGGGCGGTTTCGCCTGCGGCTCCCGGGAGCAAATGCTCGTCTACGAGGCGTTGAAGCGGGCGCAGGCACAGATGCCGCAGGATTCCACCATCGCCATCTTCCCGCTGCCGAGAGCCCGCGTCGGCAGCGGCAGCACCTTGGCCCCGGACTTCCTCGTCACCGCCTCCGGCCGGGTGGGTGCCATCGTGGTCGACGAACCCCATCACCACGAGCACTTCGCCGCGGATGCCGCCCTTGACAGATCCTGGCGCAACAGCGGAATCGCCCACATCGAACGCATCCAGCTCAGGGGATTCAGCGCCGACTGCGAAGTCGACGCCGTCGTCCGACAGTTCCTCACCCGGCTGCACGAACACCACTGACCACAGCGCCAGCCCGGCCGATCACCGAACAGCCGAAGGCGACCGCAGTGCGTGCGGCGTCCACAAGCTGCACCGCGGTGAGGTTCGCCAATGCCTGCCTTAGGCCGACGCCTCTACTCATCCCCACGGCTCGACTCACACGCGGTGGTCCACCGCATGAACCTCGCGCGCAGGATGTAGCGTCTCCCTTTTGCGTGACCTGCCGGTTCCAAGCTGCTTTGGTTCATCACGGCGTGCCTGTCATCGGTTTCCGTCGGGGGTGCGGGCCTCGAGTTCCTCGATGATCGTGCTCCAGACCGGCCTTGCCGCCTCGGGCATCTTTCTCAGCATGTCCTTCATGGAGGTGATGATCTCGCTGTGGTCCTGCTGGAAACGCAGTGACCACGAGGCTGTTTCCAGCAGGATGCTGAGCCTGGTGAGCACCGCGGCAGGATCGGAGTGGTGCTGCAGCAGTTCTGCTGCGCAGTCCGCGCTGGCGGCAGCGTAGGCGTATGCCTGACCGTCTTCGTTGACGAACAGCCCCTGTACCACGCCCTCCCGATAGGCGTCCGGCCACCGCTGCGGGTCATCCGCGCAGGCCCGGATCCCTTCGAGGCGGACGTTGAAGGTTTTTCTGGCCGTGCGCTGGCCCACGGCAACACCCAGACGGTACTGCTCGGCCTCGACGAGGCGGGGGATATTGGCCGCCTCCAGCCGAGCGGCAAGGTCACCTTGGGAGAAGAGGCCGCTTTGAAGGTCATCCAGCAGTGGTCCCACGGCACCCAGGAGCACGGTCTTGAGCCGGGCCAGGGCCCAGCGCACCCACACCAGCGCGGCGTGGACGGAGGCCTCGACGACCTCGTCCGTGATGTCGTGGACGGTGGCACGGCCGTGCCCGGTCCCATAGTGATTGCGTAGCTCCCGCAGCTGAACAGCCATCTTCTTCGCGGATTCGGGAATCTGGCGCACAGGATGGTTGCCGGGCATATTCGACCCGATCACATGCTCGATGACCTGATGCGCCGACGCGAGCAACTTCGTGTACCCGTCGCCGTCGGGCACCACACGACCGTGGGCCACGAGCGTGACCCGGGCAACGCACTCGACGAGCTCTTTGGCCGAGCCGACGATCAGCGGACGGTCATCTGCGGCGACAGCAGCGGCAAGACGGCCGTAGGCGTCCTCGACCGCCCGCCACTGATCATGCTGGAGCCCTTCGGCCCGGGGGAGAGGCTGCTGCACCAGGTGTTGGATCACAGGTCACATTCTCCCCGCGTACGACGGTCCATGGCCCGCCGGGCACGGTTCCCGGCTCGTCAGTGTGGGGGTCCATCCGCCGCCTGCCACCCTCCCGGCCTGCCGTTGTCTTACCGCCGCTCAAGACGTCCCGCCGGCGGAACGTCCGGCTGCGCTGTCTGGCGTGTTGAACAGGTTCTGAAAGGTGCGAAGTTCTTCTTTGGTGAGTGCCGGGTCGCCGCTGACGGCCGTCACCGTGGTGTCCCACTCCCGGTAGCCGTCGCTGCGCGGAGTGAGCAGCACGCCCACGGACGTGAGGTCGGCAAGGTCCGCGTGTGCGCCGCGTTCGTGGTGGCGCAGTTGGAGCCACGCGGAGAAGGCGGCGCGGGTGTGCTCGGTCAGGGCGGAGCAGACGGCGAAGCCGAGCTGGTCCTGGTCGGGTCCGGCGAGGAAGGTGCGCATCCGCCACGCCGTGGTGCCGCTTTCGGCCTTGGTCACCGTGGAGAGCGCGTCGAGAAGGAAACGGCCCAGGTCTGTGCGATAGCCAACGAGCAGGCTGTCGAGAGAGGCCAGCACCTGCTGCCAGGCCTCCTTCTCGGCGGGTCCGGTCGGGCTGGTGGCCACGTCCTCAAGCATGATGCGGACCATCGTGTGGGCCTCGTCGTCATCGCTGCCAGCCGGCGCGGCGGGCAGCAGCGGGACACTGCTCAGCTGTCCGCCGCGCCGCATCCAGGACCGGGCCCCCTCTCCTGGTACCGCCTCGGCGTCCGCGGCTGCCAGCTCGTAATAGCGCTCGGGCTCCCCGCCCAGCACGGGCGCCGAGGCACCGACCCGGTGCAGGTATCCGACGACTGCGTGGGTCGAGCGCAGCTGGTTGAACAGGAACTCCCAGTCGCGCCGCAGCAGGGCGATCACCGGTGTGCTCCCCTCCTGGGCGGGAAGAGCCAGCTCCTGCGGGGGATCAGGGTGCTCGATGATGATGACGCCGACCCAGTCGATGGCCGGACTGTCGATACGGATGCTATGGCCCCGTCCATTGACCATCTGCACGCTCTGCGATTTCAGGCGGCGTACCGTGCCGTGGATCTGTTTGCCCGCCGCGGTCAGCTGTTTGAGGATCCAGGACGTCTCGCGTTCCACGGAGGCCGGCTCACCTTCGCGGGCCTTGATCTGCAAAACCACACCGCGCTCGCCGACCACCAGCAGACCGTCGCTGATCTCCCGCACACCGCGTCCTTTGCGCTCCACGCTGGGGGCCAGCACGAAATCGGGCAGGCCCCAGGTAGCGGCCGCGTCCTTGACAGCGGTCTCCGCAGCCGTGCCCCGCCGATCGTGGTGGCGCAGGGGGGTCGCGTGCGGGACGACCCGCTCATACACCCCATCAGGCGTGCTCACCATCAGCGTGAGCGTGTCGGCGTCCTGGACCCGCCCCAGGCCGATGTCCGAGGAGGCCACCGCGGCCAGTTCCTCGGCGGACCAGTGCTTCGACGAGCGCGCGGCCTCAATCCAGGCATCCGTAGCCCCGGAGTGGTTGGCAGGCAGCACACGTCGGCTGCCCGGCACCTGACTGGACAGCCACGCGAACGAGACGGCGAACCGGGTGACCGCCTCGATCACCAGCGACAGCCGCTGGTCGAAGGTGTCCTCACCGTCGGCCGGGACGAACCCCTCGGTGAAACACAGATCGACCCAGGTACCGGCCTGCGCATTCACGGCGCACCCGCTCTGGTAGGAGCGCAGCTGGTAACGGGCCAGGACACGCCCCTGTTCGTCGAGCGCACCGGGCTCCGCCACCTCCACGCTCTCGACCACCGAGGGCGCTGCGGCATGCACCTGCGGTTCGACGGGAGTCGCCCAGGCGCCCATCACCGCCCCCGTATCCAGTGCCGCCTCCCACTCCAGCAGATAGCCCAGCCCGCGGCGGATCCGGTCGATGACCTCGTCGCCGTCGCTGTCCTGGAAGGGCTGGCAATCCTCCACCATCGCCACGTGCGAGCGCAGGGTGCCGTCCATGCACGACTCGGCCAGGGATGCCCTGAACCCCTCGAGAGAATCAGCGACCGGGAAGAACCGGGGGCACTCCGGCCTGCGCAGCCGCTGCAGCGCGCTGAATGCCTCAACCGACTCCGTCACCAGTGCGTCCAGACACGCCCACAGCTCCCGCACACACCCGCGGAACAGCTCGGTCAGCTCCGCCTGCCTGCCCGATGGCCAGGCCAGCAAGGCTCCGATGACCCCCGACCCGTCCGGATGCGTCACCACGCTCTCCTCGACGAGGCCGCCCCTGAGAAGCGTGCTCCACAGCTGCGCCATCGCCGTCTTGGCCTGCTGCGCGTCGCGCAGATGCTGCCATGCCCGCGGGTAGTACTCCCTGATCACAGCATCGACCCTAACGGCGGGCACTGACACCGAGCCGTTCCCCTCGCGGCCGCCGCCACCCACGATGGCGGCCTGCCCGCGCAGTCGCACGGCCGCAGCCAGACCTGCGTCGCGGCAGCGGCCGGAGCCGTCGGGCAAGAAAATCGCGGGCGATGTCAGCGGGGAACCCGGACAGGAATCGTCGCAAGGGACGCGGGCCCGACCCAAGCACAGGGGCGCTGCTGGTCGCCGCCATCGACGACGATGCCGACACGGCCCGTCACTGTGCCGAGCAGCAGCACAGGGAGCAGCGGGCGAGCCCTCCTGCATGCCCGTTGGTCAGCCGCCAACGTCGATGTCTTTCAGCAGCTCCAATGTGATGTCTTCGATGCCGTCTTCTATGGCCGTGATGGCTGCCTGGCAGATTAGCTGGGACAGCAGTCTGAGGTAGCCGCCGGTGCGGCGGTGCAGGTACTTGGCCTCGCCGACCAGAGCATGCGGCGAGAGCTGGTGCAAGCAGAGAGCCTCTTCGAAGCCGCGCACGACGCTGGGCCAGGTCTCCTGATCGCCGTCGTACAGCGGAATGGGGTCGAGCCAGGTCACCGGCAGCCGGCTGGGATCGGCCTGGGGGAGTACCCGGTGCTGCTTGCCGTCTTCGCCGGTGATGACCGGTGCCCGCTGACTCAGGCCCTCGTGTGCCTCGCTGAGTCCGTCCGCCTTCACGCGGGCCGCCCGCACGATCTCGCGGGCACCGGTGCCGCAGAAGATGGTCGTGATGCCGAGCTCCTCGCGCAGGGAGTCGAAGTAGGGCAGCACCGCGACGAGTTGGTCCGGGTGTACCCGCTGCATGCCGTCCACGAGGAGCAGTTGGGTCCAGCGCCGCTCCAGGACGTGCCACACGGACTGGGAGAGGTCGGGGGTGCGCCGGGGCTGACGGATCTCCTCCTCGGTCAGCGGCGCCGGGGCCAGGCCGAGGAACTCGGCGATCACCCAGACCCAGTTCACGATGTTGTCCGCATCCTGCGGGGCCATGATGTGCACGACGGGGATCCGGTCGTCGTGCACTTCCTCGATTTTGGTCTGGAACTCCCGGCCGATGGCCCGCAGCAGGAAGGTCTTGCCGGTGCCGGGCGGCCCGTCGATCACCCGGTCCATCAATCCCTCGCGCCGGTTGCGGTTGGCCAGCAGCAGCCGGTGCGTCTTCAACAGCGCCGCATCGAATGGGGGATTGGGGACCAGCAGCAGGTGCCCGTGGTAGCGCAGGCGGGGGTCGTCGGAGGTGACCGGGGTGCCGAGCGGGGCCGAGTCCGCGAGCTCAGGACGCTTGATCATCTCGCGTACGTAGGTGTTCCAGCCCTGCAGGGTAAAGATCCAGCGCGGCGCCATCGGCGCGGCCCGTGCATGGCCCAGGATCTGTTGTTCCCGCTCGGCGCGTGCGGCGGTGGGTGCAGCGGCGGAGGTTGCCACGATGTCCTCCTCAGGGACGGGATGGGGGCCACGGCGCCCCCCCATGGGCGCCGGCGGTGGGCGGTTGTCCGTCACGGAGCGTCTGCGTCGTCCGGTGCCGACGGCCGGTCGATGTCCCGGCCGGCGATGGGCAGGGACGGATAGGCGGTGACCGTCTCGACGTCGATGGACACCCCCGCATACGGGTCCACCACCGGCTCGGGCTCTGCGGCCACCTCCAGCCCCTGGAAAGGAATCCTGGGGGCGCTCTTGTGCGCCTTGCCCGGGCCTTGGCGCAGTGAACGGCGCAGCGCCCGCATCGCTTTGACGATCGCCAGCTGATCGTCCTTGCGGCCGCCGTTGTCCACGACCGCCGCGGTGGCCCGCTCCCACAAGTCCTGCGTCCAGTCGTCCTCGAGTAGACCCCGGTAGATGAACTCCACCTCGAGCCATTCCTGCGTGTACAGGTGGTCGAAGAGGTAGGCCACTTCGGGGTGGTAGGGGTTATAGCGGGCTTTGAATCGGTCGTTGTGCTCGTTGATCCCGGACCGCTGCTCGATTGTTGGACGACTCTCTGTGTGAGCACGTAGCTGGGAGTTGGCGACGTTCGCGGTGGACATGAATGCTGATCTTGGTGGGCAGTCTGATCTCGCTT